>NZ_JADILK010000030.1 GCF_017355165.1 Bacillus sp. SD075 | reverse complement strand
AATATCTTTCGGAACAGCTTATTTATAATAACATCTTCATCACTTCAAGTCAACAACTTTTTAAAACTTTTTAAAAGTTTGTAATCTGTTTGCAACTCGTTCGTAACGACAGATATAAATATAACACCATTACGTTAACTGCGCAATACCTTTTATAAAGTTTTTTTGAGATAATGTTGTTTTTCTTTCAAACCCCATAATCCACTCTATTAGAAGTCATGAAATTATAATTAAAAAACAAAAACCGAATTGGACTTACCAGGATCAGGAGCTACACCCATTGATCCCAGCCATCCAAATTCGGCCCTGTAATCGAAACTCATGCTGCTTATTTTAGCGATGTCTCATTAAAGGGAATAATAGGACGTCACGTATAGAAGGAGAATTGGTCAATAGCATAACCAAACGGTCAACACCAATTCCCAGTCCGCCAGTAGGCGGCATTCCGTATTCTAGCGCCTCCAAGAAATCTTCATCCATTTCATGAGCTTCATCATTACCTTGCTCTCGTTCTTTTAATTGAGCTTCAAAGCGTTGACGTTGATCAATAGGATCATTAAGTTCCGTGAAGGCATTTGCATGCTCCCTGCCTACAATGAATAACTCAAAACGATCTGTGAAACGGGAATCTTCCGGATTTTTCTTTGCTAAAGGAGAGATTTCCACTGGATGTCCATAGATGAATGTAGGTTGAATTAACTTATCTTCCACCTTTTGTTCAAAGAATTCATTTACGATATGGCCGAACTCCATGGATTCCTTAACTTCAATCCCATTTTCTTTAGCAAGCCGTTGGGCTTCTTCTTTACTCATTTGAGTCCAGAAATCCACACCCGTATATTCTTTTACAGCGTCAACCATGTGAAGTCGTTTCCATTCTGGCTTTAACTCTATCTCATACTCCCCATACTGGATGGTAGTCGTCCCCAAAACTTCTTGAGCTATATGGGCAATCAGGTTTTCCGTTAAACTCATGATATCCTGGTAATCCGCATAAGCCTCGTACAATTCAATCAATGTGAATTCAGGATTATGTCTTGTTGATACTCCTTCATTTCTGAAAACCCGGCCAATTTCATAAACCTTCTCCAATCCGCCAACGATTAAGCGTTTTAGATGAAGTTCAATGGCAATCCTTAAATTCAAAGGCATGTCCAAGGCATTATGGTGAGTAAGGAAAGGACGTGCAGCCGCTCCACCAGCAACAGAGTGCAATAGAGGCGTCTCCACTTCAAGGTATCCATGATCGTCCAAATACCGTCTCATGGCTTGTACAATACGACTGCGCATGATCAACGTATTTTTACTTTCCTCATTAGTAATTAAATCAACATAACGTTTCCGATAACGCTCTTCAACATCCTTTAGACCATGAAATTTATCAGGTAACGGGCGAAGCGCTTTAGCAAGGAACACATATTCTTTAGCTTTAATCGAAAGTTCCCCGACTTTCGTTTTGAAAATAACGCCAGTTACCCCTACGATATCGCCAAGATCGGTTTGGTTGAAAATTTGGTAAGATTCTTCACCTATGTTATCCAAACGGACGTAGATTTGGATTTGACCGCTAATGTCTTGGATATGGGCAAATCCCGCTTTCCCTTTTCCACGCTTCGTCATGACACGGCCAGCGATTGTAACTTCAATTTCTTTTTCTTCAAGATCTTCCTTTTCTAATTCACCATAAGCACTGATTATCTCCTGAGTGTTATGTGTGCGCTCGAACCTGCTCCCGAAAGGGTCTTGTCCATTATCCATCATGGCCTGCATTTTATCGCGCCTTACCTGCAGTTGGTCATTCAATTCTTCATGACTCACGAAAATCATCTCCATCTTTATTAATAAATGCCTTATATAATTAATCAGAAATTCTTTTGCATACATATTTATTCTTACATAAAGTAAAGGAATTCAACAGCTTTTTATCTAAAAACATTACTTATGTACATATAAAAACTGCCAGGATTACTGGCAGTCTGAGATAAGCGTATTATAGGAAAATAGGAAGGTAAAGTCAAACATCAGACCATTTGGATATTTTGTTGCTTCGCTTCAATATCATCCACAAGTCCATAAAGAAGGCTTACAACATCTTCCCTTGTTTCACAATCATTAATTCCTTTACGGGCCTTAGCGTTCCCTTTAACACCCTTTAAATACCAAGAAGCATGCTTACGCATTTCACGAACAGCGACATTTTCATTTTTCAACGCAATTAGACGATCCATATGAAGCACACAAACGTCCATCTTTTCACGAACTGAAGGTTCATCCATCAGTTGGCCAGTTTCCAGATATTTTACAGTCCGGTAAATCATCCACGGGTTACCTAGCGCTGCACGGCCGATCATGACCCCATCAACACCCGTTTCCTTCAGCATTCTTTCCGCATCCTGTGGAGTTTCAACATCACCGTTACCGATAAGGGGAATGTTAATTGATTTCTTCACTTCACGGATGATGTCCCAATTAGCTTTTCCTTCATACATTTGAACTCGTGTCCTGCCATGCATGGAAACAGCTTTACCACCCGCACGTTCAACAGCCTGAGCATTTTGAATCGCAAAAACATGCTCATCATCCCAGCCTATGCGCATTTTCACCGTTACCGGCTTTTCTACAGCATCAACCACCGCTGAAACCATCTCATAAATTTTGTTTGGATCAAGAAGCCACTTCGCACCCGCATCACATTTCGTGATTTTAGGAACCGGGCAGCCCATGTTGATATCAATGATGTCAGCATTTGTATTTTTATCTACAAATTGTGCAGCTTCAACCAAAGATTTCTTTACTCCGCCAAAGATCTGCAAACTTAACGGCTTTTCTCTTTCATCTATATAAAGCATATTCATCGTTTTAGCATTTTGTAAAACGATGCCCTTGTCACTGACCATCTCCGCACAAACAAGACCAGCACCAAATTCCTTGACGGTCAAGCGGAATGCCGAGTTACAGACTCCCGCCATCGGCGCTAGCACTACCTGATTCTTCATTTCTATATTGCCTATTTTCAACAAGTTGTGGCCTCCTATAACATTCTTTCACTTATCCTCAGGTGGCTGAAGCTCCTCAATGGAAACATGGAGAATTTCCGCCACTTCCAGTAAAAATGCCTCTGAAGGGTTGCGGTTCCCTCGTTCGATTTCTCCCAGCAAGGAAACGGAAACACCTATTTCTCTCGCAAAGCCTTCCTGGGTATACCCCTTTAACTTTCGAAAAGCGCGAATACGCCTTCCCCATTTTTCACCTTCCATAATCGAACTCCTTCTTTATCCGAAATCTGTTCAAGCAGGTCGCTCAAAGGTGCATCCATTTGCGGAAGTGATATATCAGGGTCCACTTCCATTAAAGGCACGATAACAAAAGCCCTCTCGTGCATACGAGGGTGCGGGACTGAAAGAATCTCTGTCTCAATATTTTCATGATTATATAACAAAATGTCAAGGTCTAAAGTACGGGGACCCCACCTGATTTCCCTTTTTCTCCCTAAATCTTGTTCAATTTTCATACAAGCATGAAGTAATTTTTCGGGTTCTAAATCAGTTTCCACTTTAAGGACCGCATTTAAAAAACAGTCCTGGTCTTCATATCCTATCGGGTCCGTTTCATATAAAGAAGAGCAGGCCAACAACTTTATATGTGGATTTTCGGACAATAATTGGAAAGCGCTTTGGAATGTTTCAAGGCGATCCCCTAAGTTCGACCCTATTGAAAGGTAAGCAATATTTACCACAATCAACGTCCCCTTACAATCTCTATAGCAACTGAATCATAGTGACCGGCTATTGGAGGATCTGGTTTATAGACCTTCACGGTGCATGTCTCGATGGAAGAATATTTATTAAGTAGTTCAGAGGCAATCTTTTCAGCGACAGCTTCCACTAACTTAAAAGGTTCTCCCTCAACAACACTTTTACACACTTCATATAACTCACCATAGTTAATAGAGTCTTCAAGGTTGTCACTCTTCCCAGCCTTGGCTAAATCAGCCTGGACGATTAAATCCACTTTAAACCGCTGACCAAGCTTCGTTTCTTCTGGAAAAACTCCATGATATCCGTAAAACTCCATTCTATTCACATATATCTTATCCATTCCATTCACCTTTTCCTAATAGAGCATCCATCATCTTTGCAGTCCGTGCCATTTCTTTCACATCATGTACACGAACCATTTGACAACCTTGTAGAATTCCATGGCAGATTGTGGCGGCCGTTCCTTCCATCCGCTCACTAGGCGGCAGGTCCAGAACATGTCCAATCATGGACTTTCTTGATGTGGCTAACAGCACGGGATAACCTAATGATACCAACTTATCAAGATTCCTCATCATTTCCAAATTTAACTTTAAATCCTTCGCAAAACCGATACCTGGATCGAGAATGATGTTTTCATCCTTGACCCCCGCATCCTTTACCAACGTGATGCTTTCGAATAAATCTTGAAGTACATCCCTGACAAAACGTTCATAATCCATATTATTCCTATTATGCATCAAGATGATCGGCACCTTATATTCCGCAGCAACCTTTGACATTAAGGAATCGGCTTTCCCTCCCCAAATATCATTTAATATATGGGCTCCTGCCTTTACCGCCGCTTCTGCCACTCTCGATTTATACGTATCGACCGATATTGGGACCTCAATATTACGGGATATGGCTTCAATAATCGGGGCGACTCTCTCTATTTCCTCTTCATCCGATATCCTCTCGTAGTTAGGACGGGTGGACTCTCCGCCTATATCCAATATATCCGCTCCGTCGTTGACCATCCGTTCGGCATGCTTCAAAGCAGCATCTATCCGATTATATTTCCCGCCATCCGAAAAGGAGTCCGGCGTAACATTCAAAATCCCCATAATTAAGGTTTTATTGCTGTAATCCAAATCAAATGAACCGCATTTTATTTTTGACGCTCCAGCTAATGACATCCCACGTTCTCCTTCGCCTAAAGAAATCTATATATACGAGTTTACCCATTTACATAGGCATAGTGCAAGCTTCATGAAGACTTGGAACATTTCTGCTGACTTAACTACAAAAAGAAAAGCAAAGCCCCCAAGGAACTTCGCTTCTCATTAATAGTGTCTGTTCTTACTCAAAGTTATATAATGGTGTACTTAAATAACGTTCACCATTACTTGGGATGATAGCAAGTACCTTTTTGCCTTTTCCCAGTTTGTCAGCCACTTTAATGGCAGCTGCAATTGCGCCTCCAGAAGATATACCGCCGAGGATCCCTTCCTCTTTTGCTGCGCGGCGGGCATAATCAAATGATTCCTCTGTATTGACTTGAATGATTTCGTCATAGAGATCTGTATTCAAAATACTTGGGACAAAACCTGCACCGATTCCTTGGATTTTATGAGGTCCTGGAGTCCCACCCGATAATACCGGAGAATCCGCAGGCTCAACAGCGTAAATTTTAATGTCAGGGTATTTTTCACGCAGGACTTCACCAGCACCTGTTATGGTTCCACCAGTACCGATTCCCGCAACGAATGCATCCAGACCCTCATCACCAAAGGCTTCAACAATTTCAGGGCCTGTAGTGTTCCGATGAACTTCAGGGTTGGCTTCATTCTCGAATTGCTGTGGAATGAAGTAACCTTTTTCTTTTGACAGCTCAGTCGCCTTTGCGATTGCGCCCTTCATTCCTTCAGGTCCAGGAGTAAGAACTAACTCGGCGCCATAAGCGCGAAGCAAGTTACGGCGTTCCAAACTCATCGTCTCCGGCATAACCAGAATTGATTTATAGCCCTTTGCCGCAGCTACCATCGCTAATCCTATTCCAGTATTCCCGCTTGTAGGTTCGATGATCGTATCACCCGGCTTAAGGTTACCAGTCTTTTCTGCCGCTTCGATCATCGCAAGAGCGATACGGTCTTTTACACTACTGCCCGGATTAAAATACTCAAGTTTCAGATAAATATCTGCACTGTTTTCATTTTGAAGCTTATTTAACTTCACAATAGGTGTTTGTCCAATTAAATCGATTACAGAATTAGCTATACGTGCCATTTTCTCCACTCCTTATCATTTCAATACCGAGTATGTTTATTGGTTTTATTAATTTAAAGTTACCAGTTTTAATAGTTCATTGTCAATGATTATATACTATATTCTAAATTTTCTCACACAACCATTGACCTACTTTTGTTCTTTCAATCCATAAAACCATTCTACATCAAATTCGTCCCAGAAGATTTTCCCTGAGACCGGTGCCTGAATCTGTTCAAGAGCTATTTGGCGGTGAATCTTATCTTTAACTTCGTCGTATTCATACTGCTTGCCCTCTATCCTTTCATGCAGATAAAGAACGGCCCAGCCATCTTCCGTTTGGATGGCATCACTCCACTTTTTCACCTTCAATTTCTCGGCGGCGGTTATGTATTCCTTGGAGACTTGCTCGTTATCCTGTGATATATAACCCATGTCGCCCCCTTGATTGGCAGTAAATTCATCAAGAGACTTTTCCATCGCTAAGACATTAAAGGAGACACCTTTCTCCAGTTCACGTATGATTTGGTCTGCTTGCTTTTTTGTAGACGAAGTAATATGGGAAATATGGAAAGCAGTAGGGATTCTGTAGATATCCTTATTATTATCATAATGATTCCGCATTGCTGTTTCGGAAACCGAAACGTCCTTGGTGAGGAGCTTCTCGAGGAGGAGACTCGACTGAATTTCCTGCCTCAGTTGATCGTTACTTTTTTTTAGGTTCTGACCGGCAGTCCCATACATCGTTTTCATCATTTTAAGTTCCCGATCGAGCTCTTCATCCGAAGTTTTCACTTTGTATTTTTCAGCTGCCTGTTTCACTACTTCTTTATCGACCATTTCCTCAAGTACATCTTCCCCATATCTTTTTTCGAGCTCATTCATCCATGCGTCCCGGGAAATATCCTTGGACCCAACCTTTGCGGCCGTTTCTTCCCCAATGACGGATTTAGAAATGATTAGTGGTTTTATGACAAAGATGATGATAGTCAATAGGTTCAACAAGGCAAGGCCAGCAATAATCGCCCGAAGCTTTTGTTTTGGCAAACCCTTATCCCCCGTATATTATTTTTTGGTTTCTGCTTCTAGTTCCTCTAGTTCTTCCTTCGAGAATTGGTAGGTCTGATTACAAAAATGACATTGTGCCTCCGCTTGCCCCTCTGTCTCAATGATATCCCGAATCTCAGCTCTCCCTAGGCTAATCAATGCATTTGCAATTCTTTCCCGAGAACATTGACAGGAGAATTGGACATCCATTTTTTCTAGTATATTCACATTACCCTCACCTAAAATTTCAGTCAGGATTTCTTCAGGAGTCATGCCGCTTTGAATCATCTTAGAAACAGGAGTTATCGTGCTTAGTCGATTTTCGATTTTGGAAATCGTATCTTCGGAAGTACCTGGCATCAACTGAATGATAAATCCACCCGCTGCAAGGATTGAATTATCCGGATTCACCAGAACCCCTACCCCCACAGATGAAGGTACCTGTTCGGAAGTAACAAAGTAATAAGTGAAATCTTCACCCAATTCCCCCGATACAATTGGCACTTGCCCTGAAAAGTAATCACGAAGACCGATATCTTTGACAACAGTCAGCAATCCATCGGTGCCTACCGCTTTCCTTACATCCAGCTTTCCTTGCTCATTCAAATCAAAGTGGGTCTGCGGGTGGGTGACATATCCGCGGACTTCTCCCTTTGCATTGCTGTCGACCAGGATGGAACCAATCGGCCCACCGCCCTCGATTTTAATCGTCAGCTTTTCTTCACCTTTTAACATTCCACCCATCATAACGCCTGCCGTCATAGCCCGTCCAAGGGCAGCTGAAGCAGTGGGCCATGTATAATGGCGTCGTTGAGCTTCTCCTACGGTGTCTGTTGTTGAAACAGCATATGCCCGAACCTGCCCGTCATAGCCTAACGCCTTTATTAGATAATCCTTCATTTATTTTGCTCCTTCCATGCTGTGTATTACTTCTTCACTTGCTCACGATTACGTTTATAGATCAGCTGCAACCCCTTCAAGGTCAAAAACGGTTCAACAACATCAATCACAATCGACTCATTAGCAATTAAGGTGGCCAGTCCACCTGTAGCTATTACCGTTGGTTCTAGATTACTTTGCGCCTTAATTCGATTAACGATTCCTTCTACCTGTCCAACATACCCATACAAAATACCAGCCTGCATGGCGGATACCGTATTTTTCCCAATAATTCCATCTGGCCGGCTGATTTCTATTCTTGGAAGTTTGGCTGCCTTTGAATAAAGTGCTTCAGTAGAAATGTTTATACCCGGAGCAATGGCTCCACCCATGTATTGTTTATCCTCATTTATATAGCAATATGTCGTTGCCGTGCCAAAATCCACGATAATGAGAGGGCTTCCATATTCCTGAATGCCTGCCACGGCATTTACGATTCGGTCCGCTCCCACCTCACGGGGATTTTCGTATTTAATATTCAATCCAGTTTTTATTCCAGGCCCAACTATAAGCGGTTTAATTCCAAAGTATTTTTTGCACATGCGTTCAAGCGCAAACATTATTGGCGGAACTACCGAAGAAATAATGATACCATCAAATAGATCAAACGAAAGACCTTCATGTTGCAGCAAAGACTTTATGACCATTCCATACTCATCTTCTGTCTTGTGACGGTTAGTCTCAATTCGCCAATGATATTTTAAAATATCTTCATCGTATACGCCTAATACAGTATTCGTATTCCCAACATCCAATACAAAAATCATCGTTTCATCACTCCGGTAAATTATTCTCCAACATCATACCACACTGTTATTTCCCAAGGCTATTAGTCTCACTTTTCGAATCGCTTCCCAGAAACTTTATCATAATTAATTCAAGAGTGAAGAAAAGGGTATTTCCGAGGCGGAAATACCCTTTTGAATTGAATCAAATTAAGACTTTTTATTGTCATCTTCGTTCGGGAAGGAAAGCGGCTGATCTTGAGGTGCACCTTCTTTGATTGGAGGAGTATTCAATTCTCCCTCCGTTATTTCAAGGTCCTCAGGTCCTCTCTTATCCAATGGATCTAATAGGGCCTCTTTTTCTTCCTTCTTCGTATTGATGTTCACCTTGACATTCTCATCAGTGGTTAAATTCCCATTCAGAGCCGTATAATCCCGCTCTGGCAATTTACCATTATGGAATAAACTTTTGATTTGTTCCGCATCAAGTGTTTCCACTTCAAGCAAGGTTTTTGCAACCAAATCAAGTTTTTCACGATTTTCAGTAAGAATCTTCTTACATCTTTCGTAAGCTTCCCTGATGATACGTTGAATTTCAAGATCGATTTCATATGCTATCGCATCTGAATAGTTTTGATCATTGTTGAAATCGCGGCCAAGGAAGACCTGACCTTGAGAGTTACCGAATTGAAGTGGTCCGAGCTTACTCATGCCATATTCCATAACCATGCTCCGAGCTATGCCCGTTGCCCGCTGGAAGTCGTTATGCGCACCGGTACTCACTTCTCCGAATGTAACTTCCTCGGATACACGGCCACCCAATAGTCCTACGATTTTATCTTTAAGCTCAGGTTCCGTCATGAAGAAACGATCTTCTTTCGGCAGCATAACTGCATAACCGCCAGCTTGACCACGAGGGACTATCGTAACTTTATGAACGACTTCAGCATCATCCAAAACCAATCCAATAATGGTATGGCCCGCTTCATGCCACGCTACGATATTTCTTTCCTTTTTGGAAATGACACGGTTTTTCTTGGCAGGTCCAGCGATAACACGATCCGAAGCTTCATCCAAATCGGACATATCGATCTTCTTCTTATCTTGACGGGCAGCAACAAGCGCCGCTTCATTCAGTAAGTTTTCAAGATCTGCACCAGAAAATCCTGGAGTACGCTGAGCGATCGCTTTCAAATCGACTGTTTCTGCTAAAGGTTTATTACGCGCATGCACTTTCAGCACTTCTTCACGGCCCTTAACATCAGGGCGGCCAACCGTTATTTGACGGTCAAAACGTCCTGGACGCAATAAAGCAGGATCCAATACATCAGCACGGTTAGTCGCAGCAATGATTATGATTCCTTCATTACCACCGAAACCATCCATTTCCACCAGTAGTTGGTTCAATGTCTGTTCACGTTCATCATGACCGCCGCCAAGACCTGCGCCACGTTGACGTCCGACTGCATCAATTTCATCGATAAAGATGATACATGGTGCATTCTTCTTAGCATTTTCAAACAAATCACGAACACGGGATGCACCGACACCCACAAACATTTCAACAAAATCAGAACCACTGATTGAGAAGAAAGGAGTTCCGGCTTCACCAGCTACTGCTCGAGCAAGTAATGTTTTACCTGTACCAGGAGGACCAACTAAAAGTACCCCTTTAGGTATACGGGCTCCAAGCTCGGCATATTTGCGAGGATCTTTCAAGAATTCAACGACCTCGACAAGTTCCTGCTTTTCTTCGTCCGCTCCGGCAACATCATTGAAGCGCACTTTTTTCTTATCATCATTATACAATTTCGCCTTACTTTTCCCGAAGTTCATGACGCGGCCACCACCACCGCCCTGAGCTTGGTTAAGTAAAAAGAAGAAGAGGATAAAAATGATTACAAATGGAATGATGGAAGTGAAAAATGTCACCCAGCCACTTGTTTTTTCTGGAGGTTCAACAGTGATGATGTCCTTATCCAACTTGGTTACGGCATCATTGATTCGGCTTTGCGAATATTCACTGAAAGGCACATACGTCACAAAGAATTTGTTTTCCTCATAACCTTTGAGCTTTCCTGTGATTTCAAATACACTGCTTTCGGGCTGCATCGTCAGTGCTGTAACGTCCCCATTCTCCAAATGCTTATAGAATTCATCTTGGGTCATTTTCTCTGTTGGTTCATTGTTATTATTAAAAATGCTTACAATCCCAATGATGACCAAAAAGATCAGTAAATAAAATATGGTATTACGGAAGATCCGATTCATCCCTTACCTCCTCCCACGGGTAAACAAACTATAGTAAATACTATCATATAAAATTAATGAATTACAATAATTTAACACCGCTGTTTTTATCTGGTCTTCTCTTTCAAACAGGTACGATTAATTCGAGTAAATTTCAGGCTTCAATATGCCAATATACGGGAGATTACGATACTTTTCGGCAAAATCAAGACCATATCCGACAACAAATGCATCCGGAACGATGAATCCGGCATAATCCGGTGTGATATCCGCTTTCCTGCCTGTTGGTTTATCCAATAAGGTAACGATTTTAATTGATTTTGCTTTGCGATAACGGAAAAGTTCCGCAAGATAGCTAAGAGTTAAACCGCTGTCGATAATATCCTCGATGATTAAAATATCCCGGCCTTCAACTGAAGTATCAAGATCCTTTATGATTTTAACTTCACCGGAAGATACGGTGGAGTTACCATAGCTTGAAACATCCATAAAGTCCATTTCAAGATGTGTATCCACACGTTTCAGTAAATCTGACATAAATGGCATGGCGCCTTTTAGCACTCCGATGGCCAATGGGAACTTACCTTGGTAATCAGATTCAATCTGCGCACCCAATTCCCTGATTTTTTTTTGAAGTTCTTCCTCTGTTATTAAAACCTTTTCAATGTCGTTTTGCATGGTCATTGTAATTAATTGCCCCCCATGAAGAATTAAGCTTTTTTATATTCTAAGTAGATTAAAGATTTTTCATCAGAAATAATATCCGGCTCAACATTCGATTTCTTTAAACCAGGTAGCCAAATGGCCGTTCCCGTTTGATCGATGATGACCGGCCACACATTTCTTTCTAGCATCGGGATCTTTTCATTAATGAAAATATCCTTCAACTTTTTAGTTCCACCTAATCCCTTGACGGCCATCCGTTCACCCTCATTCCTGGTTCGGACTGTAAGAGGCAACTGAACAGCTGATTCGGGAAGAATAAAAGAATGATTTCCTCTAAGTACCGGAACTTCTTCTTTTATATAGTGCGCTTTAATCTTATATCCATTCGGAAGAATAGTCTCACCGGGAATTTGTAATTTAAGGGAATATTTACGGCTTTTTTGCCTGAAAAATCTAAAAGTGCAAGTTTGATATGATTTTTCCGCAATAAGGCCCTCCGGAAGATGCAATTCTGCAGATGGTTGAGGATTTAAAAACAAAACTAAAAGTTGATCAATATGTAATGCCGAAAGCGATGAAGGTCTCTCCAAATAAAGATAGTTTAATATTAGTTGAATCGCCCTTCTTTGTAAAGGTTTAGGCATCGCGAGAACCTTATCAATCTGAATAACCGCTTGTTCTTTACCCTGTTGGATCCAAACCTCGGACATTTTGCTTGAAACCAGGTTCAAAAAAAACTCTTCATCTTCATAAAGCTCTTCACTGAATCGTTGAAAATGCTCATGAACCTTTCTATTTTCTTTCTTTAAAAATGGAAGAACTTCATGTCTAAAACGATTTCTTGCATAGACACCCGTTTCATTGCTCGGGTCAAACCTTGGTTCAATATTATGAAGGCCCGCATATGTGATTATTTGGCTTTTCGTGATTTCAAGAAAAGGCCTGATCAAATTCCCGGTATGGAATCGTCTCTTTATAGGGATACCAGCTCTTGCCTTACCTGTCGCCCCTCTTGTTAAACGCATGAGCATCGTTTCGATTTGATCATCTCCATGATGCCCCAGGACAAGAGTGGAGGCTTGATGCTTATCCATCATTTCTTCATAGAAAGCAAAACGCAACTTTCTTGACGTTATTTGTGAACTTTCCCCTGTCTGCTCCATCCAGGCAGGAACATCGATCCTCTTTCCCTCAAATATAATGCCCCACCGCTCACATATATGCTCGACATATTTATAATCCTCATACGATTCTTCACCACGAAACATATGGTCAACACTTGCAACGATCATCTCGTAATGAAAAAGAGATTGAATTTCCTTAAGGACGTGGAGAAGAACCAACGAGTCCGGTCCTCCGGAAACTCCTATTATCAACTTCGAGTTTTCCTCAATCAATTCGTTTCTATAAATGGTGCTCAGAACTTTTTCCTTCAACATACAATCTTCCTTCTTTATGGACAGGTATTAGTATTATACGATTCAAACATGAAATGGTTTCAACTATTCCATGGCATTTCACCTAATAACTATATCATAACAACTGTTCATATATGTAAAGAACATAAAGCATCGATATGATGGCAACCAGCAAGAAAGTTTCAAAAAACCCGCCACTTTTCTTATTTGAGTGATTTTGGGACCTTCTTGCTTGCCTCGTTGAAGGTTGCATTGTTAGTGGCTGACCCGTCGCTGCCTGAATCGGGCCCTTTTTCCTCGAGTGGTTTTGCTTACCTAGCACCGTGACCAAATCCTCCCGCATTTGAAGGGCAGAATCATAATGCCCTTGGAGTGCTTTATCCAACATCTTTCTATATGGGTGCAATTCCTTTTTCTGCTTAATCAAGTCGTTAAGCTGTTTATACCCTTCCCCTTTCTTGTGGAAACGTCCAGGATAGGCAGAATTGATTATAATCATAGCCACAGCGAACAAGTCATATTGCGGATCGGCCTTTCTTGATCCAAGTCCCCAGTAACCTCTGTCAAAGAACTCGGTGAATTCTTTTACGGATCGCCCAATCAAGGTGGTTCCGCCAACATCCACGCACCGTACCTTATAGGCTGGTGATGTCACGATCAAGTTCTCAGGTTTTAAATCCCCGAACACCCAGCCATTGGTATGCAAGGCAGACAGACTGGTTAAAAGCTGAAGCATTAAGACCCCAATCCAAGATGATCCTTTCTTATCGATGAAGCGCAAAAAATCGTGTCCGTGGATATATTCCATTACATAAAATGGGAGTTGTTTTCCTGTTTTCATGAAATCATCCGCTTCCAAAAAGGAAGGTCCAAGGGTAGACCCCTGGACCTTTGAGAAGGATTTTAGGATATTCATCTCTGAAATAATGGACGTCCCATTATCACTGAGCTTTAAAGCATAATGACGATTTCCGCTTTCAACCAAATAGACGATCCCGTTCGCTCCACACCCCAATTCCCTAATTATTTTGTACTGGTTTTTATTCCATTTTCCAGTGACCAAACTGCCAGGCAGGAGTTTACATTGATTCCTCAAAGTATTGTTCATCATCATGTGATAACAATCCCCTCAATGAACGTTTTTTATTGAAATATGTTAAAGCTTCACGAATGGCTGGACCTGTCGGAGTGAGACCCCCTGTACTAAGCTTAGGAAAAGTTGCCGTCAAGGCTTCAAGGTTCGGGGTCCAATCCAGCAACTTTTCAACATCATTTCTTTTCCCAGGAAATACGAATACGGAAAAACGACTGTCACCCATTCTTGCATTCATACTAAGGGAAAGATCTAATAAGGAATCTTTTACTGTAGGCAGTTTATGTTTCATGCTTGCACTGGTATCAACAAGAATCAGCACTTCAAGCTTGCTTGTTTCCCCAAGCTCATCGACCACCTCCATTACTTCTCCTCGTTTATCCGGCGGAAGGTCCTCCATCGTTTTTGAATCTCCAAGTATTTGTTGAAGTTCGCGATTGATCACTCCCTGTATAGTTTGTGTCATTGCCTTTTGGGTCACCATTTGGACGGTTTGGGACAACTGCTGGGCATAGACTATTTGACTTACCCCACCTCCTGAGCCAGCAATCTTCTCGATTTCCTTAAGCCCCTTTTCATCTATCACATCATTTTCCATGACACCTATGACATTGATGGTTATGCCTTGCTCCCTTGCTAATTCAGCCATGGCAGACGGCTCTTCACCATGATTTGAACATCCGTCGGTTATAAGCAAAATCTGTCTTAATGTTCCTGCTTTCATGTTTTGCTCTCCCTTCCTACCAATTTGTTACCATAATTGACTAAAAAGGGGGAAATTATACGCCAAAGACATCGCATCAATTCATATCATAGAGGGGGGTGATTAAAAAGAGTCCCTCTCTTTACCCTTTATCCGCTTTCCATTTAACCACCTCTTTTTGGTTTTATTTATTTTATATATAAACGGCCCCTACTGGGCCTTTTTGCGTTTTGGAGTAACGGGAATGGATGCCCATTTCGGTGTGTTATGCTTAATTTTCGATGTCACCACTGTCATGTCATCATCTATGATCCCTTTTGTTCGGATGACCTCTTCCAATATTAAATCAGAGATTTCCTGCGGATCGTCTGTTTCCATTTCCTTGATTTTTCGTTTAAGCCAGAACTCGATATTTTCGACATGTGAGGGGCCATCGAATACTCCATCGCTCATCATGATTAATATGTCCCCCGCTTTTAGCTCTTCCGATACAACATCAACATCGAAATCCTGGATGATTCCCATAGGGAGGTTACTTGATTCAATTTTTATTATCCTATCCCCCCTTTTAATGAAACTCGGTATCGAACAGATTTTTAAAAACTTAGCCCTTGCGTCCTGAAGATCAATCATTGCTAAATCAAGAGTCGAAAATATTTCATCGGTAGTGCGTAGAGATAATACGGAGTTTACGGATTTAATGGCTATTTTTTCTTCTATTCCCGATTGTAAAAATTTTTGAAGCAGCTTCAATGTCTCTGTACTTTCAAAATGGGCCCTTTCCCCATTTCCCATTCCATCACTAATGGCTATTGCGAATTTACCGCAGCCAATTTCCATGGTCGTATAACTGTCTCCTGATACAAGCCCTCCCCCCTTGGCAGCATGAGCCACACCCGTTTCGACCGTGAATTTTTTTGCTGACCTAAATATCACCTCACATTGCCCGTTTGGATACGTTGCACACTCTTCTGAATGCACGACTATCGTTTCTCCTAAAATGTCAGAAAGCATAGGTGCAATCAACTTTTCACATTCCCCTCTCCCCTGGCAGTATGGGACACTCATCTCTATATCAACATTCCCTTGTTCTAGACTGTATATTTCAACATGACCTATGTGCAGGCCAAAATCCTGGATGGCTTCCAAAATGGATTCTTCATGTACATGATGATTCTTCCTTTCCCTTTGAATTTCTTTCGCAAAATCGTCCATTACTGCCGAAACTCCCCTGAGTTGATCCGCCACCAGTTTCCGACTTTCCTTCACCTGCCTTTTTAATTTTTGGTTAGCTTCAAAATAAGTAAGCTCCTGTGATATCGCCCCAATGACCTGAGGCCCGCGACTACAATATTTCCCCCATTCTTTCGAAGTTTTTTGGGGGAGCTGACCATTATTTTCACTTAATTGAAGCATTATTTCCTGCATGCCGTCATAGGTTGTATTAAAGTTCTTGGACCAGCATTGTTCCTTTTTAAAACAAAGCTGGCATGTTTTTTCCGTTACATTACTTAAGAAGTAGTCGAATTCTTTCTCGTCTTCCTCTAACCTCCCCCTTTCATCCACTTGGGAAAAGCTATTAGAGAGCGCCTCAAATACATGTGAGAATTGCTCCACCCTTTGAGCGGTGACATCCCTCACTTTACGGGCATACTGCTGCTGTTCATCAGAATTCTCGACTGTTCCCGGTATATGTTTCGCTATTTTGTTGATGATGGATGAAGGTGTCAATATAAATAGGACCACAGCTATAAGTGATTCATAAAGGGTCACCATAATATTATTGGTGCCCTCACCATATAAACCTATCAGCAACGTAGCAATCAAGAGGCCAGCGGCGACCCCTATCTTCCTTCCCTCCTTCAACAAACCGCCCAGAAGCCCTGAAAATGCGAGAAGGCTCATTTGATAAAGACTGGCAATACTTGCCAAGGAGAATATTAATCCAGTAACTACACCTACAGTGGAGCCTATGGCGGCCCCTCCCGCCAGCCCGAAGAGGAGGACCAGGTATCGCGAGAATATATGGTCGAGCGATAAATCGTATATCATCCAGCCGATGGTTCCGGTCATCACCGAAGCCAGCAAGATGATGATGCTGACGATTTCCTCCGTCTTTAATGATTGGGACTTTGTCCGAATGGTCAGCATCGGGATGGATTGTATGAAGATTAGGGTCAAAATCATTGCAAGTCCTGCCTCTACTCCTATCATCATCAAGTCGTACAGCTGAATCGTTCGAAATACCAGATATTGCTCGGCCAGGTTGACCAGGAATAGGGAAGCAAAGACGTACATCGACATCGTCTTGAATTGTCCTTCCACGGCGGGCTTCTTGATCTTATGAAATAACAGGAGCAGGAACGCCGATGCAAAGATAACTAAACTATTCGAATAGTGAACGGTCAGCCCACCTGCAATCAATCCGAATAAAGCCAGTGGCGCCCTATCACGTCTCATAAGAAAAACGGCTGCGAAAAACGGAAGTCCAAATGGTGCCAACTGCGAAAGAATTAATGCCCTTCCTAATAAAAAACCGATGATTGCTAAAGAGATTCCTTTTTTAATGAATATATCTTCCGTCTTCATTTGCAGTTGTTGGATCCAATTGATGGCCCCTGCCTTCGCTTCTTTTAACTGAACATCTCCAAGAGGCTCCATCATAGGTCTTTCTACTTTTTCCATTTCAACACCCCATTCGTATTAGTGATTTTTATTATATAGAGGGCCTGTCTATTTTTTTGTCAGAATTTTATAAGCGGATAAGAAAAACGTTCGACGAAATTCTTCTTGAACAATCATTTGTATACAGGTTTTTGTGCCTTTTTTTTCAATACAGAAACGGGTGTTCTTTTTTTTTTGAAGAAAAGCAAAGTTTTTAGGTTATTTTTGCGGAAAATAACACGAATAAATAATCAGGAAATGGAAACCGACAAACTTTATTTTTTTTGTTGACATTTTTTCTTCACGAATGTAAGATATAACTTGTGCTTCAGTAGCACTTACCATTATGGCGGCGTAGCTCAGCTGGCTAGAGCGTACGGTTCATACCCGTGAGGTCGGGGGTTCGATCCCCTCTGCCGCTATCTTTTATCACGGCCCGTTGGTCAAGCGGTTAAGACACCGCCCTTTCACGGCGGTAACACGGGTTCGAATCCCGTACGGGTCATCTCAAATACCAAAAGCGCCCCTGAACACTTATCTTAGTAAGTGTTCAGGGGCGCTTTTTTATATCGTTGATAATTAAAAGAAGACAAGCCGGCAAGCTTGCCTTTATCTATACTATGAATAATTTCACAGGAAAAGTTGCTAAACTATTATTTTCAGCAGCAGTTTTATCCGCGTCTTCCTCCTCGACCTCCCCGTTTCGTTTCGGTGCTACGTTTAAGGGTCGTTAAGCGGTCTTCGCTATCTTTTAAGAATTTAGCCATTTTTTGCTCAAAGTTTTCCTTTGGCTGGAAACTATTACCTTTAGAGCGGAAGTCTTTGGAACGGCTGTCATTCCCTTTTCCTTGGCGCGGACGTGGTGTGTATGCAGGTTTTTGCTCACCTTCAGGACGGTCTATCGCTTTTTTTATGGACAAGCCAATCTTGCCATCTTTTACATTGATGACTTTCACCTCAACTGTATCGCCCACTTTTAAATGATCATTGATATCCTTGACATAGTTATCAGCCACTTCACTGATATGGACAAGACCGGTTGATCCTTGAGGTAGCTCTACAAATGCACCAAAATTAGTTATGCCTGTTACTTTACCTTGTAACTTGCTGCCTACTTCGATTGACATAAAAAAAATGTTCCTCCTTAGAAATGTTAAAAAAATCTCTTCATACTATATTATAACGAAAGTAAAAAAACAGTGTCAATATTAGTCACTATCTTCCTTCCCTTTTGGAAGGGTAAAAATGATTTCGCCTTTTTCAGATAAGAAATAATCCCGTCTGGCTATTTTCGCTATATAGTCGTCGTCATTAAGCTTTACGATTTCTTCTTTAAGAAGGGTCTCGCCTTTTTTCAATTCAGCTAACTTTCCCTTCAATTCTTCCTTCTGTTTAACTTTCTCGTCCAAGGCAACATTTTGCGATATGAGGGTGGAAACAGATAAAATCAAAAAGACTGCGGCGAAAACTGAGTAAAGAGTTAATCTACGCATAAGACCACGCTTCTTTTTTTCTACGGTTTTTACTTTTTTCTCTTGTTGAGCGACGTAGGGATTTTCTATTTTTGCCACTTTCCTTTTACGCAGGCTACTCATTTTTTATCGCTCCTCATTTCTTTTTATTTCTCCATCCATTTATCGTTCTAAATATAGAATTCTTTATTTTCAATAAAATCCCTTTTCCTTTATTATAAAACTTCCCGACGTTTTTCGTAACAAAAACCGGCAATAAATCCCATATATAAGTCAGAATCCATTTTAATGGCCTCCAGAATATATTCAAAATAAAGAGAAGTATTTTCCCAGCCCATTTTAATAAGGCTAAAACGAACTTACCTATCCCAATGATGAGGGCCAATACAGATACCATTACCCATTTTATCGGTAGAAATATCAGCACGTAAACCGAATCCGTTATAAATCTCGCCAACTTTATCACAAGTATTATCAAAATCTCCAAAAAACGTTGATAGAAACCTTTGAAAAGTGCTTGATAAGCGGAAAAACCGCATAATAAGGCCAAAAATAAATAGAGGCGAAACTCTCCCTCATTCACTAAAAACAAAACATAAAAAATAAGGAGACCCTGAATGATCCAGAAAAGGAAGTCATGGATGAATACAATCCACCTTTTCCTTTCTGAACGATTCAGGAACCGGCTATACGTATCCAGGGCAGCTCCAAAACCACTGCCCATGCCTATCATCGCAAGCAACGTATAAAATTGGATCGATAAGGTCATTTGAACAATTTGCCAAAGAAGCCTTTAGCTTTCTCCCCTGATTGCTCATCTAAATAAACGAGGTCGAAAATCTTTCCCTTAATGGAAACGATGCCTTTATCAACGTCTAAGTTCTTCATTTGCAAGTTTTGGCCCCGGATAGATAGGAATCCCATTGACGTTTCGAGCAGAAACTCTTCATTATCAAAACTTTCAACTTGTTTGACACCCGTAATATCAAGTAAACGGCGGCCTTTCATCGTTACATCATGCTCTTGGATCGTTCCCTTTGTGTAACCAGCATTCGGATCATTATATTGGCTCATTTTTTCATCCCTCACAGTACCACTGATTTTGTACAAGTGTATGTCCGTAAGGGTGGAATTAGAACCAAGCCTGTCCTTACTCCTCCGCTAGCTTTTCTTCCTTTACGATGGTATACATATCTGCAGCCGCTTCTTTTTTCGTGGTTTCTTGAATTTTATCGACACGTACCGTAACCAGCTTTTGACCGAATCTTACAGTCAGCTCATCGCCATCTTTCACATTCGAACTTGCTTTGGCCTGTTGTCCGTTAATCGTGATTCTCCCTTTATCCGCAACTTCCTTCGCAAGTGTGCGGCGCTTGATCAACCTTGAAACTTTTAGGAATTTATCCAATCTCATCGACATTCAAATCTCTCCCTTAATTAAAGTCCTTTAGCTTTTGCGTCTTCCCAATATGAATCCAGTTCTTCCAATGTATAATCCTTGAATTTTTTGTCTGCCCTTTGAATGCACTCTTCTATATATGTAAAACGCTGGTGGAATTTCTGGTTTGCTTTGTAGACGGCTTCTTCCGCTTGTATGTCATAATAACGTGAAATGTTGACAAGCGCAAAAAAGAGGTCGCCCAGCTCTGATTTTATTCTTTCGACATCCCTGTTCGGGCTTAATAATTCCTCTTCCAATTCCTGCACTTCTTCCCTGACCTTTTTCCAGGCTTCGGAAACCTCATCCCAATCAAATCCAACCTTTGCAGCCCTTTTTTGATACTCTTCGGCCCGAAGTAAGTTTGGCAGCGATTTCTCAATGCCATCCAGTATGGATTTCGGGGCTTTTGTTTCGCTGCCTTTTTCACCTTCTTTGATTTTCTGCCAGTTCACTAATACATCCTCTTCGCCGTTCACTTCAACATTTCCGAATACATGAGGGTGGCGTCGAATCATTTTCGCCGTAATGCCTCCAATCACATCATCGATCGTGAACATCCCCTCATCTTCACCGATTTGTGAATGAAGCATCACCTGAAGCAGGACATCCCCAAGTTCACCAACCATGCCCTCATCGTCCTCTTCATCGATGGAATCAATCAGCTCGTACGCCTCTTCTATTAGATATTTCTTCAAGCTTTCATGAGTTTGTTTCTTATCCCAAGGACATCCGTCAGGACCTCTAAGTTCCGCGATGATCTGCCGTAGCTTAGAAAACTCCCGATACTGTAACGCTTCATCTTTAACAGGCGGGACATACACACTCGTCAAGTTACTTAACTCCATCTGACGGTCGAGCTCGAACAGAGCACATTTTGTCACTTTTTCCTGACTGCTGCCTGCCGCTGTAACGATATATACCTCATAGTCATCCGGAAGTTTTTCCATTAAAGTCAATTTCACATTGGATGCACTGAATGCGTCATACACCTGTCCGATAATCATATGCTGGGTAATGTGCAAATCATCCGGTAAAAGATCTGTTCCATCCAAAAGCTGGAACCCTTCAATCGGGTCGATCTTAACAGCCTGAAACAATGGATCCAGGAAACTTTGCCCACCTTCCAGTTTAATGGATATTCCAAGAGCCGGACCCTTTTCGAGCAAAAGCTGAACCGTTTTTTCCGCAACCATAGGATGTCCCGGAACCGCGTATAAAATGGAACGGTTCGAAGCCTCTTGTAATAAAGTTCCGGCAATTTCTTCATATACCGCTTCAAATTGGTCGTGCTTTTCATATATCCCGTCAAACGCCGTGAAATTGATTCCTTCCCTTTTCAAATCTTCGATTACCGGATGATCGATCGTTCTGACGAAGCATTGTTCTGTTTGTATCAATTCTTTATAAATCCCTAGTGGAAGCTGATCTAAATCCCCTGCACCAAGGCCTATTATCTTAATCTCATTCATGGTTTCGTATACTCCTATCCGTTATTATAAATCGTTTAAGCTTTGTACCTGCAGGTATAAGTGAAAGTTCTGCTTCACCAAATAAGCCGGCACGAAGGGCGGTCATCACAAAAACGGCTGCACCGATTCCTACACCGATCAAAGCTTGGATCGTAGCTAACAACCGGCTCTCTCCTGAAAACATCCATTCGAATAAGCTATTGAATAAAACAACCGCCGTACCCATGTAAATCGTACTCTTCAAGATTATTAACATGTGCTTCTTTTCAATTAATGGCTTTTTAATATGCACTCTCAAAGCCACATAAAATAATACAGTCATGATCATAAACGCAAGAACAGTTGCCGAGGCTGCTCCAGCGATTTTATAATGGGGCACAAGAACAAGGTTTAAAACCCACTTGCTGCCCACCCCCACAATCGTAATGATCACCGGTACGAATGAATAGCCCAAACTTTGAATCACGGCCGCTTCTGCCATTATGAGGGATGTGAATAAAATCGATAAAGAGAAAATTGCTAAAGTAATTGTCCCTTTGGCATCCATGAACAGCATATGATTGACAGGCTTCATCGTCACTACCAGCCCAATCGCAGCTGCGAGCCCTATCGTCGCGCTTACACGAAGGGCCAATTTAATCTTATTCAATAATTCATGTTCATTGTTCCTCTGAACGAATTCGGATATTACAGGTACAAGCACCAATGCAAAAGAATTGGCAACGACTGTACCTAACTGAAGCAACGGCTGTCCACGGTCATATACTCCTTTCCATTCCTTGGCTTCCCTTTCCCCCATACCCGTTTCCCTTAGTAGGGAATATAGGTGCAGTGAATCGACGAACTGAAACAAGATAAGGATCAAGCCAGTTATGCAAAAGGCCAAACCTTGGAAAATCAGGACCTTGGAAATTTTAATGAAATTTACCGGTTTGATTCTCATTCGTAAAAAAAGCTTCCATTCTTTTCTTAAAATAACGAAAGCAATAAGCAGTCCCAGTCCAGTTATGCCTCCGGTAATTGAACCGAAGACCGCCCCCTTGCCGACCATATAAGGAGAGTACCCTAGATACACGAATAGTGTGGAAAGCACAAGTATCGTCAATACACGGATGCATTGTTCAGCGACCTGCGAACTTGCCGTCGGTAACATGTTGTTCATTCCTTGAAAATAGCCTCTTAAAATAGATGAAATCGGCATTAATAAATAGGAAAAGGCAACGATTCTCAGCAGACCGGCTAAATGCGGATCCTTCATCCATCCTGCAATCGAATCAGCGCCAAGGAATAGTGCAGCAAACATCATGACCCCTATCGAACTTAAGACGATGAATGATGTCACTAAAATGTCCTTGACCGCAAAGTTATTTTTGGAGGGCCCCCGTTCTGCCATAAGCTTGGATATGACTACCGGAAAGCCAAGTGTTGATAATGTAAAAGCAACACCGTAAAAGGGATAAACCTGTTGATAGATATAAAACCCGATATCACCCGCAATGTTCTGATAAGGTATGCGATAAGCCGCACTCAATACTTTTACTATAATCGCTGCTACGCTTAAAATCAGCGCACCCCGAAAAAGTTCATTTGATGTTTTATAAGGCTTTTCAGCCATTCTTTTTCCCCTTTTCACTCATATGTGGTAGTTATTATAGCATAATTCTAATCGTTATTTTTCAATCACATCCATACTGTTAATTATTTTCCATATTCACTTTGAAGAATATTCTCCCCTCATTATGTCTGCCCCCATCCGGTTAACCTTTTAGAAAGAGCAAAAAGGGCAGCGCGATTGCTGCCCTTTCCACCTTTAAGAATATAATGGCATGTCCAAGGTTACTGTTCCATTTGTCTAGCTAGGAAACTCGCTGCTGTTTCAACCGATTTCTGTTCCACTTCACCAATGGTACTATCTTTAGAGAAAATCAAGACGGCACCAATCGGGTCGCCACTCGCAATGATCGGAGCTGCAGTATAAGATTGAACTTCTTCATCATTGGAATCTACAAATGAAATTTGTCCGTTGGGAGACTCCAGGACAGGATTTCTTTCTTCCATGATTTTTTCCACTAGTTCACTAACGCTTTTATTTAAGTATTCTTTTTTGGAGCCGCCTGCCACTGCAATGTAAGTATCCCTGTCACAAATCATAACTGGATTTCCAAGGCTATCATAAAGTGCTTCTGCATATTCCCTTGCAAAATCGCCTAATTCACTGATAGGAGAGTATTTCTTTAGGATGACTTCCCCATCTCTATCCACAAATATTTCCAGTGGATCTCCTTCACGAATACGGAGGGTCCTGCGGATTTCTTTCGGGATGACGACTCTTCCTAAATCATCAATTCGGCGAACGATACCAGTTGCTTTCATCTAATGTTGCCTCACTTTCATCTAATTGATTTGATAAATCCTCATTTTGCAGCAAAATCATCACCAGCTATTGTACTTAGTATTTTTCTAATGGTAAGTTCTATGCACTTTGAAAAAATTTTTCTTTTTTTGTTTCATTTTTTACCATGATACCTAAAGAAATTTCTTCCTGAGGACAATCATTCAATTCAGTTTTTTGTGGCTTGCGTCTCTTTTTTTACATACTGTAAACCTTTGGCCATCTCAAATAAGATATTAAGCCATTTGCTTTGTTCTACGCCTTTTATATGCAGGACCAGCTTCATTCGATTGCCGTCCATTCCGAAACCTACCATACGGCCATACTTCGATCCCAACTCGAACACCTTTTGTCCATCCACATCGCTGCTGACCGTTTCCCTAAGGAGAATGCTGATTTCCTGCTTTAATTGTTTAATGCTTTCAATTCCGGCCTTTTCAGCATGTACCTTCATTTCGGCAATCATGAATAAATAGGAAACTTCTTCTGGATATTCTCCGAAACGATCGATCATTTCATCCTGTAATTCTTCCACTTCTTCAAGCGAAGCAATCCCTCTGAACCTTTTATACATTTCTATTTTCTGATGTCCATCCATTATGTAGGCATCAGGGATATAAGCATCCACTTCAACATCAATTTCCAGGTTGTTCTTTTCTTCAGCTGGTTGATCATTACGTTTCGCATCTACTGCTTCTTTCAACATTTGTGAATACAGATCAAAACCAACTGAATCGATGAAGCCATGTTGTTGAGCCCCTAGAATGTTTCCAGCTCCCCTGATGGATAAATCGCGCATCGCGATTTTGAACCCTGAACCCAATTCTGTAAATTCCTTAATGGATTGGAGACGTTTTTCTGCCACTTCCGTCAACACTTTATCTTTCCTATAAGTGAAGAATGCATATGCCACCCGATTGGATCGCCCTACACGGCCACGCAGCTGATAGAGCTGTGAAAGTCCCATTCTATCCGCTTCATTCACTATAAGCGTATTGACATTCGGGATATCGACGCCCGTCTCTATAATCGTTGTACTTACCAAAACATCATATTCGCCTTCTAAAAAGCCGAACATGACAGCTTCCAGTTCTTGCTCTGACATTTGCCCATGAGCATAGGTGACACGGGCATCGGGCACCAGCATGGAAATTTCTTCTGCTTTTCTTGCTATATCCTCTACCCGATTGTAAAGGAAATAAACCTGACCATCCCTGGCCAATTCCCGTTCTATCGCTTCCGTTACCAACGAGCCATTATACTCCATGACATAAGTTTGGATCGGGAATCGGTTCTCTGGCGGCGTTTCGATGACGGACAGATCCCGCACGCCCAACATGGACATATGAAGGGTCCTCGGAATCGGCGTCGCAGTCAAAGTCAGTACATCCACATTTGTTTTTAACCGTTTGATCTTTTCCTTATGTGTTACGCCAAAGCGCTGTTCTTCATCAATGATAAGCAACCCCAAATCGCGGTACACGATATCTTTGGATAAAATCCTATGCGTGCCAACCACAATATCCACCGTGCCTGCCTTCAATCCTTTAATCGTCTCCGTTTGCTGTTTTTTAGTCCGGAAACGACTCATAGGACCAATCGAAATGGGATAATCCTGAAAACGCTCCCTTAATGTTTCATAATGCTGCTGGGCAAGGATTGTGGTCGGGACAAGGAATGCAACTTGCTTGCCATCCATTATGGCTTTAAAAGCGGCCCTGATGGCCACCTCTGTCTTCCCATATCCAACATCGCCACATAATAACCGATCCATCGGCCGTTCCCGCTCCATATCCTTTTTGATTTCGACTATGGAACGTAATTGATCTTCCGTTTCGTTATAAGCGAATGATGTTTCGAATTCTCTCTGCATATCACCATCAGGTGAAAAGGCATAGCCCTTAGCCGCTTCCCTTTCTGCATATAACTTGATTAAATCATCGGCAATGTTCTCAACGGATGATTGAACCTTACTTTTAACACGTTTCCATTCCGTCCCGCCTAGCTTATAAAGCTTCGGTTCTTTCCCTTCAGAACCGACATATTTTTGGACAAGATCAATTTGGTCGACAGGAACATACAATTTGTCATCCGCTTGATAACGAATATTCAGGTAATCTTTATGGACCCCATTTATCGTAAGGGTTTCAATACCCAAGTATTTACCGATACCGTGATTAACATGAACGACATAGTCACCGATTTTCAATTCGGAATAACTCTTGATTCGCTCCGCATTCGATAGTTTCTGTCTCCGTACTGATTTCTTTGACTTTTTATTAAACAATTCCGTTTCCGTAATGATACTGAACTTTTGCATAGGTAATTCAAAGCCGCTATTCAGGCTGCCGCGTAAAATCTGAACTTTACCTGGAAGAATGCTATTCGCATTGAACAGTTCTGCTGCCTCTATATCATAATCGGCTAAAACTGAATGCAGCTTTTTTACCCGTTCTTCATCCTGTCCAAGTATGACGACAGTATATTTCCCTTTTTTCCAACGTTCCAGTTCAGCTTTGAACACATTCATCTGTCCGTGGAAATTCTGCATTTGTTTACTGGCAAAATTCAGGATATTCTGAGGATTCGTATGCGGTACATGCCGTAAAAACAATGAAAGGTATACAAACGGCCTGCTGGATTTCATTATTAATTCCTGCATGGGGTGAGCCAATTTTATATCATGGATAATTTGTCCCTGACTTAAAAGGTCCGTGTACCAACCAGCCTCTTCCTTTTCCAAAGAATCATTGATTTCCTGGATTCTACTGATTTCATCTAAGAAAACCAAACCATTTACTGGTAAATAATCTATTAAACTAGCTGGATCTTCATACGCTAAACTTAAGTATTTAAAGATTTTGTCGGGTTTATTCCCCATTTTCAGCTGTTCAAGTTCATAACTGACCGTTTGAACCAGCTGTTCCTTGGTTTTCTCATCTTTAAGTTTCTTCAAGCTTTTACTTAATCCGCTCTCGAGCCTTGTTATGATTCTTTCAATATGCTCCGTCTCTAGCAAAGCCTCACTGACAGGGCCAATCGTCACTTTATTGAGTTTCTCGATGGACCGCTGATCTTCACTTGAAAAAGTCCTTATTGAATCTATTTCGGTATCGAATAATTCAATTCGTATTGGATTAGGTTCCGTGATCGGATAAATATCGATTATACCGCCCCTGATACTGAATTCACCTGGGGAACCAACCATTTCAGACCTGTTATAACCCATGGCAATGAATTTATTAAGCGTTTGTTCCAGTTCGATGTCTTCCCCTAAATTAAACGCAAGCTGATGCCTCTTCCAAATATCCTTTGGAGGAAGCACACGACGCACCCCGGGAATTGGCGCAATGACAATCCCTTTCTTTCCCTCCGCCCAAAAGTTCAATGCCTCTACACGCTGGGCTCTTAATTCCGGGCTGGCTACACTCAAATCAGCGGCAATCAATTCATTGGCTGGATATATATATAATTCTTCCTCAGGTATGAAGCTGGATAAGTCCTCATGGAATTTTTGTGCTTGTAATAAATTATGTGTAACTAATAAAATAGGCCTATTCGTCTTTTCATAAACGGAAGCCAGCAGTAGTGATCTCGAGGAACCTGTCAGGCCAGAGACGATTTGCTCCTTAAGTCCTTCATCGATGCCGGCTATTAACGAATGAACATCATCTTGTTTGGAGAACAAGTTCTGCAATCCATTCATTTTCTTTCCCCCCTCTCTTTAACGTGCAAAAAACATTTGCTGTATTTGAACTTGGCCATTTCACCAAGCATCCTCTTTATTAACTAACGGCAATCTTATCTGCCTTGGTATTCCAGACAAACGGAAAAATGCTTTGGATTTTGTCCAAAGCCCTCTCCCGCTAATGAATAATATAATCGTTTTCATATAAATCAGGGTTTCTTTGCAGCGATTCATGGCAATCTTCACATATCGCCCTTACATGCATATCCCCTTCAGAATCATAAACGATCATCTCTTGTCGCTCTTCATCGGTAAGTTGATTAAAACCTAACTGCTCCGTGCTCAGTGAGTGTGCCTCAATTGAGCCCAGCTTAGTTCCGCAATGTCGGCATCGATAATGGAGAGCCATTTGGTAACCCCCTATTTTAGTAATAGTGTTAGTATGTACAAAAGTAGAGGGATTTTATTCAGCGAAACAGGAAGATATTATTCTTTACTTATATCTACTCTCTGCTTATTGGTTATATTCGTTCATGACCTGTATAAATGGTTTTTCAATCCAGGCTTCACAAGAAGCAGCGCTTTTTTCGATCGTTGCCCCGACATAATCCCATTCTTCAGGCGAAAAACGCCCTAATACATAATCAGATACCGGAATACGTCCAATCGGGCGGCCAATGCCTATTCTGATACGATTGAATTCTTGCGTACCCAAATGGGCAATTGAAGATTTTATCCCATTATGGCCACCTGCACTTCCTTTTTGACGAAGGCGAAGCTTCCCTGGAGGCAAATCAAGGTCATCATATATAATGACCACATCCGCGATATCCACCTTAAAGAAATGCATGACAGCCGAAATGGATTCTCCTGACAAATTCATGTAGGTTAAGGGTTTAAGCAATAAAACCTGTTCTCCCTTTACCATACCTCTTCCATATATCCCCTTATGTTTTGCTTGATCAAGTGGAATCGACCATCTTTTCGATAACTCATCTATTACTTCAAATCCGACGTTATGCCGAGTTTTTTCATATTGTTTACCTGGGTTCCCTAACCCTACAATAATTTTCATGATTCACACTCCGTCATTACGGTTATTTAGGGAGTTACGCTGGAACGAAGCTTTCCAAGATCATATTGACCTTAGAAAAATAGTACCCTAATTTCAAGCTGGCCTGCAAGCGACCGGAGAACTAATTAGGTAAATACCTAATTTAAGGAAATAATTCCGAAAAATGGTCCGGTGTAAATTGATGCATCCAGAGATTGAAAAGACGTAACTCATTAAGAGCTACGCCTATTATATCACGATTCACTTGTTTAATCCCGACATCATGACTCTGGTGATGCCTTGGTTTCCCTGCCTTCCTCATTTTCAGGAATACCGCCATCTTGCTGTTCACCTGTACTTATTTCCTCTTCCTGACGAGGAGCCAAAACAGATGCAACAACTTCTTCACCATCATTGTCGATTGTAACTTGCTTATTCGTTTGGATATCGGATATGTAGATTGTTTCCCCTACCTGAAGTTCGGTAACGTCAACATCGATGGAGTCTGGAATGTCATTAGGTTTAGCCGTAACCGTCACTTCATGAAGAGACTGCTGAAGGACCCCACCGTCTTTCACGCCTTTACTAACACCGACAAGGTTAATGCGAACTTGTGCCTGTAATTGAACGGACATATCTACAATTAAAAAGTCTGCATGATAAATGGAGTTCTTTATTGGATCCTTTTGATAGTCAGAGAGCATGACTTTATAACTCGTACCTTCCAAGTCCAAAGAAATGATTCCATTACGGCCTATTTCCTTGATTGTCTTTTGAAGCTCAATATTATTGACTGAAATGGCCGTACTATCATTTTTATTGCCATATACTATCGCAGGAATTTCACCGTTTTCCCTCAAATTCCTTAAATTAGAGTGTTTTGAATCCGTACGTTCCTTTGCAGCTAATATATTACTCATACATCCTCCGCCTTCCTAAATATTAATTACAAGTTTCTCTATATTTAACATTTCCCTAAATAGCGATTCATTAAACATGAAAGGTAAAATCCGAAGGGGCAAAAAGAGGAGAAACATATGGTAAACATAGGAATTCTCCGCAAAATCTTTTTTCTTTCTTTTTTCTCTAATTCAAGCGTGAATCGCTTTATTCTCCATTTCCCCCTCAACTTGCATCACCCGATTAAGGATTTGAGCTGCTAGTGATGAATATTGTATGCTATCCTTTTTCCGTGGTCTCGGCAGATTGATTTCCTTATTCATGACGACTTTGCCTTCTTCGATTAATATGACACGATCGGCTAGCATTACGGCTTCTTCAACATCATGTGTAACAAGTAAGGCAGTAAAGTCCCTTTTCCTCCAAAGTTCTTCAATCAGCCTTTGCATGCCAATTCTCGTCAAAGCATCCAATGCCCCTAACGGCTCATCCAAGAGGAGAATGTCAGGTTGGTTCACCAACGCCCTCGCTAATGCAACTCTTTGTTTTTGCCCCCCAGATAAAACGGACGGCCAATCACTCGCTCGCTCTGAAAGACCCACTTGCTCCAGTAATTCCATAGCGTTTGGCTTCCAATCCCCTTTTAATCCTACACCTATATTTTCAAGGATCCTTTTCCAAGGAAAAAGCCTTCCATCCTGAAACATCGTACGTGACGATTTATTTAATCCATTCAACGGCTTTCCATTCACCAGTATCTGCCCGCCCGTCGGCTTTTCCAGTCCTGCCACAAGACGAAGCAGGGTGCTCTTGCCACATCCACTCTTACCGACAATGGCTACAAATTCCCCTTTTTTAAATGTGAGGTCCATCCCCTTTAATACTTCAAACTTCCCAAAATCCTTTCTTACACCCTGCAACTCCAACGAATTTCCATTTTTCATATTCATGACCTCCTCATTGGTATGATGGATGCCACTTTAAGCATCTTTTTTCAATTATTTTGGCCGCAACATCCGATATTTTTCCCAATAAGGCATATAAGAGAATACTTAGAACAACAATATCCATCCTCATAAATTCACGTGCATTCATAGCCATATACCCTATTCCGGAATTAGCGGATATTGTTTCTGCGACTATTAAAGTGACCCACATGATTCCAAGGGAGAAGCGGATACCAACCAAAATGGATGGAAAGGCTGCAGGGAGGATCACATTCCAGAATAAAGAAAAACCACTTAACCCATAAACCCTTGCTGCTTCAATTAATTCCTTATCCACCGATTTCACTCCATGAAATGTATTTAAATAGATAGGAAATAGAACCCCTAAAGCGACAAGGAAAATTTTCGCTTCCTCTTCTATACCAAACCATAGAATCACCAGGGGTATTAAAGCTAAATGCGGAATGTTACGCAACATTTGAAGCGATGTATCGAATAAGCTTTCAGCAATGGATGATAACCCATTTAACAACCCCAGTACAAAACCAATAATACCGCCGATGAAAAAGCCGATGAAGGCCCGCTGAGCACTGATGCCGATATAATCTATCAGTTCCCCAGTTTTCAATAAAGCTACGCCAGCTTGAAAGACTTCAGTCGGGGCAGGCAATATCCGTTCCAACAGAATCCCCCACAAAGAAAGCAGCTGCCAAGTTACCAAAAGGAGAATGGGCACAAGCCATGATATAAGGTGGAACCTATTGAACTTTTTGTTTAACTTTTTCTGCATCTTCAATTTCACTTCCTTTTGTAGGGTAGTGATCATTTGCCAGTATTTCCCCGAATGGACTCGTCGCTTTTGAAACGGGAACTTGCAACTGTTCAACAGGGAGTAAAGGAAATAATAATTCCGCAACACGGTACGCTTCTTCCAGGTGAGGGTACCCAGATAAAACAAAGGATTCTATTCCGATTTCTTCATATTCCTTCATTCTGGCAGCAACATTTTCTGCACTTCCGACTAATGCTGTACCGGCACCACCGCGCACGAGACCTACCCCCGCCCATAAGTTCGGACTGATTTCAAGTGAATCCCTGTTTCCATTATGAAGTTGCGACATCCGCTTCTGCCCCACTGAATCAAATCGATCAAAAATCTTTTGCGAATTTTCAATCATTTCATCATCCACATATTTAATGAGTTCTTCCGCTGCCTGCCAAGCTTCTTCTTCCGTTTCTCTTACAATGACATGCATGCGAATGCCAAACCTGACTTCACGTCCATACTCTGCTGCTTTTTTACGTACCTTTTCAATTTTTTCAGCCACTTGCACTGGCGGCTCACCCCAAGTCAGGTACACATCAATATGCTTTCCCGATATATCGATGGCTGGATCGGATGAACCTCCGAAATAAAGCGGTGGGTACGGTTTTTGTACAGGTGGCAATAGAATATTTCCACCTTCAACCTTTAAGTGCTCCCCTTTAAAGTCCACTCTCTCACCGGATATTTCCTGTCTCCAGATATCGAGAAATTCATCTGTTTGCTCATAGCGTTCCTTATGATTTAGAAACACGCCATCACCTGCCAATTCGACTGGGTCCCCCCCAGTTACTACATTGATCAAAAGACGGCCATTCGACAACCGGTCGAAGCTTGAAGCCATACGCGCAGCTAAGGTTGGCGACATTAAACCTGGACGAATCGCAACTAAAAATTTCATTCTTTCCGTTGCAGGAATCAATGAAGAACCCACCACCCAAGCGTCCTCACAAGACCGGCCTGTTGGAAGCAAGGCCCCTTCAAAACCTAAATGATCGACTGCCTGTGCTATTTGTTTTAAATAAGGAAGTGTAATCGCCCTCCCTCCCTTTGTCGATCCTAAATAACGACTTTCCCCATGTGATGGCAAAAACCAAAATACTTTCATTTTATTTCCCCCTTAATTAATTTTTTTTAACATCTGCAGATGCATCTAGAACATTAATCTTGCTTGGAATTAACTTAAGATTAAAAAATGTATCGGCAATCTTTTGTTGATCATCCAAAACCGTACTGGAAATCTCCTCAAGTCCATATTCTTTTCTTTTTAATGTTTTTTCTAATGCCTCCACACCAATCCCAATTTCCGGAGATAAAAATTCAGCGACATCCCTTGGGTTTTCTTCAATCCATTTATCAACTTTTATCAGTTCCTCTTTGATAATCTTCAAAGCTTCTCCGTTCTCGGAAAATGAATCAGTTGCCAAAAAGAATTCACGATTCGCCACTAGTCCTTCTCCATCCTGAATCGTTTTCGTTTTAAGTTCCAATTCCGCCGCTGATAAGAATGGATCCCATATCACCCAGGCATCGATTTGGTTTCCTTCAAAAGCAGCCCTTGCATCGGCCGGTGGCAAGTAGACGGGCTGAATGTCATCAAGAGTAAGGCCTGCTTCCTCTAACGCTTTGACCAATAGGTAATGAACATTGGAACCTTTATTCAAGCCAACCTTCTTACCTTTTAAATCTTTCACATTTTTAATGGGTGAATCCTTTTGCACGACTATAGCCTCTCCCGAGGGGTTTGCCGGCTGATTAGCAATGTAGACAAGTGGTGCATTGGCTGCTTGTGCAAATATCGGTGGCGCCTCCCCTGTGTGCCCAAAATCAATGCTGCCGACATTCAAGGCTTCAAGCAGTTGAGGTCCTGCAGGGAATTCAGTCCAATCGACCGTATACCCCACTTCTTTTAAATGGCTTTCCAGCTCCCCTTTTGATTTTAAAATATTTAATGTCCCGAATTTTTGATAACCGATTCGGATGGTTTTATCTGATTCCTTTGCGTCAGCACTTGTGGAACTGTTCTTTTCCTGCCCACATGCACTCACTATCAGCATGAAGATGCTAAAAATGGACAGGAGCCATATCTTTCGTTTTTTCTTCATATTCTGCACACCCTTCTTAAACTATTTTTATAAAAATAAAAGGCTCCTTTACTTCACCAATAGGACAATAGGGCAAAATGATGCCTAGTGTTCAATGGTAAGTGAAAAGGAGCCTTCGGTAGTCCGATCGGCGTTAACCAGTATTCAATTGCGTTGGTACAGTGTTTCTTTTTATGAATATGAATTGATTTTGTATAGCTATTTTATTATTACTATTCTCATCTGTCAACTAAGAATTAAGTATTTTCTGAAACTTTTAAACTAAACACGGCGAGCCCGAAGGCCCGCCGTGTTTTAGTTTATTTTATTATCAATCGAATAATGTGCTGACTGATTGTTCCTCGTGCACACGAATAATTGCCTCTGCAATCAAAGGTGCTACAGAAAGTCCAACAATTTTATCGATTTTCTTATCTTCGGATAGGACAATCGAGTTGGTCACGACCAATTCCTTGATCGTTGAATTTTGAATCCTTTCGATGGCAGGACCTGATAGGACTGGGTGTGTACAACAAGCGTACACTGCTTTAGCACCGTTCTCCACAAGGGCATTGGCCGCTAGTGTAATAGTTCCTGCAGTATCGATGATGTCATCAATCAGTATCGCTGTCTTCCCTTCAATATTACCAATGATGTTCATGACTTCAGCCACGTTCGGTCTTGGGCGGCGCTTATCAATAATGGCAATCGGTGCTTTTAGGCGATCGGCCATTTTACGGGCACGTGTTACACCGCCATGATCTGGGGAAACGATGACGATATCACTTAAATCTTTTTCCTTGAAGAAATCAGCTAAAATCGGAACAGCAACAAGGTGATCGATCAGAATATCGAAGAAACCTTGAATTTGTGGTGCGTGAAGATCTAATGTGATTACACGGTGGGCACCAGCCGTTTCCAAAAGATTTGCGACAAGTTTAGCTGTAATTGGTTCACGTGCACGTGCTTTACGATCTTGTCGGGCATAACCGTAATATGGCATAACAATATTGATCGTTTTAGCTGAAGCACGTTTAAGAGCATCGATCATAATTAAAAGTTCCATTAAATTTTCATTGACTGGTTGGCTTGTAGATTGGATTACGTATACGTCACAGCCACGAATACTTTCTTCAATATTAATCTGAACTTCACCGTCACTGAAACTTGTTACGCTACATTTTCCAAGTTCAACACCGATTGCAGCAGCAATTTCCTGAGCTAAATCGAAGTTTGAATTTAAAGAGAATACTTTTAAATTAGGATCTAAATACTGATTTGACATGATGACCTCCGTCGGTTATTTATTAAATTTCAAATTCTTGACATAATCTTCTTTGTTAACTTGACGAGCCCGTGCAACGGATAGGGCTTCCTGCGGTACATCTTGTGTGATGGTTGACCCCGCAGCTACATATGCTCCTTCTCCTACTGTCACAGGTGCAACTAGATTAGAATTACAGCCTATGAAGACATTGTCTTCAATCTTCGTCAAATGTTTATTTTTCCCGTCGTAATTCACGGTAATAGATCCGCAGCCTATATTAACATTCTCCCCAACCTCTGCATCACCAATATAACTCAAATGTGAGGCCTTGCTTCCCTTGCCAAAAACGGTCTTTTTAATTTCTACAAAATTACCGATCTTAACGGAATCCTTAATATCTGATTGAGGCCTAACATGTGCGAATGGGCCGATTTTAACAAAGCTTCCAATACTGCTTTCGTGTACAACCGATTGGAGGACTTCCGTTCCATCACCAATTTCACAATTACTGATTTCCGTATTCGGGCCAATCAAGCACTCCTGCCCGATGATACTTTTTCCTTTAATGAATGACCCAGGATTAATGACTGTATCCTGTCCGATTTGCACATCCGCTTCAATGAACGTTGTAAGCGGATCGATGATCGTTACACCATTCCTCATATGCGTTTCATTGATGCGTTTCCGTAAAACTTGCTCAGCCTGCGATAAAGCTACGCGGTCATTCACACCCAATGTCTCCTCGAAAACACTGGATTGGAAGGCCGTCACCACTTCGCCTTCCCGTTTTAAAATTTCAATAACATCCGGTAAGTAATATTCTCCCTGGACATTATCATTTGAAACTTTTTTCAGCGCGCTAAATAATGCTTGGTTGTCGAAACAATATGTACCGGTATTTATTTCCTTAACATATCTTTCTTCATCAGAGGCATCCTTATGCTCGACGATTTTTTCCACAAGTCCGCCTTCACCGCGAAGGACCCTTCCATAGCCAGCAGGGTCATCTGCATATGCTGTTAAGATTGTTGCTTTCGCCTGACTTTGCTCATGCAATGCTATAAGCTCTTTCATCGTTTCCGCTTTAATCAGGGGCGTATCACCGCAAATAACAAGGGTCGTACCACTTTTTGCGGATAAAACGCTTTCCGCCTGCATTACAGCATGTGCCGTACCTAATTGCTGTTCTTGTAAGGCATACTTGCACGAATCACCAAGTTGTTCTTGAACTTTTTCAGCTCCATGGCCGATGACTGTTACAATATCTTCTATTTGAAGTTGATTGACTTGATCGATAACATGTTGTACCATTGGTTTCCCGCAAACAGGGTGCAAAACCTTATAAAGCTTAGATTTCATCCTAGTACCTTGCCCAGCGGCCAATATTATTGCATAGCGATTACTCATAACAGGCCTCCATTTTCACCTTTTTATCCACTAAAAATATTATCTCAAATAGTGATTCTTTTCAAGGTAACAATTAAAAGTACATATAATTGTCAACCGATTAGGTGAAAAAAGTTCGATTTCCAGAGGGCTTACAAATGTTATCATTGGACCTTTTAGCATTATTTCAAATCAGGGTCGATCCCATTTTCATTAACAACAAAATACATGAACCATGTCTCCTCCCCTTTATAACACCATCCACTCCATTATCTCGAAACACTGCCATGATTGCGCCACGCCCTATGTACAAGCCATTTGGGAGCACTTCGACCTTTGTTAATTCCCATTCCGAAATCAGGTCACCGGTTCATTTCATCTTCAGCACATTAGTTGGGTGGAGTAAGTGGCATCCCCTGAATCCCACAGGAATTTCAATAACAGGATGAACAAAATGGTTTAAAAAATAAAAAGGATGGGTACTTAAACTTTTGAAGATAACATCGTAAATTTTAAAATTCATTAAGCGAATGTATGTAAGATGAGCGGATCAGTTCTAAACTTATCCGTTTTTGAATAAATAAAAAAGAGCACTACTTATGAAGTAGGCTCTAGATGCACGAATTATAAATTTAAAGTTTAAAAGTAAGGTTATTTTAAGAAGCACCTGCTCCAGCTTCCTCTAATTCAGTTTCAAGTTCTCCCAATCGATGATATTCTGTCAAGACAGCTTCTTGAATTTTCCCGCGTGTCGAGGAATTGATTGGATGAGCGATATCCCGGAATTCTCCATCTGGAGTTCGTTTACTTGGCATTGCTACAAATAAACCATTGTTTCCGTCGATCACACGAATATCATGAACCACAAATTCATTATCCAGTGTAATTGATGCGATAGCTCTCATACGACCATCCGTATTCACACGGCGTAATCTTACGTCAGTTACTTCCATTTAAGCTCACCATCCCTTTTTGTTGTTGTTAAAACTTAAAGTACATATTCAACAAAAAAACGTGAACTCCTTCTATTATCTGTAATTTTTTTAGAAAATTCAGCCTAGTTTTCAAAAATACTAGAAATCACCCTTATATTACAGCAAAATTACCCATTACGAACTCCCTTTAACAAATAAAAAAACGCCCGTTTATTTAACGAGCGCTACCACTTCTATTTCCAGTAGTACATCTTTAGGAAGCCGAGCAACCTCTACACAAGAGCGGGCAGGTTTGTGACCAGAAAAATAGTCTCCGTATATTTCATTAATCGAACCGAAATCGTCCATATTTTTAATGAATACTGTTGCCTTAATGACAGTTTCCAATGAAGCCCCAGCCTCTTTCAATACAGCTTGGAGATTCTTAAAGACCTGGTGTGTTTGTTCCTTGACATTCCCTGTTACCATCTCACCAGAAGCAGTAAGTGGAATTTGTCCTGAACTGAAAAATAACTTATCCACGATCACGCCTTGTGAATATGGTCCGATCGCTGCCGGTGCTTCATTCGTATGTATCGTTTTCATGAAATGATTCCCCCCTATTCCTTTTTCGTAAAATAGTTCCCACGGCTGACATTGATTGTTTTGTCTCTTTCGACCACCTGCGTCAACTTGATTAATGAAACATAGTCCTCGACAAGGCACTCCTCCGTATGTTCGGATTCGACCAGCACCGCAATTCCGGCAACTGTCGCCTTAAATTCATCCAATAGACTGACCATGCCGTTGATGGTACCCCCAGCCTTCATGAAATCGTCAACAATCAATACGTTCGAGCCTTCAACCAAGCTTCTCTTAGAGAGTACCATAGTCTGAATCCTCTTTGAAGAGCCTGAAACATAATTGATGCTCACTGTAGAACCTTCCGTTACTTTATTATTCCTTCTTACAATGACAACTGGAACATTCAAATAATTTGCCACTGCGTATGCTAATGATATTCCTTTGGTTGCCATTGTCATGATAACCGAGACATTTTTCTTGGCATACATGGAAGCGATTATCCTTCCAACCTTATTCACGGTTTGCGGATGTCCTAATATGTCTGTCATATATAGATAACCGCCAGGTAGTAGCCTTTCGGGACTGGCGATCGTATTACATAATCCGTCAATGAAGGCATTGGCTTCTTCTTCCCTAATAGAAACCATATATTTCACTCCACCGGCCGCACCTGGAACGGTTGTTAAAGATCCTATCCCACGTTGTTCAAAGGTATCTTTGATGATCGTCAAATCTTCACTGATCGAGGACTTTGCCGAACTATACCTTTCAGCAAAATAAGTCAGCGAAACAAGTTCCCCTGGATGTTCTAATAAATAATTGGTCATATCGACTAGCCTCTCGCTGCGACGAAATTTCATTGAGACACCCCCTTTGTGAATTCCGAATATTATATAGCAACTATACCATTAATGTACGCTTCTATTCAAGATTGTTTCGATCACCCAGTAAACGGACCGCATAGACTTGATCACAGAATCCGCGAAGTCCATTATAAATTCTTTGCATGCGCGAATCATGTTCCACCAATCCAAAAACGGTCGGACCACTCCCGCTCATCAAGACCGAATCTGCACCAAATGTCTTCATTTGATCTTTAATGTTCGCAACCTCTGGGTATAACTGCAATGTCACTTGTTCCAAAACATTGCCCAACCCCCCACATACATCGTGATAATTATTTTCCATAATAGCCGAAATCATTCCGGGTACATCCGGATGCTCCATTTTTGAGGTTTGGAGCCTTTTGTATATATCTGCTGTCGAAACGCCGATCGTCGGTTTGGCCAAGATTACCCAACATTTTGGCGGTGCAGGAAGATGCGTGATTTTTTCCCCGCGCCCTCTGGCCAATGCCGTACCTCCATAAACACAAAATGAAACATCAGAGCCAATTTCAGCTCCTATTTCCGCAAGTTCATCCATGGAAAGACCAAGCTTCCACAGTCTATTTAAGCCTCGCAAGGTAGCTGCGGCATCACTGCTTCCACCAGCTAGTCCGGCGGCTACAGGTATATTTTTCTCTATAGTTATAGAAACACCTTTATTGATCCCAAAACGTTCCTTTAGAATAAATGCGGCTTGATAAGCTAAATTCCGATGATCATCCGGAACAAATCGATTATGGGATAGAATTTGAATATGATTTCCCATTATTTCCTTTAGTTCAATTCTATCAGCAAGGTCGACTGTCGTCATGATCATTTCCACCTCATGATACCCATCAGGCCGTTTGAAAAGCACATCCAAAGCCAAATTAATTTTAGCCGGGGCTTTTTCCATAAGCTTCAATATGTCCACCTACTTTAACGTTCTTAAAAGTTCTTGTCCTATTCTATCATATTTGTTTATATTCTAAAGGTTTTTTAATCGTAATTTCCATGTAATGAAGCTAACATTGGTCCTTAGAGGAGTATAGACGCATATAGGCACCTGGGATAGCAGCTACTTCCCGCATCCCAAAAGACCTGCTACATATCCATATGGCATTCACCGATACATAAAAAAACCAGACTCCTTAACTACAATGTAAGCAAAAATGAATAGAGCTATACATTGTATAAAGAGTCCGGCTTCCTTCAATATGACGGCATGATACAATTAAGTGTTTTATCTTACTCTTTGTTCACCAATTGACGTTGTGCTTTTTCGATAGCAAGTTTTACCATGTTTCCTGCGTCCCTGGCCCGGATTCCTCCCCAGCCTTCTTTCTGGACTACATCGTAAAATCCAAGTTCTTTAGCCAATTCCTCTTTAAGATCATTTGACATAATCCCTTTTTTCCTGCTCAAGCGAAGCAACCCCTTTCACATGCCGTCACATGCCTAGTGTTTGCATCATACGCTATTTCATTACATCCTTTTTAAGCCTTTATTGGAGCTCACAGGATATTCTATACAAAACAAAAAGCAGCAAACAAAGTTGTTCGCTGCCTCGTCTAAGTTAAATCTCTTGTTGTTTGTTTAAAAATGTTAGTTCTACGGTTTCCGTTAAAACATCCGCATAGCTGTAAGATACTCTTTCAAACGCATTTTCATCTTGGTCGAGCTCAATTACAAAAACAGCCGGATAAGTTTCCGCCAAAGTTCCAAATCGTTCTACAGTCTTTCTTCTTCCACCGTTTGCTTTTAAGAGCAATCTTTTACCTAGGTTTGAATCAAGTGCAGTTTTAATATCAGCTAGAGTTTTTGGCATTTTCGGTCCACCTCACTAAGTTAAGTATATCACAATTTACAAATATACGCAAACAAAATAATAAATTATATCAGCACTTAAAAATGTAGTCAATATATTTTTATCTGAAATTCGGCAAAATCGCGAACAATTTTATTATATCCTGGAAAATGAAAAATTATGTAAACGAACTATTTCATTATTTATTAAGCCGAATTTTCGTAATTAAATCATTGCCAAGTGATTTTACCCAATAAAAAATCCGTTTTTTTGTGAGGATATCCGAATTCTTACCCCACCAAAAGCAAGCTGCATTCTTTCAAAATGCAGCTCGTTCATTCTTCCTGAAATGGCTTGAAAGGCAACCCGGTGCGTAACACCCCTTTTGTCTCAATTCCCCCCAACCCCTTCTCACCCGTTAATGTATTCCGAAGGACATCCCATACATGAATATGATCGGAAAAAGACGTAAAGCTTATCTTTCCGACGATATATACTGGATCGAGAGCATGTATATTAACCCGGGAAGGAGAACTGGCAAAATTTGCTCCCGCTTGGATCAGCGATTCAAAATGCGACTGACAAGCCCCGGCAAATATAATCAGTTGGTCTAAATGGGAAACCCTCCTTCGCGCTTCTCTAACTGTCTGTACAAAATCCTTTGAGTGACGGTAAGCATTTATATCGGACATCGGTCCTTTTGATTTTGAATAGGCATCATGACCGGTGACAACAAGAATGTCCGGCCGATAATGGTCCAACAACCCCCCGATTCTTTGGGGCATCTCCTTTTCATTGCAATAGATGCCATTGACCGGAATACCGAATTTCTGATATAGATCCATGCATTTCCTTAAGTAAGATGCATCCCCATCAACATGGAGGACCCTTCCTGGTATCTGAAAATATTCACCGCTATAACGATAGCCATTACTGGATTGATAGCCATTTTTTTGTTGTTGCAACTCTAAATCTTGTGTTAATAAGCGGTAAGATTGTTCTTGAAGTACCTCATTCGACCTTTGTCGATCATTTCTTTCATTATCATTGATGATCATTAAATCTTGAAAAGGTGCATCTGCAATCAGTCGGATATCTTCCCCATAAAGAATAGCTTCACGTCTTCCGTCAATATCACGGATATCGATTACCCGGAACAACACGTCGCATTTATAAGAAACCCGACCAACAATATCGTTTATTTGAATATTCATGGCCCCACCCCATGAGAAGACTTATTTTCAGCCCGCCCTAGTTTATTTTCATTCTTAAGTTATGCGAACCATTCTTGAATGGTGAAAGGTGGGAATTGATTTCATTCTCGGGTACGTTCCATCATGATGGGCCAATTTTTCAAAATAAAAAAAGCCGGAAGTTAGGGTTGCCCCATTCCGACTTGAATCTTCTTTATTTGAAATTTGGCAATAAAGCATCACTTAGGCGGCCGAATTCTTTGATGCTCAGTGTTTCTCCTCGTCTGGAAGGATCCACTTCTGCGGCTTCGAGAGCGGCAAGTATGAGTTCCTTTTTCGATTTACCATCTGGCAGCTGACTGGTCAAGTTATTTAAAATCGTTTTCCGACGCTGCGCAAAGCTCGCCCGGGTCACAATGAAGAAGAAATCCTCATCCAGCACCTCGACGATTGGCTTCACGCGCCTAGTAAGGCGGATTACAGCTGAATCAACATTAGGCTGGGGCATGAATACCGTTTTGGGTACTATCATCACCGTTTCGGCTTCAGTATAATATTGAATGGCAATGGATAAAGAACCGTATTCCTTCGTCCCAGGTTTTGCGGCAATTCGATCGGCCACTTCCTTTTGCAGCATGCACACGATACCTCTAATGGGCAGGTCCTCGGACAATAGCTTTAAAATGATGGGCGTCGTAACATAGTATGGCAGATTTGCAACAACCATCAAGTCCGAGAAGCCTGCAAATTCCTCCTCGATGACCTTCTTGACATCAGCTTTGAGAACATCCCCATGAATGATATTTACATTGTTATAAGGAGACAGTGTATCCGATAGGATGGGAAGTAGACGCTGATCAATCTCAAAGGCAGCAACCTTTTTGCTGCTTTTCGCTAGTTGTTCCGTCAATGCCCCGATTCCCGGCCCAATTTCTATGGCGCCGCTTTCTTCCGTTAAATTGGCATGTTCGACAATACGTTTCAAGATATTCGTATCGATTAAAAAATTTTGTCCTAAGCTCTTTTTAAAGGAGAATCCGTATTTCTTTAATATTTCTTTCGTTCTGACAGGGGTTGCAATATCCTTATTCATTTTTTTCCTCCTGGTTTATCTGTACCATCGCTTTCTCAAAAACCTCAGTCGATATTTGGAACATTCTTAGTCTCTTATATAACTGTTTACCATTGGTAAACCCGATTTTTAAAATAGATCCAAGTTTTTCCCTTCGTTCCTTGGCACCGGATCCCCCGATTAAACCTGCATCTATTAAATCCTGCTGTGAAATCTCTTCTGAAGCCTCTCCATCCATTAATTGGGCATCCTTTAAAGCATTGCGAATTGCCTCAGGAGACGCATGTTCCACACCAATTCCCCTACCTGACTTAGGAAGGGCTTCCTTCTTCGTTAAAAAGGCGTGTTTACAGCCTTTTACTTGTTCTGAAATAATATTCCTGATTTTTTGGCCTGGAAAATCAGGGTCTGTGAAAATGATGGCTCCACGTGTCTTTTGTGCAAGCCTCACCTGCTCAATACAGGACTCATTAACTGCTGAACCATTGGTTTCTATTGTATCAGCATTAACAGCCCTTTTGATCGCTACCGTATCGTCTTTTCCTTCTACAACAATAATTTCTTTAATCTTTTTCATGGTTTCCTCCATACAGAAAAGCGCAAGCGCTTTGATTAGCTCTTGGATAAACGTAACCGATCCCCGTAAAATTTTCTGGATAGAGAATCAGTCAAGATCATTTATGAAAGTTCACACGCATATATTGAAATCTTATGGAATAGTGAGACGTCTATCTTATTAAAACAGTTTTACATGGGGTTTTTCAACAAATGGAAAATAAAACGCAAAAAACAGGAGACGAATTCATCTCCTGCGAGAGAAACCTTATTAGTCCAATACACGAATCTTTACTCTCTTTACACCCCAGCGATAGGCATCATTTTTTGAGGAAAAGAATACATCAATCCTATTTCCCTTTATTGCTCCGCCTTTGTCAGCAGCTACTGCATAGCCGTAGCCCTCTACATATACTTTCGACCCCATAGGAATTACGTTTGGATCGACTGCAATGATTTTCGCACCCGGATTACTCTTTAGGTCCACGCCTGTGGACGTGACACCGGAACAGCCCTTACAACTGGCAGTATAAGCTGTTGATGATACGTATATTTCTTTTCCACTCGAAGAACTAACGTTAGTTACTCCGCGTGATGCCTGGGCAACCGTCGTTCGAGTTCCGACCGTTACAACTTTATCCTGCTTTTTATTAACTACTCTTTCTGAAAGTAATTCTCTATTAACCTCTTTGCCATTTTCTTTAATAACTTCATATTTTTTAGAAACGAGGCCGTCTTTTCCTTCTTTGACAATCTTCTCTTTCCCTTTTGATAACGAGTCATCTTTTTTTGTTATGACAGCAAAGTCAACTGGTTCTTCCACTACATCGGTGACTTTTTCAATTCGAACTACGTTTACCGTATTCTCAGCTTCAACTTTTTGGGTTAATTTTGGCTCAACTCGATCCAAATCATTGAGTTTTACTCCTTGTTGCTTTAAAAAGTCAGCGACAGTAGTCGAAGTTGACCATACCTGCTTTTCGTTTCCACCTACCACCAATTTCAGTGAAAAGGCTTTGTCTATGGCAACTTCCATATTCGCTTTCAGCTTCGTACTTTTTGAAGGGGTGATCTTATCCTGTTCCTTCACACTAAGATCCTGGTCCTTTAAAAGTTCGTTTACCGTATCGGCAGTGGACCAAACTTCCTTCCTCTTACCATCCTGTATCATGACGATTTTTTGTGCAGGCTTCCAAACCACCTCTAAATCATCATCAACCTTTGTGGCTCTTGATGGGTTGACATAGTCTGCGGCTTGAACGGTAATCTCTAAATCTTCCAACATATCATTTACAGTAGCCGCGTGTGTACGCACTACCTCTTTTTTTCCGTCTAACGTGATTGTTACTGTATCCTTTGTTCCTTGATATATTAGTATTCCCAATGCTGTAGAAACAAGAATAGCACTGCAAATGGCAATTGCCATCCTCTTCTTCCCAAAAGGTTTGGGAATAAGGTTTTTCATGGTTTTTAATAGAATGAAAAACTCCTCCTTCCTCCCGGTGATTATATAGACTTAGTTATCAAGCTGTCAACCCATTCACTTCTCATTCAGGAAATTACTACCTATTATGCATATTCCATAATGAAAAGAAAAGGGCGACTTCTCGACATAATGAGCCTATAGTTGGAGTGAGATTTGTAGAAACCTTAAAAAATGCTATTTCAGCTAGCGAATCCCGAGAGATATTGTAAAAAAAAATGTCAGTTAATGCCGAATAATTTCTTGGCATTTTCCGTTGTTGTCTGGGAAACTTCCTCTATTGTGAGTTGTTTGATTTCTGCAATTTGTGCAGCAACAAGCTTCACATAAGAAGGTTCATTACGCTTCCCCCTATAAGGATGGGGAGCCAAGTATGGACAATCGGTCTCTATCAGTAAACGGTCCAAAGGTACGGCTGCTGCCACTTCCTTTGGTTTTTTTGCATTCTTGAAGGTCACAGGGCCACCCAATGAAATATAAAAATTCATATTGATGCATTCCAAAGCCGTTTCTGCACTGCCGCTAAAGCAATGCATGATGCCTCCAACCCTTGATGCCTCTTCTTCCTTTAGTATGTGCACGATATCCGCGGTCGCTTCCCGGTTATGGATAATGATAGGCAGCCCCACCTTTTTGGCCAATCGGATTTGCTTCCTGAACACCTCCATTTGAACTTCTTTCGGGGACTTATCCCAATGATAATCCAGGCCCATCTCACCAATGGCCACAACCTTTGGATGATTTGATAAATCCTCGATCCATTGTAAGTCCTCTTCTGTCATATCTATAGCATCCACAGGATGCCATCCGACTGCGGCATACATGAAATCATAAGCTTCTATTAATTCCATTGCCCTTATAATAGTAGGCCGGTCAAAACCTACGACTACCATATTATTGACTCCTGCTTCCTTTGCTCTTTCTATTACGTCTTCGAGATCCTCGTTGAATTGTTCCGCATTAACATGTACGTGTGTGTCAAATAACATTATTTTTCTTCCTTTCTAGCACTATTTTATTAAAAAATGAAAGTTTTATGTTTCACATTTAGGTAACAAACAGATTACAAAGGAGTCCTATGCCCAACATATAAATGTAGAACCAAAACTAAACCTGTATGAAATTACTTTTTCCAAAAGGATAAAGAAAAAAACATAAAAATGTTTCATATGAAACACCTTTATGTTTTCATCGGTTTATTTTACCTTTGAACCATTTGGAATCGATGAATCTATTGTAGCGACTGAGAGCGCACCATCTTGGCTTCCCGCCAAAATCATTCCTTGAGAGAGCTCGCCACGAAGTTTAACAGGTTTCAAATTCGTTACGCATATCACTTTTTTGCCTACCAAATCTTCGGGTTTATAGTACTGTGCAATGCCTGATACGACTTGCCGTTTCTCATAACCCAAATCAAGCTGAAGTTTAAGAAGCTTATCCGCCTTCTTTACCGTTTCAACTTCCATGACCTGAGCAACACGAAGCTCTACTTTTGTAAAGTCATCAATAGTGATTTCATCAACCTCGGGAATCGTCTCTTCTACTTTTTCCTCAGCCTTAAGGGCACCGCCCTGCATTTGTTCTTTAATGTATAAAACTTCCTCTTCCACATCCAGACGAGGGAAGATCGGGTCCCCCTTCAAGACTTTCGTTTCAGCAGAAATTTGACCGAACTCCGCTAAACTGTCCCAGGATTTTAACACATCATCAACGATGTTAAGCTGAGCAAAGATTTTTTCCGGTGTTTGAGTCAAGAACGGTTTCAAAAGGATTGCTGTCCTGCGTAATGATTCCGCCAAATGAACCATGACACTAGCAAGGTCTTTTTTCCTTGCTTCATCTTTAACAAGAGTCCATGGCTGGGTCTCATCAATGAATTTGTTAGTTCTGCTCACGAGTTGCCAAATGGAAGTTAGTGCAACTGAAAATTCCATTTTTTCCATTGCTTCCTCATATTTGCCTACCGTATCTTGGTTCATTTCAAGCAAAGCTTTTTCGAATTCACCATTGGATCCATGGTATTCTGGAATCACACCATCAAAATACTTATTGACCATTGCAACTGTTCGATTTAATAAATTCCCTAAATCATTTGCCAGGTCAAAATTAATCCGTTCAACAAACCCTTCCGGTGTAAATACCCCATCGGAACCAAATGGTACTTCACGCAATAAATAGTAGCGTAAAGAATCCAAACCGTAACGATCAATCAATGTAACGGGATCCACTACATTCCCTTTTGATTTGGACATTTTACCATCTTTCATGAGAAGCCATCCGTGGGCAAAGACTTTCTTTGGAAGCGGCACGTCAAGAGCCATTAACATGATCGGCCAATAGATTGTATGGAAACGAACGATTTCCTTTCCGACCAGATGAACATCGGCTGGCCAATAATTCAAGTATTTAGAATCATTATCCGTTCCATACCCTAATGCGGTTATATAATTGGTCAATGCATCTATCCAGACATAAATAACATGCTTTGGATCTCCCGGCACTTTGATGCCCCAATCGAAAGTAGTACGTGAAACGGCCAGATCTTCCAATCCAGGCTTGATGAAGTTATTGATCATTTCATTTTTGCGGGATTCCGGTTGAATGAAATCCGGGTTTTCCTCATAAAACTTCAATAACCGATCCGCATATTTACTCATCCTAAAGAAATAGGATTCCTCTTTCACCTTTTCAACAGGCCTGCCGCAATCAGGACAGTTTCCATTGCTTTCTTCCACCTGACGTTCCGTGAAGAAAGATTCGCAAGGTGTACAATATAACCCTTCATACTGGTCCAAGTATATATCGCCTTGATCCAATAGCCTTTTGAATATCTTGGCTACGACATCTTTATGGCGATCTTCCGTCGTCCTGATGAAATCATCGTATGAAATATCAAGCTTTTCCCAGAGCTCTTTAATCCCTGATACGATATTATCTACATATTGCTGTGGAGTGATTCCCTCCTCAGCTGCTTTACGCTGGATTTTTTGACCATGTTCATCCGTGCCTGTTAAATACATGACATCAAAGCCACGCATCCTTTTATAACGAGCCATGGCATCCCCTGCCACTGTCGTATACGCGTGCCCTATATGTAAATTACCACTCGGATAATATATGGGTGTCGTGATATAGAATGTTTTTAATTTATCTTGCACTTCGTTCCCTCCTCATCTTTTGAAAAACCGGCTATAGGACAGGCCCAAGCCTTAAGAATGCATTTAAGCTATTATCTCTATTTTAACGCTATATACAATTCTGTGCGACAATAATCATGAATCTAATCATCATGTTAATAGAATAAAAAAAAATATAAGTAAATCTCACATTAAAAATAAGGATCATGGACGTGAACTTCCCTTATGACAGCATTACCTCTTACCTCAACAAAATATACCTAAATTTCTTTTTTTGTGCAACAACTCACATATTCGCAAACTTTTTCGAAAAATTGTCCTTAATTCAGAACTTTTGTTTTGAAACTAAATTATATTTAATCATATAATAATAAAGTATGTTTTTATATGCACACTTTGTCGAAATGTGGTGAAGTGAGTAGTTCTTTGCAGCCTGTTATTTCTTTACTTTTAAAGACATAACCGATTTTTCCCTTTAAAAATCCTTTTGATATACGAAATGGGCCATGCTATTTCTTACAAAAAAATGAAAATAAATCATTGACGAATTTGGGAATGGCTGGTATTATAAATTTATAAAAAAATTTGTCGAATATTGGCGAAAAAAATAGAAATAGGGTACTAGATTGAAACTGAGAGGAGAATTTTTAAATGAAATCTACAGGTATTGTTCGTAAAGTTGATGAGTTAGGCCGGGTGGTTATTCCAATCGAACTTCGTCGTACATTGGGTATCGCTGAGAAAGACGCTCTTGAAATCTATGTTGATGATGAGCGCATCATCTTGAAAAAATACAAACCAAACATGACTTGCCAAGTTACAGGTGAAGTTTCCGATAACAACCTTACACTTGCTAATGGTAAATTAATTCTTAGTCGTGAAGGTGCAGAATTACTAATTCAAGAAATTCAACAAAACTTCACTGCTGCTAAATAAATGATATAAAAAAACTTCCGGACTTCGGAAGTTTTTTTTTTGCTTATTATTATTGTATATCAATGTGATACGCTTGATATACATCGCGTTTTTGCAATTTGCGATCGTTTGCGACCTGCTTGATTGCGTCCTTTGAAGTGAACTGCTTGGTTTCTATATAATGATTAACATGACCGACGATGTCAAGGACCATCCACCAAGCTTCTTCAGGTTCATCCTCCGACCATTGCCCACCTTCTATTATTAAACAGAACTCACCGCGAATTTCAGATTCCATCGCCCACGTCAATGCTTCACTTACAGTCCCTCGAATGAACTCTTCAAATTTCTTGGTTAATTCGCGGCATAATACTATACGACGGTCACCTAGAATGTCATGCATATGTTTCAATGTTTCTTTCAATCGATGTGGAGATTCATAAACGATCCAGGTCGATTCCATTTTTTTTAATTTTTCCAGTTCCTGCTTCTTTTCCTTTGCTCCCCGTTGTAGAAAGCCATAAAAGTAAAAAGGCTGCGGAATCAGTCCAGATGCGATCAATGCAGTTAATGCAGCATTGGCCCCCGGCAACGGGATGACTTTAAACTGTTCGGCAATGGCATCTTTGACCAGTTCATATCCCGGATCGGATATCGTCGGCAAGCCAGCATCACTTACCAATGCGATGACCTCTCCAGATCGAAGCCTCTCAAGCATCTGCTTCCCGCTATACTCCTTATTATGTTCATGGTAACTGACGATAGGTGTCGAAATTTCAAAGTAGTTGCATAATTTCTTCGTATTTCGCGTATCCTCAGCAGCAATGACATCCGCTTCCTTTAAGATTCTTAAAGCCCGAAAACTCATGTCCTCAAGGTTTCCTATCGGTGTAGGGACCAGATATAGAGCTGGCTCCAATCCTTCTTTTTCAAAACTCTTTTGCTGCCACATATCATGTATCCTCCTTTGCCATCCACTTTTGCTTTTGTTTTCTCGTTAATTGCTTAAATTTATATTCGGCCTGCATGGCCAATGTCTGTGTTTCGAATATTTCATGATGAATCAGTTCAACCGGGGTCCGGCCTCGTGTATACTTTGCACCCCTGCCTTGATTATGGGCATCAATCCTACGGGTCAAATCATTTGTATACCCAGCGTAATAGCTGCCGTCCCTGCACTTTAAAACATAAAAATAATGCTTATTCCTCTCCATATAAAATCCTTCTGATTTCCGGATTATACTCATTTTGATCATTATATACAACTAGCGGAGGAAGAATCTTCAAATCGGGGTTGCCGTCCTTTATCCCTTCAATAAGAATCGTATTCGCTTCTTTTGAACTCTTTGGATAAACGAATTGCAGTCGCTTCGGTTCAATTCTGTACATCCTCATGAAACGCAGGATATCCATCAGACGGCCTGGTCTATGAACGAATGCCGCTTTCCCACCTTGACGCAGCAATTGACTTGAAACACGCATGACGTCCTCAAGATTACACATTATTTCATGTCTGGCAATTGCAAAATGTTCATTTTTGTTAATTTCCTCGATAGATGGCGTAGGGAAATAGGGTGGATTGCAAGTAACCACATCATATTTGCTATAACCTATCTGTTTTGGAATTTCTTTTATATCCCCATGAATCATCTCGATCTGGGAGGATACGCCATTATAGTCCATGCTCCTCTGGGCCATGTCATATAGCCGTTCCTGAATCTCGACACCGGTAATTGTCCCTTTCGTTCTTGTACTCAGCAGCAAAGGTATGACCCCATTCCCTGAGCAAAGATCTACGATTTTACCTTTTTGGATCGGTACATTTACGAACCTTGATAATAAAACGGCATCTAATGAAAAAGAGAACACCGATGGGCTCTGGATGATTCTTAAATTCTCAGCCAATAGATAATCCAGGCGCTCATCTCCTTTAAGTTCTACCATTGCTGTTACCCTCCTAATCATGTATGGAAAAAGCATGTTTAGGGTCCATGCTTCGACATTACTATCGTACAAAAAGGGGTCTGACTCATAGTATGCGTCAGACCCCGAATCACTATATATTGTAAACGGTCTATCTATCACGTAAAAGAGATGGAACATCTTTTATATTATTCCATTATCACTTCTTGTTTAAAAAAGATAAACAGAACAGGCAATCCCCTTCTTTTCGTAAACTGCCAAAATGCAGATTGCAAATATGAAAGCCTTCTTGATAGATACGTGCTAAATTATCATAGCCTTCCCCGATATCCATAACCTTGTCCGCACTTGCAGTACGGTTTTTCACTTTTTGTTTGACCTTTACTGCAGCAGGCGCAGTTTCGACTTCGACAAGGCCCAACCGATGGCGCAAATGCTCGTTCTCCAGCTTGAGCGACTGATTTTCCTCAAGGATTTCAGCTAAGTTCTGCTTCAATTCTCCAAGCTGCTTATATAATTGGCCTATCTGGGTTTCCATATTGGTCACCGACTCAAAAATATCTTTCTTATCCACGCTCTCCCACCACCTTAATAATCTGTGGCTTGAATAGAAACGGCTCCCTCTTTTAGAATCTCATCTAGAGTATACTCTAATACTCTTTCTTGCTCGATTAGTTCAATCTGAAGTACGCGTTCTAGAATATTAAGCCCAACTACTTTGCCTTTGCCACCAGGCGTATTAATCATTTCACCTAAATCAGGAAGCATTTCCTTCGCACTTTCATACTCATCATTTTCATATTTCAGACAGCACATCAATCGACCGCATAAACCTGAGATTTTTGTAGGGTTTAATGATAAATTCTGATCCTTCGCCATTTTGATGGAAACCGGTTCAAAATCTCCTAGGAATGTGGAGCAGCATAGCATTCTGCCACAAGGTCCGATGCCGCCAAGCATCTTTGCCTCATCCCTTACCCCAATTTGGCGCAGTTCTATGCGAGTTCTGAAAATGGCAGCTAAATCTTTGACTAAATCACGGAAATCCACGCGACCATCCGCTGTAAAATAAAACACGACTTTATTTCTGTCGAAAGTATATGCCACATCAACCAGCTTCATATCCAGCTTATGCTCCACAACCTTTTGACAACATATAGAGTAAGCCTCTTCTGCAGCCGCCTTGTTTTCGTCTACAATCAGCTTATCTTTTGCATCAGCGACCCGAAGTACTTTTTTCAATGGCAGGACAACATCGTTTTCATCTACTTGTTTACGGGCCGTAACTACTTTACCGAATTCAACACCGCGGACAGTCTCCACTATTACAAAGTCGTCCTTAGGAATAACGAATTCACCCGGATCAAAGTAGTATATTTTGCCCGCCTTTTTAAAACGGACACCTACAACATCATACAAATCATGATCCCTCCTGCAAATTCAGCACAAGCTGTTCCATCAACAGCTGTGGATTCGTGTTGGACATCAGCTTCCTTTTTGCTTCCAAAATGCAACCCATATGTTCAGCAAGGCGTCTTGGGGAAAGATGAAGAGCGTGAGTTTCAAATTCCTTCAGTTTATTTTGGAATACAACGAAGTCCTTTTTATCCAACTGAATGTATAATAAATCCTTATATATAAGAAGTAACAAATCAAGACCTCTGTCAACCTGTTCTCTTTCTTTAAAGTGTGTGAACCAATCCGTCTGAAGGTACAGCAATGCCTTCAAGGAATTAAGTTTTAACACTTCATATAATTTTACCACTATTTTTTGAGCTTGTACAAACCATTCATCATGGCTAAGCTCAATTCCAGCTTCCACATTCTGTGTTATGTGTGCGATAACCGAGGCCAACTGTGGTTCTACATCCTCTTCCATCAGCTTCCGTTTCACATTCTCAGGAGATAATGGCTTGAACGAAATCACTTGGCATCTTGATAATATAGTCGGTAGAATCCTCTGAATCTGTTCGGTCATCAATATTGCTACAGTATCAGCTGAAGGTTCTTCTAAAAATTTCAATAGACTGTTGGCTGCCCCCACCGACATTTTGTCCGCATCGGCAATCATATAAACCTTTCGATCTGCCTCCACGCTTTTTTTTGAAAACTCTTCCTGAAGCCCCTTGATTTGTTCTTTCTTTATGGAGAGACCGTCTCTTTCTATCAAATGGACATCGGGATGATTCCCACTTGAAATCCGTTTGCAATTCCGACAAAGTTCGCATGGCTCATAACCTGCTGTCAGGGCTTCACATAGTAAGCTTTTGGCAAAGGAATTGCTTATATCTTGCTTACCTGTCCCTTTTTCCCCTTCAAATAAGTACGCATGAGCCACCCTGTCCTTCGTTAAGCTATTTTGCAGCATCGTCATCACCTGCGGCTGTATTTCACTCATGTCCTGCCATGTTTTATCCAAAACCATCAACTCACTTAAGTATATAAATTAATCAGAAGACCTTTAATCTCGCCTATCATTTCCAATATTTCAAGCGAGTTTTTCTCTTTATTATTAAGAATTTCCTCGCTTAACTCAACTAATCTTGCATCTATCGTTTCCACGGTTTTCAACGGCCGGCTCTGTCCATATTCGTTCCAGCTCGTGGATTGCTTCAGTTCCAGTCCATATTCAACCGCTTCTTTAACAAACCGTTTCACCAATGCTTTATATTTTGCCAATTCCCTAAAAGTACGTGACCTTACTAAACGCTGACCTGCCCCTTCAATATCGCCTATCAAACGGTTTAATGTTTGGATTTGCATCTTTTGATCCTGTGTCCGGACCATTTGCTGAAATCTTCCATTTCCTATTTGAAACTGTTTGGCATCCTGACGCGATTTATCCAGCTTAATAGGGATATCATGGTTGATTTTCATAATGAACCTCCCTGAAACTAACCGTTAAAATTGTAAAAAGTTTTCAACCGGCAGAACAAAAATTGTCGCCCCGCCTACTTGAATCTCCACAGGGTAAGGTACATAAGACTCGGCATTCCCGCCCATCGGTGAAACCGGTGATACTAATTGGGATCTTGACTGACAATTCTGTTTGATGATCTGAATGGCTTGATCAACACGTTCATCCTCTGTGCCGATCATAAAAGTCGTATTACCAGATTTCAAAAACCCGCCAGTGCTAGCTAGCTTGGTCGTTCCGAAATTATTTTCCACTAATTCATTCAGCAGGCGATGACTATCCTTGTCTTGAACGACAGCAATGATCATTTTCATTCTCATCATCCTCCGGTTACTCTGAATTTTTACTAACTCCATTATAGCAACTAGTCCTTGCCTGGAATAGTATTGGTTGAATAATATGGAAACCTATATATTTAGTTTCCTGCTCTCGCTAAAAAGTTCAACAAGCTGGCTTTCGTTTCCTCAAGGACTTCATCTATTGTCCGGCCTGCATCCACGATAATGAAACGGTCTTTCCATCTATTTATAATGAACCGATACCCCTCACAAACTTTTTTATGGAAGTCGAGGGCTTCAAGATCCAGCCGGTTCACTTCCCGTTCCCCATTGGACTGGATACGTCTCAATCCCTCTTCTGGGTCGATATCAAAAAAGAAGGTGGCATCTGGCATCATATCTCCAATTGCGAATTTATTGATATTGTAAACCTCTTCTATATCCAAACCCCTTGCATGACCCTGGTAGGCTAACGAGCTATCTATAAATCGGTCACAGAGGACAATCCCCCCTCGTTCCAACTCAGGCATGACCACTTCCACTAAATGCTGACGCCTTGCTGCTGCGTATAATAAAGCCTCTGTTCTCGAGTCCATGGCTGTATTATCTTTATTGAGGATCACTTCCCTAATTTGCTCCGAAATGGGAACTCCCCCTGGCTCACGCGTTAATAGGACTTGGTAGCCTTCTTGTTGCAGAGCCCTGCCAAGCATTTGGGTAATTGTTGTTTTCCCGGCACCCTCAGGCCCTTCCATTGTTATAAAAATACCACGTTTCATCGATGTACCTCCAAGGTTCTTTGTTTGTAGTATATCATTTTAACCAGTCTCCCTGCTTTCATAAACAATCAATTCTCCGTTTGAAAGGGAGGAACCCCCATGAAATCTTGATCCCAGTTCTAGCAGTCTACTTAAATTTGATATATGCTCAGGAGTAATCATTTCCCCGGACATAATTAAAGGGATGCCAGGCGGATAAGGAATGACCATCTCGGCAGATACCTCGCCCACTGCTTTCCTTAATGCGACAGGTTTTGATTTACTAAGCTTCATGACGGAGTAGGGCATTTCAAGTCCTGTCATTGACCTTCCATTAGACAGGAGGACCCCAAGATCTGCTTCTTTATTTCCAGTTCTGTCTTCAGTGGCACTTTTTATAGTTTGAACGATTTCATGAAAAGGAAATTCGTTACCCATTTTTAATAAGGGTAAAATCATTAATAAATTATCAGGATCAGCCATTTCCGCAAAAATTCCTTCGGCTTCACATAGCTGCTGTAACTCAAACCCGCTTAAACCATTTGTTGATTGAATGACTACTTTCAACGGGTCTGCCGAGCTGCCTATCGGAGCCTCCAGCACCCTTATTGTTTGCAGGGCACCTAATGCCTCTCTGAAATCTGATATCTTTTCAATAAGGGATCTTTTATCTTCTGATGTAAAAGCGGCTAAGTAGGCCCTGGCCAAGTCAAGCGATCCCATAATTGGGTAAGATGGACTGCTCGACTGAAGCATTTGTAAATAGAATGATACTTGATCTACATCAAGTAAGGAAGAATTTACATGAAGAAATGACCCCATCGTCATGGCTGGCAGTGTTTTATGCGCTGAATGGACAACGGCATCTGCTCCTGCCAAAATTGCCGGTTTGGGAAACGGATTTCCTAACTGAAAATGGGCACCATGTGCTTCGTCCACCAGCACCGGGATCCCCTTTTGATGTGCGAGTTTTACCATTTCCGTCAAGTCTTCACCAAGACCATAATAATTCGGATAGGTTACAACGATGGCTTTTACATCTGGATGTACATTCAAGGCTTCCTCAATTAATTTTGTTCCTACACCGCCAGCAATGCCCCATTTCTCATAATAATCTGGTTGTAAAAAAATCGGTTGTACATTCGCTAACATCAATCCATGTAAAATTGATTTATGGCAGTTTCTTTGGACAAGAACCTTATCACCTTCTCGGCAGGTAGCAAGAATCATGGCAATGTTGCCTACGGTTGATCCATTTACCAGAAAATAACTCCGCTTTACCCCATACAGATCAGCAAGTAGTTGCTCGGACTTTAAAATGGCGCCCTCTGGGGCATGGAGGTCATCTAAACCGCTTATCTCCGTGGCATCAATACCAAGCAGAGGAATATATAAGGCTTGTCCCCTTTTATTAAACACCCATCCATTTTTATGTCCTGGGACATGCAGCGATATGGGCCTTTTTTTATGAAAAGCACTCATTGCATCGAACAATGGTGTCTGTGATTGATTCATTTTTCTCTTCCCTCATATCATAGTATTTTTTCATTTTATCAAATAAGTTCAATTTTATCTCATATTGCGTCGACAGAAAGGCAATTATGTATCTCCAAACAGTCTGTTTGAGGGAACATGCAGAAACACGGGAGCATGCTGCCACGCATTCTTCTAAAGTAGCAAAAAAAGAATCAGAGAATAAAGAAACACACCATTTCTTTTTCTCTGACTCTTTAACTTTCCACAACTATTTTTTCATGAAAATATTTCAGGATTAGTGATTTTTCTTAATTGCTTTAAGTAATATTGGTACTTGGGATCGTTCGTATCCGTCCCGATCATATCCCTTTCGCATTCCTCACAAATAAAAGTCGTATAAAGATGTATACCCATCCCTTTTATTTGTTCACAAACCGCACACATTTCCCCTGCCGTTGTTTTGGTTGTTGTTCTCCCCAACATCTCCACCTCCATACCTGCATTCTCCCCAAAAACCATTGTTCGCATACATTAATTTAAATAGTTTAAGAGAACCGGGATGCTTTTAATGCTTTTAACAATGTATGATGAAGAATTTCAATACGTGTATGTCTTTATAAAAGTTTCCATAATTGATAATCCCTTTATTTCCAATGATTTTTCTTTGCATTA
>NZ_JADILK010000003.1 GCF_017355165.1 Bacillus sp. SD075 | reverse complement strand
GGAGAGCCTCCATGGCTCTCCTTTTTTCTTAAACAGTTTAATTGAAGGCATTCAATATTACAATCCGAATACGAAGCAAATGTGTTTAATTTAGTTGATATAAGGGTAAAAGATGTTCAAACGCATCTTGAATGGTTTGAATGAAATCATCATCTTTTAACTTAATAGCGTCATCACGGGAGATTTTTATACCGCATAGGATTTCGGCTTTTTTTACAGTTTGCAAACGAGTGAACATTGAATTCAAATCATCTACACCAAGACCATCATGAGGGATGACATCTGGTTTTGTATGGTCCATTGACCAAACATAATGGGAGGGTATGCTATACACTAATCGGTCTGCTTGTTGCTCCAGGTGCTTTCCGATTTCAGTTTTATTTGGGGCTTCATAAATGACGGCATACCAGATGAACATATGCGTTTCCCATAACCCGATTTGGAAATGCGGCATCATTTTATAACCTCTGCTGTTGGCAGCGAAAGCAACCCATGTATCATTAGGAGGATTCACTGTCCGTCTAGCATGCTTTGCAACATGAGGGTGCATTTCATCACCGGTCATAACTGACAGTTTTTGAGAAAAGCGCTCACCAAGGGCTTGTAATTTGGGCTGGATCCGTTCTTTTAAAGCATCCATGCGCGGTTCCAATCCATCAATATTAAAAACATCGAAATCATCTGCTGTAAAACTTGCTATTTTCATTTTCATCTCTCCTACCGTAATATCTGCACATATTGTAGCATAAGTAAAAGTAAAATTTAAAAAATACGATTTAGGTTGGCAATGTAAAAAATTCCTTATAGGTTAAAGCACAAATTAGTTGCTATTTGAGATAGGAAGTCATATGATAAAATAAATTCAGAAAATTACGTTAATTGATGAAGGGAGAATGTTAATTATGAAACAAGTCATGAACCAAGCATTAAAGGCTAAAGAAGTTGAAAGACATAGAGCTGCAGTGTTAAGAATGGAAATGGACTATGAATTAGCAACCCTTTTTGAAGCAATTGGTGAAGAGAATGACCAAAAGAGGTCACAATGCAAGCAAAGGCTAGAGCGCATCCGCTTGGAATTGTTGAAACTGAAGGCCTTGTAATTGATGGACTGCAGAGATCTTGAAGGAGAATGAATAAAGGAAATGAATCAATCTCAATACAATGGATTTTATTATAGATGAACGGACACTTTATTTTATAAAAAAATAATGTGTCCGTTTTTCATTAAATGTCCAAAATATTTAAGGGGGTATTTTATTTTGGTCCGGGTTCTGTTAATAAGGAAGGGAAACGGTAAGTCAAAGAGGTTTGAAACAAATTTGTGCGGGCTGACTCATGATCGCGCAGCCAATTAATGGATGGGAGGAACCTTCTTTCCCCATATGTTAAAAAAAATGGGAAATTTAAGATGTTAAAAACTTGAAGGCAAGCTATATTTGCTTTAATCTTTAGAAGAGGATCATTTTAATGTAGTTTCTGATCATAAAGGACGGGGATATTATAATGGCATCGGTCAAGGAAATGGATACATATGCGAAGTTATGGATGAAAGAAGCGGGTACTAGGCTAAGGGAGTCCTTTAAAACCAAATTGAACATTGAAATGAAAACGAATCCGAATGATTTGGTCACTAATATGGATAAGGGAATAGAAAAGTTTTTTTGCGAAAAAATCGGCGAAGTTTTTCCTGAACACCGCATTTTTGGAGAAGAGGGAATGGGCAATGATATTAAAGACTTAAAAGGTACGGTGTGGATCATCGATCCAATTGATGGAACTTTGAATTTCATTCATCAACAGAGGAATTTTGCAATTTCTCTTGGGGTTTATGTGGATGGCATCGGTAAGATTGGCATGGTATATGATGTCTTTAGTGATGAATTATATCATGCGATTAAGGGTCAGGGAGCATTTCTGAATGATCAAAGGCTCCCATCACTTGAAGAGGCAACAGTAGGCAAAGCAATCATTTCCATCAATGCAAGCTGGGTAACGGAAAACCGTAGGATCGACCCGAGGCTTTTGGCACCGCTAGTTCGGGATGCAAGAGGGACACGTTCTTATGGCTCCGCAGCATTGGAGCTTGCTTTCGTGGCTGCTGGAAGGATTGATGCATACATAACCATGAGACTCATGCCTTGGGACTTTGCCGGAGGAGTTTTACTGGTTGAGGAAGTGGGCGGGGAAGTAAGTAATATTAAAGGTGACAAATTGAATTTTTTAGAAGGCGACTCACTTTTCGTATCCAAACCAGGGCTTCACAAAGAAATATTTAATAAATACTTATCAGGAAATTAAAGACATTAGTATCAAGGCTTAATTGAAGGTATTAAAAGTCCTGTACGGTGGAATCAAATACTCCTTTTTGTAATAATTAACAAAAAAACTCGCTGTCTGTCAGCGAGTTTTTATATTATAACTTCCCGGCTTCGCGTAATTTCTTCTTCTGAGTGAAACCGAACCCCATAATTCCGCAAAGAATAACGATTGCAGCTAATATTCCAATCAAGCTTTTTTCAGCAATGAAGATGCCAATGGAGCCAATGCTGGATGTTGCCAATACCGCTAATATTAAGAAATTCCATTTAATGTTCATTAATATCACCCCTAATATATCTATTGTACATAATTTCTGTATTTGTTTCTAGTATGTTTGTGATATAATATGTAAGTTAATACTAGTGATACGTTTTACACAAACTTTTTTAGGAGTGAATTTTTTGAAATTAAGAGAAAATATTCGTAATATAGCCATCATTGCCCACGTTGACCATGGTAAAACGACGTTAGTGGATCAGTTGCTTAAGCAATCTGGTACTTTCCGTGAAAATGAACATGTCGAAGAACGTGCGATGGATTCTAATGCGATTGAAAAAGAACGCGGAATTACGATTCTTGCGAAAAATACAGCTGTTCAATACCAAGATACAAGGATCAATATTTTGGATACACCAGGTCATGCCGACTTTGGTGGTGAAGTGGAACGGATCATGAAAATGGTTGATGGCGTTCTTCTTGTTGTTGATGCATATGAAGGTTGTATGCCGCAAACTCGCTTCGTGTTGAAAAAAGCATTGGAACAAAAGATAACACCAATCGTTGTCGTGAACAAAATCGATAAAGATTCTGCACGTCCAAATGAAGTGGTAGATGAAGTAATTGACTTATTCATCGAACTAGGAGCTGAAGAAGAACAGTTAGACTTCCCAGTTGTCTTCACTTCAGGTATTGCTGGTACTGCAAGCTTGGATTCAGATCCTGCTAAACAAGAAAAAGACATGACCCCACTTTTCGAAACAATCGTCGAAACGATCCCTGCACCAATTGATAACTCAGATGAACCGCTTCAATTCCAAGTGGCTTTACTTGACTATAATGATTATGTGGGACGTATTGGCGTTGGCCGTGTATTCCGCGGTAAAATGCATGTAGGTCAACAAGTTTCCTTAATGAAACTTGATGGGAAGGTTAAACAATTCCGTGTAACGAAAATCTTTGGTTATATTGGCTTGAAGAAAGTTGAAATCCAAGAAGCTGTTGCCGGTGATTTGATTGCCGTTTCTGGTATGGAGGATATTAACGTAGGGGAAACGGTTTGTCCGACAGAACACCCTGAAGCTCTGCCTATCCTGCGTATTGACGAGCCGACATTACAAATGACTTTCCTTGTAAATAACAGCCCATTCGCAGGGCGGGAAGGTAAATTCGTTACAGCTCGTAAAATTGAAGAGCGTTTGAGAAATCAATTGCAGACGGATGTCAGCTTAAGAGTCGAAAATACTGATTCTCCGGATGTCTGGATTGTTTCAGGTCGTGGGGAGCTTCACCTATCCATCCTGATCGAAAACATGAGACGTGAAGGTTATGAACTGCAAGTTTCTAAACCGGAAGTTATCGTTCGTTTGATTGATGGTGTCCGTTGTGAGCCAGTTGAACGTGTACAAATAGACGTACCTGAGGAGCACACTGGTTCGATCATGGAATCAATGGGAGCCCGTAAAGGTGAATTGTTGGATATGATCAATAGTGGAAGCGGGCAAGTTCGTTTATTGTTCACGATCCCAGCTCGCGGACTTATTGGCTATTCAACTGAGTTCTTAACGATTACACGCGGATATGGTATCATGAACCACTCATTTGACAGCTACCAACCAATGGCGCAAGGTCAAGTCGGCGGAAGACGTCAAGGTGTACTTGTATCCATGGAGTCAGGAAAAACTACACAATATGGTATTATGCAAGTTGAAGACCGCGGTGTTATTTTCGTTGAGCCAGGTACGGACATTTATGAAGGCATGATCGTCGGGGAACATAACCGCGATAGCGATTTGACTGTTAATATCGTTAAAGCGAAACAAATGACAAATATGCGTTCAGCAAATAAAGACCAGACTTCTTCCATGAAAAAGCCAAGAATCATGTCCCTTGAAGAAGCTCTAGAATATTTGAACGATGACGAGTATTGTGAAGTAACTCCAGATTCAATCCGTCTTCGTAAAAAAATTCTTGATAAAAACGAGCGTGAAAGAGCAGCTAAACGAAAAAAAGTTGCTGTTGAAGAAAAATAAATAGCAAGAGGAGGAGAAAAGATTGGATATCCAAGAGCGATTATCATTTTTTGCAGCCTTGTACAGAGTGGATGAAAATCCTGAAGCAGGAATGTGGTATTTATATTTGACGGTCTTTGGATTATGCATCCTTGTCTATCAGTTAGGTTTTGCCAAAAAGTTACCTTTGCTAAAAAATGTGGTCATTTATGTGGTAATGGCACTTGGATGTACCCTTCTTTCTTTCTTTGCGGTGTTTCTTCCTATGGGAGAGGCATTAGTCATCGCTTCGTTTGTTCTTGGGATTTATAGAATCCGTCTTCATAATTCGAGAAAAGAAGAACAGGCTTAAGATAATGAAATCATTACAGGATGCTTTATACAATTGGTTGACGATCAAAGTTGTCTGTGATGCAAGGCCTGATGATACAGCTGCACGCGATACAGAAATGTTTTTCATGCAGATGCTGAAAGACGATCATCAGGTGATAATCGATTCGGTTTCAAAAACAGGACCTTTTTATTTCGTCGAGTATCTTATGGAAGATGAAAAGAAAAAGCAACGTTATCCGATTGAATTGATTGATATCATGTTAGACCAAATTCAGTTAGAGCCAGAGAAGTATAAAAATATCGAGTAATGGTAAAAAAAAGAACCGTGCATACGCACGGTTCTTTTTTTATTGCTTTAGGCAGGGAAAGTCCGTGAAAAAAATGTAAGATTGCCGACAAAAAGAAGACTGTCAAATCAAAGGGAAGGATAACTTCTGTTTCGACAGCGCCGAAAGTGGGAAGTAAAGCATGGTGGCGGGAATGACCGTGATAAAAGCAAGTGTGGATTTGTTCCATTTACTGGAAATTTAAAAGGGTGAAGAATAAAAACGTAACTAAACGTAATTGCCAGTGAGAAAAGGAGGTGGAAGAAATGATGATGCCTCACTCAAGGAAACATCCCCTATTACAGGAAGGAAATCCACATTCAGCAAAAGCTTATACACTGGTTTACCGGAAAACATTTCGACCCACTTCATAATCACTCCAAGCAGAATTCCATTGATGAGACCAATCAGGAAAACCTTATAAAATATCTTACCATTCATCTTCATGTTTGATCGTCCGATAAAGGCGGAAGTTTCCGGTAGCAATCCGCTCGTTCGTACGCTCTTCTATGCGTTGGTTGCATGTATTGCACATATAGGTATGTATAGGACGGTTGCGTAGTTTCTTTGCTTCTGGGCTATCGTCAGGTATAGATTCAATTTGATCGCATATTACACATTTAACCTTCATATTAGTTGAACCTCACTTCAATTTGAATATGCTTTTAAGTATACCAATATTTTTATGGTAAAACGAGGATAAAGTGAAACTAACATTTGGAGGTTAAAAGTAAACTGGTTCATGGCGGGGATAGACAAAAACCCGAAGATTCACTTCGGGTCAGGAAAATTCATTCTTTATAGTGATTGGATTGATCATTTTGCTCTTTATCGAGTTCTGTTCTTTCCGTTTTATCATCAAGTTTATTTTTTTCCTTGTCGATGTTCTTCGATGGCGTTGGGGTTAAAATATCTCCAGGAACCTCAGGGATGACTCGACTAGTGATGTCAGCCAGTTCATTTAGTATCCCAGTTACCGGTTTGCCATCTTTAATATCTTTGGCAACCTCCCTGATCCGCTCATTTAAATCTGGGTCAGCGACGATGATGGCATTTGCACCATCAGGATCATGTTTTAAAGCTTCTCCAACTGAGTACTTTATCGTTCCAACCTGTGAACGCTCAATATCCTGGTCAATATCTATTCCTACGATGGCATATTTGCCAAGTACGACTGCGGTGGCATCGTTCACCTCCGGAATGGATTTAGCCAAACCGGTGAGTCTTTCCGCTGTTTGCTGACCTGTGTGCCTGTCTGCTTCCTTAATGGCCGTATTATTGACTTTCGTTAAATTATTTTTCGAATTATTTTCAGACACTTCATTTTTATTATCCATTGAGCAACCTGTCATCAACAAAGCAGCAGCGAGCGACAATAAGATTTTTTGCAATGTAAAACCTCCTTAATGTTCTTATTTGATTCCAGCCTGCCCATCAATGACCAAGTCTGATGCATATAAGTATAAAATGCAGCGAAACATGGTGTATCAATATTGGGGATTGCATTCTTTGCTGGAAGTTTTCTTTATAGTCTGTAAATGTTCTTCTATCTTTATGCAAAGGAACATATATTTTATCAACAGTCTCGTCCGCTACATAACTGCTGAGTGTAGTAAATGGTAAGGCATATCCTATAGAGCAGGCAGGAGGCGTCATATTGGGGAAAAAAATCTATGTTTTAGATACAAATGTCCTGTTGCAGGATCCGTATTCGATTTATTCATTCGAAGATAATGAAGTTGTTATTCCAGCAGTCGTATTAGAAGAATTGGATTCGAAAAAAAGGTATATGGATGAAATCGGAAGGAATGCCAGGCAAGTATCAAAATTGATCGATAGCTTTCGAGAAAAAGGGAAGCTTCATCAGAGTATTCCGCTTCATAATGGAGGTAGCATAAGGATTGAACTCAACCACCGTTCATTTCATAAGCTGCAGGAAATTTTTGTGGAGAAAACGAATGATAACAGGATATTGGCAGTCGCAAAAAATCTTTCTTTGGAAGAAGAGACGAAGGAAGAGGGGAAAACGGTCATTTTAGTTAGCAAGGATACGCTCGTCAGGGTTAAGGCGGATGCCATCGGTCTTGAGGCAGAGGACTTTTTAAATGATCGTGTCGTAGAACTGGACCATATATATGCTGGGCACAAAGAAGTGTTTGTCTCGATTGATAATCTGAATAAATTTTATGAAAAAAGCTTTCTGGCACTGGAAGAACTGACAAAAGATTTATATTATCCCAATCAATTCCTGTTAATGAAGGACACGCTTGGAAGTTCAGCTTCTGCAATTGGGATCGTGGATGAGAACTGCAGATTCGTTAAGAAACTGATGTATGAAGGGGAACATATTTGGGGGATTAAACCGAGAAATGTCCAACAGACGATGGCTCTTGATTTGTTGCTCCGTTCGGATATCCAGCTTGTGACGCTCATTGGTAAGGCGGGGACAGGTAAGACTTTATTGGCATTGGCAACAGGTTTGATGCAGACTGAAGATTTGTCTCAATATAAGAAACTTCTGGTTGCTAGGCCCATTGTACCGGTTGGTAAAGATATTGGTTATCTGCCAGGGGAAAAAGAAGAAAAATTAAGACCCTGGATGCAGCCTATTTTCGATAATCTCCAATTTTTGTTCAATACGAAAAAACCTGGGGAATTGGATGCCATTTTAGCAGGCATGAGTTCGATTGAAGTGGAAGCCCTCACCTATATCAGGGGAAGGAGCATCCCGGATCAGTTCATCATCATCGATGAAGCGCAGAACTTAACAAAACATGAGGTCAAGACCATCTTGACGAGAGTAGGGGAACGGAGCAAAATTGTATTAATGGGAGATCCCGAACAAATAGATCATCCTTATTTAGATGAATATAATAATGGTTTGACCTATGTGGTGGAAAAATTCAAGACCGAGCGTATTGCTGGCCATGTTAAATTGATAAAAGGGGAAAGATCTGGATTGGCCCAACTAGCGGCTACGCTTTTATAAAGCAACCGGCAAGGGATATCCCTTGCCGGTTGCTCTAAAGTTTTTGGTAGGAATGGACTAAGCCTTATTTAACAGTGAAGGACCGTACATTTTTTATCGGATCATTGATGTTGGAAGCGTCTCCGAAATAAATTTCCAGAGGGCCGCCCTCGGCTATTTTAAGCGGCTTGCCATCCTTTGAAAAGCCCAGGAAAAATTCAAGTGCCGTTTTAAACGGGAATGTAAGTTCCCCATCATCGGTTGTAACGATAACTTCAGTTACCCCACTTTCAGGTTCGGCATTTTTTAAAAAAGGTTCTAAGGGGATGCCGAAAGTCCCTTCCAGCAATCTTTGCTTCTCGAACTTTCGTTCCGTTTTTAATGTGGGTGGCATTGTTGCGCCTTCCTGTATTTCTTTTTGCCAATGTTTGGAGGCGGCAATCGTATATTCTTCTAATTCATTGACTTGAACTCTTTCAGCGTGGAAATATGTATCGATTTCAACTTTACGGTCATCAAAAATCCATACTCCGGGATCTAGAGTAATTGGATATTTCACTTTTCCATTTATAAATACGATGGGTTCCAAATATCTCATTCCTTTCTGCTGCTCTTTAATGATTATAATCAATTATAATTGAAATGTCACATCTTCACGATGGTGAACAATTTTCATGTCTGGGTATATTCATATGAGAGGTGCTCGTGATATCTCAATGGCAAATTGTTTGTCAATGTCCTTGCTTTTTCACAAAACTAAAGGTAGAATTTAGAGATAAGATTTAATCGCTCTGAGCGGGGGGATTTAACATGGCATCTGATATGCTTGTCAATCATCGAGAAAAAGCTTATGCTTTATTAAAAGCAGATGCTGACAAGATTCTAAAACTGATAAAAGTTCAAATGGAAAATCTCACTATGCCTCAATGTCCTTTATATGAAGAGGTACTTGATACACAAATGTTCGGCCTATCACGAGAAATTGATTTTGCCGTACGTTTAGGTTTGGTAGGGGAAACCGAGGGTAAATCCCTGTTGGAAACCCTTGAACAGGAATTGTCAGTTTTGCATGAAGCATCATTAAAAAAATAATAGATAAAACATACTAACTCAAACAAATCTCGATGATTGTTTGAGTTTTTTATTTATATACACACATATATTAATGGTGTTATACTTTTTGTTAATTGTTACATACTAATTAGCTTCAGAAATTTAATTTTTTATTTTTTAATTATCAATGTAATGTTTATTGGTCACCTTCACATTTTAAATTTCCTCAATAAAGTATTAAACATAAAGCATTTTCAGGTCGTATATCTTTGATTAACAATGTATTGTTAGTGGGGAAATCCAGAGCTAATTCCTTGTTTTTATATACGAATATATGTAATTTTTTATTTTTTTATTGTATTCAGTTAATTTTAGTATTATGGTTATATTAATTGAATGTTAAATCAAATTGATAATATATTATTATAGTTAATTTTCATTTACTAATGGTGTAGGGCTCTTTTTAATGTTTACCGTACGAAAAAAACAACAATATAAAATATATCAAAATAATTACCTCATCGATAAAAAGAGCTTAATCAGATTGATCTCCTTAATTGGGAAATAAAACTATGAATAAAAAGTGTTGGAAATCTTTCACGCTTTTTTTCTATATATTCATTAAAAATACATATTGATTAGGGTGGTAGCAATGGGGAAACGTATAGAAAAAGTACTTGCGGCAAATCGTGGGGAAATAGCGATTAGGATTTTTCGGGCATGTACGGAATTAGACATTCACACAGTTGCAATCTATTCAAAGGAAGATTATGGTTCTTATCACCGATATAAAGCGGATGAGGCATATTTGGTTGGGGAAGGCAAAAAACCGATTGATGCCTACCTGGATATTGAAGGCATTATTGCGATTGCCAAAATGAGCGGAGTCGATGCGATTCATCCAGGTTATGGTTTCCTTTCAGAAAATATTGAATTTGCGAAACGTTGTGAGGAAGAAGGCATCATCTTCATCGGACCAGAATCAAGACACCTGGATATGTTTGGTGACAAAGTAAAAGCTAGAACACAAGCTGAATTGGCCGATATTCCGGTTATCCCTGGCAGCGATGGACCGGTGACCAGTGTTGAAGAAGTCAAGGAATTTGGTGAACAATACGGTTTTCCAATTATTATAAAAGCCTCTTTAGGCGGTGGCGGACGCGGAATGCGGATTGTCGAAAAAATCGAAGAAGTTGAAGAGGCATATGATCGGGCAAAATCAGAAGCTAAAGCAGCTTTTGGTAATGATGAAGTCTATGTAGAGAGATTCATACAAAATCCGAAACATATCGAAGTTCAGATTTTGGCTGACACCCATGGGAATATCGTCCATTTATATGAACGTGACTGTTCCGTTCAGAGACGGCACCAAAAAGTTGTGGAAGTAGCACCTTCCGTTTCCCTTTCAGAGGATTTAAGGGAAAGGATTTGTGAGGCAGCCGTTAAATTGGCAAAAAACATTGATTATGTAAACGCCGGTACGGTCGAGTTCCTTGTCGCCAATGGCGAATTTTACTTTATTGAAGTAAATCCACGGGTGCAGGTCGAGCATACCATCACTGAAATGATTACGGGCATTGATATCGTTCAATCTCAAATCATGGTTGCTGAAGGGCATGAACTCCACGGCAAAAAGATCGGGATTCCCGAACAAGCAGGTATTAAAACTCATGGATATGCGATTCAATCAAGGGTGACGACTGAGGACCCATTGAATAATTTCATGCCTGATACCGGGAAAATGATGGTTTACCGTTCCGGTGGGGGATTTGGTGTTCGTCTGGACGCAGGGAATGGATTCCAAGGTGCGGTTATCACACCATATTATGATTCCCTTCTCGTTAAACTTTCTACTCATGCGCTTTCATTTGAGCAGGCGGCTTCCAAAATGGTTCGTAACCTTAAGGAATTCAGGATTCGTGGTATTAAAACAAATATCCCTTTCCTTGAAAATGTTGTAAAACATGAAAAATTCATAACCGGGGAATATGATACATCATTCATTGATTCAACACCGGAACTATTTAGCTTCCCAATCAGAAAAGACCGTGGGACAAAAATGCTTTCATACATCGGAAATGTGACCGTGAATGGATTCCCGGGAGTCGAGAAAAAGAAAAAACCTGTCTTTGATCCAGCTCCAATTCCGAATGTTGAAGGCCTGCCCCTTATCTCAGGTACAAAAAATATACTTGAACAGCAAGGAGCAGAGGGACTGGTCAAATGGATCAAAGAACAGAAAGAGGTATTGATCACCGATACGACTTTCCGTGATGCGCATCAATCTTTACTGGCGACGAGAATTAGGTCGAAAGATATCCTGGATATCGCTGAGCCTACAGCAAAACTGCTTCCTGATTTATTTTCAATGGAAATGTGGGGCGGGGCAACTTTCGATGTCGCCTATCGTTTCTTGAAAGAAGATCCGTGGGACAGGCTGTTAAGTTTCAGGAAAAAAGCACCGAATGTCCTATTACAAATGCTTTTAAGGGCTTCAAATGCAGTTGGTTATAAAAATTATCCTGATAATGTCATTCGTGAATTCGTAGAGAAATCAGCGGATGCAGGCATTGATGTTTTCCGTATCTTCGATAGTTTAAACTGGGTTAAAGGGATGGAATTGGCTATTGATGCAGTCCGTCAATCCGGCAAAATTGCAGAAGCTGCCATTTGTTATACAGGGGATTTGAATGATCCATCACGCAGCAAGTACAATATCGACTACTATAAAAATATGGCAGTAGAATTAGAACATGCCGGTGCCCATATTTTAGCGATCAAGGATATGGCGGGCCTCTTGAAACCTGAAGCTGCTTACCGCCTAGTTTCGGAACTGAAGGAATCTACATCCCTTCCGATCCATTTGCATACGCATGATACAAGCGGAAATGGAATTTACATGTATTCGAAAGCGATTGAAGCTGGAGTGGATATCGTCGATACGGCGATTGGTTCTTTAGCTGGACTAACCTCGCAGCCAAGTGTACAAACACTTCATTATGCTTTGGAGGGATCAAACAGACAGCCTAAATTGGAAGTCGACTCGCTAGAGCGTTTAGGAGAATATTGGGGAGAGGTCAGGAAATTCTATCATGACTTCGAAAGCGGCATGAATGCGCCTCATACCGAGGTTTACAAACACGAGATGCCAGGGGGTCAATATAGTAATCTGCAGCAGCAAGCCAAAGCAGTGGGGCTGGGAGACAGCTGGCATGAAGTTAAGGAAATGTACCAGCGTGTCAATGTATTGTTCGGCGATATCGTTAAAGTAACTCCTTCTTCGAAAGTTGTTGGGGATATGGCTTTATTTATGGTTCAAAATAACCTGTCTGAAGAAGATGTTCTGACAAAAGGCAAATCCATCGATTTCCCTGATTCAGTCATAGAGTTATTCGAAGGCTATCTAGGTCAGCCTGTTGGGGGATTCCCTAAAGAACTTCAGGACGTTATCCTGAAAGGGAAGAAACCTATAACAGTGAGACCGGGCGAATTATTGGAAGAGGTGGACTTTGCAGCTCTTAAAGAAGAATTATTCAAGGAATTGGGACGGGCAGTCACTGATTTCGATGTGCTTGCATATGCCCTATATCCAAAAGTATTCTTGGACTACAATAAAACGATTGAGCTGTTTGGTGATGTTTCCAACCTCGATACCGCGACTTTCTTATATGGAATGAGGCTAGGGGAAGAAATCGAAGTTGAAATTGAAAAGGGTAAAACGCTCATCGTAAAATTGGTTTCAATCGGTCAGCCATTGGCTGATGGGACACGGGTTGTGTATTTTGAGTTGAATGGCCAATCACGTGAAGTGATCATCAAGGATGAAAACATTAAATCTTCCGTTGTATCAAAAATGAAGGCTGATCCAAAAAATAAAGAACAACTCGGTGCGACAATGCCAGGTACGGTTATTCGTGTAGTGGTCGAGAAAGGCGATCAGGTCAAGCAGGGGGATCACCTGATCATTACGGAAGCGATGAAAATGGAAACTACCGTGCAAGCACCATTCTCCGGGACCATTAAAGATATTTATGTGAAAGATGGAGAAGCGATCAGTACTGGAGACTTATTGATTGAAATAACTAAGTAATATCGCTGACTGAGACCTTTTGAATGACTTGGGGTATGTTGGGTATGATTAAGGTTTTAAGCTGTTCTGTTGCCTCTTTTTAGGCAATGTATGGTCATCGAAGCCCTACCTTAGGATAAAATAAAAACCACCATTCCCTGGAATGGTGGTTTTTATTTTTATTATTAATTGAACAATCAGACATTAACGGGCGGGGATCGTTGGTGTTATATCCTGTTCATCTTGTCCTTTGACTGTTTGAGGGGAGTTCCTTTTTTGCTTGGCTAGGGCATTTTTTTTGCTTCTTGATGTCAATAGCATCAAATAGCTCATTACACCAAAAAAGCAGGCAATGAATAATGCGTGTGTCAATGCGATATATAAGTTTTGCCTTGAGAAAATGATAAAGGCTCCAGCGGTAACCTGTAAAAATACAAGGATGAATGCAGCAATCCAACCGCCATATAACACTTTTTGATTTTTGTAATGTTTTGTTGCGATATAAGCCACATATGATACCCAAATGAAAATAGCGCCTGCCATTGCACGGTGCCCCATCTGAATCCATTCATAAAGGTTGGAAGGGAGTGCAAGACTGTCATTTACACATAAAGGCCAATCCTTACAGATAAGACTTGATTCTGTATGCCTTACAAGAGCACCCGTATATACGACTACCAGACAAAAAATCAATACTCCGATAATATGGAATTGCATTCGTTTGTCAACTATAAGTTTTTCGGCTTCGAACTTCTTGTCTACTTCAAAAATCAACAGTGTCAGTAAAAAGACGGCAGCAAAGGAAATGAGCGATATGCCGAAATGAAGGGCAAGGACGAAATCGGATTGTGACCAAATGACGGCAGCCGCCCCAATCAATCCCTGTAGTAACAGAAAACCAAATGAAAGTACGGATAAGAAACGCGCTTCGCGAATATGACCTATTTTTTTCCAGGACATATACGATAAAATTAAAACCAAGAATCCTCCAGCACCTGAAACGAGTCGATGTGAAAGCTCAATGACCAATTCAATGGTGATTTTGTCCGGGATCAATTGCCCATTGCACAATGGCCAGGACCTGCCGCATCCCATGCCGGAATCCGTCTTCGTGACTAAAGCTCCACCAAGTAAGATGAAAAGCATTACAATCGTTGTTAAAACAGCAAACCATTTAAGAGACGATTTCACTAGTAGTCCCACCTTTTTCTCTGTAGCAAATTAGGGTTGTTCCATAAAATTAATAATAGCATAAGATTTTTCATAATATTTGTCGAACTTCCTCGATATTACACAAAATAGAATGATTTTACAAGTTCAGTTAATATTATAACTATTAATTAAAATGCCTGAAATAGTTGAAAGTTACAAAAGACTTTGATAGAAATAAAGGGAGTGTAAACTTCAAGAAGGAGTAAAATAGGGATAAAGCCTAGGGGATGATGATAATAGCATACTATTCATGTTCTTGATGAACATCTTACAAGACCATTAAATTATTGAGACACAAATTGGTCAAAAAATACCCGAAAAATTTTCACAAAAGCTTCCAAAAATGTGTTTTAATATATTGAAGAAATGATTTTACTAAATTTTACTGTTATTAAGCATGATATTAAGAATGATAGTTCTCGATGGATTCCATTGACAACGGTCATTGGTAAATAATTTACTTTTTGTTTACGCTTCCTTGGTTACAAATATCAAAAAGTATGAAATAATGTTCTATAGCATATGTAAGTATTTTTTTGCATTTGCGTCTGTGCTGAATGATTTAAAGGAGGAAAACAAATGTCAGAAACAAGGGGTTTGTCAGAAGCTGTCATGGAGGACAGTAAAGCCGCCCTTCAATCGGATATACCTGAAACAACAGCTTGGAAGGATTTTCTCGCACTTATAAAAGTGGGGATTGTCAATTCAAATATAATTACAGCTTTTACCGGCGTGTGGTTAGCTCTTCATTTTTCGGGGCTTAGTTTCTTAAGCAATCTAGATGTAGTGTTTTATACACTTGCAGGTTCGGCGCTCATAATGGCAGGATCTTGCAGTTTCAATAATTATTATGACCGTGATATCGATCATTTAATGGAAAGAACGAAAAACCGTCCAACGGTAACTGGGAAAGTACAGCCTTCGAAGGTATTGGCGTTAAGTTTCGGCTTAATTGCTGCAGGGCTGATTTTACTTGCATTGACTAATATGACAACTGCCATAATAGGTGCATTTGGCGTCTTCGCCTATGTTGTTTTATATACCATGGTGTTCAAACGTAGATTTGTCTCGAATACGATTATAGGCAGTATATCCGGAGCGGTGCCTCCGCTTATCGGGTGGGCTGCAGTCGACCCGGGCCTTGATAAGATCGCCTGGGTCCTGTTTGCGATCATGTTCTTGTGGCAGCCTCCTCATTTTTATGCTCTTGCAATGAGGCGTGTCGAAGAATATCGTGCAGCAGGAGTACCTATGCTTCCGGTCGTAAAAGGGTTCAAGGCCGCAAAAAGATCGATTATTTTATGGATCGTCTGTTTGATGTTCGTTCCTTTCTTTTTAACTCCATTAGGAACTCCACTAGTAATTCTTGCTGCTTTATTGAGCACAGGTTGGCTTATTTTGGGGATTATGGGGTATAAAAAGAAAGATGATGTTAAATGGGCAACCTCCATGTTTGTATATTCTTTAAATTATATGACCATTTTATTTGTAGCGATGGTTATTGTTACACTCATCTAGTTTTGGTTAAAATAAGCTGGTGCCTGTTCTTTTCCAGGCTCCAGCTTACTCATAAATAAAGCTGACCGCCATACATACATATTAACGTAGTCAACTGGGTAATACATAAGAGCGGTTACATTCATCATCTTTATAATTCCTTAGATTAGGGATTCTTTCTTTTTAGAAATTGACATAGAGAGAATATTCGCAATTGCGCCCATTTTTATTTTTATAAGAAAATTTTGACGAAAGAGGGGGTTTCTGAAGCTATGAAAAAAAGGCTGCATAAATGGCGCCTAATTGCCCTGCTGGGTATTGTAGGACTTGTCCTTTCGGGCTGCGGCGAACCATTTCTATCCGCGCTGAAGCCAGCTGGCGATGTTGCGCAATCTCAGTATGACTTACTGATATTGAGTACACTGATCATGGTACTGGTTATTATTGTTGTGATTATTTTGTTCGTTGTAGTTTTACTGCGCTTCCGTCGGAAGAAAGGCGACGATACAATACCGAAACAAATTGAAGGAAGTCATAAACTCGAAATTATCTGGACTGTTATTCCTATCCTTCTTTTAATTGTTCTGGCTGTTCCAACTGTCGTCACGACTTTCGACTTAGCCGACACAAAGGCAATGGACAGGAAAGATAAGGATGGAAAAACGAAGGATGCGCTAGTCGTGAATGTCAGGGCGAACCTTTATTGGTGGGAGTTTGAATATCCAGACCTTGGCGTTGTAACAAGTCAGGATTTGGTTGTGCCAACAGATCAAAAAGTGTATTTCAACTTAACTGCTTCGGATGTTAAGCATTCATTCTGGGTACCGGCTGCCGGAGGAAAGATGGATACAAATACAGATGGGGACAATCAGTTTTTCTTGGAATTCGACAGTGAAAAGGCAGAAGATTCTAACAACTTGTTTTACGGGAAGTGTGCGGAACTTTGCGGTCCTTCACATGCTTTGATGGATTTTAAGGTCGTACCGAAGTCTAAAAGCGATTTTGAAGCTTGGACTAAAGATATGAAAGCCGCGAAGGAACCTGTCGTTGAAGGTGATCTGGCCAAACAGGGGGAAGATGTCTTTAATCAAAGTTGTATTGGCTGCCATGCGGTAACACCTAATGACAGCAGGCCTGAAGCTGCACGTCAAGCTCCGAATCTGGCTACATTCGGTGAACGCCAAAAAGTAGCTGGCGTATTGGATCATACGGAAGAGAATGTGAAAAAATGGATCAAGGATCCTGAGAAGTATAAACCGGGCAACACGATGACCGGTACTTACGGTGAACTTTCGGATTCAGATATTAATGCACTGGCCGCTTATCTATTAGAGCTTAAGGTGGAAGACAAATAGAACATTGATTAAGGAGGTTAAATCGTGAGTACGTACGCTAATAAAAAAGGATTTGGCGCTACGCTTTGGGATTATCTGACGACGGTAGACCATAAGAAAATCGCCATTTTATATCTTATCTCTGGCGGGTTATTCTTTGTAATCGGCGGTTTGGAAGCGATGTTTATCCGTATCCAGCTTGCAATTCCAAATAATGATTTCGTAAGTGCCGGATTTTATAATGAAATTTTGACCATGCACGGTACGACAATGATATTTCTGGCGGCCATGCCATTGGTATTTGCTGTAATGAATGCTGTGGTACCATTACAGATAGGGGCACGTGATGTTGCGTTCCCATTTTTGAATTCGTTAGGTTTTTGGTTGTTTTTCTTTGGGGGATTGTTTCTGAATCTTTCATGGTTTTTAGGTGGGGCTCCTGATGCTGGCTGGACATCATATGCATCACTTTCCCTGCACTCAGAAGGCCATGGTATTGATTTTTACGTCCTGGGATTACAGATATCAGGGTTGGGAACATTAATTGCGGGGATCAATTTTCTTGTAACCATTATCAATATGCGTACGCCTGGAATGACATATATGCGTATGCCGCTGTTTACCTGGTCGACTTTCGTTGTTTCCGCATTGATATTATTCGCTTTTCCTCCGCTTACGGTAGGATTGGTGTTAATGATGTTCGACAGGATGTTCGGCTCGAATTTCTTTGATGTAGCAGCTGGCGGGAATACGATCATTTGGGAGCATTTATTCTGGATATTCGGTCACCCGGAGGTATATATCCTAATCCTTCCTGCTTTCGGTATTTTTTCCGAAATTTTCGCTACCTTCTCAAGAAAAAGATTATTCGGATATTCATCGATGGTGTTTGCAACCGTTTTAATCGGTTTCTTAGGTTTCATGGTTTGGGCGCATCACATGTTTACCACTGGTTTAGGACCGATCGCGAATGCGATCTTTGCCGTGGCGACCATGGCTATTGCAGTACCGACAGGTATTAAGATATTCAACTGGATCTTTACGATGTGGGGAGGAAGCGTCAAGTTCACGGTGCCGATGCTTTATGCAGTTGCCTTTATTCCTTCCTTTACCATGGGTGGCGTGACAGGTATCATGAACGCATCTGCTCCTGCTGATTACCAGTTCCATGACAGCTATTTCGTTGTTGCCCATTTCCACTATGTAATCGTCGGTGGGGTTGTATTGGGATTATTGGCTGGTGTCACATTCTATTGGCCGAAGATGTTTGGAACGATGTTAAGCGAGAAATTGGGGAAAGTCACATTTTGGACGTTCTTGATCGGTTTCCATTTAACGTTCTTCATTCAACATTTCTTAGGCCTGATGGGGATGCCTCGCCGCGTATTCACGTTCTTGGACAATCAAGGACTCAATACGGGTAATATGATCAGTACAGTCGGTGCCTTCTTGATGGCTTTTGCAGTCATCGTCATGGTAATCAATATCATCATTACTTCAGCGAAAAATAAAAAAGTCGGCAATGATCCATGGGGAGACGGCCGTACTCTTGAATGGGCCATTCCATCACCACCGCCGTTTTATAATTTCAAACAACTGCCGCTAGTCCGCGGATTAGATCCTTACTGGGTTGAAAAAATGGAAGGGAAAAAGGAAATGACTCCTGCAGAACCACTTGGGGATATCCATATGCCTAATTCATCCATTCTTCCTTTAACGATTGCTTCAGGTTTATTTATCGCCGCATTCGGGGCTTTATACCATATGGATGATAAGACATGGACCCTGCCTATCATGATTATTGGACTTTTGGTAACATTTGGTTCAATGTTTATTCGTTCCGTTAAAGACGATCATGGGTACCATATTCATAAAGAAGACCTTATGGACGATAAAGACAAGGGAGGTAAGGCATAATGCAAACAGATGAAAGATTCACGGATGCCACTTGGCCTGCTTCTCCCGAGAAAGCGACTTTAGAAGGTAAAAATAAGTATTTGGGATTCTGGTTGTTTCTTGGTGGAGAGACGGTATTATTCGCCTCACTTTTTGCAACTTACCTTGCATTGAAGGATAAAGTTCCAAATGGTGATGCTGCCTTAGCTAAAGATTTATTCGAATTACCGCTGACTTTTGTAGCAACCATGCTGTTATTGACCAGTTCATTAACCAGTGTGTATGCGATGTACCATATGAAAAATAACCACTTTAAACAAATGCAGGCATGGCTTTTGATTACGGTTGCCCTTGGTTTTGGTTTTCTTGCACTCGAGATTTATGAATTTAATCACTATGTTCATGAATTCCATCATACATTTACGAGCAGTGCCTTCGGCTCCGCGTTTTATACGTTAGTTGGGTTTCATGGAGGACACGTTGCTTTCGGTCTTGTTTGGATCATATCTCTTATGGTGCGTAATGCAAGAAGGGGTTTGAATTTGTACAATGCCCCTAAATTTTATGTTGCGAGCCTATATTGGCATTTCATTGACGTAGTCTGGGTGTTTATCTTTACTGTTGTATACTTAATGGGAATGGTGGGATAACTGATGGCGAATGAACAATCAAATTCAGCGAACCCGAATGTCGATTTAAAATATCGCCGTAAGAAGAATGCTGAAGAGATGAAACACCAAGTGATAACATTTACACTTATGATTTTCTTTACATTGATCGCTTTTGCTGCAGTAGGAATTGAGGGTTTTTCACATTGGTTCATTAAACCGGTCATTTTGCTGCTGGCAGTTGTACAAGTGATTTTCCAATTGTATTATTTCATGCATATGAAGCATAAAGGGCATGGAACCATTGCATTGTTCTTATTTTCCGGCCTCGCAGTCGGCTTGATAACAGTGCTGACTTTCTTAACGATCGTCTGGATATGAATTACGAAGAAAATCGGCTATTGAATGATAGCCGGTTTTCTTTATGTGATGAGCTAGAAAAAGAATCCAGGTTTATCTATATTTGTTACCATGTTTCATTTTAGGTATAATGAGAGTAAGAAAAAGTTCATGAACGAGGTGATTTTTTTGTCTATTGATATTTTCGGATTTCGCGCTTTGTGGAGTCCTTATTATTTTGCCGTCCTCGTACTTATAACCGTTGGCTATTTTTGGCTGGTGACAAAAAAAAGGGAGAAGTTTTCGGACAGTTCATCGCTTTCCGGTAAACAGGCAACTTATTTTTTGATAGCCATGTTCCTACTATATGTGGTAAAAGGATCGCCACTGGACTTATTGAGCCATATCATGTTCAGTGCCCACATGTTTCAAATGGCACTGCTCTATCTCGTGATTCCGCCTTTATTTATCATAGCAATTCCAGATTGGCTTATGAGAACTTTCATAAATTCAAGGGGAGTGAAGACGTTATTTCAATTTTTCACGAGGCCTCTTGTCGCCCTTTTACTATTTAATGTTCTTTTCTCGTTGTACCATATCCCGTTAGTGTTCGACTTTATCAAAACGGGGATGTGGTTTCATGCCGGATACACGGTCCTTTTATTTACGACTGCTGTTTTGATGTGGTTCCCGCTTGTCAATCAACTGCCGGAAAGTGAAAGTCTGTCAGGTGTGAAAAAAGTAGCTTATATTTTCGGAAGTGGGATCCTTATGACCCCTGCTTGCGCATTAATCATTTTTGCTAATGATCCAATGTATGATACCTTTACCAATGCGGAATCTTGGGCCAGTGCCATGGAACTCTGCGTTCCGGCTTCAGCTTTGTCGGGCTTAACGCTCAGTGGCCCAGAAATGTTCAATGGACTGCCATTGCTTGAGGATCAACAGCTTGGTGGGGTTCTTATGAAGGTGATTCAAGAAATCGTTTTAGGGTATGTATTAGGTGTCATTTTCTTTGCTTGGTTCAAAAAAGAGAATGGCGGCCAAAATGATATTGATCCGGTTCCTTCGGATTTTCAGACTGTAGAATAATTGTACGATAAAAGACTTGTCTTTGCGCCGACAAGTCTTTTATCTGCCATGGCCTGATTTTCTATTTAAAGCAAATAGCCATTGATTTGACTTGGCAATTCTATAAAAGTGAGCATTCTGTTAATAATTCTTGATTTTATTGAATTTTATGATTGCCTCTTATAAAATGGTAGATGATTAATAATTATAGAGAGGACTACAATTCATATGTCTTTACCAATCCTTCCAACGATAAGTACAGCCTTCATTGTATTAAGTGCCATCACTGTTGCAATAGGCTGGTATCAAATTAAACAACGCAAAATCGAGACCCATAAAAAAACCATGATGGCAGCTGCGGTTTTTGCGGTAATCTTTTTCGCTATATATCTTTCTCGGACGGTCTTTATTGGTAGTACGTCATTTGGCGGACCCGATGATATTAAAATTTATTATACGATTTTTTTGATCTTCCATATAACGCTTGCAACGACAGGAGCTGTTTTGGGGATCATCATGCTTACCACTGGGTTTAAAGGTAAATTCGCCATTCATAAAAAAATCGGGCCAGCGACAAGTATCATTTGGTTTTTCACTGGGATTACTGGAGTAGCTGTTTACATACTTCTTTATGTCATTTATCATGGCGGGGAAACAACATCTTTAATAAAGGCGATTCTAGGATTTTAAAATAATGAAAAAGCCTGGTGCAAAAAAGCATCAGGCTTTTGTAATGGATACAAAAAAGAGGGCATCACTCATGATACGCTCTCTTTGTACGTTGCATTTTCACTAACAGCTTCTAAAGGCCGTTGAATTGTGTAAGTTCTTCTTTGATTTGAGCGAGGATTTTTTCACTTTGCTTAACTAGTGAAGCAGGGAAATCCTCTCCTTCTCCATATTCAACTCCGTGTGGATAATAGTGTTTTCCTAATAGAGGAACCATTAGTTTGATGACGGCCCTGTGAGCGCCTACATCGCCCTCTGTAGCATAGCCAAGTATTCTCAGGTAAAACGTGCCTTCTTTTAATTCGAACTTACGATCGTAGCTGACTCTTTCGTAATCCCATTGTTCTGCACGTATTAAACCATACTGCGGCATTAGGTCATCTAATCGGTTTAAGTCGGCAGTGATGTTTTCGATTCCAAAGCTTTCAAATTTCACGAGTAGTACCTCCTATGTTTACTATTGAGAATTAAAATGACATACCGGGAAAATATTATGTACATGAATATATTAAAAATCTCCAAGTATGTTTATAATATACCATTTTATCCTATATTTTATAATAGTACGAAATGGTGGAAGTTGCAATGAACTCAACCAGGGGATTTTAAACATTCACAAAAGTTCCATTTTTAAAATAAATTTAATGAAGGGGCAGTCGATCGTAAATTAGAAAATTATGATTGAACAGTGATATAATCAGAAAAGAAAGGTTTTTGCATTGGATACATAAATTAGATAGAGAGAGGGAGTGTTCCTCTGCGCAGTTTAGGTAAGGTGTTGGTGTTAATCCTTATTTTTTTCGTAATCGGTATATATCTTAATATCGGCGATGAAGATGAAGGAAACCCTCTTATTGATGGTAACAAAGGCGTTAACCCCAATGAACATATAAATGAAAAAAGCCCTTCCGCTGAAAAGGAAGGGGTTACTGAAGTGACAGAAGGTCTGGCAGTAACAATAGGGAAAAATGCAAAAGAGATAGAAAAAGAATACGGTAAGCCAGATCGAATTGATATGTCCGCCTATGGATATGAATGGTGGGTTTATAAAAAGGACTATAATAATTATTTCCAATTAGCCGTTGAAAATGAAAAAGTGGTATCTGCTTATGGAATCGGTGATGAGGTCAATGTCGCTCCCTTTAAAATTGGACAATCGATTGATGCCATCTATTCCAGCTTATTTGTGGAACCCACAGTTGATATTGAGGTTGGTCACAGTTCCTATCGTTTTGAATTGTCGGAAGAAGATATGAACATGAGACCGTTGATTGATTTAGGAAATATTAATGTTCAGCTTTATTTGGATAAATTTACCGGAACTATTTCAAGCATCCGGTTTTTGAATGATTCAGCCCTATTGAAGCAAAAGCCGTATGAGTTGACTTATCATGGTGAACTTGTGACAGTTAATGACCTTTCTGATGAAGACTTGGCTAAAGTGGAAGATGGCAATGAGCAGCAAATATTCGATATTACGAATATCATGCGCAGTAGGTTTGATTTGAAGCCTTTAGAATGGGATGCCCCAACAGCAAGGGTTGCTTACCTTCATAGCAGGGAAATGACGGACGCACCTGAAGGAACCCATGTTTCTGAAACAAAGGGTGATTTGGAAAAGCGTCTCGATGCAGGTCATGTAAAATACAGGGCAGCAGGTGAAAATATAGCGGCTAATTATGTGGACGCAGCTGCAGTCATGGAAGGTTGGCTAAATAGCAAAGGGCATCGGGATGCGATGCTGAACGAGGAATTCACAGGTCTGGGAGTCGGGGTATATAAAAAGTATTACACCCAGAATTTCATAAAGAGATAAAAAACGGATCCGATTAGGGTCCGTTTTTTGTTCTGGATTATAGAAAAAGTTCACCAGCATCAAGGGTGGACCTTACCCCCAATGATGATCGTTTGCCATGTATTCATTCGGATGTATACATTAATCGAACGTCAATGGAAGGTTTAAAGTAAACTCTTTTTCATTCGCAAAATCATCCAGGTTCTGGAATCACTTGTATCCGACATGAAAACCCTTCTTTTTTCTAATATTATACTACGGGAAAATCCAATTGCATTTGAAAAGGAATGTTATGCACTTTTTATTCACCTTTAGCATATGGTGCAATAGGCGATGTCTAAGTGTGAGGTGAGAGTAATGGCAAAAAGAAAGCGGCCCTCCGTGGACGGATTTCGGGAGTTTGTAAAGGAACATCCTCATTTAGTGAATGAAGTGAGAAGCAAACAAGCAACATGGCAGGAACTTTTTGAAGAGTGGTATTTACTCGGAGAAGATCATCCACGCTGGCAGGCTGACGGTAGTGTGGGTGAATCCAAAGTGAATACAGGATCCCCATCACCGCCGGTTGAAAAGGGAGAACAAAGCACTGAGCTGATCGGTTCGTTAATGAGTGCAGTTAAAAATATGGATATGGGGCAGATTCAACAATATATTACGAATGCAAATCAGGCCATCGGTGCAATCCAAGGAGTGCTATCTGCTTTCCAAGGGAATAAATCAGGTGATACCAGTCCTCCCCCAAAAGAAAAAGAGCAGAGAGCTAACCCTTTTTTATTCACTAAAGATTAAGGAGGGTTTTTCATGCGTCAGAATATATATGAATTCATTCAAACAAACGAAGATATGCGAAACTACTTGAGGATCCAGCCTGCATGGTACAAAAGGTTAATGCGTAATCCCCATGAAGTGGATGTGTTTGAAACCGAAGCGAAATATTATTTTGAAAAGTCGATTCCGCATCGGGTATCTAAATTTTCTGAAAGTGTTCAGGTTGCCTCAATGATGCTTCATATGTTTCAAGCGATGAATGCTCCAGGTGAATGAAGAAAATAAGAGTAAATTACTCCTTTTGGCGAACAATAAAGGCAAAAGGGGGACGATGGAATGAGAAAGTTGATATTAGCTCTTACAGTGTTGATGGCGGCGTCTGGTTGTGGAAAGAAAATACCGGAACCGGAAAATTCAGGAGTAGCCATGCAAGGTGTTTCTACACTTAAAGCTGCCACCACTGTATCGAGCATCCAAAATTCAAATGAGGACTTTCGGGTAAAAACTTTTGTAAAAGGCAACTCTGTCTATGTAGAGTGCTACTTGAAAAACTATGGCTTTTCTGAATCAAATTCCGGACAATTGGCAACTGTTTCGGTATCTATCGATAATCAAAAAACGGTCGATATGAAAACGGCAGCATTTATCCTAAAGGATGTCCCGAATGGCATGCATAAAATTAAGCTGGAGATTTTGAATGGTTCCGGTGAAAAAACAGGGCTGCAAAAAGAGATTGAGGTACATATCACTTCCTCGATTTAATCAAACCATTAGCATCTAATAGGCAGAAATGGTAAAATGGTTGTGGAGGTGAGCTTGTTAATGCTTGCTACTATGGAAATCATCGACATTTTACAACAGGCTGATGGATTAGCTGAAATGATCCTTCATTCTGAAATAGGGGAAGAATACCTCCTTAGTTTATATAAATTACAAAGTGACAAAGAGGCTCAGCGGAAAATTTCCAAGTTTACTTCGCTAAAGGATCTATTTGAAGATGTTCAAAGGTTCGGTAAATATCATCCGGATTATAAACGCATCAATTTAGAAACTAGGCAAGCTAAACGAGACATGGATATGCATCCTGCGGTTGCTGAGTTTAAGCGGGCGGAGACCGAATTGCAATCCCTTCTTGATGAAATCAGCGGAAGAATTGGCCGAGCGGTTTCTGAACAGGTCAAAACTCCAGCGGGGAATCCATTTTTTGTGTCATCCGGTGGATGTTCAACGGGAAGCTGCGGAACCGGCGGAGGTTGTGGGTGCTCTGCTTAAGGTAATGGCCAGCCCGTTAACATTTAGGTCAGTATTCAAGAACATGCAGCCATCGAAATTTGACAATATTGTGGAGTTCGGTGGCTATGTCATTCTTCGAGACAGTGGGGTGCATGGATAAAGTCCCTTCCTTGAACGGATGGTTATATTAAGGATACATCACAAAGCAATTAACTGCGATATAAAATACAGTCCGGACAAAGGTTGCCGCAGCAAAACATCTTTTGCTGCGGCACATAAAAACGATGCCTGAATACATATAAATGTTCTTCTTGCCGTACGAAAATGGTTTCACAATGAAGCTGCTTGCCACGCATTGAAAGGCTTGCGGCTTTTTTTATTAAATAAGAAAGCTTACTACTATCATTTTGTGCCGGATGATAATGGATATATAAAAATGGTATACCTGTGAATTTTTTTATCGAAGCTTGGGCAATTTCATCATTATCCAATAGATGATCAATAAATTGATGCCAAATTTTATTTAAATCCATCGTTTGTCTAGGCTCCCTTCACAGTATTTATATTCATAATAGTGAGAGAATTTCGTTTATAATCTTTTTTTTCTTGGTTGAAAGTAAAGATTCTGCTATGCTACACTTAGTTAAAACCTTTATAAAAGGGAGTTATTGATATGCTTGGAGCGAGACAGGGAATCATCGTCTATTTACATACATTAAAACAAGCCAAAATGCTTAGGAAATTTGGAAATATCCATTATGTTTCAAAAAAGTTGAAATATGTAGTGCTTTATACGAATATGGATGAAGTGGAGCCACTAGTGGAAAAACTGAATAATTATTCGTTCGTTAAAAAAGTGGACCTTTCTTACAAGCCTTTTTTGAAGGTGGAGTTTGAAAACTCCAAACCGGATAAAGCGAAAGAATATGATTATAAAATGGGAATTTAAAAAAAGCTAACTCATGCGGAGTCAGCCTTTTTCAATTCAGGGATCAACATCTTTCAACCTAATGGGGGCAGATATCTATTCATTCGCAAAATACCGATTAAATGTTGGTAGTACAACTCGATTTCTGCAAACAGCACTGAAGGTTTTACGTCGATTTCAATAATTGGTCTATCCAGTTCTTCCGCCAAGTTCTCAAAAAGCTCATAGCGTTTGTTTTTGGTGGCATGGGGGTTCGGTATACCTTCACGGCAAATGTAAAGCGGCTGGAATTTCCCAGGATCTGTGGGCTGCATGACGATAACCAATGACGTTACCTTTTTATCATTTATGGTAGTATGCATGGCCAGAAGCCTTGCAACCCGATGTTTCTGATTGCGGCCTACTTCCAGCAATTCATAGATATCGGAATATCCTTGTCCAATTTCAATAAAACGTTGAATCAATTAAACCTCTCCTAACTAACTTATTATTCATTACTTTATCATTATCGCTCATAAAAGAGAAGGACAACTTTATTGACGAATCATGATAATGAAAATTAGATATCAGAGGTTTATCAATAAAAAAAGCCCTGCAAAAATATGCAGGGTCCTTCTATGTCTAACTAAGAACCAGAAGGCAAAGGGAGAGGAGAAACCGGAGGAAGAACTTATGGGGAAACGTAAGCCTTCTCCGCGGTTGGCAACAACACCTATAAAAAGGAATGTTGTTATTCACATTATTGCCAAAAACCCATTTATTATTCAAGATGTAAAAGATTTATAAAAAGTATGGATATGTTTTTTCATGGTACGAAATGTTAAGTTGATTTTCATCTTGGAAATGAAGCCAAATGGGTTTAAATATTGGCTAGCTTTTTCTAATATGTTAGGATAGGAAAGTAACAGAAATTTGTCATAAAATGTGGTGAGAATGATGAGGGTCGTTTCCGGAATTTGTAAAGGAAGACCACTTAAGGCTGTAACGGGTACAGGAACCCGTCCGACTACTGATAAAGTCAAGGAATCCATTTTCAATATGATTGGTCCTTATTTCGAAGGAGGGCTGGTCCTCGACTTGTTTGCGGGGAGCGGTGGGCTGGGAATTGAAGCGTTAAGCAGAGGCATGGATAAAGCCATTTTTGTCGACCGGGATTTTAAAGCAAATCAAACGGTTAAGGCCAATTTGGAGCTATGCAAGTTTTCAGACCGTGCAGAAGTTTATAAAAATGATTCGGAGCGTGCGCTGAAAGCGTTGGTGAAAAGGGAAATGACTTTTGATTTGATTTTTCTTGATCCACCTTATAAGAAACAAAAGCTAGTAGAGATTCTTGAAGAAATACATAAATACCGATTGCTGAACGATATGGGATACATTGTTTGTGAACATGGCCATGATGTAACATTGCCAGAAAAAGTTGGTGACTTTACCGTTAAGAGAAAAGAAGTTTATGGCATCATTGCCGTTACGATTTATCAATGGGGAAACGTACACGAACAGGGGGAACTATGAATGTCCAAAATAGCGATTTGTCCAGGGAGTTTTGATCCAATAACATTTGGTCATCTTGATATCATTCAAAGGGGAGCGAATGTTTTTGATGAGGTATATGTGGTCATCGTGAACAATTCAGCGAAAAATTCACTTTTTACAGTGGAGGAGAGACTGGAATTGATTACTGAGGCGACTGCCCATATGCCGAATGTTAAAGTGGATTTCTATCAAGGATTGACGGTCGACTATGCTGAAAGCGTTTCCGCGAATGCCATTATCAGGGGATTGAGGGCGACTTCCGACTTTGAATATGAAATGCAGGGAACTTCGATGAACCGATTCCTTAACAATAAAATAGAGTCATTCTTTATCATGACGAAAAATCAATATTCTTTCTTGAGTTCAAGTATCGTCAAAGAGGTTGCGAAGTATGGCGGGGATATCTCAGAACTGGTGCCAAGCGTCGTTCAGAAAGCTCTGGCCAAAAAGTACGAGGATCTGAAAGGATAGAAAAAAAGAGCATTGCCAACGCGCAATGCTCTTTTTTCGGTTACGAAAGGCCTTTGAAAAGCCTTTTGGTATATATGATGATGTATAGGGTCAAAAACACGAGGGTTAAAATGGGACCGAAATCAAGCATGTTCTGATATATGGAATTCACGTGTTCACCGGAACCGCTGACTGGAAATGCGTTTATCGGGCTGCTGCTGTACCTATTGCCTTTATAGAATGGTTCCCATAGCAAGACGGTAATAACGGATGCCAGAAGGCCATGTACTATCCTAGCCAAAAAAAAGGGAGTGAAACGGATGTCTGTTGCAGATATGATGCTGGCAACTTGCGCCTGTATGCTGAACCCGTTGAAAGCCAAGATGAAACTTGTCATCACGGTTTGCTGAAAGAGCGTCGCATCTTCGACCGTACTGGTTAATTTTGAACCAAGAGTCATTTCAAACATGCCTGATATGAAGGGTAAGCTTAAAGAATCAGGGAAATTAAAAATATGTAAAATACCTGCGACCCCCGATGCTAGCAATCCGGTAATGTTCATATGAAATAACAGTTTGTTCACCACTGAAAAGAGAATGATGAAACCCCCGATCATTAATAGGGTTTGAATGGATGAGAGCACCGCATCTCCAAGTAAACTGCCAAATGGCCTTGTTTCTTTTAATCTGGTTCGATGCATTTGGCTAAAGGCTTGTCTTAAGGAGGGGAGCTTGGTCATTACTTTTGTATGGGATTTTTCTTCTTTCCAACGGTAAAAACGCATGATGATGCCTACACAAAAATTTCCTAGGTAGTGGGAAAGTGCAAGGATGATCCCTAAATGAGGATTGTGGAAAAAACCAACGGCAACCGCAACGAACAGGAACAATGGATTAGATGAATTAGTAAAACAAACGAGTCTTTCTGCCTCAATGCGGGTCAATTGTCCTTCCTGACGAAGCCTTACAGTGAACTTCGCTCCAGCTGGAAACCCAGATGCAAGTCCCATCGCCCAAACGAAACCGCCCACTCCTGGTACACGGAATAAGGGACGCATAAATGGTTCGAGCATGACGCCAATGAACCTGACAACCCCAAAACTGATTAATAACTCCGAGAAAATCAAGAAAGGTAGAAGCGAAGGGAAAACAATTGTCCACCACATATTCAGTCCGCCTTTGGAAGCTTCAAAGGATTCTTGGGGGAAGATGATCAAGCCAACTGCCATCATCGTGACGGAGGTAGCTAACAGTACTGTTTTAGATTTTGATTTTAGCAAAATTCAGCCTCCTCTTGAAGGTTACTAAATAAGGGCAGTTCGTTTCGTATATAATAATATATGAACTTCCTTTTCTCGAAAAGTAAGCGCATGATGGAATATGGATTGTACCGACATGTATAAATGAGAATGATATGCACAATGTAATTTTCAATGCAGGCCATCACTTCATTGGCTACAAAGTTTATATCTGCCATGCTTGTTTCACTGTCAATATAAATAATATGCTTCTATAAATCCGTTTAAGACCATAACTTTGAATGAGTGTTATTTCAATATTTTGAACCAGTTATAGGCGGGAGGGTTATCTTTGTTGAAACCAAAAGTCGGGCTTGCACTTGGGTCAGGAGGAGCTAGGGGATTTGCACATATTGGCGTGATAAAGGTATTACACCAAGAAGGCATTCCGATAGATATGATTGCTGGAAGCAGCATGGGAGCCATGGTTGCTGCCTTTTATGGAGCAGGTTCGGATATAGAAAGGCTGTATAAGTTGTCCCGTGCATTTAAGCGAAAGTATTATTTAGACTTCGCCATACCTAAGATGGGCTTCATTTCGGGTAAACGGACAAAAGATTTAATCAGGGTATTTACATATGGTAAGAAATTTGAAGAACTTGATATTCCTGTGGCGGTGGTCGCCACTGATATAAAAACGGGGGAAAAAGTCATTTTTCAGGAAGGTCCCATCGCACCGGCTGTTCGGGCAAGTATCTCCATTCCTGGCATTTTCATTCCCGAAAAAATTGGAAACCGACTGCTTGTTGATGGCGGCGTTGTTGACAGGGTTCCTGTTTCAGTCGTTAAGGATATGGGGGCAGACATCATAATTGGTGTGGATGTAGCCCACGTGAAACAGGATATGGAGATAAATTCCATCTATGATGTCATCATGCAAAGCCTCGATATTCTGCAAATGGAGCTGGTTAAAAGCAGGGAGTTTGCTTCAGACGTCATGATACGCCCCAGGGTTGAGAAATACAGCTCGAAATCATTTACAAACGTACAGGAAATAATTAGTATTGGAGAAGAAGCTGCAAGAGGAAAGATAGATCAAATTAAGCAGAGCATTGTTACTTGGAAGGAGTCCTTTGAAGATGAACCGTAAAATGTATGTACGCACTTTCCTGGTGGTGGCTATACTACTCATAGCATCAGCTCTTTATTCCCTACCTTTTTATGTATCAAAACCAGGAATGGCTAAAGAATTGGAGCCAATCATTGAAGTATCCGGAGGAGATGAAGCAAAAGGAAGTTTTATGTTAACCACTGTAAGGATGGGACGGGCAAACGTATATTCCTACATGCTTGCGAAGTGGAGCAAATATCAGGAGCTTTATCCGGAAACCTCCATTCGAAGCGAAGATGAAACAGATGAAGAATATAATATTAGGCAGCTGCACTTAATGGATGGTTCTAAAAATAATGCCATTCAGATTGCCTATGAAAAAGCAGGGAAAGAAGTCGATTACGAGTACCTGGGTGTATATGTTTTGGACGTGCTAAAAGGTATGCCGGCAGCTAAAGAACTGAAAGCGGGCGATCAAATCATTCAGGTCGATGAAGTTAAATTCAAGTCTGCACAGGAATTCATGGAATATATTAACGGAAAAAAGGCTGGGGATGAAGTTAAAATAGTGTATAAGCGGGAAGAGACGGAGAAAACGGCCGTTCTTACATTGCAGCCTTTTAAAGATGATCCAAATAGGGTCGGAATTGGCATTTCGCTGGATGATAACCGAAAAGTGATCACAAAACCGGCGATTGCCATAGATTCAGAACAAATAGGCGGTCCTTCAGCTGGTTTAATGTTTTCATTAGAAATTTATAATCAATTAACAAAAGGCGACCTTACAAATGGGTATGATATAGCCGGTACGGGAACGATGTCTGATGATGGGACGGTCGGACCAATTGGCGGGATTCAACAGAAAATAGTTGCAGCAGATAAATCTGGAGCCGAAATATTTTTTGCCCCAAACGAAAACGGAGCAGCAGGTTCGAATTATGAAGATGCACTCATTGCAGCAAAGGATATCGACTCGGACATGAAAATCGTGCCAGTGGATAAATTTGAGGATGCAATAGCCTATTTAACGAAGCTGAAAGGAAAAGAAAAATGAGAAAAGCGCAAGCAGTCATCTACTGTTTGCGCTTTTTTTGATGAGTAGATCTTTACTCTTAAAGATGGACGTGCCAAGCTTAAACCATTCTTCACTTAAAAATGATGGGAGATTCATATTCCCGTTTCATCAAGGCAGCTTGATACGGTTCGGGCAATCCCAGTGCATACACCTGTGCCGCTTGCAAGTCCGTATCAATGTTCTGCTTCTGATAGGACGAAAGTTTAGAGATGAGCGGAAGAGGTAAGCCTTTTTTTACTGTGCGAAGATATTCTTGTCCACGGGCATTCATGCCAAGAAGTCTGATATAGGCTGGTTGGTCATTGGGTATCACCTGTTCCTTTAATGTATGGGTCAATATATGGACACACATCCGCTGTAGACGTGTCCATGTGTAGCGTTTTGTCTTCAGAGCTGCCATGAATCCAGAAAAGTTCGAAGATTGTTTGGCCATCTCCTTAATCCTGTGTTCTATGCCTTCCTCGATTTCGTATATCCCAGCCAATCCGATTAAAGAGGAAGAAAGGATTCGGTATTTCAACATGGGCCAATACATTTCCCAGTCATGCAAGGCATGGTAGTCCGTTAAATATTGCTCAAGACATCTCATTGTCGGTTGAGGAATATAACTGGAAACAGAATTTAATTCCTGGTGTTCATGGATGGCTTTACGTATCCCCGTTGCGCTGGCAATAGGGTCTTTAGACAACTTTGTTTCATGGTATCCGGCAGCGACCCTTTGAATCGTATAAGGGCGAATGGCATAGCCATTTGAAAGGGCGGCACTCACATATTCCTTTCCGAGAATATTATTTGGCTTCGTCAAATCCAATGCCGCATCACCATCGATGATCGATCGATAAGCCTGGGCAGCACTGGCTGGATAACTATTACCTGCATTCATAGCCTTTTTAATTGCGGCATCCAATGCTGCGGAATTATCCGAAAGAATTCTGTGGGAGGTAATGAATGGTTCAATTCTGCCATCCTCGCTTCCGAAGCAAAAGGAGTCACAGCCCAGGGATTCCAAAAGAGAAATAGACCCTTTTGCAAATATCTCCGCCTTCTGTGTCGCGAAAGTATAGGGAAGCTCAATGATAAGATCTATGCCTCCATTCAAGGCCATTTCGGCACGGGTCCACTTGCTGACGATAGCAGGCTCGCCACGTTGCAAGAAGGGCCCGCTCATAACGGCCACTACAACATCTGCCCCTGTTTTTTCTCTGCTTTCTCTTGCATGTAAAACATGTCCATTATGAAAAGGGTTATATTCAACTACTAAACCGCAAGCTTTCATTCGTTCACCTCTGAGAAAAACTTTGTATTTTATCAACTTAGTGCTAAAATAGTATTTCAAGTAAAATTACTATAAGTAATCGTCGGGATTTTTTGTTTGAAATGATTCTTAAAACTTAGACAATCAGTTAGGATGACTACATTATAGTGTAAAGAAAAAATATTGACAAACTTATAATTGAAAGCTATAATTATTTTTGTTGCCTTGAGGTGATTTCATTTGAAATGGACGATTAGTCAACTTCAAAAAATTCGGGACAAAGATTTACGGTTTGATGAACTGGTGGATGTCTTGGACATTAGAGAAAGAGACCCGCAAATTCGCGATGTTTCTCCGATCAGAGTAGCAGGAAGAGCTGATATCAGCTCGACCGAGATTACTTTTCACTTGCATCTTTCAGGTGAATTAACATTACCTTGCTCCCGTACACTGGTAGACGTTAAATATCCGATTGATATTGATACAAAGGAAACCTTTCTTTTAAAGGCAGATGGCACTGATTTCTACGGAGATGATGTCACTGTCGTGGAGGGTGACGTTGTAGACCTAATACCGGTAATTAAAGAAAATTTATTGCTAGAAATTCCGATGCAGGTTTTTTGTGAGGATGTCGATTCGAACGAAGCTGCTCCTCAATCTGGGAAAGACTGGGCCGTTATTTCTGAAGAGGAAAATGAGCATAAGGTTGATCCGAGATTTGCAAAGCTTGCCGACTTTTTTGACAACAATAAAGAATCTTGATTGGAACGAAAAATCGTTAATCCGATTTTTCCAGCTTTTTTATATTTTTTAAGGAGGTGGGAATAATGGCTGTACCTTTTAGAAGAACGTCGAAAACTGTAAAAAGAAAACGTCGTACGCACTTCAAGCTTCAAGTACCTGGTATGGTAGAATGCCCGAGCTGTGGTGGAATGACTCTTTCGCATCACGTTTGTAAAGAATGTGGAACATATAAAGGAAAAGAAGTTGTCGCAAAATAATTTCTTGACCTACTTGAGAGCATTGCTTTCTTGATGCAACACGCTAATCAAAGCGCAGGGATTTTTCTCTGTGCTTTTTTTACAAATATATTTGGCGGAATATTTAGAATAATCTATGTTTTGCCGATGATTTTAGAGAAGGTGTTTACGTGAATCAGGTGATTGATGTAGAAAAGGATAAACGAGGTTTCATGAAACTCCTGTTCAATAGACCGGAGAAAAGGAATGCCGTGAATTATCAATTGATGGACGAACTTGAGTTTATATTGTCAGAAGCTGCACGCGATGATGATGTTAAGGTGCTGGTCCTAACAGGTGCGGGCACTGAGGCATTCTGTTCAGGCGGGGATCTAAGGGAATTTCAGGATTTGCATACAGAAGAAGATGCCTTTGCTATGTTATCGAAAATGGGTGGAATTCTGTATAAACTAGCAGTTTTCCCGAAACCAACAATAGCGCTCATCAATGGTAGTGCTTTTGGTGGTGGATGCGAAATAGCGACAGCTTGTGATTTCAGGTTAGCAAAGAGCGGAGTTAAGCTAGGATTTGTACAAGGCACTCTAGGAATAACGACAGGATGGGGCGGAGCTTCACTTTTACTTGAAAAAATACCAGAGCAAAAAGCTCTAAAGCTATTATTGGATGCAAAAATACATAAAGCTGAGGAAGCAAAGGAATTTGGTTTCGTAGATGAGGTAGTCGGAGAAGGCGCGGATGGATGGGAAAGGTTCGCAGAAGATTTTCTTCGCCATGAGACAGGTGTTTTGATGGCCTATAAACGATTGTTGGTCCATAAATGGCAGGGTAGCGGGCTTAAAGAAAGAATGGACGCTGAAATCCGCGAATGTTCTAAACTTTGGGCTAGTGATGAGCATCATGCCGCAGTCGATCGTTTTTTAAATAAGAAAAAATAAACATTACCCGCTCTATATATCTTCTATCTTTCCTAGCATGTGCATATTATGAATTAAAACTTGCTGGGAGGTAGAGAGATGACGATTGCGAGACAAGATGCATGGACTCATGATGAGGATCTGTTGTTGGCTGAAGTGGTACTAAGGCATATAAGAGAAGGAAGTACACAATTAAAGGCGTTCGAAGAAGTGGGGAAACAGTTATCGAGGACATCTGCTGCTTGTGGGTTCCGTTGGAATTCATTTGTAAGGAAGCAATATAAATCAGGGATAGAGCTGGCGAAAAAACAAAGGAAAGAACAGGTAGTAAATAATCCCGAAATGGTAAGGGATTCGGTTACAGTGGTGGAAAACGTCACGATGGAAGAAAAAACGCCCGAGCATGAAGATAAAGAATCTATTACCCTTCAGGAAGTTATATTATATTTAACCAAGATGGATGAATCCTTTCAGCTTGATAATAAGGAAAAAGAACGGATTTCTGAGCAGTCCCTATTTCTTGAACGGGAAAATGCCCGTTTACTGGAAGAGAATGTTTTGCTTAAAGAAAACCTGAAAGCTGTTGAGGAAGATTATCGTGCGTTAATGCAGATTATGGAGCGTGCAAGAAAGCTTAGTGTACAAGAGGATGAAAAGTCGAATCCGAAAGTGAGTTTTCAAATGGACAAAAACGGTAATCTGGAAAGGGTCAATAAATAAAAAATGCGGGTGGAAAAATCCGCCCGCATTTTCTTGATATTTCCTTATTCTTGTGTATCTATTTCTTTATTATCTTGTATGTCAAATGGGCTCCAAATCAGCGGGTTTTCTCCGAGGTCCCTGTCCAAATCATAGGAAACAGCAGAAAAACCCATCTTCTTCCAAAAGTCTTGTGAATGGACTCTTGGGTTGGTTTTGATAGGCATGTTCAGGCTTTTGGCGAATTCGACCAAAGCTCTTCCATACCCTTTTTTCTGATAGTTAGGCAGGACTTCAAGTTTCCAAAGAACAAGGAAATCCCTAGAATTGTCAAAATACCGGTCGAATTTAGCGCTTCTTTTATACAGGCTCATGCGGGCTACAAGTTTGTCGCCATAAAAGATTCCGTAAAAAGGTGATTGGCTGTCATTTTCGATGATGTTACCCTCTAAATCATCTAGCATGGACAGTTCCTGTATCCCGTATTCTTTGAATTTTTTGAATTCCTCAAGCGTTTTAAAATTCACAAGTAATCGTTCCACCTTGTATTCCATAAAAAAGCTCCCCCTTAATTCTGATAAACCTCTTCCGATAGTACCCTTAGAAAGTCACCCCACTGATCTTTAACGTGTGGAATTCCAGCCTGGGTTAAATCTAATATGACATCATCGATTTATCCTAGCTGACTAAATGCTTATAGCCTTTTATCCCCCGCCCTTTTCCCTTCAATTTCTCGTGGGTTGAGATTGGAGTTATCTTTTGTTCCTATTAAGTCTTCAAAATGGCTAAGCTTTTCGTATCTAATATACCATTAAATTAACACTTAAAGAAGAAAATATATCTTCGGTGGGTATTAATAATTCTTCCCATCGTTATTTATGGTGGGCCTTGTTGATGGCAGTTCCATTTCATTCAATCAAATTGTCTCCATTTTCCAACGATGGGAAAATTGTTGCAGGATAAAAAAGATAATGTGATAAAATAGTGAATATATTTCAAAAAGTAAGGAAGGTTATTATGAGAATTGGAATCGTTGGTGGAGGGGCCATCGGGCTGCTGTTTGCGTCTCATTTAAGTGGAAAACATAGTGTGACTCTCTATACCCATACTGCGGATCAAGCGTCGATCATTAAACGTGATGGAGTCCGTCTTATTGTGGATGGTGAAAGCAGGCAGCTGACAGGCATTGTTTCTAAGGGCTTGGATGATGGGATATTGGATGTGGATCTTCTTATATTGGCCGTCAAGCAATATCACCTGCCGCATATACTGCCTAGGATCAAAGGTATTCAGGTTCCATTGCTATTCTTGCAGAATGGCTATGGGCATATTTCTTATTTAAAGCAGCTTAAATCCCCGACCATATATGTGGGGGTAGTGGAGCATGGAGCATTGAAACATGACGGGAATACCGTGGAGCATACGGGGCTCGGCGTTACAAGGATCGCTTCCTATAAAGGGGAACTTGAGCAACTATCGTTAGTGAATGAAAGGATCGATCATTTTCCTTTTGCGAAGAGTGATGATTTTCACTCGATGCTGATGGATAAGCTAGTCGTTAATGCAGTGATAAACCCATTAACAGCGATACTTGAAGTGGAAAATGGCGGTTTAATCACCAACTCCTTTTACTATCAATTATTTCAAGACCTTTTTGAAGAAATATCCGATATTTTGGAAGTTGAAAATAAGGAGAAGTCATTTGAACATGTGAAAACCGTTTGTAGGGCGACAGCGGAAAATCGATCGTCCATGCTAAAAGATTTAGAAAATGGACGTAAAACGGAAATTGATGCTATTTTGGGTCATATCCTCTCAGAGGCAAAGAGTAAAGGGAAAAGTGATTGCCTGACGTCTTCTCTATATAAGATGGTCAAAGGAAAAGAGTCTCAGGGGGGATGAGAATGTGCCGTACGTAGTTTCAAGCCTTGCCGCGATATTTATTACCTTGCCTTTCGTAGGGTATATACTTTTTTTTATAAGTGCCAAACAATTCACTGGAAACCATAGGCGCTCCGTTCAATTTGCAATGGACATGAGTACGCTGCTGTTCGTATTATCCGTCCATTATTTGATCATTACCATTTGGGATAAGCAAATTCTTTGGGTGATCATGCTCGTCATGATCATCAACGCATTCGTGGTGGTCCTTGTCCATTACAAGGTAAAAGAAGAAATCATTTTCCATAAAGTATTAAAGGGTTTTTGGAGAGTGAACTTCGCCTTCTTTTTCGTAGTTTACCTTCTATTATTTTCCATTGGGATAATTTCAAGTATCACGAAGATATTGACTACATAATATAGAACATCGCATCAATTTTCTGCTGCTGGGCAACTTCTTTTGTTTTCTTAAACCGGAATGTTATACTCTAAAAAGAATTGTAGTTGCAGAGAAAGGGAGAACAGAAATGGAGATGAAAGATCTCGAGTTACCATCTTTAAACCGTTTTGCATCGGACTATTTACAAAACCGTCTTGAAACGGAGGATTATTTTCACTATGACTTGTCTAAGCCGGACATTTATCCCGATAGATATAATGAGTTGATGAATCGCTCTTTTTCACGTGATGAATTGTCGGATTACATACAACAATACATGTCTCGTCTTTCATTCAGTGAGGCGGTTAAGGGGAATATTGATAGGTTGCGCAGGGATGATTCCGTGGTTGTGATTGGAGGTCAGCAGGCTGGGTTATTATCAGGGCCGTTGTATACCATTCATAAAGTGATTTCGATTATTAAGCTTGCGGAAGAACAAGAAAAAGAGCTGGGGCATCCAGTTATTCCAGTCTTTTGGATAGCTGGAGAAGATCATGATTTGGCAGAAGTCAATCATGTTTATGTTATGAAAAACGGTAAACCCGATAAAAAAACCTATCCTTCCTATCAGCCGTATAAAACAATGGTTTCTGATGTGGAACTTGAAACGGAAAAGGCAGAGAAGTGGCTTGAAGAAATCATTGAAACTTATGGAGAAACGGCCTTTACGAATAAACTCCTGATTGATATGAAGGAAACCATTAAGCAATCGAATACTTTCGTCGATTGCTTCGCCAGGCTGATTCATGAATGGTTCAAGGAATATGGTCTTTTGCTAGTCGATGCCGGAGATCCGGAATTAAGGCGAATTGAAAAGGCATACTTTGAATGGATGATCAATGATAGTGGACGGATTGCTGAAGTGGTCGAGGAACAGCAATCATTCATGCATGCGAAAGGGTATGCAAAAATGATTGAAATGGAGAAACGGGCAGCTAATTTATTTTATTATGATCCAGAAAAAAAGGATCGATGTTTACTCGAACGTGTAGAAGGCGGTTTCAGCGGAAAAAACGGTGAGGTATCATTTACCGAGCGGGAACTCTTGCAGATAGCCAAAATTCATCCAGAACGATTAAGCAACAATGTCATTACGCGCCCGCTCATGCAGGAAATGCTATTCCCTGTACTGGCTTTCGTTTCTGGGCCGGGGGAAATAGCTTATTGGGCAGAATTAAAAAAGGTATTTGAGTTATTTTCCATGAAGATGCCGCCAATCATCCCTAGGTTAAACATCACGCTGGTAGAGCGCAGTATTCATAGCGATCTTGAAGAAATGGAACTCAGTTTGGAAACTGTTCTGACTGAAGGAACGGCTAATGCTGTGAAAAGTTACCTTGATTCTGTGAAAGATGAGACGGTTGACACCCTCTTTGGGACGCTGAAATCACAGCTTGAAGAGAATCATGAAAAGCTATTTGCCCACGCTGTCTCTTTAGATAGAGGACTTGAGCCGATGTTGAACAAAAACATGGAATTCATTCAAAAGCAATTGAATTTCATGTATGGAAAAATCGGTGACCGTACAAAGGAACGACATTCGGTCATATTGAAAAAATATGAACGGATAGCAAATTCACTGTACCCTCTTGGATCACCCCAGGAGAGGATTTGGAATGTGTTTTATTACTTGAATCAATACGGTCCAGAGCTCGTACGGGATATGATGAAACTGGAATACCGGTTCAATAATAAGCATAAATTGATTTTTATTTAGAAAAACCATCTGTTTTGGGGAAAAGTGGCGGACAAATCATTTTGAATAGGGTTGCCACATACCAATCTTGACGGAGGGATTAAAAATGTAAAAAAAAGACAGGTGCTAAAGCCTGTCTTTTTTCTGTTTCCTGGGCACATGTCAGGTATTGCTTCGACAGTAATAGTGGGACTGCGTCCTAGACTGAGTCCATTCGAGGGAAATGTACCTTTCTTTGAATAATTTGGCTAAATAAACTTAAGTAGAAAAGAAGGGAATTTTTACTTGGAAGGAGAAAGTAAAAACAAGTGGAGAAAGGTGGGGGAATGTGGTACATTGAGATTAGAATGTGGGGGTAGTGGGTATGTTCATGGGAGAGTACCATCATAACATCGATATAAAGGGCCGTTTGATAGTCCCAGTGAAATTCAGGGAAAATCTCGGGGAGCAATTTGTCCTTACCCGCGGACTCGATCAATGTTTATTTGGTTACCCTATGGAAGAGTGGAAGCTGCTTGAAGAAAAGCTGAAAGCCCTGCCCTTAACCAAAAAAGATGCCCGAGCCTTTACCCGTTTTTTCTTTTCTGCAGCTACAGAATGCGAAATTGATAAACAAGGGCGAATTAATATCCCCACGCCGCTTACTTCATATGGCCAATTGGAAAAAGAATGTGTAATTCTTGGTGTTACCAATCGTATTGAGATTTGGAGCAAATCCCTTTGGGAAAACTATTTTTCAGCTTCGGAGGATTCTTTCGCTGAGATAGCAGAAAATATGATTGGCTTTGATATTTAAGGCTGCCCTCAGTAATAGAGTCACTCAATAACCGATTGGAAGGATGTCTAGCATGTTTCAACATACAACAGTGTTATTAAAAGAGACGGTTGATGGATTGAACATCAAACCTGATGGAATTTATGTAGATTGTACTTTAGGAGGAGCCGGTCACAGCGAATACTTACTTTCTCAGCTCTCTGACAAGGGTAGGCTTTATGCTTTTGATCAGGACGAAACGGCGATTAGGAATGCTAAGGAAAAACTGGAAAGCTATGGCGAACGTATTGTTCTTGTTCCTAATAATTTTAAATACTTAAAAGAAGAGTTGAATGCCCGGGGAATCGAGAAAGTGGACGGGATCCTATATGATTTAGGCGTGTCATCCCCACAATTGGATACACCAGAGCGTGGTTTCAGCTATAACCATGATGCACCTTTGGATATGAGGATGGACCAAAGTGCTGCCATTTCTGCCTATGATGTCGTGAATACTTGGTCATTCCATGATTTGCTGAGAATTTTCTTTCAATATGGAGAAGAAAAGTTTTCGAAACAAATTGCAAGGAAAATTGAAGCGGCGCGTGAAATAAAACCGATTGAAACGACGTTTGAGCTTGTGGAATTAATTAAGGATGGGATACCTGCCCCGGCAAGACGTAAAGGCGGACATCCTGCGAAACGAGTGTTCCAAGCAATAAGAATCGCTGTGAATGACGAACTTGGTGTCTTTGAAGATTCCTTAGAGCAAGCCATATCGCTTTTGGATAAAGAAGGAAGAATATCTGTCATTACATTCCATTCGCTTGAAGATAGAATTTGTAAAACGGTATTTAAAAAAGCGAGTGCCCTTCCAGACCTTCCGCCTGGACTTCCAGTTATCCCGGATGAATTCAAGCCACCTATGAAAATAATTACGAGAAAACCGATTTTACCTTCAGAAGAAGAATTGGAAGGGAATAATCGTTCCCGGTCGGCTAAGCTAAGAATCGCCGAAAAGCAATAATTACAGAAAAAAACAGTAAGGGGGAACATGAATGAGTTCCATAGCCAAAAAAATACAAGAACAGCAATATGAAGACCAACAGCAGCAACAGACACATCAATCAGTGGTCATCCGTAAAGCGAAGATATCCATTGGTGAAGTTTTCTTACTATGTGCCCTTGCTATCATGGTAACCTTTATGGGAGTGAAAATAGTTTCTAATCAAGCGGCCATCTATGAAACGAATAAAGAGATCCAGCTAGTGGAAAATTCGATTGAAGAGCAGGGTAAAGTGAATGATGATTTGAAAGTGCAGGTTGCTGAACTTAGTACATACGAAAGGATTTGGAAAAAAGCTGCAGCGCTAGGGTTCAAGTTAAATGAGAATAATGTGAAGGGTGTGCAGTAATAATGCAGAAACAAAAAAATATGAAGCATGGGGCAGCCGGATTATTCTTCTTATTCGGCCTGCTCTTTTTTGTGTTAGTCTGCCGCTTTTTGTATATTCAGGTGACAGGTACAGCAGGTGGGGAGGTTTTGGCTTCAAAAATCGACAAGAAATATGAAAAAAAACAGGTCATAGAAGCAAAACGGGGAAGCATACTCGATACAAAAGGTGAAGTCATCGCCGAGGATACTTCTTCCTATATCTTAAGGGCTGTACTCAGTGAAAAGGAGCCGGAGCATATCAAGGATCCGCAGATGACCGCGAATAAGCTTGCTAAATATATCGACATGGATGAACAGGACATCTATGAAAGGCTTACGAAAAAAGAGGCCTACCAAGTTGAGTTTGGCAGTGCCGGCAAGGATTTGACTCAGGTCGTTAAGCAGAAAATAGAGAAATTGGAACTGCCGGGAATCACATTCGGAAGAACCAATAAACGTTTTTATCCTAATGGAATTTTCGCTTCCCATCTTATTGGCTATGTAGAAAAAGATGAAGAAACGGGAGAAATGGCCGGTAAGTTCGGCATCGAAAAGTACCTCAATAAAGAATTGCAGGAAACGGATGGGAAGCTGACATATGACAGTGACTCATGGGGATTCCTGTTACCGGATAAGGAGGAAAAGGTTGTTGCTCCGGACAATGGCAATGATGTCATGCTTACCATCGACAAGAAAATACAAACGTTCCTGGAAGATTCGATGAGCAAAGTGCAGGAAAAATACGATCCCGAGCAAATCATAGCGATTGTCTCCAATCCCAAAACGGGGGAGATTGTAGCGATGGGGCAAAGGCCTACCTTTCATCCGACAACGAAAGTCGGGCTTACGGATACATGGCGTAACCTGGCTATTGAAGAAACCTTCGAACCGGGTTCAACCATGAAAACATTCACCCTTGCAGCGGCTGTTGAGGAAGGGGTCTTTAATCCGAATGAAAGTTTTGTTGCCGGAACCTATAAAGCAGGATCGGGGAAAATCGGAGATCATAGCGGAATCGAAAGAGGGAAGAGCATGACCTTTCTTGAAGGGGTTCAACGTTCCTCCAACGTCGCTTTTGCTACTCTTGCGATGGATAAGATAGGGGCTGATGCCTTCCGTGAGTATCTGACTAAGTTCGGATTTGATAAAAAAACGGGAATAGACCTGCCCAACGAAATAACCGGTAAAATTCAATACAAGTATAAGCTTGAAAAAGTGACTACTTCCTTTGGACAGGGTTCGACTGTTACACCGATTCAACAAATCCAAGCGGCATCCGCAATAGCCAATGAAGGGAAAATGATGCGGCCGTACGTGATAAAAAGCATTTCCGATCAGGATACCGGAAAAATTCTGAAAACGACAAAGCCGAAAGTGACAGGGCAACCGATTTCGGCAGAAACTGCAAAACAAGTACGTGATTATTTGGAAACGGTAATTTCCGCAAAAAAGGGAACTGGGAAAAAATATGCGATTGATGGATATGAAGTAGCGGGGAAAACCGGTACTGCACAAATTGCTGGTCCGACAGGCAGATATTTAGAAGGGAAAAATAATTATGTATTCTCCTTTTTAGGTATGGCTCCAAAAGATGATCCGCAGTTGGTCATGTACGTGGCGGTCAAGCAGCCGAAGTTAGGTGTTTCTTATGTTGGAGCGGATCCATTGTCAGAGATATTTAATCCTGTCATGCAAAATAGCTTACAATATCTAAACATTAAACCTTCTGATGTTAAAAAACAAAAATCTAATAAAATCGTTGACTATACGAATCAAACCGAGAGTTCAGCTGCCAAAGAACTGAAGGAACTTGGTTATGATGTAAGTACGATCGGAAGTGGACGTAAAGTGCTCGATCAATCCCCGAAAGCAGGGAGTATTCTCTTACAGGGTGAAAAGATCATCCTGAGGACGGAAGGGGAAATGAAGGTTCCTGACATGAAGGGATGGTCACTGCGCGATGTTATGAAATTGGCTAAGGTTGCAAAACTGGATCTGAAAACCGAAGGTACCGGATATGTGAGTAAACAGAGTCTTAAGGCCGGGAAAAAGGTTAATGAAGGAGAGACCTTCAATATAGAATTATCCCAGCCTGAAGGGGCTGGTGAAGATATACCTACAAAAGAGAAAACAGAGTGAAGATGAAGAGGGGATCCAAATGGATTCCCTCTTTTATTCTTTCAATGTTTCTAGTCTAGCATCGAGTAGACAAGCATATATTGAAGCATGTATGAAATGGAGGTGCCTTTTTTGCGTGTTTCGAATGTTACTGTCCGAAAACGGCTGGCAATCGCATTGGCGATCGGTATCGTTGTTTTTTTTATCATTGATATCCGATTGGGAATTGTACAATTTTATCTAGGGGATAAGTTGACGGGGCTGGCTAAAGATTCCTGGAGCAGGAATATTCCTTTTGAAGCCAAACGAGGAGAAATTCTGGATCGGAATGGTGTCGAGCTGGCAACGAATATATCTGCGCCAACAGTCTATGTAATCCCAAGACAGATTGAGAATCCTGGGGAGACGGCGGAACAGCTTGCTTCAATATTGGATATGACAAAGGAAAAGGCTTATCAATGGTTAACGAAACAGGCGATGAGCGTCAGAATTCCGGAAGGCAGAAAGATATCCCATGAAAAGGCGAAGGAAATTAAAGCATTAGGGATAAAGGGCGTTTATATCGCTGAAGATTCAAAGCGCCATTACCCATTTGGTGAATACCTTTCGCATGTTCTTGGCTTTACAGGCTCTGACAATCAAGGTTTGATGGGTATTGAATTGTCTTATGATAAGGAGCTAAGCGGGGAAAAGGGATTCGTTAAATTTTACTCGGATGCGAAAGGGAAAAGGCTTGAGAATATGGCCGATGACTATAAGCCCCCTGTTGATGGCGATAACTTGAAGCTTACCATCGATAGCAAAATCCAGACAATCGTGGAGAGGGAGCTCGATAATGCGGAGGCGACATATGATCCCGATGGTATAATTGCCATTGCGATGGACCCGAATACTGGGGAAATATTGGCAATGTCAAGCAGGCCAACCTTCGACCCGGCCAATTTTCAAAATGTACCTTCAGAAGTGTATAATCGTAATTTACCAGTTTGGAGTATATATGAACCAGGTTCGACTTTTAAGATCATCACTCTTGCTGCGGCGCTTGAGGAAGGGAAGGTCGACTTACAAAAGGAACATTTTTATGATTCTGGGCATGTGGAAGTGTCAGGGTCTACACTGCATTGTTGGAAGAGCGGAGGACATGGGGACCAGACTTTTCTTGAAGTCGTCGAGAACTCATGTAACCCTGGTTTTGTGGAATTAGGAAACCGGCTTGGTAAAGACAAGCTGTTTAAATATATAAATGATTTCGGGTTTGGGCAAAAAACGGGGATTGATTTAACCGGAGAAGGAAAAGGAATCATGTTCAATATGGATCGAGTGGGTCCCGTTGAGCAGGCAACGACCGCGTTTGGACAAGGTGTAGCCGTAACGCCCATTCAGCAGGTGACAGCGGTATCGGCGGCTGTGAATGGCGGAACTTTGTATACACCTTATATCGCGAAGGAACTGGTTAATCCAAAAAATGGGGAAGTGCTGATGCGAAAGACCCCACAGGCGAAGAAAAAGGTGATTTCAGAAGCAACCTCGAAGAAAGTCCGTGAAGCACTTGAATCCGTTGTCGCCCAAGGTAGCGGTAAAGGAGCATTCGTGGAGTCGTACCGGGTCGGCGGGAAAACGGGTACAGCCCAAAAAGCTGAAAATGGCAGATACCTTGAAAATAATTATATTCTTTCATTCATCGGTGTCGCACCAGCGGATGATCCGCAAATCGTCGTTTATATAGCTGTGGATAACCCGAAAGGAACGGTCCAATTCGGCGGGGTCGTTGCAGCACCGATCGTTGGGAATATCATGGAGGATTCACTTAGGGCCATGGGCGTCAAGCCAAGGAAAAACCAGATTGAGAAGGAAACGGTCTGGACGGATCCCGTCATGGTCGAGGTGCCTGAAGTTGTGGGTCTCAGCAAAAAAGAGTTGCAAACCCAGCTCATCGACCTTAAGCTGGATATTGCCGGCAATGGGGATAAAGTCATAAATCAAGCCCCGGATCCAGGTGTTAAAGTAAAACAAGGCTCTACAATAAGAATTTATCTTGGCGAAAATACAGAATAAGTATAATATAATATATGAATAGTTAAAGCGGCTGAAGAATCATCAGCCGCTTTGTTTACGGAGTCGGGATAACCCCGTATAATTGAAATTGGTTTCTCGACAAGCCAAGGCTAATCACATATAATGAATCCTCAAATTAAGTTGAGAGGGATGGAAAAATGAAGCTTCACAAATTACTATCTTATTTAAACTCCTTATTTACGTATGAAGGAGAAAATCCTAAAATCACCTCCATTGAAAATGATAACCGTAAAGTCATAGACGGAAGTTTATTTGTTTGTATAAAAGGTTATACAGTTGATGGTCATGATTTTGCCCAACTTGCTGTGGAACATGGAGCTGCAGCCGTCATTGCCGAAAGGCCGCTTGACCTCGATGTTCCCGTGATTGTAGTTAGGGATTCGAGCAGGGCGATGGCAGTGCTTGCCGACGCATTCTATGGCCATCCGACTCAAAAGATGCGCTTGATCGGAATTACAGGTACGAATGGAAAGACGACGACCAGTCACTTATTGGAAAAGATTTTCGAGGATCGACAAGAAAAAACAGGTTTGATTGGTACGATGTATACGAAAGTGGCCGATACGGTATACGAAACTAAGAATACGACGCCGGATAGCGTTACGCTGCAGAAGGCTTTTCATGAAATGGCCGAAGCATCTGTTACCACGGCCATAATGGAAGTTTCATCGCATGCACTTGAGCTTGGACGCGTCCATGGCTGTGATTTTGATATTGCCGTCTTTACGAATCTCACACAGGATCATTTGGATTTTCATAAAACGATGGACAGATACAGGCAGGCGAAATCCCTGTTTTTCTCACAGCTTGGCAATGCTTACATAGAAAATCGTCCTAAATATGCCGTGCTTAATGCTGATGATGAGGCAACAGCTGATTTCATTAAAGCGACTGCTGCTACAGTCGTAACATACGGCATAGACAAAGAAGCAGATATCAGGGCCAAGGATATAAAAATTGATGCAAATGGCACATCGTTCACCTTGACAGCAGGTAAAGAAGAGCGTTACATTCAGCTGAAGCTAATTGGTAAATTCAGTGTTTATAATGTACTCTCTGCCATCTCTGCTGCCTTGTGCGCAGGTAACGGTTTAGATGAGACAATTAGGTCCATCGAGGAAATAAAAGGTGTTGCAGGCCGTTTTGAGCTCATTACAGCGAATCAGGACTTCCCGGTCATTGTTGACTATGCCCACACTCCGGACAGTTTAGAAAATGTTTTAAAGACTGTTGGCGAGTTTGCTAGAAAGAAAATCTTTGTGATAGTGGGCTGCGGAGGGGACCGAGACAAGACAAAGCGTCCCATCATGGCCGAAATTGCATGTAGCCTGGCTACTGATCCGATCTTCACTTCGGATAATCCACGCAGTGAAGATGCTGCCCAGATCCTGCGGGATATGGAAGCCGGTGTGGCAGGTAAAGAATATACGGTTATTGAAGACCGCAGGCAGGCAATAGATTACGCTGTTTCCAAGGCGGAAGAGGGCGACGTTATATTAATAGCTGGAAAAGGCCATGAAACCTATCAATTGGTCGGTGACGAAGTGCTTCACTTCGATGACCGCGAAGAAGCGGAAAAGGCGATTCAAAGTCGTTTGGGTTCAGTTTGAACCTAAGCTGAAATTGCCATGCAACAAATAAGAAAAGACATCAAGCAGAATTTTATATTTGAATTGTGTTAGGAATGAGGGAGTAAGGAATGTTGGAACAAGTGATTTTTTATACGATTTTGGTGGCGTTTTTAGTAACCGTTCTTCTTTCGCCGATTTTCATCCCGTTTTTAAGAAGATTGAAATTCGGGCAAAGTATCAGGGAAGAAGGACCACAATCGCATCTGAAGAAAACGGGAACACCCACAATGGGCGGTTTGGTCATATTATTATCCGTTACCATCGCAACACTAGTCATGACTTTGAAATTTTCGGCACCTTCAACCGAAACGTATTTATTATTATTCGTTACTTTAGGATTTGGTTTATTAGGTTTCCTGGATGATTTCATCAAAGTGGTCATGAAGCGAAACCTAGGACTGACTTCCAAGCAAAAACTGCTTGGACAAATTGTGATTTCGGTCATCTTTTACTTCGTCTTTAAGCAGACAGACCGTTTTAATCCGGAATTGACGATCCCAGGCACTGACTTTGCTTTTGATTTTGGCTGGTTTTATCTGTTTATCGTTATTTTCTGGCTGGTAGGTTTTTCGAATGCCGTCAATTTGACGGATGGGCTTGATGGACTTGTCTCAGGAACTTCGGCCATTGCCTTTGGAGCTTTTGCCATTTTGGCCTGGAGTCAGTCACAATATGATGTCGCTATTTTTTCGGTGGCGGTTGTCGGTGCAGTACTTGGATTTTTGGTATTCAATGCACATCCCGCAAAGGTTTTCATGGGGGATACGGGTTCCTTGGCCCTTGGAGGAGCGATCGCAACCATCGCCTTGTTAACAAAGCTTGAAATCCTCCTGGTAATCATTGGAGGAGTCTTCGTCATTGAGACGCTCTCGGTTATCCTGCAGGTAGGATCTTTTAAAACGACTGGTAAACGTATTTTTAAAATGAGTCCGCTTCACCACCATTATGAGCTTTCCGGCTGGTCGGAATGGCGCGTCGTCGTGACTTTCTGGACAGTGGGGCTGCTGTGTGCGGTACTCGGAATCTATTTAGAGGTGTGGATATAATTGAGAGAGACTGTAAAGTATTCAGAGAAAAAGATATTAGTATTGGGTTTGGCAAAAAGCGGAGTGATGGCAGCTTCGCTCCTACATAAATTAGGTGCTTTCGTGACGGTCAATGACATGAAGCCATTATCGGAAAATCCTGAGGCTCAAGGACTTCTTGAACAGGGAATCAAAGTCATCTGTGGTAGTCATCCGATCGAGCTTCTTGATGAGGGTTTCGAGCTGATCGTTAAAAACCCGGGAATCCCCTATCGCAACCCTATTGTAAAAGGGGCATTGGAAAAAGGGATTCCAGTAATCACGGAAGTGGAACTGGCCTATCAGATAAGTGAAGCACCTTTTATCGGAATCACTGGTACGAATGGGAAAACGACCACGACAACATTAATATACGAAATGTTGAAGACCGGTGAAAAATCCCCGCTGATTGCCGGTAATATCGGGACAGTGGCTTCAGGTGTCGCTGAAAAAGCAAAACCAGATGACTCGATCGTCATTGAATTATCATCGTTTCAGTTAATGGGAATAGACGAATTTCGTCCTGAAATCTCAATCGTGACAAATTTGTATGATGCACATTTGGATTATCACAGTTCTAAACAGGAATATGTCGAAGCAAAAGCTGCCATTACGAAAAATCAAATAGCCTCAGATTTCATGATATATAATGCAGATCAAGATCTTGTTTTATCCATGGCGAACAAGACCAAGGCTGAACTTGTTCCTTTTTCAGCTGAAATGAAGCATGAGAATGGAGCCTATGTGGAAGATGGTGCAGCATGTTTCCGTGGAGAAAAGATCATTGAAGTTTCAGAGATAGCCCTTCCTGGGAAGCATAATTTGGAAAATGTGCTCGCCGCCATCTCAGCCGCCAAACTGAAGGGTGTAGCTAACGAAGCCATTCAGACTGTACTGAAAACATTTTATGGTGTTGAGCACCGTCTGCAGTTCGTAGCAACGATCGATAACCGTAAATTTTATAATGATTCGAAAGCGACGAACATTCTTGCAGCATCCAAAGCGCTAACTTCCTTTGCGGAACCTGTCATCTTATTGGCAGGCGGTTTGGATCGGGGAAATGAATTTGATGAGTTGAAACCGGCGATGAAAAATGTCAAAGCCGTGATAACTTTTGGTGAAACGGCAGAAAAAATTGAACGGGTAGCAAAAGAAATAGGAATAGCGAATATAAAACGTGTCGATAATGTAGAAAAGGCCGTGCCGGCTGCATTTGAATTATCAAATGCAGGCGACTGCATTCTTCTCTCCCCGGCTTGTGCAAGCTGGGATCAATATAAAACTTTTGAGCAAAGAGGAGACATGTTTATGGGGGCCGTGCATAAACTTAAGTAAGAGCTTTCGCAGAGAGAAGTGAACCTGCTTCTACGTTGACACCTTGGAAAAAAGCGATAATGAGCCGTTATCGCTTTTTTTTGACTAAAGTGCTGACAAGCAATCAGCATTGATGTTTATATTCGTAGGCTCGAAAAACTTCCTAGAGGTGGATGTCCGTGCCATTAAAAAAGTCGAATCCTGATCTCATTCTCATAATCGTCACCTTAAGTCTTTTGACTGTTGGATTAATCATGGTTTACAGCGCGAGTGCTATTTGGGCAACATATAAATTTGATGATTCGTTTTATTTTGCTAAAAGACAGTTGCTGTTTGCCTGTGTTGGTGTGATAGCCATGTTTTTCATCATGAATGTGGATTACTGGACGTGGCGGACATGGGCCAAGATCCTTATCATCATTTGTTTCATTATGTTACTGGCTGTGCTTGTACCAGGTATAGGGATGGCGAGAAATGGTTCGAGGAGCTGGATTGGTGTAGGTGCCTTTTCGGTCCAACCCTCTGAGTTCATGAAGCTGGCGATGATCGCTTTTTTAGCTAAGTTTTTATCAGAACGGCAAAAGCTGATCACCTCCTTTAAAAAGGGGATGCTTCCATCCTTGGGTTTAGTGTTTTTGGCATTTGGATTGATCATGTTACAGCCGGACCTAGGAACGGGAACGGTAATGGTTGGAACATGCATCGTTATGATTTTTATTTCCGGGGCAAAGATCAGTCATTTTGTAGGCTTGGGTCTAATCGGAGTAGCAGGTTTTATCGGTCTGATTTTGTCAGCGCCCTACCGGATAAAAAGGATCACGTCTTTTCTGGATCCTTGGGAAGACCCTTTGGGCAGTGGATTTCAAATGATTCAATCGTTTTATGCAATCGGCCCTGGGGGATTGTTCGGCTTGGGACTCGGGCAAAGCCGTCAAAAATTTTTCTATTTACCAGAACCGCAGACTGATTTCATTTTTGCCATACTTTCCGAGGAACTCGGCTTCATCGGGGGCTCCCTGGTCATCTTATTATTTGCCCTTATGCTGTGGCGGGGCATTCGGATTGCGCTTGGTGCCCCTGATTTGTATGGGAGCCTTGTAGCGGTTGGAATCATTGCAATGGTCGCCATTCAAGTGATGATCAATATAGGGGTGGTAACGGGACTGATGCCAGTTACGGGGATCACCTTGCCCCTCTTAAGTTATGGAGGTTCATCTTTGACACTCATGTTGATGGCGATTGGGGTGCTCCTGAATATTAGCCGTTATTCAAGGTTCTGAAATAAATAAAATATATGGTTTGGCAAAAGGGAGGTCCTGTTAAATGCGGGACTTCCTTTTTTTACATTAAAACCCTTGCAGGAAAACGATTTTGGACGATGCTCCGCCGGAATTTAGAAATAATTGAAATGCCGCTTAAATATTACCATGTATGAATGTTGGGGAATCCACAATAAATATTGGCAATACGGCTTTGTTTAGACTATAGTATAAGAGGGTTAGGCCGTACTGGGGCTTGCTTCTGTTCTTTTTTCTGCTAAAAAGGCGTTGTTTATCTTGTAATATAAGTGTCCTCATGGAAGAGGAAATGAAAATCATAACTTGGAATTTTTGGAACAACAAGGAGGTTTATCATGGATAATGTGATAAAGCAATTAACTGAAATGAAAATCGGCAAAGTTCTGGAACAGGAACCGCTTGCGAATCATACAACTATGAAAATTGGGGGACCGGCTGATTTATTCATCGTGCCGTCATCCATTGAAAATATAGAAAAAGCGATGCAGGTCATCAAAGAACATGGGATGCCATGGAGGGTGATCGGCAGGGGCTCGAACCTACTTATCAGTGATGGCGGAATGGAAGGTGCCGTGCTTAAATTGGGTAAAGGGCTTGACCATCTCGAGATTAATGGAACGGAGATTAAGGCAGGAGCTGGGGTATCACTTGTCAGCCTGTCCGTACAAATCAGTAAAAAAGGGTATGCAGGATTGGAATTTGCCAGTGGAATTCCTGGTTCCGTCGGCGGAGCTGTCTATATGAACGCTGGTGCACACGGTTCCGATATGAGTGAAATCCTCAAGGAGGCACATGTTCTTTTCGAAGATGGAACTTTAGCTTGGCTTTCAAAGGAAGACATGGAGTTTTCTTATCGAACCTCTCTGCTTCAGAAGAAAAGACCTGGTATCGTACTGGAAGCAATTTTTCAATTGACAGAGGGCAATAAAACCGAAATCGTTGAAAGAATGCAGAATAACAAGAATTATCGTAAAGAAACCCAGCCGTATAATCTTCCATGTGCCGGTAGCATATTTAGGAACCCGCTTCCAAATCATGCTGGTAAATTGGTCGAGAATGCGGGCTTGAAAGGACATTCTATTGGCGGAGCTCAAATTTCACCGATGCATGGGAACTTTATCGTTAACACAGGTAATGGAAGTGCAGCGGATGTTCAAGCCTTGATACAGCATGTGAAGGATACGGTGTATGATAAATTTGAAATTGAAATGGAAACAGAAGTGGAAATTATCGGCAGAAAACAATAGGATTCATTATATCCAAATTTTGTGATATAATGTGTTACCTTTTAAAGTTTGTTAATAACCAAATATTGAGTTTGTTGATTTCGCACTGTCAAGAGCCATCCATTTTTTCAGGAAGAGGTGAAGGGAATGGAAAAGGGGAAAATCGTTTCCATTGAGGACCGCATCCCGAAATTAAAACAATTAAGAAAAAGCAAAGCAAACAGGCGACTTATTCTTTTGCTTTCCCTTTTCTTCATTTTGGTTGCTTGTGTGCTGTATTTCTTATCCCCGTTGAGCTATGTGAAATCTGTGCAGGTAGAGGGGAATCGTTATATTACTTCCAAACAGATCATTAAATTGAGTAAGGTGAAGAAGGATCGAAGCATCTGGAAGGTTGATACAGGGATAGCTGCAGCCAATATCAAAAAAAATCAAGAAATAAAAAGCGTTAAGGTTACACCGGTATTTCCTAATTCCATTAAAATTACGGTTTCGGAACATAACAGGATGGCATATCTGTCCAATAAGGGGAAGTTTGCACCCATTTTGGAAAACGGGTCTGTGTTGGAGGAGTTAGCAACTGGCGAAATTCCAGTATTTGCCCCTGTTTTAATTGGTTTCAAAGAGGGTAAAGCATTAAAGTTGCTTTTAGAAGAGCTGGACAAGCTTCCTGTAGAGATTCAGAATGCCATTTCAGAGATTCATTACGCTCCAACCAAAACCGATGTCTATCATATCGTCATGTTTATGAACGATGGGTTTGAAGTAAGTGCGACAAGCCGTACTTTATACGAGAAAATGATTCACTATCCATCGATTGTCAGCCAATTGGATCCAGAGGTGAAGGGAGTCATCGATCTGGAAGTGGGTTCTTATTTTAAAGCATATGAAGACGCTGAACTAAAGGATGACACCAATGAGGAAAATTAATGGCAAACAGGTGGTTTTACCCCTGGTTTGCGTGGTTCTCGGATTCATGATTGCCTTCTCTTACAATCTGACCAAAGAAGGTGAAGGTACCGGGAAGGACAAAGCCTGGGATCAGGAATATGAGCTCAGGCAGCAGCTGATCGAACAAGAGAAACAGAACCGGGAACTTCAGAAGGAACTCCTTCAGAAGCAAGAAAATGTATCCCAAATAGAAAAAGACCTAGCTCAGGAAAAGCAGCTTTTTTTCAATTTGGCAAAGGATACGGAAAAATACCGTATGTTTCTTGGAAAAGTGAAAGTGAAGGGCCCAGGGCTTCAAGTGATACTTGAAGATGGTACAGATATGGATTCGAAAGCCAATGTTAATAATTACCTCGTCCATGAACAGCATGTCTTCAAGGTCGTCAACGAACTATACATATCAGGTGCAGAGGCTGTTGCGATTAATGGTCAAAGGTTAAATCATGATTCATACATAATGTGTAATGGGCCAGTGATTACAATCGATGGTCATCAGCATCCTGCTCCCTTCATCATATCTGCGATTGGGGACCCGGATGTCCTGGGTGCTTCATTAGACTTACCCGGTGGCATCAAGGAACAGCTGGTTAATGAGAATATTATCTTTACAGTGGAAAAGCAAAAGAATATCATTTTTGATCCAATTATTGGTGGGTGATCAGACCGCCGGATTCGATGAAAGATTGGTGAGAAATTGGAAATGAAAAAAAAGCTTTCTTTTAGTTTGGTTACGTTGATTGCTGGCTTTATGCTCGCCATTCAATTCAATTTGGTGAATCAGCCTGTCATTTCCGATACAAGGGATATGTGGGAGCTGAAAAATGATTTATTGAAAGAACAGCAGACCCAGGCGGGTTTAATAGAAGGTATCAGTAAGCTGGAGGGAAAAATAGCATCCTATGAATCAAAGAAAAATGAGAGTAAAGAAGATGTATTGCGTGACACACTGACCGAATTAAAGACTGACGCAGGTTTGACTGAAATAAAGGGAAATGGAGTAATTGTATCTATACAGCCTATCAAGGCAGATGTCCTTCTAGGTGAGAAGGTCGAGTATATTTCACCTGTACTGATCATTCGGCTCATTAATGAAATGTATAGGTATGGTGCTGACCAAATTTCCATTTCAGGACAAAGGTATATATCGACATCGGTTATTCGGGATATAAACGGGCAGCCGAAAATGGACGGATATCCCCTTGTGCATTACCCGGTCGAAATTCAGGCAATAACGTTTGATCCAAAGAAACTGAAGCAGCGTATTGAAGGTTCCGAACTTATGGATGATTTCTTTATAGATAATTTTGAAGTGCAGATTAAGGTGCCATCCGGTCAGTTGACATTGCCGGCCTACCAAAATGCTATTAATGTGGATTACATGGAACCCGTTGTGGATGGGGGGGAATCGTAATGTGGCTGCCAGTATTTGGACTCTTGATTGGAATCACCCTCGGTTTTTTGGTTGATTTTGATATTCCCCATGAATATTCAAATTATCTCTCCATCGCCGTGCTTGCTGCTTTTGATACCTTATTTGGGGGCATACGGGCACATCTGCAAAATATTTATGATGAAGTTGTATTTGTAACTGGATTCTTCTTTAATATCATTTTAGCAGCAGGTTTGGCTTTTCTAGGTGTACATCTTGGTGTAGACTTATATTTAGCCGCAATCTTTGTGTTCGGTGTAAGGCTCTTTCAAAATATCGCTCTGATTAGAAGGATCCTAATTGAAAAATGGTCCATTTCCCGGAAAAAGCAGAAAAAAAATCTATAATTTTAAAGGGAATTAAGTGATAAATGACGAATAGTTTAAGGCAGTATCTAGTTTATTAAGTCAATCAGTTTTGTTGAGAAGCGAACAAAAAACGCCATAGAGTGAGTAATTTACGAGTTTTGTTCAGAAAATACAAAATGAACCGCTTAATATGAAATTCGCGAGTTGTTGTAATCAGTTCTGTTATTCTATAATGTATAAGTCTTCGATATAAAAATGTTATTCTACCTAATACATGTATAAAACTGAAGGAGGTGCCATGGAATGAACAGCAACGAAATATACGTAAGTCTTGACATCGGTACATCCAGTGTAAAAGTTATCATTGGGGAAATGGTCAATGACACATTAAATATAATCGGTGTAGGAAATGTTAAATCAGAGGGGCTCAAAAAGGGTTCGATCGTAGGTATAGATGAAACCGTCCAATCCATTCAAAAGGCTATAGAGCAAGCAGAACGGATGATAGGGATGGAGATAAAAAAGGTAATCGTCGGCATAAGTGGAAATCACGTGACGCTTCAGCCGTGTCATGGGGTAGTAGCGGTATCCAGTGACAATAAAGAGATTACCGAGCATGACGTTTTCCGTGTTAGAGAAGCAGCGGAGTTAATAACGATACCATCCGACAGGGAAATCATCGACGTGGTGCCGATTCACTACAAAGTTGATGAACTTGATGAAATCAGTGATCCAAGGGGCATGATAGGTGTCCGGTTGGAAATGAGAGGGATTTTAATCACAGGTCTTCGGACAATTTTACATAATACGCTGCGCTGTGTGGAAAGGGCAGGGTTAGAAATAACCGATATCGCCCTTCAGCCCTTAGCCGCAGGTTCCCTTGTTTTATCCAAGGATGAAAAAGAACTTGGTGTGGCGCTTGTCGATATTGGCGGAGGTTCCACGACTCTGGCAATTTTCGAACAAGGCTATTTACAATATACGTCTGTGATACCTATAGGCGGGGAAACACTTACGAAGGACCTTTCCATCGTGCTAAGGACAACGATGGAAGAAGCTGAGAAAATAAAAGTAAAGCATGGACATGCCTTTTATGATGACGCGTCTGAAGATGATGTATTCCAAATACCTATCATCGGCAGCGATCAGCAGCAGACCTGCAACCAGTTAATGCTTTCGGATATCATTGAAGCGCGGGTGACCGAAATATTCGAGTTGATTCAAGATGATTTGAGGAGACTTGGCTTCCAGGATATACCAGGTGGTTTCGTGTTGACCGGGGGCGTCGTCAAGATGCCGGGAGTCCTGGAGCTAGCTCAATATGTGTTCCAAAACCGAGTTAGGACAGCTGAACCCAATTACATCGGAGTTAGGGAACCTCAATACACGACAGCTGTTGGTTTGATTAAACATGCATGCAAGAAAGAGAGAATGCAAAAAAACACCGCTAATAAAACTCCTGTAGCAGCTGGACAAGCTCAAGAAGATAACGACCAGCGCAGCCAGAAGGTTTCTCAGAAAAACAAAGAGAACACGGCTAAAAAACAAGGTGAAAAAGGTGAATCTAAATTCAAAAAAATCCTGGGTTACTTTTTTGAATAACAATCATTAAGAATCGGGAATTTCGTCAAAATAGGAGGATTGTCATGTTGGAGTTTGATTCTAATCTAGAACAGTTAGCAACGATAAAAGTAATAGGTGTTGGCGGCGGCGGAAACAATGCGGTAAACAGAATGATCGAGCATGGTGTACAGGGTGTTGAGTTTATTTCTGTCAATACTGACGCACAAGCTCTTAATCTATCAAAAGCAGAAATCAAAATGCAAATCGGTGGGAAGCTTACACGCGGTTTGGGTGCAGGTGCCAATCCCGAGGTAGGAAAAAAAGCTGCTGAAGAAAGCAAAGAGCAGATTGAAGAAGCGCTTAAAGGTGCCGATATGGTATTCGTAACGGCTGGGATGGGCGGCGGTACAGGAACGGGGGCTGCTCCTGTCATAGCGGGCATTGCTAAAGATCTAGGGGCTCTTACAGTAGGTGTAGTTACACGTCCATTTACTTTCGAAGGCCGAAAACGTGCTACACAGGCACAAGGCGGCATTTCCTCCATGAAGGAATCGGTTGACACACTGATCGTCATTCCGAACGACCGCCTCCTTGAAATCGTCGATAAAAGTACGCCAATGCTTGAAGCGTTCCGTGAAGCCGATAATGTACTTCGCCAAGGTGTACAGGGGATTTCAGATTTAATTGCTGTTCCAGGTCTTATTAACTTGGACTTTGCCGATGTGAAGACCATAATGTCCAACAAAGGCTCCGCACTTATGGGAATCGGGATTTCCTCAGGGGAAAACCGTGCAGCGGAAGCGGCGAAAAAAGCCATTTCCAGTCCGTTGCTTGAAACATCGATTGATGGTGCCCAAGGCGTACTGATGAATATTACCGGTGGTACGAACTTAAGTCTTTTTGAAGTCCAGGAAGCTGCCGATATCGTGGCTACTGCATCCGATCAAGACGTAAACATGATTTTTGGTTCTGTTATCAATGAAAACCTTAAAGATGAAATCGTCGTTACGGTAATTGCAACAGGCTTTAACGAGGTTGAAGCTTCAATACGGCCTACTGGACGTCCAACACTCGGACAACAGCAGCAATCAAGACCTCAGACACAACAAACGCCACAGTCAAACGTGAAGCGTGAAGTGAAGAGAGAAGAAGTCAATGAACAGCCTGCACGTAATGCCAATCAAGGTGATGAGGCTTTGGATATTCCAACTTTCCTCCGTAACCGTAATAGACGCCGTTAATATCGATGTCAGATGCCGTTCCCATTTGGGGACGGTTTTTTTGTCGTTAATCAATGAATTCCTTAATAGCATTAGTGTGCAATGACCTTAAATGTAAAAAGATGAGTGAACAATAAATTATTAAACTTTTATAACATAAATCGACAGAAGTAAAAGGGAGCAGGATAGTCTCTAAGAAAGTATTGAAAATATCAATAGCTGTTTTTCTACAAAAAGGGTAAAAATGACTGAAAAACTCTTAAGTTTTCAGTACAAAAAGTGACACACTTTCTAAGGGCAGGTACGCTATACTTTTTGCTAGTGGAAGGTTAGTTCATAAAGGGAGGGGAGGGTGTTTGACTTTATATTTAGATGTGATCTGGTTGTTGAATTGGTTATTTGACTGCCTCCTTTTATATTGGACCGCAATCATTCTGAAACGAAGGGTAGCTCTTTGGCGGGTATGCATTGGCGGGCTGATTGGTTCCTTCATTATCGTATTGGCATTCACTCCTTTTTATGCAATTGCCGACCGTGTGTACATGAAGATTTTAGTATCCCTGGTCATGGTGCTGGCAACCTTTGGGTTTAATAGGTTAAAACTTTTCATGAAATCGGTGGCCACTTTATATTTAGTAACGTTTTTATCGGGAGGAATCCTTCTTGGGCTTCACTACTTATTTGAGTTCCAAATCGTGTCCAAGGCTCCTGGCCAATATGCAGGAATCAATCGTTTTGGCGACCCTGTCAGCTGGATATTCGTAATGATCGGATTCCCGCTTGCATGGCAATTTTCCAAGCGAACGCTTGAAGGGATGGAGATGACCAAGCTTACACATGAACAAATGGTTTCGGTCTCGGTTAAAATTTCTGACTTTGAAGGAACGTTTCATGGATTGGTGGATAGCGGCAATCAATTATATGACCCGATTACACGTTCCCCAGTAATGATCATCTCTCTTTCAGGCGGGGAAATAGGAATTCCGAACGATATGCTAGAGCTCTTTAAAAACCCTGATAAACTGATAAGTCAGGAAGTGCAGCCCGAATATTCATGGACAGGAAGAATGCGTGTCATCCCTTATAAAGTCGTGGGTCATGAACATCAGCTGTTAACCGCAATCAAACCGGATTGCATTAAAATCGTACAAGGAGAAAAAGAATTTCATGTCAAGCAGGGTCTCGTTTCGTTTACCTTTCAGCAACTCTCTCCAGACAATAGCTATCAATCTATCGTTCACCCGAAAATGTTAACCGGGATACCGGTGCAAAATGCCTCCTGATCCATCGATTCACTCTTAAATTTGACCCATAATCCGTTTATTAGAAGGGAGAATTATTTTGAAGAAATTCATTCTTCGGCTCACTTATTTTTGGTACAAACTATTGTTCAAGCTCGGTTTGAAAACGGACGAAATATTTTATATAGGAGGGAGTGAGGCACTGCCACCGCCCCTTTCAAAGGAAGAAGAGGCAATTCTGATCAATAAATTACCCAATGGCGATGAAGCTGCACGCTCGATCTTGATTGAACGTAATTTAAGGCTGGTGGTTTATATTGCCAGGAAATTCGAAAATACGGGCATCAATATTGAGGATTTAATCAGCATCGGTACCATAGGTTTGATCAAAGCTGTGAATACATTCAATCCTGAGAAGAAAATAAAACTGGCTACATATGCTTCGAGATGCATCGAGAATGAAATATTAATGTATTTACGCAGAAATAACAAAATCCGCTCTGAAGTTTCTTTTGATGAACCCCTGAATATTGATTGGGATGGAAATGAACTTCTGTTATCCGATGTACTTGGAACGGACGATGACATTATCACGAAAGACCTTGAGGCAAATGTTGACCGTAAGCTGTTGACAAAAGCACTTACGCAGTTATCCGAACGTGAAAAACAGATAATGGAACTCCGTTTTGGACTTGCAGGCGGAGAAGAAAAAACCCAAAAGGACGTTGCCGACATGCTGGGGATTTCCCAATCTTACATTTCACGTTTGGAAAAAAGGATTATTAAGAGGCTTCGAAAAGAATTTAATAAAATGGTGTAAAAAAAATAATGTGCTTAAATGTCAATCAAATCAATACTTTTGTAGCTTTAGTGAAAAATAATGAAGATTTTCTGTTCTAGCCATGTGCATATTTTTTCCTCCCGCGGAAATACTGTTTTTTGTACAGCGCTCCTGTGAGGAGGGAATAATTTTGTCTCGTAATAAGGTTGAAATCTGCGGTGTGGATACATCAAAATTACCGGTTTTAAAGAATGAAGAAATGAGAAAACTCTTTAAAGAACTGCAAAATGGCGATATTTCAGCAAGAGAGAAACTGGTAAACGGGAATCTTCGACTCGTTTTAAGCGTCATTCAACGCTTCAACAATCGGGGAGAGTATGTAGATGATCTATTTCAGGTAGGCTGTATAGGGTTGATGAAGTCGATAGATAATTTTGACCTAGGTCAAAATGTTAAGTTTTCAACGTATGCTGTACCGATGATTATTGGAGAAATCAGAAGATATCTTCGCGACAATAATCCGATTCGGGTATCCCGTTCTTTAAGAGACATCGCTTACAAAGCTTTGCAGGTAAAAGAAAAGCTCATAAGTCAGACCCTTCGTGAGCCGACAGCTGAAGAAATCGCCAAGGTGTTGGAAGTACCTCATGAAGAAATTGTTTTTGCACTAGATGCTATACAAGATCCAGTTTCACTTTTTGAACCGATTTATAATGATGGCGGGGATCCGATTTATGTACTCGACCAACTGAGTGATGAAAAAAATAAAGATAGTACCTGGATTGATGAAATAGCTATAAATGAAGGCATGAGACGGTTGAATGACCGGGAAAAAATGATCCTTCGTAAACGCTTTTTCCAAGGGAAGACGCAAATGGAGGTAGCTGAGGAAATCGGCATTTCACAAGCACAGGTCTCCCGATTGGAAAAAGCGGCAATCAAGCAAATGAATAAAAATATTCAACAGTAGAAGCTGAGCATGAGAGAAAGTTAGCTGAAGCGGGTATGGCTAAAATGTCGATACCCGCTGACAGCTGCTTTTCCATAGCAGCTTTTTTTTGTTGGAATTCCCTTCCGGTAGGTAAGTCGTGAATCTAGTGGACGTTTATTTATCGTATTCTTCATCCTCGGGCGCATCATGTCATATACATAGGAATAGGACCTTCATCTATGATGAAATTTTGAGGAGTTGAGTGATGTGACCAGGATTTCCGACTTTCAAATTAAGGATATCGTCAATATAGCAGATGGTAAGAAATTAGGTAATATGTCAGATCTTGAAATCAATACGGCCACTGGGAAAATAGAGGCCATCGTCGTTTCAAATGGAACCAGATTAATGGGCTTTTTTGGAAGGGAACAGGATATTGTTATTCCATGGCGAAAAATAAAAAAAATCGGTGCAGATGTCATTCTTGTTGAACATCAGACGGTATTTCAAGAAGAACTGAAAGATGAACGGTTTTAAAGGTGCATGGCGCAAATATATGATACACTAGACTAAAAATAAAGAGGTTTATAGCATGAAAGAGCCATTTGTTTTAATAAAAGACCAATATATGCTCATTGACAGCTGGAGACAACAAAATCTCCAGCTCGTAGCGGGCTTCACCACAAAAAATGGGGGAGTCAGTACAGGTGATTTTCAAACATTGAATACGGGTTTTCATGTCGGGGATAAACTTGAAGATGTCCAGGGAAACCGCAGGATGATAGCCGATAAGCTGATGTTTCCGCTTAAAGGGTGGATAGGCGCCGAGCAGACCCATGAAACGAAAATCCATCCAGTTACCAGCCGCGATGGCGGGAGAGGTGCAACGGATTATGAATCAGCCTTTAAAGCGACTGACGGATTTTATACGAAGGACCAAAACGTTCTATTGACCCTTTGCTATGCAGACTGCGTGCCCTTATACTTTCTGGCTCCGGCACATGGTATGATTGGGGTGGCACATGCTGGCTGGAAGGGTACCGTTAATGGAATAGCACGAAAAATGGTTGAGACATGGATGAGTGAGGGTATAAAGGCAAGTGAGATATATGCTGTTATTGGACCGTCTATTTGTTCGGAATGCTATGTAGTTGATGATTATGTGATGGATTTAGTGCAGAATTTGCTGGTAGATATTGACGAAAAGCCCTATAATTTAATCAGTGAAGGACAATATGGGTTAGACCTTAAACAACTTAATGGATTGATTCTTCAAAAATCAGGAATTCCAAAAAGTCAGATCGACATTACATCATACTGTACAAGCTGTGATCATGAATTGTTTTTTTCACATCGCCGTGATAACGGGAAGACAGGTAGATTGATGAGTTTTATCGGTTGGAAGGAGGATATAGAGTAACAGTGAAAGTAGTGGACAATTTAAAAAACATCGAAGAAAAAATAAATATAGCATGTGAAAATAGTGGAAGGGACCGTGAAGCGATAAAGTTGATCGCAGTGACGAAATATGTTTCGGTCGAGAGAGCGAATGAAGCATTGGAAGCGGGAATACTTGATTTGGGTGAAAACCGAGACGAAGGGCTTTTGAATAAATATGAAGTGCTGAAGGACAAGCCCAGCTGGCATTATATTGGTTCCATGCAAACACGCAAGGTAAAGAATGTCATCGATAAAATTTCGTATATCCATTCATTGGATCGCATTTCTTTGGCAGAAGAAATTCAAAAGCGCGCAAAAGAGCCGATAAACTGTTTAGTGCAGGTGAATGTTTCTGGTGAAGAATCAAAACATGGTCTGAATCCTGAGGCGACAATGGATTTCATAAAAGGGTTATCTGATTTTGATAAAGTGAATGTTGCAGGATTGATGACGATGGCCCCATTGACCGATGATGAACAGGTTTTGCGGGAATGCTTCCGGAAACTGAAAGGCATCCAGGTTGAAATACAAAATTTAGAGTGGAAGCACGCCCCCTGCACTGAATTGTCCATGGGTATGTCCAATGATTTCATGATTGCCATTGAGGAAGGCGCTACGATGATCAGGATTGGTACAGCACTTGTAGGCGAATAATTTTAAGGAGGTACGCTATAGATGTCGTTCGTATCAAAATTTAAATCTTATTTCGCGCTGGATGATGAGTATGAGTACAAGGATGAAGTGATGGAAGAAGAGGAGGCTGAACCAAAAGTCGTGAAGTCAGCTAAACAGCAGCAGTCCGCTTCTGCAGGGAATAATACCAATCAGAATATCGTAAGTTTGCAAAGCGTACAGAAATCTTCTAAAGTAGTATTATTGGAGCCTCGTGCTTATGCAGAAGCCCAGGAGGTAGCTGACCATTTAAAAAACAGGCGCGCTGTAGTCGTGAACCTTCAACGAATCCAGCATGACCAAGGAAAGCGAATCATCGATTTTCTAAGTGGGACTGTCTATGCAATCAGCGGGGATATCCAAAAAATCGGAACAGATATATTCTTATGTACCCCGGACAACGTCGATGTTTCCGGTAATATTACCGGCTTCGCCGCCGAAGAGGAGTACGAAGAAGCGAGGTGGTAATGATTAATGGGTTTAGTGCTTCAGGGTTTATATTATTTAATTGAAATTTATTCAATGGCATTAATCGGTTACATATTGATGTCATGGTTCCCTAATGCAAGGGAGACATCGATTGGTAAATTTTTGGAAAAAATTTGCGAACCGTATTTAGAACCGTTCAGAAAGTTCATTCCGCCACTTGGCATGATTGACCTTTCACCTCTTGTGGCCTTACTGGTACTTAATTTTGCCAGCGGTTATGGAATTTATTACTTACAGACATTAATAGGATGATCAACAATTAACCTGACATGCATCTACTACACAGTCGGAATATTCTCCGCTGTGTAGTTGCAACGCAGAACTGTTTAGTTTAATCCATTCCTTATGATCGACCATTAATTTGATACCTAAGGAGCATTTATTCAATCATGAGTATTTATCAGCATTTCAGGCCGGAGGAAAAAGATTTTATTGACCAGGCTATGAATTGGATTGATCAGGTTAAAAATTCCTACGCTCCGAAATTATCTGATTTTCTTGATCCACGTCAGCAGGAAATCCTTACTTCCTTAATAGGGAATGATCCGGAAGCGAAACTGCAATTCAATGGCGGAAGCGATTTCGTAGAGCGAAAACGTGTGCTCATTTACCCTGATTATTACTCTCCTGAATCATCTGATTTCAATATCTCCTTATATGATATCTCCTATCCAAAAAAATTTGTAACGCTTGAACATAGGCAAATACTTGGAACCTTGATGTCACTAGGGGTAAAACGTGAAAAATTTGGTGATATAATAGTGACGGAGGAGCATATTCAATTTATAGCTGCAGAAGAGATGGATTCATATCTCACAGGTAATCTGGATAAAATAGGAAATTCTTCTGTTTCCATCAAACGGCTTCCGATCGAGAATATCGTCCAGGTTAAGGAAAAATGGGAAGAGCAAGTAACCACCGTCAGTTCTCTTAGGCTTGACAGTGTATTATCTTCCGTCCTGAATATGTCCCGTCAAAAGACTCAGTCCTTGATAACGTCGGGAAAAGTAAAGGTGAATTTCAAGCAAACGGAAAATGTCTCGGAAGAATGCCGTGAAGGTGATACACTTTCCATCAGAGGTTTTGGCAGATGTAAAATAGCTTCAATTGATGGTAAAACCAAGAAGGATAAGTGGAGAATCTCGTTAGGCAGACAAAAATAATACAATAAAAAGCAGGATTTATAAATTTATTGTCGAATATAGAGTTCTAACATACTAGTGTAGAAACCGTTCTGGAGGTGCCGTAATGCCCTTAACCCCGATAGATATACATAACAAGGAATTTAACAAAGTATTTCGTGGGTATGATGAAGATGAAGTAAATGAATTTCTCGACCAGGTCATTAAAGATTATGAACTGATTTTGAGGGAAAAGAAAGAGCTTGAAGATAAACTGAACGAGACTTTTGATCGATTGGGACATTTTACGACAATTGAGGGTACACTTAACAAGTCGATTATTGTCGCTCAAGAAGCAGCTGAAGAATTAAGGCGCAATGCCCAAAAAGAAGCGAAACTGATCATAAAGGAAGCAGAGAAAAATGCTGACAGGATTGTCAATGAGTCACTTGTGAAAGCAAGGAAAATAGCGATGGATATTGAAGATTTGAAAAAGCAATCCAAAGTATTCCGGACGCGTTTCAAAATGCTTGTAGGTGCACAGCTGGATTTGCTGGACAATGACGATTGGGATCATCTTCTGGATTATGAAGTGGATGCAACTGAAATTGAATTAAATGAGAGAGTGGAAGAGGAAATTTAAACGATTCCTTGACTTTGAACACTTTTTTCGCATATAATTTTTTAACAATACTATTCATTATGAAATTAGACGATGACAGGGAAAGTAAATTCTTCACACACTTATTTTTAGCGAACCGGGGATGGTGGAAGCCCGGAATAAGCGAAGATATTGAAGATCACCCTTGAGTTCTGAGTTGAACCTGCTTTTGCAGTAAGTAAATGAAGCGTTTCATTCACGTTACGAATGCTCGAGAGGATGGATTCACTTGGTGAATCTTTCTAGCCAGGGTGGTACCGCGGGAAGCAAAGCTTTCTCGTCCCTTTTTTAGGGATGAGAGGGCTTTTTATTTTGGCCGGATATCAAGTCATCGGTTCGAATGAATTTTTTAAAAGACGGATGGAGGATTATATGATGGAATACAAAGATACCTTATTGATGCCTAAAACTGAATTTCCAATGCGGGGGAATTTGCCGAAACGTGAACCGGAAATCCAAGAAAAATGGAAAGAAATGAACATCTATAAAAAAGTGCAAGAACAAACGAAAGGACGTCCTTTATTCATTTTGCATGATGGACCTCCATATGCCAACGGCGATATCCATATGGGCCATGCAATGAATAAGGTTTTAAAGGATTTCATTGTCCGATTCAAATCGATGAGCGGTTTTCAAGCACCGTATGTACCTGGCTGGGATACGCATGGGCTTCCAATCGAAACGGCATTGACGAAAAAAGGCGTGAAACGGAAAGAAATGAGCGTTGCCGAATTCAGAAAGCTTTGTGAAGAATATGCTTATGGTCAGATTAACAATCAACGTGAGCAGTTTAAGAGAATAGGGGTCCGTGGTGATTGGGAAAATCCTTATATCACATTAAAGCCTGAATATGAAGCACAGCAAATTAAGGTATTCGGTGAAATGGCGAAAAAAGGCTACATTTATAAAGGTAAAAAACCTGTTTACTGGTCCCCATCAAGTGAATCAGCGTTAGCCGAAGCTGAAATTGAATATCAAGATAAACGCTCTGCGTCGATCTATGTTGCTTTTGAAGTCACGGATGGCAAAGGTGTAATTGATGAAGGTGTCAAAATCATCATCTGGACGACAACTCCATGGACGATTCCGGCTAATCTTGGTATCTCATTGCATCCGCAATTAAACTATGTGGTAGTGGCTGTTGAGAATGGAAAATTCCTACTTGCTGAGGCGCTGCTTGAATCGGTTACGGAAACATTAGGCTGGGAAAACCCGTCTATTCTGAAAACAGTTAAAGGAAGCGAGCTGGACCGTGCTGTTGCCAAACATCCCCTTTATGATCGCGAATCTTTAGTGATGTTAGGTGAGCACGTAACGACTGAAGCTGGAACGGGGTGTGTTCATACTGCGCCTGGCCATGGTGAAGATGACTTTATCATTGGGCAAAAATATGGCTTGGATGTACTTTGTCCTGTAGATGAAAAAGGAGTCATGACGGAAGAGGCAGGGGAATTTGCCGGATTATTTTATGATCAAGCGAATAAACCGATTACCGAAAAATTAACTGAAGCAGGCGCGTTATTGAACTTGACGTTCATTACGCACTCCTACCCACATGACTGGCGGACGAAGAAGCCAACGATCTTCCGTGCAACAGCACAATGGTTCGCGTCAATCAAAGACTTCCGCAGTGAACTTCTGGAAGCGATTGAAGAAACCAAATGGGTACCGGCTTGGGGCGAAACCCGCCTATTCAATATGGTCCGTGACCGCGGGGATTGGTGTATTTCCCGCCAACGCGCCTGGGGCGTGCCAATTCCAGTGTTTTATGCAGAAAATGGAGAGCCGATCATTACGGATGAAACCATCAACCATATTTCAAACCTATTCCGCGAACACGGTTCAAACATCTGGTTTGAGCGTGAAGCGAAAGATCTTCTGCCTGAAGGCTATTCACATGAAGGCAGCCCGAATGGTATCTTCACGAAAGAAACGGATATCATGGACGTATGGTTCGATTCCGGTTCTTCCCATCAAGCGGTACTTGAAGAAAGAGACGACTTGCAGCGCCCTGCTGACCTTTATTTAGAAGGGTCCGATCAATATCGCGGCTGGTTTAACTCATCACTTTCAACAAGTGTTGCGGTTACAGGCAAAGCACCATATAAAGGTGTGCTTAGCCACGGGTTCGCATTGGATGGCGAAGGCCGTAAAATGAGTAAGTCGATTGGGAACGTTGTACTGCCATCCAAGGTCATGAACCAACTTGGCGCAGATATCTTACGCCTTTGGGTAGCTTCGGTGGATTACCAATCGGATGTTAGGGTTTCCGATCCAATTTTAAAACAAGTTTCGGAAGTTTACCGTAAAATCCGCAATACATTCCGCTTCCTGTTAGGGAACTTGGATGGATTCAATCCAAAAAGTGATAAAGTGGCAGTCCAAGAATTGCCTGAAGTTGATCAATACATGCTAGTTAAATTGAATAAACTGATCAAACAGTCGAAGCTAAGTTATGAAAATTATGAGTTTGCTACAATTTATAATTTGGTCAATAATTTCTGTACACAGGATTTGAGTTCGTTCTACCTTGATTATGCAAAAGATATTCTTTATTGTGAAGCACCAAATGGTAAAGAGCGTTTGGCCATTCAAACGGTCCTTTACGAATCATTGGTCAGCTTAACGAAATTGGTGTCACCGATCCTTTCTCATACAGCTGATGAAGTATGGGCATTCATTCCGGATGTAACGGAAGAAAGTGTACAGTTGACATTGATGCCTAATGAAATTTCCATTGATGATGCTGATGCCATTGAAGAAAAATGGACGGCGTTCATGGATGTCCGTGATAATGTTCTGAAAGCATTAGAAGAAGCCCGTAACCAGAAGGTCATCGGAAAATCACTGAATGCTAAAGTGATGGTATATGTAAATGAAGAAACGAAGACTCTTCTTGATGGCATCAAGGAAAGCTTTGAACAGCTATTCATCGTATCCGAATTCGAAATCGCTGGCAACGTGGCAAGTGCCCCAGCAGAAGCGGTTAAGCTTGAGGATATAGCGATCCTTGTCACAAAAGCACAAGGTGAAACGTGTGAACGTTGCTGGAATGTTTCGAAGGAAGTAGGTCAAGTGGAAGAACATCCGACACTTTGCCCGCGTTGTGCTTCAGTCGTGAAAGATCATTACGTGAATCAATAATTCCCACAAAAAATCCGGTCCCTTTATGAAGGGCCGGCTTTTTTGTGGGAATGAAAGCTGAAACCTCAGTAGGGAATTTTACCTTTTTGAATCTTCCCTATATCTTCAGGTACTGTTAGCAACTTCTGTTTTTCGGATTAGTCATTATTTCTAGTTTATGCTACAATTCAAAAGTGAAGATTTGATTAGTTTGGGGGAAAAAATGTGTTTTATTATTTGATTGCCCTTTTGGTCATAGCTCTCGATCAGCTGACAAAATGGATGATTGTGAAAAAAATGGAGTACGGAGAAAGCATTGAAATTATTGAAAACCTTCTATATATCACCTCGCATCGTAATCGTGGGGCAGCATGGGGAATTCTACAAGGTCAAATGTGGTTTTTCTACATCATCACCATCGCTGTCATTATTGGACTTGTCTATTATATTCAAAAAATGGCGAAGGAAAGCATTTTGCTTGGAGTTGCACTTGCTCTCATGCTAGGCGGTGCGATTGGTAATTTCATCGATCGTGTTGCTCGTCAGGAAGTAGTGGATTTCGTTCATACCTATATTTTCAGCTACAGTTTCCCGGTATTTAATGTTGCTGATGCTGCGCTTTCAATTGGTGTCGGACTGCTCGTGATTCATATGTTTTTAGAAGAAAAAAACGCTAAGGAGAAAGATAATGGATAAAAGGTTATACAGCATCGATGAAACACTAAAAGGCGTTAGGATTGATAAGGCTCTTTCCACTTTGAATGAAGAATGGTCACGCACTCAGGTCCAGCAATGGATTAAGGATGACCATGTTTTGGTAAATGGCACGGCGATAAAGACGAATTATAAAGCTATTCCTGGCGATACAATCGAAGTGACGATTCCTGATCTGGAGGAATTGGATGCGGTAGCAGAGGAAATGGATTTGGATATCTATTATGAAGATGCAGATGTACTCGTGGTTAATAAACCGAGCGGTATGGTCGTCCATCCGGCACCGGGACATGTAACTGGCACGCTTGTAAATGGATTGATGGCACACTGCAAGGATCTTTCTGGAATCAACGGTGTCATGCGGCCTGGAATCGTCCATCGGATCGACAAAGATACATCAGGTCTATTGATGGTTGCAAAAAATGATATGGCACATGAAAAACTGGTACAGCAGCTTGTTGACAAAACGGTTACCCGTAAGTATCAAGCTGTAGTACATGGTGTGATCCCTCATGACTTCGGAACGGTCGATGCACCGATCGGCCGCGATAAAAAAGATCGCCAAAGCATGACTGTCACAGATTCGAATTCCAAAAATGCTGTCACACATTTCCGTGTCATCGAACGCTTCAAAGCTTTCACTTTGGTGGAATGCCAGCTTGAAACAGGAAGGACACATCAAATCCGTGTTCACATGAAATACATTGGCTTCCCACTAGCGGGAGATCCGAAATATGGTCCGAAAAAGACCCTGAAATTAGAAGGACAAGCTTTGCACGCCGGTCTCCTAGGTTTCATTCATCCGCGTACAAATGAGTATATGGAATTCGAAGCTCCGATTCCTGAAGAGTTTGAAAATCTAATTAATCAATTGCGTAGAAGTAAGGATTGACAAATTCATTTTTTTGATATATTATAATAACAACTTAATAAGAACCTTTAACACAGTTCAGAGAGACTGAGAAGGAAACGGATACGCAAAGTGGGATGATTCTGCCCATGGCGATAAAATCCTCATGCCTTCTTGGTATGAGGATTTTTTGTTGAAATTGACCTATCAGAAAAATGGAATCGGGGTGGCCGACGTGTTGAATGAGAAAGCCATAGTACTTGATGAACAGGCCATTAGTAGAGCCTTGACGAGAATTGCCCATGAAATAATTGAGAAAAATAAAGGGATTGAGGATTGCGTCTTAATCGGGATACGTACACGCGGGATTTTCCTCGCTGACCGACTTGCAAAGCGCATCAATCAAATAGAAGGCAAGGAAATAGAACTGGGTGAACTGGATATTACACTTTATCGCGATGACCTATCGAAAAAGACCAATGATGGGGAACCTATCGTAAAAGGCTCAGACATTCCGGTCAATATCACTGACAAGAAAGTGATTTTAGTGGATGATGTTCTTTTCACAGGCAGAACCGTCAGAGCGGCAATGGATGCTTTGGTTGATTTGGGAAGACCTTCGCAGATCCAGCTTGCCGTATTAGTAGATAGGGGACATAGGGAATTGCCGATTCGCGCAGATTTTGTCGGTAAAAACGTTCCGACTTCCCAATCTGAAAAAATTACAGTTACTTTAACAGAAGTTGATGATTTAGATCAAGTTACTATATTAGAAAATTAAACAACATGAAAATTTCATATTACCCTTTTAAAGACAGTCCAGAGAGGCTGGCAAAGGGGAGTCAATCGGGAGAGCTGTGCCTATGCATAGGCATTCGCCTTCTGAGAAACCCTCTTTGTATATGGCAAAGAGGGTTTTTGCAGTTTTGATGGAATTTTCATGAGGGGGATACGGAAATGAAAGAAACAAAAAGGGACATAGTACTGGATGTCGAGGATGTGCCAAAGGCTGGCCAGTGGATCACGTTAAGCATCCAGCATTTGTTCGCGATGTTCGGTGCAACGGTGCTGGTGCCATTCTTGGTAGGATTAAGCCCGGCGGTAGCACTGGTTTCAAGCGGATTGGGCACACTTTCATACTTATTGATAACCAAAGGGCAGATACCAGCTTATCTCGGTTCATCATTCGCTTTCATTTCGCCAATCATCGCGGCAAAGGCCCTAGGAGGTCCGGAAGCGGCCATGATCGGATGTTTTGCAGCAGGGTTCATATATGGGATAGTAGCTTTGATTATCCAAAAAGTCGGATTGCGCTGGTTAATGAATATACTTCCCCCGGTTGTGGTGGGTCCGGTGATTATCGTAATCGGATTAAGCCTTGCTGGAACGGCCGTGGACATGGCAATGTATGATCCACAAGATAAATACAGCGTCACATATATAGTCATTGCACTGATCACTTTAGCGGTAACCATCATCTGCAACGTGTTCTTTAAGGGATTCATTAACTTGATTCCGATTTTAATGGGAATCATAGTGGGCTACGGCTGTTCGGCTGTTGCAGGAATAATAGATTATGAACCGATCAAGTCAGCACAATGGTGGGAAATGCCTGAATTCATGTTTCCATATGTAACCTACACACCGTCCTTCTCATGGGAGGTCATTGCCATCATGGTACCGGTCGCCATCGTAACCTTATCAGAACATATCGGACACCAGATGGTGCTGAGCAAAGTAGTCGGCAGAAACTTTTTGGAAAAACCAGGTTTGCATCGTTCGATTTTAGGAGATGGAGCAGGAATCATGATCGGTTCTTTCATCGGTGGGCCGCCGCTGACTTCATATGGTGAAAATATTGGGGTCCTGACGATGACAAAGGCGTATAGTGTGTATATCATCGGAGGGGCAGCATTGACTGCAATCATCTTTGGCTTTAACGGCAAGATTTCAGCAGTCATCAGCTCGATACCTACAGCTGTGATGGGCGGCATTTCCATCTTGCTCTTCGGTATCATCGCATCAAGTGGATTGAGGATGCTGATTGATAATAAGGTCGATTTTGATAAGAAAAGAAACCTGATGATAGCTTCAGTCATCCTGGTGTTAGGAATCGGAGGCGCATTCGTGCAACTATCGGAAACGGTATCGCTTTCCGGAATGGCACTTTCAGCCATCGTGGGAATCCTTCTTAACTTGATTCTTCCAGACCGGGAAAAAATATCCGGAGATATATTTGAAAAATAAGATACTGCATCAAAACAATAAATCACCTTTTAAAAGAAGTCCAGAGAGGCTTAAAAGGGTGTTGCTGTAAAGATAATGAATGAGAACGGGATAAAGTGTAAACCATTCCGTATCCTCACTATCTTTATGACCTACACCCTGTCCTTAATGGCGGGGTGTTTTTTTATGCCCCGCATCACAAATGTGAAAGGAGCAGGATCAATGAAAAAATTATTGACCATGAATGAATTGACTTTAACTGAAATTGAAAGAATTTTACATGAGGCAGAGTGTTTTGCCAACGGATCTAGCTGGAATCCAAAGCAGCAGACCACAGTTGCCAATCTCTTCTTTGAACCAAGTACACGTACAAAATCAAGCTTTGAAATGGCTGAAAGAAAATTGGGACTTGAGGTCATTCCCTTTGATGCGGGTACATCATCGGTGTTAAAAGGAGAAACCTTATATGACACTGTTAAAACGTTAGAAGCAATAGGTGTAAATGCCTTGATCATCCGTCATGAACAGGATAATTATTTTGACGAATTGAATGAGAAGATCAGGATTCCTATAATCAATGCAGGGGATGGCTGCGGAAATCATCCAACCCAATCATTACTGGACTTATTGACAATAAAACAAGAGTTTAAAAGCTTCAAAGGTCTGAAGATTGCGATAATCGGTGATGTGAGGCATAGTCGGGTTGCGAAATCGAATGCAGAAGCATTAACTCGTTTAGGAGCGAATGTCGTATTTTCGGGTCCGCCTGAATGGTTTGACAGAACAAACAGTTTAGGAAGGTATGAAGACATCGATCATGCGGTAGCAACATCGGATGTGGTCATGCTGCTCAGAATACAGCATGAAAGGCATATTGAAAAATACGATCAGGAAAATGGAGATTATCTGGAAAGTTTCGGCCTGACCAAACAACGTGAAAAAAATATGAAACCGGATGCGATCATCATGCATCCTGCACCTATAAATCGCGGTGTTGAAATAGACAGTGATTTAGTCGAATGCCGCCGCTCAAGAATTTTTAAACAAATGGAGAATGGCGTGTTCATTAGAATGGCCGTATTAAAAAATGTGCTTGAACAATCCAAAGGGGGAAACATTCATGAAAACAGTAATCAAAAATGGAGTATTGCTAGATAATCAAAACTCATTCAAAAAAGCGGACATTGAAATAGAAGGCAAGGTCATTACAAAAATCGGCGAGAACTTGGCAACGGAAAATTGTAAAGTAGTTGACGCTGAAGGGTTACTTATTACATCAGGATTCGTTGACCTGCATGTCCATCTGCGCGAACCGGGCGGTGAACAAAAAGAAACAATCGCAAGTGGAACGCTTGCAGCGGCAAGAGGCGGTTTCACTACGGTAGCGGCGATGCCTAATACAAGGCCAGTTCCTGATACAGTGGAGAACCTTGAGGCGCTTAACAGAAAAATTGAAGAAACGGCTCATGTCAGGGTACTTCCATATGCATCCATTACGATTAGGGAAGCAGGCAAGGAGTTGACCGATTTTACTTCGTTAAAACAAACGGGTGCTTTCGCCTTTACGGACGATGGCGTAGGAATTCAAGAAGCCGGGATGATGCTGGAAGCGATGAAACGGGCCGCCGCTCAAGATATGGCCATTGTTGCTCATTGTGAAGACAATAGCTTAATCAATAAAGGGTCCGTCCATGAAGGAAGATTCTCAAAAGAACAGGGGATCAATGGGATACCGTCCGTATGTGAAGCTGTGCATATTGCCAGGGATATCCTCCTTGCGGAAGCGGCGGACTGCCATTATCACGTTTGCCATATATCCACGAAGGAATCGGTTAGGACGGTAAGGGATGCCAAACGCGCCGGTATCCGCGTCACAGCCGAAGTTACACCGCATCACTTATTATTGTGCGAAGATGATATACCGGGTCTTGATACGAATTATAAAATGAATCCGCCATTAAGGGGACGTGAAGATCGGGATGCGTTGATTGAAGGACTGCTTGACGGAACCATCGATTTTATAGCAACAGACCATGCCCCGCATGTGGCAGAGGAAAAAGCGCAGGGAATGCAGCTGGCTCCTTTCGGAATAGTAGGTTTGGAAACGGCCTTCCCGCTGCTTTACACCGAATTGGTTAAAAAGGGTGTCATAACATTAAAGCAATTGATCGAGTTCATGACAATCAAACCATCTGAAAGTTTCTCCCTTCCTTATGGAGAGCTAAAGGAAGGTGCTGCTGCGGATATCGTGCTCATCGATTTGGAAACGGAAAAAGAAATTAATACTGAAGAGTTTGCTTCAAAAGGAAAAAATACACCTTTTAATGAAAAGAAATGTTATGGCTGGCCAGTCATGACGATTGCGGAAGGAAAAATAGCTTGGGAAAAAGGACGTGTTCAAGGATGAAAAGACAGCTAATTTTAGAAGACGGGACAGTATTCCTTGGGGAAGCATTCGGAGGGGACGTAGAAAAAATAGGTGAAGTCGTTTTTAACACAGGGATGACGGGGTACCAGGAGATTTTATCCGATCCATCCTATTGCGGTCAAATCGTTACACTTACGTATCCATTAATCGGGAACTACGGGATAAACCGGGATGACTTTGAATCCATCAATCCAGCGATATCAGGATTCGTCGTTAAGGAAACAGCAGAACTTCCTTCCAACTGGCGAAACCAATTATCACTTGATGAATACCTGAAAATGAAGAACATACCTGGAATAAGCGGAATCGATACAAGAAAGCTGACAAGAATCATCAGGAAATCAGGTGCACTTAAAGGGGTGCTCTGCAATATCAATAAAGATGCAAAAGAAGTGGTTTCCCAGTTGAAAGCAACGGTGATCCCTTCCAATCAAGTAAAACAGGTTTCAACAAAAGCACCTTATTCCAGCCCGGGCAGAGGCCCACGGGTAGTTCTTGTAGACTATGGCATGAAGCATGGGATTTTACGTGAGTTGACGAAACGCGGCTGTGATGTCGTGGTTGTACCTTATAACGTTACGGCTGAAGAAGTGATGCAATATCATCCGGATGGCGTGATGCTTTCGAACGGTCCTGGAGATCCTAAAAGTGTTCATGAGACGCTTGAAATGATCCGCACAATCCAAACACAAGTGCCGTTATTCGGAATCTGTTTAGGACATCAATTATTTGCACTTGCAAATGGGGCGGATACGGAAAAATTAAAATTCGGCCATCGAGGTTCTAATCACCCGGTTAAGGACCTTCGGACTGGAAAGGTATCCATCACATCTCAAAATCATGGATATACAGTTGAAGAGCTTTCGATTGAAAGTACGGATCTAATTGTGACACATACAGCATTGAATGACGATACGATTGAAGGTTTGCGCCATAAAGAGTATCCGGCTTTTACCGTACAATATCACCCGGAAGCATCACCGGGACCGGAAGATGCTAACTACTTATTCAATGAATTCTTACAAATGATTGAAGCTGCAACCAACAAGGGGGAAAAAACATGCCAAAACGCACTGATATAAAAAGCATCCTAGTAATTGGTTCCGGTCCGATTGTCATCGGACAGGCCGCCGAGTTCGATTATGCAGGAACCCAAGCGTGTATAGCCTTAAAAGAAGAGGGGTATCGAGTGATCTTGATTAACTCTAACCCTGCTACAATCATGACAGACAGTGAAATGGCAGACGCGGTTTATATCGAACCGATCACATTGGAATTTGTTAGCAAAATCATTCGTAAAGAGCGCCCGGATGCACTGCTACCTACCTTGGGCGGACAGACTGGCCTGAACATGGCAGTCGAGCTTGCCGAAGCAGGAATTCTGGAAGAATGCAATGTACAGATTCTTGGGACCAAACTTTCAGCTATCCAACAAGCAGAAGACCGTGACCTTTTCCGGACGCTAATGAACGATTTAGGGGAACCAGTACCTGACAGCGACATTATTCATAATTTGGAAGAGGCTTATACATTTGTTGAACGAGTCGGCTATCCGGTCATTGTCCGTCCAGCCTTCACGCTTGGTGGAACAGGCGGTGGGATTTGTGATAACGAAGAGCAGCTGATCGAGATTGTTGAGGGTGGCCTGAAAAGCAGCCCGGTTCACCAATGTCTGCTTGAGAAGAGCATTGCCGGTTTCAAAGAAGTGGAATATGAAGTGATGCGTGATTCCAATGATAATGCAATAGTCGTTTGTAATATGGAAAACTTCGATCCTGTCGGTGTCCATACAGGCGATTCAATAGTTGCCGCACCAAGCCAAACATTAAGTGACAGAGAGTATCAAATGCTTAGAAATACCTCTTTGAAGATTATCCGTGCCTTGAAAATTGAAGGTGGATGTAATGTTCAGCTTGCGCTAGATCCAAACAGCTATCAATATTATGTCATTGAAGTGAACCCGAGGGTCAGCCGTTCGTCGGCGCTTGCTTCAAAAGCAACAGGATATCCAATTGCAAAACTTGCAGCAAAGATAGCCGTTGGTTTGACGCTTGATGAAATGATGAACCCTGTCACTGGCAAAACCTATGCCAGCTTTGAACCGGCACTGGACTATGTCGTTACAAAAATTCCACGCTGGCCATTCGATAAGTTCGAAAGTGCCAACCGTAGACTCGGTACCCAAATGAAAGCGACCGGGGAAGTCATGGCAATCGGCCGTACATTCGAGGAATCAATCTTAAAAGCTGTCCGTTCCCTTGAAGCGGGTATATTCCATCTTAATTTGAATGAGGAGTTTGAGGATGGGAAAATAGAGAAACGGATCCGAAAAGCTGGAGATGAGCGGTTATTCTATATCGGTGAAGCGTTAAGAAGGGGGAAAACGATCGAAACCATCCACGAATGGAGCCAGATCGATTTATTCTTCTTGCATAAGTTGAAAAAGATAATCGACTTTGAAAAGCAGCTTAAAGAGCATTCTTTTGATTGTGAAGTATTGCAAAAGGCTAAAGAACTAGGATTTTCTGACAAAACGATTGCAGAAATATGGGGAGTTCCCGAAATTGACGTCTATGAGTATCGGAAACAGCAAGGAATCATCCCTGTTTACAAAATGGTTGATACATGTGCTGCCGAATTCGAATCGGAAACACCGTATTTTTATGGGACATATGAAGATGAGAATGAGTCCATCGTAACTGACAAGAAAAGTGTCATTGTTCTGGGATCAGGCCCAATTCGGATAGGGCAAGGAGTAGAGTTTGATTATGCGACTGTACATTCGGTATGGGCCATTAAAGAAGCGGGATATGAAGCGATCATCATTAACAATAATCCCGAAACAGTTTCGACGGATTTCAGTATCTCGGACAAACTTTATTTCGAACCATTGACTATTGAAGATGTCATGCATGTCATCGATTTGGAAAAACCGGAAGGGGTCATCGTCCAGTTTGGAGGACAGACAGCAATCAACCTTGCAGATGGCCTTGTTGAAAGAGGAGTGAAGATCCTTGGTACTTCACTTGAAGACTTGGATAGGGCGGAAAATCGCAATAAATTCGAAAGAGCACTTAAGGATCTAGGTATTCCGCAGCCAAAGGGTAAAACCGCAACATCGGTTGATGAAGCGATCATCATAGCTGAAGATATTGGTTACCCGGTATTAGTAAGGCCATCGTATGTCCTCGGAGGAAGAGCGATGGAAATCGTCTATAAACAAGAAGAATTGCTTCATTACATGAAAAATGCCGTTAAAATAAATCCGGATCATCCTGTCCTGATAGACCGCTACTTAACGGGTAAGGAAATCGAAGTCGATGGAATTTCCGATGGTGAAACGGTCGTTATCCCTGGAATCATGGAACATATCGAACGTGCCGGCGTCCATTCAGGTGATTCGATTGCAGTCTATCCTCCTCAAAATTTAACGGAAAAACAAAAAGAAGTAATCATTGATTATACGACCCGATTGGCAAAAGGCTTGAATATAATTGGTCTCTTGAACATTCAATATGTCATCAGCAATGAAGAAGTGTATGTGATTGAAGTAAATCCGCGTTCCAGCCGAACCGTTCCATTCTTAAGTAAAATTACGAATGTGCCGATGGCTAACTTAGCCACGAAGGTCATCTTGGGCCACACACTTGAAAGTCAAGGTTACAAATCGGGGTTAGTGCCGGAACAAACTGGGGTTTATGTGAAAGTGCCGGTCTTCTCTTTTGCAAAATTAAGAGGTGTGGACATCTCACTCGGACCTGAAATGAAATCGACTGGTGAAGTTATGGGGAAAGATAGCACCCTTGAGAAGGCTTTATATAAAGGGCTGGTCGCTTCCGGTTTCAAAATTAAGGGGCATGGTTCGGTGTTATTGACGATATCGGATAAAGATAAGCAAGAAGCGCTGCTTTTAGCAAGACGTTTCCATAATATCGGGTTCAAGCTTATAGCCACCAGCGGAACTGCTGCCTTATTGGAGCAATCCGGAATCCCGACTGCGATTGTCGGTAAAATTGGCGAGGAAGGTACAAACTTACTGGATGTTATCCGGAACGGGGAAGCACAATTTGTCATAAATACTTTGACAAAAGGTAAGCAGCCTGCCAGGGATGGTTTCAGGATCCGACGTGAATCGGTTGAAAATGGAGTGACATGCTTAACATCACTTGATACGGCAGAAGCTATTTTAAGGGTGATAGAATCAATGACCTTCTCGGCAGAAGCAATGGGAAAAACGGAAAAAAGTCGTGAGGTGAGCTATATATGATCAAGAAGGAAAGAATGAAGGTGTTAAATCATAAGGAACTGGCCCCATCCATCTTTGAACTTACTCTGCAAGGTGAATTGGTTTCAGAGATGAATCAACCAGGCCAGTTTGTCCAAGTCAAGACAACAGAAGGCACTGAGCCATTGTTAAGACGCCCGATTTCAATTTCTTCTTACAACAGCAGTAAAAAACAGTTCACGATGATATACCGGGCTGAAGGTAAAGGAACGACGCTGTTATCACAGCGTAAAGAGGCGGAAGCGGTCGATATCCTTGGACCCCTTGGTAACGGATTTCCCGTTCATGAGGCCAAACAGGGTGAAACGGCATTATTGGTTGGTGGCGGGATTGGTGTCCCGCCCCTGTATCAATTATCACAGATGTTGGTTGCAAAAGGGGTTAGGGTAATCCATGTATTAGGCTTCCAGACCAAGTCAGCCATCTTTTACGAAAAGGAATTCAGTGAATTAGGTGATACCTATATTGCCACGGTGGATGGATCATATGGGACAAAAGGATTTGTTACGACTGTAATAGACAACCTGGAGGAAGAGTTTGCAACGATCTTTTCATGCGGGCCCACACCAATGTTAAGAGCGTTGGAAGCGGGCTATCGCGAGAAAAAGCTTTACCTGTCCCTCGAGGAAAGAATGGGATGCGGCATCGGTGCATGCTTTGCCTGTGTGTGTCATACAGGGGATGATCCAACTGGTTTCAGTTATAAAAAGGTATGCAGCGATGGACCCGTATTCCGGGCAGGAGAGGTGGTATTATGAGCAGGCTTTCAGTTGAATTACCAGGATTACACTTGAAAAACCCGGTCATGCCAGCATCTGGTTGCTTTGGATTCGGCCGTGAATACAGTCAATTTTTCGACTTGGATATTCTTGGGGCGATCATGATCAAAGCGACCACTCCTGAGCCGAGGTTCGGTAACCCGACTCCGCGTGTTGCAGAAACTTCCTCGGGAATGCTGAACGCCATCGGTCTGCAGAATCCTGGTCTAGAAAAGGTCATCCGTGAAGAATTGGCCTGGCTAAGCAGGTATGATGTTCCCATCATCGCCAACGTTGCGGGTTCGCAAATAGCTGACTATGTAAAGGTTGCAAGTGATATAAGTAAGGTGGGGAATGTAAAAGCACTCGAATTGAATATCTCTTGTCCGAATGTCAAAGAAGGTGGTATAGCTTTTGGTACGGTTCCGGAAGTTGCCAAAGAGGTAACCAAGGCGGTCAAGGAAGTATCTTCGGTCCCTGTATATGTGAAACTTTCACCAAATGTCAGTAATATTGTGGAAATGGCCAAAGCAGTGGAAGATGGCGGGGCCGACGGGTTGACAATGATAAATACATTAGTCGGCATGAGATTGGATTTAAAAACTGGCAAACCGATCCTTTCTAACAGAACGGGTGGATTATCGGGTCCTGCAATAAAACCTGTCGCGCTCCGGATGATTTATGAGGTTAGCCAGCAAGTGTCTATTCCAATAATCGGAATGGGCGGCATCGCTACAGCGGAAGACGTCATTGAATTTTTCTATGCGGGTGCCAGTGCTGTTGCGGTGGGAACTGCGAACTTCGTGGATCCCTTTGTATGCCCGACCATCATCGAAGAATTACCGAAATTGTTGGATGAGCTTGGGTTCGACCATATTTCAGAATGTACCGGAAGGAGCTGGAAGCAAAATGAAACAGTCGCTAATCATCGCTCTTGATTTCCCTGACCTCATTCAAACAGAAGAATTCCTAAAACAGTTCCATTCGGAAAAACTGGCTGTGAAAGTGGGGATGGAATTATTTTATCAGAATGGTCCATCAATAATTTCTTTCGTAAAAGAGCAAGGACACGATGTGTTTTTGGACTTGAAGCTTCATGATATTCCGAATACCGTCAAAATGGCCATGGCAGGATTGGCAACTTTAGGTGCTGACATGGTCAATGTACATGCGGCTGGTGGACAAAAGATGATGGAAGCAGCCATGGAAGGTCTGGATAAGGGAACGTCCGCTGGGAAAAAACGTCCATTATGCATAGGGGTTACCCAACTGACGAGCACGTCACAAGAACAAATGAATGAAGAACAAAACATTGCCGGATTACTGGAGGATTCGGTCCTCCAGTATGCAAAACTTACTAAAAAGGCAGGATTGGATGGCGTCGTCTGTTCCACACATGAAGTAAGGAACATACATGGACGTATTGGCCATGAATTCTTAACAATCACACCTGGAATCCGAAGTGCTGGTGGGATGACGCATGATCAAAAGAGAATTGCCACGCCTGAACAGGCTAGGGATTTTGGGGCGGATGCCATCGTTGTAGGGAGAGCCATAACGGGGGCGGCAGATCCATTAAAGGCGTATTTGGATATGAAAGCAGCTTGGGAGGGAATATCATGTTAAATAATAAGATAGCGGAACATCTATTGGAAATAAAAGCAGTGTACTTACAGCCGAATGACCCCTTTACTTGGGCATCTGGAATTCAATCCCCCATTTATTGTGACAACCGCTTGACCCTGTCATACCCAGAGGTTCGCAATGAAATAGCGGAAGGATTGAAAGGATTGATCGAACAGCATTTCCCTGAGGCTGAACTGATTGCAGGTACAGCAACTGCCGGCATTCCGCATGCAGCTTGGGTGAGTGAAAAATTAAATGCACCGATGTGCTATGTTCGATCCAAAGCCAAGGAACACGGAAAGGGCAATCAAATCGAAGGTCGCGCAGTTCCAGGACAAAAAGTGGTGGTTGTAGAAGACTTGATTTCAACCGGCGGAAGTGTGATTACTGCTGTTAACGCGCTGAAAGAAGCTGGCTGTGATGTTCTTGGGGTCGTTTCGATCTTTACTTATGGATTGGAAAAGGGAAAAGAAAAATTCGATGCTGAGGGCATTATTAACCATTCGTTGAGTGACTACTCTACTTTGATAAAAGTCGCTAATGAAAAAGGGTACATCACAGCAGAAGAATTGGAAAAACTAAAAAAATGGCGAGAAAATCCTGCTGATACGGCTTGGATTTCAGCATGAACATAGAGGTGGCCCAATCAAGTAGATTGGGCCACCTCTATGTTTTTTACCATTTAATCCTTTACCGCTTCCTTTAAGCATATGACGGTATCGGCATCCGGTGTAATATATACGGTCTGCTGCTGGTCGTAGATCACGAACCCGGGCTTAGAACCATTCGGTTTCTTAACATGGCGAACTTGTGTGAAGTCAACGGGGACTGAGCTCGATTGCTTTGCTTTACTGAAGAAAGCTGCTAATACGGCTGCCTCTTTTATCGTTTTTTCACTTGGCGTTTCATTTCGAATCACAACATGTGAGCCAGGTATATCTTTGGTATGAAGCCATATTTCATCACGGCGTGCAAACTTGTTCGTCAGATAATCATTTTGTTTATTATTCTTCCCGACAAAAATGAGGTCTCCATCTGTAGCATAATAAGTTTCAAGCTGCGGTTTTGCATTTGCGGGCTTTTTCATGCCTTTTTTCTTTTTTTGCCGAATGTATCCTTCTTCCTGCAGTTCTTCGCGAATCTCCTCTATATCTCTGGGTGACGCTGATAGGAGCTGCTGATGCAAGGCTTCAAAGTAGGCCAATTCCAATTTTGTTTTTTCGATTTGTTCTTGGACGACTCCAACTGCATTTTTGGACTTTTGGTATCTGGAGAAGTACTTTTGTGCATTATCTGATGGATTTTTTAATGGGTCAAGCGGGATGGTGACCATACTTTGTTCTTCATCATAATAATTGACGACTTCTATTTCCTTCATGCCTTTTTTCATTTGATATAGATTAGCTGTAAGCAGTTCACCGAACAACTGATACTGTTCTCCGCGTTCCGTATCTTTTAATGTGCGTTCGAGCTTCCCGATTTTTTTTGAGTTCTTTTCGATTTCATTACTAATGAAACGTTCTACATCCTGGCTCTTTTGCTTAACCCGATCTCTTTCTGCCTTTCCAAAGTAATAGCGGTCGAGCATCTCGCTCAATGAAGAAAAAGTACGTTGATTCCCATTCAGATGCTCCAGTGAAAGCATATAAAAAACTTCTTTATTTCCATCTTGTTTGATCGTCGCAGCATAGTTCTGCTCCGAGATTTCTTGGATAATCCTTAAAAAAGCCGATGGAAGGGTCGTGCTGTTGGCAAGTCCAGCCCGGTAGACGGCTTCCTTTGCAACTAATGGTGAAACTCCTGAAAAATGGGCAACAAGCTGTCGATCCAGCTTTCCTGCATTGAAGTCAATATTCTTCCTGATCTCGTCCTCGTTAGCCTCAAAGGGATTATTCTTTTCTTGTGCGGGCGGAGCCTTATATTCCTGGCCGGGCAATATCGCCCGATAACTGTTAACGGCATGTGAAACATGTTTAATGCTGTCCAAAATCATTTTCCGTTCTTTATCGACTAAAACAATGTTGCTGTGACGCCCCATGATTTCGATGATTAGCTGCTTTTGTGAGACATCACCGAGTTCATTGCGGCCTTTCACTTCAAAAATGATCATCCTATCAAGTTCATATTGATAAATATCTTCTATTGTATAGCCTTCGAGGTGCTTCCTAAGAAGCATACAGAACATGGGTGCTTCTTTGGGATTTTCATAACTTTCCTCGGTCAATTGCACCCTTGAATAACTTGGGTGTGCTGATAATAGGAGCTTATGGTTTTTACCTCCAGCACGAACAACCAGTATTACTTCATTTTTATAAGGCTGATGGACCTTATTGATTCGTCCACCTTTTAATAAAGAAGCGATTTCTTCCGTCATCGCTTTCGTAAATAATCCATCAAATGACATTCTATTTTTACTTCCTTTACATAAGATTTTCTAAGATACTCATTTTGCTAGGTGTTATCAATTCATCAGGGCTGACCTTTTAGCTGTATCACAAATTTAAGCGTACTGGGTGAAAAGCAGGAGTTGCAGTTCAGGAATATTGAATGGCTGCTTCTTTAGGTTCTGAGATTAATTGGATTTTGTCCATTCATCATGATTAGCGGTCGTTCATTCATTTTATTATCCGGATCGTTCTTCTTTCCGCAATTCTGTTTAATTATAGCATTATTTTGGACGAGTCTGAATAATCATGGAAGAAGAGCAGGTTGTTTTATGTATCGGTAAGCAGGCAGGTGTCGGATGAGTAAAGCAAAGAGCGCCTGTTAAGATGTATACAGGAGCCTAATTCATTCTATTCAAAGGGATGTGTGATACTTGATGGAGTTCAAGGAAATGAATAATCAAGAAATGGAGAAAGCGCTTCAAACAAACGTTACACACGGTTTGGACGATGATGAAGTTAAGGACAGGCTGCGTAAGCATGGCTTTAACGAATTGAAAGAAGGGGAAAAACAGTCTGCCATTCTTTTATTTTTCGCCCAATTCAAAGATTTTATGGTTATAGTTTTACTTGCCGCGACATTAGTCTCCGGGATATTGGGTGAATATATTGATGCGATTGCCATCATGGCGATTGTTTTTTTAAATGGATTACTTGGTTTTTTTCAAGAACGGAAAGCTGAAAAATCCCTGGATGCCCTAAAGGAAATGGCAGCGCCGCAAGTTAACGTTCTTCGGGATGGCCAATGGCTGAAAATCCCTTCGAGAGAAGTCGTTGTAGGGGATATCCTGAAGTTCTCGAGCGGTGACCGAATTGGTGCCGATTTACGGATCATCGACCATTCAAGCCTTGAAATAGAAGAGTCTGCACTTACCGGCGAGTCACTTCCAGCTGTTAAATGTTCCGATCCGTTGGTGAATGAGGTCGAAGGTATCGGTGATCAGGAAAATATGGCTTTTATGGGAACGATGGTAACAAGAGGAAATGGAGTCGGAATCGTAACCGCTACAGGAATGAATACGGCAATGGGCAAGATTGCGGACCTCCTACAGACTGCAGAAACAAAAGAAACACCGCTTCAACGGCGGTTGGAGCAACTAGGCAAAATTTTGATCGTCATGGCTTTAGTATTAACTGTAATCGTGGTCCTGACTGGCGTCATTCAAGGGCATGACCTCTATACTATGTTTTTGGCCGGAGTATCCTTGGCTGTTGCAGCGATTCCCGAAGGCCTGCCAGCCATTGTGACCGTAGCCTTGTCTTTAGGCGTTCAGCGTATGATCAAACAAAAAGCGATTGTCCGCAAGCTCCCTGCAGTAGAAACGCTTGGATGCGCAACGGTGATTTGCTCAGATAAGACAGGTACACTGACACAAAACAAAATGACGGTGACGAAGGTTTGGAGTGGAGGGAAAACTTGGGATGTCGGCGGTACTGGTTATAATCCTGTCGGAGAGTTTTCTTTAGAGGGGGTTTCAGTTGCACCGAAAAACCATAATGCCTTGCTTCAAATAATTACATTCGGCATGCTCTGTAATAAAGCTGAGTTAAAGGAGAATGGTAAACAATATATTTTAGACGGTGATCCGACAGAAGGTGCGATGTTAGTCGCGGCAATGAAAGCTGGATTGACGAGGGAACACTTGTCTAAGAGGTTTACGATAGTGAAGGAGTTTCCATTTGACTCGGGCCGCAAAATGATGAGTGTCATAGTGAAAGATGATAAAGATAATCATTTCGTCATCGTAAAAGGGGCACCTGACGTATTGATCGCCCAGTCCGACACGATTCTTTGGGAAGGAAGGTCGGAAATATTAAATCGGGAGAGTAAGGAAAGGGTGCAACAGGACATGAATGGGCTTGCATCGCAGGCACTTCGAATGATAGCTGTTGGTTATAAACCTCTTTCAAAAGGAACGATTTTGCTTCATGAAACCGAAGCTGAGCGCAATCTGACCTTCATGGGGCTGCAGGGTATGATTGATCCCCCACGACCGGAAGTGAAGCAGGCAGTTAAGGAATGCCGGGATGCCGGGATCAAAACTGTCATGATTACTGGCGACCATGTAATAACCGCAAAGGCAATAGCTAAAGATCTTGGTATTTTAAAAGGAAAAGACCGTGTACTGGAAGGTCGGCAATTGGCGGACATGGAAGTCGGGGAACTTGAGGAAGTTGTAGAAAGTGTTTCGGTATTTGCCCGCGTTTCCCCGGAACATAAGTTGAAAATCGTGAAAGCCTTGCAAAATAAAGGACATGTCGTTGCAATGACAGGAGATGGCGTCAATGATGCTCCTGCGATAAAATCAGCGGATATAGGTATATCCATGGGCATCACCGGGACTGATGTCGCTAAGGAAGCTTCTTCCTTGATTTTGGTTGACGATAATTTTGCCACGATTAAATCGGCCATCAAAGAAGGCAGGAATATTTATGAAAACATCAGGAAGTTCATCCGTTATCTGCTTGCTTCCAATGTTGGGGAGATTTTGGTCATGTTTTTTGCGATGCTATGTGCCTTGCCATTACCTTTGATACCAATCCAGATCTTATTCGTGAACCTTGTAACCGACGGACTGCCTGCGATGGCGTTGGGTCTGGATGCCGCAGAAGAAGATGTAATGAAAAGGAATCCGAGAAATGCGAATGAAGGTGTTTTTGGAAGAGGGCTTGGCTGGAAGATTATCTCACGCGGTTTTCTGATTGGGATTTCTACATTGATCGCATTCTATGTAGTATATCGTGCAAATCCGGATAACCTTGCTTATGCACAAACGATTGCGTTCGCTACCTTGGTCCTAGCTCAGCTAATACATGTATTTGATTGCCGAAGTGAACATTCGATATTTTCGAGAAATCCATTCGGGAACCTTTATCTAGTGGGGGCGGTATTGTCCTCCCTATTATTGATGGTAGCCGTCATGTATGTACAGCCTTTACAAACAATCTTTCATACGGTACCGATTTCGGGGAGGGATTGGCTATTAGTAATAGGAATGGCATCCATTCCAACTTTTTTACTGGCTGGAACCTTTTTAGCAAGAAAAGCGCAATGATATATGATATAATCTTTAAGGTGGTAGAGTCTTGCTCTATTGCCTTTTTATTTTTGTAGTATTTTATTTGTGAGCTGAAGTTTTCGTACTGTAGCTAATATATGATGAATGTTAGAGGCCAAATTACTACATTATGTTTGATAGGATGTGGAACCATGGTTACCAGTATGACGGGCTATGGAAGAGATGAAGCGGAAAATGGACAGGTCAAGGTTTTTGCCGAAATTAAGACCGTGAACCATCGTTTTTGTGAATATACGATTCGAATGCCGCGCCAGCTTTTGGTTTTGGAAGAAAAGGTGAAGAAGAAGGCGAATCAATACATAAGAAGGGGACGGGTAGAAATCTTCATTACAGTGGAAGGTGAGGGCCTGGTTTCCAAAAAGGTGAAGATCGATTGGGATCTTGCTGATCAGTATGTGGGTTTGATGGATGAAGTTAAAGGAAAATACAATCTGGAAAGTTCCATTACATTACAGGATATGCTGCAACTTGAATCGATTTTCATGACGGAAGAAGTACCTGCCGTACCTGCCGATTTGGAAATTCTGTTATTGAAGGCGGTAACGGGGGCATTGGAAAATCTGAAAAAAATGCGGAATCTGGAAGGTCAGGAGCTGGCCTTGGATATGAAACGCCAGCTTATTAAGTTTGATGAGATTGTAGCAGGGGTCAAAATGCATGCACCTTCAGTCGTAGAAAAATATAAAGCACGGCTGCAAATCAAACTGGCCGAGCTGACTGAAGGATTGATTGAAGATAGCCGCATTGTTACAGAAGCGGCCATTTTTGCTGACAAATGTGATATAAATGAAGAACTGACCAGACTCGATAGCCATGTACAGCAATTTTCAAGGACGCTTATCCATAGTGAACCAATTGGAAGAAAACTGGACTTCCTTGTTCAGGAAATGAATAGGGAAGTAAATACGATTGGATCAAAGGCAAATGATTCGGCCATTACTAAAGAAGTGGTGGAAATGAAAAGTCTGCTTGAAAAATTAAAGGAACAGGTTCAAAATATCGAGTAGTCGGTTTATGATGAACCTAACAAGGTGACAATAGATATGAATGGGGGACAAAAATGTCAATCAAGCTCATTAATATTGGTTTTGGGAATATCGTTTCCGCAAACCGGATCGTATCTATCGTGAGCCCTGAATCGGCTCCGATTAAAAGGATCATTCAAGACGCCCGAGACCGTGGGTCCTTAATAGATGCTACATATGGTAGAAGAACGAGGGCCGTTATAATTACAGACAGCGACCATGTTATCTTATCTGCCGTTCAACCGGAAACGGTTGCTGCACGGCTTCAAGATAGAGATGACAGCGTAGAAGAGGGGTAACTGAAACAATATGAGAGAAAAAGGTTTATTAATCGTTTTGTCCGGTCCATCCGGTGTTGGTAAAGGAACTGTAAGGAAGGCTATTTTTTCTCAGCCAGGAACGGCATTCGAATATTCAATTTCGATGACGACACGGCTGCCTCGCCATGGTGAAGTGGACGGAGTGGACTATTTCTTCAAAAAACGTGAGGAATTCGAAGCACTGATCGAAGAAGGAAAATTGCTGGAATATGCTGAGTTCGTCGGTAATTATTATGGAACACCCGTAGATTATGTCCGTGAAACAATTGATTCTGGAAAAGATGTATTTCTGGAAATAGAAGTTCAAGGAGCTAAACAGGTCCGGGAGAAATTCCCAGAAGGACTATTCATTTTCCTTGCACCTCCAAGTTTGACCGAACTTGAAAGCCGTATCGTTACTCGTGGAACCGAGACGGAGGAAGCGATAAAAGGACGGATGAAAGTGGCCAAGGAAGAAATAGAACTTATGGATCTGTATGATTATGTTGTTGAAAATGATCATGTGGATTCCGCATGTGCTAGAATTAATGCAATTGTAATTGCCGAGCATTGCCGTCGGGAAAGAGTTGCTGTTTTATATAAAAAAATGTTGGAGGCGGAATAAATAATGTTATATCCATCAATTGATTCTCTATTACTTAAAATCGATTCAAAATACTCACTTGTATCAGTGGCAGCTAAACGTGCCAGGGAAATGCAAATTAAAGATAATTGCCTCGTAACTAAACCGGTTTCCCATAAATCAGTAGGCCGTGCCCTTGAAGAAATTCATTCCGGTAAATTGACTTACGATAATTCTTACGAGGAAAACTAAAAGAACACATAGTTTGACCTATCGGGTCTGACACCCTAAAGCAAACAGGAGCGTTACATTTGGAAAGTGCTTCCTTTTCTGCGGCCAAGGTGTCAGGCCTGTTTGTTTTGGTTTCAAAAAAAAGTACCGGAAGTCATTGATTAAAATGGGCAAAGATATGGAATGTTCGGGAAAACCATAGGAGATTGCGCATTTCAAATGAAATTTCTTCGGTTTTCCGTCATAATTAAAATAAAAGAATGTATAGTTAGGGGAAATTTGCATGCTTATCGATAAAAAAGTACTTCTTTGTGTCACCGGCGGGATTGCTGTATATAAGGCTGCTGCCCTGACAAGTAAGTTAACTCAGGAAGGTGCACATGTTAAAGTGATCATGAGTGAATCGGCACGTAAATTCGTGACGCCGCTCACCTTTCAAGCACTTTCGAGAAATGACGTATACACAGATACTTTTGATGAGAAGGATTCTTCAGTCATAGCCCATATCGACTTGGCTGATTGGGCTGATATCATCTTGTTGGCTCCGGCAACCGCGAATGTCATTGGTAAGGTAGCAAATGGAATCGCGGATGATATGATCACGACCACACTACTGGCAACGGAAGCACCTGTTTGGGTTGCGCCGGCAATGAACGTCCACATGTACGCTCACTCAGCGGTTCAGAAAAATATGGAGACACTTCGGTCGTTTGGATATCAATTCATTGAACCGGGTGAAGGGTATTTGGCCTGCGGTTATGTAGGGAAGGGACGATTGGAGGAACCAGAAACAATCGTAGAACACCTTAATCGATACTTCGGTGAACACAAATCAGGACAACAGCCTCTCAAAGGAAAGAAATATTTGATAACGGCAGGACCGACTCGTGAAGCAATCGATCCGGTGCGTTACGTGACGAATCATTCCAGCGGAAAAATGGGCTATGCCCTAGCTGAGCAAGCAATAGAAATGGGCGCTGAGGTAATATTGGTTACAGGCCCAGTGAACTTGACGCCACCTTCCAAGGCTAGAGTAATACCAGTGGAATCAGCAGCTGATATGTATTATGCGGTATTCGATCAGTTCGATTCCAGTGACGTCGTGATCATGACGGCTGCAGTGGCGGACTATAAACCGAAAATTTATCATGCTCAAAAGATGAAAAAGCAGCCAGGGGAAAATGTGATTGAATTTGAACGGACAAAGGATATCCTTAAGGAACTCGGTGAAAATAAAACTCATCAGATCTTGATAGGTTTTGCTGCTGAAACGAATAACGTTGAAGAATACGCAAGAGGAAAATTAGTCAAAAAGAATGCAGATATGATCGTTGCCAATAATGTTACCGTCGCAGGGGCAGGTTTTGGAACGGATACGAACATTGTGACCATTTACGATAAAGATGGAAGTGCGACAGAACTTCCAAAAATGAGTAAAGCGGATATAGCTAAAAGCATCCTGGCAGAAGTATCTCGCAAGCAAAAGGAATGATGTCTTATGGATATAGCATCCGTCATCGTGGATGTACCTGCTAAACAAACGGATCGGGAATTCGACTATCGCATACCTGAAAAGTGGAATCAAGTCATAAAGCCCGGAATGCGAGTCATCGTCCCTTTTGGCCCAAGAATGGTGCAGGGTTTCGTCACAGGATTAAAAGCTAAAAGCGACTTTGCGAAATTACGCTATATAAAAGAACCAATGGATTTGGAGCCCATCCTCAATGGTGAATTGCTTCAGTTGGGTGACTGGTTGACCAAAGAGGCGATGTGTTTTAAAATTTCAGCGCTACAGGCCATGCTTCCGGCAGCGATGAAAGCAAAGTATGAAAAAGTGATCAAAGTCGTTGTAGATAAAAAGGATCAGCTCCCTCCCTTCATTCAAAACCTTTTCGGGAAAAATGATTCAATATCATGGAAAGACGTGATTGAAGGGGAGGACGCTTCCCTCTTCCAAAAGGAAATGCAAAATGGCAATCTTGAGCTCGTATATAATGTGAAAAACCGACTTAATAAGAAGACGGTCCGTGTCATTAAACCTTTGCTTTCCCCTAAGGAACTGAAAGAAATGGCATCGGCCATGTCCAGCCATGCAAAAAAACAACAGGAACTCCTTCATTATTTTATTGAACATCAAGAACCAATTCCGTTAAAAGAATTGCTTGAATTGATAAATACATCAAGCGGTACCGTCAAATCCCTAGTGTCAAAAGGTGCCTTGGCGGAAATGGACCAAGAAATATACCGTGATCCATATGAAAACCGTGTGTTCGAAAAATCCACTCCCTTTACACTAACAGCTGAACAAGCTGCTGCCTTGAAGCCCATCCACGAGAAAATTCATTATGATGAACATGATGTTTTCCTTTTATATGGTGTAACCGGCAGCGGGAAAACGGAAGTGTATCTACAGGCAATTGCCTCTGTCATCGAAAAAGGGAAGGAAGCCATCATGCTCGTACCTGAAATCTCTTTAACGCCACAAACGGTGAAAAGGTTTAAGGAACGATTTGGGGAGCAGGTAGCTGTCATGCATAGCGGTTTATCCGTAGGTGAAAAATATGATGAATGGCGAAAAATTCACCGTAAAGAAGTAAAAGTGGTGGTTGGCGCGCGTTCAGCCGTGTTTGCTCCTTTTGAAAACCTGGGACTGGTTATCATTGATGAAGAGCATGAATCCAGTTATAAGCAAGAAGAAACGCCAAGGTACCATGCCAGAGACGTCGCCATTGAAAGAGCAAAATCATATAGATGTCCGGTTATTCTTGGCAGCGCTACACCTACACTTGAATCTTTTGCGAGAGCCAAGAAAAACGTCTATAAATTATTGACCCTTAGCCAGAGGATGAATAAAAATGCGTTGCCGGCAGTGGATATTGTAGATATGAGGGAAGAATTGAGAACGGGAAATCGTTCCATGTTTTCGGAACTGCTCTTTACAAAGCTGAAAGACCGGCTGGAGAAGGGGGAGCAAACAGTTCTGATGCTAAATAAAAGGGGACATTCTTCCTTTGTGATGTGCCGAAGCTGCGGATTGGTCATCAACTGCCCTAATTGTGACATTTCACTCACATATCATCGCTTTAATGATATAATGAAATGCCATTATTGCGGCTTTGAAGAAGGAATGCCTTCCGTTTGCCCTGATTGTGAAAGTGAACATATAAGGTTCTTCGGTACAGGAACTCAAAAAGTTGAAGAGGAGCTTGCAAAAATCCTCCCTGAAGCACGGGTAATACGAATGGATGTTGACACGACGAGTAAGAAGGGTTCACATGAACGGTTGCTGAATGCCTTTGGTGAAGGGAAGGCCGACATATTGTTAGGCACACAAATGATTGCCAAGGGACTTGATTTTCCTAATATCACCCTTGTTGGAGTCCTTTCAGCTGATACGATGCTACATCTGCCTGATTTCCGTTCTTCGGAAAAAACATTCCAGCTGCTGACTCAAGTCAGCGGAAGGGCGGGACGTCATCAGCTTCCGGGAGAGGTGGTCATCCAAACCTATACGCCTGAGCACTACAGCATCGAGCTTTCTGCGTTACAGGATTATGATGCTTTTTATGAACGGGAGATGCATCTAAGGAGGCAAAGTCATTACCCTCCCTATTATTATGTTGTCCTTATAACCGTTTCACATGAAGACTTAATGAAGACGGTGAGTGTAACTGAGAAAATCACCAATTATTTAGGCTCACGATTGAATCGGGATTCTATCGTATTGGGCCCGGTTGCTTCGCCCATTAGTCGAATCAACAATAGATATCGCTATCAATGTCTGATAAAATACAAACGAGAGCCTGACCTGAATCAGCATTTACGCACTCTTTTGGAGCATTACCAAAAAGAAACCGCTCAGAATCATCTGCAGATTTCAATAGATTTAAATCCTCAGATCATGATGTAATTGTTTAAGAGATGGATGATTACCGCGAGCTGCTACAGCTTGCGTTTTTATATAATGAAGTGTTGTTTTTCATATCTAGGAGGGTACCTTTAATTTTGGCTATTTTACCGATTGTTTTGTTTCCTGAAAAAATTTTACAACAAAAATGCGATAAAGTAACAAGTTTTGATAAAAAGTTGGCAAAGCTGTTAAATAACATGTATGAAACGATGGTGGAGGCGGATGGCGTTGGACTTGCAGCACCTCAGGTTGGCGTGAAAAAGCAAGTGGCCGTCGTTGAAATAGAGGAAGGATCAGGTGCAATCGAACTGATTAATCCGGTAGTGCTGGAAATCGATGGCGAACAGACTGGTGTGGAAGGATGCTTGAGCTTCCCGAGTTTATATGGTGAAGTTTCGCGTCCATATCGTGTCAAAGTTCGGGCACAAGACAGAAAAGGGTCTTTTTTCGAGATAGAAGCGGAAGACTTCCTCGCAAGGGCCCTTCAACACGAAATCGACCATCTGCAAGGAGTTTTATTTACAAGTAAGGTTTCCCAGTATATTTCGGAAGAAGAGTTAGAAAGGTTTGGAGAAGAATGACAAAAATTATTTTTATGGGTACACCGGACTTTTCAGTTCCGGTATTGAAAAGAATCATTGATGAAGGGTATGATGTGATCGCTGTTGTCACACAGCCCGACCGTCCAGTAGGACGCAAAAAGGTGCTAACGCCACCGCCAGTTAAGGTCGAAGCCGAAAAGCAGGGGATTCCCGTTTATCAGCCCGAAAAAATACGTGAAAAAGAAGAACTTGAAAAGATCATTGCATTGAATGCTGACTTAGTGGTGACGGCGGCTTTCGGACAAATCCTTCCGAATGAATTGTTGGATGCCCCTAAGTACGGTTGTATTAATGTACATGCCTCCCTGCTTCCTGAACTGCGTGGAGGGGCACCCATCCATTATTCCATTTTACAGGGGAAAGAAAAGACTGGGATAACCATCATGTATATGGCGGAAAAATTAGATGCCGGTGATATATTGTCTCAGGCCGCAGTTACTATAGAGGAAGAAGACAATGTCGGTACACTGCATGATAAATTAAGCAAGATAGGGTCGGATTTACTTGCAGAGACACTTCCGAAACTTATTAATGATGAGTTACAGGCGATCAAGCAAGATGAGGCTAAAGCGTCTTTTGCACCTAATATCAAACGGTCGGAGGAAAAAATCGACTGGTCGAAATCAGGGGAAGACATCTATAACCATGTACGCGGCCTGAATCCTTGGCCTGTTGCTTATACAACCTTAGACGGTTCGATATTGAAAATTTGGCAAGTAAAGAAACTTGAAGACGGCAAACAGGCCTTGCCGGGCACGGTCATTGATATACAAAATGATGGTTTCATCGTTTCGACAGGTAATGAGACGGCAATACTAGTAACAGAAGTGCAGCCTTCAGGAAAGAAAAAAATGCTGTCGAAAGATTACTTGCTCGGAGCCGGGGCGTTCATTAAAGCAGGCATGAAGTTAGGAGAACATAATGAAGCAAACTAAAAAGGGAGTACGTGAAATCGCTCTCGATATTTTGGAATCTGTAGAGAAAAACCAATCCTACAGTAACCTATTATTGAACAACTTGATTAAAAAGCACCAGTTATCCGCCGTGGACAGCGGTTTGCTTACAGAAATAAGCTACGGTACCATTCAGCGGAAGATGACTTTGGATTATTATTTGGGACCGTATATTAAACAACCTAAAAAAACGCAAAGCTGGGTCATCAACTTACTCAGACTTTCCGTTTATCAAATGGTCTATTTAGACAAAGTGCCTGATCATGCAATCATATTCGAGGCTGTCGAAATATCCAAAAAGCGCGGTCACAAGGGTACATCTTCCATGGTGAATGGTGTGCTTCGTAATATTCAAAGAAATGGTGTTCCTTCTTTAGATGATATTAAAGATGAACTGGAACGGCTTTCCATAGAAGTAAGTCATCCAATTTGGTTGGTCAAGCGTTGGGTAGAGCAATTTGGTTATGAAAAAACCAAGGAAATGTGTGAAATAAACTTAACGGCACCATTACAGACGGGACGGGTTAATTTAAAGAAGATTTCACGCCGTGAACTAATCAGCATATTAACGGAAGAAGGATTTGATGTGGAAGCAAGTGAAGTCGTTCCTGAAGGAATTGTCAGTTATAAAGGGAATCTTGCTCATTCAGAAAGCTATAAATTGGGATATTTATCTATTCAGGACGAGAGTTCAATGCTTGTAGCACATGCATTGGGTGCGAATGAAAATGATGCTGTACTTGATTGCTGTGCTGCACCTGGAGGGAAAACGACACATATCGCAGAAGGCTTGACCACTGGACAAGTATATGCCCTCGACCTTCATGAGCATAAGGTCAAGCTCATTAAAGAGCAGGCGGAGCGCCTGAAACTCAGAAACAACATTAAGACAATGGCCCTTGATAGCAGAAAAGTGCAAGAACACTTTAATAAGGAAGGGTTTGACAGGGTCCTGATCGATGCACCATGTTCTGGGTTGGGAGTCATGCGCCGGAAGCCTGATGTAAAGTACACTAAAACAAAAGATGATATAATGAAACTCTCAAGTATACAAAAACAATTATTGGAATCGGCTGCCCCGCTTGTTAAGCAAGGCGGGAGGTTAGTATATAGTACCTGTACGGTGGATAAAGAAGAAAATGAAAAAGTCGCTGCGGCATTTTTGGAAAGCCATCCGGATTTTGAAAGCGATGCAACCTTGTCCACAAGAATGCCTGAAAGCGTTCAGCCATTTATCGAAGGTCATACGCTGCAAGTTTTTCCGCAATATTTTAGCAGTGACGGATTCTTTATTGCGAGTTTTAGAAAGAAGGTGCTGTAATGGCAGAAATAACTAAATCATCAAGAGTAAGAAAAGACACGACACCTGAAAAGCCATCGATCTACTCATTAGAGCTTCACCAAATTAAAGAATGGCTTATTCAAAATGGAGAGAAGGCATTCCGTGCCGATCAAGTATATGACTGGCTTTACAAAAAGCGTGTCTCCAGTTTTGAAGATATGTCCAACCTTTCGAAAACATTACGGGATAAGCTGGAATCACAATTCACCTTCACAACATTGAAAACGTTGATTCAGCAAACGTCAAATGACGGAACGATAAAGTTTTTATTTGAACTCCATGATGGATATTCGATTGAAACGGTGCTGATGCGCCATGAATATGGAAACTCCATTTGCGTGACAACGCAGGTAGGCTGCAGAATTGGCTGTACATTCTGTGCGTCGACACTTGGCGGTTTAAAGCGGAATCTTGAATCAGGGGAAATTGTTGCCCAGGTCGTTAAAGTTCAGCAAGCACTTGACGAATCGGAAGAACGCGTTAGTTCTGTTGTTATCATGGGAATCGGTGAACCGTTTGATAACTATGACAATATGATGTCTTTCCTGAAGAATATAAACCATGAAAAGGGCTTGAACATCGGGGCACGTCATATTACCGTTTCCACAAGTGGAATCATACCTAAGATCTATAAGTTTGCCGAAGAAAGCATGCAAATAAACTTTGCTGTTTCCCTTCACGCACCGAACACGGAATTGAGAAGTAAATTGATGCCGATCAATAAAGCCTACAAACTTCCAGACTTGATTGAAGCCATTAAATACTATACAGAAAAAACAGGGCGCCGCGTAAGTTTTGAATATGGTCTATTCGGTGGCGAAAATGATACAGTGGAGCACGCAGAAGAATTAGCAAATTTAATAACCGGAATAAAATGCCATGTCAACTTAATACCGGTCAACTATGTACCTGAACGCAACTATGTACGTACACCTCGGGATCAAATTTTTGAGTTTGAAAAAACATTGAAGAAGCGCGGCATTAATGTAACGATCAGAAGGGAACAAGGCAGTGATATTGACGCAGCCTGCGGCCAGCTTCGGGCCAAGGAGCGCAAAGAAGAGACGAGGTGACCCTATGAGGGCAATATTTAGGACAGACCGTGGAAAAGTCCGCCAGCATAATGAAGATAATGGCGGGATCTTTAAGAACTCGGAAGGCATTCGCCTTGCCATCGTTGCAGATGGCATGGGCGGCCACCGTGCCGGGGATGTAGCCAGTGCAATGACGATAGACCTTCTGAAAAAGGGCTGGGAAGTATCCACCGGCATCGAAACGGCAAATGATGCCGAGGATTGGCTGAAGCAGCAAATCTTCTTGGTCAATCAGTTGCTTTTTGAACATGCAGAAGCGAATACGGAATGTAAGGGCATGGGGACCACTATTGTTGCAGCCATTTGCACAGACAAGTTTGCTACCATTGCCAATATTGGGGACAGCCGATGTTATTTGTATAATGAGAGTGGTTTTAAGCAGGTCACGGAAGATCATTCACTTGTTAATGAACTGGTCCGTTCCGGGCAGATTTCGAAGGAAGATGCAGAAAACCATCCACGGAAAAATGTTTTATTACGAGCCTTGGGAACGGAAATACAAGTGGAAATGGACATTTTGACGGTTATCTTCGAAGAGAATGATTTACTATTGCTCTGTTCGGATGGTTTGACGAATAAAGTGAGTGAACAGGAACTGGAAGAAACGGTAACCAATGGACGGCCACTTGAAGAAATGGCCAATTCATTAATAGATAAGGCCAATCACTACGGTGGGGAAGATAATATCACACTTGTGCTTGTTCAATTTACTGAAGAAAGTGAAAGCAGGTGAATTGAATGTTGATTGGTAGAAGAATCAACGGCCGTTATAAACTGATCGAGATGGTCGGCGGCGGCGGTATGGCGAATGTTTATCTTGCAAGGGATATGATCTTAGATAGGGATGTTGCATTGAAAATCCTTCGCATGGATTTTAATAATGACGAAGAGTTCATCAAGCGCTTCAATCGGGAAGCCCAATCGGCAACCAGTTTGGCCCATCCAAATATCGTAAGTATTTATGATGTTGGTGAAGAAGATTCCATCTATTATATTGTAATGGAGTACGTGGACGGTTTTACGCTTAAGCAGTACATACAAAAATATTATCCAATCCCAATTGATGAAGCCTTGGATATCATGAAGCAAATAACGGCAGCGATTTCCCATGCCCATCATAATGGGATCATCCATCGTGACATCAAGCCACAGAACATTTTGATTGATAAAGAAGGAACCGTCAAGATTACGGACTTTGGAATTGCATTGGCCCTAAGTGCAACAAACATAACGCAGACCAACGCAGTCTTGGGCTCGGTTCATTATCTATCTCCTGAACAGGCCAGAGGCGGTATGGCCAATAAGAAATCCGACATTTATTCACTTGGAATCGTCATGTTTGAATTATTGACGGGGAGATTGCCTTTTTCGGGTGAATCAGCCGTTTCGATAGCTCTTAAACATTTACAATCGGAAACTCCTTCGCCAAAACGCTGGAACTCTGAAATACCTCAGAGTGTGGAAAATATTATCTTGAAAGCGACAGCCAAAGATTCATATTACCGCTATGAGAGCGTGGACTCAATGGAAGATGACATGCGGACGTCGCTTAATCCGGAGCGTTCAAATGAACTGCCTTTTGCGATTCCCGAAGATCATGATGCAACAAAAGCCATCCCCGTCATAACGGATGATCAACTTTCAAGCATCGATGAGACAATCATTAGGGGTCCTGAAAAAAATACATTAGTCTATGCGGACGAAGAAGAAAGTGAATCAGAGGCAGAGAGTAAATCGAAAAAGAAACAGAAAAAACAAAAGAAACAGAAGAAACAAAAAAGTAAGTCGGAACACAAAGGTAAAAAACGAAAGAATATGCCTGCCATCTTGGTAACCACCTTTTTGGTTCTCGCCCTGCTTGCTGTTTTATCTGTCACTGTTTTACCTCCTCTCCTTGTTTCGAAGGAAGTGACGATCCCTGACCTTAAAGGGAAAGAATTGGATGATGCCATTACTGATCTGCTTGAATTGGATTTGGAAATTGGAGAAACGATCGAGATTGAAGATGAAGAGGTTGAAGCTGGGCTTGTGATTAAAACCAACCCTAAGGAAGGTAAGACGGTCAAGGAAGGCGCAGAAATCGATATTTATCAAAGTATTGGTAAGGAGACGATTTCATTGTCCAGCTATGAAGGTCGAGACTACTCTGATGTTAAATCCCTGCTTGATAAAATGGGATTCAAAAACATAAGCGTGACTGAAAAATATGATGACAGTGCTGCCGGCACGATCATAGAACAATCGCCTTCGGGTGCCACTGAAATCATACCATCCGAAACGGAACTTGAGTTAACGGTCAGTAAAGGGGAAGATCTGCTTAGCTTGAAGAACTTAACGGGGTTCAATGAAGCTGGCCTTAATGATTATTCAAGTGAGAGTGGAATAAAGGTTGAGGTCGAAGAAGAAGTCTATGATGATTCCGTAGCAGAGGGGCTTGTTATTTCTCAGTCACCGGAACCTGCAACGAAGGTGGAAAAGGGAAGTACTGTGAAAGTAGTCCTTTCAAAAGGGAAAGAAGAGATTCCTCCTAAGAGTGTAACGGAGGAAGTTAAAATCGAGTATGAACCGGTTGAACCAGGCAAAGCGCAAAAAATACAAATTTTCATTGAGGATATCAATAATAGCATGACGGAGCCCAAAGAAACTTTCTTTATCGTGGAAAATGCCAATAGAACGATCGAATTAATGGTTTCCCCGGATAAGAAAGCAGGATATAAAGTCATGCGGGACAATCAGGTCATCATCGACCAAGCCGTCTCTTATCCAGAATAAATCTAATAATTAGGAGTGTGGTTATGCCCGAAGGAAAGATTATAAAAGCATTAAGTGGATTTTATTATGTCCTTGATGGTCAAGAGGTATATCAATGCCGCGGACGGGGATTGTTCAGGAAGAATAAGATAACGCCACTTGTGGGTGATTATGTGGTTTTTGAAGCGGAAAATAAAACGGACGGGACCGTGACCGAAATAAAACCGCGAAAGAATGAATTGATACGTCCGCAAATCTCCAATGTAGACCAGGCAATCCTTGTCTTTTCGGCAGTAGAACCTGATTTCAGTCCAGGCTTGCTTGATCGATTTCTCGTGCTGATCGAAGATAACGAAATCGAACCCATTATCGTCGTGACGAAACTGGACTTGGTTACTGCTGAAAACCAAAAGAAATTGTCCCAGTATATCAAGGATTATCAGAAACTTGGCTATACTGTACTGGAGACATCTTCAGTTACAGCAGGAGGAATTGAAGAACTGGTGCCGTATTTAGAAGGAAAAACCAGTGTATTTGCCGGTCAGTCCGGAGTTGGGAAATCGTCTTTGCTGAATGCGATCAATCCTGAATTGGCTTTAAAGACGGATGATATTTCTTCACACCTGGGACGTGGGAAGCATACCACCCGCCACGTTGAATTGATTCATATTGGCTCTGGACTTGTCGCGGATACTCCAGGATTCAGTTCACTCGAATTCATGGAAATGGAAGCTGAACGGTTATCCTATTGCTTCCCGGAAATGCATAAGCATGGGGAAGACTGTAAATTCCGGGCCTGCCTCCATGATAAAGAACCGAAGTGTGCAGTGAAGGAAGCGGTTGATGTCGGGGAAATTCCACGTTACCGATATGAGCATTATATGCAATTCTTAGAAGAAATCAGAGATAGAAAGCCGAGGTATTAAAATGGTTAAAATCGCACCCTCCATTTTATCAGCTAACTTTGCAAAATTGGGAGAAGAAATTCTTGATGTCGAAAGAGGCGGAGCGGATTTAATCCATGTAGATGTCATGGATGGGCATTTCGTTCCGAATATTACAATAGGCTCACTAATTGTCGATGCTATCCGACCGGTGACAAAGCTTCCTCTTGATGTTCATTTAATGATCGAACAGCCCGATCGTTATATCGAAGCTTTTGCGAAAGCGGGAGCCGATTATATAACTGTACATGTAGAGGCATGCACTCATTTGCATCGGACGATCCAATTGATTAAATCTTTTGGTGTGAAGGCAGGCGTGGTGCTTAATCCAGCCACTCCAGCTTCCTTGATCCAACCTATAATCGCAGATATTGACATGGTATTGTTGATGACGGTTAATCCGGGTTTTGGCGGGCAAAAGTTCATTAAATCCGTACTGCCCAAAATTGCCGAAGTGAAGGTGATGGCAGGAATGTATAATCAGAATTTAGAAATAGAGATTGATGGCGGAGTAAATGAAGAAACGGCTAAACTATGTATTGAACAAGGGGCGACAGTCCTGGTGGCCGGCTCGGCAATATATAATCAAGAAGATCGACACGCAGCGATTAAAAAGATCCGGGGAAAGTGATATAAGCCGACACTATCATATTCGTATGGTGGTGATCGGTTTTTTTTATCAATTGAATTATATAGAAAAGGATGATTTAGATGATTATTAGTATAATGGCTGGAGGTCCTGAATGTCTTTGGCCGGATCTTACATGGTATAAGGAGAAGACTGATCTTTGGGTCGGTGTTGATAGGGGGGTATGGTCCTTGCTTGAAAAAGGTATCGAACCTAAGTGCGGTTTTGGGGATTTTGATTCAGTTTCGGAAGGTGAATATAAGAAGATTGAGCAAAGGCTGGAAAAAATCAATCTATATTCTTCGGAAAAGGATGAAACGGATTTAGAAATCGCATTTAAATGGGCATTAGGGCAAATGCCAAATGAAATTCACATTCTGGGTGCTACAGGGGGGAGAATGGACCATTTTCTTGGAAATATCCAGCTGCTCCAAAAAGAAAGTGTCCTCCCTTACCATGGCGATATAGATATATACATAGTTGATCAGCAAAATATATTCACAGTAAAGACTGCAGGTTCATATGAGGTCACTGTATTGAATGATAAGAAATACTTGTCATTGCTTCCTGTAACGGCGGAAGTCACCGGCATTACTCTTTCGGGTTTTAAATATCCACTGAATGATGCAAGTTTGCAAATAGGATCGACGCTTTGCGTTAGCAATGAACTAATTTCCGAATCTGGGAATGTTTCATTTGAGAAAGGCATATTAATGGTGATAAGAAGCAGTGATTAAAATTCATGCTTAGAGCAGATTCGGATATAATTACGATCATCCTATATCCGCTTAAAAGCTTATGTTGTAATAGAAAAATTCCACTTCATCTTATTTGTGGGATGCAAAGAGGAGGGGCATGATGAAATTTTATACGATTAAATTGCCAAAAGTTCTGGGCAGTTTGGTAAGGGCTATGCTCGGAGCGTTTAAAAAAGGCTGATACTTATCTCCATGACACCTCTCGAATATAGGGAGGTGTTATTTTTCGGAAAATGATAGCGGCGGCCCTCCATTAATGGGTGAAGGCTTCCTTTCTTGATGCGGGCTAGAGCTGATCAATGAATTGTAACCATCCCCATTAAATACCGGCCAATACAAGTAAAAAGGCATCCTAAGAGGATGCCGTAACATTATACGCGTTCTACTTTGCCCGATTTAAGAGCTCTTGCAGAAACGTATACACGTTTAGGTTTACCGTCAACTAAAATACGTACTTTTTGAAGGTTAGCGCCCCATGTACGCTTGCTAGCGTTCATTGCGTGAGAGCGGCTGTTACCAGAACGAGTTCTTCTTCCAGTGATTACACATTTACGTGCCATGTTAAATTCCCTCCTAACTACAACAAGCTTAAGTTTTTCGCAGTCGTCTTAAGTCTTTGTAAAATACTTTAATAATTTATCATACCTACCGTTAGAATGCAATACTTCAGTTAATTACTTTCAAGAAAAATACCTTGACATACATACTTCAAAATTGAATTATATATAGTACCGTAGACATTTACTTTTAAAACCATAGACATTATAGTAAAATGTCTTTAGTTGATTTGATTTTTTGGGAGGGAAAAGAAAATGTCTATCGAATTACAAACGAAGTATGGACAAATTGATATCTCTAATGATGTTATCGCTACTGTAGCAGGCGGTGCAGCCGTGGATTGCTACGGAATTATAGGAATGGCTTCCAAAAAACAATTTAAAGACGGCATTGCCGAAATTTTAAGAAAAGAAAACTTTACAAAGGGTGTAATTGTCCGACAAGAAGAGGAAGAAGTTCATATCGATATGTATATTATCGTAAGTTATGGAACGAAAATCTCGGAAGTTGCACATAATGTGCAATCAAAGGTAAAGTACACTCTGGACAAAACTGTAGGATTAGCTGTTGATTCCGTTAACATTTTTGTACAGGGAGTTCGTGTGACGAACCCTTAAGTATAGGAGGAAAGTTTTGTGTCAATTACAAGTTTAAACGGAAAACGCTTTGCAGAAATGATCATTCAAGGTGCCAACCATTTAGCGGCTAATGCCCAAATGGTTGATGCGTTGAATGTTTTCCCTGTTCCTGATGGAGATACAGGAACGAATATGAATTTATCGATGACTTCGGGAGCGAAGGAAGTGCAAAATAACGTCCAGGAACACATCGGGAAGGTGGGTACGTCCCTATCAAGAGGACTGCTGATGGGCGCACGCGGCAATTCGGGAGTTATCCTATCGCAACTGTTCCGCGGTTTTGCTAAAGCGATTGAACATAAATCGGAAATCAATAGTGAAGAATTTGCCCAAGCTTTTGAAGCAGGGGTTCAGACAGCTTATAAAGCTGTTATGAAACCTGTTGAAGGAACCATTTTAACAGTTGCAAAAGATGCAGCCAAGCAAGCGGTTTCATCAGCAGCCGAGCATGTGGACCTTATTCAGGTAATGGAAGAAATCGTTACGGAGGCCAATGCTTCATTAAAGCGCACACCGGATCTACTTCCAGTCTTAAAAGAAGTGGGAGTCGTTGATAGCGGCGGGCAAGGGTTGGTATTTGTTTATGAAGGTTTCCTTGCTGAGCTGAAAGGTGAAGCCCTTCCAGTCCGATCTGCAAATGGCCCAAGCATGGATGACATGATCAGTGCCGAACATCACATGAATGTACAAGGGCATATGAACACGGAAGATATCGTGTATGGCTACTGCACGGAATTCATGGTCCGGTTGGAAAGTGAAAAACTTGCGAATGAATCTTTTGATGAAGAAAAATTCAGGAATGATTTAAGTGAATACGGAGATTCTTTATTAGTCATCTCAGATGATGAAGTTGTCAAAGTACATATTCACTCTGAACAGCCTGGCACGTGCCTGAATTATGGACAGCAATATGGTAGTTTAATAAAAATGAAAATCGACAATATGCGTGAACAGCATACTGCGATTGTAGGTGATACGAATACACCGCTTCAAACTAAACCGTCCACCAAAGAGAAGTACGCTGTAGTGTCAGTGGCGATGGGGGCTGGCATCAGCGAATTATTCAAAAGCATCGGCGCTAAGTCCGTGATCGAAGGCGGACAAACGATGAATCCTAGCACGGAGGATATCGTTAAAGCTGTCGAAGAGTCACATGCAGATCATGTGATTATCTTGCCTAACAATAAAAATATCATCATGGCGGCCAATCAGGCAGCAGATGTACTTGGGGATCATGTGACTGTTATCCCGACGAAAACAGTACCGCAAGGAATGGCTGCATTGTTGGCTTTCAACCCTTCACTTGATGCTGAAGAGAATAAAAAAGCGATGAACGAAGCCCTTTCGCATGTGAAAACGGGCCAGATTACTTATGCTGTCCGGGATACCAACATTGATGGTCTTACAATCGAGACCGGGGACTTCATGGGAATTGCTGAAGGAACAATCAAAGTGAAGGATAAAGATATGACACAAGCGGCAAAAAATCTTCTCTCCCATATGATTGATGAAGATTCAGAAATCCTTACCATTTTATATGGAGAAGATGCCGCTGCTGAAGATGTCGAAGGTCTTGTTGCGTTTTGTAATGAGAATTTCGAAGACGTTGAAGTTGAAGTCCATAATGGGAAACAACCTTTATATTCTTTTATTTTTTCAATTGAATAAGTAGAGGGCCTTGAACATAGAGGAGACTTATTCGTCTCTATGTTTGGAGTGTCATGAAAAAAATAAAAGGCAATAAACTGCATATGTCATTAGGCTATGCAGTTTTATTTTTATGAAAAAGAAGGATTACGGACAGCGTAATTGTAATTACAATATATCAAGCTTTATTATTAAACTAACTCCCAGTGTGTAGAAGGAGGAGCAAATCATGAAATTTAGAAGTGTATTCGATATAATAGGTCCTGTCATGATCGGCCCCTCTAGTTCCCATACAGCAGGAGCTGCAAGGATCGGTAGGGTTGCCAGGAATTTATTCGACCGGGAACCAAAATGGGCCCATATTTCTTTTTACGGATCGTTTGCCAAAACATATAAAGGCCATGGAACGGATGTAGCGATTGTAGGAGGCTTACTCGATTTTGATACATTTGATGAGAGAATCAAAGAATCTCTGGAAATAGCACGCAAAAAGAAACTGAAAATTACTTTTCGGGAAGAAGAAGCTGTACCGGAACATCCCAATACAGCAAAAATAACAGTTGGTGATGAAGATGGTGAACTGGAACTTGTCGGAATATCGATTGGCGGTGGAAAGATCGAAATCGTCGAACTGAACGGGTTTAAATTAAGGCTCTCCGGGCACAACCCTGCCATACTCGTCGTTCACGATGATCGATTTGGTGCCATTGCCAATGTTTCAAACATATTAGCCAAGCATCAGATCAATATTGGCCAGATGGAAGTTTCCCGAAAAGAGAAAGGGAAGATGGCCTTGATGACGATTGAAGTCGACCATAACCTGGAGGATCACGTCATCGCTGAAATTACAGCACTCCCCAACATCACTCAAGTAGCAAGGATTGTGGATTGATAGGGCAATCGTTTCCACTTAGGAAGGAGAAGAAATCATGTTTCGAAATGTAGCGGAAATAGTAGAATTAGCTGAATCAAAGCAGAAAAAAATTTCAACGCTGATGATAGAACAAGAAATGGAAGTAACAGGAAAAGGGCGTGAAGAAATCATCCACCAGATGGGAGTCAACCTGGATGTAATGGAACAGGCGGTTCAAAAGGGACTTCAAGGTGTACGGTCCGTTTCCGGCCTGACGGGAGGGGATGCGGTCCTTCTTCAGAATTATATTAAATCCGGAAACTCCTTATCCGGTGAACTGCTATTGGATGCGGTAAGCAAGGCCGTGGCAACAAACGAAGTGAACGCAGCCATGGGAACAATTTGTGCGACACCGACTGCTGGATCTGCTGGTGTTGTGCCTGGAACCCTTTTTGCTTTGCAAAACAAATTAAAACCGAATCGGGAACAGAAAATTGAGTTCCTATTTACTGCAGGGGCGTTTGGTTTTGTAGTAGCAAATAATGCATCCATCTCTGGGGCCGCAGGGGGCTGTCAGGCGGAGGTGGGTTCTGCTTCGGGTATGGCAGCTGCAGCCATCGTTGAAATGGCAGGGGGGACACCTGCACAAAGTGCAGAAGCGATGGCTATCACATTAAAGAACATGCTTGGTCTTGTGTGTGACCCTGTTGCTGGGCTTGTGGAGGTACCTTGTGTGAAGCGGAACGCCATGGGTGCAGCCAATGCTATGGTTGCCGCAGATATGGCGTTAGCGGGGATCACAAGCCGTATACCATGTGATGAAGTAATTGATGCGATGTACAAAATCGGGCAAACGATGCCATCGGCTCTTAGGGAAACTGCACAAGGAGGTTTAGCGGCTACACCGACTGGGCGGGAGTTGGAAGCGAAAATCTTTGGCTTACAGCTGAATAAGAAGTGAACTCGACTTTACAGGAATCCATAACAGCAGTAAAAGGAATTGGGGCCGAAACGGCAGCGGCATTGGGGGAAATGGAGATCCATACCGTCGCGGATCTCCTTGAGCACCTCCCATATCGCTATGAAGATTACCGATTGAGGGATTTAGAATCGGTCGAACATGATGAGCGGGTTACAGTAGAAGGCAAGGTTCATACAGTGCCCACGTTAGGGTACTTCGGAAAGAAAAAATCCAGGCTTACAATTAAAGTGCTGACTGGAAGATATTTGATAAATGTCATTTTTTTTAACCAGCCGTATCTGAAGCCAAAGCTTGCGATAGGCGAAAATGTAACGGTAACAGGAAAGTGGGATCGTCATCGCCAAACCATTACAGGTTCGGAATGCCACGTTGGTGATCGTAGCCGGGAGAAAGAGTTCGAACCGGTGTATTCAGTGAAGGGCAACATTACTGTCAAAGGGCTCCGCCGCTTTATCTCCAATGCATTTTCTGAATATGGGACAATGATAGAAGAAAATCTGCCCCCGCAATTACTGGCGGCATACAAGCTGATGCCGCGTGAAGATGCTCTTCGTACCATGCATTTCCCTCAATCGGCCAATGATGTAAAAAAGGCTCGACGCCGTTTTGTATATGAAGAATTTTTATTGTTTCAACTTAAAATGCAGGCACTTCGTAAAGTGCAGAGGGAGCAGTCAAAAGGAATTGGCCAGGAGTTTGACATGGGGCAGCTGGAAGCCTTTGTTGGCACTCTCCCTTTTCCTTTGACGAACGCTCAGAATAGAGTCGTCGAGGAAATAATGAATGACATGAAATCTCCCTACAGGATGAATCGCCTACTTCAAGGGGATGTCGGGTCTGGAAAAACGGTGGTTGCCGCCATATGCCTGAAGGCGACGATTACAGCAGGTTTCCAAGGTGCACTTATGGTCCCGACGGAAATCTTGGCTGAGCAGCATACTCAATCCTTGAAGGCAATGTTGGAACCGAGTGGAGTAAAGGTCGCATTGTTGACAAGTTCGGTAAAAGGCAAAAAGCGCAAGGAACTACTGCAAATGCTAGAATCCGGGGAGTTAGATCTTTTGATAGGAACTCATGCGTTGATACAGGATGAAGTGAATTTTCGGAACCTGGGTCTAGTCATAACGGACGAACAACATCGTTTCGGAGTGGAGCAGCGCCGAATCCTTCGTGAAAAAGGCACAAATCCAGATGTACTTTTCATGACGGCTACACCGATCCCTCGAACACTCGCTATTACAGCGTTTGGGGAAATGGATGTCTCAACGATTGATGAAATGCCTGCCGGGCGTAAAGCGATAGAAACCTATTGGGCGAAACACCAAATGCTAGATCGGATATTAACCTTTGTCGAAAAGGAACTAAAGAAAGGGAGACAGGCTTACGTCATCTGCCCATTGATTGAGGAGTCGGAGAAACTCGATTCTTTACAGAATGTTCTTGATGTTCATGCAATGCTGACACAGTACTTTGCGAACAGGTACAAAGTGGGACTTATGCATGGACGGCTGCCCGCGGATGAAAAAGACGAAGTGATGCAGCAGTTTAGCATCAATGAAGCTCAAATCCTTGTTTCCACGACGGTTGTCGAGGTTGGGGTGAATGTTCCAAATGCAACGGTAATGGTCATTTATGATGCGGAGCGCTTTGGTCTTTCACAGTTGCATCAGTTACGCGGAAGGGTTGGACGGGGGAGTGATCAGTCCTTTTGCATCCTGCTGGCCGATCCGAAAACGGAAGTCGGCAAAGAACGGATGAAAATCATGACCGAAACAAACGATGGTTTTGCCCTTTCTGAAAAGGATTTGGAACTTCGTGGCCCCGGGGACTTCTTTGGTAAAAAACAAAGCGGCCTTCCCGAGTTCAAGGTAGCTGACATGGTCCATGACTACAGGACCCTGGAAGTGGCAAGGGCGGATGCTGCAAAATTGATTGCCTCCCAAAGCTTTTGGCATTACCCGGAGTATGCACCACTACGGAACTATTTAGAGGGAACGGGCGTATTTACGGGAGAGAAACTGGACTGAACTGAATAAACAATCAATAGCAGATTGTGAGATTTTACGCTATATCTTGCAATCTGTTTTTAAAATATATATACTACTATTAGTACCTAGTCATAATACTACGGATGGTGACCTTCAATATGCGGAGAAATAAGAAGGAACGCCAGCAATTATTAATCGAAACGATTAAACAGAATCCTTTTGTAACAGATGAGGAGCTGGCTGAAAAATATTCGGTGAGCGTCCAGACCATTAGGCTTGACCGTCTTGAATTATCGATACCGGAACTGCGTGAACGTATTAAAAGCGTGGCCGAGAAAAAATTCAGTGACGAAATCAGGGCATTGCCTTTGGATGAAATCATCGGGGAAGTAATTGATCTTAATTTAGATGACAATGCAATTTCGATTTTGGATATAAATAAAGAGCATGTCTTTAAGCGGAATGGAATTGCAAGGGGGCATCACCTTTTTGCCCAAGCAAATTCATTGGCTGTAGCAGTCATAAACGATGAATTGGCATTAACTGCGAAAGCATCCATTTTATTTACTCGTTCTGTAAAGGAAAATGAAAGAGTGGTAGCTAAAGCGAGGGTCAAAAACGTGGACCACACCAACGATCGTTCCGTGGTGGAGGTTAAAAGCTACGTGGGTAATGAACTGGTTTTTAAAGGCGAGTTCGAAATGTATCGCTCTTAACTTGCTAGTAAAGGATGAAATAAAATGAAGATAACGATAGACGCAATGGGTGGCGATAATGCTCCCGAGGCACAGGTTTTGGGAGCGATGAAAGCTGTCGAGACTTTTTCCGATGTGGAAATCACCTTGATAGGCAATGAGTCTGAGATTAACCAATACTTAGCGAAACATGGCCGAATAAGGGTTATACATACTGATGAAAAAATATTAAGTACCGATGAACCTGTTCGTGCGGTTCGCCGCAAGAAAGGCGCCTCGATGGTATTGGCTGCACAGCAGGTGGCTGATGGAGAAGCCGATGCTTGCATTTCTTCAGGCAATACCGGGGCGCTAATGGCTGCAGGCCTGTTTGTGGTCGGAAGGATAGAAGGTATTGAGCGTCCGGCATTGGCTCCCACCCTTCCAACAATCGATGGTAAAGGTTTTGTACTACTTGATGTAGGCGCGAACTCCGATGCGAAACCGGAGCATCTCCTTCAATTCGCCATAATGGGTTCTGTTTATGCTCAAAAAGTGCGTGGAATCGAAAAGCCCCGTGTCGGATTACTTAATATCGGAACAGAAGAAAAAAAAGGGAATGAACTGACTAAACATGCCTTTACATTACTGCAGCAATCATCGGAGATATCCTTTATAGGTAACGTAGAGGCAAGGGACCTCCTAAGCGGGCCGGCAGATGTTGTCGTTACGGACGGCTTCACGGGAAATATGGTGTTAAAGACTCTGGAAGGTACTGCTTTGGGCGTATTCAAAATGGTGAAAGCAGCCTTGATGAGCAATCTCAAGAGTAAGTTGGCTGCAGCAATGGTAAAGCCTGAACTAAAAGGCATAAAAAATAAAATGGATTACTCGGAGTATGGCGGTGCTGGCCTATTCGGTTTGAAGGCCCCTGTCATTAAGGCTCATGGTTCTTCAGATGCGAATGCGGTTTATAATGCAATACGCCAGACTCGCGATATGGTTGGAAATGACGTCATATCGACAATTGCGGAGACGATAGAAAAACAACAATAATAAATCATAGAGGCAGGGGAGTAACAAATGGGTAAAATTGCTTTTGTCTTTCCAGGACAAGGATCACAATCAATAGGAATGGGGCATGGCTTATTTCAGGAAAACGAGCGTGCTCAGCAAATTTTTCGGACAGCTGATGAAAAACTTGATTTTTCACTTTCTGAATTGATCTTTAATGGCACACAACAAGAATTAACGGTGACATATAATGCACAGCCTGCTTTATTGACCACGAGTTATGCTTTTGTCAAGGAGTTGGAAGAAGCGGGAATCAAACCAGATTATACAGCCGGGCACAGTTTAGGTGAATATACGGCATTAGTGGCATCTGGTGCAATTTCTTTTGAAGATGCCGTATATACAGTGCGTAAGCGTGGTGAATTCATGGAAGCTGCTGTACCGAATGGACAAGGCTCAATGGCTGCGATTTTGGGAATGGACCGGGAACCTCTATCTGATGTCACTTCTGAAATTACTGCCACAGGTGAATCCGTTCAATTGGCCAATATTAATTGTCCAGGGCAAATCGTGATTTCAGGCACCTCGGCAGGGGTTAAACTTGCCAGTGCAAAAGCCAAGGAAAATGGGGCTAAACGGGCTCTTCCTCTTGAAGTGAGTGGACCGTTCCATTCGGAATTGATGAAACCGGCAGCAGAAAAGTTACAGGGTGTCCTTGATGAAGTAAGCTTCAAACAGGCAGAAATTCCTGTCATTTCAAACGTAACGGCCAGGCCCATTACAGCACCTGCTGAAATAAAAGAAAAATTAATCGAACAGCTGTATTCACCGGTACTTTGGGAGGACAGTGTAAAAAATCTACTTGAATTGGGCGTGGATACGTTCATCGAGGTGGGCCCGGGGAAAGTATTGGGCGGATTGATAAAGAAAATTGATCGTTCCGTTCAAATTCACTCGGTATCCGATATAGATACTCTAAATAAAACTATTGAAACTTTGAAGGGGGTACAAGCATGATCCTCGAAAGTAAAAAAGCACTTGTAACAGGAGCTTCACGAGGCATTGGCAGGGAAGTTGCATTAGAACTTGCCCGTCAGGGAGCAGACGTTGCCATCAACTATTCTGGCAGTGAAGCTAAAGCGAATGAAGTGGTTGATGAAATCAAGGCATTGGGCCGTAAAGCATTCGCCATCCAATGCGATGTTGCAAATAGTGACTCGGTGACAAGCATGATCAAAGAGGTCGTCGAACAGTTTGGCAGAGTGGATATCCTTGTTAATAATGCAGGTATCACACGTGATAACCTATTGATGCGTATGAAAGAAGATGAATGGGATTCTGTGATCAATACGAATCTTAAAGGCGTGTTCCTATGCACCAAAGCGGTTACAAGGCAAATGATGAAGCAGCGCAGCGGCAGGATCATCAATATGGCATCGATCGTAGGCGTCAGCGGGAATGCAGGGCAAGCTAATTATGTAGCGGCTAAAGCTGGTGTGATCGGCCTGACTAAAACCACGGCAAAGGAACTTGCTTCAAGAGGCATTACGGTCAATGCGATTGCCCCAGGTTTCATTTCCACGGATATGACTGGTGAATTGTCTGAAGACGTCCAAAAAGCCATGCTGGACCAAATTCCGCTTGCACGGTTCGGTGACCCTAAAGATATTGCTGCAGTGGCGTCTTTCCTCGCTTCTGAGGCCAGCAAATATATGACCGGGCAAACTCTTCATGTAGATGGCGGCATGGTCATGTAAGTTTTCTTTGATTTTTTTCGAAATTAATTTATAATGTCTTGAGGGGAGGTGAACACATTGGCAGATGTATTAGAAAGAGTAACTAAAATCGTTGTAGATCGTTTGAACGTAGAAGAATCAGAAGTAAAACTTGAAGCTTCTTTCAAAGAAGATCTTGGTGCCGATTCCCTGGATGTAGTTGAACTAGTCATGGAATTCGAAGACGAGTTTGATATGGAAATTTCGGACGATGACGCTGAAAAAATCGCCACAGTGGGTGATGCTGTGAATTACATACAAAGCACTATGTAATGAATGTCATTTGACTAAAAGCTCCGTTTTTTAACGGGGCTTTCTCTTATTGCTTAAAGAAGTTTGATGCAGCGGCAGATAAGGGAATGAGCGTGTGCAAGGGTATGCTCCGCCTGCATGGCAGTGGTCTTTTGCCATTAGTTTTCTTTAAGCGGATAATAATGTATGATGGTACATAGGAAAGCTTGACAGGAATTCCTGCCAGGTTTCTTTTTATATATTGGAAAAATATGCTTTTTGAACCGTTGGAGGGTTTTGTGTGATGCGTAGGAACGGAAATAATCGTAAACCATCAATCAAGGATAATAAATTTAAGCAGTTGCAAGAAAATCTGGGTTTTCATTTTAAAGATGAAAATTTATTGAAACAAGCTTTTACACATTCATCTTATGTGAATGAGCATCGCCGTAAGCCTTATGAAGATAATGAAAGGCTTGAATTCTTGGGGGACGCTGTACTTGAACTGACCATCTCTAAATACTTATATCAAAAATATCCGATGATGAGCGAAGGTGAACTTACCAAACTAAGGGCAGCCATTGTGTGTGAGCCTTCCCTTGTTGCTTTTGCTAATAGCCTTTCTTACGGGGAATATGTATTACTCGGAAAAGGGGAAGAAATGACAGGTGGAAGAGAACGGCCTGCCATGCTTGCGGATGTATTCGAGGCCTACATTGGTGCTTTGTACCTTGATCAAGGATTAGAGCCAGTTGTGCAGTTTTTGACGAATGTCGTGTATCCGAAGATAGACGAGGGTGCTTTTTCTCATGTGATGGATTATAAGAGCCAGCTTCAGGAGCTGATCCAGCGGGATGCCATCGGTGTCCTGCAATATAAGATCTTGCAGGAAAAAGGACCAGCTCATAATCGGGAGTTTGTTTCGACCGTCTCCCTGAATGGGGAAGAGCTGGGATCTGGAATAGGAAAGTCCAAAAAAGAAGCGGAGCAGCATGCTGCCGAGCATGCATTGATCGTTTTAAAAGAAAAAAATCAACAAGATAGTTGAACAGTAGAGGGGGAAAGGTCATGTTCCTCAAACGTTTGGACGTTGTAGGATTTAAATCTTTCGCAGAGAAAATTTCGATTGATTTTGTACCTGGTGTCACGGCAGTGGTTGGACCAAACGGAAGCGGTAAAAGTAATGTGACCGATGCGGTCCGTTGGGTACTTGGAGAGCAGTCTGCTAAATCATTGCGTGGAGCAAAAATGGAAGATATCATCTTTTCGGGAAGTGACACGAGGAAAGCATTGAATTTTGCGGAAGTATCATTGACCCTTGATAACGAGACCAATTCCCTGCCGATTGACTTTCATGAAGTCAGTGTGACAAGACGTGTATATCGATCGGGAGAAAGTGAATTTTTCATTAATAATCAAGGTTGCCGTCTGAAAGACATCATAGATCTTTTCATGGATTCCGGTCTTGGTCGAGAAGCATTTTCAATCATCAGCCAAGGGAAAGTGGAAGAAATCCTAAGCAGTAAGGCTGAAGAGAGACGAGTGATCTTTGAAGAAGCGGCCGGTGTCTTGAAGTATAAAACAAGAAAACGAAAAGCGGAATCGAAGCTGACGGAAACACAGGATAACTTAAACCGTGTCCATGATATCCTCCATGAATTGGAGGGGCAGGTGGAGCCGTTAAAAATACAGTCTTCCCTCGCAAAGGAGTTTTTGGCGAAGAAAGACGAACTTGAGCAAATAGAAGTGGCTTTAACTGTTTTTGAAATAGAAGAACTTTATGAAAAATGGGAAAAACTGTCGCAGGAACTTGAAAAACATAATGAAATGGAACAGCAAATGGCAGGACAGCTTCATGACAGGGAAGCGCATCTCAAAAAGCTAAGGGATAGTCTAGCGACGCTCGAGACATCGATCAATGGACTGCAGGAAATTCTCCTGAATGCCAGCGAAGAACTTGAAAAGCTTGAAGGCCGTAAAGAGGTTTTGAAAGAACGGAAAAAAAATGCTGCCCAAAACAAGTCACAGCTAGAAAAAGCGATTGTGGAAGGTGAGGCTGCTGTCGAGCGTCTGTCTTTGCAAAAGGAAAGAGAAACGGAAATCCTGAATGCACTGAACTTGGAAGTGAAAGGGATTCAAGAAACCTTACATGAAAAACAAAAAAGCCTAGGCCTATTCAATAGTGATATCGAAGCGATGATCGAAGCGAAAAAGAGTGACTATATCGAGTGGCTGAACAAGCAAGCATCGGCTAAAAACGAAAAACAATACCTGCTCCAGCAGCTAACACAGCAGGAACATAAAAATGCCAAACTTGATATGGAAAATGAAAAGTTCTTAACCGAAAGAATGGATATCACTGCAAAAAAAGTGGAATATTCAAAGCTGATGGACAATATGACAAAACAGCTTGAAGAGCATGTCACTTATTTCCGAAATCAGCAGAATAAATTGAATGCGGCAAAAGATACGTATCAAAAACAAGAAACCACTCTTTATAAGGCCTATCAATTCCTTCAACAGGCAAAATCACGTAAGGAACTGCTTGAAGAAATGGAAGATGATTATGCAGGCTTTTTTCAGGGTGTAAAAGAGGTTTTGAAAGCGAAAGAAACCCTTCGAGGCATTGAAGGGGCAGTTGCAGAATTGATAAAAGTCCCAAAGGAATATGAAACGGCCATCGAGACGGCTCTGGGTGGAGCGATGCAGCATGTTGTCGTGGAACGCGAAGAACATGCACGGGAAGCCATTTCCTTTTTGAAGAAAAATAGGTATGGGCGAGCGACGTTCTTACCTTTATCAGTCATAAAGGCAAGAGAGATATCAGCTAGCCAATTATCGATGCTGAAGAGTCATTCAGCTTTTGTGGGGACGGGTTCCTCATTGATCCAATATGATGATAGGCATGCAGCAATTGCTGAAAACCTATTAGGAACCGTGATGATCACCACAGATTTAAAAGGTGCAAATGACCTGGCGAAAATGATGCAGCATCGTTTCCGCTTCGTAACACTTGAAGGGGATATCGTCAATCCAGGTGGTTCAATGACTGGTGGAGCCTTAAAGCAAAAAACGACCTCCCTGCTTTCAAGGAAAACAGAATTGGAAGAGCTCCATCAAAAACTTGCTGCCATGGAAGCTAAAACGAATCAGCTGGAAAAGCAAGTCAAACAGCTCAAAGTGGATGTGGGTGTTCAAGAGCAAACGCTTGAACAAACCAGAAAAACAGGAGAGAGACTTCGATTACAAGAACAAACCCTTAAAGGCGAACTCCGGGAAGTTGAGCTGCAGGAAAGAAATGTGAATGAGCGGCTGCATCTTTATGATTTGGATAAAAATTCTTATTTAGAAGAACAACAGCAAAAAACGGCAAGGCTTGAAGAGCTGGAAGAACTTTTGGAATCATGTAAAGCGGAAATTGAAGGGTTGGACCGATTGATTTCCGAAATGACCGAACAAAAGCAATCACAACAATCCTCAAAAGAGAGTCTTGCTGAAGAAACGAATGAATTGAGGGTAATGCTGGCCTCTAAGCGTGGGCAGCTACAAAACCAAAAAGAGAAAATGGAACGCATTGAATCGGATCTTTCAAAGGAAACAAGCAGACTTGCCGAAAACAAAGATGATTTAGGGCTTCTGACCAATGAAATGACAGACAGTTCAAGCGGGGAAGAGTCCCTGGAAGATATGGCTCAACAGAAATTGCTCGATAAAAATGGAGCAATTGAAGGAATCACCATAAAAAAACAGGAAAAAAACGAGCTTCTAAAGGAAGTTGAAACGCTAGAACTGTCCTTGAAAGAAGAAAATCGACTTTATAGAGGCATAGTCGAAGTGATAAAGGATGAAGAAGTGAAATTAACTCGTCTGGATGTCGAACTGGAAAATCGCCTTGACCATTTGAGAGAAGAATATACCCTCTCCTTTGAAGGTGCAAAAGAACAGTATCCTTTGATGATGCCTGCAGAAGAGGCTCAAAAAAGGGTGAAGCTCATCAAGCTTGCTATCGAGGAACTGGGAACGGTGAATCTAGGTGCAATTGATGAATACGCACGTGTAGCTGAACGCTATGAATTCCTTCTTAGTCAAAAGGAAGACCTTCAACAGGCTAAAGATACATTATTCCAAGTCATCGATGAAATGGATGATGAAATGAAGCGGCGCTTTGCGGACACCTTCTATTCAATCCGTGAAGAATTCGAACAAGTTTTCAAAGCTTTATTTGGCGGAGGCAGAGCGGAGCTGAAACTGACAAATGCGGATGATTTACTAAATACAGGGGTAGATATCATTGCACAGCCTCCTGGGAAAAAACTGCAAAATTTGAGCCTCTTATCCGGGGGAGAACGAGCATTGACAGCCATAGCCCTTTTATTTTCCATTCTAAAAGTGCGTCCGGTACCGTTCTGTATCCTTGATGAAGTCGAGGCAGCGCTTGATGAGGCGAATGTCGTCCGGTTCAGTCAATTTTTAAGGAAGTTCAGCAGGGAAACGCAGTTCATCGTGATTACTCACCGCAAAGGCACGATGGAAGAGGCCGATGTCCTATATGGCATTACGATGCAGGAGTCAGGCGTCTCCAAACTTGTTTCAGTCCGGATGGAAGAATCAGAAAACTTTATTGAAGTTTAAAATTCATGAATTAGAGGAAGTGGGACAATGAGTTTTTTTAAAAAGCTAAAAGAGAAATTTACGACCCAGGAAGAAAAAGAAAAATCAGTTGAAGCAGAAGTATCTATAGGGGAAAAATTCAAGCAAGGTTTGACAAAAACGAGAAATTCCTTTACTGGAAGGGTTAATGAACTTGTTGCCCGGTACCGGAAAGTGGATGAGGACTTTTTTGAAGAACTTGAAGAAATTCTGATACAGGCTGATGTAGGCTTTGATACTGTGATGGAACTAATTGATCAATTAAAAATGGAAGTCAAGCTTCGCAATATCTCTGATACGAGGGAAGTGCAGTCCGTTATTTCCGAAAAGCTTGTTGAAATCTACCAAGGTGAAGATGAAGCGACATCAAGCCTGAATATACAAGAAGAAGGTTTGACGGTCATTTTGTTTGTAGGGGTTAATGGGGTAGGTAAAACGACGACTATCGGTAAACTTGCCCATAAATTCAAAACGGAAGGTAAATCGGTCGTATTGGCTGCCGGGGATACCTTTCGTGCCGGTGCGATTGAGCAGCTTGAGGTTTGGGGGGAACGTGTAGGTGTGAGTGTGATCAAACAGGGTGAAGGCTCTGACCCTGCAGCGGTCATGTTTGATGCCATTCAGGCCGCCAAGGCACGAAAAGCTGATATTCTGATCTGTGACACTGCCGGTCGCCTACAGAATAAAGTAAATTTAATGAAGGAATTGGAAAAGGTGAAACGTGTAATTGAACGTGAAGTACCAGGTGCGCCACACGAGGTGTTGCTTGCCCTTGACGCAACAACTGGACAAAATGCCCTTATTCAGGCCAAGACATTCAAGGAAGCGACCAATGTTTCCGGAATTGTTTTAACAAAGCTTGATGGCACCGCAAAAGGTGGAATTGTTTTGGCGATTCGCAATGAATTGGCCATTCCCGTTAAATTTGTCGGGCTAGGTGAAAAGATGGACGATTTACAGGAATTCGATGCTGAGAAATATGTTTATGGCCTTTTTGCTGATATCATCGATAAAGAAGAGGCGTAAGAAAAATAGTAAGCCGGAAGAGATTATTCTCTTCTGTTTTTTTGTCCTCGCTTTAATGAGCCGCATGATACAGGATTTTTTTCACAGTGGCGAGTTGGAGGAACGATTGCAGAAAGCAATAAAAAAAGAAAAAAAAGTTTTGCAAACAAGTGGTAAGGAGTTTGACTTGACATCAAATAAACAAGGCTTTACAATATAAACTTGTAAAGGGTTTTCACTTAACAGCAGGGAGGCTTGCTAAGATGCTTGAAAAGACAACGCGGATTAATTATTTGTATGACTTTTACCAATCGTTGTTAACAGAGAAGCAGCAGAGCTACATGTCCCTCTACTATCTGGATGATTACTCTCTTGGCGAGATTGCCGATGAATACGAAGTCAGTAGGCAGGCAGTCTATGATAATATAAAAAGAACAGAAGCGATGCTTGAGGAATACGAAGCAAAGCTATTGTTATTTCGAAAATTTCAAGAGCGTAACCAGTGGATTGCGAATATGAAGGGACTCATAGAAAAGGATTCCTTTTCAAAAGAGAAGCTGCTAGACGCAATCACAACGCTTGAGAAGTTGGATTAGGAGGCGGCAATATGGCATTTGAAGGATTGGCCGACCGACTGCAGAGCACGATGCAAAAGATTCGTGGAAAAGGGAAGGTCAACGAAGCGGACGTAAAAGAAATGATGCGTGAAGTTCGATTGGCCCTGCTTGAAGCGGATGTTAACTTTAAAGTCGTGAAGGATTTTGTAAAACGTGTCAGTGAACGTTCGGTAGGTCAGGAAGTGCTGAAAAGCTTAACCCCCGGTCAACAGGTAATTAAAGTAGTTAAGGAAGAATTGACGGAGCTGATGGGCGGCGAACAGAGCAAGATTGCCGTTGCCTCGAAACCACCGACCGTCATTATGATGGTAGGGCTTCAGGGTGCTGGTAAAACGACTACCACCGGAAAGCTTGCCAATCTTCTTAGAAAAAAATACAACCGCAAGCCATTGCTCGTTGCGGCTGATATTTACCGTCCGGCGGCGATTAAGCAGCTTGAAACACTTGGCAAACAATTAAGCATGCCTGTTTTCTCCCTTGGGGACCAGGTGAGTCCTGTTGAAATTGCCAAACAGGCAATTGAAAAAGCTAAGGAAGAACATCATGATTATGTGTTGATTGATACCGCAGGCCGCCTTCATGTTGATGAAAACTTGATGGGCGAACTGAAGGATATCAAAGAGTTGACAAAACCTGATGAAATCTTCCTGGTTGTCGATGCGATGACAGGTCAGGATGCGGTCAATGTAGCCCAAAGCTTCAATGAACAGCTAGGCCTGACAGGAGTCGTATTAACAAAGCTTGATGGGGATACACGTGGTGGTGCGGCGCTTTCAATTCGTTCAGTCACCAACACGCCGATTAAATTCGTCGGTATGGGTGAAAAATTGGATGCACTTGAAGCGTTCCATCCGGAGCGGATGGCGTCAAGGATCCTCGGCATGGGTGATGTATTGACCCTTATCGAAAAAGCACAGGCCAATGTAGATGAAGAAAAAGCGAAAGAATTAGAGAAAAAGATGCGTACAGCCACTTTTACTTTTGATGATTTCCTTGAGCAGCTTGGTCAGGTGCGGAATATGGGACCGCTTGATGATATTCTGAAAATGATTCCCGGAGCGAATAAAATGAAAGGGATGGACAACCTTCAGATCGATGAGAAACAGATCGGTCATGTTGAAGCTATCATCCGTTCAATGACAACGCATGAAAAGGAACATCCAGAAACCATGAATGCATCCCGCAAGAAACGTATTGCCAAAGGAAGCGGCAGATCGATTCAAGAAGTGAACCGTTTACTGAAGCAATTCGAAGAAATGAAAAAGATGATGAAACAGGTTACGAACATGCAAAAAGGAAAGAAAAAGGGATTTAAATTCCCGTTCATGTAAGGTTTATTTTTGGCAGAAACTGAGGCGAAATTCGGGTCGAAGCCATGTATTTCAACACTTTTTTTACCTGTTAAGAAAAAAACCTTTACAAACATGCAAGACATTTGATATTATACTATCTTGTGTGAAACTATTCGGAGGTGCTTATTTAAAATGGCAGTAAAAATTCGCTTAAAACGTATGGGAGCTAAAAAATCTCCTTTCTATCGTATTGTAGTTGCAGATTCTCGTTCACCACGTGACGGACGTTACATTGAAGTGGTAGGAACTTATAACCCGGTGACTCAACCAGCTAAAGTTGAAATCAACGAAGAGCTTGCTCTTAAATGGTTACAAGATGGAGCTAAACCATCTGATACAGTTCGTAACTTATTCTCAACACAAGGCATCATGGAAAAATTCCATGTTGCAAAAAACAGCAAGTAATCGACGGTAGTTGATGAAAGCACTAGTTGAAACGATTGTTTCAGCACTTGTGGATTATCCGGAAGAGGTCATCGTGACCTCCAAGGAAGAATCCGACCGGATTGTTTATATCCTCTCCGTCCATAAAGAGGACATGGGCAAGGTGATCGGTAAACAAGGGCGTGTTGCTAAGGCGATTCGGACTGTGGTATATGCAGCAGGATCTTCACAGCAGAAGAAAATCTATTTGGAGATTTCCGAATAAGGAGGGTTAATAGCCCTCCTTTTTTTGTACTTCAAGAGAGTGGAATTCTGACTTAAATCCTAATTGAATAGACCCTGACTTTAAACTTTACGCCTTTTTAAGACGCATCTTTTACCGATTTACGTTATACTTAAGAGAATGACCCCCATTTCAAAAAGATTACCCAATCATACATATTTTTTGAAGGAAATAAGAAATCATAGATAATAGGAGGTGCTGGAATGAAAATTCTCCAAAATGTGATCGTTAACCAAGTATTAACGGAATCCAGCAAGAATCAGCTCCTCGAGAAATACAAGTCAAAACGCCTTCAGCTTCAAAAAGAGAGTGAACAGCTTCGCTTTGAACTGAAAAAACTTGAAAAAACAAGAACTCTCCAACCTGCCAGTCTCCGTGCTCATTTCGAAAAGGAAATAAACCAGAGGCAAGAAAAAATTAAACTGCTTGAATTTCAAATGGAGCAGTTGGAGATCCTTCCCGCAGGTAGTGAATTGAAGGAACGGGAAGTTCAAAGTATCATTGATGTGGAAATTGGGGCAGATTGGGACGAAATTATGGCAACGAAGACCATTGTCATTAAAGATGGAATCGTCTCGGAAATTCGTTAGAGGTGAAAGAATGGAAAAATGGTTTAATGTAGGTAAAATTGTCAACACACATGGTCTTTTAGGAGAAGTCCGTGTTATTTCTTCAACAGACTTTCCGGAAAAACGATACAAAGTGGGAAATACTCTGTATTTGTTTAGGGACACGGAGAAAAAACCCTTGCCGCTTATCGTCAGGTCGCATCGCACCCATAAAAACTTTAACCTATTGACGTTCGAGAACTATTATAACGTCGGACAGGTCGAGGCTTTTAGAAACGGGGTCCTGAAAGTCAAGGAAGCACAGCTTGGTAAATTGGACGAAGGGGAGTTCTTCTTCCATGAAATCATCGGCTGTTCTGTATTTACGGATGAAGGTATGGAAGTGGGGGAAATCATTGAGGTTCTTACGCCTGGTGCCAATGATGTTTGGGTCATTAAGAAAGCTGGCAGTAAGGACATCCTGATCCCGTATATTGAACAAATTGTAAAAGAAGTGGATATTTCCTCTAAAAAGGTCATCATTACACCGATGGAAGGACTTTTAGACTGATGAAAATCGATGTGCTTTCGCTTTTTCCAGAAATGTTCGAAGGGGTATTTGGTTCGTCAATCTTAAAAAAGGCTGCGGAAAAGCAGGCAGTCAGCTATAAGGTAACCAATTTTCGAGATTATGCAGATAATAAGCATTCGACGGTAGACGATTATCCGTATGGCGGCGGTGCAGGAATGGTATTGAAGGCACAGCCGATCTTTGATGCTGTGGAAGCTCTTAAAGGACAAGGAGAGCTAACTCCAAGGGTAGTCCTGCTTTGTCCCCAGGGGGAGCGTTACACGCAGAAAAAAGCCGAAGAGTTTGCTGAAGAAAAGCATCTCATCTTTATTTGTGGGCATTATGAAGGGTATGATGAGCGCATCCGGGAGCATGTCATAACGGATGAAATATCGATTGGTGACTTTGTGCTTACAGGCGGGGAATTGGGTGCAATGGTCATTATCGACAGTGTTGTGCGCTTGCTGCCCGGCGTTCTGGGAAATGTTGACTCCCCGATTCTTGATTCCTATTCTTCTGGTTTGTTAGAGCATCCCCATTATACTAGACCTGCAGATTTCCGTGGGATGAAAGTACCCGATCCGCTAATATCCGGGAATCATAAAAAAATCGATGAATGGCGGATGAAGGAATCTCTGCGCAGAACTTGGATTCGACGTCCGGATTTGCTCGATAGTTATGAACTATCGGAAGTTGAAAAAAAATTATTGTCCGAGATTAAAAAAGAAGACTGATGTCTATTGCATCGACGTTTATAGTATGATAGGATATACCTTGTGACTTGAGCAAAATGCTCAGTCTTATAACGATGTTCCGCTGCAAACAATAAGTATTTGCAAGAGCGTCCAGGAGGAGTTGAAATCGATGCAAAATCTTATTAACGAAATCACAAAAGAACAACTTCGCTCAGATCTTCCATCATTCAGACCTGGTGACACAGTACGTGTACACGTAAAGGTTATTGAAGGAACTCGCGAACGTATCCAGTTGTTTGAAGGCGTTGTAATCAAACGTCGTGGCGGCGGAGTTAGTGAAACTTTCACAGTACGTAAGATCTCTTACGGCGTTGGAGTAGAACGTGCTTTCCCTGTTCACACACCAAAAATTGCGAAATTAGAAGTTATCCGTCACGGTAAAGTACGTCGTGCGAAACTTTATTACCTACGCGAACTTCGTGGTAAAAAAGCACGTATTAAAGAAATTCGTCGTTAATTCTTCGAATATCTTCATGCGGGTTTACCATGATCCACATAAGGTGAATAACCAAACAGTATCATGCAAAAAGGGAGCTTGTTTATCAGGCTCCCTTTTTGCACTTTAAGAAACGGTGAATACACATACGGTGAAATCTATATCTATATAGAATCCTGCTCGCTATAGCGCACACAACATGTTAAAATGATTGTTGATATGCTTCAAAAAGGGTGGATAAGGATGGCGAAAAAGAAAAATGAATTGTGGGAATGGACAAAGGCGGTCATAATCGCTGTTATAGCGGCGACGCTGATTCGTTATTTCCTCCTGGCTCCTATCGTTGTGGACGGCAATTCCATGATGCCGACATTAAAGGATACGGACCGCATGATCGTTAATAAAATTTCCTATTCGATTGGCGAACCGAAAAGATTTGACATTATCGTTTTCGAAGCTCCAGAAGGTAAAGATTACATCAAGCGGGTCATCGGATTGCCAGGTGAAAAAGTGGAATATAGAGATGATACTCTTTACGTGGATGGAAAAGCTTATGCTGAGCCATACTTGGATGAATATAAAGAACAATTGATTGATGGCGGAGCATTGACGGAACCTTTTACATTAAGTGATGTCATAGAACAAGGAACGGTGCCTGAAGACCACCTATTTGTCCTAGGGGATAATCGCCGTTTTAGTAAGGATAGCCGCCATATTGGCGTAGGTGTCGTTCCTTACGATAAAGTGTTAGGAAAAACTAAATTAGTTTATTGGCCGATTGAAGGCTTTCGATTGGCGGAATAGTAGGAAGGTGGATTCCATTGACAATACAGTGGTTCCCTGGCCATATGGCCAAAGCAAGACGGGAAGTAACAGAAAAATTAAAACTGATCGACATCATCTTTGAACTTGTGGATGCCCGGATTCCGGCATCTTCACGAAATCCGATGATCGATGAAATCATTCAGCATAAACCGAGGGTTATCCTTTTGAATAAATCTGATATGGCCGATCCGGTAAAAACGAATATGTGGCTTGAACATTATAAATCTCAGGGGAAAACGGCGATTGCCATTAATTCACAGGCAGGAAACGGTTTAAACCAGATTACAGCTGCTTCAAAAAAACTTTTAAAAGAAAAGTATGAGCGGATGGAATCAAGAGGAATAAAGCCGAGAGCGATCCGTGCCATGATAGTAGGTATTCCAAATGTAGGGAAATCGACATTAATCAATCGACTTGCCAAAAAGAACATTGCCAAAACAGGTAATACACCTGGCGTCACGAAAGCGCAGCAATGGATAAAAGTTGGGAAGGAATTGGAATTGCTCGACACACCGGGGATTCTCTGGCCGAAATTCGAAGATCAAGAAGTAGGCTTGAAGCTTGCATTGACAGGTGCGATCAAGGATACGATTTTAAACTTGCACGAAGTCTCATTATACGGCCTTCGCTTTTTGGAAAAAGAATATCCGGATAGATTGAAATCCCGTTATAATCTGGAAGCAATTCCACAGGAAACGCTCGAATTGTTCGATGCGGTCGGAAAGTTCAGGGGCTGTTTAGCATCTGGGGGCTTCATCGATTATGACAAAACCGCAGAATTGGTCGTACGTGAAATCCGTTCAGAAAAGATGGGTCCGCTTACGTTTGAGGTTCCATTGGATTATGAAGAGGATGATATCCCCGAATAAGATTAACATTGACCTAATTGTTGTAATACGGAGCTGGAGTTGGATGTCGAAAAGGCTTTTTCTTTTTGATGTCTCTTTTCCGCTCCGTATTTTTGTCTGAACTGTAGAAAGGAAGCAAGTCTGCCGATAATTAATATGATGGGTGATAAAAGATGATAACTGCAATGAGCATTAAGGAAATCTCCTCAAAGTTAAAGACAATAAAAGAGCCCGAAGATTTATTTTTACAAGAATGCCGTGAGGACGGACGAAAGGGAGTTAACGACTTAGTAAGCAAATGGCATAGAGCTTATGAAAAAGAACAACAGGTAAGGGATGCTTTCACGGAAATGACGGAATTTGAAAGGCAATTGCGAAAACAGGGGTTTTCCATCCTGGCTGGTATCGATGAAGTGGGAAGAGGACCGCTGGCAGGACCAGTTGTGACGAGTGCGGTCATCCTGCCTGAATCTTTTTATTTACCAGGGCTTAATGATTCTAAAAAGATTCCAGAGTCAAAAAGGGAACTGTTTTATGAAATGATTTTTAAGGAAGCACTATCCATAGGTATTGGTGTTGTACATAGCCAAGTAATTGATGAAATCAATATTTATCAAGCTACGAAAAAGGCAATGGTGGCCGCATTGAACGATCTGTCAGAACTTCCTGATCATTTGTTGATCGATGCCATGGAACTGGATGTGCCGATACCGCAGCTTTCACTCATAAAGGGAGACGCAAGAAGCATTAGCATCTCTGCAGCCTCCATAATAGCGAAAGTGACCCGTGATAGGATGATGAAGGAATATGGTGAAAAATATCCGGAATATGGTTTTGAAAAGCACATGGGCTACGGGACAAGCAGACATTTGGAAGCGCTCGACATGTACGGGCTTACACCTTGGCATAGAAGAAGTTTTGCGCCGGTTAAGGAAATCGCTGCACGAACGAAGGTCTAAGGGGGATGAGTGGTGCAATCCATAACAAGCGGTCAACCCGTATCTTCACCCATTGAAATAAAAGGAACTGTGAGTTTGAAAAACGGGCAAATCCTTTTCGGGAAAGTGAATAAGGTTTTTCCTAACCAAATGGCCGAGGTACAGATTGGCCATCAAAAAATGATTGCCACTCTCGATATCCCGCTTCGGACAGGAGAAAAGTATTGGTTTCAAGTGCAACACCCAATTGAGGGGAAGGTCGTGTTAAAATCCTTAAATTCCCCCGATTTGACCATTACCGGCTTAAAGGGAACAGTTTCACAATTGATCGCTCTTCTTGGCATAACGCTCGAACCGGCCGCAACGAAACTTGCTGAATATCTCTTGGCAAATCGTCTGCCGATAACCAAGGAAACTTTTCAGTCCGCTTTACAATGGTTAAAAACTGCTGATGCTGCAGAAGTAGGTCTGCCTGTAATAAAAACAATGTTCATTCAGCAACTGCCTTTTATAAAAGAGGTATTTGATGCATTATTTACACAGTCCAAAGGTGAACCTTTCCACAAACTACTAAGCGGCTTTAAGCAGCAGCTTCAGGATAGTGGGCCAGGAACGAGGACGGCCGTCAAACTTGTGGAGGTATTGGACTCTTTACATGTTGCTAAACAGACCCAGCTTCAACAAAGCGGTTTGCAAAAACTATTGACAACTTGGCTGAATCCCGATTCAACTCCAGATATGAAATCTGGTGCATTTTCCCTACTCCAAAAGACGGGATTCTTTCCAAAGGGAATTACGGAATCTGTCTTTCTGGAAAATTTAATAGATGGAGCTGAGGCTAGGTCCGGTATTCCTGAAAATTCAGCGATTGATAAATTACACAGAGGATTGCAGCTGCTTTCCGAGGCAAAAAGCGGAGCATTTGCAAAAGTTGAAGAGATCGAAATCGCTATTAACCGCATATGGAATAGTCATGATCATGAGGAGGCAAAACCGCCAATTGATATTCACTCGATGCGGAGCAAAAACATTTCTGCAGATAAACTTTCCCCTCTTGCCTTTCATTTACTCCAGAGTGCTTATAACGAAGCGGCAGCTAAAAATGCAGTAGGCGGAAAAATAGAAGTGAATGACCTTATAGGCTACTTGAATAAGGACATAGTGCAAGTAGCTGATTCAAAGGGTAAGGCGGCTGAATTGCTGTTTCAGTCGCTTAATAAGCTTCCTGAGGCCCAATACGCTAGGATTAATGAGAAGCTGGTCCTTTCACAGGTATTGGGTGCTGATTTTCAAACAATCGATTTCACCAATGGACCTTCTGTTGCACACCAACTGAAAGAACTGACCAAGATCCTGGGTCTTCAGCTGGAACATGCACTCAGTAATCTTTCTGGAGAGGAGATGGCGGATTTACCGAAGGATTTAGAGACGCTTAAACCGCTGCTGCTTAAATTGCTGAATGAGCAAATTCCGGCAGCTATCAAGGAGATGGCAGAACAAATCCTAAATCGGATCACTGCTCAACAGATCCTTTCACAGGAAAACGGGCCGATTCAGAATATACTCCTTACACTTCCACTCAATCTGGGGTCTACTCAAACGGATCTAACGTTACAATGGAGCGGAAAGAAAACAAAAGATGGCAAAATAGACCCGGATTACTGCCGAATCCTATTTTATTTAGAATTGGAACGCCTTAAAGGTACGGTCATCGACATGCAGGTTCAAAACCGAATCATAAAAGTGACGGTCATAAATGGGCATGGTGCGATCCTTGAAAAGGCAGCCGGTCAATATCTTGATATCCTGAGAGAGAATCTGGGAAAAATGGATTACAGATTATCAGGTGTTTCATTTGTAAATCCCGTGAATGAAATAGAGCGGGACCTAAGAGTGAAACCGATTCCTTTTTCAGAAGCCGATTCATATAGTGGGGTGGATATTCGAATATGATAAATGATAAACGAAAAGAGGCCATTGCCTTAAAGTATGATCAAAAGACATCCAAAGCGCCCGTCATATTGGCGAAGGGGAAAGGGAAAACGGCTGAAAACATTCTGGGAAAGGCCATGAAACTGGATATACCGGTCCAAAGGGACGAATCTCTTGCTGCACTTTTAGGTCAATTGGATATAAATCAAACGATTCCGGAAGAATTGTATGAAGCTGTTGCAGAGGTATTTGCCTTCATTTATAAAGTTGACAGGGACTTGAATCGGTAGAAGCCTAATTATCGATGTAATTTCACCAAATGGATTTCTGTTGGTTTATGTAGAATATTAGGGAAATCACTAATGGAATTTCATTATATTAAAAAAATACTAAATTATTTGCAAAAGGACAAGGCCGTGGCTTTGTCCTTTTGCGTTTCCGTCGAATCAAGACTAGGATAACCGGAATTTTTTTTGATAAGATCTTTGAGTGAATATGGTGAAAAGGCTTTCAATGGAGCCCTTTTAATAGATTTATAACTGTAATTACTTTTTTATGAAATAGAATTTCGTAACCAAAATCAAGGATTTTAATAAGAAAATAACACCATGCAGAAGAAGGTTTTTCCCATTTTACATAAGGGTATAGAAGTATATTGTAATAATATTTTAAAAATTTTGCGAAAGAATATTATGCACGAAAGAGAATTTTGTTGTAATATAGTAGAGAAAACACGCATTAAATTTCAAAGTTGTTTTTTAGTAGATAAGGAGGATGGGAAATGAATATCCATGAGTATCAGGGGAAAGAGATATTGCGACAATACGGGGTATCCGTTCCAAATGGCCGGGTTGCCTTTACTGTTGATGAAGCAGTAGAAGCAGCGAAGGAGTTAGGTACGGAAGTTGTTGTCGTCAAAGCTCAAATTCATGCGGGCGGCCGCGGGAAAGCTGGCGGAGTCAAGGTAGCGAAGAATCTTGATGAAGCACGTACATATGCACAAGAGATTCTTGGCAAGACGCTGGTGACCCATCAAACAGGACCTGCAGGTAAGGAAGTTAAGCGTTTACTAATTGAAGAGGGCTGCGACATAACGAAGGAGTATTACATCGGGCTGGTCCTAGACCGTGCTACGAACAGTGTCGTATTGATGGCTTCTGAAGAAGGCGGAACGGAAATTGAGGAAGTGGCTGAAAAGACACCAGAGAAAATTTTCAAAGAAGTAATCGATCCGGTTGTCGGCTTGACTGGTTTCCAGGCACGTAGGATTGCATTCAATATCAATATTCCGGCTTCACTTATAAATAAAGCTTCCAAACTGATGGTTAACTTATATACTGCTTTCGTTGAAAAAGATTGCTCGATCGCAGAAATCAACCCATTAGTGGTTACGGGCGACGGCAATGTAATGGCACTTGATGCTAAATTGAATTTCGATGATAATGCGATTTACCGCCATAAAGACATCGCGGAGTACCGTGATTTGGATGAAGAGGATGCAAAAGAGATTGAAGCATCAAAACATGGCCTTAGTTACATATCGCTTGACGGAAATATCGGATGTATGGTTAATGGTGCCGGACTTGCTATGGCAACGATGGACATCATTAAACATTATATGGGAGATCCGGCTAACTTCCTTGACGTTGGTGGCGGTGCTACTGAGGAAAAAGTAAAAGAGGCTTTCAAAATCATCCTATCCGATCAAAATGTTAAAGGCATCTTCGTTAATATCTTCGGAGGAATCATGAAATGTGACATCATCGCGACAGGCGTAGTGGCTGCTGCTAAAGAGCTTGGCCTGGATGTCCCTCTTGTTGTTCGTCTTGAAGGAACGAATGTGGACCTTGGCAAAAAGATTCTAAAAGAGTCAGGTTTAAATATTACGGCTGCTGAATCAATGGCAGATGGGGCACAAAAAATAGTATCACTTGTAGGATAATAGGCAGGGGGGAACATAATGAGCGTTTATATTAATAAAGATACGAAAGTGATCGTTCAGGGAATCACTGGTGCAACAGCATTATTTCATACAAAACAAATGTTGGAATACGGCACGAAAATCGTTGGTGGAGTCACTCCGGGCAAAGGCGGAACAGAAGCGGAAGGGGTACCTGTATTCAATACAGTTTCCGAAGCTGTCACTGAAACCGGAGCGACTGCATCTGTTATCTATGTACCGGCTCCATTTGCTGCCGATGCAATTCTAGAAGCCGTAGACGCAGAACTTGATCTTGTCATTTGTATCACGGAACATATTCCTGTCCTGGATATGGTCAAGGTAAAACGGTATATGGAAGGCAAAAAAACTCGCTTGATCGGACCGAACTGTCCAGGTGTCATTACTCCTGATGAGTGTAAGATTGGTATCATGCCAGGGTATATCCACAAAAAAGGCCATGTAGGTGTAGTTTCTCGTTCTGGAACTTTAACGTACGAAGCCGTTCACCAATTATCACAAGCAGGCATTGGGCAATCTTCTGCTGTCGGTATCGGTGGGGATCCCGTTAACGGAACGGATTTCATTGATGTTTTGAAAGCGTTCAATGAAGATCCGGAAACACATGCGGTGATCATGATCGGGGAAATCGGCGGAACGGCAGAAGAAGAAGCAGCAATCTGGGTGAGGGAAAATATGACTAAGCCAGTTGTTGGTTTCATTGGTGGCCGTACGGCTCCTGCCGGTAAACGCATGGGACATGCTGGTGCCATTATCTCAGGTGGAAAAGGGACTGCAGACGAGAAAATCCGCGTTATGAACGAATGTGGAATTAAAGTTGCTGAAACTCCATCCGTAATGGGTGAAACATTGATCTCCGTCTTGAAAGAAAGAGATATTTACGAACCTTGTAAAACACATTGATTTAAGCTGGGCCGACCTTTTTTTGGGTCGGTCTTTTTTCCTCCAATTTCCTCGGAAGAGGCCAAGTACATCACTATCAACCTACCTTTAAAAATATCCGATTAGGAGCGTTTCCAATTGAACACAAAAGAAAAGTTAATCCATCTCCATCATTGCCGCGGAGCAGGATGGAAAACAATCCAAACAATCATGTCCAAAGATCCGTCATTATCTTCCCTGTTCACGACGAAGTACGTTGAATGGGCAAAAATGCTCCCTATCCCTTCAAATAAGCTTAACCTCTTTCTCAAAGATTTACACTCACTCAATACCATCGATAAACTTAAAAAATACGAAGATAACCAAATCCATTGTTTGACGATCCTCGATGATGAATATCCTTTTTTGCTGAAGCAAATATTCGATCCACCGTGGGTCCTTTATTTAAAAGGTGATGAGAAGCTTTTAACAAGGAAGAATACGCTAGGTGTTGTTGGTACACGTAAGCCAACCTCGTATGGTCTGGAGGCTTTAAAAACGATTCTATTACCGCTCATAAAGAAAAAGTTCGTGATCATAAGCGGAGTGGCGGCTGGAATCGATGCAGAGTCACATAAGATAACATTAAGGGAAGGCGGAGATACTATCGGGGTGTTAGGAGGAGGGCTTATGCAAATATATCCGAAATCCAATGTTACTCTTGCTGAAGAAATCATCAATAAAGGCCTGCTTATATCTGAGACTACACCGGAAATGAAGGCGGAACCTTGGATGTTTCCGCTTAGGAATCGAATCATCAGTGGATTATCACAGGGAGTATTCGTGGTCGAGGCAAAAGAAAGGAGCGGTTCCCTTATTACAGCACAAGCTGCTTCGGAACAAGGAAGAGAGGTATTTGCGCTTCCTGGTAATGTTACGAGCCCTGAATCTCTGGGAACCAATCAATTGATTCAGGATGGTGCCAAACTTGTTTTGAGTTCCAGGCAGATCGAAGAAGAGTTTTGACAATATAATATAGAAGATAGACGGAGAAACAAACGGGAAAATAGAAAATAGGGCGATTTTTTAGAAGGATGGGTTGAATTATTAGACAAAAAGGTTGAAAATATTGTAAAACTGTTATAAGTTTTGCAAATGGCACCTCTTGTCAAAATATCTATAAATAAATGAATCAGCATGCTTTGAAAAGTAAAGAGGTGTTGACAAATGATTTTTGAATGATTAATAATAGTGAAGATTTATATTACCTCTTTGAGGAGGATTTATTGGATGTCAGAATACTTAGTGATTGTGGAATCGCCCGCAAAGGCGAAAACAATAGAACGTTATTTGGGAAAAAAATATAAAGTAAAGGCTTCCATGGGGCATGTGCGCGATTTGCCTAAAAGTCAAATGGGTGTCGATGTTGAACATGAATATGAACCTAAATATATAACTATCCGTGGCAAAGGCCCGGTTTTAAAAGAATTGAAGACCGCTGCAAAAAAAGCGAAAAAAATCTATCTCGCGGCTGACCCCGACAGGGAAGGGGAAGCCATTGCCTGGCATTTGGCTCATAGTCTTGATGTTGACGTTAACTCAGATTGCCGTGTGGTATTCAACGAGATCACGAAAGAGGCTATCAAAGAATCATTTAAATCGCCGAGGCCAATAAATATGAAATTGGTTGATGCCCAGCAGGCAAGAAGGGTTTTGGACCGTTTGGTCGGGTATAATATAAGCCCGCTTTTGTGGAAAAAGGTAAAAAAAGGCTTAAGCGCGGGACGGGTCCAATCGGTTGCTGTTAGGATGATCATTGACCGGGAGAAGGAAATCAAAGATTTTATCCCGGAAGAGTATTGGACAATCAAGGCTGATTTTGTAAAAGGAAAAGAACAGTTTGAAGGTTCCTTCTTCAGCCTTGGCGGCGAGAAGAAGGAATTAAATACTGAAGAGGACGTCAAAAAAGTGCTCGCTTCTTTAATTGGCGGCGAATTTACGATAGGAGCTGTGGCTAAAAAGGAAAGAAGGCGCAATCCAGCTGCCCCTTTTACAACTTCTTCCCTGCAACAAGAAGCGGCACGTAAATTGAATTTCCGGGCAAAGAAAACCATGATGCTTGCTCAGCAGCTTTATGAAGGAATCGAGCTAGGTAAGGAAGGTACAGTCGGGTTAATCACATATATGAGAACTGATTCGACTCGGATTTCCGATGTTGCGAAAGAGGAAGTCCATACCTTCATTCAAAATAATTATGGTAAAGATTATGTTCAGGTTGAACAGCGCAAGGAGAAAAAACAAACCAATGCCCAGGACGCCCATGAAGCAGTCAGGCCAACAAGCACATTACGTGAACCGGGTGTAGTCAAGGAATTCTTATCCAGAGATCAATTCCGTCTTTATAAATTGATTTGGGAACGATTCGTTTCTAGCCAAATGTCCTCGGCGGTCATGGATACGATGAGCATCGACCTGCATAACGGGGATGTCATCTTCAGGGCAAATGGTTCAAAAGTTAAATTTCCGGGTTTCATGAAGGTATATGTTGAAGGGTCCGATGACTCGGTGGAAGAAAAGGAAAATGCACTACCGGATGTGAAAAAAGGAGATCAATTCTTTTCAAAAGATATCGAGCCTAAACAGCATTTCACACAGCCACCGCCCCGGTATACTGAAGCCCGTCTTGTCAAGACCCTAGAAGAACTGGGAATAGGGCGTCCTTCTACATATGCCCCTACCTTGGATACGATTCAAAAACGGGGATATGTTACCTTGGATAATAAACGGTTCATCCCAACAGAGCTTGGTGAGATCGTTCTTGAATTGATACGTGAATTCTTCCCGGATATTCTTGATGCAGAGTTCACTGCCAAGATGGAACAGGAATTTGACAGCGTCGAGGAAGGCAATATTCAATGGGTAAAGGTCATCGACGAATTTTATAAAGAATTTGCAGTTCATTTGGCTAAAGCTGAAGTTGAGATGGAGAAAATTGAAATCAAAGATGAACCTGCAGGTGAAGATTGTGTGGAATGCGGACATGGGATGGTCTTTAAGATGGGACGTTATGGAAAGTTCATGGCATGCAGTAATTTCCCGGATTGCCGTAACACAAAACCAATCGTTAAAGAAATCGGTGTCAAATGTCCAAAATGTAAAGAAGGAAACATCATTGAAAGGAAAAGTAAAAAACGCCGCATATTTTACGGATGTGATACTTATCCTGGATGTGACTTCATATCTTGGGATAAACCGCTGCCGCGTAGTTGTCCGAAATGTGAAGGTACACTAGTTGAGAAAAAACTCAAAAAAGGCGTCCAAGTCCAGTGCATGGATTGTGATTTCAAAGAAATGCCCCAAGCATAGAAAAGACCGTGAAATCGGTTACTTTCCTTGTGAACAAATGGAGAAACCCAAAATATAACTTGACTCGGCATCTGCCGGGTTTCTTTATGTCCAGGAAAGTATGATATCATGATACTATGTGGATTTACTTCCAAGAAGAAAATGGATAAAGCTTGAAACTTTTTTATTTAGGCCATGTGATGTAAAATTCAATGGACAAGTACATTCTTTTAAAGATATAATTCCTATTTGCATCCGTTACCCTTTTTAGAAAAGATGGAATGCAGGAAGAATGCCGGCTTTGTGGCATATGCTTTAAAATAATCGTTAGCAGGAAAGAGTATTTCGGGTATAAATACATAGATATCGTTAAAAATGAAACTTTTATGAAAGCAGTTTTAATGATAAATGATCCTGTCTTATCATATCTATACATGGAGGTTCGAAAAATGAAAGAAACAAAAGTAAGTGTAATCGGTGCTGGGCTTGCTGGAAGTGAAGCAGCGTGGCAGTTAGCTAAAAGAGGAATTAAAGTCGATCTATATGAAATGCGTCCTGTAAAACAAACGCCAGCCCATCATACCGATAAATTCGCTGAACTTGTTTGTTCCAATTCACTTCGGGCAAATACTTTAACAAATGCAGTTGGTGTATTAAAAGAAGAAATGCGTATACTGGATTCGGTCATCATGTCCGCAGCAGATGCTTGTGCTGTACCCGCTGGCGGTGCTTTAGCTGTTGATCGTCATGAATTTGCCGGTCTTGTTACGGAAAGGGTCAAAAGTCATCCGAATGTGACGGTCATTAATGAAGAAGTGACGGAAATTCCGGAAGGCCCTACCGTCATTGCAACCGGTCCGCTTACAAGTCAGTTACTTTCTGACAGCTTAAAGCAAATCATGGATGAAGAATATTTATACTTCTATGATGCTGCCGCACCAATTCTTGAAAAAGACAGCATCAATATGGATAAAGTATATTTGAAATCCCGTTATGATAAAGGGGAAGCAGCATATTTGAACTGCCCGATGACTGAAGAAGAGTTTGACCGCTTTTATGAAGCTTTGATTGCTGCTGAAACAGTCCCACTTAAAGAATTCGAAAAAGAAATCTTTTTTGAAGGCTGCATGCCTATTGAAGTGATGGCTTCACGTGGGAAGAAAACGATGTTATTTGGTCCATTGAAGCCTGTTGGCTTAGAAGATCCAAAAACGGGAAAACGTCCTTTTGCTGTAGTTCAATTGCGTCAAGATGATGCGGCAGGAACACTCTACAATATTGTTGGTTTTCAGACACATTTGAAATGGGGGCCGCAAAAAGAAGTGTTGCAGCTCATACCTGGTTTGGAAAATGCCGAAATTGTCCGTTATGGAGTTATGCATCGAAACACGTTCATAAACTCACCTAATGTTTTGAAGCCTACGTACCAATTCAAGAATCGGGACGATTTATTCTTTGCCGGTCAGATGACTGGCGTCGAAGGGTATGTAGAATCGGCTGCATCGGGACTGGTTGCAGGTATCAATGCTGCAAGGATCGTCCAAGGATTGGAGCCTATCATTTTCCCTGCGGAGACGACGATGGGCAGCATGGCAAGGTACATAACGTCGACGAATGGAAAGAGCTTCCAGCCGATGAATGCCAACTTTGGGTTGCTTCCAGACCTTGAAGTGAGAATCAAATCCAAAAAAGAGCGGAACGAAACGCATGCTAAACGCGCTTTGGACACAATTCAGAACTTTGTGAAAAATTTGTAAAATATTTGCCTGCTGTTTTAAAGTATGATACTATTTATTAGCCTTTGCGAGGTGTTTCCATGATTAATCAAAAAAAGGCATTATCATCCTTCATTGAATATTTACAAATTGAAAAAAACAGTTCACATTACACCATTGAAAATTATAAACGTGATATTCACGAATTTTTTCTGTTCCTTAATGAACAGGGCATAGAGGATATCACGTCCGTTGAATATTTTGATGTCCGGTTGTATTTAACGAATTTATATGAGAAAAAACTTTCTAAGCGCACTGTAGCAAGAAAAACTTCTTGTTTGCGGAGCCTTTATAAATTTTTACTACGTGAAGGTGATGTGAAGGATAATCCTTTTTCTCTTGCTTCTTTACCTAAAAAGGATCAAAGACTGCCACGTTTTCTTTATGAGAAGGAAATGAATCAGTTGTTTTCTTCTTTAAAGAAAGATTCACCGATAGGAATAAGAAACAGTGCCTTACTGGAATTATTGTATGCTACAGGCATTCGCGTAAGTGAATGTTGTGAGATTAAACTCCAGGATATCGATCTTTCCTTAGGGACGGTACTGGTCCATGGAAAAGGAAAAAAAGATCGCTACGTTCCGGTTGGTAGATATGCACAGGAAGCGATAGATTTATACATACGTACAGCCAGGACGGAATTGACTTCGTCTGACGCCAAGGCGCATGTTTATTTATTTGTTAATTTTCGTGGAGACCCTCTGACACCTAGGGGAGTTCGCTATATATTGAATGAATTGATTAAAAAGTCAGCCGCAGATGGAAGTCTTCATCCCCATATGCTAAGGCATTCGTTTGCTACACACCTGTTGAATAATGGGGCGGACATTCGCACGGTTCAGGAATTGCTTGGTCATTCTAAAATTTCATCAACGCAAGTGTATACGCATGTTACAAAAGACCAATTAAAAAAAGTCTATAATGCATCACATCCGCGGCCTTAAATGTTGAAAGGGGACACTTTATGACAACGATATTTGCAGTGCATCATAAAGGTGAATGTGCCATGTCCGGTGATGGGCAGGTTACTTTAGGAAATTCAGTAGTGATGAAGCATACAGCGAGGAAAGTAAGAAAAATCTTTAATGGTAATGTCCTTGCAGGTTTTGCAGGTTCCGTTGCAGATGCATTCACTTTATTTGAGATGTTCGAAGCTAAACTTGAAGAGTATAATGGCAATCTTCAGCGTGCTGCCGTCGAAATGGCAAAGCAATGGAGAAGTGACAATGTATTGAGAAAGCTGGAAGCCATGCTAGTCGTAATGGATAAGAACCATTTGTTGCTCGTTTCTGGTACCGGGGAAGTAATTGAACCGGATGATGGTATTCTCGCCATAGGATCGGGAGGGAATTATGCTCTGGCTGCCGGCAGGGCATTAATGCGATTTTCCAGTGACCATTTATCGGCAAAGGAAATCGCTCAATCATCTTTACAAATTGCAGCGGAAATTTGTGTATTTACGAATACGAATATAATCGTGGAAGAGTTGTAAGGAGGAGCGCATATGTCAAAAAAAGCTAATTTAACACCGAGGCAAATCGTTGAAAAACTGGATCAGTATATCGTAGGGCAGCGTGAGGCAAAACGGGCAGTGGCAGTGGCTCTTCGGAATCGCTACCGACGTTCCCTTCTCTCGGATCAGCTTCGTGATGAAGTCGTTCCGAAGAATATATTAATGATTGGACCAACAGGAGTTGGGAAAACAGAAATAGCTCGGAGAATGGCTAAATTGGTAGGTGCTCCTTTTGTAAAAGTTGAAGCAACGAAATTTACGGAAGTCGGATATGTCGGCCGGGATGTAGAGTCCATGGTTCGTGATTTGGTTGAGACTTCCGTCCGCCTCGTGAAGGAAGAAAAGATGGCCAGCGTTAAGGAACGGGCAGAAGAAAATGCAAATCGCCGTTTAATAGAGCTATTGGTGCCATCAACTAAAAAACAGAGTAATTTCAAGAATCCTCTTGAAGTCTTTTTTGGAGGCAATAACAATCAAGAAGAACAGGATTCGGAAGAAAATTCCGAAGATTTAAGTTTGCAGGAAAAAAGAAAAATTGTCGCTGAAAAGCTGGCTAATGGTGAGTTAGAAAGTGAAATGATAACGGTCGAAGTGGAAGAACAGGCTGCTTCGATGTTTGATATGCTCCAAGGTTCGGGAATGGAACAAATGGGGATGAACATGCAGGATGCCTTAGGAAGCTTAATGCCGAAAAAAAGCAAGAAGCGCAAATTAAAGGTAAGTGAAGCGAGAACCGTTTTAACAAATGAAGAAGCGGCAAAATTGATTGATATGGATGAAGTCACTTCCGATGCCGTATACGGGGCTGAGCAAAATGGGATTATCTTCATAGATGAAATCGACAAAATTGCCAGTAAGCAATCTGGAAGTTCATCAGCGGATGTATCAAGAGAGGGTGTCCAAAGGGATATCCTGCCGATTGTTGAAGGTTCGACAGTAGTGACTAAATATGGTTCAGTTAAAACGGATCATGTCCTATTCATTGCTGCAGGGGCCTTTCATATGGCTAAGCCATCCGACCTCATCCCTGAATTACAAGGTAGATTCCCAATTCGTGTAGAATTGAACAAACTGACTGTAGACGACTTTGTACGGATTCTTCATGAACCGGATAATGCCTTGTTAAAACAATATGTTGCTTTATTAGAAACTGAAGGTATAGAAATTGAATTTTCTGACGATGCTGTTCGTAAGATAGCTGAAGTGGCCTTCGAAGTAAATCAAAACACAGACAATATTGGTGCAAGAAGACTTCATACCATTTTGGAACGGTTGCTTGAAGACTTATCTTTTGAAGCTCCGGAAATAACAATGGAGAAGATTACAATTACTCCCCAATATGTCGAAGGTAAGCTTGGTTCTATCGCCCGGAATAAAGATTTAAGCCAGTTTATCCTTTAATAAAGAAACAATTTGGGCAATGATTAGCCTACGCAATGAACATAAAATTACGGAAATACAACTTCATAGTTATTGTGAACCATGGTATTTTTAGGAGGAACAAATCAAATGAACTTATTAGCAAAAACAAGAAAAATCAATGCAATGCTCCAAAAAGCAGCAGGTAAAGCAGTTAACTTCAAGGAAATGGCTGAAAGTTTAAGTGAAGTTATCGAAGCGAATGTATTCGTTGTCAGCCGCCGTGGAAAATTACTTGGCATAGCGGTTAGTCAGCAAATTGAAAACGAACGCATGTACAAAATGTTGGAAGATAAACAATTCCCTGAAGAGTACACAAAAAACCTATTCAATATTCCTGAAACTTCTTCGAATCTTGATATCGAAAGCGAATATACTGCTTTCCCAGTCGAAAACAAAGAGCTTTTCGCAACTGGATTAACAACGATTGTACCGATTATGGGTGGGGGAGAACGTTTAGGAACATTGGTTCTTGCCCGATTACAAGAAAAATTTCACGATGATGATTTAATTTTGGCTGAATATGGTGCGACTGTAGTCGGTATGGAAATCCTACGTGAAAAATCAGAAGAGATAGAAGAAGAAGCCCGTAGTAAAGCTGTCGTTCAAATGGCAATTTCCTCGTTATCTTACAGCGAATTGGAAGCAATTGAGCACATTTTTGAGGAGCTTAAAGGTAACGAAGGTCTGCTGGTAGCGTCCAAAATTGCAGACCGTGTTGGTATCACCCGTTCCGTTATCGTAAATGCACTAAGGAAACTGGAAAGCGCAGGAGTCATTGAATCACGCTCTCTTGGAATGAAAGGTACTTATATCAAAGTATTGAATGATAAATTCCTTCTTGAATTAGAGAAACTCAAAAATAACTAACAAATGGAAAGGCAGCCCTTGAAAAAGGGTTGCCTTTTTTTGTGATATTTGGATGTGTTGCTGTCTGGGACTAACAGGCAAATGCGGGTGAATGAATGGGGGAGATAGGAAAAAGAGGTATTTCGGATTAAATGAAAATGAGAATATAGGCATGTTTTCCATAAAAGCAGAAAAAATAGTTAAATATTCCTTAGAATGGGTAATTATATTATTATAACTGTCGAAATGATGAAAATTAACGACGTTACAACTTTTTGAGTTTTAAAAGTCTATGGATAACAGGTTTCAGTCTTAGGGAAATTTATCGAATGGATCAACACTTTTAAAAAACGTTTTTTTTTAAAAAGAAAGAATGCATGATCCCTCTATTTTAAAGGGTGAAATCAACTAAAATGAAATGATTAATTGAAAGTAAATGCAAAAATTAGTTCTAAAGTATCAGGTATATAGATTCGTTTTTCGATATGATATAAAAGCTAATAGAAGTAAAATTTGGTTAATATGTAGAATAACATAATAAAATGTCATATAACGTAATATTAATCCTGTAATCATACCGATAAAAACGACGAATTTGAGCAATTTATGACATTTTTCGACAATAATAGGTCTAAAGTCTGTGTATTGTATATGGACATAGGTATAATGTTTCTTTAAAATTAAAACGTAAATGGACTGGATTAATTTATTGATAAAGTCATTATCTGTTAATTGTAGAAAGAGGTGATCGATGTGGAATTATTTTCAAATACTTTTCAAACATTAGAAAATGCCCTTAATTATTCTAATGCAAAACAAAAAGTCATTTCACAGAACATAGCCAATTCGGATACACCAAATTATAAAGCTAAAGAGGTCGACAAAACACAATCCTTTAAGGAAGAGCTGCTATCTTCCCTGGAGTCATATCGTACCGATGAACGACATTTCTCCTTCAAATCAGAGGGGAGTCATGCTTCTTACATTGTGACTCAGAAAAATGTCCGGTATAACAATAATGGAAATAGCGTGGATGTTGATAAGGAAATGACGGATCTAGCTGCCAATCAGATTTATTATAATGCAATAACCGACAGGCTTTCAGGTAAGTTTCAATCATTACAGAATGTAATTAGAGGAGGTAAGTGATGGGAATTTTCCAAAGCATAAACATGAGCGGATCTAGCCTGACAAGTCAAAGGGTAAGGATGGATGTAATCTCTGCCAATATGGCTAATGCCGATACGACAAGGGCGGTATATGATCCCGAATCGAAAACATGGAAGCCATACACAAGAAAATCGGTTGTGCTGCAAAGTAAGGAAAACGATTTTTCGAGTTTCTTAAACGCAGCATCCGGAAAAACAAGCGAGGTAGGAAATGGAGTGAAGGTGACGGGCATAGTAAAAGATAAAACACCTTTTGAACTGGATTACAATCCCGAACACCCTGATGCCAATGAAGAGGGGTATGTGGAAATGCCAAATGTCGACCCGCTCCGGGAAATGGTTGATTTAATGAGTGTTACACGTTCATACGAAGCAAATGTGACGGTTTTAAATGCATCAAAGGGAATGATGATGAAAGCTTTGGAAATTGGGAAATAAAAGTTGAAAGGAGATAGTTGATATGGAAGGGATTTCTCTTTCTGCAGTGAACAATGCAAGTAATGTACTGAAAAAAGATCAAAGCAATACTCATACACCATACGAGGCGCAGCAAAGTTTTGCGTCGGTATTAAAAGAATCAATGAATAAAGTTAACGAAACACAAATGGCATCTGATGACCTTACAACCAGATTGGTTAATAGAGAGGATGTTGAGCTTCATTCGGTGATGATAGCTTCACAAAAAGCCAGCGTTACCATGCAGGCTACATTAGAGGTTCGGAATAAGGTTGTGGAAGCCTACCAGGAAATGATGAGAATGAGCATATAACATTCAATTTTTAACCTCATTATATAGAGAAAAATGACAAGGGGGAAAGAAATCCCCCAATCATAAATTCATAGACTGACCGGGGGATTTAAATGAATGAAGTACTTGTGCATTTTAAAAACAAAATAACTGGTTATTGGACGAGCCGAAGTAAAAAACAAAAATTCATGACGATTGGTTCAGCAACATTGATCATCATCATCATTACGGCAATTTCAATTTTAACCATGCGTACGACGCTGGTTCCCTTATATTCCAATTTAACTCCATCGGAAACGGGCAGCATTAAAGAAAATTTAGACAGTCAAGGGATTATGAATGAAATTTCTGAAAATGGTACGACCATAAAAGTTCCTGAAGAAAAACTGGATTCACTTAAAGTGGAACTGGCAGCTGAGGGAATTCCGGAATCAGGCAGTATCGATTACTCCTTTTTTAGTCAAAGTGCTGGTATCGGAATGACTGAAAATGAATTCAATGTCATTAAACTGGACTCGATGCAAACGGAATTGGCCAGTTTGATAAAAAAGATTGATGGTGTAGAAGATGCCAGTGTAATGATCACTCTTCCTGATAAAGGAGTTTTTGTCAGTGATTCAGCTGGGGAAGCGTCAGCGTCCATTGTATTGAATACGAAACCCGGTTATAAATTTGAAGAAAGTCAAATCAATTCCCTTTATCATCTGGTCTCAAAAAGTGTTCCGAATCTCCCTACAGATAATATCGTCATCATGAATCAAGAGTTTGAGTACTTTGATCTTGAAAATGAAAATTCTTCTTTCGCGTCCGCATTTGCTACCCAAAACGATATTAAAAAAGAAATAGAACGAGATATTCAAAGACAGGTACAAAATATGCTTGGAACGATAATGGGGAGAGACAAAGTGGTCGTTTCTGTCACGACAGACATTGATTTCACTCAAGAAAACCGGGAAGAGAATTTAGTTGAACCGGTCGATGAAGAAAATATGGCTGGAATTGAGATTTCAGCGCAAAGGATCAATGAATCGTATAGTGGGGACGCAGCAGGTGCAGGAGGCGTTCCGCAAAGTGAGGATTCCTCAGATTCATTGGGATCCAGTTACGCTGAAGGCATAAACGGATCTGGTGAATATGAAAAAGTCGATGAAACGATAAATAGTGAAGTGAACCGAATCAAGAAAGAAATAGTCGGAAGCCCATATAAAGTTAAAGATTTAGGTATTCAAGTCATGGTCGAACCGCCCACTGCTGACGATCCGGAGTCTTTATCTCAACAAAGTGTGGATGATATTACACAAATCCTTGGTACGATAATACGCACGACAATTGAGAAAAAAGCTGAAGGGGAGGAACTGACGGACGAGGAACTTAATAATAAAATTGCAATTTCCGTTCAGCCGTTCAACGGAAAAATGACATTGCAAAAAGGTGAAATGAGTCCTTCGTTACCAATATGGGCATACATCGTCGGTGGAGTGCTTTTACTAGTCATTATCATTCTCTTAATCTTATTTCTCCGATCCCGAAAACAGGCTGATATGGAAGAGGAGTATGTGGTTGAAGAGGAAGAAGTCGTATTTGATGTTCCGGATTTGAACAAAGAGAAAGAAACGGAAGCATCTTTAAAAAGAAAACAATTGGAGAAGCTTGCAAAAGAAAAGCCTGATGAATTTGCAAAATTATTAAGAAGCTGGATAGCAGAAGATTAGGAGGCTGGGAAAGTGACAGAAAGAAAAAAAAAGGCCGGATTGACTGGCAAACAGAAAGCTGCCATCCTCCTTATTTCCTTAGGCCCGGATGTTTCTGCATCCGTGTATAAGCATCTTTCTGAAGAGGAAATTGAAAGATTGACCCTTGAAATTTCGGGAGTGAAGAAAGTGGACTCCCATGATAAAGAAGAAATTCTGGAAGAATTCCATAACATTGCTTTAGCACAGGATTACATTTCGCAAGGCGGGATAGGATATGCGAAGCAGGTACTCGAAAAGGCATTAGGTATTGACCAGGCAACCGCCATCATTAACCGTTTAACATCATCCTTACAGGTTCGTCCTTTCGACTTTGCAAGAAAGGCAGATCCTGGACAGATCTTGAATTTCATCCAGAACGAGCATCCGCAGACCATTGCATTAATCTTGTCCTATCTTGATCCCACACAGGCTGGACAAATATTGTCGGAACTTCCGCAAGAGGTGCAGGCCGATATTGCAAGAAGGATTGCATTAATGGATAGCACTTCTCCGGAAATCATCAATGAAGTGGAGCAAATACTCGAAAGGAAACTTTCTGCAACAGTAACCCAAGATTATACACAGACTGGTGGAGTGGAAGCCGTTGTAGATGTGTTGAATGGTGTTGACCGCTCAACGGAAAGAACGATCTTGGATGCACTTGAAATCCAAGATCCGGAGCTTGCTGAGGAAATCAAGAAACGAATGTTTGTTTTTGAAGATATCGTGACCCTTGATGGCAGAGCGATTCAGCGGGTAGTCAGGGAATCAGATAACGAAGACCTTAAACTTTCTCTTAAAGTGGCTAGTGATGAAGTGAAGGAAATCGTATTCCGAAACATGTCAAAACGCATGGTCGAAACGTTCCAGGAAGAAATGGAATTTATGGGGCCAGTAAGATTGCGTGATGTAGAAGAAGCACAATCTAGAATTGTTGCCATCATTCGAAGGTTGGAAGAGACTGGAGATATCGTGATTGCCCGCGGCGGAGGGGATGATATCATTGTCTAGGATTATCAAATCCCTGCAGGCTAACCAGGAGAAAAGCAAAAAGATTGCGATAAAAGTTCGTCCTTTTGATTTTCTTCAAAATGATGATGCAGATGATCGGAAACCCCTTCATTGCATTCAATCTGATGAATTTCTCAATGATGCTAAACAGGAAGCGGAAAAGTTATTGCTCGATGCTAAACAAAAAGCCCAAGCGATTGTTGCTGAAATCCAGCAAGACAGAGAACAATGGGAGAATCAAGAAAAAGCGTTGTTTATGGAACAAGCTCAAAAAGAAGGGTATCAGCAGGGAGTCGAAGATGGGATCCAAAAGGGTTATAACGAGATTGCAGCGGAAATAGCTTTCGCAAAAGAAGTGGTAGATTCATCTAAAAAAGATTATCGGCACCATATCGAATCATCTGAGACCGTTATTTTGAATCTTGCCCTGAAGGTGGCAGAGAAAATTATCGGGCAACAGCTTGAAAAAGATGAAGAATCTTTTTTATCTATAGTCAAAAGGGCCATCAAAGAAGTGAGGGATTACCGTGAAGTGCAATTGCATATCCATCCGCTCCAATATCAATCGATTCTTTCCCATAAAGATGAGTTAATGGCCATTTTTCCGAAAGATACTGAGTTGTATATTTTTCCGGATGATGAGCTTGAAGAATGCGGCTGTATCATCGAATCCGAAAACGGAAGGATGGACGCCAGTGTCGACAGTCAGCTGCAGGAAATAAAAGTGAAACTGAGTGAATTGCTGGAAGGGGAATAAAGATGAAAACTAGAGACCTATTGCCCTTAGTTGATGAAGTTGATCCATTCAAACATTATGGACGGGTCAAACGTGTCGTGGGGTTAATGATAGAATCTCAAGGTCCTGAAAGCTCTGTAGGTGATGTTTGTTATATCTATACAGGTATACAAAAAAAGAAAAATCGAATCTTAGCTGAAGTTGTCGGTTTCCGTGATGAAATGGTTATTTTAATGCCGTTTACAGCAGTTAGTGCTATTGCACCGGGTTGTATCGTGGAAGGAAGCGGAAGGAGCCTTGAGATAAAGGTGGGAAGTGGGCTTATTGGCAAAGTAGTCGATCCATTGGGACATTCCATTGATGAATCACTGCTTCCAAAAGGACTCGCGACAATATCTGTGGATCAAGATCCGCCAAATCCGATGAAACGACCTCCCATTAATGAACCGATAGATGTAGGAGTGCGGGTGATTGATAGTTTATTAACAGTTGGAAAAGGACAACGTGTTGGTATCTTTGCAGGGAGCGGTGTCGGGAAAAGCACGTTGCTTGGGATGGTAGCGAGAAATACGAAGGCTGACTTAAACGTAATTGGTCTTATTGGAGAACGTGGCCGTGAAGTCCGTGAATTCATTGAGAAGGACCTTGGACCAGAAGGGCTGGCCCGATCAATCGTTGTAGTGGCGACATCTGACCAGCCAGCGTTGATGAGGATAAAGGGTGCTTTGACGGCAACCGCCATCGCGGAATATTTTCGTGATAAGGGATTGAATGTAATGCTGATGATGGATTCGGTCACAAGGGTTGCGATGGCCCAGAGGGAAATCGGGCTTGCTATCGGGGAACCGCCGACAACCAAAGGGTATACACCATCCGTTTTTGCCATCCTTCCAAGGTTACTCGAAAGAACGGGAACAAATCAGCTGGGTACCATTACAGCTTTTTATACGGTTCTCGTCGACGGTGATGATATGAATGAACCGATTGCTGATGCTGTCAGGGGAATTTTGGATGGCCACTTCATACTAGACCGTAACTTGGCCAATAAAGGACAGTTTCCAGCGCTCAATGTATTAAAGAGCATTAGTCGTGTCATGAATAGTATTGTTGGTGATAAGCATAAAAACGCCGCAGAAAAATTGCGGGCAAGTTTATCAACCTATATGGAGTCGGAAGATTTGATTAATATAGGAGCTTATAAGAAGGGTACTTCCGACCAAATTGATAACTCGATTACTCGCTATCCGGAAATCATTTCATTTTTGAAGCAAGGAACCCATGAGAAAGCTTCCAAAGATAATAGTATCAACTCCCTTGTCGATTTGATGGAGAAAGGTGATTAATAATGATTTATCAATATAAATTCGGGAAGATCCTGACCATCAAAGAAAAAGAAAAAACCGATGCACTTACTAAATATAATGCTGCTTTAAAAAAATTTGAAGAAGTGGCAGAAAAGTTATATAAGCTTTTAAAGAAAAAAGAAGAGTTGCTTGAGTTTCAACAGGAAAAACTGCGAAATGGATTATCCGTTCAGGAAATAAGGCATCATCAATTATTTATGGACAACTTGGAAAAACTCTTAAGCCACTGTCAACAGGAAGTCATTGAAGCCCGATACAAGATGAATATTCAACGGGATATATTAATGGAAAAAAATATTGAGGTTAAAAAGTACGAGAAGATGAAAGAAAATGATTTTCTTAAATTCCTCGATGTCATAAAGGAAGCTGAGAACAAACAAATGGATGAAATATCAATCCGGCAATTCTTAAGCAAAGGCGTAAGGTGAGGGAATGCGTAAAAAAAGTGAATATAATGGATTGGAAGAATTGGAAGAAAGTAAGATAAGTAAGTTTCAATGGTTTCTTGTCATCTTCATCCCATTAGTCTTTGCGGTATCCGTAGCGTTGATTGTTTTTACAGTTGCAGGGGTGAATGTAGTGGAAAAAGCAAAGGAAATGTCTGCGAAAATACCCTTCGTTGAATCGGATCAAAAGGAAAGGGATGAAGAGAAAGGTAAACTGGCCATGAATGATGAGAAAGTTTCCATGAAGCTCGAAAAATTGGAAATCGAGATTGTAAACAAGGATAAAGAGATAGATAAGCTTGAGAACATCATTGACACACGTGACAACGCCATTGAAAAGGCAGAAGCGGAAAAACAGCAGCTTCAAACAGAAATGAACCAACTTAAGGATAGTCAGAATAATAGTAAACAAGCGTTCAAAGATATAATCCGTACTTATGAAACCATGGCTCCCAAGAAGGCTGCACCTATCATTACAGAAATGAATGATGAAGATGCAGTGGAGATTCTCTCAAGTATGAAAACAGCTACTTTAGCTAAGGTTTTGGAGCAAATGACAACGGCTGATGCTGCAAGGCTTACGAAGAAACTAACGGAACAAAGTTCTTAAGTGGAAAGAGTGGGGAGGTGAATATATGAATTCAGCCATTAATTCTTTACTTCCTATGGCATCATTAAGTTTAAAGGTACCAATTAAGCCAAATCAGCAAACTAATTCAGGGTTTGGTTCAGTCCTTCAATCAGCAATAGGCGCAGAACCGCACAATCCATCGGATATAGCTGGCCTAACTGAAGGACGAATGTCTGTATTAGAAGATTTGCTAGTTTTTTTGAAACTTGAAAGATTAAGCGATACTGGGGAAAAGAGTGTTGCCGAAGCCCCTTCAGTAAACCACCAAGACAACAACCTTATTTTACAGGTCCTAAAAAATGTAGCCGGCAATGATGAGGGTACCCTTGCTGATTTTTTTACGAGCATCGAGGAACTGGATATAGAACAAGAAGCGGATGACTTCAGCCTGAATTCACAAAGTTTGTTATCAGCCAATGTCATGGAACTGTTCACCATCCTAAAAAAAGTTACTGGATTGAGTGAAGAAAAATGGCATGAGCTCCCATTATCTGGTGTGGTGAATCTTTTGAAACTGGTGAAAATTCAAGATCTTCTCTCGGAGAATAAGGATATGTCACAAGATGGAGCGGCCATCCAGAAACAAATGAAAAACCTGCTTGAAGGGTTAACGGGGAGGCTGGAGAAATGGCTGTCCAATCAGTCAAAATCAACATCGGAATCAAATCAATCCAACACGTTGGAGAAAGGGCAAACTAAAACAATGGAAACATGGAAAAGCCCATTCTCACAATTATCAGGTAGTGACAAGGTAATTAAAAACGGAACATTCAGCAGCGATGTGACTTTGCAAAGCCTGGATAGCAGTAAACATCAAGGGTCTGGTATGCCTTTTCTCATGACAAAGCTGGAGCAATTCGTTTTGGTGGCTCCCAGAGGTGAGCAAACTGTCAGTCAAGAAAAGTTTGTTAAACAATTTGAAAATATTTTGAGTAAGGCGAATTTTAGCGGAACTAACGGTGTAAATAAACTGATGATCAGACTGAATCCTGAACATTTAGGCTCCCTTAGAATCGAGTTGATTCAAAAGGATGGTATGATGTCAGCAAAAATTATGGCTACTACTGCTCAGGCCAAAGATATGCTGGAGAATCAGGTTTGTGGCTTAAAACAAGCCTTTAGCGGTCAAAACATTCAAATTGAAAGAATTGAAATATCAACGGCCTTCAATGCCTTCAACTCTGAGAAATTCAGCCATAAAGATGCGGATGAACATAAGGAGCAACAGGAGAGTAAGGAAGAAAGCAAGGATGAGACGGAAATCGAGTTTACGGGATCCCTTGCCGATGCTCTGTTAAATCTGGAAGTGTAGGTGAAAAAATGACGACTATCGATCCGTCACTATTATTATCAAATTCTCAAACTGAAAATAGAAAAACCGGGGATGCATTGGGAAAAGATGATTTCTTGAAATTATTGCTTACCCAGCTTCAAAACCAAGATCCGTCAAGTCCGATGGACAACACGGAATTCATCGCCCAAATGGCCACTTTTTCTTCTCTGGAGCAGATGATGAATATGGGCACCCAAATGGAAGAAATAATCGGGATCAATCAACAAAATAGTTTAATGAACTATAACTCTTTTGTCGGAAAGGAAGTCACTTGGCACAAATTGGATGAGGGTGATGATGACATTGCGATAGAAGAAGGGACAGGCATCGTTAAGTCGATCCAATATAAGGGTGATGGTGTTTATTTTCTTTTAGAAGATGGCACGAAACTTGAACCCGCAAATATTTCAGCAATGAAACAAACCAGTTCTACGTCGAACAGCTTGACGGCGGCAAGTGAATTAATAGGCAAGCGCGTTTCCTGGATGGATGAAAAAAGTGAAGAGTCGTCCGCTGTCGTAATCTCGGTATCCATGAGTAAAGGCAAGCTGCAAATTGAAGTGGATGATGAAGACAACACCAAGCTATCATCAGAGCAATTGATAAAAATCGCTGAAGCTTAAGGGGCTGGAATATGAATCAACTTGGTTTTCAAGCAAATTCCGCTCAGCTGATGTCACAAACAAAATTACACATGCGGCAAAGGCAGATGATCCAACAAGGCTTTCAACAGCATTTTCAAACTGCTGTCTCCATAAATGAAAAATTGACCATTAGTAAACATACTCAATTGCGGATGAGTCAGAGGAATATAGAAATAGGACCACAAACCTGGGGGAAAATAGCTGATAAAACCAATGAGGCCAAAAAGATGGGGGTAACCGAATCTCTTATCATTATAGATAATGCGGCACTCATAGTAAGCACGAAAAACAACAAGGTCATCACGGTCATGGACAGGGATGAAGCAACATCACAAATTTTCACGAACATCAATGGAACCATAATTTTAGATAAATAGGCTGGACCTGAAACAGGAAGCCTAGACTGCGGAATGACGGAAGCAGTCGTTATATGAAAGGGGAGCTTTTATATGCTTCGTTCAATGTATTCGGGAATAAGCGGATTAAAAAACTTACAAACAAAATTGGATGTTATCGGTAATAACGTCGCCAATGTCAATACATATGGTTTTAAAAAAAGCCGTGTGACATTCAGCGATGCGATGAACCAAACGGTATCTGGCGCAAGTGCAGCCACAGCCAATAAAGGCGGAACCAATTCTAAACAAATTGGATTGGGCTCCACAATTGCTACAATCGATACGATCCATACACAGTCAAGCCTGCAAACCACCGGCCGTGATCTTGATTTAGGCCTATCTGGTGATGGCTATTTCGTCGTCAAACAAGGCGATTCTCTTTCATATACACGGGCAGGAAACTTTTATTTGGATGATAATGGTACGCTAGTTAACGCGAATGGTTTGAAAGTACAGGCTTACAAGGTTGATGAAAACGGGAAACGATCAAAAACGATTGGCGACGTCGCTGTTAATGTCAATGCTATTTTACCTGCCATATCCACTACTAAAATACCAGTAAGTGGGAATCTGTCTGCTGACGCAATTGATGGTACCGTATTTAGCCAGCAAATGAAAGTTGTGGATGAAAAGGGGAAAGAACAAACGGCAACTATTTATTTCCAAAAAACAGGTGATGATAAATGGGAGCTTTTTGATGAAGAACCTGCTGCTTTGGGAGATACATCAACTACTAAACCTAAACCGTTCACTTCGGTGAATTTCGATGATAATGGTCAGATAGTGGCAGCTGATAAAACCCAGGCAGGTCAAACCATTAATATCTCAAGCGGCAAAGAGGATGACTCTGATACACCAGTCGATGAAAGCGTTCAAAAAGTTAAATTGGATTTTGATTTCTCGAACCTTACTCAAGTTAAAGGTTCCACCACTGCTCTTGTCAATCCGAATGGTAATAAAGAAGGTAAACTGGAAAGCTTTAATATTGGTTCTTCAGGGGAAATAAATGGCGTTTATTCCAACGGTTTGATCACAACCTTAGGCCAACTTGCTGTTGCTAAGTTTTCCAATGCATCAGGTTTGACGAAAACGGGTGGTAATACTTTTCAGGAATCCATCAATTCAGGTACTGCAAACATCAATATCGCAGGGGAGGGACGAGGTGTGATTGCATCAAGTTCTTTGGAAATGTCCAATGTGGATTTATCTGAAGAGTTTACTGAAATGATCGTGGCGCAACGTGGTTTCCAGTCGAATTCCAGAATCATCACGACGTCGGATGAAATTTTACAGGAATTGGTTAACTTAAAACGATAGGTTAAGGGAGGGAGGAGCCGGGTGCTTTTTGCTCTGGCTCCTAAATATCATTATCAAAGTCACAAGGCTCAATGGAAAATGCTTTCATATCAATGCATTGTACATAGAAACAGTCGAGTCATTGCCAGATACGACCATCACTTTTACAAATGGTAAGAAAATCGTTGTGCTAGAGAAGGAAGAAGAACTGGTTGAAGCTATTATACAATTTTATCGTACCGTAAATATTCTTGGTTTTCGTAAGGATGTGGAGGAAAGTTCATGAAAAAAAATCTATTGACTATTATGTTGATTATACTCGTGGCTATAACGCTTGTAGGTGTCATAGCGGTCATGGTTGTGACAAAGTTATCTGATCCCACATCTGCCGAAGATAAACCAAGCATTGACGAAATTGTTGAATCATCAGTTGAGATCCCTGAAATTACTACGAATCTTGCCGGCAATGATTATATCAAAATCTCATTTATGGTCCAAACAGAAAATAAAAAAGCAAAAGAAGAGTTGGAAAAAAGAAATTTCCAAGTGAAAAATATCATCATTACCGAACTATCCGAACTGAAAGCGGAAGAGTTAACCGGTAAAAAGGGCAAGGAAAAGCTTCAAGGAACGTTAAAGGCTAGAGTGAATGAATTAATGGAAGAAGGAAAAGTAGAAAAGGTTTATATAACCTCCTCGATTCTGCAATAAGAACATCCTTGCTTCATTAAATAAGAAGGGGAAGTTTTGGAGGTGAGTGTTAATGTCCGGGGAAATATTATCGCAAAATGAAATCGACGCTTTGTTATCGGCCATTTCCACAGGCGAAATGGATGCAGATGATTTAAAAAAAGAAGAAGTAGAAAAAAGAGTGAAAGTATACGACTTTAAAAGGGCGCTTCGGTTTTCAAAGGATCAAATACGCAGTTTGACTAGGATACACGAGAACTTTGCAAGACTGCTGACCACATACTTCTCTGCTCAGCTTAGAACATATGTCCAAATATCCGTTGCTTCGGCAGACCAAATACCATACGAAGAGTTCATCCGATCGATTCCGAAAATGACCATCCTGAATGTTTTTGAGGTACCGCCCTTGGATGGCCGAATCATTCTTGAGGTCAACCCGAATATAGCTTATTCCATGATGGATCGTGTTTTGGGCGGACGGGGCATAAGCGTGAATAAGGTTGATAGTTTAACGGAAATAGAAACGAAAATCATGTCGAACTTATTCGAGAAGGCTTTTGAAAATTTACAGGATGCTTGGGGAACGATTGTTGAAATCGAACCGGTGATGACAGAGTTCGAGGTGAATCCGCAATTTTTACAACTGGTTTCGCCCAACGATACTGTTGTGGTCATTTCCTTGAATACACAAATCGGCGAAACGAGCGGAATGATTAATGTTTGCATTCCTCACGTCGTATTGGAACCGATCATACCAAAGTTATCTGCTCATTATTGGATGGAAAATTCCCAAAAGGAAAAAATCCCAGAGGAAATCATGATTTTGGAAAAGCGTATCCGAAACGCAGACCTTCCCATTATTTCTGAGCTTGGTTCTACTGACATCACCATCCAGGATTTTTTGCTGCTTGATGTTGGCGATGTCATCGATTTAAATAAGGCAATCGATGAACCTTTGACGATTACAATTGGAGGGATTCCAAAATACAGCGGGCAGCCAGGAAAAGTGGGAAAAAAACATGCTGTCCAGATTCTTGATATTTTGAAAGGGGGAGACGAAGATGGTAAGTGATGGAATGCTTTCGCAAGACGAGATAGATGCCCTTTTAAAAGGTACAAGTGATATAGAAGATGAGGTGATCCCACTCTCGATTGACGATTATTTATCAATGATGGAACTCGATGCCCTCGGTGAAATTGGTAATATCTCCTTCGGAAGTTCGGCCACTGCCTTATCCACTTTGTTGAATCAGAAAGTGGAAATCACCACCCCGACGGTTACCTTAATAGAACGGGGACAGGTCGCGGAAGAATTCCCGCATCCATATGTAGCGATTCAAGTGCAATATACAGAAGGTTTTTCAGGTATAAATATGCTGGTCATCAAGCAGAGTGATGCTGCTATCATTGCAGATTTGATGCTTGGAGGGGATGGTGAGAACCCTTCTGACCTGCTTGGAGAAATTCAATTGAGTGCTGTCCAGGAAGCCATGAACCAAATGATGGGTTCTGCTGCTACATCCATGTCGACCATTTTCAATAAAAAAGTGGATATTTCTCCTCCTAGCATAGATTTACTTAACTTTCTAAATGGTGAAGGGGAAAATGCGATACCGGACGAGGATTTATTTGCAAAAATCTCATTCCGTCTCCGTGTCGGCAACTTAATTGATTCCAGTATTATGCAATTGTTGCCATTAGAGTTTGCTAAAGGGTTAGTTTCTGAATTATTAAAGGGGACAAGCGAAAGTGGACCTACCGATATGAAATCGCAAAAAGTATTTAGTGATACAGTAACAAGCGTTCCAACTCAGGAGCCGGCACCTTTCCAGGACGCCCGGTCTGATCGATCGGCTAATGAAACTTATGGGCAAGGTGGCCACCAAACCCAGCCTGCGAACCAAATACCGAATGTACCACAACATATTGGGGTTTCATCCGTACCAACAGGACAACCAGTAAATGTTCAGCCTGCCAGTTTCACTAGTTTTCAGCCTTATCAGCTTCAGGAGTCTGAAACAAAAAATCTCAGTATGCTGATGGATATCCCTTTGCAAGTAACTGTGGAGCTTGGAAGAACGAAACGTTCCGTCAAGGATATTTTGGAGCTTTCCTCCGGATCGATCATCGAATTGGATAAATTAGCAGGAGAGCCAGTTGATATCATGGTAAACAGCCGCTTGATAGCAAAAGGTGAGGTAGTGGTGATTGATGAAAACTTTGGAGTGCGTGTTACGGATATCATGAGTCAAAGTGACCGATTAAATAAAATAAGATAATTTGGGGGACGAAAATAATGGCTAATAGAATATTAATTGTGGACGATGCAGCATTTATGAGAATGATGATAAAGGATATCCTTTCTAAAAATGGTTTTGAAATAGTCGGGGAAGCAGCAGATGGCGCCCAAGCAGTGGATAAATATAAGGAAACCCTTCCTGATCTTGTAACGATGGATATTACCATGCCTGAAATGGATGGAATTACGGCATTAAAGGAAATTAAAAAGGTGAATCCTCAAGCCAAGGTCATTATGTGTTCAGCGATGGGGCAGCAAGCCATGGTCATTGATGCGATCCAGGCTGGTGCAAAAGACTTTATCGTGAAGCCATTCCAGGCAGACCGGGTATTGGAAGCCATAAATAAAGCATTAAGTTAAGAGGGTGTCTTCATATTGTTTTTAATTAAAAAATGGCTTCAGGTCTCACTGATGATAGCAGTATTCTTAGCTGGGGCTATACAGGCCCATGCTGAAGATCTTGAAAAAACAGTGAGGGATGTATATGAACAGCCAGTTGATTTAAAGGTGGATAATGATGAATCAAAAGACTCGAAATCTGTCAAACAGGCTTCGAATACTGACAAAGTGGGGATAACTGTTTGGGAGTTCCTGAGGATGATAGTTGCTACTATTTTTGTAGTGGCGCTTCTATATATCCTATTAAAATTCATCAATAAAAAAAGTAAATCGTATCAAAGGGCAAATTCAGTGGAGAATTTAGGCGGTACGAGCCTTGGTGCAAATCGTTCTGTGCAGCTTGTTAAAGTCGGCGGGCGAATATTGGTGATCGGGGTTGGCGAAAATATTCAGCTCTTGAAAGAAATAGATGACCCCGAGGAATATGAACAGCTTTTGAAAGACCACAACAATAAGATCGATCAAATGATCCAGCCTGGGGAATTTGCTATGAAGTTGAAAAATAAGTGGTTGAAGGAAAGCGGATCCGAAACAGAAACCGCTAGTTTCTCTGCAGAGTTCAAAAATCAACTTGATCAAATGTCTAATAGCAGGAAAAATCTGTTAAAGGAGCTTGGTAGGAAAGGAAGAGACAAGGAATGAATGAGTTCATGGAGTTTTTTAATAACAGTGATCCCACGAATGTCTCTACCTCTGTCAAAATCGTTCTTCTAATGACTGTCTTATCGTTGGCTCCAAGCATATTGATCTTGATGACCTGTTTTACAAGAATCATCATTGTTCTAAGCTTTGTGAGAACGTCGCTAGCTACCCAGCAGATGCCCCCGAATCAGGTGTTGGTCGGCCTGGCACTCTTCATGACATTCTTCATAATGGCACCGACTTTTCAGGAAGTGAATGAAAAGGCATTAACCCCGTTATTTAATGAAGAGATAGATTTAGAAGAGGCATATGTACAGGCTTCGATACCTTTTAAGGAATTCATGAGTGCCCATACAAGGCAAAAGGATCTGGCGTTATTCTTGGAGTATGCCAAGGTGGATAAGCCGGAAACGATACAGGACATACCCTTGACTGCCTTTGTACCAGCTTTTGCTATCAGTGAAATCAAAACAGCTTTTCAAATAGGTTTTATGATTTTTATTCCATTTTTGGTTATTGATATGGTCATTGCAAGTGTCCTGATGTCGATGGGTATGATGATGTTGCCGCCAGTCATGATTTCCCTGCCATTTAAAATCCTCCTTTTCATTCTTGTTGACGGATGGTATTTAGTAGTGAAGTCTTTATTACAGAGTTTTTAAGCAGGTGAGAAAAAATGAGTGCAGAGATTGTTATTGATATAGCAGAAAAAGGAATTTATATGGTATTGATTATAGCTGGCCCATTGATGGTAATCGCTCTTATTGTAGGACTATTAGTAAGCATCTTTCAGGCGACTACACAGATTCAGGAACAAACCCTGGCATTTGTTCCAAAAATTGTCGCGGTCTTATTGGGACTCATTTTATTGGCTCCATGGATGCTGAGCCACCTATTATCATATGCAAATGAAATATTCGGTAATCTGAATCGATTTGTAGGGTAGGGTATGGAGGAATTATTTCCGCATTTTCCCGCCTTTTTATTAATTGTAGTCCGGGTCACTACGTTTTTCGTGGCCATGCCGATTTTTTCGTACCGTTCAATACCGGTACAACATCGGGTAGGGCTTGGGATCCTCCTGGCCTGGATCATGTACTACACCATCGATGCTCCGGTTCTGGAATTGGATGTCACATTTTATTTATTGATCATGAAGGAAGCGCTGGTTGGGCTTTTTATCGGGTTTGCCGCTTATATGATCTTATCGGCCATTCAAATCGCTGGCGGATTGATTGATTTTCAAATGGGTTTTTCAATAGCGAATGTCATCGATCCCCAAACGGGGGCACAAAGCCCATTGATGGGACAATATCTTTATACAATTGCTTTATTATTCCTATTGAGTACTAACGGCCATCATTTACTTTTGGATGGAATTTTTTATAGTTATCAGTTCATTCCAATTGACCAATTATTTGTACCATTCGGGGATCATACACTGATAGAATATTTGGCCAAAACTTTCAGCAAAGCTTTCATGATTGCTTTTCAAATGTCCATACCTGTAGTGGGAAGTATTTTTTTAGTGGATGTCACGCTAGGGATCCTTGCCAGGACAGTCCCTCAATTAAATGTGTTCGTTGTCGGGATTCCAGTGAAAATCATAGCCGGCTTAGCGGTTATCATTCTGGTAATGGGGTTGATGATGACGGTCGTAACCCAACTCTTCAATTTCTTGCTTTTGACTATGCGTCAACTAATGCAGTTGATTGGAGGCGTTTGAAATGGAGAGTTTTCAGCTGGATTTACAGTTTTTCGCTGGTGAGAAGACCGAAAAGGCGACTCCAAAAAAACGTCAGGATTCGAAGAAAAAAGGTCAGGTGGCAAAGAGTCAGGATGTAAATACCTCTGTGAACTTAATTGCAGTGTTTTCAGTGCTATTGCTTATGGGGCCATACATGTATAATCATCTGCTCGGTCTCATGAAAGAATACTTGCAACATTTTACCTTGACTGGTTTCAACGAGGAGAATATGCAAATTATCATGATTGAGGTGTTAAAGGAGATGGGTCTTATCCTAGGGCCCATTTTCGCAGCAGCGGTAGTGGCTGGGGTATTGGCAAATGTCATGCAAATCGGTTTATTGTTTTCGACTGAATCCATTCAGTTCAAACTTGATAAATTGGATCCTATTAAAGGATTCAAACGTATTTTTTCAATGAGGGCCATTGTTGAATTATTGAAATCCATTCTTAAAATATCATTTGTTGGTTTTGTTGCCTTTTATGTACTATGGCAGCGCATGGACGAGATTATGGTTTTATCACAGATCTCTGTGGAAGAAGCGATGGCAACATTGGCGGATATTACGATTAAAGTAGGGTTTTATGCGGCCGTGGCTTTATTGTTCATTGCTCTTTTAGACTATTTGTACCAAAAATATGACTTTGAAAAAAACATCCGGATGTCCAAACAGGATATCAAGGATGAGTATAAAAATTCAGAAGGGGACCCGCTCATCAAATCCAAGATAAAGCAAAAGCAAAGGCAGATGGCCGCTCAAAGAATGATGCAGGAAATTCCCAATGCGGATGTCGTCATCACTAACCCGACGCATTTTGCCATTGCTTTAAAATATGATGAAGAAAAAGCTGAGGCTCCGTATGTAGTGGCAAAAGGCGTTGATTTTGTTGCTCAGAAAATTAAATATATTGCTAAAGAAAACGATGTGATCATGGTGGAAAATCGGCCTTTGGCAAGGTCTTTATATGATCAAGCTGAATTAGGCGAAGCGATACCTGAAGAGTTCTTTAAGGCGGTCGCTGAAATACTGGCCTTTGTATATAAAACCAAAGGTAAACTGTAAAGAAGTAATAAGGCAACAGGCTAGTTAGGAGAGAAAAAACATGCGGGCAAGGGATTTAATCGTTATATCGAGCGTCATCATGATCGTTGCCATGTTGGTCATTCCATTGCCAACATGGTTGTTAAGTATTTTACTCCTTTTAAATATCTCTCTTGCATTGCTGGTTCTATTGACTACGATGAATATGAAAGAACCCCTCGAATTTTCAATCTTTCCTTCCCTGCTCCTTTTACTGACATTGTTCAGACTGGGGTTGAATGTTTCGACGACTCGTGCCATTTTGACCTACGGTGATGCTGGAGGAGTTGTAGAAACCTTTGGGTCGTTTGTAGTCGGCGGCAACGTGCTTGTAGGATTAGTTGTATTCATCATATTGGTCATCATCAATTTCATCGTCATCACGAAAGGTTCCGAACGGGTCTCCGAGGTAGCGGCGAGGTTTACGCTCGATGCGATGCCAGGGAAACAGATGGCCATAGATGCAGATTTAAATGCTGGAATGATCTCCGAAAACGAAGCACGTGCCAGAAGGGAAAAAATTAGTAACGAAGCAGACTTTTATGGATCCATGGATGGAGCGAGTAAGTTTGTTAAAGGGGATGCGATAGCCGGCATCATCATTGTCATCATTAACTTGATTTTCGGTATGATCATTGGCGTCATGCAATTGGACATGAGCTTTGGAGAATCAGCTGTCCATTTTTCCATGTTATCGGTTGGTGACGGTATCGTGAGTCAGGTTCCTGCTTTATTGATTTCTACAGCTACGGGAATAGTCGTAACCCGGGCAGCCTCGAATGGAAATCTCGGAGCGGATATTGTTGAACAGTTATTTCAATTTCCCAAAATGCTTTACCTAACAGCAGCAACCATTTTCCTTTTAGGGTTATTCACTCCCATTGCCGACTTATTCACCATTCCGATTGCTGCTTTATTAGTCATTGGAGGGTATACAATTTCAAGGATACCGAAGCAGGACGAAAGTGAAATACAAGAAATGGAAGAAGTGCTGGAAACTGATGAAATGAAAAGTCCAGAAAGCGTCGTTAACCTTTTAAGTGTCGACCCTATCGAATTTGAGTTTGGATATGGATTGATTCCGCTTGCGGATCCCAATCAAGGGGGAGACCTGCTGGACAGGGTCGTCATGATCCGCAGGCAGCTTGCAATTGAATTGGGGCTCGTGATCCCTGTCGTCAGAATACGTGATAACATTCAGTTGAATCCCAATGAGTATCGCCTGAAGATTAAAGGAAGTGTCATGGCAAAGGGGGAATTGCTCCTTAATCATTTCTTGGCCATGAGTCCAGGGATGGAGGATGATTCAATAGAAGGAATCGATACGATAGAACCTTCTTTCGGTTTACCGGCCAAGTGGATCACGGATGATATGAAAGAACATGCAGAGATGTTGGATTATACAGTTGTAGACCCGCCAAGTGTTGTTTCCACTCACTTGACGGAAGTCATAAAGGCCAATGCGCACGAATTATTGGGCAGGCAGGAAACGAAACAATTGATTGACCATCTCCACGAATCGGCACCTATATTAGTAGAGGAAGTCACTCCGAATCCTTTGTCTATAGGAGATGTACAAAAGGTATTGGCAAAATTATTGAAGGAAAAAGTTTCAATAAGGAACTTACCTATCATTTTCGAAACACTTGCTGATTATGGCAAGTTATCGACTGACACAGATTTGCTTACTGAATATGTAAGGCAGAATTTAGCCAGACAAATAACGAATTCTTTTATTTCGGATGAAAATAGAATTAAAGTCATAACATTATCGGGGAAAGTGGAAAAGACCATCGCGGATAGTGTACAGCAAACCGAACATGGTAATTTTTTATCATTGGATCCAACTATATCTCAATCCATATTGGAGGCTATTGCAGCCAAATTGGAAGAGCTGACCCTAATGGATCACCAACCGATCTTACTCTGCTCTCCAGCAGTGAGGATGTATGCCCGGCAATTAACTGAACGTTATTTTCCTAATGTACCGATTCTTTCATACAATGAACTTGAATCTAATGTAGAAGTACAAAGTGTAGGGGTGGTGAATTTCAATTGAAGATAAAGAAATATTTGGCACCATCAATGAACGAGGCAATGAAGCGAATAAGGGAGGAACTAGGCAGTGATGCTATAATCTTAAGCTCAAAGGCTGTATATACTGGTGGTTTCTTAGGATTATTCAAAAAGAGGAATATTGAAATCATTGCAGCCATAGACCCCGTGTCCCAGCCTATCCAAAACGTAACCAAACAAAAATCGAAGAAGTTGCCATCCAAGCTGGAAATCGCAAGACATGCCCCTGGACCTGATAAAGGCAATAGGGAAAGTACAGACTTATTAAAGGAAATCGAAGGTTTGAAGGGTATGCTAAGTAGTTTGCAAATCTATTCACCTGATATAAAATTTCCGGGGAAACTGCAGAAAATCCACGAATACCTAACCGATCAGGAAGTGGAAATATCACTTAGGTCTCAAATCATGGATGAATTACTTGAAAAATGGTTCGTTTTTAAACAAAAAGCCACTGATGAAGAGGTTCAAGTTTGGTTGGAAGAAACCATGCTTGCTATTTTGGAAAAGGTTGAAAATGGAAAACCCGGGCTGCGAAAAAAGTATATTAATATTGTTGGCCCAACAGGTGTGGGAAAGACAACGACCCTGGCAAAAGTAGCTGCGGAAACCATGCTTAAGCATGATAAAAAGGTGGCTTTCATTACGACGGATACGTACAGGATTGCTGCAATAGATCAACTTAAGACATATGCCAAGATCTTAAACGTTCCAATTGAAGTCGCATATAATTTGGAAGACTTCAAAAGGGCGGCTGAACGGTTCTCCCATTATGATTTTGTTTTTATTGATACGGCCGGAAGGAATTTCCGTAACCCGCAATATGTTAAGGATCTTAATGAAATCATCCATTTTACAGATGAGATGGAAACCTATTTAGTTTTGTCATTGACTTCTAAACAAAAGGATATGGAAGATATTTATCGACAGTTTGCTACCATACCGATTAAACAGGTCATTTTTACAAAAGCGGACGAAACTTCCACTTTTGGGTCGGTATTCAATTTTATACACACTCATAAATTAGGAGTCGCCTATATAACAGATGGACAGAATGTGCCGGACGATATTGAAATAGCCACATCATCATTGCTATTGGAAACGGCTTTTGGGGCTAAAAAATATGAAAGATCAAGCTGAGAATTTACGAAGAAGATTGGAAGCCCGCCAAAATCAATCAATGGCCAAAACGATTGCCATTTTAAGCGGTAAAGGTGGGGTGGGAAAATCAAACTTTTCTTTGAATTTTTCCATTGCCTTATCCCAAAGAGGCAAAAAAGTACTGTTGTTCGACATGGATATCGGTATGGGGAATATTGATATTTTGATCGGGGAGCACTCGCCCTGCAGTATTATTGATTTTTTTGAAAAAGATTGTAGTTTGAAGGATATCATCATGGCAGGACCAGGAAATATTTCAATCATTACAGGTGGAACAGGGGTGGCGAATCTCTTTTCACTTGATGAAGATAAGTATACTCGTTTTAATGAGGAATTCAGTTTATTATTGGCGAATTACGATTATATCTTATTTGATATGGGTGCAGGCATCAGTCAGGATTCTATGAAATTTTTGTTATGTGTGGATGAATTAGTCGTTATCACGACGCCTGAGCCTACTTCTATAATGGATGCATATTCCGCAATGAAATATATTCATTCAGTAAATAACGAGATTCCATTGTTTCTAGTTTGCAATCGTGTTTTAACGAGTAAGGACGGCAAAGAATCGATTAAGCGGCTCCAAAATGCACTGGTGAAATTTTTGGGTTTGGAAACTGTAGCACTAGGGTATTTGCCAGATGATAGAACCGTACTCAAAGCTGTTACTAGACAAATGCCCTTTCTCCTTTTTGATTCTGAAGCTGATGTATCCAAAGCCATTATGGATATCGCCTCGAGATATGCAAATCATTCATTTGGTGAAGAATTGACTTTGCAAAAAAGCCATTTCCTCCAAAATATGAAGAGATATTTTTTTGGAAAGTAGGTCTCCTAATATGGGTAAAGTAAAAGTGCTGATAGTGGACGATTCTGCGTTTATGAGAAAGTTGATTTCAGAGTTTTTAGCAGAAGATAGCAGGGTGGAAGTAATCGGGACTGCCAGGAATGGAAGAGATGCCATAGACAAAATAAAGGCTTTAAAACCCGATGTCGTGACTTTGGATGTGGAAATGCCGATTATGGACGGATTGGAAGCATTAAAACGGATCATGAATGAATGTCCAACCGCTGTAGTTATGTTATCAAGCACAACGAAAAAAGGAACGGAAAATACATTTGCCGCCATGAACAGTGGAGCCTTTGACTTTGTCGCTAAACCTTCGGGTGCCATTTCTTTGGATTTACATAAAATAAAGATAGAACTCAATGAAAAAGTTATGGCTGCCAGCAGGGCAAATGTTCACAAACTGAAAAAAAATGCGAGGAATATGGAAAGAAGTCCATCCGTTTGGGGAAAATATAGTAAAATAGATTCAATTGAATCGTTAAATAACGTAAAAAATAAAAAAAAATGGTCATATGGGCATAGAAATATAATAGTCGTCGGTGCATCAACAGGTGGACCGAGAGCTCTGCAGACCGTTTTGACAGGACTCCCAGAAGGAATAGATGCTCCCATACTCATTGTTCAGCATATGCCCCCCGGTTTCACAAAATCCTTGGCAACACGCCTGAATTCATTATGTAAGATTAAAGTGAAGGAAGCTGAAGACGGAGAACTGATTCATAAAGGTGTCGCCTACATCGCACCTGGAGGTTTTCACTTGAAAGTGAGGAAAGTCGGAATGAGCTGGGCAATCCTTTTGGATCAATCCGAATTGCGTAATGGACATCGTCCGTCGGTTGATGTTTTATTTGAATCGGTAAGTGAAATGAATGATTTTGCGAAAATAGCCATCATCATGACCGGAATGGGGATGGACGGGTCAATGGGACTTACCAAGCTTAAACAAAAGGGTCCATTAAAAGCGATAGCCGAATCACAGGAGACATCGATCGTTTTTGGTATGCCTAAGGCGGCAATCAATACCAAGTTAATAGATAGCATAGAGGATGTAGAGGAAATAGCTAAAGCGATAATAAGCTATTGTTAACACGTGGAGGTGTGAGATTGTATGGATATGAATCAGTATTTAGAGGTATTTATAGAAGAAAGTAAAGAACATCTTCAAACGTGCAACGAACAGTTGCTGGTACTCGAAAAGAACCCGGAAGACCTCTCGATCGTAAACGAAATCTTTCGTTCCGCCCATACGTTAAAAGGGATGTCGGCAACTATGGGGTATGAGGATCTAGCCAATTTAACTCATAAAATGGAGAATGTGTTGGATGCGATCCGAAACAGTCAAATCGCTCTTTCTCCTGAATTGTTTGACGTGATATTTCTAGCGGTTGATGATTTAGAGGCGATGGTCATGTCCATTGCTGAAGGTGGAGATGGAAAAAGAAATGTGACTGGGGTTGTCCGTAAGCTAGAAATGATTGAAAAAGGGGAGTCGCCCGTTTCTTCCACCATTACAGAGATTGCAGCAGCTTCTGCCGTCCTTGAAAAAGAGGAAATGACTGGGGGAGAGTACGATGAATTTGAATGGACAGTACTTCAGCAGTCCAAAGATCAAGGCTTTAACAGCTTCGAAATTTCGATAAGGTTGCGTGAGAACTGTCTTTTAAAAGCTGCCCGGGTGTTTATGGTTTTCGAGGTGCTTGAAAAGTCAGGTGAAGTGATCAAGTCAAACCCACCCGTCGAACTTTTGGAAGAAGAACAATTCGATCAGCAATTTACGGTCACGATGGTAACTACAGAATCGGGTGAAGAGATAAAGAAAAAAATTATGAAGGTTTCCGAAGTGGATCAAGTTGCTATAAATGCCCTAGATCTTGAAGGCTTGCGGCATGCAGCCAATTCTACAGAGGATAAAGTTGCTGAAATTCCGGAACAAGAGAGAAATAATGCTTTGCTTCCAACTGATAATGATGAAAAGAGAAAACAGGCACCCGTTAAGCTGGCATCCAGCAAAACCATTCGGGTGAACATTGAGCGTCTTGATATATTAATGAACTTATTCGAGGAACTAGTAATCGATAGAGGCAGGCTTGACCAAATTTCTAGTGATTTGGATAATCAAGAATTGCATGAAACAGTTGAAAGAATGTCCCGTATAACAAGTGATTTACAAACAATCGTATTGAACATGCGGATGGTGCCCGTGGAAACTGTATTCAACCGTTTTCCTAAAATGGTTCGTCAATTGGCAAGGGATTTAAACAAGAAAGTCAATTTGGAAATCAAGGGTGCTGAAACGGAACTTGATCGAACAGTCATTGATGAAATCGGTGATCCGCTCGTCCATTTATTAAGAAACGCCATGGATCATGGAATTGAAACACCTGAAGAACGTTTGGCGAAAGGAAAGAATGAAGAAGGTAAAATCCTGTTAAAAGCATATCACAGCGGCAATCATGTTTTCATTGAAATCGAGGATGACGGTGCAGGCATCAATAAAGACCGAGTCCTGAACAAGGCGCTATCCAATGGGATATTAACTAAGGAAACTGCCGTTACCCTAACGGATAAGCAAATCTATGAACTGATATTCGCTTCTGGTTTCTCAACAGCGGAAACCATTTCAGATGTATCTGGACGCGGTGTGGGGCTTGATGTGGTTAAAAATACTATTGAGTCCCTCGGTGGATCTGTCACGATCGATTCCAAAGAGAATGAAGGATCCATCTTCCTTATTCAGCTTCCGCTTACATTGTCCATTATTTCTGTCATGCTGGTTGCAATCCAAAACGAAAAATATGCCATACCGCTTTCTTCCATCATAGAAACAGCAATCATAAAAAAAGCAGATATCATGAATGCCCATAATCAACAAGTTATTGACTTCAGGGGGAAGGTTCTACCGCTTCTGTTCTTGAAAGATATATTTGAAGTGCCTATCAGTCAGGAAGAAGAAGAGTCCTTCTCTGTGGTCATTGTACGAAAAGGGGATAAGTTAGCAGGATTAGTCGTTGATTCATTTATCGGGCAGCTGGAAATCGTGCTGAAATCACTAGGGAATTATTTAACCAGTGCATTTGCAATATCGGGGGCAACGATACTTGGTGATGGTCAAGTTGCTTTAATCATAGATTGCAACACATTGATTCATTGAATGATAGATAAATGGGGCAGGATGATGGGACGTTGGTTCGAACGTGTCGCTTCAGATTTCATCAAGACTTCGCAATCATCATGAGATTTTTAAAAGGAGGGGAATAGATGTCGCAGGATATGAAAGTAATCGTATTTCAAATTAAGGATAAAGAATATGCGATTCCTGTGGATAAGGTAAGTGGTATCGAAAAGCTACTGCATATTACCAGAGTTCCAAAGGCTGTTAAATTTGTTAAGGGTGTCATAAATTTAAGGGGTGTAATCACTCCAATTATTGATTTACGGGTTCGTTTTGGTTTCGAAGAGGTGGAATACGATGAATCAACAAGGGTTATCATCGTCATTCTGGATGATATGGAAGTTGGGTTAATAGTTGACTCAGCCAATGATGTTTTGGATATTCCAATGGAGAGTATCGAACCTCAGCCTGAAGTTGTGGGACATATGGCTTCAGAATACATTAGCGGAGTGGCTAAAATTGAAAAGCGGCTGCTCGTCCTAATTAATTTGGAGAAGGCCTTACGTCTAGAAATGACTGAAAATATGTTAATAGAAGGATAATGATATGTCGTTCATTGAGAAAATCAACCCTCTTCAACTCGATATTTTGAAGGAAATCGGAAATATAGGTGCCGGGAACGCAGCAACTGCGCTTTCTGCCATCCTTGATAGGAAAATTGATATGAATGTTCCTAACGTCCGAATCGTTTCCTTTGATGAAATGATGGAAATGGCTGGCGGGTCCGATCACATCGTTGCCAGCGTTTTCCTTAGAATAGAAGGTGATGCTTCAGGGAGTATGTTTTTTATCCTTTCGCTACCTGTAGCTGAATACTTGATTCGTAAGATGATTGGTGATGAAACCTTTTTGATAGATTCCGCACCTTATACTGAATTGGCACTCTCTTGCCTTCAGGAATTAGGGAATATCTTATCGGGATCCTATCTCTCTTCCCTTTCTGATTTCACCCGATTGAATATCTATCCATCCGTGCCATCCTTGAGCATCGATATGGCAGGGGCATTGATTAGTTACGGATTAATGGAATTATCTCAAGTAAGTGACGCAGCCATCGTCATTGATACTGTACTTGAAAAAGACCAGCTTTTTGCTGACTCCATTTATGGTCATTTCTTTCTATTACCTGATCCCGGATTTTTTGATATTATTTTTTCCGCTTTGGGAGTGTCACCTAATGACTGAATTGTTAAAGGTACAGGTTGTTAAGGTTGGAATAGCGGGAATGAATATAATAAAACCTCCTTATACGATTCGTACCACCGGGCTGGGGTCGTGTGTTGGTGTTGTGATTTATGATGAAAAAAAAGAAATTGCAGGTTTGGCCCATATCATGCTGCCTGACTCTTCACTAGCTAAATCGGGGCAGATAAACGCTGCCAAATTTGCAGATACGGCGATAAGGGAATTAGTGCAGAGCTTAGTAAAAGGAGGTGCAAGAATGCCATTCCTAAAAGCGAAGTTGGCTGGCGGAGCGCAAATGTTTCAATTTGCCTCCGGAGGGGATTTAATGAGAATAGGGCCCCGGAATGTGGAAGCTGTCCGGAAAGAGTTATCTGACTTGCGCATTAAAGTCGTTGCCGAAGATGTTGGCGGGAATTGCGGAAGAACGATTGAATTCAATTTAAATGATTGTTTGCTAAATATACGGACTGTTACAAAAGGGACTAAAAACATATAGGATCGGATTTGGCTTTTGAAAAGCCAAAAATATGACAGGGACACTTGCAACCGTATTATTATTGCATTTATGGCTTTGGGGCCGTTTTGATTACAAATTGTATAACAATGTTAGGAGGATGTCCAATGTCTCATCTGACCATCGAAGAAGAGCAGTTATGTTGGAAAAATTGGGTGGATTGCAGAGATCCGCTAGCCGGGGACATTTTGGTAAAGAAATACATACCTCTCGTATCGTACCATGTTCAACGTATTTCAGTAAGTCTTCCTAAAAATGTGAGCCGGGATGATATAAGGAGTTTAGGGATGATGGGGTTATTCGATGCCCTGGAACGTTTTGATACGAAGCGTGACCTGAAGTTTGACACATATGCTTCATTTAGAATTCGGGGTGCTATTTTAGATGGACTAAGAAAAGAGGATTGGCTTCCACGGAGTGCAAGAGATAAAGCCAAGAAAATTGAATCTGCAATAGAAAAGCTGGAGCAGGAATACATGAGGAACCTTTCACTCAATGAGATTGCCGCCGAATTGAATATCCCGGAAGATGAAGTGTATGCTGCATTGAATGAGAATTTCTTTGCCAATGTACTATCAATGGATGAAAATCCTCAAGATGACGATAAAGAAAGCGCGAATTTTCATATTAAAGATGAAAAGGCGGATTTACCTGAGGAACATGTGTTAAGGGAAGAACTGTATGTGGAATTAGCCAAAGTCATAGAAACCCTTAATGAAAAAGAACAGCTGGTTTTACAGCTTTTTTATAAAGAAGAACTGACATTAACCGAAATCGGACAAGTGATGAGCCTATCCACGTCCAGGATATCCCAAATTCACTCGAAAGCGATATATAAATTAAGAAACACGATGCAAGATCTAAAGATTTGAAGAGGGCTAGGGAGTCTGGGAAGTATAAAGATTGAACGAATAGAGCCACTATATGCCAACTTCAAAGAATTCTTACGGCTACCCGCTTCAAAAAATGTTTCGAAATCACAGAATGTTCGAACTGTACTTTGTTAATAAGAGCAAAGAGAAAGTAACCAAGAATAAAACAACAGTGAAAAAAGATCCCCATCCGTATAAAGGTAACAGGATGGACTATTCCGGTTAATTAGGAGGCAACATGTCAGCATTTTTTATATTTCTGTTGTTTGTATTAAACATATTCACCATTTTTGCCATCATCATTTTATATCTTCGTCAAAATCGTTTAAGTAAATTGGAAAAAGATCAAAAAGCCATCATTGGTGAAATGGAACAACTTTTGTCTGGGTATATAATGGAGATGAAAGAGGACAACGAGACATTGGTAAAGGCATTCACTAATTCGGTGGCAATGGATCCTATGAAAGGGCAAAAAGGACAAGAACATGGTTTCATCAAAGAAACAATGAACGATAAAGAACAAAACATGCTGTTAGAGTATAAAGAGGGAAGCCATGCGGCCCAAAAGCAAGTGATTAATTCCTATAAAATAATGCCTGAAGAATATGGGGCCAATGCATTACCCGTAACAGTCGAGGACACATTGGAGCTTTCATCGGCTGCCACTTCCCCTCAAAACGAGGGGAAGCCGGCTGGCGTGAAATTTTCGGATATGTTGAAGGCTTCGTTAAATGGACAGTCATTAAATGAAAAAGTGAATGAGTTAGCGGATCAAGGACATTCAGTAGAGGAAATCGCCAAAAAGTTAGGTTGCGGTCAAACGGAGATAGAGTTATTACTAAAGTTTCGCATGAATAGATAAAGATATCTCTTGATTGTGCGGAGCCATTATGATATATTATGAAATGGTGTTAATACACACGTCCCGTGATTCTTGCAGATGGTGCTGTTACGACAGTTTCTGTATGAAAATGATCGGTGCGGAGGAAAAACAAAACCATTTAGGAGGAACTAAAATGTCAGTCATTTCTATGAAACAATTGCTTGAAGCTGGTGTGCATTTCGGACACCAAACACGTCGCTGGAACCCGAAAATGAAGAAATATATCTTCACTGAGCGTAACGGCATCTACATCATCGACCTTCAAAAAACAGTTAAAAAGGTTGAAGAAGCTTATAACTTCGTGAAAGAACTAGCTGCTAACGGTGGTACTGTTCTTTTCGTCGGAACTAAAAAACAAGCTCAAGAATCTGTTAAAGAGGAAGCTATCCGTTCTGGTATGTACTATGTAAACCAACGTTGGTTAGGTGGAACTTTAACAAACTTTGAAACAATCCAAAAACGTATCGCTCGTCTTAAAGATATCGAAAAAATGGAAGAAAACGGAACTTTCGAAGTGCTTCCTAAAAAAGAAGTTATCCAACTTAAAAAAGAATGGGATCGCTTAGAGAAATTCCTAGGCGGTATTAAAGATATGAAGACTCTTCCAGATGCGATCTTCGTTATCGACCCTCGCAAAGAGCGTATTGCTGTTGCGGAAGCACACAAATTACACATTCCACTTGTTGGTATCGTAGATACAAACTGTGATCCTGATGAAATCGATGTAGTTATTCCTGCGAATGACGATGCAATCCGTGCTGTTAAATTATTAACAGGTAAAATGGCAGATGCTATCTTAGAAGCTAAACAAGGCGAAGAAACAGCAACTGAAACAACTACTGCTTAATAAGTAAAAAAAGGTTGCTTATTCAGTAAGAAAAAAGGTGATAAGAGGATAATGCCTTTTATCCCTTTTTTTTGCACTAAATAAACATACATAAAATCACTGTACGCTTTTTATAAAAAAAGGTATGGGTGATTTTTAAGGGAAGAAAACCATCAGCTAGTTTAGTTCCGTCAAAATGACTGAAAAAGTGGATGCTTTTCCTGAAATATTGTCAAGGGCCGTTATTTTCTTTGGCGATAACAAGTATTTTTTGGCAATAATGGGTAAAGATTGAATAAACTGCATTTAATTTGAGGAGGATATATATTATGGCAATCACTGCACAATTAGTTAAAGAATTGCGTGAAAAAACGGGTGCCGGTATGATGGACTGTAAAAAGGCACTTGTACAAACAGAAGGCGATATGGAAAAGGCAATTGATTTCCTACGTGAAAAAGGAATTGCAAAAGCTGCTAATAAAGGCGACCGTATTGCTGCTGAAGGTTTAACTTCAATCGTGGTAGAAGGAAACCAAGCGGTTATTCTTGAAGTGAACTCAGAAACTGATTTCGTTGCTAAAAACGAAGGCTTCCAAACTCTTGTTAAAGAATTGGCTGCATTCCTTCTTTCTAACAAACCTGAAAGCGTTGAAGCGGCTCTTGAGCAAACAATGGAAAATGGAGCAAAAGTTGCAGATCATATCAATGCGGCTGTTGCTAAAATCGGGGAAAAATTAACTCTTCGCCGTTTCCAAGTCGTTTCTAAAACAGATAACGACGCATTTGGTGCATACCTTCATATGGGTGGACGTATCAGCGTACTATCAGTTCTTGAAGGTACAACTGACGAAGAGGCAGCTAAAGGCGTTTCAATGCATATCGCTGCAATTAACCCTAAATATATCTCTCGCGACCAAGTGGATGCTAGTGAATTAGAACGCGAACGCGAAGTCCTTACACAGCAAGCGCTTAATGAAGGAAAACCAGAAAAAATCGTTGCGAAAATGGTTGAAGGACGTATCAATAAATTCTACGAAGAAATCTGTGTTAACGAACAAGCTTTCGTTAAGAACCCTGATCAAAAAGTGGGACAATTCGTTGAATCAAAAGGCGGAAAAATCCAATCATTCGTTCGTTATGAAGTAGGGGAAGGTCTTGAAAAACGTCAAGAAAACTTTGCTGAAGAAGTAATGAACCAAGTTAAAAAAGACTAATTGTCAGATAATTAATAATGGGGAACACTCTTGTGTTCCCTATTTTTTGAAATATCATGAATTTTTGGTAGTATTGCAAGAAAGCATGATGAACGAATGAAAAGATTACATAGTTGGAGGTTCTCATGAGTAACGCTAAATATAAACGTGTCGTTCTAAAACTAAGTGGCGAAGCATTAGCCGGTGAAGAAGGATTTGGAATTAACCCTGCAGTAATTAAATCTATTGCTGAACAAGTCAAGGAAGTGGCTGAGCTTGATGTGGAAGTAGCTGTTGTTGTCGGCGGCGGAAACATTTGGCGCGGGAAAATAGGCAGTGAAATGGGCATGGATCGTGCTAATGCCGATTATATGGGGATGCTGGCTACAGTCATGAACTCATTGGCATTACAAGACAGTCTTGATCAGCTTGGTATTGAAACGCGCGTGCAGACTTCCATTGAGATGAGACAAGTCGCAGAACCTTACATTAGACGCCGTGCAATCAGGCATCTAGAGAAAAAGAGAGTGGTGATTTTTGCTGCTGGTACAGGTAATCCATACTTTTCAACGGATACCACTGCCGCCCTGCGTGCTGCTGAAATTGAAGCCGATGTCATCTTGATGGCGAAGAATAATGTGGATGGCGTTTACAATGCAGATCCGGTTAAGGACAAAAATGCAGTGAAGTATGATAAACTTTCCTATCTTGATGTGATCAAAGAAGGGTTAGAAGTAATGGATTCAACTGCGTCCTCACTATGCATGGACAATGATATTCCATTGATCGTCTTCTCGATCATGGAAAAAGGTAATATTAAACGGGCCGTTTTAGGTGAAACGCTTGGAACGATTGTAAGGGGGAAATAAACGATGCCGAAACAAGTTATTTCGAATGCGAAAACGAAAATGGAAAAAGCTATTGGAGCGTACACACGTGAATTAGCAAGCATCCGTGCCGGAAGGGCAAATGCCTCATTGCTTGATAGAATCTCGATTGATTATTATGGTTCGCCGACACCGGTTAATCAGGTGGCTGGTATTTCTGTCCCAGAAGCTAGACTTTTAGTAATTCAACCATATGATAAAACGGTATTGGGTGAAATCGAAAAGGCGATTTTGAAATCAGACTTAGGCTTAAATCCTTCTAATGATGGATCGATCATCAGGATAGCCATTCCTGCGTTAACTGAAGAGCGCAGAAAAGAGCTAGTGAAAGTTGTGAAAAAAGAAGCGGAAGAAGCAAAAATAGCTGTCCGTAATGTGCGTCGCGATGCTAATGATGATTTGAAAAAGCTTGAAAAAAGTGGTGAAATCACGGAAGATGATTTACGAGGCTATGCTGATGACATCCAAAAGATGACAGATGGCAATATCACGAAAATCGACGAAATTACAAAAGATAAAGAAAAAGAAATTTTGGAAGTATAATTACCATTGAAGAATTGATTAAATAAAGAGGGCCGAATCCATACTGGGTCATGTCTTGGTTCTAACATATAGGTGTGCTTAAAGGAGAAAACTGTTATAATAAGGTTTCTCCGATAATGATTGCTCCTTGAGTTAGTATGTTGCATGCAAACGTTGGAGGTGGTCCTTTTTTTGCATTTTTCACGGTAATCATAACCGATTTTAGAAAAAAAGAAGTAATGATTTCACCCTTTCTAGCTTCTAATGAAGAAATAATTTTCATAATAATAATATGAGAACCAGTTTTTTTTTGATATTATAATATAGATTCTTTTTAAGCGGCAGAAAGCTTGATATACATAGTGCACGAAAACTTTGCCTTTGTAGAGAGATAAGTACAACCTGATGGGGGACTAACATATGTATTCACTTTGGAAGCGTTTCGTTAAAAAAGATGCTTCTTCCGATGTAACAAATAGGATTCAGCATATTAAACAGTTTGAAGTTCCTCAGCATATCGCCATCATTATGGATGGGAATGGCCGTTGGGCCAAAAAGCGTGCATTGCCTCGTGTGGCGGGTCATCATGAAGGAATGAAAACCGTTCGTAGAATTACGAAAGTTGCCAATAAATTAGGGGTCAAAACTTTGACTGTCTATGCGTTTTCCACTGAAAATTGGAAACGTCCGAAAAGTGAAGTCGACTTTTTGATGAAGCTTCCCCAGGAATTTCTTGGGACATTTTTACCCGAGCTCATTTCCGAAAATGTAAGGGTTGAAACGATAGGGGACTTATCACTCATTCCTTCACATACTCAAAGCGCCGTTATACGGGCGATGGAAGACACGAAAGACAATGATGGGATGATTCTGAATTTTGCCCTGAACTATGGAAGCCGCGGAGAGATTGTATCTGCAGTGAATAGCATCATTCAAGATGCCAAGAATGGTATAATAAAGGAAAATGTAACTGAGGAAACCCTATCCAGTTACCTTATGACCAAACATTTGTCGGATCCAGATTTACTGATCCGTACAAGCGGTGAAATCCGATTGAGTAATTTCATGCTTTGGCAGGCGGCTTATACTGAGCTGTGGTTTACTGAGGTGCTATGGCCGGATTTTAGTGAAGAGCATTTATTGCAGGCAGTTGAGGAGTATCAAAAGCGTTCACGAAGATTCGGTGGCGTTTAATGTAGAAGGCGAGGAAATTGGAATAATGAAACAACGAATTATTACGGCGGTCGTAGTTGCCGCTATATTCATTCCACTAGTCATTTTAGGGGGCATTCCCTTTTTACTGACGGTTTATCTGTTAGGGTCAATTGGTTTGTATGAACTGATGAAAATGAAAAAGTTACGTGTACTATCTTTTGAAGCATTTCTTTCTCACATATTATTGTGGGTGCTTTTATTGCCTAATGAACATACCGCTTTTTTAGCAGAAATGAATTACGATAAAGTTCAAGTCTTTTTAATCGGGGTTTTGCTGCTGTTGCTTTATACAGTCGTTTCAAAAAACCGTTTTACTTTTGATGACGCAGGCTTTCTAGTGATTTCAATCCTATACTTAGGGATAGGTTTCTACTACCTATTTGAAACACGTGACTCTTTGGGGTTGGGGCTGATCTATATTCTGCTTACCCTATTTACGATCTGGGCGACCGATTCCGGAGCCTACTTCATAGGTAAATCATTTGGTAAAAGAAAGCTATGGCCAGAAATAAGTCCAAACAAGACGGTGGAAGGATTTATTGGCGGGTTATTTTCCGCGATGATAGTGGGTGTTCTATTTTACGCCTTCTCCAGCCTTGACTACACGTTAGTACAATTATTATTGATTTCATTAATCATTGGGGTATTCGGCCAATTGGGTGATCTCGTCCAATCGGCGTATAAACGTCATTATGGCGTTAAGGATTCAGGCAAGCTTCTCCCCGGACATGGTGGAATTTTGGACAGGCTCGATAGCGTGATATTCATTTTACCGATTTTGCATTTATTGCATGTTTTATAATATAAATATAGGCAAGCGTTATATGAATTAGGAGATGAACAATTTGAAAAATATCAGCCTTTTGGGCGCGACAGGATCGATTGGTCAACAAACAGCGGATGTAGTTAGGTCCCATCCAGATCAATTCAAGATCGTGGCGCTTTCTGCTGGAAAGAATATAGAATTGGTCAGGACTTATATACAAGAGTTTGAACCGAAACTGGTTTCAGTCCAGACGGAAGAAGATTATCATGTTTTGAAGAGTGAATTCTCCGGCAGCAAAGATATCGAGTTCATGTATGGAGATGAAGGATTGACTGCTGTTGCTGTTTATGATCAAGCGACGATATTGGTCAATGCCGTCATCGGAAGCGTGGGTCTATTTCCGACACTTCAAGCAATAAAGGCTAAAAAAGATATTGCTATTGCCAACAAGGAGACCTTGGTGACGGCAGGTCATTTGGTCATAAGTGAAGCAAAAAAAGCAGGGGTCAGGTTGCTGCCGGTTGACAGTGAGCATTCCGCTATTTTTCAGGCATTGCAAGGTGAAAAGGACAAAAATATAGAACGTCTTGTCATTACTGCTTCAGGAGGCAGTTTTCGAGATCGGAACAGGGAAGAATTGAAGGATGTAACGGTGGAAGAGGCTCTGAACCATCCGAACTGGTCCATGGGAGCTAAAATCACGATCGATTCAGCATCAATGATGAATAAAGGGTTGGAAGTAATTGAGGCCCACTGGCTATTCGATCTTCCCTACGATAAAATTGATGTATTGCTACATAAGGAGAGCATCATCCATTCCATGGTTGAGTTTCATGACTCCAGCGTTATAGCGCAGCTGGGGACACCGGATATGCGGGTGCCGATACAATATGCACTTACTTATCCAGACCGTATTCCGCTAGCGGGTCGCAAACGACTTAACCTTGCTGAAGCAGGCAAACTGCATTTTAACGATATGGATTTCACCAGATATCCTTGTTTGCAATTCGCCTATAAAGCGGGTAAAATGGGCGGAACGATGACTACTGTGTTGAATGCAGCCAATGAAGCCGCAGTTTCTGCTTTCTTATCTGGAAAGGTAACCTTCCTTGAAATTGAAACGTTAATTGAAAAGGCACTGAATCAGCATTCTGTCATAGCCCTTCCAGATTTAGAAACGATTCAGGAAGTGGATCATATGACAAGGCAGTATATAGAATCTTTAGTGAAAGATAGGTGACCGGAACATGCAGACTTTAGAAACGATTATAGCGTTCATCATCATTTTTGGCGCTCTTGTATTTTTCCATGAGCTTGGGCACTTAGTGTTTGCAAAGCGTGCAGGGATTTTATGCCGTGAGTTCGCAATCGGTTTCGGGCCAAAAGTATTCACATATAAAAAGAAGGAAACCGTTTATACCATTCGATTGCTTCCTCTTGGCGGGTATGTGCGCATGGCTGGTGAAGACGCAGAGAATATAGAATTGAAACCAGGCTATCGCGTGGGATTAATGTTTGATAATGAAGAGAATGTTACAAAAATCATTTTGAACAATAAAGATAAATATCCTGATATTCGTCTTGTGGAAGTTGAAGTGATCGACCTTGATCATAAACTGATCCTTACTGGTTATGAAGAGGGCGAGGAAGATACACTAAAAACGTTTGCCATCCATAAAGAAGCGGTGATCGTTGAAAATGGTGTAGAAAACCAGATTGCTCCTTTTGACCGGCAATTTGCCTCAAAGTCGCTTGGGCATCGTTTCCTAACGATTGTAGCGGGTCCGGCAATGAATTTTGTTTTGGCTTTTGTCATTTTTGTATTGATAGGCCTGTTTCAAGGAGTCGTGGTGGATGAAGCGAAACTTGGTGAGTTGACTCCAGAGGGTGCGGCAGTAAATGCCGGTTTAAAATCGGGGGATGTCATTCAATCAATAGAAGGGACGGAAGTCTCCACTTGGGGAGATGTTCAGGAAAGCATTCAAAAGAACCCTGGACAAGAGATCGAGTTTGTCGTTGATAGGGACGGGAAAACTTTAGAAGTTCCGGTTGTACCACAAGAAGTGGAGAGGGAAGGGAAGAAAATCGGGATTATCGGTGTTTACCCTCCGGTTGAAAAAGCACCGATTAAAGCTATACAATATGGTTTTACAGAAACGTATTTTTGGACAAAACAAATCTTTATCATCCTTGGTGACCTCGTAACCGGTGGATTTACGATTGACAGTTTATCTGGCCCAGTAGGAATATATAAATCAACTGAGGAAGTAGCGAAACAAGGTTTATTCACGTTAATGAAATGGGCAGGGCTTCTCAGCATTAACCTGGGAATCATGAACTTGCTTCCGTTACCGGCATTGGATGGTGGAAGACTGTTATTCTTTGTGGTCGAATTCTTAAGAGGGAAACCAATTGACCGTCAAAAAGAAGGAATGGTCCATTTCATAGGCTTTGCTTTGTTGATGTTATTGATGATTGTCGTTACATGGAATGATATCCAGCGATTCTTCCTGTAAGACATGTTTGGATAATTCACAGGCCAGCAGATTTATCTGTTGGTCGTTTTCTTATTCGAAGGGATTTCCTAGTTTTTTACCCATTTTGGGGAAATTGTTTGTTTTCTAGTGAAATCGTAAGTATAATCGAGAATGAGTATATTAAATTAGCTTTTCTGAATAAACGGAAAGTCTTTTTTGTATGAAATGACCGTATTAATGTTGCGGTATGAATTTTACCGTAGCTGCAAGTAATTTATAGGAAATATTGAAGAGGTGCAGATATGAAACAAAGTATGACGTTGATCCCTACATTGAGGGAAGTGCCTGCAGATGCTGAAATCAAAAGTCATCAGCTGCTATTACGTGCAGGATTTATGAGACAAAACTCCAGCGGGGTTTATAGTTATATGCCGCTTGGAAAAAAGGTACTTCAAAAGGTTGAGGCGATCGTTCGGGAAGAAATGGAAAATGCTGGCGCAGTAGAACTGTTGATGCCGGCTTTACAACAGGCCGAATTTTGGCAGGAATCTGGTCGCTGGTATACCTATGGTCCAGAGTTGATGCGGCTTAAGGATCGCAACAACCGTGAATTTGCGCTTGGTGCCACTCATGAGGAAGTGATCACCAGCTTAGTTCGCGATGAGGTGAAATCCTATAAGCGTCTTCCATTAACGGTTTACCAAATCCAAACCAAATTCCGGGATGAAAAAAGACCGCGTTTCGGATTGTTGCGCGGACGAGAGTTCATCATGAAGGATGCTTATTCTTTCCATGCTAATCAAGAAAGCCTGGATGCTGTTTATAAAAATCTATATGCGGCATACTCGAATATTTTTAGCCGTTGTGGATTGAACTTCCGTGCAGTCATTGCCGATTCGGGTGCAATGGGTGGTAAGGATACACATGAATTCATGGTACTTTCTGAAATAGGGGAAGATACTATCGCATATTCGGATACTTCCGATTATGCAGCTAATATTGAAATGGCACCGGTGAGTGTGAAATATGAAAAAAGCTCCGAAGAACAAATTGCACTTGAAAAAGTTCATACACCAGATCAAAGATCGATTGTAGAAGTTGCTTCATTCTTGAATACTGAGGCAGAGAAACTAATAAAATCGTTATTGTTTAAAGTGGATGAAAAGTATGTGCTTGTCTTGGTACGAGGAGATCATGAAGTAAATGATATCAAGCTGAAGAATTTCTATAATGCTTCAATTGTTGATTTGGTCGAACCAAATGAGACGAAAGAAGTCTTAGGATGTACAATTGGATCTCTTGGACCAATCAATGTCACTTCTGAAGTGGAAGTGATTGCGGATGCTGCCGTCGAAGCCATGGTTAATGGAATTTGTGGTGCAAATGAGGAAGACCACCATTATGTGAACGTAAACCCGGCTCGTGATTTTAACGTGGCCAATTATATAGATCTTCGTTTCATCCAAGAGGGTGACCCATCACCGGATGGAAACGGAAAAATTAAATTTGCCAAAGGGATTGAGGTAGGTCACGTATTCAAATTAGGAATTAAATATTCCGAAGCTATGAATGCGACATTCCTGGATGAGAATGGGCGGTCGCAGCCTATGATTATGGGCTGTTATGGCATTGGTGTTTCCCGTACACTTGCAGCTGTTGCTGAACAATTCAACGATGAAAAAGGATTGGTCTGGCCAGCGAATTTAGCGCCGTACCAAGTCCATTTGATACCAATCAATATGAAGGATGAGGCTCAGGCAGCCCTGGCAGAAGATTTATATAATGATTTAAAGGCACAGGGCATGGAAGTTCTTATGGATGATCGACAAGAACGTGCTGGCGTAAAATTCGCAGACTCTGACTTGATCGGTCTTCCTGTCAGGGTGACTGTAGGTAAAAAGGCATCCGACGGAATTGTCGAAGTGAAAATTCGTAAAACGGGTGAGGTTCTTGAAATTGAAAGAGCTGAACTGATTCAAAAGCTTCACGAAACAATTGGGTAATATAAAATAGGGGAATCAGGCATCATTCAATTGGATGATGCCTTTCCTTTTCATGGATCTGGATACTAGTGAAACATTCATGATATGTTATAATAGCCTCTGATATCAAAAAGAAAATGATAGTGAATAATATCTAAAAAGATAGTAGATAGGGGAGAGAGGGAATGGATCAAAAACCAAATAGCGGTAGAGAGAGATTTCAACTCTTGCTCCAGCAAATGGACTTGACTGAGGATGCCTTTGTGAATTATTTCATAGGCGCCGAAATTGATAAACTCTCAATCGAGAGGGAGTCCAAAACATGGCATTTTGCCTTTAATATACCTGCATTAATTCCTTGCAGTGTTCATACAAGACTTGCTACTCATCTAGCAAGTACGTTTTCCCATATTGCAAAGGTTACATTCAACTTGAATGTGGCCAATCCGCAAGTGACCGAACAATTGGTGAAGGAATATTGGAAAAATTGCATTGGCGAGCTTGAAGGCATGTCTCCAGCACTGTTATCACTTCTGAATGAACAAGTGCCAGCGGTGAATGGATATAAGCTTATCGTAAGCGCCCGTAATGATACGGAGGCTGGTCAGTTGAAACGAAAATACTCCGGCATCATTTCGAATATCTACCAAACATTCGGTTTTCCTCCACTGACTCTTGAAGCGGAAGTGAAGGAAACGGTTTCGAATCCTGATTACCAGAAGTTTTTAGAAGAGAAACAAAAGGAAGACGCAGAAAAGGGACTTGCTGCCCTAGTGGAAATGCAGAAAAAAGAATCGGAAAAAGGCAGCGATGACGGCGTCTACGAAGGACCGGTTAAAATTGGCTATACGATTAAAGAAGATGCGGATTTCCGCAGAATTGAACAGATTATCGATGAAGAGCGCAGGATTGCTATCGAAGGCTTCGTTTTTGATGCAGAAGTGCGTGAGCTGCGCAGCGGACGAAGCCTGTTGACTTTTAAAGTCACCGATTATACCAGCTCGATCTTGGTCAAAATGTTTTCGCGTGATAAAGAAGATGCTGCCATACTTGCCCGAGTGAAAAAAGGGATGTGGGTACGTGCCCAAGGCAGCATCCAAAATGATACATTCGTACGTGACCTTGTGATGATCGCAAATGATATAAATGAAATTTCTAAACAAGGACGGCAGGATAAGGCTCCAGAAGGGGAAAAGCGTGTCGAACTGCATATGCATACCCCAATGAGCCAGATGGATGCAGTGACACCTACTTCCGCGCTTGTTGCCCAGGCTGCAAAGTGGGGACATAAAGCTGTGGCCATTACAGATCATGCGGGAGCACAATCATTCCCTGAAGCTTATAGTGCCGGGAAAAAGAATGGTATCAAGATCCTTTATGGCGTAGAAGTGAATCTTGTAGATGATGGTGTACCAATTGTTTATAATGAGGCGCATATCGCTTTGTCAGATGCCACCTATGTTGTGTTTGACGTAGAGACGACAGGCCTGTCAGCCGTTTATGATACGATCATTGAATTTGCTGCAGTGAAAATTCGTGACGGTGACATCATTGATCGATTCGAGTCATTTGCGAATCCGCATCACCCACTATCCAATACGACGATAGAGTTGACTGGAATAACTGATGATCTTGTTGAAAATGCTCCAGAAGTCTCGGAAGTACTAGAAAAGTTCAAGGACTGGGCGGGCGATGCGATTCTGGTTGCCCACAACGCAGCCTTCGATATGGGCTTTTTGAATATAGGTTATAAAAACATGGGTTATCCTAAAGCTTCCAATCCAGTTCTAGATACATTGGAACTTGCCCGTTTCTTATATCCGGAGTTTAAAAATCACCGGTTAAATACATTATGTAAAAAGTTCGATATTGATTTGACCCAGCATCATAGGGCCATCTATGACGCAGAAGCCACAGGTTACCTTATGCTGAAGATGCTGAAGGATGCAATGGAAAAGGAGATTACCCATCATGATCAACTTAATGACAATATGGGTAAAGGAAATGCTTATCAGCGTTCCCGGCCCTCCCATTGTACGTTGATCGCGCAAACACAGGCTGGCTTAAAAAACCTTTTCAAATTAATTTCAATAGCACACATCGATTATTACTATCGTGTGCCCCGATTACCGCGCTCACAACTTAAAAAGTATCGTGAAGGAATTTTGGTCGGATCGGGATGCGATAAAGGGGAAGTGTTTGAAGGGATGATGCAGAAGGGTTTTGAGGAAGTCGTCGATATTGCCGAATTCTACGATTATCTTGAAATCCATCCGAAGGAAGTGTATCAGCATTTGGTTGAGCTTGAATATGTACGGGATGATAAATCATTGGAAACGATCATCTCCAATATCGTCAAGCTTGGTGAAAAATTGGATAAGCCAGTCGTAGCCACGGGAAATGTGCATTATTTGGATCCGAATGATAAAATTTACCGTAAAATCCTTGTGAATTCACAAGGTGGTGCAAATCCGCTGAATCGTCATAAACTTCCTGATGTGCATTTTCGGACAACTGATGAAATGCTACGGGAATTCTCCTTCCTCGGATCTGAGAAAGCCAAGGAGGTCGTGGTAACCAACACGAATAAAATCGCTGATATGATTGAAGAAATCAAGCCAATCAAGGATGAGTTATACACACCTAAAATTGAAGGTGCAGAAGAAGAGATGCGTGAAATGAGTTATGGCATGGCAAGGAAGATTTATGGAGAGAACCTGCCGGAAATCGTGGAAGCACGTCTTGAGAAAGAATTGAAAAGCATCATAGGGCACGGTTTTGCCGTTATTTATTTAATTTCACACAAACTTGTTAAAAAATCATTGAATGATGGTTACTTGGTTGGCTCAAGGGGATCGGTTGGGTCATCTTTCGTTGCCACCATGACTGAAATTACAGAGGTGAATCCGCTTCCGCCGCATTATGTATGTCCGGAATGCAAGAAATCCGAATTCTTCAATGACGGTTCTGTAGGTTCCGGTTTTGACCTGCCCGATAAAGACTGTCCCGATTGTGGCATTGCGTATACAAAAGACGGGCATGATATCCCGTTTGAAACTTTCCTTGGATTTAAAGGGGATAAGGTTCCCGATATCGACTTGAACTTCTCCGGTGAATATCAGCCGAAGGCCCATAACTATACGAAGGTCTTATTCGGTGAAGAATATGTATATCGTGCCGGAACGATTGGTACGGTCGCGGAAAAAACGGCTTATGGATATGTTAAAGGGTATTCCTCTGATAATAATATCCATATGCGTGGAGCTGAGACTGATCGCCTTGTTGCCGGTTGTACTGGTGTGAAACGGACGACAGGACAGCATCCGGGCGGAATCATCGTTGTTCCGGATTATATGGATATCTATGATTTCACACCTATTCAGTTCCCAGCGGATGACAGGAATTCCGAGTGGAAAACAACTCACTTTGATTTCCATTCCATTCACGATAATATTTTGAAACTTGATATACTTGGACACGATGATCCGACTGTTATCCGGATGCTTCAAGACTTAAGTGGCATCGATCCTAAGACCGTTCCTACCGATGATCCTGAAGTGATGAAAATATTCAGCAGTACTGAATCCTTAGGTGTTACCGAAGAACAGATCATGTGTAAAACGGGTACGCTTGGCATCCCGGAATTTGGTACTCGTTTTGTCCGGCAGATGCTTGAAGATACGAAACCTACGACATTTTCGGAGCTTGTTCAGATCTCAGGGCTTTCTCACGGTACGGATGTATGGCTGAGCAATGCACAGGAACTGATCCACAACCGGATATGTACACTAAGTGAGGTTATAGGCTGTCGGGATGATATTATGGTCTATCTGATTTATCAAGGCCTCGATCCTTCCCTAGCATTTAAAATTATGGAATCTGTACGTAAAGGGAAAGGGCTCTCGGAGGAATTCGAAGAGGAAATGAGGAAGAATGAGGTTCCGGAATGGTATATCGATTCGTGTAAGAAGATTAAATACATGTTCCCGAAAGCCCATGCTGCAGCTTACGTCTTGATGGCTGTCCGGATTGCTTATTTTAAAGTGCATCTGCCTTTATTGTATTATGCAGCCTATTTCACAGTACGTGCCGATGACTTTGAAATCGACGCAATGACTCGGGGATCGCAAGCGATCAAATCAAAAATGGAAGAAATCATGGTAAAGGGATTGGATGCATCCACAAAGGAAAAGAATACATTGACGGTTCTTGAACTAGCTTTGGAAATGTGTGAACGCGGATATGCATTCGCTAAAGTGGACTTGTACAAATCCAGTGCAGATCAATTCTTGATTGAAGGAAATACGTTGATACCGCCTTTCAATTCGATACCTGGGCTAGGAACGAATGCAGCGATCAATATTGTTAACGCGCGGAAAAATGGTGAATTCCTCTCCAAAGAAGATCTTCAACAACGGGGGAAAGTTTCGAAGACCATCCTTGAATACCTTGATAAACAAGGCTGTCTGGAGTCATTGCCTGAACAAAATCAGTTATCTTTATTTTAAAGAAGAAACTGATTTCAAAAAGGAAGAAACAGACATGGTATTTGCATAAAAATCTTGATTATGGTATATTTTTATTGGAAATACTAAGAGGAACCAATGGCAAGAGTGGGGAAACCCACTCTTTCGTGTTGTATTGACCATTTAATTTTGAATCCGAAACCAAGCGCATACAACGCACGTATGGAGGAAACAAATGAGTAAAAAGGTAACGGAAGTCGTAGAGGAATTAGCACTACCAATTCTTGAAGAATTGCAGCTTGAATTAGTCGAAGTGGAGTATGTGAAGGAAGGTAAAAGCTGGTTCCTTCGAGTGTACATTGATAAAGAAACAGGCGTAGATATTGATGATTGCGGAAATGTGAGTGAAAAACTCAGTGAAAAGCTTGATGAGGTTGATCCGATTCCACAAAATTATTTTCTCGAAGTTTCATCACCCGGAGCTGAAAGGCCTCTGAAAAAAGAGAAGGATTTCCTTAATGCTATCGGTAAAAATGTTTACATAAAAACATACGAGCCCATTTTAGATGAAAAAGAATTCGAAGGTATCCTAACCAGTTTCGATGGTGAAGAAGTGACACTCGAAGTCAGAATCAAGACAAGAAAGAAAACGATTGTCATACCATTCGAAAAGGTAGCCAAAGCAAGATTGGCGATTACCTTCTCTTAAGTCAAGCAAATCATTAATTTAAATATCCGTAAGGGGGATCACCATGGGCAATGAGTTATTGGATGCTCTCTATATTTTAGAAAACGAAAAAGGAATTTCCAGGGAGGTTTTGATCGATGCGATTGAATCTGCCCTTATATCGGCATATCGCCGTAACTTTAACCAAGCACAAAATGTACGTATCGACTTGAATCTTGGTAAAGGAACAATGCGTGTATTTGCCAGAAAAGACGTCGTTGACGAAGTATTCGATTCGCGTCTGGAAATTTCTGTTGAAGAAGCAAGAGCAATTGATCCCAACTATCAGTTAGAGGATATTGTCGAAATGGAAGTAACACCTAAGGATTTCGGCCGCATTGCTGCACAAACAGCAAAACAAGTCGTGACTCAAAGGGTGCGTGAAGCGGAACGAGGCATCATTTATGCCGAATTCATCGATCGTGAAGAGGATATCATGACTGGTATCGTTCAACGTCAGGATTCCCGATTCATTTATGTGAGCCTAGGTAAAATTGAAGCTTTGCTCCCGGTGAATGAGCAAATGCCGAATGAACAGTATAAACCTCATGACCGCATTAAAGTTTTCATCACTAAAGTTGAAAAGACTTCCAAGGGCCCGCAAATTTTTGTATCTCGTTCACATCCTGGCCTTTTAAAACGTTTATTCGAAATTGAAGTGCCTGAAATTTTTGATGGAACAGTGGAAATTAAGTCAGTTGCCCGCGAAGCAGGCGACCGTTCAAAAATCTCAGTGCACTCCGATAACGAAGAAGTAGATCCTGTCGGTTCCTGTGTAGGCCAAAAAGGACAGCGTGTTCAGGCCATCGTCAATGAATTGAAAGGTGAAAAGATCGATATCGTTAAATGGTCGGAGAATCCGGTCATTTTCGTTGCGAATGCTTTAAGCCCTTCCAAAGTACTTGAAGTTATTGTAAAAGAAGAAGAAAAGGCGACGACTGTAATCGTTCCGGATTATCAACTTTCCCTGGCAATTGGTAAGCGTGGACAAAATGCCCGTTTAGCTGCCAAGCTTACAGGCTGGAAAATTGATATCAAGAGTGAAACGGAAGCCCGCGAAGCTGGTATTTATCCTGTGGAAGAACAGGAATTCCTTTTGAGCAGAGATAGTTATGTTACTGAAGAGGAAGCAGAATTCGAAGAGGATAACGAGTAATTCGAGGTGAAAAAAGATGAATAGCCGAAAAAAAATCCCGATGCGTAAATGTGTGGCAACAGGCGAGATGAAGCCGAAGAAAGAACTCATTCGCATCGTTCGATCTAAAGAAGGGGAAGTCAGCCTTGATCCGACCGGAAAGAAATCGGGAAGGGGAGCTTATTTGACTCTTGATCGGGATGTTATCGAGCTGGCCAAAAAGAAAAATGTGCTGGCTAATCACCTTAGTACCCAAATCGACTCTTCCCTTTATGAACAATTGCTTGAATTAGTGAATAAGGAGAAAAACTAACAACATGACCCAACAACAACAATGGATGTCTCTATTAGGTTTGGCCAATCGAGCACGCAAGCTAATTTCGGGTGAAGAATTAGTGGTTAAAGAGATTAGAAGCGGTAATGCCAAAGTTGTTATTTTATCCGCGGACGCTTCAAAAAACACTGAAAAAAAAATATCTGATAAGTGCGCATTTTATCAGGTTCCTTTAAAAAGAGTCGAAAGCAGGTCAATGCTCGGCCATGCGATAGGTAAGGATGCTAGAGTTGCCGTCGCAGTTCTGGATGAAGGTTTTGCACAAAAACTCCGAACGCTGCTCGATTAAATTTTACGGGGGTGAACGTATGACAAAATTGCGTGTATATGAATATGCAAAACAGAAGAACGTTTCAAGCAAGGATGTAATAAATAAACTTAAAGAAATGAATATAGAGGTAACAAACCATATGACAGCATTAGACGATTCAACTGTAAATAAATTAAACGATTCAATCAAACCTAAAAACGAAGATAAAAGCCAAGCTACTGAACCAAAAGCTAACGCTACGGTCGCGAAGTACGAAGCGGAAGCGGATGAAAAGAGCACAGTCAATAAAGAAAAACTGAAGAAGAAACCACCAGTTAAACCTGTAGGGACAAAAAAACCAACAGGTCAGTTCAACAAGGGTCGCAATAACAAGAATAAAAATAATAAACAAAGACAACAAGCGCCTCAGGCACCTGTTACAAAACGTAAAGAAAGAGAACTTCCAGAGAAAATTACGTTTTATGAGTCTTTGACGGTTATGGAACTTGGAAAAAAACTTCACCGTGAACCTTCTGAAATCATTAAAAAGCTCTTTATGCTTGGTGTTATGGCAACAATCAACCAGACTTTGGATAAAGATGCAATTGAATTGATTTGTGCGGAATACGGTGTAGTGGCTGAAGAAGAGATTCGTGTCGACCTAACAGACCTTGAATCACTTGTCACTGAGGACGCTTCTGAAGATTTGATTGAACGTCCGGCTGTCGTGACGATCATGGGACACGTTGACCATGGTAAAACGACATTGCTTGATTCTATACGCCATACAAAAGTTACTGAAGGCGAAGCGGGTGGAATCACGCAGCATATCGGCGCTTATCAAGTTAAAGTTAATGATAAGAAAATAACATTCCTGGATACACCAGGCCATGCTGCGTTTACAACAATGCGTGCCCGCGGTGCACAAGTTACCGATATCACCATTCTAGTCGTCGCTGCGGATGATGGCGTTATGCCTCAAACGATTGAAGCGATCAACCATGCTAAAGCGGCAGAAGTTCCAATTATCGTCGCTGTCAATAAGATGGATAAAGAAGCTGCCAATCCGGATCGTGTCATGCAAGAATTGACAGAACATGGTTTAGTTTCTGAAGCATGGGGCGGAGACACAATTTTCGTACCAATTTCAGCTAAAAACGGTGAGGGTATCGATAGCTTGCTTGAAATGATACTTCTTGTCAGTGAAGTGGAGGAGTATAAAGCGAATCCAACTCGTAAAGCGAATGGAACGGTTATCGAAGCACGTTTGGATAAAGGGCGCGGATCGGTTGCCACTTTGCTTGTTCAAAACGGAACGTTGAAAATCGGTGATCCGATTGTTATCGGTAATACATTCGGACGTGTTCGTGCTATGGTTAACGATCTTGGACGCCGTGTTAAGGATGCAGGTCCTTCAACACCGGTTGAAATCACTGGATTGAACGAAGTGCCACAGGCCGGTGATCGTTTCATCGTCTTTGAAGATGAGAAAACAGCTCGTCAAGTTGGGGAAGTGCGTGCACAGAGACAACTTGCTTCACAACGTAATGAAAAATCCCGTGTAACCCTGGATACATTGTTCGAGCAAATGAAAGAAGGGGAAATTAAAGAATTGAACATCATTTTAAAAGCTGATGTTCAAGGTTCTGCGGAAGCAGTAGCCGCCTCCCTGAATAAAATAGAAGTGGAAGGCGCTAAAGTGAAAATCATACACATTGGCGTCGGTGCCATTACAGAGTCTGATATCATCCTTGCTACAGCTTCTAATGCAATCGTCATCGGATTTAACGTCCGTCCTGACGTGAATGCAAAGCGTGCAGCTGAATCAGAAAATGTTGATGTCCGCCTTCACCGCATCATCTATAAAGCGATCGAAGAGATCGAGTCGGCAATGAAAGGGATGCTTGACCCTGAATTCGAAGAAAAAATTATCGGTCAGGCTGAAGTTCGTACGACTTTCAAAGTATCCAAGGTAGGTACGATTGCCGGTTCTTACGTTACAGAAGGAAAAATTACACGTGATAGCGGAATTCGCTTAATTCGTGAAGGTGTCGTCATTTACGAAGGTGAAATTGATGCATTGAAACGTTTTAAAGATGATGTAAAAGAAGTGGCAACGAACTATGAGTGCGGTATTACGATTAAAAATTACAACGACCTTAAAGAAGGCGATGTAATTGAAGCGTATGTAATGGAAGAGATCGAGCGTAAATGATCGTTGGCTCTGTCCAATGTGAATGCATCATCCATGACACCCATTCTTTGAAAGAAAAAAGGGCCGTGCTTCAGCGTGTCATGACACGGCTTAAGCAAAAGTTCAATATTTCTGTAGCAGAGACCGATTTTCAGGATTTATGGCAGCGGACAAAAATTACTATCGTAACTGTAACATCCTCAAGGAAGGCTACTGAACGGGAACTTCAAAATGCCCTTAAATTTCTAGATTCTTTTCCGGAACTAGAGCGAACAATAACAGATATAGACTGGCTTTAGGCTATCGAGGTGATATTATGAGCCTTCGTTCAAATCGTGTTGGCGAACAAATGAAAAAAGAGCTGAGTGAAATTATCGGCCGAAAAATTAAAGATCCAAGAATCGGGTTTGTTACAGTGACTGATGTCGCGGTTACAGGCGATTTACAACAGGCAACAGTTTATATTTCCGTTTTGGGTGACCAGGAACAAAGGGAGAAAACCCTTCAAGGTCTAGCTAAGGCGAAAGGATTCATGCGTTCAGAAATTGGGCAGCGAATCCGCCTGCGTAAAACTCCTGAACTGTTTTTTGAATTTGATGAATCGGTCGATTATGGTAATCGTATCGAGTCGTTGATTTCCCAAATCAATTCAGAGGATAAACCGGCTGAAAAAGACGAGGAATAAGCAAGCAGTAAAAGGAGGCCGACTCAATAAGTGCTTTGCACTTCTTGAAGTCGGTCTCTTTTTTTTTGAAAAAAGAATATGTAAAAAAACGAAAAACACCTTTCGGAATTGAAATTCATTTTGCTTTATGAGAGTAGTTTAGGTGTTTTATAAATGATGAGGTGAAAGCGTGAACGGTATTCTTCCATTATGGAAACCCAAGGGATTGACATCCCATGATTGTGTTTTTAAATTAAGAAAGATTTTAAAGACAAAAAAAGTAGGGCACACAGGTACTTTAGATCCTGATGTAACAGGGGTCTTACCTATTTGTATTGGCAGGGCAACTAAGATAGCCGAATATTTGACAGAAGCCGGCAAAGCGTATGAAGGGGAAGTGACCCTTGGTTTTTCAACGACAACTGAAGACGCAAGCGGTGAAAAAGTGGAAGAGAAAAAGATTGATCAAGTTATTCAGCGTGAACGGATTCTGGAAGTGTTGGAATCATTGACTGGAAAAATCGAACAGACGCCGCCGATGTTTTCAGCGGTAAAGGTAAACGGAAAGAAGTTATATGAATATGCCCGTGCAGGGATAGAAGTGGAGAGGCCGACGAGAGAGATCACCATCTATGATATTACCCTTCTCGATGATCGTTCTGAATTTAAAGGGGAAACCATTTCATTCCGTTTTCGAGTCAAATGCAGCAAAGGAACATACATTCGGACGCTTGCAGTCATGATGGGTGAAGAACTGGGGTTTCCTGCCCATATGTCTGATTTGACTCGCATTGAATCAGCAGGTTTTAAGCAGGAGGACTGTTTCACATTTTCTGAAGTGGAAGAGTTCATGGAAAGTGGACAAACGGATGAATTTCTGTTGCCTTTGGAGCGGGGATTATTTCATTTGCCCAAATTTCAGATTAGTGATAAAGTAGCAAAGAAAGTACTTAACGGTGCGGTATTGGAACAAACAAAGGATGTTGTTGTTGAAAAAGGGAAGCCTTTTGTGATGGTCGACCCAACAGATAAGGCTATTGCCATCTATCAAATACATCCGACAAAAGAGGGATTAATTAAACCTGTAAAAGTATTGGCACAAGAATTATAGACTGTTTTACCGCCGGAAAGAGGAGATTGAAAGGTGAAAGTGATCGCAATAGAGCATCCTCATCAATTTAATTCGGAGGATTTTCCCGAGCTTGTAATGGCGCTTGGATTTTTTGATGGAATACATAAAGGTCATCAGATTGTTATCCAAACAGCCAAGCAAAAAGCCGGTGAAATGAATCTTAAGTCAGCAGTCATGACATTTGATCCGCATCCATCTGCAGTACTGGGTAGGAAAACGGAAAATATCCGCTATATCACTCCACTTGAAGATAAGGTGGATATCATAGGGGCGATGGAGATAGATTATTTATTCATTGTCAATTTCAGCAAGGAATTCGCTTCTGTGCTGCCGGAACAATTCGTTGACGAGTACATTGCCGGGCTGAATGTCCGCCACGTAGTTGCAGGCTTTGATTATTCATACGGTCGCTATGGTCAAGGATCGATGGAAGATTTGCCTATTTACGCAAAGGGCAGGTTTTCGCAGACAGTCGTTGCAAAACAGACACTTGAAGATGAAAAGGTTAGCTCGACCAGAATCAGGGAAACTCTCGGTAATGGTAACTTTTCCGACTTTTATCATTTGGCCGGCAGACGTTTTTTAACGAAAGGTCATGTCATTCACGGTGAAAAACGGGGCAGGAAGTTGGGATTCCCCACTGCTAATATTGAAGTAAGTGACGATTATATCTTTCCTGCTGCAGGCGTATATGCCGTCAGGATCAAAATAAGAGGTAAATGGTATAATGGAGTTTGCAATGTCGGTTACAAACCTACGTTCCACGAAGAAAAACCTAAATATCCCACTGTAGAGGTTCATGCCTTGGAGTTCTCGGGAGATATATATGGCAGCCAGGTTTCGGTAGAGTGGCATACAAGACTGAGGAGTGAGCAGAAATTTTCCGGTCTTGAAGCATTGGTCGCCCAGATTGAAACGGATAAGCAACATGCAATCGCCTATTTTGAAAAGCTTGAAGCATAAAAGACAAGACTTGCAATTTTAATAAAAAACATGTATTCTATTGTATGTATGAAAATAACCATTGCTTGGCTAGTCGAGACTCCGACGCTGGCTCGGTAATAGGTGATTTTACAGAATTTTAGGAGGAATAATAACATGGCAATTACACAAGTACGCAAAAACGAACTTATCGCTGAGTTCAGAACTCACGATACTGACACTGGGTCTCCAGAAGTTCAAATCGCAGTATTAACAGAAGAAATCAACAACTTGAACGGTCACTTACGTACACACAAAAAAGACCACCATTCACGTCGCGGTCTTCTTAAAATGGTAGGTAAACGTCGTAATCTTTTGACTTACCTACGTAACAAAGACGTTACTCGTTACCGTACACTAATTAACAAATTAGGTCTACGTAGATAATTTTTTCAGGAAGGCGGGAAATTTCCCGCTTTTTTGATGTTAATCAAATGATTTGGACGTATTCTACATAAGGCTGAGCCTTCGTCCTTGGGACTCGGCAGGAGCCGGGTCCTTTTCCGTTTATAAATGATCAGGATATACATAATCAAATGAATGAAATTTTTATTCATTTTACTGTTAATGCTTGTTTTTTTCGTGCATAATAGGAATAGTTTGGTTTTAACTCGAGTTCAGTTACTTTCACATATAAATGATTTAATCCAATACAGGTTTAGGTAAACTAAGCCTCTAAGTGAAGATTCAGAGAGGGGTTTAATAAATGGGACAGGAAAAACATACGTATTCATTTGACTGGGCCGGCCGTAATGTAACGGTAGAGATAGGGCAATTGGCCAAACAAGCAAACGGAGCAGTTTTAGTCCGTTATGGAGAAACTGCCGTATTAAGTACAGCAACAGCTTCGAAGGAACCTAGAAATGTCGACTTCTTCCCTTTGACAGTGAACTACGAAGAAAGACTTTACGCAGTCGGTAAAATTCCGGGAGGCTTCATCAAACGTGAAGGCCGGCCAAGTGAAAGGGCCATTCTTGCAAGCCGTTTAATTGATCGTCCAATCCGTCCGCTTTTCGCCGATGGCTTCAGGAACGATGTTCAGATCATCAGCATGGTCATGAGTGTCGATCAAGATTGTTCTACGGAAATGGCAGCTATGCTAGGCTCTTCCCTTGCACTTTCAGTTTCCGATATACCTTTCGAAGGTCCAATTGCTGGTGTTGTAGTGGGGAGAATCAATAATGAATTCATTATTAACCCTACTGTTGACCAACTAGCTGAAAGTGACATCAATCTGACGGTTGCCGGCACTAAAGATGCTATCAACATGGTTGAAGCAGGGGCCAATGAAGTACCAGAGGAAACCATGCTTGAAGCAATCATGTTTGGACATGATGAAATCAAGAAGATCATTGCCTTCCAAGAGAAAATCGTTGCTGAAATCGGCAAGCAAAAAATGCAGGTCACTTTATATCAAGTGGATGCTGAACTGGAAGCAGAAGTGAAAGGCCTATGTGGAGCAGACTTGAACAAAGCTGTACAAGTTCAGGAAAAGCATGCTCGTGAAGACGCGATCAAAGAAGTAAAAGATCGTGTGTTGGTTCATTATGAAGAAGAGACGGATGAAGAAAAATTAAAGCAAATCAAAGAAATCCTGAATAAATTGGTCAAATCCGAAGTCCGCCGTTTAATCACTGAAGAAAAAGTGCGTCCGGATGGCCGTAATCCTGACGAAATCAGACCATTATCATCAGAAGTTACCATTTTGCCCCGTACACATGGTTCCGGTTTGTTCACGCGCGGTCAAACCCAAGCGCTATCCATCTGTACATTGGGTGCACTCGGTGATGTGCAGATTCTGGATGGACTTGGAACCGAAGAGTCAAAACGTTTTATGCACCACTATAATTTCCCGCATTTCAGTGTTGGGGAAACTGGCCCTATCCGTGGAGCAGGACGTCGTGAAATCGGTCATGGTGCACTCGGTGAAAGAGCACTGGAGCCTGTCATTCCTAACGATAAGGACTTCCCATATACAATCAGGCTTGTTTCTGAAGTGCTTGAATCAAACGGTTCAACATCACAAGCAAGTATCTGTGCAAGCACTTTGGCAATGATGGATGCCGGTGTTCCATTGAAAGCTCCAGTTGCAGGTATTGCTATGGGTCTTGTCAAAACAGGTGAGCACTATACGATCTTAACGGATATTCAAGGTATGGAAGATCATCTGGGAGACATGGACTTTAAAGTCGCAGGTACTTCAAAAGGAGTTACTGCCCTGCAAATGGATATTAAGATTGAGGGTCTTTCTAGAGAGATTCTTGAAGAAGCATTACTTCAAGCCAAACATGGCCGGATGCATATTTTGGAATCAATGATGTCAACAATCAATCAACCGCGTGAGCAGTTATCCCAATATGCTCCAAAAATCGTTACAATGTCCATAAATCCGGATAAGATCCGTGATGTCATTGGACCGAGCGGAAAACATATCAACAAGATCATTGAAGAAACTGGCGTGAAAATTGACATTGAACAAGATGGAACGGTATTCATATCTTCCACTGACGAACCAATGATTCAAAAAGCGAAGAAAATCATTGAGGATATCGTACGTGAAGTCGTGGTGGGCGAACTATACTTAGGTAAAGTTAAACGTATTGAAAAGTTCGGTGCCTTCGTTGAAATCTTCAATGGTAAAGACGGTTTGGTACATATTTCTGAACTGGCTGAAGAAAGAGTTGGAAAAGTGGAAGATGTCGTTTCACTTGGCGATGAATTATTGGTCAAAGTTACTGAGATTGATAAGCAAGGAAGGGTAAACCTTTCTCGTAAAGCGGTCCTGAAAGAGCAAAAAGAGGCAGCTAATCCTTCTCAATCGTAATAAAAATGAAATTCCGGCATGCGATTCCTTGTGAATCTGCATGCTTTTTTTGTTTTAAGTATTGGAATAACCATAGTGTGAATGGCATTAAAAGGATGTCATGTTCTACCTTGTCCGTTTTCTTCATACATTTTGGTATGAAGGGGGCGTAAAAAATGAATAATAAATGGAAGCAGATAGTTGCGATAAGTGCCATTGCAGGTATATCATGGTTATTAGTGCAAAATCCATATACACAAATTTATTTGACCCAATTAATCGATGATTCAGTTGCTTCAATGAAGCAAGAAGACGAGCTTCTTTTACAAATAAAAGATTCAACAAAAAAATATGAGATTGCACCACAGGATGCACGAATAGACTCTGTTTGGAAAACCGTTCCTGCGTATAACGGCCTGAAGGTAAATATTGATGATTCGTATAAAGCCATGAAGAAGGAGGGCGTATTCGATAAGGATAAACTGGTATTTCAGCAAGTACCTGCAAAGATACATATGGAGGATCTGGATCCGGCTCCGATTTACCGGGCCCATCCCGAAAAGCCAGTGGTTTCATTTTTAATCAATGTGGCCTGGGGGAATGAATACTTACAAGATATGTTGGCTGTGTTAAAAAAGAATAATGTCAAGGCCACTTTTTTCCTTGAAGGTAATTGGACCAAAAAAAACCCTGATTTGGCCAAGATGATTAAGGGTGGCGGGCATGAAATTGGAAATCATTCCTATTCACATCCCGATATGAAAAACATATCCGCCCAAGCTACACGTGAGGAAATTCGAAAAACGAACGAAGTCATTGAAGCGGTGACAGGTTTGAAAATGAAATGGTTCGCACCTCCAAGTGGAAGCTACCGGGACGAAACGGTGAAAATTGCAGATTCATTCGGTATGGAGACAGCCATGTGGAGTGTGGATACGATCGACTGGCAAAAGCCAAGCCCTGAGGCCCTTCAGCAAAGAGTGCTTTCTAAGGTACACCCAGGAGCATTTATATTGATGCATCCGACGGAATCAGCTGCAAAATCATTGGAAACGTTAATAATTGAAATAAAAAAGAAAGACTTAGATGTTGTTACCGTTTCGGAAGCAGTAGATGAAGAGCGATCGAATCCATAATGTATTGGTAACGATAGCAGCATAGAATGATTGGGAGGAATGTTAGTTGATTAAGAAATACACGTGTCAAAATGGAGTAAGAATTGTATTGGAAAATATCCCAACTGTACGATCAGCAGCAATAGGGGTATGGATCAAAACAGGTTCAAGAAATGAAACACCAGAATTGAATGGGGTTTCACATTTCCTGGAGCATATGTTCTTCAAAGGGACAACTACGCGAAATGCGCGTGAAATTGCCGAGTCGTTCGATAGTATTGGGGGACAGGTGAATGCATTCACTTCAAAAGAATATACATGCTATTATGCTAAAGTAATGGATAACCATGCAAGCTATGCACTTGAAATCCTTGCCGATATGTTCTTCAATTCAACATTTGATGGGGAAGAATTGAAAAAAGAAAAAAATGTCGTCTACGAAGAAATCAAAATGTATGAAGACACACCAGATGACATTGTCCATGACCTCTTAAGCAAGGCGGTATATGAAAATCACCCCCTTGGCTATCCTATACTCGGGACGGAAAATACACTTGAAACGTTCAATAGTGATACATTAAAAAAATACGTCCATGACATGTATACACCCGATAAGGTAGTAGTGTCCATTGCTGGGAATGTGGATGAAAAATTGATTCAGGAAGTCGAAGACTACTTTGGCTCGTATCAAGGAGGGGAAGATCGTCTTGAATTGGTCAAACCTTCCTTCCATGAAAATAGGATCACCCGTAAAAAAGATACGGAACAAGCCCACTTATGCCTTGGTTACAAAGGGTTGGAAATCGGTAATGATAAAACATACAGCCTGATTACCTTGAATAATATTCTTGGAGGAAGCATGAGTAGCCGCCTATTCCAGGACGTTAGGGAGCAACGCGGTCTTGCCTATTCCGTTTATTCCTATCATTCCAGCTATCAAGATAGCGGTATGGTGACAGTGTATGGGGGGACAGGCACAAATCAGCTTGACAGCCTGTATGAAACCATTCAGGAAACACTGGATACTTTAAAAAGGGATGGCATTACGGAAAAGGAATTAAGAAATAGTAAAGAGCAACTTAAAGGAAGCTTGATGCTCAGCCTTGAAAGCACGAATAGCCGCATGAGCCGGAACGGAAAAAATGAGCTGATGTTAGGTGAGCACCGTTCTCTTGATGATATCATCATCAAGATTGACGCGGTGACAGAGGATACCGTCAATGAATTGGCAAACCAGATCTTTACGGAACATTCCTTGTCATTGGTGAGCCCGTTGGAAAACTGGGACAAATAATAACGAACAAGTCTGCACCTTCCTTTTATTAATGGGAGGTCAGGCTTTTTTTCTTTGAATGTGGTGGGTCCAGTGTAATGGACAATATTTGGATAAATTCCTTCTAAGTTTACTTTTTTCGGATATAGATTGAATAGAAGGCGAAAAAAGGGGGAACCAAAATTGAGGTTGAGCGAATTGAGCGGTAAGGAAATAGTCGATGTGAATAGGGCGGAAAGATTAGGAATCCTTGGTCAGACCGATTTGGAAATAGATGGAAATGGACGAATTACCTCGTTGATCATCCCATCTGTTAAATGGTTCGGCTTTATAAGGAATGGCAGTGAAATAAGAGTGCCGTGGGAACATATTAAAAAAATCGGTGCGGATATGGTCATCATTGATTTTCAGGAAGGACTTTCACTTAAAGACGGAGAGCATATGGACGGTTAATGACACTCGCGCCATACTCATTGGAACTACTTGAAATGCACTCTCGAAAACGCCTTAGCTGGCAATAGCTAGGGCGTTTTCTCATTTCTTATCACCGTTTTTTAAGTGAAAACATAATATGGCAGGGTAACTAGAGAATGTAGCAAAAACCGAATTGCTTCCTGAAGGAATTGGATCATGAGGCAAGGAATGTTTAGGATCTTTAATATAAAGAAGGTGACGGTTTTAATGCTCACAGGCATGCAAATCGCTGTAATTGGTGGAGATGCGCGTCAGCTTGAAGTTGTCCGTAAACTGACGGAGCTTGATGCAAAGCTATTATTGGTAGGTTTTGAACAGCTCGACCATGCTTTTACCGGCGCGGTTAAGGAAAAAATGGAAGATTTAAATTTCATGGAATTAGATTCAGTTATTTTACCTGTCCGGGGCACGGATTCAGATGGGAAAGTAGAAACGATCTTTTCCAGTGAAGAGGTTGTTTTGACTGAAGAAATGATAAAAAATACCCCGGCACATTGCATTTTTTATGCAGGAATCAGTAACGATTACCTCGATGAAATATTCAAGAAAGTGGATCGCAAACTCGTTCTATTGTTCGAACGTGATGATGTGGCTATTTATAATTCGATTCCTACTGTTGAAGGTGCGATCATGATGGCCATTCAACATACGGATTTTACTATCCATGGATCGAATGTAGCCGTTCTCGGGCTGGGGAGGGTCGGTATGAGTGTAGCCCGGTCATTCCAGGCACTTGGAGCAAAAGTAAAGGTAGGGGCAAGAAAAAGTGAAGATATTGCGAGGATCAGTGAAATGGCAATAACCCCATTTCATTTAAATGATCTTGCTGCAGAAATGAAAAATGTCGATATATGTATCAATACGATTCCTTTTCCGATAATTACCGCAAAAGTTATAGCTAATATGCCCGTTCATACATTAATCATCGACCTTGCTTCAAAACCGGGGGGGACGGATTTTCGTTACGCTGAAAAAAGGGGAATTAAGGCGCTGTTGGCACCGAGCCTGCCGGGTATAGTTGCCCCGAAAACAGCAGGTCAGATATTAGCGAATGCACTGGGACTATTGATTCAAGACGAGTTCTTGAAAAGGAAGGGGAAAAGAATATGAGTCTCAAAGGGAAACGGATTGGTTTCGGATTAACAGGATCACATTGCACATATGATGAAGTGTTTCCAGAAATAGAAAAACTTGTAAATGAAGGGGCAGAAGTCATTCCCATCGTAACATCGACCGTACAAAACACGGAAACCCGTTTTGGAAAGGGTGAGGACTGGGTCGAAAGAATAGAAAAATTGACGGGGAATCATGTCGTTGATACAATCGTCAAAGCAGAGCCATTAGGACCTAAATTGCCACTTGATTGTATGGTGATCGCTCCTTTAACGGGTAACTCAATGAGTAAGATGGCAAATGCTCTTACCGATTCGCCTGTACTTATGGCTGCAAAAGCGACGATGAGAAATCATCGTCCAGTCGTGGTCGCGATATCAACAAATGATGCACTTGGGTTAAATGGTGTCAATCTAATGAGGCTGATGGCAGCAAAAGATATTTATTTTGTTCCATATGGCCAGGATAATCCCACAGGCAAACCAAGCTCCATGGTTGCAAGGATGAGCATGATAAGGGATACGATCATATCGGCACTTGAAAGGGAACAGATTCAACCTGTCATCGTCGAAAGGTTCAAGGATGATTTAGCCTGAACAAGTTTCTGCACAGATCTAGCTTTCTAACGACTGACATATATGCATGAATTTGTAGGTTGAAGTTATAAAAAACCACTCCACTACCAGAATATTTTGTTAAAGTGCGACCCTTTGGAATGTTAATGTGATAAAATAAATGATATTCTGAACAAGAAGTAATAAATCCAACAAATAACTAATTTAAGAGATAGAAAAGGAGTATGTATAAATGACTGAGACACAGGGATTGCGTATTGCAGTTGTGGGAGCAACTGGAGCAGTAGGACAACAAATGATTTCAACTCTCGAACAAAGGGACTTACCGATTAAGAAAATCATCTTTTTATCATCGGCTCGTTCCGCAGGAATCAAACTTACGTTTAAGGGCGAAGAAATCGAAGTGCAGGAAGCAAGACCTGAAAGCTTTGAAGGCATAGATATCGCTTTATTCAGTGCTGGAGGAAGCGTGTCTAAGGAATTGGCTCCAGAAGCAGTGAAACGCGGTGCGATAGTAGTGGATAATACGAGCGCTTTCCGCATGGATGAAAATGTGCCGCTAGTCGTTCCTGAAGTAAATGAAGAAGACTTGAAACAGCATAATGGGATCATTGCAAACCCGAATTGTTCAACTATCCAAATGGTTGTGGCATTAGAGCCTATCCGCCAGACCTATGGCTTATCAAAAATCGTTGTTTCTACCTACCAGGCTGTTTCTGGTGCAGGTGCTGCAGCGATAAATGAATTAAAGGAACAAGCTCGCGACTTGCTTGATGAAAAAGAAATAGAACCGAAGATTTTACCGGTAAAAGGGGATGAAAAGCATTATCAAATCGCATTTAACGTCATTCCCCAAATCGATAAATTCCAAGATAACGGGTACACATTCGAAGAGATGAAAATGATTAATGAAACAAAGAAAATCATGCATATGCAAGACCTTCCAGTTGCTGCGACTTGCGTAAGGCTTCCAGTTGTAACAGGTCATTCTGAATCTGTCTACATTGAAGTTGAAAAAGAAGGCATAGCTGCTTCTCAAATCAAAGATTTAATGAGAACGGCACCTGGAATTGTGTTAGAAGACGAACCGGAACAACAGGTTTACCCAACTCCTGCTTCATCCGTAGGCAAGAATGATGTATTCGTCGGTCGAATTCGCAAAGATTTGGATGAAGATAAAGGCTTCCACTTATGGGTGGTTTCCGATAATTTATTAAAAGGAGCAGCTTGGAATTCCGTTCAAATTGCTGAAAGCCTTTTGAAATTAGGTTTGGTCACCGTTAAGTAATAATTTATTCTAATGAACTCGACAGAAAATTAATTTCCAATAGGATAGAGAGTTTTTGTCAGCTTCCCGGATCGGGAAGCTGGCTTATATTTGGGGTGCATATTATGAAAATTATCGTCCAGAAATACGGAGGGACATCCGTACGAGATGAGGCAAGCCGTTCATTTGCCAAGGGACATATTGAAAATGCGATTAAAGAAGGCTATAAAGTGGTGGTTGTGGTTTCAGCAATGGGAAGAAAAGGCGATCCTTATGCAACGGATACCTTACTTTCCCTAGTAAATGGAGCGAAAGCCAGCCTTTCAAAACGAGAACAGGATTTACTTATGTCAGTAGGAGAAACGATTTCATCTGTCGTATTTACGAACATGCTCTTGGAAAATGGCATTGATGCGGTCGCTTATACGGGAGCTCAGGCGGGATTCTTGACGAATACCGACTATTCAAGTGCGAAAATAATCGAAATGAAATGCGATCGTCTCATGAAAGAACTTGAAGTGAAGGATGTAGTTGTTGTAGCAGGTTTCCAGGGAGCTGCTAAAAACGGGGACATCACCACCATCGGCCGTGGTGGAAGTGACACTTCAGCAGCTGCATTAGGTGCCGCATTGCAAGCTGAACGGGTCGATATCTTTACGGATGTGGAAGGAATCATGACGGCAGATCCACGTATTGCCGATCAAGCTCGTCCATTATCAATCGTTTCATATACGGAAGTTTGTAACATGGCTTATCAAGGGGCGAAGGTCATTCACCCTAGAGCGGTTGAAATTGCGATGCAGGCAAAAGTCCCGATTCGGATAAGGTCAACATACAGCGAAGGTTTGGGGACACTTGTTACAAGCATGACCAAGGGAAGCCAGGGCAGTGATATACGTGAAAGGCTCGTAACCGGGATTGCCCATGTTCCAAAGATTACTCAAATCAAGGTCCGTGCGAAAAAAGATCAATATAATCTACAGGCAGAAGTTTTCAAAGCAATGGCCAATGCCTCCATTTCAGTGGACTTTATAAATATATATCCAAGTGGCGTAGTTTATACCGTTTCGGAAGAGATGACAGAACTCGCCCTCTCGATTTTGGCCGAGCTTGGTCATGAACCGGTCATTGAGCGGAATTGTGCCAAGGTTTCAGTAGTTGGTGCAGGCATCAACGGAGTGCCGGGCGTTGCAGCGAAGATTGTCACAGCGCTGTCCGAAAAGGAAATTGCCATTCTCCAGTCAGCGGACAGTCATACGACAATTTGGGTACTTGTAAAAGAAGAAGATTTAATAGAAGCTGTTAATTCCCTGCACTATGCATTTCAATTGCATGAAAGTGAAGTACATTAATCATAGGGTTAAATAAATAAAGGTTTTAAAAATTAAAGAGGTGTTAAATAATGATATTTGGTAGAGTATCAACCGCAATGGTCACCCCTTTCGACAGCAAGGGAAATGTTGATTTTCAAAAGACGACTTCATTGGTTAATTACTTATTAACGAATGGAACGGATTCTCTTGTGCTTTCGGGAACGACAGGTGAATCCCCGACTTTATCTTCGGAGGAGAAAATCGCGTTATTGCGTCATGTTTCTAAGGTTGTTGAAAAACGTGTACCCATCATCATGGGTACAGGAAGCTACAATACGTATGCTTCCATCGAGTTGACAAAAAAAGCGGAACAAAATGGTGCCGATGCGATAATGCTCGTGGCTCCGTATTATAGTAAAACGAATCAAGAAGGTCTGTACCAGCATTTTAAGGCTATTGCAGCTAGTACGACTCTCCCTGTTATGGTATATAATATCCCTGGGAGAGCTTCGGTTAACGTTGAACCGGAAACGATCATCCGCCTTTCAAAAATTCCTAATATCGTAGCCGTTAAGGAAGCGAGCGGGGATTTAAACGCTATGACCCAAATCATAGCCGGCACGGACGAAGATTTTGCATTATATAGTGGGGACGACGCTTTAACACTCCCAGTATTGGCGATTGGTGGTGTGGGTGTAGTTTCGGTTGCTTCACATATTGCCGGTAATGAGTTGCAGAAAATAGTGGAGGCCTTCATCAGTGGAAATTTGAAAGAGGCAGCCCGCCTGCATCAGGAACTGTTACCGATTATCAAAGGTTTATTTGCGGCGCCAAGCCCTGCACCTGTCAAAACAGCGCTTCAGTTATTTGGAATTGACGTTGGATCGGTGAGACTCCCGATCGTGCCATTGACGGAGCAAGAACGCCTTGCATTAACCAAGGTATTAAAAAAATAAAAAGACACGGAACAAGCTGATCGGTGAAGATTGGCTTGTTTTTACATAATGATGTATATGAATGGGGTAGCCTTTCCGATTTCATGAGAATATTTGAAATTATTTTTGATGATGAATCGAAACTGGATAAAAGTACAAAGGATCTTTTACATAATAGGTTGTTTTTTGAATTAAATGAAAAAATCCCTCTGAAAATGGTAAGTGTTGTCATGTTTTTTGAACATCGGTTATAATGAAACCATTGGGAAATTATGAACGGGATTTTTTAAGGAGGATATTCGATTGGGTAAAGATAAAAATAATGGAATAAAAGTGATTTCTCTTGGAGGACAAGGGGAACTTGGTAAAAATATGTACGTCGTCGAGGTGAATGAGGACATCTATCTTCTTGATGCAGGGTTAATGCTGCCAGAAGATGAAATGCTCGGAATCGATGCGGTTATCCCTGATATTTCTTATTTGATGGATAATAAGGAACGGGTGCAGGGGATATTCATTACTCATGGTCATGAAGACCATATGGGAGCGCTTGCCTATGTCTTGAAATATTTGCCGGTCCCTATTTATGGAACAAAGCTTACGCTTGCCTTAATCAAAACGAAATTAAAGGAAGATGGCTTTAACGGCAGGGCAACATTCACTGAAATCGATTCGGATTCTCTTTTAAGTTTTCCTCAAGCAGCCGTGTCTTTTTTCCGGACTAACCATAGTATTCCCGATTCCGTCGGAGTCGTGATCCACACTCGTGAAGGTGCAATCGTTTATACGGGGGATTTCAAATTCGACCAAGCGGCAACAGATCTATATAAACCGGAAATCGGTAAAATGGCTAGTATCGGTGAAGAAGGTGTCCTCTGCTTGCTTTCGGATAGTACCGGTGCCGAGAGGCCAGGTTATACGACATCAGAAGCAGTTGTGGCCAAAGATATTACAGATGCTTTTCATGCTGCCTCCGGAAGGATCATCGTTGCGTGCTTCGCTTCGAACATCAACCGGATTCAACATGTTTTCAATGCAGCGGCAGCAAGTCGCAGAAAAGTGGCCGTTGTAGGAAAAAGCCTGCAACGCGTTTACGAAACAGCTTTGAACCTTGGCTACTTAAAGGTCGAAGAAGAGCTGATAATCCCAATTAATGAAATTAGCAAGTATGACGACCGTGAAATCGTCGTGTTATCGACAGGTCATCAGGGGGAGCCCATTGCCGCACTTCAAAAAATGGCAAAACAGACACACAAGCAGGTAACGATCAAAAAGGGAGACACAGTTTTGATCAGTGCATCACCTCTACAAGGCGGCGAACTTATTTTATCAAAAACCGTCGATTTGCTATACAGGGTAGGTGCGGAAGTGGTATCTGCAAATAAATATAAAGTGCACGTAACAGGCCATGGCAGCCAGGAAGAACTTAAAATGATGATCAATTTGATGAATCCTAAATTCTTCATCCCTGTACATGGGGAATACCGCCATTTATATGCCCATCAAAAAGTGGGGATAGCCGCGGGGATTAAACGAGAAAACATCATAATTGCCGAAAAAGGTGATGTCATTGAACTAAAGGGCAATAAAATGGGTCTTTCCGGCAAAGTCTCTGCAGGAAATATCTTGATAGATGGCAGCGGTGTCGGAGATGTGGGTAATATCGTTCTTCGTGATCGTCGCTTGTTATCCCAGGATGGCATTTTGATTGTAGTAGTCACGTTGAACCGTCAGGATAAAAGCATTGCAGCAGGACCTGAAATCATTTCAAGGGGCTTCGTATATGTTCGCGAATCTGAAAAAATGATTGGGGAAGCAACAGAAATAGTAAGTGAAATCGTAAAGAAAAATGGGTCGCGCCAACCTTTTGATTGGTCCACGCTGAAGCAGGAAATGCGTGATGCGTTAAACCAATTCTTCTATGAAAAAACGAAACGCCGCCCAATGATTTTACCGATCATCATGGAATATTAAGTAAGGGACCCCTGATTTGAACAGTCAGGGGTTCTTTTATCTGTGTCCAACCTCTTTTTATCTTGAAGAATGAAGTCCGAGACTCGAGACATAATAAAGCTATAGGCATAAGAGAAAGGGGTTGGCATAGTGGATAATGCACCATTACCAAATGAAAATGAAGGCAAGCAGGAAGGTAAGAATTCAACTTTAATCGAAAAGATCCAGCAGCTGGGGGCTACTAATGTTCCACAACTATCTCAGGACTCAAAAATCCATTGTTTGACGATCATTGGACAAATTGAAGGACATATGCAGCTGCCGCCTCAAAATAAAACGACCAAATATGAACATGTTATTCCGCAAATTGTGGCAATTGAACAAAATCCCAATATAGAGGGGCTGCTTGTCATTTTAAATACAGTGGGAGGAGATGTCGAAGCGGGACTAGCCATCGCGGAAATGCTGGCTTCCCTTTCAAAGCCATCCGTCTCGATTGTACTTGGCGGGGGGCATTCGATCGGTGTGCCGATTGCGGTCTCGTGTGACCATAGCTTTATAGCGGAAACAGCAACGATGACGATCCATCCCATTCGTTTGACAGGACTAGTCATTGGCGTGCCACAAACCTTTGAATACTTGGATAAAATGCAGGAAAGAGTCATTAAATTTGTTACGAGGCACTCTAACGTTACAGAAGAAAGTTTTAAGGATTTAATGTTTGCTAAAGGTAATTTAACCCGTGATATCGGCACAAATGTAATCGGGGCCGAAGCGGTTGAAATCGGTATGATCGATGATGTAGGAGGAGTAGGCCAGGCCATGAGAAAACTAAATAGCTTCATGGAAGAAAGAAGGCCCAAAATTGCTGGGGAAGAGGAGGGGCTTCTGCAATGACGCTTTATACGATCGTTCCTGAAGAAATAATTTTCCCTCATCACCATGAGAAGACGGCAAATCTAATAGAAATGATCTATAATGGTGTACATGTGATGGTTGAACATGACGGTGGCCGCACTTTTCGTATTGATCGAATTGTAAGCACGGATCCTGAAGATTATATGAATGTACACATTCAGCCGGGCGCTGTCATAAATGTGTTCGAACAGATGAATCCTTAGTGAAAACGACTAACTGAGGTAAATTATGATATACTGGAATGAAAATCAGCAGCCGCTTGGCTGCTTTATTCATTATATGGGGAAATTGTCCGCCTTAAGAATAAATGGTATATATATCAAGGACAGGGACATATTTATTTGGTATAATCAGTGAGCGAACGTTTGTTTCGTGAAGGGAAATCATGTAGTGATGTTGAATAGGAAAGTTAGAATAGTTTCATGAAGAATCAGGTGATATTATGGCAAAGAAGAAACGCAGAAAAAAGAATAGTACAGAGAAGTTAAAAATAACGCTTAAATTCGAATTGATCGGCCTCACTTTAATAGGTCTGGCCATTATCGCCATTGCCAAGCTTGGTGCAGTGGGAAATGGGACGGTCTTTTTAATCCGCTTCTTCATGGGGGAATGGTATATCCTCTTTTTATTGGGGGCAATTGCAGCTGGGTTCTATTTGATGATAAAGAGAGAGGTCCCTTACCTGTTAAAACGGCAATTCGTCGGGATGTACTTCCTTGTCGCGAGCATGCTCCTACTAAGTCATGTTACGCTGTTTAACATGCTTGCAGATGGAGGACCGTTTACAAAGCCCAGCGTCATTTCGAATACATGGGAACTATTCTGGATGGAAGTGACCGGCAAGGCCAGCACAAAGGACCTTGGGGGAGGTATGATTGGAGCGATATTATTTGCAGCCTCATACTTTTTATTCGACGAAGCTGGATCGAAAATCGTTTCATTACTTTTTATCATTGTTGGTGCCGTCCTATTGACCGGGAAAACTTTAGGTGAAACCCTCGGGAAGTTTTTCATCGGGCTTGGTGGCTTTTTCAAAAAGCAATGGTCTGCATTCAGAGATGATATGAAAACGTGGAATGAAGACAAAAAAGAAAAGAAAAAGAATCCCGTGAAAAAGAAGAAACGGGAAAAAGATCCGGATGAAGAAATGGATCAGCCCCTTCATCAAGAAGAGGAAACACAGCAAATGGCGACGGAACGGATCATTTCCAGCTTTGCTGATAAAGCCTATAGCGACGAAAATGAAATAATTCCGGTAGTTACGGAATCTGTAGCTGAAAGTACAGAGGACCAGGATGATGCCGTTCCACCTATGAATTTTACGGAAGTGGAGAATAAAGAATATCTTTTACCGCCTCTTTCGTTATTATTGCAGCCCAAAAAAACGGACCAAAGCGGAGAATACCAATTGATCCATGAAAATGCGGCAAAACTTGAGCGCACCTTTCATAGCTTTGGAGTGAAAGCGAGGGTCACGCAAGTTCATTTAGGCCCAGCCGTAACCAAATATGAAGTTCATCCGGATGTAGGGGTGAAGGTAAGTAAAATTGTCAGCCTATCCGATGACTTGGCCCTTGCACTGGCCGCAAAGGATATTAGGATCGAAGCTCCGATTCCCGGAAAATCGGCTATTGGAATAGAAGTGCCTAACTCCGAAGTGGCAATGGTGTCATTAAGGGAAGTTTTAGAGGCAAAGGAAGTTGATAAGCCTGACGCAAAGCTGCAAATAGGCTTAGGGCGGAATATTTCTGGTGAAGCGGTTAAAGCGGAGCTCAATAAAATGCCGCATTTACTAGTGGCTGGTGCTACTGGCAGCGGGAAATCCGTTTGTATCAACGGGATTATCACGAGTATTCTGATGCGGGCAAAACCACATGAAGTGAAAATGATGATGATTGATCCAAAAATGGTGGAGTTGAATGTCTATAATGGAATTCCCCACTTACTCGCACCTGTAGTGACAAATCCAAAGAAAGCTGCACAGGCTTTACAAAAAGTGGTCAGTGAAATGGAAAGGCGCTATGAGCTATTTTCCCATTCCGGTACACGTAATATTGAAGGCTACAACGATTATATTAATCGGTATAACATAGAAGAAGATGCAAAACAACCACTATTGCCTTATATCGTAGTCATTGTCGATGAGCTGGCAGATTTGATGATGGTCGCCTCAAATGATGTAGAGGATGCCATCACACGACTTGCGCAAATGGCACGTGCCGCAGGCATCCATTTGATAATTGCCACTCAGCGGCCATCCGTAGATGTAATTACAGGGGTCATTAAAGCGAACATCCCATCTCGGATTGCTTTTAGTGTCTCGTCAATGACCGATTCGAGAACGATACTCGACATGGGCGGAGCCGAAAAACTGTTAGGCCGGGGTGACATGCTCTTCCTGCCTGCAGGAGCTTCAAAACCGGTTCGCGTCCAAGGGGCCTTTTTATCCGACAATGAAGTCGAGGAAGTTGTCACATATGTCATTTCACAGCAAAAAGCACAATATAACGAAGAAATGATACCGGATGAAATAGCAGAAACTTCAAATGGTGAAGTCGAAGATAGTTTATACGGGGATGCGGTGTCCTTGATCGTAGAAATGCAGACTGCATCTGTTTCCATGCTGCAGCGCCGTTTCCGGATTGGTTATACCCGGGCAGCAAGATTGATTGATGAAATGGAAGCGAGGGGGATTGTCGGTCCATATGAAGGCAGTAAACCACGAAATGTATTGGTAACTAAAGATGAACAGGATGAAGCGCATTCATCATAGTTTTAAAAAAACCGGGCTGCAGCCCGGTTTTTTTAATTATTCATCGCCTCGTCTAAATGTTTATGGAAGAAGTCGGTAATCATCGCCTCTTCATCTTCTTCTAAATCGAATTCGAGTGCGCCTTCGTTCCCTTTTTCAAAAATATCATATTTAATCAATTTGCCCATTTGTTCCTCCACAGCAAAAAGCACCCGGATATATAAACCACTTTCTGAAAAGAGCTCATCATCTTCAGGCACTTCAATATCCAAGAACAACTCGTAACGTTCACCGGACAAAATACCAAATGGATCATTCAATTTTTCGATCGTGTATTCTGTAATCTTTAACATCTTGTGTACATCCCTTCAAAGAAGATAAATCCTATTATACAGGAAAACATCTTCTTGAACATAGCTGCATTCATTTTGCATTTGCAAAAAATATTTATCTGATTTAGGAGAATAATCGCACAAAATTCGCGGCCTTCTCTAGATTGAAAGACACAGGCGAGGGTATTTTTTCCTAAATTTTTTAAAAGTAAATAGTAAAACACTATTTATTTATATCAAAAAAAATGTTATATTATTTTCGATTAGTAGGAATGATTCAACATCAGAGGTCTGATGTCTTAAGAAATTAGCTGGGGGAAACTGTATGTCAATAAAATCAGATAGTCGACATTTATATTTGCAGGTCATTGATTACCTGAAGCAGGATATTGAAGCAGGAGTCTATCAGGAAAATGAAAAATTCCCTTCAGAATTCGATCTTGCCAAAAAATTAGGAGTGAGTAGGGCGACACTTCGAGAAGCGCTGCGAATATTAGAAGAAGAAAACATCATCATTCGCCGTCATGGAGTTGGGACTTTCGTCAATCCGAAACCTCGGTTCACTTCAGGTATCGAGCAATTAAAAAGTGTCACGAACATGATTGAAGAGGCAGGAATGAAGCCGGGTACGATTTTCTTAAGCTCGACGGCCCAAGAACCTACAGAAGAGGATATACGCAGGTTTTCTTGTTCAACAGATGAACGCATCGTCATCATCGAACGAGTAAGGACAGCGAATGGGGAGCCTGTTATCTACTGTATTGACAAAATTCCTGAATCTATACTATCAGAAAATTTTGACCGTAATGATGAGTCTCTATTTGATATTTTGGAAAGAGATGCGCATCGAAAAATTACGCATGCCGTAGCAGAGATTGAGCCTATAGGATATCATGAAAAGGTTTCTCCTATCCTTAAATGCTCGCCAGAAGCCGCACTACTCGTTCTAAAGCAGATGCATCTGGATGATTGGGACCAGCCTATCCTGTATTCTGTTAACTACTTTAAAGCCAATATGTTCAGCTTTCATGTTCTTCGTAAACGTGTGTAGGCCTTGACACTGCATACGGATGAATGCAAGCGTTTGTTTCAATTCCGTAAAAGTCGATCAAACGTATGCAAAAAAAATTAACGAGAAGTGAAAACGCAAACATAAATGACTTTTCAGAACATTCCTGCTCTAAAAACTATGTATATTAGGGGGATAAAAATTGAAAAAGCGCAAATTAGGTCTAGCTCTTTCACTTGTTCTTGCAGCCGGTACGCTACTAGGTGCATGTGGTAATTCAGAGAATGATGATAAAGAATCTTCAAATGGGAAAGACAAAAAAGGTAACTTCACGGTTGCAATGGTAACTGATACTGGAGGCGTGGATGACGAATCGTTCAACCAATCCGCTTGGAAGGGCATTCAGGAATTCGGTAAGGATAACGATCTGGAAAAAGGTAAAGACGGATATAACTACCTGCAATCTAAATCTGATGCCGATTACGCTAAAAACCTGAATACGCTTGTACGTGAAGATTACCAACTAATCTATGGTATCGGTTTTCTTTTAGCCGAAGCTGTTGGTGAAGTGGCTGACCAACGTCCGGATTCAAACTTTGCTATCGTGGATACAGTTGTTGATAAAAAGAATGTAGCCAGCATTAATTTTAAAGAGCAGCAAGGTTCATTCCTTGTTGGTGTAATTGCCGGGCTGCAAACGAAAACAAACAAGGTCGGTTTTATCGGCGGAGTTGAATCTGAATTAATCAAGAAATTCGAAGTTGGCTTTAAGGCTGGGGTTTTATCTGTAAATCCGGATGCGAAAGTTGAAGTCAAATATGCTGGAGATTTCAATAAAGCTGATATCGGAAAATCCACTGCAGGCTCCATGTACTCTTCAGGTATCGATATTATTTATCATGCTGCTGGCGGAACTGGAAAAGGTGTATTCACTGAAGCTGTCGAGCAAAAGCAAAAAGATCCAAAGAGAGAAATCTATGTTATCGGTGTAGATAGCGACCAAGCTAAATTAGGGGCTGTTCCTGGAACTGACGACAACATCACACTGACTTCCATGCTAAAACGTGTGGACGTAGCAGTTAAAGACCTTTCCGAGAAAGCGAAAGAAGGGAACTTCCCAGGCGGAAAAGTAATTGAGTACGGTATCGAAGAAAATGGTGTAGGAATTTCCGATACAAAAGAAAACGTAACAGAAGAATCTTTAAAAGCTGTCGAAGAGTGGACAGAAAAAATTAAATCGGGTGAATTCGTGGTTCCGGGTACGGATGAAGAATTTGAAAAACTTGATTTATAAGCTGTAATACCAGAAAGAATAGGGAGGCAGAAGTGCCCTCTATTCTTTCTTTTCCCATTGCCTCTTTAGCAACTGAAAAATATCGAATGAAAAACTATGATAGAATCGTAGTTTTTCATTTGGTTTTTTAAAAAAATCAATAAGCTATGTAGAAGCAATTAAATGATTTAAGAATATGTATACTCATTTTAGGAGTTGATAATACGTGGAATATGTAATTGAGATGCTTAATATCCGTAAGGAATTCCCCGGCATCGTCGCAAATGATAACGTTACCCTTCAGGTTAAAAAAGGGGAGATTCACGCATTATTAGGTGAAAATGGCGCGGGTAAATCCACTTTGATGAATGTTTTATTCGGCTTATATCAGCCTGAGCAGGGAGAAATCCGTGTGAATGGCAAGCCAGTCAAGATTACCAGTCCTAACATTGCCAATGATTTAGGGATTGGCATGGTCCATCAGCATTTTATGCTCGTTGACCCTTTTACAGTAACAGAAAATATCATTTTAGGAAAAGAACCATCAAAAGCGGGTAAGATCGATTTAAAAGAAGCGAGCGAGGAAGTTAGGAAACTATCAGAACAATATCAGCTTCGAGTTGACCCCTATGCAAAAATTGCCGATATTTCAATAGGGATGCAGCAGCGTGTCGAGATTCTTAAAACACTTTACCGTGGTGCGGAGCTATTGATTTTTGATGAACCGACCGCTGTATTGACTCCTCAAGAAATCAAGGAATTGATTTATATTATGAAAGCCCTTATCAATGAGGGGAAATCTATCATTTTAATTACACACAAACTTAAGGAAATCATGGAGGTTTGTGACAGGGTAACGGTTATACGGAAAGGGCAAGGAATTGGTACAGTGAATGTCAACGAAACGAATCCTAGCGAATTGGCCAGCTTAATGGTCGGTAGGGAAGTTCTATTTAAGACGGAAAAAACGTCAGCTACTCCTTCTGATGTAGTTCTCGAGGTTCGGGAACTGGAAGTCAAGGATTCCCGGGGCGTTTCAGCTGTTCGGAACTTAGATTTAACTGTCCGGGCAGGAGAAATTGTCGGAATCGCTGGTGTAGATGGAAATGGACAATCCGAATTAATTGAAGCATTGGCCGGCCTTAGGAAGACAACAGCAGGTTCGATAAGGCTAAATGGAAAAGAAATCAGGAATCTTAAGCCGCGTAAAATCACTGAAGCAGGTGTCGGCCATATTCCAGAAGACAGGCATAAGCATGGTTTGGTTCTCGATTACAGCATTGGGGAAAATATTGTCTTGCAAACCTACTATCAAAAGCCATTTTCAAAAGCAGGTATCTTGAACTCAAAGAAAATATTTGAAAAAGCCCGTTCATTGATCAAAAGTTACGATGTTCGAACTCCGAGTGAATATACCCCGGCGAGGGCGCTTTCTGGCGGGAATCAGCAAAAAGCGATCATCGGTCGGGAAGTTGATAGGAACCCGGATTTATTGATTGCCGCACAGCCAACACGCGGGCTTGATGTAGGAGCGATCGAATTTATCCATAAACGTCTAATTGAACAACGTGATGCAGGAAAAGCGGTACTCCTCCTATCATTTGAATTGGAAGAAATCATGAATGTGAGCGATAGAATCGCCGTTATATACGAAGGAGAAATCGTCGCAATTGTCGATCCGAAAGAAACGACTGAACAGGAGCTTGGCCTTCTTATGGCCGGCAGTAAACGGACGGAAGCAGGTGGAAAACAAAATGTCTAAGTATTTATCTAAATTAACGAGTCCGTTAATAGCAGTTATCCTAGGCTTGGTCGTTGGGGCCATAATCATGTTAGTAAGCGGCTATGACCCAGTTGCCGGCTATGGCTCCATGATAAATGGAATTATTGGCGATTCTTATTATGTAGGGGAATCTGTCAGGACAATCATCCCTTATATCCTTGCTGGTCTGGCAGTGGCTTTTACTTTTCGTACGGGCCTATTCAATATCGGTGTAGAAGGGCAATTAATTGTCGGCTGGCTGGCGGCGGTTTGGGTCGGAATCGCTTTTGATCTTCCAAGGATCATCCATTTGCCGTTTGCCATCTTAGCTGGTGCAGCTGCTGGCGCCTTGTGGGCATTTATCCCTGGTTATTTAAAAGCAAAGTTCCGTGTACATGAAGTAATCGTTTCGATCATGTTGAATTATACAGCTTTATATGTGACGAATTATTTAATTCGGAATGTACTGACTGACAAGCTGGATAAAACAGAAAGAATTGCTGATACAGCATCACTGAGGTCTCCTTTTTTTGAAAGCATTACGGATTTTTCCCGGATGCATTGGGGGATAGTGGTAGCGATTATTTGCGTTATCATCATGTGGTTCCTTCTTGAAAGGACAAAAACTGGCTTTGAACTGAAAGCGGTAGGTTTCAATCAGCACGCGTCCGAATATGCAGGGATGAGTGTAAATAAGAACATCATCCTTTCCATGGTTATTTCAGGTGCGTTTGCAGGGCTTGCAGGCGCGATGGAAGGCCTAGGAACTTTCGGTTATGCCGCAGTCAAAGGCGGGTTCACAGGTATGGGCTTTGATGGGATTGCAGTAGCCTTACTAGGAGCGAATACGGCTATTGGTGTTGTGCTGGCAGCCTTATTATTTGGGGGGCTGAAAGCCGGGGCCTTAAATATGCCGCTAGAAACCGGAATACCTAGTGAAATTGTAGATATTGTCATAGCATTGATCATTTTCTTCGTCGCATCCAGTTATTTTATTCGTTGGATTGCCGCTCGATTTAAGAAAGGGGTGAAATAAGTGGATTTTTACCAAGTATTACAAATTATTATTCCATCTATGATTGCTCTAGCTGCTCCACTTATTTTTACTTCACTCGGAGGAGTGTTTTCTGAACGGGCAGGTGTCATAAACATCGGTTTAGAAGGATTGATGGTCATTGGTGCCTTTACAGGGATTGTTTTTAACTTAATGTTTTCTGATGTATTTGGGGAATGGACTCCTTGGCTCGCAGTCTTAGCGGCAATGATTGCCGGCTTGCTGTTTTCCATTTTGCATGCCGTGGCATGCATTACGTTCAGGGCGGACCAAACGGTAAGCGGGGTAGCCATCAACTTGTTGGCAGTAGGTCTGACCATGTTTTTGGTGAAGCTGATTTTTGACAAAGGCCAAACTGATAGAATCACAGAAACATTCCCAAGGATTGATGTTCCGTTTCTAAGTGATATTCCATTTATAGGACCCATCTTTTTTGCGAATGGTTATTATATCGTATATATAGCAATTCTAATATCTTTTGTCGTTTGGTATGTACTTTATAAAACACCATTCGGGTTAAGGATCCGGGCAGTGGGAGAGCATCCCATGGCTGCTGACACGATGGGTGTCAATGTTACGAAAATCCGCTATGCCGCCGTTTTATTATCTGGCGCTTTTGGAGGTATCGGCGGAGCGATTTATGCTACCATCTTTTCGAACGAATTCAATCATGCGACAATCAATGGTCAAGGTTTCATGGCCATTGCCGCCATGATTTTTGGGAAGTGGCACCCGATCGGGGCAATGGGAGCTGCGTTATTCTTTGGTTTGGCTCAAAGTTTAAGTATCGTTGGCTCGAGCCTTCCCTTCTTCAAGGATATTCCATCGGTTTACCTTTTGATCGCCCCTTATGTTCTGACGATCATTGCCCTGACAGGTTTCATTGGACGTGCAGATGCTCCAAAAGCATCCGGACAGCCATATATCAAAGGGAAAAGATAAGTATTCAACCGGACAGCAATTGCGCTGGCCGGTTTTTTTTTGAGATGGAGCAGTATGTGATGATGAGTTGGTGAAAAACCAAAAAAAGTAGCTGTAACTTGCATGATTTTTCCTTTCACATGTATATTTTAAGTAGATGTTTAAAAGGCTTCCAATCTACAAACAATAAGCTAATAAAGGTGATTTATATAATGAGGAGGATTATTCATGTCAATTGCTTCCGATACAATTACGGAAAAAAGCGGCTACAAGCTTCATGTGGTCCGGACGGATAAATATAAAACGAATACTATCGTGCTGAAGATGAAAGCCCCGTTGACTAAAGATGACGTTACATATCGTGCATTGCTGCCATATGTGTTACAAAGCAATACAAGTAAATACCCTACAACACCCGAGCTTCGATCTTATCTTGATGATTTATATGGAGCAGGGTTTTATGTCGATGTAGCTAAAAAAGGAGAATATCAAATCATAAGTTTCACGATCGATATCGTAAATGAAAAATTCCTTAGTGATTCAACCCCGCTTCTCGAAAAGGCTTTTGGGCTATTATCAGAGGTGATCTTTAATCCGAAGAAGAACGGCGAAGCCTTTGACTCTAAAACGGTTTCCAATGAAATCCGTTCTTTAAAACAGCGGATTCAATCCATTTCCGATGACAAAATGCGATATTCAGCTACACGCCTTGTAGAGGAAATGTGTAAAAACGAACCATATGGTTTAGAAGCGAGCGGTAATCTTCAAGACTTGGAAACGATAACTCCAGAGTCTCTTTTCGCCTATTATAAAAAAATGCTGACGGAGGATGAAATCGATTTATATGTAATCGGTGACATCGATGAATCGGAAGTGGAGGTTCTAGCTGACAGGTATATGTCGTTGCAAGACCGAGTGCCTGTGATACTTCCAAGGAAGACAGGCAAGGTAATGGAGAAGGAAAAAGAAATCATTGAGAATTCGGATGTGAAACAAGGGAAATTGAATATCGGTTATCGAACCCAAGTTGCATACGGTGATCCTGATTATTATGCTCTTCAGCTATTCAATGGGATTTTTGGTGGCTTTTCACATTCGAAACTTTTCATTAATGTCCGGGAGAAAGCCAGTCTTGCTTATTATGCAGCTTCAAGGCTCGAAAGTCATAAAGGACTTTTAATGGTCATGGCGGGCATTGAAAATGCCAACTACAAGCAGGCATTGGATATCATTCATGCACAAATGAAGGAAATGAAGCAAGGGAACTTTTCGGAAGAAGAACTGGCACAGACAAAAGCGGTCGTTAAGAATCAACTCCTTGAAACCATTGACGTTTCGAGAGGACTTGTGGAAATTTTATATCATAATGTGGTTTCCGGGAAAGATATATCACTCGACGATTGGTTTGCAAAAACAGAGCGGACGACAAAGGAAGAAATCATTGCAGTTGGTCAAAAGATTCAGCTTGATACGATTTATTTCCTAACGGAAGCGGAGGTGCAAGGATAATGGAAAAAATAGCATTCACTCAATTGAAAGAAGAACTTTTCCATGAAAAAATGGATAATGGTCTCGAAGTATATATTCTTCCGAAAAGTGGGTTCAATAAATCATTTGCTACTTTCACGACGAATTATGGTTCAATCGACAACCATTTCAAACCATTGGATGAAACGGAATTCTCTAAAGTACCCGATGGGATTGCCCATTTTCTTGAACATAAACTATTTGAAAAGGAAGATGGTGATGTTTTTCAGCAATTTTCAAAGCAGGGAGCATCTGCAAATGCCTTTACTTCTTTCACCCGTACAGCTTATTTATTTTCCAGCACATCCGATTTCGATAAGAACCTAACTACCTTAATTGACTTTGTCCAGGATCCTTACTTTTCGGAAAAGACAGTAGAAAAGGAAAAAGGGATCATTGGGCAGGAAATCAATATGTATGATGATAATTCAGACTGGCGATTATATTTCGGGACGATAGCCAATATGTATCATCAGCATCCAGTGAAAATCGATATTGCCGGTACTGTGGAGTCCATTGCAGATATTACGAAGGATATGCTTTATGAATGTTATAATACGTTTTATCATCCTAGCAACATGCTCTTATTCGTTGTAGGACCGGTAGATGTCGAAAGTACCATGAAACTGATTCGGGATAATCAAAATAATAAAGGGTATAACGAACAACCTGAAGTGGAACGTAAATTTGACGAAGAGCCGGAAAACGTTGCCAAGGATAAGGAAGTCTTAAGGATGAATGTCCAGACACCAAAAGTGATGCTTGGCATCAAGGCCATAAATGTGCACCAATCCGGTTTACAGCTTTTGAAAAGGGAATTGGCGACCAATATTTATTTGGAAATGCTGTTTGGCAAGAGTTCACCTTTACATGAGGAGCTATATGAGGAAGGGTTGATCGATCAAAGCTTCTCTTATGATTATACACAGGAACAAGGTTTTGGGTTTGCGTTAATTGGAGGGGACAGTGCCAAACCTGATGAGTTGACGGAGTCTTTATTTGGTATCCTGCAAAAATCAAAAGCCGGAACCGGCCTGAATGAAGAAAGCTTGCAAAGGACGATCAAGAAAAAAATCGGTTCTTTCCTTCGTTCCCTGAATTCGCCGGAATATATAGCGAATCAATTCACCAGATATGCATTCAATGACATGAACTTGTTCGATGTTGTATCGGTATTGGAAAAACTAACGATCGAAGATATCAGGGAGGTCGCCAAGGACTTAATATCCGGTCAACGGATGACTGTCTGCCAGGTACTTCCTAAATAATATAAAGGGGGCGGGAATGTGGGGAAACGTTTTGCCCTTATTACTGGAGCCAGTGGAGGAATCGGCAGGGAAATCGCTATAAAGCTCGCCGAGGAGAATTATTCACTTTATTTACATTATAACAGCAATGAAGAAGCGATACTTGAACTGATTGAAGAACTGAAGCCTCATCAAGTCGAACTTATTCCGGTTCAAGCGGATTTGGCCGCATCGAACGGCTACAAGAAATTGGCTGAAAGTATTTTTGCCCTCCATGCAATCGTCCTTAATAGTGGCAATAGCTATTATGGGCTTATATCGGACATGGATGAGACAATCGTTAATGAAATGGTCCAGCTGCATGTAACGAGCCCTTTCCAATTAACAAAGGAACTGCTTCCAAAGCTTATGTACCAAGAACAGGCTGCCATCGTTGCGGTCACATCGATTTGGGGGCAGACAGGTGCATCTTGTGAAGTATTATATTCTATGGTCAAGGGCAGTCAAAATGCTTTTATCAAGGCGCTTAGCAAAGAAGTATCGCTTAATGGAATCCGGGTGAATGCCGTTGCCCCCGGTGCGATTTCCACTTCCATGCTCGAATCATTCAGTGCAGAAGATCTGGAGATCATCAAAGGCGATATCCCGATGGGCAGGATGGGGCATTCCAAAGAAGTCGCCGAAGCCGTATATTATTTGCTTTCCGACAAGTCGTCTTATATAACCGGGCAAATCTTAGGAGTAAATGGCGGATGGTACACTTGATTTTTTTTAGATAGGTATAATTTTCTCGGTTCCTTCACAAAATATCTATGTACTATTTTGAAGGAAAGGGTGACCATTCATGTCTGTACTGGACAATTGGGATCAATGGAAAAATTTCTTAGGCGACAGATTAAATCAAGGTGAACAACAAGGTTTGTCAGAAAGTGCTGTTAACAACTTGGCTTTCGAAATCGGTGATTACCTGGCTAAACAGGTTGAGCCCCAGAATGATCAAGAGAAAGTGCTTTCCGATCTTTGGTCGGTCGCAAGCGATGAAGAAAAACATGCCATGGCAAATGTCATGGTCAAGTTAGTCGAGAACAATGGAACGAAGTAAAATATCAATCCAAAAGGCCCTGTTATTAATTAACAGGGCCTTTTGGATTGAAGTGGATGACTATTTATCATCTTATATAAAAATGAATATTTTTCTAGGGTTTTTCCTTTTAACTTCTCGCGAAATGCTATATTATAGAAGCTAGACAATTAATATAAAAGTGTTCAGACCTTGAAATTTACGATGGATAAGTTTTTTGCCCTTGAGTAGGGTAAAAGCTTTTAGGCTTAAGGAGTGTTATCGTGGAGAATAAAGAATGGTATTTTGAATATGAAATTCAAGTCAACCGTCCTGGTTTATTAGGGGATATTTCATCCCTTCTGGGTATGCTTTCCATTAATATCATCACCATTAACGGGGTCGATGAAGGCAGGCGTGGTTTACTTTTGTTGGCGAAAGACAGCCGTAATATAGAAAGATTCGAGTCAATCCTCCGTACGATGGATACGATTAAGGTCATTAAACTTAGGGAACCTAAATTGCGTGACCGCCTCGCAGTCAGACATGGACGTTATATTCAGCGCGATGCCGATGAGAAAAACACCTTTAGGTTTGTTCGTGATGAACTAGGCTTGCTTGTCGATTTCCTGGCCGAGCTATTTAAACAGGAAGGTCATAAATTAATTGGGATACGAGGGATGCCTCGTGTCGGGAAAACTGAATCTATCGTAGCCTCGAGTGTATGTGCTAATAAGAGATGGTTGTTTGTGTCATCGACCCTTTTAAAGCAGACTATCCGCAGTCAGCTTATTGAGGATGAATATAATAATGATAATTTGTTCATTTTAGATGGAATTGTTTCCACTCGCCGTGCAAATGAGCGTCACTGGCAGTTGATCCGTGAAATAATGAGGCTTGATGCTGTCAAAGTAATCGAACATCCGGATGTTTTTGTCCAAAATACGGAGTATACCCTCGAAGACTTTGATTATATTATTGAATTGCGAAACAATCCTGAAGAAGAAATAACATATGAAGTTGTCGACCAAAAAGACCAGTTTTCAGGGTCGGATTTTGGTTCCTTTGACTTTTAAAATGGCAGGTGTTTTATTTGACTGAGTTAGGTATTCGATTAAAGGAAGCTAGGGAAGCCAAAGGTCTTAGCTTAGAAGGTTTGCAGGAATTAACAAAGATTCAAAAGCGTTACCTCATTGGCATTGAAGAGGGAAATTACAGTATGATGCCTGGAAAGTTCTATGTACGTGCATTCATAAAGCAATATTGTGAAGCGGTCGGACTGGATTCAGAAGAGATTTTCGAACAATATAAGAGTGAAATACCATCGGTCTATAGCGAGGAATTGCCAGAGCAGCTTTCAAGGGTCCAATCCCGAAAAACCATACCGGCAGGAGATTCAAAAGTTGTAGAAATGTTACCGAAGATCTTGGCTGCCGTTTTAGTCATTGGTGCGGCCGTATTGATTTGGGTACTGGTATTGAACTATATGAGTAATCCGGATAACGATGACAAAAAGGACGCAAAACAGAGCGATTCCGTGGGTTACAATAAAAGTGAAGAGTTTAACAAAGAAGAAGATAATGCAGACCAAAAACAGAATGAAAAAAAATCAGACTCATCTGATGAGAAGAATGAAGATGATGTCAAAGATGAAAAGAAAGAGCAAGAACTTGCCGTTACCAGTACCAGCGGTAAAAATAGTACGTATGAATTAAAAAATATCGATACCTTTAAATTAAAGGTGACCTCCAAGGGCTCACCATGGGTCGGCATAAAAAATGGTGAAGGTAAATTGCTTTTCCAGGGCACTATCGACAAGGACAAAAGCCAGGTAATTGATTTCACCAATGAAAAAGAAGCTGTCATCAATATAGGCAGAGCATATGAAACTGAGATTTATGTGAATGATGAGAAGCTGGAGTATTCCATTTCACCGACTGAAGTGAATACGCAATTGGTTACGATACAATTTACGAAAGCCGAATAGTCATCTTATAGATGACTATTTTTGCTCTATATAATAGTAAAGCGTCGGGAAATGGTTTACCCGGCATATAAGATTGGATTTTGAGTTAAATTATACATATAAGCATTGTTTTAGATTTAAGACGCATTGCCCAAATGGCAGGCGTAAATTTTGGAGGTAAAAGTTTTGAATCTGCCTAATAAGATTACAGTAGCAAGAATCTGTTTAATACCCGTATTTTTAATCATCATGCTCGTTCCTTTTTCATGGGGGACGTTGACTTGGGGAGAATACAGTTTGCCAGTGGCTCACTTAGCTGGAGCCATCCTCTTTATTATAGCTTCCACTACGGATTGGATCGATGGCCATTTTGCCAGAAAATATAATATGATTACTGATTTAGGGAAATTTTTAGATCCATTGGCTGATAAACTTCTGGTTTCGGCTGCCCTAATCGTTTTGGTTGATCTAGATTTAATGTACGGTCAATCTTGGATTGCCATCGTAATCATAAGTCGAGAGTTTGCAGTCACCGGATTGCGTCTGGTGTTAGCGGGTACAGGGGAAGTGGTTGCAGCGAACCAGCTTGGTAAAATTAAAACATGGGCACAAATTGTTTCTATTTCGGCATTATTGCTGCATAACCTTCCTTTTGCCCTCATTTCACTTCCATTTGCCAATATCGCATTATGGATTGCATTAATCTTTACAATCTGGTCAGGTTTGGATTATTTTATAAAAAACAAGGAAGTATTTGTTAATTCAAAGTAAAACGAATGGTGGTTTTGAAAAGATGGATGCGGAAATCATTGCAGTGGGCTCAGAGCTTCTTTTAGGACAAATCAATAACACTAATGGAAGGTTCTTATCGCAGCAGTTTGCGGAAATGGGGATCAACGTTTTTTACCATACGGTGGTCGGGGATAATGACCGCCGTTTACAACAAGCTATAGAAATCGCTGAATCGAGGGCGAACTTGATTGTCTTTACCGGTGGACTTGGTCCTACCAAAGATGATTTAACGAAAGAAACGATTGCTCGCCATATAGGGAAAAAGCTCGTTTTCAATGATGAAGCTTTGCAATCCATTGAGGCTTACTTCCAAAAACGGGAACGACCTATGACGGAAAACAACAAAAAGCAGGCCCTTGTCTTAGAAGGCAGTGAAGTGCTGGCGAACGATCATGGCATGGCACCTGGAATGGTCTTGTCCAAATCTGGAATTACCTATATGCTCCTACCTGGTCCACCAAGTGAAATGGAGCCAATGTTTTTAAGTTATGGCTATGAAAAGATCATGAATAAATTGGAAAAGCATGAACGGATCGATTCCAAGGTTCTTCGGTTCTACGGTATAGGTGAAGCCGAACTGGAAACGGTGATTGAAGATCTCCTTGTCAATCAAACGAATCCGACAATTGCTCCGCTGGCAGCTGAAGGGGAAGTGACCTTAAGGATCACCGCTAAAGACTCTTCTAAAGAAAAATGCGAAGAGCTTATTTTAGAAGCGGAAAAAGAAATTCTCAGCAGGGTCGGTAAGTTCCATTACGGAAGTGATAATACTTCGCTAATAAAGGAACTTGTAAAAGAATTAACGGTCCGCAAGCTTTCAATCGCGGCAGCTGAAAGCTTGACCGGAGGGATGTTCCAAGAACAGCTGACAACCATCCCGGGTGCCGGTAAAGTATTCAAAGGCGGAATGGTCTGCTATACGAATGATGCGAAGGCGAATGTCCTTGGCGTCACTGATGATACGATATCTAAGCATGGGGTGGTCAGCGGTGAGTGTGCAATGGAAATGGCCTCTAATGTCCGGAGCAAGCTCGATGCGGATGTAGGCATAAGCTTTACGGGTGTTGCAGGGCCTGATGAACAAGAAGGCAAGCCTGTAGGTACAGTATTTATCGGCATTTCCTATCGTGATGGGAACACTCATTTCAAGGAGCTGAATCTTTCCGGAAGCAGGGCGCAAAACCGTATTCGAAGTGTGAAATACGGCTGTCATTACCTGTTAAGGGATTTATAAGCGCTAAAAGCAGAGCTTTTTTACAGCTCTGCTTTTATTTAGCTTGAGAAGTTTGTTTTTTGAGAAATAGGGAAAAAAGAAAAAAGTTAATTCAATGAAAATGTTTTTTTAAAGGGAGTAAGTGAAAGGAAATGGAGATTACCTTAAGATAAAACGTTTTTTCACAAAGGATATCCCGAAAGAAAAAACGAATGAATGTTCGACTTTTTGCTTGGCAAAATAGTAAAAAGAGTATATAGTAAAGATAGGTTTTGAGACAGGATACAAACCTTGATCTCAAATAATTGCTAACGTAAGTACACCTTTAATCGGACAGCCGGTTATTTGAATATAGAGGAGGAAATTGAGTGAGTGATCGTCAAGCGGCTTTAGATATGGCGTTAAAACAAATTGAAAAACAATTTGGTAAAGGTTCCATTATGAAACTGGGAGAACAGTCTGATCGTAGGATTTCAACGATTTCAAGCGGTTCTTTAGCATTGGACGTAGCATTGGGAGTGGGCGGATATCCAAGAGGCCGGGTCATTGAGATATATGGACCCGAAAGCTCTGGTAAAACGACTGTTGCATTACATGCTATCGCAGAAGTACAAAAGACTGGTGGCACGGCTGCATTCATTGATGCCGAGCATGCCTTAGATCCAGCATATTCAGAAAAACTTGGTGTGAATATCGATGAGTTACTGCTTTCACAGCCAGATACGGGTGAACAAGCCTTAGAGATCGCTGAAGCTTTAGTTCGAAGTGGAGCGGTGGATATCATTGTCATTGACTCGGTGGCAGCGCTTGTTCCTAAAGCTGAGATCGAAGGCGAAATGGGAGATTCCCATATGGGTCTTCAAGCCCGGATGATGTCTCAGGCACTAAGAAAACTATCTGGTGCCATTAATAAATCAAATACAATTGCCATTTTCATTAACCAAGTCCGTGAAAAAATCGGTGTTATGTTTGGGAATCCTGAAACGACTCCGGGAGGCCGGGCATTGAAGTTCTATTCAACTGTTCGTCTGGAAGTGCGCCGTGCGGAACAACTAAAACAAGGAAATGAAATTGTCGGTAATAAAACCAAAATCAAAGTTGTAAAAAACAAGGTCGCTCCACCATTCCGTCAAGCGGAAGTTGACATCATGTATGGTCAAGGGATTTCCCAGGAAGGTGAAATCATCGATATGGGTGCAGATCTTGATATCGTCCTTAAAAGCGGCTCGTGGTATTCATACAATGAAGAGCGTGTCGGACAAGGCCGTGAAAATGCGAAGCTGTTCTTGAAAGAAAATCAGGATATCGCTCAGGAAATTTCTCAGAAAATCAGAGACCACTATAATCTCGATGGAGAGCATGAATTACCACCTGAAGAAAATGAACCAGAAGAGCATTTTGAATTGCTTGATTAATGTATATGGAAAAGGCCTAAGCTTGTTCGCTTAGGCCTTTTTTTTATAATTTCAGAAAAGGGCCAAATTTTCAGAGGATTAAATGGCATTGAAATCAGATTTACAGACTTCTTCCATAATGAATGATGTACATTATGATGGTTGATATTAAGAAAACTTGAATAATCATTGATACATAAGGGACAAACGCTTGACAATAAAAATTCTCAACTATACAATTAATATGTATATTTTACAATTTTTCAAACTAAAATTTTGAAAATTAAGTGCTGTATATTGAATTTATGTGCAATGTACTTGCCGACAGTTCAACATTTTATGTAAAAAGTTCATAGCAAGGGGAGGTGAAACGATGGAACCCATGACAATCATCTTCACTTTGCTTGGCCTAATCGTCGGTGCAGTTGTTGGTTATTTTATTCACAAATCAAAATTTGAGAGTAAAATAGCAGGGGCAAAGGGCTCTGCGGAACACATCCTTGAGGATGCAAAACGTGAAGCGGAAGCACTTAAGAAAGAAGCCTTGTTGGAAGCAAAAGATGAAATTCATAAAGTTCGTGCCGATTCTGATCGGGAAGCCCGTGAAAGAAGGAACGAATTACAAAAACAAGAAAATCGGTTATTGCAAAGAGAAGAGAATCTGGACCGCAAGGATGAAACGTTAGATAAACGTGAAAGCCTTTTGGAGAAAAAAGAAGATTCTCTAAACCAAAGACAACAGCATATTGAAGAGATGGAAAGCAAAGTGGACGAGACGGTTCGTAAGCAGCAAACAGAGCTTGAACGTGTTTCCGGTTTGACTCGTGAAGAAGCTAAAGCAATCATTATAGACCGAATGGAAAACGAGCTGGCTCATGATGTAGCGCTTATGATTAAAGAAAGTGATACCCGTGCCAAAGAAGAAGCTGATAAAAAAGCGAAAGAAGTCCTTTCACTTGCCATTCAGCGTTGTGCGGCTGATCATGTTGCAGAAACCACCGTTTCTGTAGTAAATCTTCCAAACGATGAAATGAAAGGACGGATAATCGGACGTGAAGGACGAAATATCCGGACGTTAGAAACGCTAACAGGTATTGACCTTATTATTGATGATACTCCTGAAGCTGTCATTTTATCTGGATTCGATCCAATTAGACGGGAAACGGCACGCTTGGCTCTTGAGAAACTTGTTCAGGACGGACGGATCCATCCGGCCCGCATTGAAGAAATGGTAGACAAAGCAAGACGTGAGGTAGATGAACATATTCGTGAAATTGGTGAACAAACAACTTTTGAAGTTGGAGTTCACGGTCTCCATCCAGATCTCATCAAAATACTAGGACGTTTGAAGTTCCGTACCAGTTATGGGCAAAACGTACTTAAACATTCAATTGAAGTGGCCCAGCTTTCAGGTTTATTGGCCGCTGAGCTTGGTGAGGATGAAGTTCTTGCCCGCCGTGCAGGTTTATTGCATGATATTGGGAAAGCGATTGATCATGAAGTGGAAGGCAGTCACGTTGAAATTGGCGTTGAATTAGCAACCAAATATAAAGAGCATCCAACTGTCATTAACAGCATCGCTTCACATCATGGCGATACGGAACCAACTTCCATCATTTCAGTGCTTGTGGCTGCTGCTGATGCATTATCAGCTGCAAGACCGGGAGCTAGAAGTGAAACGCTTGAAAATTACATTAGAAGACTTGAAAAACTTGAGGAAATTTCCGAATCCTATGATGGAGTGGAAAAATCCTTTGCGATTCAAGCCGGACGAGAAGTGCGGATTCTAGTGAAACCAGAACAAATCGATGATCTTTCGGCCCATCGACTCGCACGTGATATCCGGAAAAGGATTGAAGAAGAGCTCGATTACCCAGGTCATATAAAAGTCACGGTCATCCGTGAAACAAGAGCAGTCGAATACGCCAAATAATTGTTGATGAAAGACGAAGTGGTGCATACCACTTCGTCTTTTCCTTTTCCGATATTGAACGTTAAGGGTAATTCATATAATTACCCCAAATTATGTTACAATACATACTTGAATAATTCATATAATTAGGTGAATCTAGAAAGGGTTTTACAATGAAATTGCTATTTATTGGAGATGTAGTGGGGTCTCTTGGTCGTGACATGATCCAAGAATACCTTCCTAAGCTAAAAGAAAAGTATCATCCGCATATCACGGTCATCAACGGCGAGAATGCAGCAAGTGGCCGGGGAATCACAGAAAAGATTTACCGCAGTTTTTTAGAGTGGGGAGCGCAGGCGGTGACAATGGGAAACCATACATGGGATAATCGTGATATTTTCAATTTTATTGAAGAAGCGAAATATCTCGTCCGTCCGGCAAACTTTCCAGACGGGGCACCTGGAGAAGGAATGAAATTTTTGAAATTTAACCAGTATGAAATAGCGGTCATCAATTTGCAAGCGAGAACGTTCATGCCGGATTTGGATTGTCCGTTCAAAAAGGCGGAAGAACTCGTAGCGGAGGCTCAAAAAAAGACACCAATCATCTTTGTCGATTTTCATGGAGAAGCTACAAGTGAAAAGCAAGCCATGGGGTGGTTCCTGGATGGGAAGGTTACAGCTGTTGTCGGTACACACACACACGTCCAGACAGCCGATAACCGTATATTACCTGCAGGCACCGCTTACATATCAGATGTAGGCATGACAGGACCGTATGATGGCATTCTTGGTATGGAGAGAGAGGCAGTTATCCATCGGTTCCTAACAAGCCTTCCTGTTCGTTTCGAAGTGCCAAAAGAGGGACGAACCCTATTAAGTGGGGTTCTCCTTGAAATTGATGATAAAACGGGCAAGGCAAAAAAAATTGAAAGAATACTGATTAACGAAGATCATCCCTTTTATCATTGAGTCGAACGGATGGACAGTCAAACTGGCCATTCGTTTTCCCTTTCATGAATAAATGGTGTACAATCCCGGTTTTCTTTGTCATACAAGTTTTACTTGATGAATATAGTAGCAGTGGAAAGTGTTATAACTATTGAGCCAAGTTAGAATCGGCAGGGAAAACAAGGAGGACTAGGAATGGAAATATTAAAAGTTTCAGCAAAATCTAATCCTAATTCTGTAGCAGGCGCACTAGCGGGAGTGCTCAGGGAAAGAGGGGCAGCCGAAATTCAAGCAATCGGTGCAGGTGCGTTAAATCAAGCCGTCAAGGCAGTAGCAATCGCAAGAGGGTTTGTCGCACCTAGTGGAGTTGACTTGATTTGTATTCCTGCCTTTACAGATATACTTATTGATGGCGAAGAGAGAACGGCAATAAAACTAATCATTGAACCAAGATAATTCCATGTTTGGGTGTCCTGTTTGTCGGATGGCGAGCAGGCTCTTTTTTGTCGTGAAATCCAAATGACGAAAGACCCGAGTCCCGATATTAAGGAATATAATCACAAAAAAGGTACAGGAAGGGGGATTACTTTGAAGATTTTTGATGCACATTGTGATGTGCTGATGAAGATGTTCATCGATCCGGATATTTCTTTTACGAATAGTGACAAATTACATATAACAAAGCGGGGGTTATTGGGAGAAGGGGGAAAAGTCCAATGTTTTGCAATATATATTCCTGAAAAAGTCCACCCTGATATGAGATTTCAAGCTGCTTTGGCGATGGTGGATATTTTTCATGAAAAGATTTTATCAGAGCCGGAAATGAAATTTATAAAGACCAAGGCAGACATCGAATCTTTAAAAGAAAAGGAAATCGGTGCAATGCTAACTTTAGAGGGGTGCGATTGCATTGGCAATGATTTGTTGAAATTGAAAACCCTTATTCAGCTTGGAGTGTCCTCCGTAGGTCTAACTTGGAATTACGCTAACTTTGTAGCGGATGGGGCATTAGAAACAAGAGGGGGTGGATTGACAGAATTTGGAGCCGAGGTGGTTACGTTATTGAATGAGAAGTCGATTTGGTGTGATTTATCCCATTTGTCCGAAGCTGGATTTTGGGACACCATAAAGTTGGCGAAATTCCCAATTGCCTCTCATTCGAATGCTTATCATCTTTGTCCGAATCCGCGAAATTTAAAAGACACCCAGATAAAAGCCCTTTTGCAGAAGAATGGGGTAATCGGCGTAACCTTTGTCCCTCAATTTCTAGCAAATGGTGATTCGGCTACGATAAAGGATATCTTGAAACATATAGAGCATATATGCAGTTTGGGTGGGGAAAGACAAATTGGATTAGGGTCTGACTTCGATGGAATCGATCATATGGTAAAAAATTTAATGTCATTTAAGGATTATCATAATTTAATCAATGAACTGAACAAGCTGTATTCAAATGAGTTTGTAAAAGGTCTCCTTTTTGATAATTTCACTCGTAATTTTCCGATTGAAAAGGAAATATCTTAAGTGATTTTTAATTCTTACTATATAGATATGAATAAATATTCTGAAAATATAAAAAATAAAAGCAAAAAGGTTGCAATTTAATGATTTAACCGATAGAATTGAAAGCGTTTAGTACACCTTTCCTAAATTAGAACCATTAATTATACATAGTTTAATGTTCTCAAGAGAGGTGCGGTTAAATGCATTTATATACGAACGTCCTAAAGGAGTGTAAGACATGATCAATCAACTTTCATGGAAAGTTGGCGGACAACAAGGTGAAGGTATTGAAAGTACAGGAGAGATATTCTGTATTGCCCTCAATCGCTTAGGTTATTACTTGTATGGCTACCGTCATTTCTCATCCCGAATCAAGGGTGGACACACGAATAACAAAATTCGTGTAAGTACTACAGAAACTCGTGCTATCTCTGATGATTTAGACATCTTAGTTGCTTTTGACCAAGAAACAATTGACGTCAATTATAAAGAATTACATGAAGGCGGCATCATAATCGCAGATGCAAAATTCAAACCTGTCTGCCCGGAAGATACAAAGGCGGAATTATATATTGTTCCATTTACGGAAATAGCAGCCGAATTAGGAACATCATTAATGAAAAATATGGTCGCCATCGGTGCGACATGTGCTGTTCTAGGAATGGAAATTTCCGTATTCAATGATGTGGTTGATGAAATATTTGGCCGTAAAGGTGAAGAAATCGTTAAGAAAAATATGGATGCCATTACTGCTGGCTATAAGGCAATGGAAGTGATGCTTGGAGAAAAACTGGGTGCAATGGAGCTGGAAAAGGCAGACGGCCAAAAACGAATGTTCATGATCGGTAACGATGCCATCGCTTTGGGAGCAGTTGCAGGCGGTTGCCGCTTCATGGCAGCTTACCCGATTACTCCGGCCTCGGAAATTATGGAATACCTAATTAAAAAACTTCCTCAATTTGGTGGGACGGTCATACAGACTGAAGATGAAATCGCGGCGGCTACAATGGCAATCGGTGCAAACTATGGCGGTGTACGTGCCATAACAGCTTCAGCTGGACCTGGACTTTCCTTGAAAATGGAAGCGATTGGTTTAGCGGGCATTACCGAAACGCCTATTGTCATCGTCGATACTCAACGTGGCGGTCCATCTACGGGACTTCCTACCAAACAGGAGCAATCCGATTTAATGGCCATGATTTATGGTACACATGGTGAAATACCTAAAATCGTCATGGCTCCGAGTACTGTTGAGGAAGCTTTTTATGATACAGCAGAAGCATTCAACCTTGCAGAGGAATATCAATGTCCTGTTATCGTTTTATCCGACTTACAGCTATCATTAGGTAAACAAACGGTTCAGCCGCTTGATTACGGCAAAGTGGAGATAAGACGCGGGAAATTGGTTGACTTTGAAATTGAAGAGGCTGAAAACAAATCTTACTTCAAGCGTTATGAAGTAACGGAAGACGGAGTCTCACCACGAGTAGTGCCTGGTATGAAAAATGGAATTCACCATGTTACAGGTGTAGAACATGATGAAACGGGCAGACCTTCTGAGACGGCTTTGAATCGTAAATTGCAGATGGATAAACGGATGCGTAAGCTGAATAATTTAACTAATACATTCCAAACACCAGTATACAAAAACACTCCGCATGAAGAAGCGGATTTATTAATTCTTGGCTTTAACTCAACACGCGGGACGATTGATGAGGCAATCGGCCGGTTAGAAACGGATGGAATGAAAGTGAATCATGCGCAAATCCGTTTGATTCATCCTTTCCCAGCTGATGAAGTCCTATCATTGGTGCAAAGTGCTAAGAAAGTAGTAGTTATTGAAAATAATGCGACTGGACAATTGGCTAATATTATCAAGATGAATGTCGGACATGTTAATAAAATTAAAAGCATCCTAAAATATGATGGCAACCCATTCCTCCCGCATGAAATTCACACACAATGCAAGGAGATGTTCGAATATGGCAACGTTTAAAGAGTTTCGGAATGATGTAAAACCTAACTGGTGTCCTGGCTGCGGAGATTTCTCCGTTCAGGCTGCGATGCAGCGTGCGGCAGCCAATGTAGGATTGGAGCCGGAGAATTTGGCTGTTGTTTCCGGTATTGGCTGTTCAGGGCGTATATCCGGTTACATCAAGTCATATGGTTTCCACGGCATCCATGGCCGCTCACTGCCGATTGCCCAAGGAGTTAAAATGGCCAACCGTGAATTGACCGTTATAGCTTCAGGCGGTGACGGAGATGGTTTTGCAATCGGGATGGGACACACTATCCATGCAATCCGCCGTAATATCGACATTACGTACATTGTAATGGATAACCAAATTTATGGATTGACAAAAGGCCAGACTTCTCCTAGATCTGCTGCTGGATTTAAAACGAAATCCACTCCAGAGGGTTCAATAGAACAGGCTGTATCACCTATGGAATTAGCATTGTCAGCTGGCGCTACGTTTGTTGCCCAAAGCTTTTCCACTGACTTGAAAGACCTGACGGCGATCATTGAAGCAGGGATAAACCATAAAGGGTTCTCCTTTATCAATGTTTTCTCTCCTTGCGTAACATACAATAAGATCAATACGTATGATTGGTTTAAACAAAACTTAACTAAATTGAACACGATTGAAGGCTATGATTCATCAAATAAAGAACAGGCCATGCAGACTTTGATGCAACATGACAGCCTTGTGACAGGAATTATTTATCAAGACTCTTCACGCCCTTCATACCAGGAATTAGTGCCAGGGTATGCTGAAAAAGCGTTAAATAAATCAGATTTGACACTGGATCAAGCGCACTTTGATAAGCTTGTTGCTGAATTTATGTAAAAAATTAAAAGGTTCACCCCTTAAGACGGGGTGAACCTTTTTTGTAATTAATAGGAAAGCTCAAGTAGAGAGAATTACTATACTCTCTAAATTAGCTTACCAAAAACCGTTATTGCATCCACAGCCGAATGAGAAGAAATTGCAACGATTCCTTCTTCTGCAACCACAATTGTGATGGCGGTCCCGATCGCGGTCGTGGTCCCGATCCCGGTCGCGGTCCCGATCCCGATCGCGGTCGCGCCTATTACAGCCTTTCACAGCACGACAAAAATCGTCTGCGATTCTGTCGTTATCTCTGTTCCGATCGCGGTCCCGATCCCGATCCCGATCATGATTATTGCATCCACATGACATATAAGTCACTCCTTCATAATTTTGTTTTACAAGATATCTTATTCGAGAGCGGACAAGATGTTATAGAAACATGCCCTATTTAACAAAAATGTACGAATTCCCTAAAAATCATCATGTGAAAAGGCCGTACAAAAGCGATTATGGTATTTTTGTGATTCATTTTTCATATCTTTACATATTAAGGTAGACAAAAAAGAACAGCCCTATTTCAGGGGGAATGTACATGTTGAAAGGTAAAATGAAAGCAGTCGTCAAACACCACCGAGGTTATGGGGCACAATTACAAGTTGTCGATATACCTGAAATTCGTGATGACGAGGTCTTGATTCGAGTGAAAATGACCTCGATCTGCGGAACGGATATTCATATTTTCACCTGGGATGAATGGTCACAGGTAAGAGTGAATCCACCATACGTATTTGGTCATGAATTTGCTGGGGAAGTAATCGAGATAGGAGCAAGTGTAAGCAATGTTTCGGTGGGTGATTGCGTATCTGCAGAAACACATATAGTTTGCGGTACATGCAGGCAGTGCTTAAACGGGCAATTCCATATTTGTAAAAAAACAAACATTATCGGTGTGGATAAACAAGGGTGCTTTGCAGAGTATATAGCTCTGCCAGCCAAAAATTTATGGAAAAATCCAAGTGATATGCCACTCGATATAGCTACCATTCAAGAACCGATGGGTAATGCAGTCCATTCAGTATTAGCTGGGGAGGTAGTGGGGAAAAAGGTGGCGATAATCGGTTGTGGTCCAATTGGGCTTATGGCGATTGCTGTAGCAAAGGCCGCGGGTGCTGATAAAGTAATCGCTCTTGATATTAATGATTACCGACTTCAGCTTGCCAAAAAGATGGGTGCTACAGACCTCATTCATTCAATTAAACAGAATCCATTGGAAATCACGAAGAGCCTCACAAATGCGGATGGAATGGATGTTGTTTGCGAAATGAGCGGTAATCCTGCAGCTATCCAACAAGGGTTTAAGATGGCGACGAATGGTGGAAGAATATCAATTCTAAGCCTGCCTTCTAAGCCCGTCACGCTTAATATAACAGAGGATATTGTATTCAAGGGCCTTACTGTCCAAGGGATAACTGGTAGGAAGATGTTTTCGACCTGGCAACAGGTTTCAAGTCTGCTTGACAGTGGCAAGGTTGATGTAAAACCAATGATTACCCACCGGTTTTCACTTAGCGATTTTGAAAAGGGATTTGAACTGATGATTAAAGGTCAGTGTGGTAAGGTTCTCCTTATACCGTAACATCTGAAAAGGTGGAATTGCTTTGTCTGCATTTCGAAAAACCTGGAAAGGGGAAGGCATCATCCAAATATGATAAGGAGAGGCTAATTTCGTCGTAGCCTCTGCTTATCATGTACTTATTTTCTGTATTTGTGAAAAATTTCTTACAATTGAGGAAGCCACGACAGAATGATTGTTTCTTGCTGTTAAAAGCTTTATACTATGATAATGTGGATATATCACACTTAATAGCAAATATTTACTGGTAATTCTTAAAAAGGAATCCGTATAAATCCATTTGAAGATAGGTCTTGAAATAGTTGGTGAAAGAAATAAACTAACTATTTTGAAAGGAGAATAACTATGAACGAGAAACAACGATTAGAATCACAACAAGTACAGGCTGAGAATCCAGCGGACAAAAAATCCGAGAAGGACTTCAGTAAGTATTTTCAAGCCGTTTATATTCCGCCTTCCTTAAAAGATGCGAAAAAGCGAGGGAAAGAAGAAGTAGAATATCATGATGACTTTGCAATTCCTGAAGGTTTCCGTGGAATGGGAGAAGGTAAAAAGTTTTACATTCGTACTTACGGCTGTCAAATGAATGAACATGATACGGAAGTCATGGCGGGCATCTTTATGGCACTTGGTTATCGGCCGACAGACACGGTGGATGATGCTAACGTCATTTTACTTAACACTTGTGCGATTCGGGAAAACGCAGAGAATAAAGTGTTCGGTGAATTGGGACATTTAAAATCATTGAAATTGGAAAAGCCGGATCTATTGCTTGGGGTTTGCGGTTGTATGTCACAAGAGGAATCAGTTGTAAAGCGGATTCTAGAGAAGCACCATTTTGTAGATATGATTTTTGGAACGCATAATATCCACCGGTTGCCTCAAATTCTTAATGAAGCTTATCTTTCCAAGGAAATGGTCATTGAGGTTTGGTCTAAAGAAGGTGATGTAATCGAGAACCTTCCGAAAGTGCGTAAAGGAAAAACGAAGGCATGGGTCAATATCATGTATGGATGCGATAAGTTTTGTACATACTGCATCGTACCTTACACAAGAGGGAAAGAAAGAAGCCGCAGGCCTGAAGATATCATCCAAGAAGTCCGTCATTTAGCGGCACAGGGTTACAAGGAAATTACCTTGCTTGGACAGAATGTGAATGCTTACGGCAAAGATTTTACGGATATAGAATATCGTTTCGGCGATTTGATGGATGAAATCCGCAAAATCGACATTCCGCGTATTCGATTTACGACAAGCCATCCCCGTGATTTTGATGATCACTTGATTGAAGTACTGGCTAAAGGCGGAAATCTCGTTGACCATATCCATCTTCCAGTTCAATCGGGAAGTACGGACACACTTAAAATCATGGCCCGTAAATATACACGCGAACAATATTTAGAGCTGGTAAAAAAGATCAAGGAAGCTATCCCAAGTGCATCGCTAACCACTGACATCATTGTAGGTTATCCGAATGAAACGGAAGAGCACTTTGAAGAAACGATGTCTTTATACCGCGAAGTTGGTTTCGATGCAGCATATACTTACATCTATTCCCCACGTGAGGGAACACCTGCTGCGAAAATGCAGGATAATGTACCGATGGAAGTGAAAAAGGAACGTCTGCAACGCTTGAATGCCCTTGTCAATGAAACGTGCGCATTGAAAATGAAGGAGTATGATGGACAGATCGTTGAAGTGCTCGTTGAAGGCGAAAGCAAGAAGAATGCGGAAGTATTAGCAGGTTATACAACGAAAAATAAGCTCGTGAACTTCATAGGCCCAAAATCCGCTATTGGCCAAATCGTAAAAGTGAAAATCACCGGAACGAAAACATGGTCATTAAATGGGGATATGGTTGAAGAAGCAACGGCGATTGAGGTGGAATAATATGACTAAATATACTAAAGATGACATTCTGAACAAAGCGGCTGAGCTTGCTGAAATGATCGCCAGCACGGAAGAAGTAGATTTCTTTAAGCGGGCAGAAGCTCACATCAATGAAAACCAAAAGATCCGTGAAATGATCGCCAGCATCAAGAGCTTGCAAAAACAGGCTGTAAACTTCCAGCATTACGGCAAAGAGAAAGCATACAGCCAAGTTCAGGCCAAAATTGATTCACTGGAAAAACAATTGGATGAACTTCCGATCGTGCAAGAATTCAAACAATCCCAAGTGGATGTAAATGATCTTTTACAAATGGTCTCATCACAGGTATCGAATAAGGTGACGGACCTGATTATTGAATCGACCGAGGGAGACGTCCTTCGCGGTGAAACAGGTTCACAGGTACAAGCAGGCGGCGGAAGCTGTTCATGAATATTAAAAAGCCCTTCTGATTTCAGAAGGGCTTTTTAATATGCGGAAATCCTTATACAGTGCCCATTCGTGACACATATCCCAAAACATGCGCATAAAATAACCTAGGTTTAAAACATTACAGCAGTTTTCAAACAATTAAAATTCTACGCACAATAGACTTTTACCACGCATAGGATGAATGGAAACTGTATGAGGAGGGTTCGCTAGCATGTCACAATATAGAGAGATAATTACTAAAGCGGTGGTGGCAAAAGGACGTAAATTCACAAAGTCCTCTCACACCATTTGCCCGGCTCATCATCCTTCTAGCATTCTAGGTTGTTGGATCATCAACCATAAATACGATGCAAAGAAAGTCGGCAAAAAGGTAGAAATTCACGGCAGCTACGAAATCAACGTCTGGTATTCTTATAACCATAATTCGAAGACGGAAGTTGTAACTGAAAAGGTGCAATATACCGACGTTATTTCGCTGAAATACCGTGATCCCGATTGTCTTGATGACCATGAAATCGTTGCAAAAGCTGTCCAACAGCCGAATTGTTTAGAAGCTTGCATCTCCCCATGTGGACAAAAAATCATTGTCCATGTGGAAAGGGAATTCTTTGTGGAAGTCGTCGGCGAAACGAAAATTTGTGTCGCTGTAAGTCCAGATGGCCGCTGTGAGGATGACTGGGGCTCTGATTTCGATGATGAGGATTTCGAAGATTTAGATCCGGATTTCCTTGATGAATTCGAAGACGAATAGGATATAGAAATTAATACCGGATGACATTCCCTTCATCCGGTTTTATTTAATTTGAAGCGGGACAAGTCCCTTACAGATGGCAATGGAAAAAAATAGGAATGTACTGTTACTATCTCCGTGCGTATGGCTTTTCAGATACAGATTGCTCACAATTTAAAGAATGATTGATTTACCATGCAATTTCGAATACAGGCCATGTTGCTTTCCCGTATGTTATAATGAAAGACATAAATGTGTAATAGATTTTAGTTTGGAAAGGTTTTGAAGGAATGGCTGGATATACTCCGATGATACAGCAATATTTAAAAATTAAGGCAGAGTATCAGGATGCCTTTTTATTTTTTCGTTTAGGCGATTTTTATGAAATGTTTTTTGACGATGCACTGAATGCATCACAAGAGCTCGAAATTACATTAACGAGCCGAGAAGGCGGTAGTGAAGAGCGAATTCCGATGTGCGGCATTCCGTATCACTCGGCAGCTAATTATATTGATATATTGATAGAAAAAGGTTTTAAAGTAGCTATTTGTGAGCAAACCGAAGATCCGAAGCAAGCCAAAGGAGTGGTACGCAGGGAAGTTGTCCAGCTGATTACTCCAGGAACGAAGATGGATAGTAAGGGCCTTCGTGAAAAGGAAAATAATTATATTGCCACCGTCACTTATTTCACGGATGGTCAGTTTGGCTTTGGATATAATGATTTATCGACAGGGGAAAATAAGGTCACTTTGATTGAGAGTTTTGAGGAAGTCCTGAATGAATTTGCCATCCTTGGTGCGAGCGAAGTGGTCATTGCCGAGGATTTCAATGAAGAATGGAAGAAAAAGCTGCAAGAACGGGGAGCTGCCGCTCTATCACTAGAGAGTAATTTGGTTCAAAGCGAGTCATTCGCTGCATTGCTTCATCTGATAAAAGACCAAAAACTGGCAACAACCACTTCGCGTTTATTGAATTATCTATATCGTACCCAAAAACGCAGCCTGGATCATTTACAACCTGTGCTTGCATATGAAACATCACAATATATGAAAATTGATTATTATAGCAAACGCAATTTGGAATTAACTGAAACCATTCGTTCCAAAGGTAAAAAAGGTTCATTATTATGGCTGCTTGATGAAACAAAAACAGCCATGGGCGGAAGGTTGCTGAAACAATGGATTGATAGACCGCTCATTAATAAAAAACAGATCGAACGGAGACAAATCCTTGTTGAAACCCTGAAAAATCAATACTTCGAACGGCAGGACTTACGCGAACGCCTGAAGGAAGTGTACGACTTGGAGAGGCTTGCCGGAAGGGTTGCCTTCGGGAATGTAAACGCTCGGGACTTGATTCAACTAAAACGTTCATTACAACAGGTGCCGATCATTCGTGAAATCGTGAAGTCAATGGCTTCCAATCAGGATATTTCAATTCTGGCCGATAAATTGGATCCTTGCGAAGAAGTGACGGATTTGCTTGAAACGGCGCTTGTAGAAAACCCGCCATTGTCCGTGAAGGAAGGGAATATCATTCAGGACGGTTTCCATAAGGAGCTGGATACATACAGGGATGCCAGCAGAAACGGGAAAACTTGGATTGCACAGCTTGAACGAGAAGAGAGGGAACGCACCGGGATCAAATCATTGAAAATCGGATATAATCGTGTATTTGGCTATTACATTGAAGTCACACGAGCCAATTTGCATCTGCTTGAAGAAGGGCGTTATGAACGGAAGCAAACTTTAACGAATGCCGAACGTTACATCACACCTGAATTGAAAGAGAAGGAAGCGTTGATTTTACAAGCAGAAGAAAAAAGCATCAGTTTGGAGTATGATTTATTCCTCAATCTTCGTGAAGAGGTCAAAAGCTATATTCCGCGCTTACAGGATTTAGCGAAAGGCGTCAGTGAACTGGATGTCCTGCAATGCTTTGCCACGATTAGCGAAGAACGCCATTATGTGAAGCCAGTCTTTTCCGATGATCGAAGAATCGTACTGAAGGAAGGCCGGCATCCAGTTGTCGAGAAAGTCCTTCAATCACAGGAATATGTTCCCAATGACTGCTTTATGGATGGAGACCGGGAGTTACTCTTGATCACAGGGCCAAATATGTCGGGTAAAAGTACGTATATGCGTCAAATTGCGCTAACATCGATCCTAGCGCAAATTGGATGCTTCGTATCTGCAAGTAAAGCTGAATTGCCAATTTTTGATAAGGTATTTACCAGGATTGGCGCAGCAGATGATTTGATTTCCGGTCAAAGTACATTCATGGTCGAGATGCTAGAAGCAAGAAATGCCATCATGAATGCGACAGAAAACAGTTTGATTTTATTTGATGAAATAGGGCGGGGAACATCCACTTATGATGGGATGGCGCTTGCTCAGGCCATCATTGAATATATTCATGAGGAAATTGGGGCAAAGACTCTCTTTTCGACTCATTATCACGAATTGACTGTATTGGCAGCGGAACTGCCAAAATTGAATAATATACATGTCAGTGCCATTGAGCAAAATGGAAATGTCGTTTTCCTTCATAAAATTAAAGAAGGGCCAGCAGATAAAAGCTATGGAATTCATGTGGCTAAGCTAGCAGATTTACCGGAGCAGTTAATAGATCGGGCGGCCGCTATTTTAGCGCAGCTAGAGAATGAAAATGGACAGGCAAAGCCGATGTCTGAACAGCAGGCTGCTGCTGTAAAAGCACCTATTGTCGAAGCCGCACCGTTAACATCCGTCAATGAGGCACAGCTTTCCTTCTTTGGGGATGAGTCCCCTAAAGGAAGAGTAAATTCCTCGCCTAAGGAAAAAAAGGTGCTGGATGACATAAAAACACTGGATATCCTTGAAATGACGCCGCTCGAGGCAATGAATACCCTTTATAAATTACAAAAGAAACTTAAATGAGTAATAAAGTGAGGCGATAAAAATGGGGAAAATCATACAGCTTGATGAGGCTTTATCTAATAAAATCGCAGCTGGCGAAGTTGTTGAACGCCCAGCCTCAGTCGTTAAGGAACTTGTGGAAAATGCAATAGATGCAAACAGTACCATTATAGAGATTGAATTGGTGGAGGCTGGACTTGGTTCCATTCGGATCGTGGATAATGGCGATGGGATTTTGGCTGATGACATAGAAGCGGCATTTAAACGCCACGCCACAAGTAAAATAAAAGATGAAAATGATCTTTTCCGAATTCGAACACTTGGCTTCCGGGGTGAAGCAATGCCCAGTATTGCTTCAGTTTCCCGTTTTGAAATGAAAAGCAGCACTGGCGAAGGTGTAGGAACGCGTATCCTTCTTGAAGGCGGCATGGTTAAGGAACTCGAGGCTTCATCCAGCCGTAAAGGAACGGATATCCTCGTTTCCGACTTGTTTTACAATACTCCTGCAAGGTTGAAATATATGAAAACCATTCATACAGAACTAGGAAATATTACAGATGTCGCTAACAGGCTCGCACTTTCGCATCCGGATGTTTCTATCCGGCTATCTCACAACGAGAAGCGTATTCTGCATACGAATGGTAACGGTGATGTCAGGCAGGTGCTAGCGGCAATTTATGGAACGAATATTGCTAAAAAGATGATTCCGGTTCAGGCAAGCTCCTTGGACTTCAAATTATCCGGATATATCGTTATGCCTGAGGTCACCCGGGCTTCAAGGAATTATATTTCAACCATGATAAACGGCCGCTTCATAAAAAACTATGCACTCGTGAAAGCCATCCTGGATGGGTATCATACACTTCTTCCAATTGGGCGTTTCCCAATTGCTTTGTTGAATATTGAAATGGATCCGATTCTTGTCGATGTCAATGTACATCCATCCAAAATGGAAGTAAGGCTCAGCAAGGAACAGGAATTGTACAGTCTTGTATCGGAAACGATTAAGTCTGCGTTTAAACAGATGTCACTAATACCAAGTGGATATACACCGACAGCAAAGCCGGAACAGGTGAAAAGTGAACAAACTACGCTGGAATTGGACCATGTTGTGGAAAGCGGCAAGCGGGTCCTTGAAGAAGCCAAGAAAGAAGCTTCACTCTTGAAGGATACCTTGATTCGGGAAAAGCAGGAACAAAAGAGTAATGTGAATCAAAGTGAAGATTTCAAACTTGAACCAATAAAGGAAATAATCTATAGCAATGAAAAGCAGCAAATGGAAGATGTCTATATACCGGTATTACAAAATGATGAAAGCAAAGCATATTTCGATTCAGCTGAAAAGTATACAACCTACACTGTTGAAAAAGAGGAAGAAATCGAGGCGAATGAACCGGATAGCCGCATTCCTCCAATGTATCCGATTGGGCAAATGCATGGAACATATATTTTTGCCCAAAACGAAAAAGGCTTGTATATCATTGACCAGCATGCTGCCCAGGAACGGATCAAATACGAATATTTTAAAGAAAAGGTCGGTCGTGTTGAAAAAGAGCTACAGGATATGCTGGTTCCCATCACCCTTGAATTTTCAACGGACCAATGTATCCGGATAAATGAATATCGGCATGAGTTGGAAAAAGTCGGCGTCTATTTAGAGGAGTTTGGCTATAATGCCTATATTGTCCGATCGCATCCACAATGGTTCCCTAAAGGAATTGAACAGGAAATCCTTGAAGAAATGATAGAACAATTGCTATCGATGAAAAAGGTAGACATCAAAAAATTGCGCGAAGAAGCAGCCATCATGATGAGCTGTAAAGCCTCCATAAAGGCAAACCGTCATTTGCGCAATGATGAAATCCAAGCACTATTGGATGAACTAAGGCGGACAACGGATCCCTTCACATGCCCTCATGGAAGACCTATCATCATCTCTTATTCCATTTATGAAATGGAGAAAATGTTCAAGCGGATCATGTAATTATAAACACTGGAGAACCCTTAATTTACAAGGGATCTCCAGTGTTATTTTATGAAATGAAATTTGATTTTAGGTGTAGGTATTTATGTATTTTTATTTCTTCTCTTATTGTATGGTTTTAATGGGGAAGACGGACAATTTTTCATTTTACCTATGATAAAGTGTTTTTGAGCACTTTGATATGGCTGGGTTCCTTTAAAGATAAGAGATATTCTGAGCCGACCGCAAAGTTGAAGTGGATGATCTGTTTCTATAGTGGGGGCATTATGAGAATCTCTCATATTATAAGAAGAAGATCGATAGAATATATATTGTATAATAATTGTTTACAAGCGTGTTATGGATTTTATAATTCCCATAAACCCCGTAAGGTGACCGCCATAATGTAAGATGCAGCGAAGTAATGAATTCGACTTTTTAACCGATCATCTAATTAAAAGAAATGGAGAACCCTTATGTAATAGTGTTCTCCATTTTCGCTTCCGATATTTTAGGCTTCAACTATGAGTATAGGCCTTTAAAAGAGGTAAACGGGTTCCCAATACTTATCTTCAATAATAATAATAGGGGGGATTGGGCTGGAAGTGATAGTTGTATGCCGGGGCAGTATACATCGGGTTATCATAGTGATTATTATATTGTTGATATTGCTGAATGTCTTCTTCGGGCGCTCGATGGCAGTTGGCTGGAGGACCGATGAATGTTGAGGGTTGAACCGGTGCAATTGCTTCTTTCCATTGGTTTTCATCCATGCAATACGTATGTGCCATAATATTTGCAGGTGTCAATTTCAAGATATCCGAACCCAGGATCACCTCAGGTGTTGGTGCATTAAAAATGGCTAGCAGATGAGTATTATCAGTAGTAGCCACTTCATAATGCCACCAACCTTGTGGAACGTTGGCTACTTGGCCAGGTGTAATGGGATAATTTTGTATTTGCTTAGTAAAAGGATTCAGTAATGAAACGGTTGCCGCCCCAGAAATGCAATACACTAGCTCTGCAGCATTTTGGTGATAATGCGGTTCTATGACATTGTTTACACTAAGGTAAATATCTAATAAAGAAACATTTTCGAGTGTGTTCAATTGTTTGATACCTAATACATTTATATAGTTATGGTTATCTTTTTTCATTAAATTGCTTTTATTAACATCAAAAAAGTATTGTGTTGATGGTGAAGTATAGTCCATATAGGAGACCATGAGTTTATCATTCCTTTTTTGTGAGACTTGATTTTTCAGGATATGTCAGATTTCATTTTAATGTGCAATAACCCAGTGGGTTATTTGCTTATGGAGCTAATGAATGGAATGAGATGCATGGATTTCGTGTAAGTATAAGCCATGTTATTAGGTGAATATTATTTTTATATATTTTAAAACTAACCTACTAATCTGAACATTCGATGTAATTAAACTTTTAATAAGCAGATTTTTCCCATTGCGTGACTTTAAATTACAGTGATATAATGTTCTCTATGATTTTAAAGTTTAACATAGGAAGTGGCTAAATTGTCGAACAATTCAAAAGAGAGTAAATTCGTTCCGTACGTCTCTGCATCTAAATCTCTACCGGAATTAACTGCAACTGCAATCATTCTAGGGATCATTCTTGCAATCGTATTCGGGGCGGCAAACGCATACTTAGGCCTACTTATTGGTTTAACTGTCTCTGCTTCAATACCCGCAGCGGTAATTTCAATGGCTATTTTAAGAGGGGTTTTTCGCAGGGATTCCATATTAGAAAACAATATTGTGCAAACGATGACCACGGCAGGTGAGGCTATTGGTGCCGGTGCTGTATTTACCATTCCAGCATTATTCATGTGGGACATGGACGTGAGTCAAGCATTCATCATTTTCGTTGTATTAACTGGTGGATTTTTAGGGGTCTTCATGATGGTGCCCCTTCGCCAGCTTTTGATTGTAAGGGAACATGAAACATTACCTTATCCAGAAGGTACGGCATGTGCTGAGGTCCTGAAGTCAGGAGAAAAGGGTGGTACAAGCGCCAAGCTAATCGGAGCCGGTTTGGTTATCGGCGGAGTGGTAAAAGGGCTTGGTGATGGGTTTAAGCTTTTCAAGACAGAGGTTGAAACTGGAATTACGAATTTTAAAAATGCAGTGGTTGGTCTTGATGCCTTTCCTTCCCTTTTGGGTGTAGGTTATATTATTGGACCGCGTGTTGCAGGACAAATGCTAGGTGGAGGATTATTAGCCTGGGTCGTTCTAATACCGGCCATTAGCTTTTTTGGCGGAAGCAATGGAACAGCCATTTTCCCTTCTGATGTACCGATCGGTGAATTGGATGCATGGGGAATTTGGGATAATTATATACGCTATATTGGAGCTGGTGCCGTTGCAACTGGCGGATTGATCACATTGATCAAAACATTACCAATACTTTTCAGTTCAGTTTTTGATACTCTTAAAGGCGTAAAAGCCAATAAAGGACAACTAAAATCAGGTTCGATCCGTACAGAACAAGACATACCCGCTAAATACGTTTGGTTGGGAACGACCATCGTTATTTTAATTATTGCTTTCACACCAATAACAGATGTGGGAATCATCGGTGCGATTGCCATTGCGATTTTTGGATTTTTATTCGTGACAGTGGCTTCGAGGGTTGTTGGGATCGTCGGAAGTTCGTCATCCCCTGTTTCTGGAATGACGATCGCTACACTATTAATTGTAGCGATTGTCTATAAAGCTACTGGTTTCACTGGTACGGCTGGAATGGTAGCCGCTTTAACTGTCGCTGCGATCATTTGTACAGCACTTGCGGTTTCAGGAGATGTTTCTCAAGATTTAAAAACAGGGTATATCGTCGGCGGAACACCTTGGAAACAACAAGTTGCCATGATGATCGGTGTTGTTGCGTCCGCTTCTGTCATTGGTTTTATCCTGGTTCTAATGGATAACGCATATACGATGGGATCTGCAGAACTACCTGCACCTAAAGCGGCACTAATGAAAATACTTGCTGAAGGTGTCCTTGGGGGAGATTTGCCTTGGACTCTCATCTTTATCGGTGCGGCTATTTCCATCACATTAGAGTTTTTCGGTCTGAATTCACTTGTTGTTGCAGTCGGCATTTACTTGCCGGTTCATACCAGTGCCCCAATCATGATCGGTGGATTTATTCGATTCTTCGTTGAGTTCTTCTCGAAAACAAAAGAAGCGCTTAAAGCACGGGTTGATAGAGGCGTATTATTTGCCTCTGGTTTAATAGCGGGTGAATCGTTGATTGGTGTGCTTATTGCCATATTGATCGCAGCAGGTGTCCAAGTTCCGGCTTCGGCTAAATTAGCCAGCGATATGCTACCTTTCCTACTATTCCTTGCACTAGCTGGATTGCTATGGTTCGTATCCAGCAAAGGGAAAAAAGAAGATGCTTCGTAAACGCCAATCAAAAAAGAGGAACTTGTTGACTATGGTTCCCCTTTTGGAAAGACGCGTCACTATGGTACAAGAATCTTCGGAAGCAACTTTTTTAGTCATTCAAAGGATCAATTTTGTGGAACGAATTACAATTCGTTTCTTTAAACAACCATCAGTCCGTAAAATCAAGCTTGATAAGTTTGGGGCATATGCCATTAAACAGATGGAGTTCCAAAGCAGTGTAAATCAGATTTCAGAAGCGATGAGTGAACATTTTGGTGAGGAAGCAGAACCAGTCTTACCGCGGTTGATGAAATTTCTGGAAATACTCGAGGTTCATGATTGGATCATTTGGGATGATGAAGAAAAAAAATGAGAAAAAGCTGAAGCTCTTTTTGATGCTTCAGCTTTTTTCTGTTTTGGATGTGAAAATTTTTCATTAGGTTTACGACATTCTAATAATCTTCGTTTTATGAAAGTGGACTAAAGGTATAATTATTTATAATAAATTTATATATGTTGTTCTTGTACTGTTAGTCATGCTTAATAAAGCAGTGATATTCAATTTTGAAGAGCAGGCGTGTTATTATGGAAGAGTATAAGTAGAATTAGTGACAGTTGGAGCTTCAGGTATGGGGTTTTCCATATCCACGCTAAGTGCTAAAGAGGCGCAAAAGGCGTGATTGCTGATTTTATCGAAGCAGGGGCAGCCGAAAACAATAAAAAAAGTGGGGAAGCGCAGGAGTATTCTTGGATGCTGGACAATCAGATTCCATCCAGGCAACAGTCGACTATACAACCGAACAATCTGGAACGAGTATGGCACTTGTTCATAATGTGGGTTTAACTAGCCTACATAAAGAACTGGATGTCATGAATTTAGATTTGGAAGAATGGGACCGGTTTATGGTGTGAATGTGTAATAAGTGTCCTATTGGGAAGCAGGTTTGTAATTCCTCACATGATTAAAGCGGGAGGAGGATCGATAATCAATACGGCCCTCCATGGCTGGAGCGACAGGTGACTCCGTACGTTCAGTATATGGTGCCTCCAAAGCTGGGGGGAGTGTATTTGATCCGGTATATCACTGCACAGCATGTAAAGATCGTATTCGTTGTAATGGAGTGGCACCAGGACTTATTGTAACTCCTGCAAAAAAATATGCCTCCGGCCGTACTCGATATTTTGTCCAAATATAATGCATTGCCATACCCCGGTGAAGCGGATGGTTTTTAACATTAGCTAGAAGGCATCTCATGAAAATGATAATGAAAAAATACAATCCTCGACATAAACCAGGGCTAACGATTAAATTAATTCTTTTATCTAATAATCCATGAAAAATCACTATTACTTTTAAGCAGGTGTGTATTAATGAAAGAAACATATTATGATGAATTGCTAAACATCAAAACAGCAGGAGAACAAAAGGAATTTAATAAGTCTTTGCATTATCATCGTTATGAGCCAACGCCATATGGCGCACTAGAACAATTATTCAAGAAGTATCAATTAAAAAGTAGTGATCGCATTGTGGATTTTGGTTGTGGTAAAGGGCGATTGAATTTCTTTATTCATTACTTATTTCAAGCTTCTGTTGTTGGAGTAGAAATGAATAGAACTTTCTATATAGAAGCTATTGAAAACCGAAGTAGGTATATGAAAAAAACGAATAAAAACAAAGATAATATAGAATTTCATTGTTGTTTGGCAGAAAATTACGAGATTGATTTGCGAGACAATCGTTTTTATTTCTTTAATCCGTTTTCCGTGCAAATTTTCATGAAAATCATTAATAATATATTGCTTTCATTCGAAAAGGAACCACGGGAAATCGAATTGGTTTTATTTTATGGATCAAAAGATTATATCTTTTTCTTAGAAAATCAAACCGCTTTTGAAATGAAAGAAGAAGTAATGTTACCAGATTTATCTGAGCATAATCCTTATGAGAAATTTGTCATATATCAATTGTTATAGTAAATAAAACTCTTTTTGGAAGGTAAACTATTCATAAAAAAGTTTCAAATCGAAACGGATATTTTGCATGGAAGGAAAGGTAGTTTCTCCTTATCCAAACTCCAATAACTTGTGAAATTTATCAATTTATTACTATTTTTGTAGAAAGTTCACTTAATTGTGATATTTTATATCTAGGACAGAAATCTGTTATTTTACCAGTAAAAGTGCATTTCATTGATATGAGGATGTAAACAGCGGTGATCCTGCTGGTAGCTAACCGCAGATTCTGTCACTGGTAGATAATCATGTGCGGTTTATTTTGTAAAGGGGATGATGGAGAAATGGGAAAAACAAAGAATCGATGGCTGATTGCTGCTTCGGCAGTTGGGATTCACCTGTCGATTGGTTCTGTGTATGCTTGGAGCGTATTTACGAAGCCACTTGCAAGTGAATTCGGATGGGATTTGACTGATATTAGCTTAACATTTAGTATTGCAATTTTGTTTCTTGGTTTATCAGCGGCATTTCTTGGACATTTTGTTGAAAAGTATGGTCCTAGAAAAGCTGGTATACTCTCAGCTGTTTTTTTTGGCTTAGGTATTTCGGGTGCTGGTGTAGCGATCAACATGGAATCATTGCCTTTACTTTATATTGCATATGGAGTTTTCGGTGGAATCGGACTTGGCGTAGGGTATATCGCCCCTGTATCGACCTTAGTGAAGTGGTTTCCAGATCGTAGGGGGCTAGCGACTGGTCTAGCCATTATGGGCTTTGGGTTTGCGGCACTGATTAACTCACCAATCATTCAAAGTTTGATTGGTTCTATTGGAATTGCTAATACCTTTTTCACTCTTGGAACCGCTTACTTTATTATAATGATAGCTTCATCTCTTTACTTGGAGCCCCCGGAGAAAGATTGGCTACCTGCTGGGTATAAAGAAAAAATTAAAATGGGAAAAGTGAAGCCATTGCAGGATCTTTCGCAACTAACGGCAAACGAGGCAGTAAAGACAAAACGTTTTTATTATCTCTGGCTCATGCTGTTTATTAATATTACCTGTGGGATTGCTATCATTTCAGCAGCATCTCCACTTGCTCAGGAAAGTATTGGTTTGAGTGCCGTTGCAGCAGCTGCCCTAGTTGGGGTTCTTGGTGCTTTTAATGGCCTTGGACGTATAGGTTGGGCATCCGTGTCAGATTTCATTGGTCGCCCGAATACCTATACCGTATTTTTCTCCATACAAGTCATCGCATTCCCACTCTTGACATTTACGGATAATCCAGTAGTTTTCCAAATTTTATTAGCGATTATTTATACCTGCTATGGAGGAGGGTTTGCTTCGATTCCGGCGTATATCGGTGATTTGTTCGGAACAAAGCAGTTAGGTGCTATTCATGGGTATATTTTAACGGCATGGGCAGCAGCAGGTCTTGTTGGACCCATGTTCGCTTCATGGATTAGAGAAAAAACAGGTAGCTATTCCCAAAGCTTAATCGTTTTCACAGGTTTTTTCGTGGTTGCTTTGATCATCTCTATATTGATTCGCCTGGATATAAAGCGCTTGAAAAATAACAGGACTAAAGAAATTAAACAAATCGGTGTTTGATCATATCCTGACAAGTCTATTAATTGAATGTAAACATCTCCGAAGGATTGAGTAATCGTAAATAAGTATGAACAAATTGGAGTTCAGCAATAAACACCTTTATATATTAAAGCCTTATAGAATAATCTTGGTAAAGTCTATATTATTAGCCACAGCAATCTTTTTAATGATTGCTGTGTTTTTGTATTTGAAAAACCATGATTAATTAAATATTGAATTAACCTTTTTAAATGAATTAAAAATGAGAAAAATTCATAAGGCACAATCTAGGGAACATTATATTCCTTAGATTAAGGGAATTACATATAAAAAAACGAATTGCCTTATAGAAGCAAGTATCCGTCCTTTTTAGTGTTTAAATATTTAATAGTTTCGTTCAATGACAAAGTGTGCACGATCGCCCCTAAAGAGTGTTTTTGAGAATTCAATGACCGAGCCATCATTTTCATATGTGTAAGTTTCTAAGGAAAAACAAGGTGAACCGTTAGGTACATCCAATTTGTCAGAAATGGAATCGTCGGCTAGTGAAAACTCCAAGTGTTCAACCGTTTTTTTTACTTTTAAATTGAATTGTGTTTCAAGTACTTTAAAGAGTGATTTTTCACAGGCTTCAATATTAAGCCCGGGTGTTTTATACCAAGGGAGAAAGGCAGTTTCATATTGAAGGGGGATGTCGTTTACGTAACGTATCCGTTCCAGTTTGTTTACGGGGTCTCCAATATTTTGTTTAAAAAGCTTGGCAAGGGTAGCATTTGCTTCAATCACTTTTAAGCTAATGACCTTTGTGGAAGGGTTTTTTCCTTGCATCGTGACTTGCTCAGAGAACTTTTCAACCGTGCTTGTAAGAAATTGCTTCACTTTATTTTCCGAAACGAAAGTCCCTTTGCCTTGAACACGGTAGATATAACCTTCGACGTTCAATTGCTGTAAGGCCGTGCGAACTGTTGTCCTACTTACTCCGTATATTTTACAAAATTCTGCCTCAGTCGGTAATTTTGTATTTGTCTGGTATTCGCCACTTTTTATGAGATCGATTATCGATTCCTTAACTATGGAATGCAATGCTGCTTCTTTATTGATGGTCTCCACAGAGATTCCTCCTATGCTCATTCCCAATATATACATATAGATTATCTCGGATAAGTTTAATAATCAACCTTAATTCGAAAATTTGTAGTAACAAATTAAAATTTGTGTTGATATTTTAAAGATTTGTAACTACAATATATTTGTGGAGGTAATAATACCCATTTCATATATCCTTTCAAGGGAAGTGATAAAATAAAGTAACATCGATTCGTATAAAAATGCAGTTTTGTCTCACTTTAAAATACTGAATAATCAATCATTAAAAGGGGGGTAATTTCAATGAATATCTTATTATGTTGTTCTGCAGGGATGTCTACTAGTTTATTAGTTACCAAGATGGAGGAAAGTGCTAAAAATCAAGGGATAGAATGCCATATATGGGCTGTGGGTTCTACAGAAGTGAATAATGAAATAGATAAGGCTGATGTGATTTTATTAGGTCCGCAGGTTAGATATCTTCTTTCTAAGTTACAGGAAGCAGGGAAAGAAAAGGGAATTCCAGTCGCTACCATCAATCCAATGTTCTATGGACTATGTAATGGTGAAGAAGTACTGAAACAAGCCACTACTTTAATAAAAGGAGAATAAGGATATGATGACTTTTATTGATAAGTATATTATGCCTGGGGCGGTAAAGGTAGGGAATAACCGGCATTTGCTTGCGATTCGTGACGCATTGATTGGAATGATAGCGATTACAATGATTGGGTCATTCGCCGTCCTGTTTAATAATCTTGGGCAAGTCATCAAGCCTTACGGAAGAATGATGGAAGCCATCTTCGGGCCTTCATGGAATACGCTGGGCGGTGATATTTGGTTTGGAACCTTTGCATTCATGACGGTATTCGCTGTATTCGGCATTTCTTATAAATTGGCACGATCATACGGTGACGATGGTTTTGAAGCGATGCTGGTTTCCGCAGCCTGTTTCTTTTTATTATTACCTCAAATCGGAAATGTCACTTTAACTATCGATGATAAGGATGTTACAGGTGGGGCATGGGGTTTTGTAAGCGTGAACTATTTTAATGCTACAGCCCTATTTACAGGAATTGTCGTTGCCTTAATAGCCACTGAAATCTTTGTGAGACTTTCCCGAGTGAAATATTTAGTCATCAAGCTTCCTGATGGAGTGCCTCCAGCGGTAGCCCGTTCATTTGCAAAGTTAGTGCCGGGTATGGCAACGATCTTTATCGCTGGTGTATTTGGACTGCTATTCCGTAAAGTTACGGATGGGCAGATACTGAATGACTGGCTGAGTAAAGTGATTGTATCTCCATTACAAAGTGCAGTAGATTCATTGCCATTCGCTATTTTACTAGTATTTCTTGTTCATTTATTATGGATGATCGGTTTGCATGGACCCAATATCCTTGGGGGGATAACGACACCGCTTTTTGAAAGTTCGGGAGTGAAAAATATCGATTTATATGCAAAAGGCGTCAAAGACATGGACCAATACGGGGTCTTGGCGGGTTCTTTCCTGGATGCATTTGTTTATTTAGGAGGATCTGGTGCAACACTGGGCCTTATCATTGCAATGATCATTGCCGGTCGGAAACGGTATAAACAGATGATTGCACTCGGAGGGGCACCAGGAGTGTTCCAGATTAACGAACCGATTCTTTTCGGATTGCCTATCGTTCTGAATCCAATGTGGTTCATCCCATTTGTTCTGGGTCCGGTAATTACAACGGTGATCTCTTATATCGCGGTAAGCAGCGGAATGGTTTTCCCGATCGTTGCCAAGATTCCATGGGTTACCCCTCCGATTGTGGGTGGTTTCCTGGCCACAGGCGGGCATGTGTCTGGAGCGGTCTTGGCTGCAATCAACTTAGTCATTTCAACAGCGATTTATTTACCATTCGTTTATGCTCAAGTGAAGATAGACACCAAAAATAAAACAGAGCTTACAAAAGATTCAGAAACGCTAAGCGTCTAAGAAAGTAGTGATGAAAATGGAAAAGGATGAATTATACCAACTATCTTTTCAATTGATTTTATATAGCGGGAATGCGAGAAGCTTTGCAATGGAAGCGATGCAGGAAGCAAAGAAAAGGAATTTTGAATCTGCTCGCGTGAAAATAGCCGAGGCGGAAACGGAATTACTGCTAGCCCATAAATACCAAACTCAATTAATCCATGCGGAGGCAGGAGGGGATCATTTTGATCTTCCCATTATCCTCGTGCATGCACAAGATCATTTAATGACAGCGATGACTATAAAGGATCTTGCAATTGAAATGATTGATGTACGCGAAGAATTTTTATATACAGATGCTGTGAAGGAGAGGACTGCTGAATGAGCAAGGGGCTGAAGATTGTCACGATTGGCGGAGGTTCGAGCTATACACCTGAACTGATCGAAGGTTTCATCAAATATCATGAAGAACTCCCTGTGAGTGAAATATGGCTAGTGGACATCGAAGCGGGAAAGGAAAAGCTTGAAATTGTCGGGAATTTGGCAAGAAGGATGATTGAAAAGGCCGGTGTGAATATTGAAGTCCATCTCACGTTAGACAGAAAGAAAGCGCTTAAAGACGCTGATTATGTAACAACCCAGCTGCGCGTTGGCCAGCTCGCAGCAAGGGCGCTCGATGAAAAGATTCCATTGAAACACGGAGTGATCGGACAGGAGACGAATGGACCAGGCGGGCTTTTCAAGGCTTTTAGAACGATTCCCGTCATTCTGGATATTGCTCATGAAATGGAGGAATTATGTCCGGAAGCATGGCTGATTAACTTCACGAATCCTGCAGGAATGGTAACGGAAGCAGTTCTGCGTCACAGTAATATTTCCAAAATCATTGGCCTTTGCAATGTACCGATTGGTATGGAACGAGGTGTTGCGGATTTGATGGATGTAGAACCATCAAGAGTCCGGATCGACTTTGCTGGCCTGAACCATATGGTTTACGGCTTAAATGTATTCGTTGATGGCGAGAGTGTCAAAGATCAAATCATCCATTTGATTACAGATCCAGCTAAAGCTGTGACGATGAAGAATATCCATGCGATGGGATGGGAACCGGAATTCCTTAGGGCGTTAGACCTGTTCCCGTGTCCATACCACAACTACTATTATAAAACGGGAGATGTACTGGCCCAAGAATTGAAGGATGCAGAAAAAGGGGAAACACGTGCAGAGGTCGTTCAAAGACTTGAAGCAGGGTTATTCGAGCTATACAAAGACCAGGATCTGGCTATCAAACCGCCGCAGCTTGAAGAGCGCGGAGGTGCATACTACAGTGATGCGGCTGTGCGGCTGATCTGTTCGATGCATAGGGATAAGCGGGATATTCAAGCGGTAAATACCGTAAACCATGGTGCGATTGAAGGCATCCCATACGGCTCGGCGATTGAAACCAGTTGCGTGATAACTAAGGATGGTCCTAAGCCGATCAATGTAGGTGAGCTTCCTGTCGCTGTCCGCGGATTAATTCAGCAAATTAAATCCTTTGAAAGGGTGGCCATCGAAGCTGCAATTTCAGGGGACTATGATACGGCGTTGCTTGCCATGACGATCAATCCACTCGTTCCAAGTGACCGGATTGCCAAACTTATATTAGACGAAATGCTTGAGGCACATAAAGATTATCTGCCGCAGTTTTTTGAAAAAAAGGAGTTGCAGGATAATTTATCATGATTGAAGTCCTTGTAAATGCAGATGATTTCGGGTTAACTAAAGCGGTGAATTATGGGATTTTGGATAGCCACAAATATGGAATTGTCAATTCGGCAACAATCATGATGAATGCGATAGCAACGGAGCATGCGATTGAAATCGCAAAGAAGACCCCTTCGTTGAAGGTAGGTATACACTTAGTGCTGACAAGTGGTAAACCTTTATTGAGTGATGTACCGAGTTTAGTAGACGAAAATGGATTCTTTAAGAAGCAAGGGGAGGTATATCGGGATCCTACCGGTATTTCCTTGAGCGAATTGGAGAGGGAGTGGTCGGCACAAATCGAAAGGTTCTTGGAATTTGGTCTATTTCCTACTCATTTCGACAGCCATCATCATGTACACGGGATCGCGGCATTTCTACCTGTTATTAAAAAGCTATCTGATAAATATGGATTGCCAGTGCGTAATGCCGGAAGGCACCTTGCTGGGATTCAGACCGTTACAGATGTATTCCTGGATGATTTTTATGGAGAAATGGTGGTTGAAACTTACTTTCAAAACTTGAAAGGGAGGGTAATGGATGGGGCGAGCGTGGAGATAATGACACATCCTGCTTATATGGATGAAGAATTGATGGAAGTCTCTTCTTATAATGATAAACGCTTAAAAGAAACCCGGGTATTGACCAATACAAAGTTACCAGAGGGATTTTTCCTTCGATTCAGCATCAACCAAGTTAAGGTTTAATCTCTTTATATAGCCCTTTAATTACAAAAGAGGACCATTCATCAAAATGATGAATGGTCCTTTTAAATGCAATGAGTGCTTTATTATAAAATTAATAAGCCAGGCTGAACAA
>NZ_JADILK010000029.1 GCF_017355165.1 Bacillus sp. SD075 | reverse complement strand
CTGCCCCGTTAGTACCATAAGAAAAAGCTGTCTTAAAGACAGCTCTGATTTTCAGCCAACGCCCCATTAGTTAAGGGGTATTTAGTTCCTTTTAGTTGTACTTTATTAAAAAGATACAAATACCGTTATATTTTCTTATATATATCTGCATAAGCTACTTTTAACTGCACTCTTAAATCTTTATTCTCTTGCTCTATTCTTTTGATTTTACGTATCAATGAATCGATTAGAGCATCTTTGTTATTGTCATTCATTTTTCGTTGAATCTGTTTTTTAGTAGGAACGGTCACCTGCTGCTGCCTTAAAGAATCAATCCTTTCACGAAGGACTAGATTGTTATAAAGGGTCGCTTTTGCAACTCCTGCCTCACTTGCCACACTGTTAAAATTAATATTTTCATTTGCTCGAACAAGCCGTTGGATCGCTTCATCTACCTTTTTAGTGGTAGCTGCCCTACGTTCTTTATGGACTTGTTTTAAATGTGTTTGCAGGTTAAATTTAGACATTAATGGACTCCTTCTTTCTATTTAGCCGATCTAAGCGACCAAAAATAATATTCCCCTCTTCAATAGTGTTTAAGATGTTTTGGTATCTTTCCAAGTTCATTTTATTCTTTTCAGCTATTTCAGTCCTTCCACGGCCTTCTAAGATATCAATTGTTTTTGTCGCTGTCTTAATTAATAATTCGTATTTTTGTTTATCCAAATCAGAGAATCCAATCGCTAAATCCTTGCATGGACTTCCACCATTACATGTTAAGCATGGCGGTTCCTCTGAATAAGGACAATTACCGTTAATTCTTGCGTGACAGCTTCCGTAAGGATTATCTATAGCGTTTAATTTATGATCTCGCCACAACATCTCAAGTAGATCTGAAGGTACTTCTTCGTCCGAATTAACCTGCTTCATTTCACCGTTAAAATCAAAACTAAACAATCCATTTTTCATGGCTTCTTCGAACACTTTACGCTTCGTACCATCTAACAATTTTGCATATCTAAGGGTCATTTCAGGTGAAGCATGTGCCAAAAGTTCTTGAACTGTAAGAATATCAGCACCACTATTTAACATCTTTACTGCATATGTGTGTCTAAATTGATGGATTCTAAAATGATAAATATTCCCCTTTTCATCGATTATCCTTCTTTCACCTGCAAGTTCGTTAAGTTTTTCGCTAACCCAATTATTCGAAAAAGGACGTCCCTTTCTAACTCCTCTATATCTTACAAAAACAAACCGATTTGGGTTGTTTTCTTCATTGCTATATTTTTTTGACTTGTCTATTAACACGGCGAGAATATTCGCTAAATCTTCATCTATTGGTATAGAGTGATCTTGGACATTGGTTTTGGAAATGTCCGTTACAATTTGATATTTCCCATTCAGTTTTACTAGGCAATCATGATTAAGCCTTAAAGTATCAGATAATCGTAAGCCTGTTTTAAAAGATATCCATATTATGGGCTGCACATCTTCATGAAGATAGCTTAGATTGTCAAATAACTGCTCTAAGACATCATCTGGGATGTAGTTTACTTTATCTGACCTTCTTTTATATTTTGGTTTATCTTCCGGGAAAATAAGTACTCTAATATCCTTTTCAGGTGCTAAATCTGAATAAACTTCTTGTAAACCCTGAAGATATTTTTTAACCAAGGATACCGCCTTTATGATATAGTGGCGTGAATTTGTGACTCTTTGATTATCCTTTAAGTCTTTGTTTAGTTGCTCAAGATATTTTTCAATATGATTTCTAGTTAACTTGGTCAAGTCATCCCAATCAGGTTCCAGTGAGAAAATAAAATCTAAGAATGCGGGAATACAGTTCAAATAATTTCTGGCCGATCCCCAGGTTAAATCATTTGACAATAAACGGCGTTTTAAATATTTTTTCGTTTCCTCACGAAATCTCATATTATTAATCGCTGTAAAGTCCATTTTAGTTTGACTGGCTGCCTGATTAAAATATACACCATATTCTTTATTCAGGTTTTTAGCTTCCCAGATGTCTTTTTCCCATTCATCTCGAAAGTCTATTAGTTTATTAAACTCAGTTAGAAGATTTAATAAGTACTTGGCCCGGGGAGACTTAACTTTATATCCATCCCGTTTGCTAATGTAAAAAGTCGATACTCCGTTTTTCTCTAACCAAGATAGCCACTCCCTGTTCGCCTTGTCAATATTCAAATCAGTGAGAGAGTTGAGATTGGGGTATTTTTCATTTACAAAACGGTTAAATAGTTGAATGTTATTGGCTTTTCCAACAAACAAAGTGTTCATGGTCCATTCATCCTGAAATATTTTTCTATACACGAAAAATTTAAGTTCTAAATTAATTAGCTCGCTCTTGAATGGAAAATGGATTATTTTCCTATTGAAAGTAGGATTCTCCAAATAAGATTTAAAATTAGAAATTGTCCTAAAAAAATTAATATGCCATGAATTCTCAATTAAAAAATAAGGATTATTGACAATTACTTTATGCACATTTTCATCCCCATCAATATTACGAACCACATAGGACGATAATTCATTCCTCATATAATCGTGTACACTTTCAAAATCCCGGCTTAATAAAGGATTAATACTCATTCATTGATTCCCCCAGGATTATTCTTGTTGTAAATCTTAAAAGCATGTTGAGCTTTTTCCCAATTATTGCGAATATCTTCTTTAGAAGGGTGAAGGTATAAGTTCATGGTTGTTTGAATATTACTGTGGCCTAACCGTTCTTGAACTTGTTTAATATCACCAGTTTGTTTGTAGTATAGAGTCGCGTGAGAATGCCGTAATAGGTGAGGATGAACAGAGATATTGCTTTTTTTCCTTAATCGTTTAAATAGAGCTGATACATCTTGATAATTCATGCCCTGACCTGCATTTTTCCCACGTAGTTTGACAAATACGAAATTTTTATGAATATCCATTTCATCTAAAATTTCGTATAGGTAGTCATCATACAAATCCATTAATTCTTGGGAAACATAAATTTCTCTTTCTCCTGTCTTCAATCTTGCTCCATTCTCTAATTCTCCCCGATCAACTAAGCGTATCCGGTGACCATTTTTGTGATCAAACACAAAGTCCTCCAGGTAGAGTGAAAGTAGTTCTCCAATCCTTAGTCCTGTTTCAAATAGAGTTTGCAAAAGCAGCCTATCTCTAATGTTACTAGTTGCTTTAATTAATTCACTTACATCCTCTTTAGTTAATGTGTTAATTTTTTTCCTCTTCTTTTTGATTTTTAAAATGTTCTTATGTACTGATTTATTTTTATTCACATGGTAGAGGAAATCTTTATATTGTCTCTGTCCTCTATTAAAGTCCTCCTGCATAACAGTATCAGCTAATGCTTTTGGAATTTCTTCGTTTCTGAAAAGGTAGTTGTAAAAACCTGTAACTGCCGTAAGAATCAAGTTAATTGTACTCTCTGTCTTTCTAGCCTTTGTTTTGGAAATAGGAGTAGTATTTAAGCTTTCAAAAGGGTTTCTTAACCATCCTATAAATTCTACTAAGTGTTCTAATTTTACCAGGCTATAGTTGATATTCTTTTGATTTAAGTAATCGAAATATTGTTTCAATGCGTAGCAATAAGTCTTTTGCGTATTAGTACTCTTTCCCGTTATATCTAGATATTTTAGGTATTTTAACACCGGAAGAATAGGAACTCCCTCATCATCTATGAGCATGTATCTTTTGCTGTGATTCTCTAGGAAAACTTCTTGAACCCTCATTTACTAAACTTGCCCCCCTATACTAAACATAGTAGACATATTTTCTTAAATCTTCTTAATCATTTTAATATACAAAAAAAGAGAATTAATGGTCGTATATTGAACATTTTATCCTCTAATTATTATAGTATAGTTAATCGTTATTGTGGCGTGTATATAAGCGGACCTTACCGGCCGCATCAACGGAATATATTAAGCGGATGCCGTCGAGCTTCAGCTCCGTTAAGTAATCGGAGGAGTCGAACGGATCATCGGATTTGTGCAATAGCATTGGCGATATGAACAACGTAATTCACCTCGTCTATAAGTTTAACATGGCGCAGGTGGAGCGAACCATTTTCGCAGACTAGTAGATTATTGGAAAAACCCCGACCTATTGGTCGAGGTTAGTAAACTATGCGTGATATTTGCGTAAATTGTTCCTTTGTACACTGAATAAGGGTTTTGTGCTCAACGCCCTCTTCGTCGATTAAATAAATGTAAGCGTTTGAAGTTTCTTTTTTCATTGCTCGGACTGCTACATCAGCGATTGCACCGACCGAACCTACAAGAGCAGTACTTAGAATCGTGCTGCTTTTAGGTTTACCGACGTTTCGACTTTCACCGTGTTCCCACTCAATCCGTGAAAGTTTGAAGTGTTTTTGTCCAAATGCAGTTGTAACCTTGACCTTGCCTGGCTGACTCCACTTCATTATGGTCATTCTGTTAACGCTTTCTTTAGCTTCCACATTATTAGTTAATACGTGACCACCTGCCAATACGCTGACTTGAATCCGAGGTTTAATAACCTGTTTCCAAAATCCCATAATAGCACCGTCCCTTTTCCTTTTAATTATATGTACGCATCCGCCTACGAATGGGTTCATTTTTCCTCGTAAGCTTCCGCAATTATTTCGTTAAATATCTTCGTGTTTCTTCGGAAAGAAGGACCCCGTAATCTGGCCGAAGTTCATAACTAACGCGCCGATAATAAGATTCCGCGTTTGCTCATCTCCGTAAAACACAAATAAGGCCGCCGACAAAACGATCAGCAGTCCGAAGGAAAAGAGGTATTGGAATTTAATCCGCTTGATAATCGTCATCATTAGAACATCACCGCCCAGGTCTTAGCGCCAACGATGCCGTCAGCCGAAAGTTTCTTACGTTTCTGATACGCCTTGACCGCTGCTGCCGTCCCTTTGCCGAAGATACCGTCAGGCTTAACGCCAACCGCACGCTGGATCCGTTCAACATCCTTACCCTTCGACCCGACTTTTATAACCTTGCCCGGATACTTGACGATAGAAGCAACGGGTTTGGTAAGATCTTCACATCTTGTTAAAATAGTCCAAATTCCATTTAAATCACTTTCAATAAGTCTTTTCATTAATGCCAATGCATGTTCATCAGCTAATACAGCTTGGTGATCATTTGAGTATGGTTCGTCAGGAGTTAAGAATAATTCACTAAGCATCGGTAAAAATTCTTTTATTTTCTTCTTCCTTGGAGTTTTCAAAACTCTTAGACTAGCACTTGAACCTTGTACTGCACAAACACCAAATCCATAAAGTGCCCCATGCAAAGAAATAGTTAACCATTTAAACCAATATTTATCTTCTCGGTTCTTATAATGAAAACTAGCCTTTTCTAAATAATCAATTGCATTATCAAGCTCATTTATTCTTAACACTACAAAAATCACCTCATAAGTATTTTATTACCTTTGAGGTATTATGTGAATTTTATCTAGTCTTAATATCTTAAATGCTATATTTATGTATTACTTATGTATTCTATCCTGGTTTTCTATGTAATATTTATTCTATAAAGGAGAAAATTTAATATCCTTCTTTAAATTTTCTCCTTATAAGTACGATTCAAACAGATTTTCTGAATAGATCTGGCTGTAACACCTAATTCCTTCCCTTTTATAAGTGTCTACTCTATAGGGTCCAGGTTAAAAAACTGGCTAACCTTATAATACGAACGCACCATTAAGAGTAAAAGGGTGTGTTACTCCTAATGAAATCACAGTTTTATTAATCCTCAAAAAGATACAATTACAAATGTTTCAGCTACTTCAACAATCAAGACTATAATTTCTTAGTCACTTTAGCACAATCCAGTTTCGCTTAAGTAATTGTCCTTTAATTATATTGTAATAGGACAATTTTTGATTCCCATATACATACTGCGAGGAGGTATGTATATGTTTGTTGAACATAACAGGTATTCTCCAAAAGAGATTAACTGGATTCCGATTAAAAAAATAAAGCCCTTATACATCCCACATATTACAAAAACGTTTTATAAAAGGATGAATATTAATTTTCACTATCTTGATACTTTTGATTTACTTCTACCTGTTGAAAAACATCCTCAAAAAGAAGAGTATTTTTTAGTAGGAAGATATGATTGTTATCTTTTCATGATTAACGAAACAAATTTAAAAGAAGTTCCCTGTATAATTGAAGAATTCACAGGAAAACCCTCACAATACCTAAAAATACTTCGCAGGCTTCATAACAAAGGGGATTCAAATAAGACTAGTAAGCAAAGCCTTCTAAACAAGCTCCAAGCAAGAAATTTATCTATATCACAGGTCATAAAAATGACTGGATTCACAAAACAAGATTTAGAGGATTACCACTACAAACAAACTGTCCCACAGGAATATATAAACAACCATACAACAGAAAAAACCTTGAATTGGATTGACAACCTCAGTCTCGATAACACTGTAAAAGATTTCTTATATAAAAGTGCAGGTCTTCCGCAAAGTAACAAAGAAAGACTGACAGATGAAAAACGCAAATTTCTCCAATACTTCTTTAAACATGCCAAACGATTCGAGCAGCTCACTATTCCAGAACAAATTGAAGTACTGGCTACTGCTTTAAATTTCCGAAGTGTAGTAATGTCATTTTTACAAGAAAAAATTTACAGGTATTTAGATTGATATTTTTTTCAAATCCACTTTGTTAAGATTATGTAACAAAGTGGATTACATCATTAACCTCTTGTTTACAAATCATACTGGATTGCGTTTTGCTCTAGTTGTTCCTCATCCTGACCAAGCACCAACTTTGCCCAAGCTTTCCCCTCTATTACTTTCATATTATTCAATTTCAAATCATAAGGAGCAATCATTTGTTTTTTACTGAGAAGTCCATATTTGCGGATAATATAAACCAGTTATCATAATTCTGTAGCTCAATGTACTTGATTGCCTTACTAAACAAGGTAGACTTCTGACTCATCTTTTCAGCTTCACAATGGATGATTTCCTTTAAGTTAGTATAACTTACGAATGCTATTTTCAATTACATCATTGTCTTTCTTTTTAGGTAAATTGTGCCACACACAAATGAATTTGATGATATTGAACATTTTGTTGATAATGATAAACTTAGTAGTCATAAGATTAACACGGAATAATACACCATAAACAAAAAGAGCAGGGAAACTCTCACTACTCTCTTCGTGTGTGTATAATAAATAATATTATGATAATGATAGTTGCCGTTTTCACGTTAGTGAAAAATGAGCAACTGCTTAAGAGGAACGGAGCGGTAGCGTAGGTACGGGGTGGCTACCCAATATTTATTCAAAGTAAAGATAGGCTAGGCAGCCCGTCATGAGTTCGTTTCTCACTCATTCCTCCCCGCCCATTAGACCAATCTCCGCTTTGCTCCGATTAGCCTAATGTATCTAAATCAACATAGAACATACTCCATACTCCTCATCTTATTTCTTTATATAGAAGGGATGAGGAGTCTGAAGTTGTCTTATAATATTTCTTGAACAATCTCTAAATCATGATGTCCTAATTTAACAAAACCATTTTGGTTCCAATTTACTAATTGCTCCCCATCATTGTAGATGTCAAATTGCAATAAATACACTGGATAAGGAAGGTTGTTAGTTCCTATAATGTAACACAAGTTGTATTCTGAGTATTGATTCTGAACAATGATATTACCGAACCAATTTATTGCAACTGAGCTATCTAAATTGTCACCCTCTTCTACATCAGCGCTAGGGAAATGAACATTGTCTGTAACTCTAAATGTTCTATCTCTTTTTTCAACTATAGTCTGGCCTTCTATTAAACACCTTTCGTTGGTTAAGGCTGTACTACTCGCGATTAATTTATCTATTAGCCTTTTCATCACCGATCCTCTCCCCATCTTCCCTACATGGAAAGTATAGTTTCAATCAGGACATTTACCCCTTTTTCACAGTCTTCCCAACTAGTAAGTTCATCTTCGCAATGACTTTTTCCATCTATGCTTGGAACGAAGAGCATAGCGGTCGGAATATAACTGGCGATGAATTGTGCATCATGGCCAGCTCCACTGTCCATTCGTTTATAGGAATATCCGAGATTTCCAGATGCTTTTTCCAAGTCAGCGCAAAGCTTTTTATCGAATAGAACCGTGTCGCGATCCCAAAGCTTGGTCACTTTGATTTCGCACCCTTCATTATTTTCTACTTGCGATAGACCTTGAATGATTTCTTCTACTCGTTTAATAACTTCCGCATCCTTATGTCTGGATTCAATCGTAAACACGACTTTATTTGGAATGACGGTATTGATATTCGGAAAGATATTGAATCTCCCCATCGTATAAACCAACGCCTTATCGAGTTTGCTCAGCTTTTCCCGCGCTTCTGTAATAATATTGATGGATGCCATAAGAGCGTCTTTTCTCATCTCCATCGGGGTGGTTCCTGCATGGTCGGACACACCGGTTACTTGCATTTCATAGCTACACATGCCGATTACACTTTCGACCACACCAATCCTTACATTTTCATTTTCCAAAATTGGACCTTGTTCTATATGTAATTCTAATAAAGCGGTCGCTTCTTTTAGACGGTTTTCTTCGCTGCCGTTATAACCAATTGCATTTAGAGCTTCTTCAAAAGTGATACCATCGACATCTTTCACTTTCATCATCTTTTCTTTTTCGAATTTCCCTGATAACACGCCTGAAGACATCATAACAGGTTCAAATCTAGCGCCCTCTTCATTCGTAAAAGCGACAACAGTAAGGGGAAGACGCAGTTTAATATTGTTTACCACTAAAGTACGAGCTACCTCCATACCAGCAGCTACTCCCAATATTCCGTCAAAACGGCCACCTTTTTTGACGGTATCTATATGCGATCCGATTACAATCGGAGGCTTATTTTCTTGTCCTTCCAAGGTGGCATAGATATTCCCCATATCATCCACTTTGATGGTCATTCCCAGTTCTTCACAGAAAGAACAAAAGAAATCTCTTGCTGCTTTATCTTCTTCTGACAGGGACAAACGGGTAACGCCATTTTTTTCTGTTCGTCCAAAGTCAGCAAATTTCTCTAATGTATCCTTTAATTTTTCCTCGTTTACGAGTACCATTTGTTTTTCCATCATTATATGCCCCTCTCTAGCCATTGATCATTTTCCTATCTTTTTACAACAGTGACCAAATAACAAAACGACTTTCCATCATTACCATATGCTATTTCTATCGGCATTTTTACAGTGTAATATTTTCTGCCTTATAAGCATTATTCTTTTCTAAACAAGACACCCAATTCGTGGACTTCTCATATACTTCAGCGATATTCATGATTTTTCCATCGTCATACGGCTTCCCAATTAGTTGGAAGCCTACCGGCATTTTCTCTTCAGTAAAACCACACGGAACACTGATAACGGGAAATCCTAGTAAATTCCCGAGCGGAGTCCGGCCTAATGTGAAAATATTATTCAATGATTCTTCTGGCTGGATGCTGCCAATATCAAAAGGCGGGATTGCATTTGTTGGTGTAAATAGAACATCCAGCCCCTGCTGAGACATTGACTCTAATACATGCCCTATAAAACGTTTGCGAGTATTTCTGGCTCTGATATATTGTGTGGCAGGAACGCTACGTCCTAAGTTCAGACGGTAGGCGATATCTTTTCCATATAGTTCAGGCGTTTTTGCGAAATTCTCCTCGTGGAGCGTATACGCCTCCGATTTTGAAATCATTTTTTGTGCTTCAATTGCCTCTTCCAAATCTTCGAGTTTAATAGAAACCACTTCTGCGCCTAGTTCCATTAATTGCAGCAATGCCGCTTGCACCACGTTTTTCATTTCTGGATCCATACTTTCAAAAAAGTACTTTTCACATACACCTATTCTAACCCCATGCAAATCCGTGAGTTCCGTACCTAAATCGATAAGACTAACCATTTCCGGATCAGCCATGATTCTCAGCATGATGCGGCTATCAGCTACCGTTCTCGTCATTGGGCCGATGTGATCGAGTGTCCAACTTAATGGCATACAGCCATCTGTGTTCACTAGATTATAAGTTGGCTTTAAGCCGACTATACCGCAAAGTGCAGCCGGCAGGCGAATCGATCCGCCTGTATCCGTTCCAACCGCTCCGAAAGCTGTCCCTGTTGCCACTCCAACAGCGGAACCGCCGCTGGAACCGCCAGGTATTTTTTTTATATTCCATGGATTCCGGGTAGAACCATAATGGGGATTTTCTGTAGTAGCGCCCATGGCAAACTCGTGAAGATTGGTTTTGCCAATGACGATTGCTCCGGCAGCCTTCAATTGTGCCATTACCTTAGCATCCCGCTCTGCAATGAAATGTTCAAACACCTTTGAGCCGGAAGTTGTAATGCTGCCCTTCATTTCAAAAATATCTTTAATTGCAATCGGCACTCCGTGAAGGGAACTGCGGATGTTCCCTTCTGCAAATTCTTTTTCCATTGACACTGCTTGTTTCAAAGCTTCCTCCTTCAACACCGTAATATACGCATTAAGGGTAGGCTCAAGTTCTTCAATTCGCTCTATAAGCTGTTTTGTTAATTCTACCGGTGAGATTTCTTTTCTTTGTAAAAAGCCGGAAATCGTCTGTATATCCTTAAAAAACAATTCCTTAATCATTAATCTCCTCCAATTCAAATCACATTTATTTTTCGATAAACTTCTCCCAAATCCCCTTGCAGGGTCAAAATGGAGCTTAATAATTTTTTCGTCAACTCATGTTTAGGATTTTTAAACAACTCCATCGTCGAAGCTGTTTCAATCACTTCCCCCTTTGATAAAACCGCCACTCGATCACAAAAATAAGCAACTAAATCCAGATTATGTGCGATAAATAAATAGGTTAAGTTAAATTCTTTTTGTAAATCCATTAATAGATTAATAATCTGTGCTTTAACGGAAACATCTAGTGCGGATACCGGTTCATCGAGAACGAGAAATTTAGGTTTCAAAATTAACGCTCGTGCAATTCCTGCCCGCTGCCGCTGTCCGCCAGAAAGTTCGTGCGGGTAGCGGTCATAGAAGTCAGCTCTCAAACCAACCACCTCTAGCATATGGAGAGTTTCTTTGCGAATCACTTGGATATCTTGATTGACTCCAAATTTAAGCAAAGACTGAGCAATTTGAGAACCGATTGTTTTACGTGGATTAAAGGCTGATCCAGAATCCTGAAAAACAATTTGGACTTCCTTTCGCAATGCAGCCATCGATTTTTTAGATAAATCCATTAACGACTGTCCTTTGTAGATAATGGATCCGCTTGTCGGATCGATCAATCTGAGTATCATTCTTCCAACTGTCGTTTTGCCTGACCCAGATTCACCAATTAAACCAAACGTCTCTCCCTCACGGATGGAGAAACTGACATCCTTGACGGCTGTCACCTTTTTACCGGGAAGCAATATACCATTTTTTCCGCCATAGATCTTTTGCAATTCTTTTACTTCAATTAAAGTATTGTCTTTCATCTTTAACGGCTCCTTTCAGTCAACACGCAGCGCACTAAATGATTTGAATTATACCGATTTTGTTTTTTTAATAACGGCTTCGTTACATGACACTCATCCTTAGCTAAATGGCAGCGGCCGGAAAAACGGCAGCCCTGCGGTAATTCCAAGAGATTTGGCGGTTCTCCCTTTATCTGAAATAATGGTTTTTTGACCATGGTTTCCTTAAATATCCAGTCCATATCAGGAATACATTTTAGTAAACTTTGCGTATAAGGATGCTGGGGATAATTAATGATATCGCCAACTGCCCCGTTTTCGACAATCTGTCCGGCATACATGACAGCTACCTTATGTGCGATTCGGGCAACGACGCCAAAATCATGTGTAATGATTAAAATAGCCGTACCGAATTCGCGATTTATTTTGACAAATAGATCTAATACCTGTAATTGCACGGTTGGATCCAAAGCAGATGTCGGTTCGTCAGCAATAATTAAATCTGGACCACAAGCAAGTGACATCGCAATAACCGCCCGCTGCCGCAAACCACCACTTAATTGATGTGGATAAGACTGGAAAATCCGTTCCGGATCATCAATTCCCATTTGAGCCAAAAGAGATAGGGCCTTTTCCTTTGCTTGAGACTTCGTCGCTTCCGTTTTTGCCACCATAATTTCAACAATTTGTTTACCGACCCGATAAGAGGGATCCAATGATGTCATTGCATTTTGTGCCACCAGAGAAATTCTTCTTCCTCTAATTTCCTGCATTTTATTTTCACTGAGGGTAATGACGTCTTTACCGTCTACTTTAATTGAACCGTTATATTCTTCTATCAAATTTTCAGGCAGCAGTTTCAGGATGGAGTTAATGGTCATCGATTTCCCAGAACCGGACTCCCCGACAATCGCCATGATTTCACCTTTTTGCACAGTAAAGTTAACATCCTCTAAAACGGTTAGAATACCGTCAGCCGTTTTTATTTTCGTAGAAAGATTTTCTATATTAAGTAAAATACTTTCTTCTTTTAGTGAAGCAGCCATTTTCATCTAACCACCCTTTCCTCTTTGCCTGTATAAAAACTTCTCTCAGCCTTTAGCCGTTTGTCCTACACCGACTCCTGTGGTTTTTTCTGTTTTCACTTTCTTCTTAGCTTTCATTTTTGATTGTTCATATGGATCTAGGGCATTTCTTAATCCATCACCAATCATACTGAAGGCAAAAGATAAGATTAAAATGGCGATGCCTGGAATGAATGTAACATGCGGATACCCTTGCATTAACACTTTACTGCCATCACTTGCCATTCGGCCCCAGTCAGCTGTCGGAGGCTGAACACCAAGCCCGATAAAACTTAAACCTGCTACCGTTACAATCGTTACACCAGCAAGTGTTGTCGCATATGCGATCAAACTCGGTAATACGTTAGGGAGAATTTGCTTAAACATGATTTCCAACTCTCCTATTCCAAATGCTTTGGCAGCCTCCACATATTCCTTCTGGCTTTCTTGCAGGACATCTGTATAAACAACTCGTGTCATATAAGGAATGCGAACAATAATCATCGCAATAATGACATTGAGCAACCCTGGCCCTAAAATGGCAGCGATGGCAATCGCCAATAACACGGCCGGGAAAGCAAAAAAGATATCTATTACTCTCATAATCAAGGTTCCGATAAAACCTTGATAATATCCTGCTATAATTCCAAGTGCAATACTGACAACAGCTGCAATGACAACAGGAACAACCGCTGAAATTAGGGATGTTTGCGTTCCAAAAATGATTCGGCTTAAAATATCTCTTCCTTGTTGATCTGTTCCCAGGATATGTCCGTCTGTTCCTGGAGTTAGCAATCGGTTACTTCCTTCTGCTACCGTATTCGGATCATACGGTGCAACAAAGTTAGCAAAGATTGCTAGAAAAACTGCTAATAGAATAATAACCGCTCCTATTGAAGCCATTTTATTGCTGAAAAAAGCTCTACTTGAGAGTTTCCACTTCTCAGCCATCCCTTCACCCCTATTCTGCTTTTATAGAATCCTGTAATTTGGGACTCAACCAAACGTTTAATAGATCGACAACTAAATTAACTATGACAAAGGTTAAGGAAATTAAGAGAATGCCAGATTGAACAGTAGGATAATCATTGGATGTTACGGCTGTATAAAGTTGCTGTCCGATGCCAGGCCAGTTAAATACAACTTCACTAAACAAAGCCCCTCCCATAATATACCCCACCTGCAATCCAGAAATATTGATGACTGGCGGAAGAGAATTTCGCATCACATGCACAAAGTTGATTTTTGTTTTGGAAAGACCAAACGAGTGAAAATATTTTACATAATCTTTTTGTAGCACATCAAGAACCGTACTTCTTGTTAATCTGGCAATCACAGCAAGAGAAACGGTTGCTGTTGCAAAGGCTGGTAAAACTAAATGATGAAGTAAATCCATAGAGCCGCCGGGATTTCTCATATTATACATTCCGCTTACCGGAAACATTTGTAATTTAATTGCAAATAACCACATAAGCATTAAGGCGATCCAAAACACTGGCATACTGGCACCAATTAATGCAGCTCCCATACTTACCTTATCAATCACACGATCTTTTTTTAATGCACTGATGAGCCCTATGATAACCCCTAATGTAATACATATTAGTAAACTAGCGACTGTTAAAATCAAGCTGTTCACAAATCTTGGCAGAAGTTCATTTATAATTGGTTTATGAAGAGTATAAGAATAACCTAAATCCCCCTTAAGCAAATCCATCATCCATAATCCGTATTGTGTCAAGAGCGTTTCATTCAATCCCATCTCATCTCGTAAGGCTTTAACTGCTTCTGGTGTTGCATCACTACCGAGAATTGATTTGGCAGGATCTCCCGGTATCATTTGGATTAATAAAAAAACAATAATTGTAACCCCAAAAAGCACAGGGATTGTTGATAAGATTCTTTTCAGGATATATCTCAGCAATTAAGCGCCTCCTAACCGATTCACTATAATGACAATAACTTACAATTGGACAAAACCCGAGAAAACAATTTAGGTATAATGTCTTCTACGGGTTAGCCCTTGCTAATGGATCATGTACTTTATAAACTAATTATTCTTCAATATATACAGGTGCTAATGTATACCATTCTTCTGATGGTATAACGAATCCTTTCACACGGGAATTAATAACATAAGGTGCTGAATCATTGACAATCGGAGCAAACGCTGCATCCTCCATAATTATTGATTCTGCCTGTTTCCATAACTCCAATGCCTTATTTTCCTCTACAGAGGTAGAAGCTTTGTCAAGAATTTCATCTAACTTTGGATTGACATATTTACCAGAGTTAAAGCCTCCTGGTGCTACAAATTCAGAGTGGGCAACCATAGATAGGAAGTAAGGAGATGTACGGCCAGATGACATTTGGTTCATTCCAACATCTGGTTCCATTCCATTACTATAAGCAGAATAATAAGTAATCCATTCCTGAGTATCTAAAGTAACATCAATTCCAACTTCAGCTAAATCCCTTTGAATCCATTCGGCTATATCAACTGGAATCAATTGTCCTGAACCATCAACAGATGTTTGCAGTGTTGTTTTAAATCGAGCTTCCAAGCCTGCCTCTTTTAAAAGCTGTTTTGCTTTTTCTGGATCATATTCATACCATTTTTTTTCACCACCATAGTTCACTGCACCAGGTGATTGAATAGTATAAGCTGGCGTTACGGTTCCATTTAACAATTCATTGGCAATTCCTTCTTTATTAATCGCATAATTAATTGCTTGTCTTACTTTCAGATTCTTCATATTTTCATTATCAAAATTAAACGTTAAATACCAAACATGCGGAGGTGTACCTGAAACAACCTTAAATCCTTGATCTTTCAAATTTTCAATAGAATCAGGAGACGGAACAGCAATAATATCGACCTCATCATTTTGAAGTGCTAACACCCTTGCTGCCGGGTCTGATAATGGTCGAAAAATCACTTTATCCAGCTTAGCCTTTTCTCCCCAATAGTCTTCATTTTTTACAAGGGTAATATGTTTGCCTCTTTCTCTGCTATCGAACTTAAACGGACCTGTTCCAACCGGATTTTCTCCCATACTATCATTGCCATTCTTTTTAATCGCCTCGGGACTAACAATTTGCAATGAATTGATTTGTGCCAACATTCTCGGAAATTCTGAGAATGGAGATGTTAAATGAATATTAATGGTGTTATCATCCACTACTTCACTGCTCTCAAAAAACTTCCAGGTTCTAAAGGTACGTCCCACTCCCAATTTATCGTAATATTCAGAATTTTCATCTGTTAATCTTTTAATGTTAAAGTCTACTGCTTCCGCATTAAAATCTGTTCCATCATGGAATTTAACCCCTTCTCTTAAATGGAACGTATAAGTTTTACCATCTTTAGAGACATCCCAACTTTTCGCTAATACAGGGATTAACTCTGGTACTGCTGATTCTTCTGATGATTTGCTTAAATCTTCCCCAATTAGAGGTTCAAACATTTGATTCGTGATTCTCATCGTTACCCATCCACCTGCACGATGCGGGTCTAGAACATCTGCTTCTGACTCCATCCCGATGATTAATTCTCTACCACCAGAGCTTTCTTTGCTATTATCAGCGGATGATCCTGAATCAACATTACATGCAGTTAAAATGAGTACGAAGCTCAATAAGATCGATAGTGCCAAACTTTTCTTTTTCATTTTTTTCCTCCTATGTAAGTAAAAAAATTACTTCTATTATATATAGTGAATCTGGAAAGCATTGTTTTTGAAGATGAAACGATGTTCTAGTTGTCTATCCCACAAGTGACGTTTCCCTTAAGAGGGGCTTTTAAGATGAGGTTTTTATTTAGAAAACTGATCAGCCAACCCATTTATTTCCCAACGATTATTCAGTATGGTTATTACTACTTCATTAAACTCAGAAACTATCTCACAAATATCTGTCACTAATGGTTCAGGGCAAACGACAGCTATACGAAATTTGATAGGCCTCAACTCCCTCTGTAATCTTTAATTATCTTATGAGGTTCATTATATTCTGAAAATTAATAGTATTCAATACTAGTGTCAGGAAATCTCACACATAATTTTCCGTAAAATAGTCCAAACTGCTTGTTTCCCTCACTTCACAGAGTAATTTTATCTCTCTAACGTTAATTAATGTTATAAAATATAACATGTTAAGAATCTCGTTTTTTCCTTTATAAAACTTCCAGATAGACTAAACCCAAATTATTTCTCAAGATTTTGCAGGAAATATGTTCTACAGAAACAGATTGCGCAAAGAATGGAAAGCCCATGATACCAAGAAATTTCCGCAAAGAGTTCTATAATCTAAAAGAGAAAATCGACTCACCTAAAATGACCTTAGACTTACACATGTTCCTATTTTGATTCAATAAAATATAAATGGGAAGCTATCTTGGAACGAGTAGGTCATGCTGATATTGAAACAACGCTGAATACTTATAGTCATGTCTCACATAATAGGCAGAAATCATCTGGATTATCCAAGTCTGGTGAAATATTTAGAATGATTACATATCTCCACTCGTTTTTAATTTTTCCTAAGTCCACAACCTGCTGAACCTACTTCATCATTTTCTTCACCCTAGGATAAGGTGATTGAGCACTCCTATTTGATTTGGTTTTGTTAATTACAACTCTCTGATTTTTGTTATAGTATCCTTAGTGCTAAAATCATAACTCTCAGCATAATGAGCATGAACTTGATCAGAGCCTTTGCCCCTAGTTGCCACTAATCATGATAGCTTGCCATCGTTTCTTCTCTTAATCTTTTCACATGTGATTTCCATTAATTTATGACCGTTCTCCGATTCTAAAAGAATCACCCTTACCAACGGTTCGATTCTAATTCTATGTATTAACCCAACATACTCCCAAAACGTAAAAAGCACCTAAACGGTAATAAACAAACAAAAAGCACTTATCCTATATAAAGTAAGTGCTTTTTGAGAAGAATTTATTTATCTTTATCTTTATCTTCTTGCTCATCTTGATCCGTTTTCTTATTTAATTTATCGTCTACAGAATCTGTATCAGAAATTGCACTTGCCCCAACCCAGATCCTAATTCGGTCTTTTGCATTTAGTTTTACTTCCTCATCAATAAACATTGAGACAGTGACTAATGCTCCAAATAACCCTGAGAAATCGTCCGTATATCCACCAGGCAATAAATCTGGAATTAAATCAATCGGAAGGATGAAATATCCCAAGGCACCAATAATTACTGTTTTTGCCCAAACAGGGGTTTCTGGCTTTTTAAGTGTGTAATATAATAATAAAGCTACATAAACAACTGAAACGCCTGCTTTTTTACCAAACTTTTTAATCTTCTTCCAAAATGAATCTTCAGAAAAATCATCTGAGTATTTAGTTGTATCTATTATAATCTCCTCCTATTCCTCATCAATATTTTACCATATTAATAGGAAGATTACCTATTTACACCCTACGCCTACAATTGACATCAATTCCTCACATGATTAAATCTCATTCTAGTAACTTTCTATTATATAATGAAACTAATAAAATAAATCAACATATGGAGGGTACATTCATGGACATAAATGAAAGACTAGCATTAGAGTCATTGTTATCTCCTGAATTAATCAGCAAACTGAAAATCTTATCAGATAATACAGACATGCCTATCCCTGAATTATTAGAAATATCTGTATCGTCACTCCTAGAAAAGATGAGCAATCCTGCCGAACTAAATATTGGACTTAATAATAAAGAAATGATTTTAAGAAATAAAATTATCATTAATCAAAATAAAGAAGTATTAAATAAATAGATACAAAAAAGTACTTAACCGTTGCAGGTAAAGTGCTTTTTTTAATTGAAGAGTTCCTTCAATTAAATATTTTTACTTTTAAACAAGTATATTGAAATAAACATTTAAAATTTCATCAATTCAAATCCTTCTTGTATTTCGAATGCTGAGTTTTGGTATTTCAGTTGATATTTCCGTTCACCGGTAAAATCTCTAATTGATCTGTACTTTTTATAACCGGGTGAATATCATGTAAATCAGTTCACATATAACTATAAATATTTTCTTTGTTTAAAATCAATGAAATGAACTTCAATAAATGGACCGATCTCTTTTACAAGTTCATTTATTATTCTACTAACAATATTCCGTCGGCAATCGGTCGTCCACCTGTTGCATCAAATGGACTTGTGACTCGATGATCCCCAACCGTCATAGTCGTCGATCCGCCGCCGTCAAGATTGATGGCATTGACGGCTCCTAATAACTTCATGACTTTCGCACTCTCTTCAAAATTAGGGAGCTGTTTTTTATATCCAAAGTGGCTCACTCCAAAATTTCTTTTTCTCTTTTCAACTTTAACTTCAGTTAGAATTATACATTAAAAAGGTCGATAATCTAGTGCATTATTTCACAATCCTTGCTGTATTATCCTTGTATCCCTTGATTCACCAGATATTTCCTTTCAATCTATAATCCCTTATACAAAGCTATATTTCGACAAATTCTAAATTTTTTTCATTAATCGATATTGTTAACATCATACAAAACTGTTAAGAAACTCGTATTCAATTGTTCATTTTTTCACAAATTGTTCACAATCTCAATGAAACCGCTTACGTTTATTGGTGTATAATGTACATATACTAATTGATGTCCTGAGATTACATCAATTGGCATACATTTTCCATAAATAATTGACAGTTAGCATACATTTGACTTTTATAATACCAAATAGAAAGGAACTAATCAGATGATCTTAAAATCATTGAAGAAAGAGGGCATAACAACCATCACTTATTATAATAACGGATTATTAAAAACATGTAAGGGCTCTATGCATAAGCTTAACCTTAATGATCAAACCCTTTCCTTAATAGATGAAAATCAAAAAATTTTCTCTATTCGTTTATCTGGTATCAAAGAAATTCATTAACCTAAATGCTTATATTAGGGATCCCAATAATCTCTTTTATAGATTATTCTTCACTATCATACATTTATCTTTAGAACTACGAATTTACAACGTTAAGAAAATTCCAATATTAAAAAGCTCAATTCCCTTGTATTTAAAAAAATAAGAGTCCTATTGAAATAACCACATCACTTACAAAGAGTGTCAATACACAATAACCCTTTTATATCCTTAGCTTTTAGTCCTGCGATAGCTATAGCAAGAGCTGGGAGTGGGGAGTGCCCAGAATGTTTGAATATGGTTAGTCCAGGAGCCTCCCCAGGCAGCTGATTAAAAATTCCTTCTGTCCTACTAATTAAGTATCTGCTCTATTCCCATTCTCCTGAGCTCTCGTAATGACTCTCCCCCTATTAAAAAAGCAATATCCCTATTCGAATAATGCTTCACAACTTCCCTTTTACTTCGGTACCGTCTTTTAATTTGGTTTCCACAAGCACTAGGCCTTTGTGTATAGAAAGTCCTTGCAACAATGATTTTAAACCTTTTCTTTCAATTTCCGGAAAACTGACTTTACTGCCATCCTTTTCAATTGCCTTAATAATCATGCGGTTAACTCTCTTTGAAGTAATAATCAAACTACCCATCTTAAAATCTCATAAGGAACGGGAATGGAGAATCCTTTTCCTTTACTTTCACCTTAACTTTTAACATAATCTACTCAATCACCACGAAAACTTTATCACAGTTAGCCGTGGTGATATCACCAATCCAAAATATTCACCTCAAATTAATCCTTTTGAGTGAGCATTTCGATTAGCCGTGCAGTAAATTCAATCTTTTTTTCGTTGGAGCATTCAATATTAAATAAACGCTAATAATCCTTCAAGTTCCGATTATGATACGTGAAATAGATATTTTATGCATAATTAAACTTGGATGTTGCCACATGATTTTATCTAAGCTCTTTTGTTATACACTTTTAGCTGTATGATATTCATCATCGCTAACGCTAACAACCTGCTTATGTCTCCGCTGCTACAAACCATAATTCTTTTGTAAATACAATATATTTTAATATTCTAACGTGGTCTCCTCCCAAATATATAATTTTTGTTTTTTTACCATTATACTTTCCCTCGTCCTTTCGTTACATCCCTGTACAAGAAAATACAGATAATTATTCTTCTACACTGTAAGATTTGATATGTTATACTCTCGGGTCCTCCCTTTTGCTCTTTCGCACCTAAAAATCCCCTTTTAATAATTTGAAAATGAACAAGAGTTTTTTTAATTCTATGAAGGAGTTCAGTAAGCTTTAAAATTTCTACTTCAGCTTTCTTATATCCTCTCCTCCTCGCTCTATTCAGGTATATTTCCCCTATTAAAAGGTTATCCTAATCATCATGTATGTAAGCGTTATTAAAGAAGGAGACCTAGAAACCAAAATGGCAATTCAACGTGGTCTAATAAATGAAAATATAGAACAATTTAAGATACATCTAGAAAAAGAACTGGGTGCTGATTCTGACCTGTTAATTAGAGAACTTCAATTACATAACCGAATAGATTTAATCATTGTCTATATTGATGGGATCTGTGATAAACAAGGGATCGAAACTTCTATTATCAAACCAATTTTGGAAGTAAGTAACGATTCTTTTTATTTCAATGAACCTAATAGAACAGCTGATTTAAACCAATATCTAAAAGACCAGGTATTATCTGCTTCAGAAGTAGAAATAACGTCTAAGTGGGATACTATTTTATCTTCTCTTGTTTCTGGAAATACAGTCATCTTTTTTAATAAGAGTTCAGAAGTGTTAGTGATAGGGACTAAATCCATTGATTCTCGCTCCATTAGCGAACCCACTACACAAGTTCTTGTTCGCGGTCCCAAAGACAGCTTCACTGAAAATATCCGCACTAATACGTCTCTCGTGCGTTCACGTATTCAACATCCTAGTTTACGCATTGAATTTTCTAAATTAGGGGAAATGACACAAACGGATATAGCTATACTATATATATCGGATGTTGTAGACGCTTCTATATTAAAAAAAGTAAAAGAGAAAGTAAAAAGTATTAAAATCGATGGCATTTTGGAATCGAGATATATCGAAAGTTTTTTAGAAGATGAAACATATTCTCCCTTTCCCCGTACGTTTAATACAGAACGGCCAGATGTAATGGCTGGTAACTTGTTGGAAGGGAGAATAGGCATTTTAGTGAATGGGACACCATTTGGGCTTATCTGTCCTACGCTATTAATGGATCACTTCAAAACCGCAGAAGATTATTATGAAAAGTCCGATATTAGCACTTTCGTACGCTTATTGAGGATTTCTTCTTTTATTATCTCATTGTTAACACCAGGTGTGTACGTAGCTCTAGTGACCCATCACATTGGAATGATTCCTACTAACTTAGCTGTTAGTATTGCTGCACAACGAGAAGGAGTACCTTTTCCAACTGTTGTCGAAATTTTTTTGCTTGAGGTGACATTTGAGATTCTACGAGAAGCAGGCATTCGGATTCCCCGAGCTTCGGGACAGGCAGCATCCATTGTAGGTGCTCTAATCATTGGGCAAGGGGTAGTAGAGGCCGGATTTGTCTCTTCTGTATCAACAATTATCGTAGCTTTAACGGCCATTAGCAGCTTTGCTGTACCTCAATATTCCATTGGAGCAACGGCCAGAATCTTACGATTTGTTTTTTTATTTATGGGAGCTTTTATAGGTTTATATGGTATTATGCTATCTTTATTTTTTATTGGTTTTCACATCGCTAAGCTACATTCTTTTGGTGTACCATATTTATTACCTATGACTCCTTTTAATCCTGCTGCTCAACAAGATAGCTTTGTTCGAATGCCTTGGGGTCAAATGAAGCGAAAAAATAATAAGATAAGAGATGAAAAATAAGAGGTCTAAAAGAGATGGTGGGAGACATGATCGTAAGATTTTCTAAAGGGTTTAAAGTTCTAGCAATCATTTCGTTATGTAGTTTTCTTACAGCTTGTGGTGATTATAAAGAAGTAAATCAGATTAGTTTTGCTACCGGTGTGGCCTTGGATAAAGAAAATGATGGAACATATAAGGCTACTCTACAGGTCGTCAATCCTTCTAATGTTTCTTCAGCTAGCAGATCAGGAGGGCAAGGTCCGGCCATATTAAATTATCAAGGACAAGGAAGAACCGTAGGTGAAGCTATGTGGAAGAGCTTCGAGAAACTCCCTCGTCCAGCTAGTTTTCCTCATTTAGAGATAGTGGTAATAAGTGAGGAGATAGCGAAAGAAGGTTTACTTAATGCTCTAGAGTTGTTTGACCGAGAGCCCGGTGTCCGTTTATCAACGGCTGTTACAGTTTCCCATAATGCATCTGCAAGTTCTATTTTAAACGCGCTCACACCTTTAAATAAAATACCAAGCAACTCTTTGATTTCTAATCTAGAGAATGTTAAGAAAGTGGCAGGTACGGGTCAAGCGTTAACTCTTAGTCAGATTATTCAATATATTAAAGATGATGGGCAGGAAGTAGCTATTTCAACGGTAGCATTCCCAAATAAGAAAAAGAGTACAGGTGATTTATCTAATCTAGAAAAAGCATCTCCTACTTCTCCTGAGGTAGATGGGACAGCCTTTTTTAAAGAAGATAAATGGGTTACATGGAGTAAGAAACATGAAATACGTCCTGTATTAATAGCTTATAATGAGATGAATGTAAAAGGGATAGCAGAGATAGAAGAGATAAAGGGCTCATATACCATTGAAAATGATAATGACCTTCAGCCTATTGAAAAAAGTGTAGAGAAAGAAATGAAGAAGGAAATTAAAAAGATGATTGCCCTTACCCAGAAATATCAAACAGACACATTAGGATTTGGTAGAAAGTTATCTGTTCAACATCCTTCTCAATGGGAATATTACCGTAAATCATGGAGTTCTCTTTACCAAAGAGCCCACACAGAAGTTCACGTTGATATTTCGATTAAAACAGCAGGATCACGTACACATTCAAACCAATTCCAAAGGGGAGAAACACAATGAAAGAGAAAATAAATACTATTCAATTTTTCTGCCTCATTGCGTTATTTGAAATAGGAAGCGCTCTATTGCTTGAAGTAGGGCGACCTGCGGGTAAATATGGATGGATTTCCTTGATAGGTGCAGGCATAATAGGATGTTTGCTTTATCTAGTATACACAAAGCTTCATACCTATTATCCTTCCTTGCCTCTTACTCAATATACTCAATTAATCTGGGGGAAGCATATTGGAATAATAATTAGCTTCTTGTATGTCCTCTATTTCATGTATATGGCGGCACGTATCTTGAGAGACTTTACAGCCTTATTATTAATAATGGCTTATCGTAATACTTCTCCAGTTATAATTGCAGCATTGATGATAGGTGTATGCATGTATGGAATTAAACAAGGGATACAAACAATAGGAAGAGTCGCTTTAGCTGGATTTGTTCTTCTTTTTTCTATTTTATCTGTAATCATTTTCTTTGAATGCATTAATGGGTTAATGGAAGTAGATAATGTACGGCCTATTATCCCGAGAGATTGGTCTCCAATCCTCCATACAATTTTCCCAACAGCGTTAACCATTCCATTTGGAGAGATGATTGCTTTTTTAATGATTTTTCCTGATCTTGATCAGAAATCGAAAGTAAAAAAAATAGGATTATATGCCATTATAGCCAGTTGTCTCTTCTTGGCTTTTTCCTCTATTGTTAATATTATGATATTAAATGAAGATATTGTAGAATCATCTATTTTTCCACTTCTTTCAGCTGTTTCTCTTGTGGATATTGCTCATTTTATTACCCGTTTGGAATCTCTAGTTGTTATTACATTGGTTACGTTAGGGATTTTTAAAGTGTTAATTTTCTTCTATTGTACTGTTATTGGAACAGCAGATATCTTACAAATAAAGAACCGAAATAAATTAATCTTACCCATAGGACTTCTAATTTTAACTTTGTCGTTTGCCATTGCGCCTAATCATATTGAACATCTTTATATTGGAATTCACAAAGTACCTTATTACCTACATATTCCTTTGCAAATTGTTGTGCCTATATTACTCCTTTTGACAGCTTTTATAAAGAACAGAAAAAAACATAACCATATTTTCTATAAGAGCTAGTATGTGCTACCGATTTTTGACTATACTTATAAAAAAATAATGAATCCATATTTTATATAGAATGTAAATTGCCTGAAAACGTCTGGCTTTTTAATGCAAAAACATGACTAACGTTTTAAGCAACAGAGGTGGAAAGTAATTTTTCATATTGTGGCATGGTTACGTTTCCAAAGTGCTCTAGAGTCCTACCAGTTGGAAGGTTACCTGGATTGCGCTATTTTGCGATTCGGAAGGCAAACTCTGCTGCTTCCCCCGTTCCCGCAAGAACAAAACCACTGCTTGGAATGACGCCTCCACGATGGTTAAGAATTTCCGTCACTTCTCCGGCATGATTTAATACCACTTCCACACCGTCGCACGATTCTGGCTTTCTTCCAAATACGTACGTATATTGGATAAGCTCACTTTCATCCTTACAAGTAAAATCTTGTTTCGGCCGTTCTGTTGTCATATCTCCCCCAAAACCACCACAATTGCGGATTAATCCTGGTTTCCGACTTAATCCATCCAATCCCCTAACCATGCCATCAGATGAAGTAGCCTGAATGGACGTGGAAAGAGCTGCAATGTTTGCCTTCTCTTCAACAGAAGACAAACACAGAGCTGAACGGCCATTAATCGCCTCACTGGCAAGTTGACCATTACTGTCGAATATACCAGCAAGATCGCCTGGTGTTCCATCCTTTTCTCCTACAATAAAGTATCCAGCATTAATTCCTGCAAGGGCATCATTTCTGTTTGCCAATTGGGTCAATGCTTTTTCCCCTGTCACTGCATCATTTGCTAATTCAGGCACCATATCCCCTTGAAATCGATCCTTATCTACTTCAAGGACGTTTAGTCCTGTTGTTTTCTCTCCGTCTTTCCCCTTATACACAGTCCGTAGACTCGGATGTCCCTTTTCAGATAACTTGTTTCTCATTTCGGTTGCATCCGTTTCCAGCTGATATTGGCCGATGCGAATAATGTATCCAAGTGGACCTTTTTCCCGGTCATCCAAAGCCCGATCCGGTTCTTTAATGATACGAGCAATTTTGAAACCATCCTTCTTTAAATTCCCCCACAATTTCTTTGCCTGCTTCTGTGTTTCTACAAATGCCACATCCACTGTATAAAAGTCTTTAGAAGATATTTCAGCACGATTGATTTTGGTATTCCTCACTCCTGGTGCTGGATTCATAGAAGTTCTTTTCTCATGCAAATTAGACGTCCCCAACGGAAGCACATGATTTTTCATCTGCACTTGTGATTGAACATTCAATTCTACTTGAACTTGAGTTTCTGGAATGACATTTACAATCATCACAGATGCTAGACTAATAGAGACGATAAGCAAAATTGGATTTTTCCATATTTTTCTCATTTTTTCCTCCAATAAACTTATGTCATCCTTTAACTTTATTGCCTAAATGAAATAGTAATTTAAAATACTAATATATTTCAGTCAATTTAAAGTGAACAAAAATAAACATAAATACTCGATAAATATTACAATTCATATTTGTGAAAGGACTGAATTTTGGATATTTTCTCTTTGTACTGAGTAAATCAATCTTAAACAAAGCCTTACCTTGCTTTACTACTTAATCAGTGGATATTATACGATATCAGGTGGGATTATCACTTTGGAGGTGAAATTTATGGAGACAGTAAATAAGAACTTGTTGTTGATACCTGCCATTTTGTCGATTATCAATGTAATCTGCCTTGCTTCTTTCCCCCGTTGGACTTAGTGTCATGAATTACCCATTTTCGAGGATTTTAACTGATTTTGGCTTGTTATGCCCATTTATCGCAACTTTATCATTCTTCTATTTAGTAATTAAAATCAGAGGAATTAAGCATTCCGCCTTAAAGTGCTTTCATTTCGTAAATGCGGTTACATTTCTTGTCCCGCTATGTATTCTTACTTTTCTTATCCTTCGATTCTTAAACGATTGGGATATTTAATTCTAAAAAAAAACGGCTATTTTAAAAATCATCTTTCATCCATCTAAAAAAAGCCCTCTTTTTTTAGGGCTTTTTTGCTAAACCAATTGCATTTAGGCATTATAGTTCTATTCCAATGCATATATCATCCAAATAATTTTGCAAAGGTATTTTCACCTGCAATACCATCTGCAGGTAATCCCTTGGCCCTTTGAAATGCCTTCACCGCTATTTCCGTTCCGCTTCCAAAGATACCATCTATGCCATGTGGATTTTGCCCTTCCAAATAAAGTGCAGCTTGAAGGATATAGGTGATGTTCCCTTTCGCCCCTTCCCTAACATTAGGTGAAGCCGCTTTTGTTTGGGGTCCCCATATTCCATCAACATTAACCTTTGCACCATATTGTTTATTCAATTCGGTTTGAAAACCCTTTATCAAGGCTTTTTTTGTATTAGGACCATAATAACCGTCAACATCTATTTTTACATTATACCGGCTATTTAATGTCCTTTGAATGGACTTGATAGTCTGATTGCCGCTGTCCTTTGCAGGCGGCGTATTTTTTACAATGGCATCCGATTCGACTTGTGTTGCTGGCGGGGTGGTTCCATTCACTTTTGATATCAGTCTAGGCTTTGTTCCCGCTCTTAACTGAGAATAAGTTAGTCCGCCCGTCATATCCAAGTGAGGATAATCTTTTAAGCTTGACCAATCCCCTCCCCATGCAAAGCCCAAGGATTTACCTATAGCCGCTACCCGTTTCCATTTTGCATCAACTGTCCATATGGCATTCTTTCCGTCATCACTTACTATGAAATAATCAATGGCTAGTCCATAGTTATGGTAAGATTGACCTGGCATCGCGTTGGTCACTCTCGGTTTCGATAAATCACTATAGTTTTTACCATCGTAGATATAACCTAGGCGACCTTGACCATATAACTTTGCTTGCTCTTCCATAGACCGATAACCTGCGCTGATTTGGACAAAAATGCCTTCTTGATATGCCCGTTTAACCATTTCCAATGCGGATTCTTTTACAACTGGATGAATTCCGCTGCCCATATTCTTTTCCGAACGATCCAATAAAGTTTCTAATTTAACTGTCAATTTCATCACCTCCTTATATGTTATGGTACTTATTAGGAAATGCTTGTACATCTACCTTGACGTTACAAAGAAAACGCCCTTTTATGTGGACCTAGTAAGGGTTCATCATTCATATAATTCTGGTAAAATAACAAAAGCACAATCCCATTAAGGATCGTGCTTTTGTTATTTTAAAAATGCTAATTTTCATTTTCTTTACCTTTACCAATGACTCTTATCAATTCATCCAGCTTTTCATTTCTTTCTTGATCTAATCTTGTCTTTGCATTGATGAATTTAATTATCTTAATTATGAAATAAACACTTATACCAATAAGTCCCAGATAAAACAAAATCGGTATGATTGCAAAAAGCCCTATTAAGCTGCTGGCTTGGTCCATAAATATCCCCCCTAAATGTAAAATACAGTATTATTATACAGGAAAAACAAAGTAGTCGTCCGATATCAATTTATTATTTAAATTGCGCAATATTGTAATTTTTTTGTGCAAAGTACCTGAAGCTAGCAACATGTTAATAGCTCCCAATAGTCATCAGAAAATTTCATAAAGATAGGGTAAAACAATATTGAAGGATTTGAGTCAGAAAAGGGAGAAGTTAAATTCACCCATTATCATATATCCCACTCTAATCTGCAACTGAATGACCAATTAAAAAAGGCAGCCACTAGGACTGCCTTATGGAACAACTTTTTTTACAGTTGCTTCACTCCATTAGTGATTAATAAAAACTGCGCTTGTTTTTTTTGCATTTGCATTTGCATTTACAACGCTTTCCAGGAAACCATACTGTACTTGGGTCATTGTTCTCAAAACATTTTTCTTCATAACAACAATTCAGCTTCATCCTAACACCCTCCTTACTATTGTATATGCATGGACTGATGGATGGTGTGGACAAGTTGCTAAAAGTTTAGAAGTGACATGCCAATTAATTCATTTTACCTGACTCTGGACAATTTCCGATGTATGTGGAAGCAAACTGAAATCGTCCCAAGTTTATGGCGAGGAATAACGATTTTCGCATCTTTATATACATGCTTATTTGGCCAAGCTTCCATGTTAGCTTCAGCAATGATCCCTGAATTCTTTTTTTCCAATGCGAAGATCATATCACCAAATAATAAACTATACTTTGGAAGCCATTTTGACATGTTACCTGAAAATTGTTATGTCAGCTTGTACAAAGTGGTAAGAGCTGGGACATAAGTATTTTAGTCAACGATAAACCCGAACCATAAGCGGAATTCCGGCTAATAGATCGAGTCTTTCTTGGTTCTTTTCCATAGATTTTGTTGCTTTTTGCATCCTATTTTTAAAAATCTAGTGTAATGGAACGAACTTGTTCTTACAGCTTGAATGGATGAATAAAAACAACATATACGAAAGCAGCATGATATTTAATAGGTAGAATAACGTAGAATGATCCGTCTTTGATGATGGTTTATTTAGTTATGTCCCAGCCTCTTCTCTTCAGTTATTTGTACCAATCATTAGGGGTATTTGAATACTCTTCGTCAGAGGGGAGAGTACCCCATTTATAATTTCCCATTTAAAAATTGGGCTTCGCCTAGTCCAAAACTCCAATCAGCATCCCCATTGGTAACAATTGAAACCATAATATCATTTGGTTCTATTCCACAATTTTCTCCCAACTCTTGAACCAAAACCTTATAAAAATATTGCTTCTGATCTTCCCTTCTTTGCTTACTAGTTACACTTATTACTACTAAGTTCTTACTTCTCTCAAAACCTAACCCTGTATCTTCTATTATTAATTCATGGGCAGGGTGTTGATGAACAATTTGATATCGATCCTTTTCTGGTACATCAAAAGCTTTAACAACTGCCCGGTGAGCAGCATCCAATAGATTTCTCAAAGATTTCTTATCTCGGCCTTCGATTAAATCAAATCTGATTAATGGCATTATAAATACCCTCCAAAGTTAATATTTGATTACGCTGGTGCTTGCATAAATAGAATTAATTAAGAGTGAGAACTTTTATCTACTCTATACGTTTCTTTTTAATCCTATGTCAGACATTTTTTTAAACTAGAAATCAAACAACACTGATTTCACACGCATTACTATTTAATGTGTATACCCGTGTATCCTTTAAAAGGATCCCTCTTATAACATCTTTTGGTTCCATTGCACGGACAATTCCAGCATCTGCTATCACTTGGCCATTTACAAGGTGAAACATTCCTGTTAATTTTCCTTTATTAGAATTATGGTTCTATCCTATAGTAATTGTTTTTGCACTTGCCCCTCTGTATAGGTAGTTGCTTTCAAGTCTATATAGAGAGTGCGAAAACGTCCAGGCGAAGAACCCATTGCAGAAGTAAAAACACGAGTAAAATAGTGAATATTTTTATAGCCGGTTTCTTCCGAGATATCTTCAATGGATAAATCTGTTATTTTGAGTAAGGTCGCCGCTCCCTGTATTCTCTCATTTTGAACAAACTCCGAGTAACTTACACTTGATTTCAAGTCAAATATTCGAGACAAGTGCCGACCGGATATATGCAAATGACTTGCTGCATCCGTAAGTTTTAAAGGCTGTGTTCGTTTATCCTTAATATACAATTTCACTATATTAAAAAGTGAAGAAGCCGTTTTAAGGACAGGTAAGTTGATTATCATTATGTGAATGGGAAACAAAAGTTTGCACTAACGAAAGAATAAGGGAATAAGCCCAATTTTTTTAGCATTTCTTCGAAGAAAGCTTGTTCGGTCTTTGTCGCTTGGATAAGCAGGGATTTCCAAATTAGTGCAGCCATCATATCCTTATCTTCCTTTATATTCATAATCACTTCAGGACATTGCTTAGTTTCCTCCATACTTTTTAACCATTCGTCACTTGATTCCAATTCGATCAATTCAAACGCAACATAGAGGAACGATAGTCCGCTTTCACTTTTTATTTGGTGCAATACATCTGGTTTTGAAAAAAAAATGGTGTTTTTTTATAGCGGATAAATACAATCATCATCTATATACTCCCCTTCCTCATCCATTACAAAACACACATCAAAAAAGAAATGTTTATGAAGAAGATTATCATAATGAATTGGCACGCTCCCCCCAATAATGAACATAAAATGAAGCTAAACGATGAACATATTGATATAAAGCCATTTTTTCCGCTATATATTCATTTAGATTCAAAAAAAGAACCCAGTTTTAAGTTGAAAAAGGATTTATTTATGTATAAGATTGTTTGTCCTCTACTCCAACTATAATATTCCTCTAAAATTAAAAATAAGAGGAGGTCTTCTCGCGGTGTTCATTCGATATTTAATGTTGCGTTTTTCTAATGCGATTAAAAACTCAAGTCTTTTATTTTGACTTTCCAATAGTTCATCCAATCTCAAATGAGACGCTGGAGACCATCCACCAGTCGTCATTTCAACCATACCAACCCCCATTTCACGAATAACATCACGCATTTCCTAATAAGACAATATTTAGTGATCGCATTTGCTTTATAAGGACAGTTTTTTTTATACTTTAAAGACATTTTTTTATGGCTGAACACTTAAAACTCTTAATGATTCCTTATAAGCCCTATAACCTATAAATTGATCTAATAATTCTCAAGTATGCCTTATTGAAAACGGTTCTGATCTATCTAAAAAATTCTGACCTTACCTTCGCTTTCCTACTTCGCCACATTTAGACCAACTACCGATTCATCGTTTTTTCCTTCTTTATTTTTTTACCAGTACCCTTGTCCTGTCCGTCATGAATTGCCAGCCTTAACTATGTTTCTCCAAGTAAGTGTGACAGTTTAGCTCACAGAGTTTAGCAATCTGGCGAAAGTTATTGACAATGATTATCATTCCTATTAATATGTTGATGTAGTCATTGAAAATAAATATCATTACTAATTAATTACTTTTTTGATATGTTTTTAACCTACTCTATAATTAATAAGGAGAAAATCCGCATGAAAAAGCTATTCATACCCTTCCTACTCTTGTTCGTACTTATTCTTAGTGCTTGTGGGAACAAAGAGACAGTGAACGAAAATGATGCATCCAAGGCTAAAAAAGAAACAGTTACATATCAATCAGAAACTGGCCCTATTGAGATTCCTAAAAACCCAAAAAGAATAATTGCTCTTTCTAATGGGCCTAATGTATTGGCTTTAGAAGGTAATATCGTTGGGATAGACCAATGGACTAATATGAATCCACTTTTTCAAGAAAGACTAAAGGGAGTGGAAGTCGTATCAGAAGATAACCTCGAGAAAATCATTGAACTGGAACCGGACCTAATCATAGCGGGATCCGAGATGAAAAATATTGGAAAGCTGAATGAAATTGCTCCAACTGCAGTATTCACTTGGGGGAAATTAGATTATTTATCGCAGCAAATTGAAATCGGAAAACTCTTAAATAAAGAAAAGGAAGCAGAAGAATGGGTTAATGATTTCAAAACGCGTGCCGAATCAGCAGGAAAAGAGATACGTGCAAAAATTGGTGAAGATGCAACCGTTTCTGTAATTGAAAATGATGCTAAAGAATTTTATGTATTTGGAAATAATTATGCACGTGGAACAGAAATATTGTACCAAGCAATGGATTTGAAAATGCCTGAAAAAGTAAAAGAAAAGGCACTTAAACCTGGCATTTATGTCCTCTCATCGGAAGTGCTTCCCGAGTATACTGGAGATTATATTATCTTTAGTAAAAACCCGGATGTCGTTAATTCATTTTTGGAAACCGATACGTGGAAAAATATACCTGCCGTTAAGAACGATCGTATATTTGAAATAAATAGTAAAGCATCTACCTATAGTGATCCAATCACTCTGGAGCACCTTCTGGAATTTTTCGAAAAATCATTTCTTAACAAATAATATGCAAAGAAGGAATTCTATAATTGAGAATTCCTTCTTTAATATGTTTTATACTTGAATTTCTTCTCATAAAAACAAAAGCACCTGTTGTCCTAAAAGGCAATCAGGTATTAAATCTAAATCTAGCTGATGTCCATATCAACAATGAAAAGACCTTAACTTTTGCGTTAGGTCATATAAAAGAACAAGCTTTTCTTGTCCTTCATTATTCTTTCTTCAGGTATCTTCTAAAATACTCTTATCAAAAAATCCTTCTTTTGTGATCAGCTGCATTGGATAAATTCTCATAATTGGCCCATCCTCCAACAATTCACAAAACCTACTTTGTTGTTTTATTAGCTCGTGTAAAACAAGAACTTAAATGGAAAAAGCTGAACAGCCCTTTGTATAACTGCTTATTCAATGCTAGAAAAAATTTGTTTTCTTATATTTGCATCAATTTTATTATTTGAATAATTATCTTGTAAAATATCAATTAAGCGATAGATCATTCCATCCTTTCCATGGTTAATTTCTAAGAAATTATTTACGAAATGATGAAATAGCTCTTCATCCACTGATTCTATTGGAGCAGGTAAATATTTTTCCCCTTGCTCAATGTAAGCTTTCCAATCAGCAAAAGCGATTGCATCAATAATGCAGTTCCAAGCTTTCATCTTTAATTCGTTCTCCTCAAATTGCATTAGAATGAAAAGACCTGTTTCATCAGCATTATCTAAAAATTGATAGATAGTATCTCCAGAAATGTTTTTGTTTTCAACCCAACTCCAGCATAAGTCAATTGCTTCTACTGCATCTTTATACCCAGAAGAGTTCGAAAGCATGCCAATAACTTTTTCAGACAAAGTTAAAAGAAATGCTACCTGTAAATCAGAGTTCATTTCATTAATTTTTTCTATCACAAACTTTTCCTCCTTATTCGATCAAAACTCCATTTTTCAAAATAAAGGATAATTTCCCAGCAGGTTTAACTCCCTCAACTGTCTCAGAAGATAACTTTATCGTTAACTCAGGGTACCTTTTACTTAGTTGCATAAATATTCCTGGTTTAACATTTGGATTAATAATTCCTTGTATACAAGTTGTACAGGCACCTTTTGGATTAGATTGATGTAAATTTAATGTACCGGTAACTTCTTCTGCCTTCAATCCTCTTTTTTCAACCTCCAAAATGAATTCATTAATTACACCTTCCTCAGCATGTCTCGTAGATAAAGGATGGGAAGAAGGAGACTTAATTGGCCTATTGGGCATTACTATATCTAAATCAGGTAAACCTGCTTCTTTTCTAACTTTAGGTGAGCCACCCTCAAATATTTTACCTTCTAAACCTTTTACATCTGTTTTTCCAATAGCAATTGTTTGAGTTTCAGGAACACCTAGTTTTTTTCTAAGAGTTTCCAAATCCTCTTTTCCAATGTTAATACCCGATTTACTTCCCGTTCCATTTAAACCCTTACCACCATCACTCTTCAGCGAAAACTTCTGTACGATATCCTTAATCATCGTTTTATCAAAAGTGACATGCTTGTAGTTGTTTCCATACGCCGTCGCTAATTGTTCGCCCCTGATACGAAGAGGTATTTCCACATTGCCGATTTGCCGGCCGAATGCTTTTGCTTTCTGAACCTGCTTTCGTGCAAATTCCTTGCTGTACGGGATGAACTTTGTCCCACTCGCTACTTTATCAGCGACCTTCGCCGCACCTGCCACACCGCCGATTCCAAGTGCCATCAGCAGCCCGTTCTGGCGCTGTTCCTCGGTGAGCTCGTTGCCGAACATATCTTTGCCGGTGACCGCTTCACCGAGGCCGTTGGCAGCAAGGAGTCCGTATATCCCGTATTCAGTTTTCTGGAGGAGGCTAAAGCCTTTTGTCGTTTTATAGGCATCGAGCGCTTGGTTCGCTGCGTTGAGTCCTTTTGCCGTTTTGTATAGCGCGCTCCCGCCTTTGATGGCCCGGCCTGCCCACCCGACGACGGGGATGAATCCAGCAGCTGCCATGGCGCCGGCGGCGATTCGTTCGGCATCGGATAGCTTGCGGCCCGTTACTGGATCCACTCCCGTTGAGGCCCTGATTGAATCATAATATCCCGTGAATTCCCCTGTAAAGGTTTTTGTCGTATCCCAGGCTTTTTCATACCATGGTCGGTTTTCGAGTTCTTCCATTTCTCGTTCGATTTTCCTGGCTTCGGCTTGTTGCTTTTTGAAGGTTTGATAGTCTTTCATCTGACCGGCGACTTCATCCTTCACTTGATAGACGTCACTATTCTTGAATGCGGACTGGTTGAACGTCATCGGCGAAACGCTACCGTCCTGTTTGGTGGCATCAAGCAAGGCGCGGAAGAGGCCAACGGCCACGTTTTCCTGCCCGACGGACACATCATACTCCTCGACCAATTGCCGGTCGACATTCTCGACCTTTGTCACGGTGTCATCCAGCCTCTGTCCGGCCAGCGTGATTTTTTCATTAAAGTCTTTTTGATCGAACATATCAAGTGGCAGGATATCGTCAATGCTGTTCAGGATCCTTTGGAGATCGCGCGCTTGTTCATCGACAAGCGACTTCGCTTGGCTAATGCCTGCCGACACTTCGCCATCTAAAAAGGGAACCTCGACCACCGTATTTCCGGATAGGTCCGCTTCTTCCAAATTGGCTGGAATGCCTTCCAAAAAACTGATTTGCGTCGTGAATAGCTCCATCCAGGCGTCCGCTACCTCGATTTGTGCTTCATAGAAGCTTTTGATGGCGGTAGCACCAGCTCCTTGAAACTCGTTATCCAGGCCAACGATGCCCTGAAATTCCTTTTTCAGGGCTGCGAATTCCTTATTAAGTTCTTCATATTGCTTGGCTCGCAACTTGGTTGCGGTCGTCAATGTCTCGGCTTCATATATTTTCATCACGGTTGATATCCATATGAAGACGTATGGACGATCGCTTCATCCTGTTCTTTTAATAAGTCAATGTTGGCGCGGGTATCTTCGACATTTTTCTGGACGATTTTGATATATTGCTCGAAGACCTTCTCCAGGTTCGTTTCCCGATCGATCCATTTCGAAGTGAATTCCAATTTATTGTTGCAAAGCTCGCCTGCTGGCAAATTTCCAAGCGTGACTGTACCAAGTGCCGTCTTCACCTGATCGACTTGTTTCGTAACGGCAGGATGATTCAGTTTGATTGTCGTCATTAAAACAACCGCCTTTTTAAATCTGATATTTTACCATCCAGCTGTTCAAATGCCTCTTCCCCTTTGCTCAAAAGGGAGTCGGCTTCTTGGGCTATATTCCCTGCTATGCTCAGAAGCGTATTCTCGGCATTCAGCTTTGTAATCATTGCCTCGATTTTCCATTGGTAATCGTCATAATCGTCATGAATGATACTAAACATCACATTGTAGGCATCATGACGGGCTTCCTGAAATTGATCTGAGCGCTTCCCTGTCCAGCTGCCTCCTAGCTCAGGGTCTTTAATTTTCCTAATCTCGTTCAGGCACATGCTCTGCTCTTTAATAATATCGTTCTTCGCATTTTCTAAACGTTCAATTTTCACATGTAAATCAGCTTTTTTACTGGAGATAGCAGAGTGTATATTACTTAAAATATCTGCATAAATCATGAAACTCACCTCAGAAACAGTATAATTCTACATTAACTGTCATATTTTTCTTATTTAACATTATAAGGATTAAAGTCCGAGAGTTAAATAGGGATAAATATGCTATTTTGTCAGTTGAAAGAGAAGATTGGCATAAAAAAGTTCCTACCTACCATATTCTTTATACCCGTCATTTTACCAATTTTAAACAAGTAAGTAGAGTGTCATCTCATTGGGTTTTCTATAAAAATTGCCCCCACTTCATTCAAACTGCCCTAAACCGTGTCTGTGCAACAAATCATCCCGAACAAATTTCCTGCATGTAGAAGATAATTGTGTCCGTTCGGGATGTATCAAATCTCCAAAAGGCAAATCACCGACAAACTTCACTTCGCCTTCAAAATCCTGTCCTGATTCAGCATCAAAACCGATTACTTTCACAAAGCAAGTTTTATGTCCGGTTTTCATAAAATCAATTACCGTTAATACATGATTATGTGCATCGTTCATTCTTTTTCCCTCCCACCATTAAAGCATTAAGTAAGGATAATTTTTACTAGCATTCAATCAAAACAACCCTAACTAAGATCGCTAAAGGCATTAAAACATTGGAAATAGGTACACCTATTTTCCACAAAACTTTTATAATTTATTTTTCTATGTATTTTGCTGACCTTTTCACCATTTTATGAACTATAACCATGTATAACTGATGTTGCATATCCTGACTTTTCAATTCATTCACTTATGTTTTTACGTTTCCCGGAATATACTTCTCTTATCATGTCTATAATTTCATATCACTTCCACTGAAGGTCAGTCAGGCAACCCCAGGGACCTTCCCCCCTTCTATATAGATTTATAACCTGCTATAATCTAAGGAATGGAGGTGTGAAAAATGAAAGAAATCATCCAGATATTGGCTGAAATCGTCAATAATCTTCACGATTTCATCCTATTCTTTGTGAGTGACACATTAAATTCAAATGCAACAGACAAAGATCTGCATTTTTGGATAATGGGAATCATCGGTATCATCATATTTTTGTTCGTGTTATTTTTATCGAATTTAATTTCCCGGATGCGTTTTGGGATAACGATACTATCTTTCCTATATACCTTTACAGTCATGGTAGTTTTAGTATTTGCCATTGAAATACAGCAAGCCCTTACCAGCAGAGGAAATATGGAGTTTCAAGATGCGGCGATAGGCCTATGGGGGTTCATCGTATTTTTCATGGTTTTTGCTGTACTATCATCCATATTCCTTTTAGTGAAGAATTTTTTTAAGCAATCAAAAAAAAGGTAACGATAGGTCACCTTGCTTATGACATTCCTAATGGCCATTCAATAACTAGAAATTCGGATTTCGTATTGGCGGAATGATATACTCTCTGTAGCATCAACTTAAATGGGAAGGAAGGTTACAGAGAAGCAAATTTGATTCGGGGTAAATTAGCATAAACTATCATTACTTCGGTTCACTTTCATTGAATAAATCAATGCTAAACAGATTAAAAGAATCGTCGTCATTAATACGTTCCTGGTCATTACCAGAAATATCAGGACTATTTTCCCTGCGACGGCGATTTACTTCCCTTAATTCCGCTTCCAGAAAATCCGCTTGTTCGTGGGAAAGCTTGATGGTGATTTCATTATTTTGATCATCTGCAGCTTTCAAGAGAACATAGCTATCCGCAGCATTACGTAAAGTCACATTGCTTACTGTTAAATTCATGTTCGTGAGTTCATATCTTGCCTTCATAAAGTAAAAAGAACCTCCATCGGAAAATACCGGTTAAAATAATGTATATTAAATATACTCTACTTCAAGATATCTAAATATACAAATTCTTTGTTTGAAAAAGCCTTGAAACCTAAAGAAATCTACCTCTTTAAAGAGCTTCCCAATACTAAATGGATCATTGCTGCGCCGTGTCATTAACTCCGCGATCTTGTATAAAGATACAGGTGACGTTTCTTCCACTGAAAATCCAGAAGTTCTGGAAACAATCAAGCAATTGGATGCTATAAACAAAACCCTTCACGACCGGAAAGGTTCCATTTGTTTACAATTATTTCTCAATCGCGCAAGTAATATCGTATGGACCCATGCTTTCATTTGAAGTAGATGTGGTATATACGCCCCTCCGTCTGCACCGCCTTTTATGAGAAGGAAATAAACATTTGTTCTCCATGCTCCATTTTCTTCGTCTATGTAACCTAATGCAGTATTTTCAGGAAGCTGGTCCATGGAAAAATAACCGGAATCTTTCATTTCACAAGGCCGAAAGATATTATTGACGATATATTCAGAAAATTTATTTCCGGTTAATTCCTCAACAATCAACCCTAATAAAATATAGCCGACATTATTGTAATGAAATCTTTCCCCGGGTTCGAACATTATCACTTCATCTTGAAACATTGGCAGGAAATCTTTTGAATTTTCCATATGGCACATTGGTTTTTTCTGCCAAATCTGTTCGAAATCATTCATCACTTCTTCATCAAAGTAATCAGGAATGTCCGAAGTGTGTGTTAAGAGGTGATGGATGGTTACATTTTGATGGAAATCAGGAAACACGATCGAAAGACAGTCTTTAAGCTTAGAATCCAACGTAAGTTTCCCTTTTTGTATGAACTGGCAAATGGCAATCGCTGTAAACTGTTACATCCAGAAGCAATGCCGACCCTTGTTTCGGTCGTATTCATGATTTCATCCGCTCGGTTGAAATAGCCATGTGCTGAGCTATGGATCTGGTCATCTACGCTTTCACACCGATTACACCCGAGAATTCAATTTCCTTGCTTGTTTCTTCAATAATCCTGGATAGATCCATATGTAGAGTCGACATTCAGTTTTCCCCTTTGCCGGTAAAATTTTCATTACCTATGGTGTTCATCATGGTCTTGCAAAAGAACCCGCATCTTATGTGATGCGGGATAACTTTTATTAGATTTCACTCTTTCTTTTATTTCCACCAAGTATCATAAACGTTAATGGCTTCATTGCGTTTATGTTCGGTTTTGGTATACCATCCTTCGATGATTTCGGCAGCTTCCGTTCTGATTTCCTTGCCTTCAAGGTAATCATCGATTTCATCATAGCTAACACCTAAAGCCACTTCATCAGGAAGTAACGGTTTGTCATCTTCTAAATCAGCCGTTGGTATTTTCGTATAAAGACGCTCAGGAGCACCGACGAAATTCAGGATTTCTTTTCCTTGCCTTTTATTTAAGCGGAATAATGGAATGATATCCGCTGCACCGTCACCATGTTTCGTAAAGAATCCTGTGATCGCTTCAGCTGCATGGTCCGTACCAAGCACGACGCCTTTATAAAGTCCGGCTAAATCATATTGTACCTTCATTCGCTCACGTGCTTTGACATTTCCCCTTAAGAAATTCGATAGCTTTTCAGAAACTGCATCTTCCACAGCTTTAACTGATGCATCTACCGCTTCCTTGATGTTGACAGTAACCGTTTGGCTTGGCTTGATGAATTTTAAAGCCAGCTGCCTGTCCTCTTCATCAGCCTGTACTCCATATGGCAAGCTTACAGCAACAAACTTATAGTCAGTGCCATTTTTTTCTTCATTCAATTCATTGACAGCAGTTTGGGCAATATACCCCGCCAGTGTTGAATCTTGACCTCCAGATATTCCAAGTACAAAGCTTTTCAGAAACGTATTTTTCTTCATGTACCCTTTTAATAGATCAACACTTTTCCTGAATTCGACTTCAGGATCGATCGTTGGTTGGACAAGTAAATTTTTTACGATTTCTTTTTGTAATGGACGCATTGGCATAGCCCCGCTTTCTAATAAAATAGATTGGTCATTTTGTTAGCATTCTTTCTACATTGGCTTTAACTTCATCTATATTCCTCATTTTATTATCCCAACAATCCTGGCTTAGATCTACCGGGTATTCTTCAGGATTAAGTGCACGAAGGTACTCCGGCCATAATACTTGGAGATTTTTTTGCGTGAAGGCCTTGATTTCAACTATGGTCGGCAATTCATAAATCAAACTTCCATTCTTGAAAATATCCACATGCAGATCAACTGCATCGAAATCTGTGACGAATTTACTTAGGAAGGTATGGACAGGGTGAAACATTTTTAATTTTTCCTGTTCCTGCGGCTTCTCATATTCCATCGCCAAATAATCACCTTCAGCATGATGGTTCACTTTATTGATGATTCGATATACTCGTTTTAATCCAGGTGTCGTAACCTTTTCAGGGTTAGAAGAAATTTTGATGGTATCTCTCATATTCCCATCTTCGCCCTCTATTGAAACCATTTTATAAACAGCACCGAGCGCTGGCTGGTCATAGGCCGTAATCAACTTGGTTCCGATGCCCCAGATGTCAATTCTTGCTCCTTGTTGTTTTAGATTGATGATCGTATATTCATCCAAGTCATTGGAAGCGACAATTTTCGCATCATGGAACCCTGCGGCATCAAGCATACGCCGTGCTTCTTTTGATAAATAAGCTAAATCACCGCTGTCAAGACGGACGCCAATGAAATTGATTTTATCGCCCAGTTCCTTGGCAACACGGATTGCATTCGGGATGCCAGAACGCAGTGTATCATAGGTATCAACCAAGAATACACAGTCTTTATGGGAAACAGCGTATTTATGAAAAGCCGTATATTCATCTTTATAAGCTTGGATCATGGAATGTGCATGTGTTCCTGAAACCGGTATGCCGAACAGTTTTCCAGCACGTACATTACTAGTGGAATCAAAGCCAGCAATATAGGCCGCTCTCGCACCCCAAATTGCAGCATCCATTTCTTGTGCCCGCCTTGAACCGAATTCAAGGGCAGATTCTTCACCGATGACCTGTTTGATGCGCGAAGCTTTTGTTGCTACGAGTGTGTGATAATTCACAATGTTAAGCAACGCAGTTTCTATGAGTTGGGCCTCACCAAGCGGTGCCTCCACCCGCAATATCGGTTCATTGCCGAAGACAAGCTCCCCCTCTTTCATACAGCGGATCGCTCCCGTGAAACGGATGTTTTGTAAATAGTTCAAAAATTCTTCATCATAGTGCAGATCATTTTTCAAATAGTCGATATCACTTTCCGAGAATGAAAAGTTTTGAAGGTAATGGACAATTTTTTCTAGTCCCGCAAAAATCGCATAACCGCTGTTAAATGGAAGCTTTCTGAAAAATATCTCGAAAACTGCCTTTCGGTTATGTGTTTTATCCTGCCAATAAGTTTGTGCCATATTGATTTGGTAAAGATCAGTGTGTAATGCGTAACTGTCGTCGTTGTACTTTTTTTCCATGGATAGTTCCTCCCAAAAAAGAAGCATTCGCTTCCCTTCTATTCTGTTACTTAAATGGATATTATAGAATGGTTGCTCCAAGAGATCCTTTAAAATGTCCAAGTGCCCAATGGTGACCAGCATTATTGAACGAGGCCACTGCATTTTCATATACAAAGATCTTATAGCCTAGATTATAAGCGTCGATTGCCGTATGCAAAATACAGATATCTGTACAAACCCCGACTAAATATATATCGGTAATGTGACGTTCCCTTAGACGTATATCAAGGTCCGTTCCTGCAAATGCCGAATAACGTGTTTTATCTATATAATGAACATTCTTTTGATTTTTATTTGTTTCATACTCCTCTTTTAACGCCCCGTATAGGTCTCTACCCATTGTACCGCTAATATTATGCGGTGGAAACAAATTCGATTCAGGATGTAAGCGGTCTCCTTCTTCATGTAAATCAATCGCAAATACCGTGTATTCGCCTTGTTTGATGAAATCCCTGGTTATACTGACAAGTGCCTTCTCGATATCCTGGCCTGGCTTCCCGCAGGTCAATGAACCCCCATCTGCCACGAAGTCGTACGTATAATCTATATTGATCAATGCCCTTTTTCCCATACCACATATTCCCCCTTAATAGTAAATAGAGTCCATCACAACCTCTGCATTAAACCGGTAAAGCTGTGAAGGCCGATACGAGTTACGTTTCGTTTTTTTCTGCATACCCTTTTCATCCAAGACTTTCTCCAAAAAAGGTAGTTTCGGGGCTTTTGCATAAAAAAGTGAGTCTGCGCTGATTTTCGCATCATCTCTGGCTGTAAGCAAAACACGTTGCAGTTCAGAAAGTGTAAATTCATCCGGCAGGAATTTTTGGGCTATCGTCGTTTGCACCATTTCTTTTTTCAATAAATTCATCGCATCTTTAATAATAGTATAATGATCAAATGCAAGATCTAATTGTAAGGCTTCCTGGATCGTGAACAATTCAACCTCGGCTGCATCGTCATTCGCTTTTCTTTGATGAAGAAACTCTTCCTGGACAATTGCATAAAAAGCATTGGATATGATCCATCCCCTGGAATCGCGCCCTGGCCGGTCATAAACCCCGAAATGCTTGACATGGAATCCGGCTACGCCCGTTTCTTCTTTCAATTCTCTTTTGGCAGCTTCATACGCAGTCTCGCCAGCATTGACAAATCCTCCAGGTAAAGCCCATTTATCCCCTTCAACATTCGGGCTTCCTTCCTTATCTTTTGTGGCACGTTTGATTAATAATAGCTTCAAAAACATTTCAGGAGGGGCTTTCTCTGCCGTTTTCTTTGTAGTAATGGTAAAAATAGCAATATCTGCTGTGTATCCATCTGGAGAAATATATTTCTTTTTTTCCTGCTGAGCCATGGCAACTCTCACTTCCTTTCACTAAGTATGGAATTGAGTAATTAGTAAATCATTAATTACTAATTATAGTACTCTTCCTTGTGTGATTTAGCAACTCTAAATCAAAAAAATTTTCTAATTATTTAAAAATCATTTTTTTAATACATGATAAATAGCCCGGTCATGTTGACCGGGCTCGTTTATTGGATCTTTAAACGGGATAGACCCCATGTTTACGATCAGTAAATGACAATTGCTTACTTCCATACGCTTCAAACCGGGCGCTCAATTCATCACGCAGGTCATTTGGCTGTATGATCCCATCAACAATCATCTCGGAGGCTAAGCGGTAGATATCAATGTCTTCATTGTATTCATTGCGTTTCTGTTCGATGAATGCGGGGCGTTCTTCCGGTTCCATTGCATTGATTTTATTAGCATAGACGGCATTAACCGCAGCTTCTGCCCCCATGACCGCAATCAATGCCGTCGGTAAGGCAAGAACGCAGTCCGGTTCAAAAGCCGGACCAGCCATCGCGTATAGTCCAGCACCATACGCCTTACGGACAATGACAGAAATCTTGGGAACAGTGGCTTCACTCATGGCCGAAATCATTTTCGCACCATGGCGAATGATCCCTGCCCGTTCGACCTTCGTCCCAATCATGAATCCTGGAATATCCACCAGAAACAACAGCGGTATATGGAAAGCATCGCATAAATTGATGAACTTGGCTGCTTTATCAGCTGAATCATGGAAAAGCACGCCCCCCTTGACACGCGGCTGATTGGCTATGATCCCTATCGTTTGTCCATTTAGCCTTGCAAGCCCAGTAATTAATTCAGGTGCAAATAGCTTCTTGATTTCACAAAAAGATTGCCTGTCTATAATCCTATCGATCAGGTCATACATATTGAAGGCTGCATTCTGATTTTTAGGAATCAGTTCTTCCAATGTTTTTTCGAAATCCGCCGGCAGCTCAGGTTTTACGCCTTTTGGCCTTTCTTGATAATTTCCTGGAAAATAGCTTAAGTACCTGCGCGCAAACGCGATCGATTCTTCTTCCGACTTGACAAGCACATCCCCGCATCCTGATACAGAACAATGCATTTTCGCCCCGCCCATTTCCTCTTCGCTCACCTTTTCGCCAATGACCATCTCTGCCATTCTCGGTGATCCTAAATACATGGATGCATTGCCATCCACCATTACGACAATATCACAAAAAGCTGGGATATATGCTCCGCCTGCGGCAGACGGGCCAAACAAAAGACAAATTTGTGGGACTTTTCCTGATAACTTCACTTGATTGTAAAAGATGCGTCCTGCACCGCGGCGTCCCGGAAACATTTCTACTTGATCCGTAATTCGTGCCCCGGCAGAATCGACTAAATAAAGGAGGGGCAGCTGTAACTTTTCAGCTGTTTCCTGAATGCGAATGATTTTCTCGACGGTCCTCGCTCCCCAGGAACCAGCTTTTACAGTCGAATCATTGGCCATGACACAGACCCTCTGACCATTGATTTTTCCGATGCCTGTAACCACGCCATCAGCAGGCAGACCATCACTGGCACAATTAGCAAAGAATGCGTCCTCTATTTCAACCCCTTCATCGAAAAGCAGCTCTAGCCGTTCACGTACGAAAAGCTTTCCTTTTTCAGCGTTTTTTTGATGATATTTTTCTAAACCGCCTTTTTTAATCGTTTCAACCGTTTCGGTTAGTTTATCCGTCGTTACCATCCCTGTTCCTCCTTCAATTGAAATCATTGGCCCTTAAATTCCGGTTTGCGCTTTTCCTTGAATGCCGACAGACCTTCCAGTCGGTCCCGGGTTTTTAAAGTTGTTTGATAACAGTCTTTTTCAATTTCCAACCCTTTTTTCAAGTTAGTCTCAGCCCCATGATTAATCGCCGCTTTTGCAGCCCTGAGTGCCAATGGGGCATTGACCGCAATTTCCCCTGCCAATTTTTTCGCTTCCTCAAGTAAATGTTGAGATGAATATACATGACTGATGATTTTCAAGGCATGTGCCGTTTTTGCATCCAATCTTCTTGCCGTATAAATCAGTTCTTTCGCAGTCGATATTCCGACTATCCGCGGCAGGCGCTGAGTACCTCCCGCTCCTGGGATGATGCCTAATGACGTTTCTGTCAGTCCCACCTTCGCCGTTTCCGATGCGATTCGTATATCACAAGCGAGTGCCAACTCCAGGCCTCCGCCAAAAGCCGAACCGTTAATCGCGGCGATAACCGGAACTGGAAGGTTTTCTACAGCCGTAATCGTGTCTCCAATCAACTTGACTGTCTCCTTGACTTTATCATCATTCATACCTACGCGTTCCTTAAGATCCGCACCTGCACAAAACGCTTTTTCACCCGCCCCGGTTATAATGACTGTTCGTAAATTGGAATCTCTGTTCAATTCATGCAGACCTTCGGTTAAACAATGAAGCAATTCTGTGGATAAAGCATTAGCAGCATCCGGCCGATTCAAAGTCACGAGGGCAATTCCATTTTCCTCCGTGCTTATTTCAACTAATGATGTCATAAATTCACCTCAATTTGTCTTATTGTGCGTTATAAACAGCCATCTGATGGCTAGGTAATGGTTTTTCCAAAAAGCTTTGCATAAAGGCCGCTGCCTTCATTAGTTTTTCTGGATTGATTCCCGTGTGAATACCCATTTTATGTAGCATATGAACTAGGTCATCCGTAGCCACATTTCCGCTCGCACCTGGTGCATATGGGCAGCCTCCTAAACCTCCGAGCGAAGAGTCGAAAGTGCCCACACCATAATTCAGTGATTCAAGAACATTTGCGAGCGCCATTCCCCTAGTATCATGAAAATGGAGGGCAATTCGGCCTATATCATATCTTTTTACAGCCTCTTCAAGGAACATGGCAACCTGTCTTGGAGATGCAACCCCAATGGTATCACCCAATGAGACCTCATCGATACCATATTCAAAAAGTTGATCACAAACACGGAAAACCTGTTCGGACGAAACCTCCCCTTCATAAGGGCAGCCGAAAACGGTAGAAATATAGCCTCTAACCATTTTCCCGCTTTTGGCTGCTGTCCCGATGACATCCTTCATTATTGGAAAAGTATCGGAAATCGATTTATTGATATTTTTAAGATTATGCGTATCACTGGATGACATGAATACGGATATTTCATCGATATTGGCTTCAAGGGCCGATTCCAACCCCCTTTGATTGGGTACAAGGGCCGCATAAGTGATCCCGGGGTTGCGCTTTATTCCCTTAGCCACAAGCGCGGCATCACTCAATTGGGGAATCCACTTTGGATGTACAAAAGAAGTCACCTCAATATAAGATAATCCTGTATCAGAAAGCTGGTCGATCCAATCCATTTTGCTTTGTGCAGGTATCATGACCTTTTCATTTTGCAGCCCGTCGCGAGGACCCACTTCCTTAATTGTCACTTTTTCAGGCCAATTCATCTTACCCCTCCATCCCATTATTCAATGACGGCCAAAACGTCGCCCTCATTTACGAAATCCCCTTCATTCACTTTAAGTTCTTTAATGGTACCGGTTTCCTCAGCTGCAATGGGGATTTCCATTTTCATCGATTCCAAGATAATGATATCCTGCCCGTCTGTTACACTTTGCCCCTCATTCGCTACGATTTTCCAAACGCTTCCTGCCATGCTTGCCTTTAATTCTGCCATCTTACATTCCTCCTGATCATTATGTTTTAAAATGCACGTTATACAGTCAATTTTTTAATATATTTCGCAATGAAATCCGTAGTCGTATCTCCTTGGGAAAAAGCTTCATGAGAACTTATTTCCATCAGTAAAGGTAGATTTGTTTTAATCCCTTCTATTTTATAGCTTGCCAACGCTTCTCTTAATCTCTTGATCGCTTTATCTCTTGAATCGGCGCTCACTACCAATTTTGCGATCATCGGATCATAAAAGTGGGATACGACGGAAGTTCCATGAACAGCCAATTCATGACGGATCCCTTCACCTTCTGGAAGTTCCAATCTGGTGATCCTTCCCGGGGCTGGATAAAAGGTTTTCGGATCTTCAGCATATATGCGCACTTCAATGGAGTGTCCATCCTGTTTAATCTCACTTTGAGTGAATTCCAATTTGTTGCCCGATGCAATTTTAATTTGCTGTTCGACTAAATCCAGTCCCGTAATTTCTTCCGTGACGGGATGCTCTACCTGAAGGCGTGTATTCATTTCCAGGAAATAAAAGTTTTTATCCGCATCAACTAAAAATTCGAGGGTCCCCGCATTGCTATAACCGATGGATTTTACCGCTTTCACTGCAGCCATACCCATCCTGTTTCTAGTTTCTTCGTCAAGGAAAGAAGAGGGAGCTTCTTCCACGACCTTCTGATGCCGCCTTTGAACGGAGCATTCCCTTTCCCATAAGTAAACAGCATTCCCAAAGGAATCCGCCAATACCTGAATTTCAATATGACGAGGCTTCTCAATCAATTTTTCTATGAACATATCTCCATTGCCAAAAAACAATTGGGCTCGTTTTTGATTCCCTTCGAAGGCCTTGGTAAGTTCATCTTCATTAGCCACGGCCTGCATCCCGATCCCCCCGCCGCCTGCTGCTGCTTTTAACATGACTGGATAGCCAATCTTATCTGCTACGGCTGCCGCTTCTGCACTATCAATTAACGGACGTGAAAATCCGGGTACCAATGGAAGTCCCGCTTGCTCCATCTTTTTCCGCGCCTCTACTTTATTGCCCATCTGCTGGATAATCTCTGGTTTTGGACCAATGAATATTAAGCCGGCTTCTTCGCATGAACGTGCAAAATCTTCATTTTCACTAAGAAATCCGTATCCAGGATGAATGGCCTCCACTCCGGTTTTCTTGGCAATCTCCAAAATCTTATTGACGTTTAAATAGCTCTCCTGTACTCGCGGGCCACCCAATAAATATGCCTCATCCGCCAATCCCACAAATGGCGAATCCGAATCTGCTTCCGAATGGACGGCTACCGTGCTTATTCCCAACTTCCTGCATGTACGAATAATGCGTGATGCTATTTCTCCCCTGTTTGCGATAAGAATTTTTCGAATCATTCGATCTCCTCCTTATTTAGTGCCTTCCGATAGTAGGTCAAGAGTTTGTTGCCGAAGCTTATACTTTTGAATTTTTCCGGATGCAGTCATTGGATAAGCATCGGTAAATTGAATGTAACGGGGAATTTTATGAAAAGATATTTTCCCTTTGCAATACTCTATCAATTCTTTCTCCGTAAGGGTTTCTCCTGCTTTCAAAATGATCCATGCCGCGACCTCTTCCCCGTACTTTTGATCTGGAACGCCGAGTACCTGTACATCGACAATAGCAGGATGTTGATAGAGGAATTCTTCAATCTCACGGGGATAAATATTTTCCCCTCCGCGGATGATCATATCTTTCAGCCGGCCAGTTATCTTGCAATAGCCCCTTTCATCCATGACCGCCAAATCGCCCGTATGAAGCCAGCCTTCCCGGTCAATCGCCTCCTCAGTGGCTTCCGGGTTATTATAATATCCCTTCATTACATGGTATCCCCTTGAACAGAGTTCCCCTTGTTTACCCCGCTGGACTTCTTCTCCGGTGGCTGGATCGACGATTTTCACTTCCACTTTCGGCAAAGCCATTCCCACTGAAGAAACACGAAGTTCGATCGGATCGTCCGTTCTTGTCATCGTAATTCCTGGAGAAGATTCCGTTTGACCATAAGTAATCGTAATTTCCGAGATTCCCATCTTATTCACCACGCTTTTCATGACTTCGATCGGACATGTGGATCCTGCCATGATTCCAGTCCGCAACGAACTTAAGTCATACTGGTCAAAGTCATCAAGATTAAGTTCAGCTATGAACATCGTCGGTACACCATGAAGTCCAGTACATTTTTCGGCTTCAATGGTCTGAAGGACAACGCGTGGGTTAAACTCCACGATGGGCACCATTGTTGCCCCTACAGAAACAGAGGCCATCGTACCGAGGGAACAACCGAAACAATGAAAAAATGGAACCGGGATGCAGAGTCTATCAACTTCGGTAAGCTTCATGCATTCCGCGACATTCAATCCGTTATTGACCAAGTTTGAATGCGTCAGCATCACTCCTTTTGGAAACCCTGTCGTCCCTGATGTATATTGCATATTTATCACATCACCAGGAGTCAATTCCTCCATTCTCAGGTCCAGCGACTCCTCCGAAACGGATTCGCTCCCACTAATGACTTCATCCCACGAAAACGTTCCGGGATGACGCGTATCACCTAAAACAATGATATTTTTCAATTTTGGCAGTTTCTCAGATTGTAATTTTCCTGGTTCTGCATTTTTCAATTCAGGTATGATTTCGTACAGCGTATCTATATATGAATGATCCTTATATTGTTCCATCAGGATGATCGTCGTCGAATCCGATTGCTTGAGCAGATATTCCAGCTCACTTGTGCGGTAATTAGTATTGACCGTAACCAGTACCCCGCCCATTTTCGCGGTGGAAAATTGGGATATAAGCCATTCCGGTTTATTGGACGCCCAAATGGCGATATGCTCACCTTTTTTAATATCTAGTGACATGAACCCCCTGGCCGCCTTTCTGCAAATTTTTTCAAATTCGCGATAGGAATGACGCAGGCCTAGTTCATGGTACACCACCGCTTCATTATCACCATATTGTTCAGCTGTCCTCTCAAGCAGTTTCCCGATAGTAACATCTAGCAAATCAGACATCAAACTCCTCCTATCAAATAAAAGTAAGAATGAACGCTTTTTGCTGTATAGATAACATCTGCTTTTCACCAAAATGAACCCAAGCATCATTGTTCATTTTACGTTCGGAAAGATTAACAGCCTAATTGTCTGGCAATAACGATTCTTTGAATTTCGGATGTGCCTTCACCAATTTCCAATAACTTGGCATCTCTTAAATAGCGTTCCACTTCATATTCGCGCATGTAACCAGAGCCGCCGTGTATTTGAATCGCTTGATTGCTGGCCCGGAACGCGGTCTCACTTGCAAAAAGCTTGGCGTATGCCGCTTCCTTTGCAAAAGGTTTTTTATTGTCTTTTAACCATGCAGCCTTATATACCATATTCCTCGCCAATTCAATTTCCATCGCCATGTCTGCAAGCTTAAATTGAATGGCCTGGAAATTTGATATGGATTTACCAAATTGAATGCGCTCTTTTGAAAAAGCTAAAGCTCTATCAAAGGCAGCCTGAGCGATACCGACAGCCAAAGCTGCAATCGAAATCCTTCCTCCATCCAGTGTGAATAAGAATTGTTTGAAGCCTTTGTCTGGATCTCCCAATAAATTTTTCTTAGGTACCCGGACATTATCCAGAATGATTTCACAAGTATTGGAAGCCCGAACTCCCATTTTTTCATAATTGCTATTGATTGTAAGCCCTTGGGTATCGGTTGGCACGATGAATGCCGAGATGATATTCTTGCCCTTGGAATCTTTGCCTGATACGGCAGTGACGGTAACGGTTCTTGAATAACTGGCATTCGTTATCCATGTTTTCTCACCATTAATCACATACTCATCACCTTCCAACACGGCAGTGGTTCTCGTACCGCCAGCATCGGAACCTGCATTAGGCTCTGTTAACCCAAAAGCTGCCAGCGTTTCACCCGTCGTGATCGGGACCAGATATTTTTGCTTCTGTTCTTCGGTTCCAAAATAGTAAATTGGACTGGCTCCGAGCGAAACGGCTGCTGCATAACTTAAGCCGGTTCCCCCGCACGCCTTGCCAACCTCTTCAACTGCAATGGCATACGAAATCGTATCCCCGCCCGAACCGCCATATTCTTCAGGAAACGGAATTCCAAGTAACCCAAGTTTCCCCATTTTTTTGAATACATCCTCCGCAAACATGGACTTTGCATCCAACTCTATCGCAATGGGTTTAATTTCCTTTTCGGCAAATTCCCTAACCATTTCCTTAATCATCTGCTGCTCTTTTGTAAGTGAAAAATCCATATATTCATTCCCCTTTCTATTGAGACCGACTAGTTGGTCTGTGCAAATCAAGTATCTTGTTTAATCCACGATAAATTGGTTCTTAAGTAAAAATGGCTGGGTGATTTCTGCTTCTTTCTGTTTATCTGTCAATAGGGCATTCAGAATTAAATCCACGTAAATATCGCCGATTTCATCGATTGTTTTTCCACCGTCCCTTTTGTACCATTTATAGGACCAGTTCACCATCCCCAGAATTGACATTCCGGTAATTTCCACCGGCAATTCGTTGCGGAATACTCCCTTGTCAACGCCTTCTTTGATGACGGAAAAAATGATTTCCTTATACATTTGACGCTTTTTTTTGATTGCTTCAACATAAGGTGGTTTTAAGTAAATGCTTTCTTGATAGAAAACTGAGATGTGTGGTTTATAGAGGTCAAAAACTTTAACGAATGATTGAATGATCTTTTGCATCTTTTCTGTCGGATGGGTACTTTCTGAAATGGCTTCCTGTGCTTTTATTAAAACATATGAAATAAAGTAATCATGGATGACAAATAAGAGTTCATCTTTGGAAGAGAAATGGTGATAAAAACCACCCTTGCTAGTTCCGCATGCCTTAACGATTTCGTTAACGGAAACACCATGAAAACCATGCTGATCGAAGAGCGTCAACGATATTTCAATTATTTTTTCTTTTAACTCCGTAAGAATGCACCCCCTTTGTATCCGCTTACATTTTATCCAGAAGAAAAAGTTTGATTATGTATAAACTGGATTTATTTAGATTTTACCAAATAATTAAAAATTGTCAATTTTTAATTATTTAAAAAACAGCCCTCTAAACCAAGAGCTGTCAACCTACTTATTTAACCGGGTTATTCCTGGACTATCATGCATTCGATACAATACCCTATTGTTATCACAATTTATTTATTCCCTTGGCCTGTTTAACCTGTGCTTTCACAAGCTGCCATCCATTGTCATACTTCCATACTGATTTGATCTCCAATATCGAATCACGTTCATCGGGCCCTTTTACATTTTGGACACCCATAAGCGCTTTTCCTTTACCAAAAACGGTTTTGAGGTCCAGTGAAGAGTATGGATCAACCAAAAGCTCTGTTGGTTCATTTAGTTTTCCATTTCGATAAATGCCCAATTCCTCATAAGCTTGTTTTCTGGAACTGACATCAATCACCACTGGCTTTTGACCTTCAATAATGATTTCCGCTTTGTAGCCATCAATAAATTGTGCCATTACTGGAACGGATGGAGGGACTTCCAGTTCCTTCACATTTTCATCCTTGAACGTATAGGCATAACTGGTTATCAACCGCTCTCTACCTTCCATCAAAACCGTGACCAATACATCCTGGACTCCATCATTATTCAAGTCGGCAACCTTGAGATCTGGAGTATACCCAGCTCTGAGGGGGACGTTGATTGTACGGCGATTGCTTTCCACATTCAATTCAATTTTCTTCAGAAACTTGCTTCCTTCCTCATATGGCAGACCCTGAACCTGGATGATGTCTATTTTCTGGTCACCCGTTACATCTCTTTTTGTGGATATATATGTGCCATCTACCTGAAAATTTTTATCATGCGCTTCAACCGCTTGGTAGCTCAAAAATAGTGAGATGACTAAAACCGCATATTTTAGCAGATCTAACTTTTTCATAGTGATAACCTCTCTTTTCCAAGATGAACTAGTTTGACATTTGTCGCCGTTTGAATTTTCGGCGCTGATCTTTCATGAAGATGGACCAGAAGTAGTAGAATCCTGGCACTAATATCGCAAAACCCACGATATATGTGGCAAACACGGCCCGGAATGAGGTCGGGTCGGTAAATCCTGAAAGAATCGTGACATTTGGATAAATGATATAAGGTAAATGGGCGATACCATAAACATAACTGCCGATTAAATACTGTATGATAATCGCTATTACAGCGAGGCGAGGCATCCCTTTAACCTCCTGCTTAGAAAAATAGGGTAAGTACAGTGCTATCCCGCTAATGATGAAAAAAACGAGCGAGACGAATAACAATGCAGAGTTTTTCATCATTCCTTGGTAAATCCAATTCGCTTCGTTTCTTAACGTGAGCATAACCAACAGAGCCATGACTAACATAAGCGGTCCCGTTATCATCGCATCCCTGCGGTATATTTTGTATGCTTTCATTTCATCAGCCTGTTTTGAGTAATCGGACAGGAGCAAAGATGATAAAAAAAGTGTGCTCATAATCCCGAACCCCACAAATGCATACTCATTCGGACTCGTGAAAAGTTTAGATAAATTCAATTCTTCATTTCCTCTTACACCTTCGACAAATCCAAGATGGGTGATTGGCAATACGCTGATTAATAGCCCCGGTATGATCAATCCCGTCAATCCTGAAATATACGTTAACGCCTTTTCATATTTGTCTACGCTATGCGAGAAAACCAAGAAAGCACTCCTAATACATAGCAGGACCAAAATCAGGCTCGCAGGAACGATCAAGGCTACCCCAATTGGGAAAACCGCACCTGGAAATAAACTATAAATCGCAATAACAAGACCAACCACAAAAGTATTCGTCACTTCCCAAGTTGGTGATAAATAGCTATTTGCTATCTTCGTAGCATTCGTTTCTTCCTTTTTAATGTAAGTCATTGCCCAGAAGCCAGCGCCAAAATCCATAGAGGCCATGATGGCATAAAGAAAAATAAAGCCCCAGACCAGTGTTATTGCAAGAAGAGCATCACTCATTCGCCTTCCTCCCCCTTTATGAATTCGAATCGAAAAGACTTACATCTTTCTGTTCGGCCTTATATATATCATCCATCACGGAATGACGTTTGAAGTAATACAGCAGTGTAAACACGACAGAAACGCATAAAATGATATATACAATAATGAACATCGTGAATAAAAATCCAAGGTTTTCGTACGAAGTGACTGAATCCTCTGTGGACAACATCCTGTATATCGTCCATGGCTGTCTGCCTGTACAGGCAAAGATCCAGCCGCATTCAATCGAAATCACCGAGAGCGGCCCTGCAGCAACAAACAGCCAGAGAATCCATTTTGGATATGTCTCCTTTTTCAGCCATTTATTCCATACCAATGCAAACAGTGCTAACGCGATTAACCCTGAACCAATTATGACCATCGCGTTGAATAAAATATGGACATAAAGCGGCGGCCAATACTCTTCCGGAAAATCGTTTAAACCGGTCACGACCGTATCGAAGCTATTACCGGATAGAAAGCTTAATAACCATGGGAATTCAATCCCATATTTCACTTCCTGGGCTTCCCTATCGGTATAACCGAACAAGGTAAGTCCGGCATGGTCCTTTGTTTCAAACAAACCTTCTGCCGCCGCCAATTTTTCCGGCTGTTCCCTATATAAATGCTGTGTAGTCGCATGACCGTTCAATGCCGTCAAAAAAGAAAAAACCAATCCCAATACAATACCGAGCCTCAGTGCTTTTTGGTGAAAATTAAATTCAGCTGTGCCATATTTATTTTTCAGCATCTTATAAGCAGCAACGGCCGCTATGACAAAAGCGCCTGTAGTATAAGCAGTCAAGGCCGTATGTCCTGCGGTCACCAAGAAACTTGGGTTGAAAAATGCCGCCCAAGGATCGACATCGACGATTTCCCCATTTTCAAACCGGAACCCAGCTGGTGTCCCCTCAAATGCATGGACATTCGAAATCAAAACAGCCGAAGCCATTGCTCCGAATGCAACAAAGAATAAACTCACGATTCGGGCCCATGGCTTGATTTTTTCAGCAGCATACACATAGATTGACATGAACAGCGCTTCTACCATGAATGCATATATCTCTATCTGGAATGGAAGCGCCATGACACGTCCAATCACTTCCATGAACCCCGGCCATAATAGTGACAGCTGCACACCCGCAATCGTACCAGTCGGAATCCCGACCCCAAGTAAAACCCCTAATGTTTTGGTCCAGCGTTTAGCCATGACAACATACTGTAAATCCTTTGTCCTTTGATACATCAATTCCGCGGCCAACATCATCATCGGCAACCCGACACCGATCGTTGCAAATATGATATGTACAGCCATATTCGTCCCGAACATCGCGCGGGCCATTTGTATATGATCCATACTGTCTTCCTTTCTAACCTTTGTCTCTTGGTAGTATCTCCTCTATAAAGGAAAATATTTAATATTATTCCACAAACTAAGTTTTCATAGGTGGTACAGAATGACAATATTTTAACTTAATGATTTTATATTGATTGCTTATTTAATATTCTATCGAGGTTATTCTTAGGATATATAAATTTCGGTTTATCGGTTTCTTAACCTTGCTTAGATTGCATGTACGAACGGCAATATTATAACCGTGCAAATAATCGTCATTTCGTTCGTCACATCAGTAAACAGAGTGGATTTCACATATAAACCTTCGTTCAAACCTTCTGGCTTGCCAGAACCACCAACGATATCTTTCGCACTCACCTCCATACCTTCGTTGATGAGTTATTGAATTTTGTTCCACTGCGCTCTGTTGCTGCTGGGCCTAAAAAATTTTTACAAAACACCTGCATTTTTGAGGATAAAAAGTTTTAGAAATTACCTTTCGATACCAGTAAGTAGTTGACTCTACTTTTCTGAAAATACAAGTGCACACCATTAGCAGCATATATATGTACCCACCAAAATTCTTTACTGTTTCTACAATGGATAAGATTGGGAAATACTACCCAAATACCCGGGTCACCAAATAATAACCATTGACAACACTAATAATGGAATCAATGATTGCCGGGAATTCTTCACAATCCTCTAAAGAACTTTCATTTTTATATTTCTGCACATAAAAAAATACACACATTCCCTACAATAGTAGTCTATGTGTGTATTGCGGCCGGCATTGACTTTGCCCAATTTCAGGAATGGTTTTCCTATAATAAAAGCACGAGTACTACCCTATATATATTTATTTTCATTCCATAGAACTATCTTCGGCATAAATCGCTCTATATTTCTAGCGAGGGGATTTTGCCTGGACTTCAATAATTGGATTGACCTTAGTCAGTCTAATCCTTCTCTTGGCTTACGGCTTTTCAGCTTAATCGGTATTGATAAGGAATGCCTCTTACCTTCTTTGCACCTCATAGGTTATAAGTGATATCTTCTAAATGAAAGCTAAGCTTAAGGATAATCTACATTTAAAAACATAGCCACATCTTTGCTTTTTTGTTTTCTCTGATTCCGCATCCCTGCTCGATCTAATGCCGTTTCATGTAATTTTTTTTCTTCTTCTGTCTCCGGAATAACTTTTGGAACACGTGTTGGACGTTTATGCTCATCAAGTGCAACAAATGTTAAGAGAGCAGTCGCTGCAATTCTACGTACACTGCTTTTTAAATCTTCAGCAATAATTTTTACAAATACCTCCATGGAAGACGTGCCTGTCCATGCCACATATGATATAAAACAAACTGAATCCGTTGTACGAATGGGATGTAAAAAGTCCACTGAATCTGTTGAAGCAGTTACACATTCACTTCGGCTATGACGTGCTGCAGAAATCGATGCCACTTGATCGACGTCACTCATTAGTCGGCCGCCAAATAATGTATTATGATTGTTCACATCATTTGGAAATATACGACTCGTTCTTATCACTCTTGATTCTTTGCAATATTTTGCTTCCATAAACCCGTCCTCCTAAAACATGGGACCCGAAATCACCTATGTAAACTTTTGGTATATGGTAATATTATGATACAAATTTTAGCTTTTTATCCTTTCAACACTATCAGCCTATATGACCTAGTGCTCCGAGAATGTGCAGATTGCATTAAAATATCAATCACCATCTGCTGTTGCTCAAACATTAAAAGTTCCTCCTGTTCGAGTGAACTGTTGTCTTTCTCTTGAAAGAACCAGACCTTTCATATTGGTGGGTCCACCGGTCAAGGGAGGACGGGGTCAGATTATCTTCACCGAGTGATTTCCTGGATTTCCCGTTTAGTTGAAACTGCATCATTCAGCAAATGCTCATCAATGATTCTCATATAAATTTTATCTACTACTACTTCTTCTTTTTCTTGATAAGCTCCTTTAACTAAACGAAGGGGAATTCCCTTTCATTCTTTTATGTCCTGTTCACTCGAAATAAACAGGATTGAATCCCTGTTCCAACATCCTCATATGGTGCGTGCAATTCCCTCAGGATATCTAAAGTGATTGGGCAATGGGCATGACCTTCCCTATCGATTCTGACTTTTTTTGCTGTCTAAAGAATTCGACACAGATTTTGAATACAAAAATTCCGGTCAAGGTCCAAACTAAGCTGCGTCATTTTTACAATTAAATCACTATTACTCCTACACTCCACATAGCTCCGTAGTCTCTATCGCCTCCCCCCTTATTTCATCCCGTTGTTTAAAAAGGGTGAATACTGCTTCTCCTCTACCTTTCTAAATGAATTTCGGCTCCATCATAATATAAAAGCCTTAAATAGATAGCTGCCGAAAAAAGGCACCATCTTTCTATTCCACATAAAGGATGAACCTAGTTGAATATGATAGCAATAATCAATGATGAACAAATAATTGAAGATCCTTCATAAATGCTGACCCAATTGGAATAAGATAGCGTAAATCCCATATAGAAAGTGTAACAAGAGAGGAGAAAAACACTTTGTCCTTTTTCAAAGATCCGCTATCACCCGATCAAATGCTTGCTGTGATCAGAAATGGCCTTGGACCTTCCCAAATCCCCAAAAAAATCATAATCATTGGTGCCGGCATGTCAGGGTTGGTTGCAGCATCCCTTTTAAAACAAGCAGGGCACGATGTAACGATATTGGAAGCAACCGGGAGGGTCGGTGGGCGTGTTTTGACCATACGGGAGCCATTTTTAGAAGGTTCCTACCTTGAAGCTGGTGCCATGCGCATTCCGAATTATCATTACTTAGTTGCAGAATATATTAAGAAGTATGGTTTACGAGTTAACACCTTTGTGAATGCAACTCCTAATGATCCCATTTATGCCAATGGGATCAAGACGACCGCTGCCATATATCAAAGGAACCCGGATATATTGAAGTACCCTGTAGCCCCCCATGAAAGAGGCAAAACAGCTGAAGAATTACTCAACATGGCAATTAAGCCTGTGACTGACTTCATCAATCAAAACCCCCGCAGAAATTGGGAAATAGTCATTAAAGAATTTGATAAATACTCCATGAGCTTCTTTTTGCAATACAATCCTGTAGGAGTGAGTCTATCCACGGGGGCGATTGAAAGCATCAAAGTCCTATTGGGTTTAGAAGGATTCCCTGAACTTTCATTTCCAGCCATTCTTCGGGAGCTTATGCCGCTCTTTAATCCGGACATAAAGTTTATTGCAATCGAAGGAGGAAACGACCATCTTCCTTATGCTTTTCTGCCGGAATTGAAAAATAATCTAAACTTCAGATATGAAGTGACAAAGATCGTTCAACATGAAAATCAAGTAACCATTCATTCCAAACATACTCAAAGCAAAAGACCCTTAACGGTCACCGGTGACCTTGCCATCATGACTATCCCTCTTCAATTGCTGCAATTTATAGATATTGAACCCCGGAATTCCTTTTCTCATAATAAGTGGAAGGCAATAAGGGAGCTCCATTATGCTGCGTCCACAAAAATCGGACTTCAGTTCACACATAGATTTTGGGAAATGGAAGGCATCTTCGGCGGAAAATTGACAACCGATTTACCCATTAGATTTGCTTATTACCCCAGCCAAACGAGCACCCAGAGTGAATCCGGTCTCATCTTAGCAAGTTATACATGGGAAGATGATGCCACTTTATGGGATATACTTCCGGAAAATGATCGTATACAGCACGCATTGAAAAATTTGGCCGTGGTCCATGGAAAACAAGTATATGATCATTTTTTATCAGGGGCTTCTTACAGCTGGACACTGAATCAATATGCATACGGCGCGTTCTCCATGTTTAAACCTGGTCAGGAAACGGACTTGTTTCCATACATCCCAACTCCTGAAGGAAGGGTCCACTTCGCTGGTGAGCATACATCAACCGTACCAGCATGGATTGAAGGAGCCATTCAATCCGGCATCAGGGTTGCACATGAAGTGACGAACCTTCCTAAAACATTCGATGGGCCCTTATAAATGAAGGGACTTTTACTTATTTGTCCATGACTCAACTAAAGAACCATGAAAAAAACCTTCCCATTTGGAAGGTT
>NZ_JADILK010000028.1 GCF_017355165.1 Bacillus sp. SD075 | reverse complement strand
GAGAGCATCGAAAAACCGATGCTCTTTTTGCTAGTCATATCCGGGGGCATTCATTCAATGATGATATCCGTTAAAACAACATGGCCCTTACGAACCTTTACCACGGCCACTGAAGGATTGGCCGATGCGTCCTTCTCCAATTCCTTTGCCTTTTCCTCGGATGAGAAATAATTGTCCAGACCGTATCTAATCTGAATGGTTTCCGCATTTTGCAGCTCATATGGGATTTCCAATTGCCCTTTTAGGTAAATGCCTTTAGCGGGTTGTTCTTTCGTTACGTAATCGACATCGTATAGTCCATCGGCGTTTTGTTTTAAACGTACATATACCTTTTTATAATCACCCATATTTCTTGTATTGAACTCGGTTTTAATCGAGTCATCGACTTGTGTGGGCTTAACTGATTCAATTTCGTATTTCAAAGCCACATAGCTTCCCCTAAATAAGTCTGTCGGATCGACAGGGGCTGTTTTGATCTTGATTACATCCCCTGTCATTGTTGTCCAGAACGGAGGAATCGCCAAGACTAACAGAATCAAGACTGGAATGGAAAATACGATGAGTGGCCGGAATGATGGATTACTCATTGAGTTCCCCTCCTTTTTTTCGTTGATTTTCAAAGAAGAAGCCAAAACCGATAAGCATGATTCCACCGATGATGAATGTAAGCGATTTTGGCAGGAAGTCAAAGGAGTGGATGTAATATCTGAAAATCAGTGCACATATTATCACAATGCTGGTCAAACTGCCTTTTAGAATGAGATAAAGCAGAAAAACGAAATAAGCTAAAGGAAACCAGATTGAAAAATCAAAGGTAAGGAAGAGTGCTGTAATACCATGTAAGACATGGCCTTGTATGTGGGTGATGTTTTGTAATCTGGCACTTACCGGAATATAGGCAAGCACGATTCCCAGCACAAACAGAATAGAAAGCACAATCGTATTCGAATTTTCAAAACCGGCCTTCGGCACGAATTCCATTAGAAATAAAGCGATTGTATTGATGGCTAAAGCATTAATGAAAAAGGTCAGATATTTAGGGTAATCGAATTTCTTTAACAGAATGTATAAAGCCGGTAGAAATACAAGAATGGCAAGCGGATAAGATGTCTCATCAGCGAATATACTTCCGTTAACATAAATGAAAAGCAGGAAAGCTGTAAAAAGGAGGATGAAGACATCCTTTAAATAGTATCCGATGAATACCGTTCCGATTGCCCATAATAAAAAGGAACTGTTGAAATTTATGGTGATATTAAACATCTGCTCGATTAGAAAAATCCCTGCACCAAAAATCAGAATCCCCGCATAATGCAAACTTCGTGACGTCTTGGGAAAGCGTACCTGCACTTTCACGCCAGCAAAGTTCACACCGATGAGGCATGCAATGATGAGCAGGAATTTAACAGCTTTACTTAAATAGATCCAGTTACTGGCTACGAAGGTCAATACGCCTAAACCTAAAAGAAGTGCCCCAATGGATAATAGAATAGTGATGAAGCTCAGATTACCTTTTACATCAAAGGAACCTAACATCCTCACTTTATCTTGCTGGGAGATGACTCCTTCTTTTTCAAGGTAATTAAATTCATGTTCAAGAAACTCGAATTGCTTTTTCGTTATTTCTTTGTTGGCCAAAGTAACTCCCCCTTCCACATTTTACTATTATACATCGTATTCTCTAGCAGCTTTGAATATAATGTTAATTTTCTTCTACCCTAATTGGAATGCATGTAAGACAAAAAAAAATCAGTACCTTGCAATATACAGTACCATGTGGTAAATTATTTACATAAGATGTATTGTTCGGTGTTCAGTACTGTTTATTGAACTATACTAAAAGACTCTTGGAAGGAGTGATGGTGCTATGAATGTACAATTTAAGAAGGGTGTCCTGGAACTGTGTGTACTGGTCTTATTGGATAAGCAGGATCGTTATGGCTATGAACTTGTACAGAAGATTTCGGATCAAATTGAAATATCTGAAGGGTCTGTATATCCACTCTTAAGACGATTGACGAAGGAAGAGTATTTTACGACTTACTTGCAAGAATCAACTGAAGGGCCTCCGCGCAAGTATTATAAGTTAACCGATAAAGGCCGGAGATACCTTCAAGAGCTGCTGACGGAATGGAATGAATTTTCCAATGGGGTCAACCAATTAATCAAGGAAGGTGTGAACCAATGAATAAAGAACAGTTTTTAAAACAATTGAATGCCTCTTTAACCAGACTTTCCTTAGAGGAACGGGAAGATATCCTCCAAGATTACGAAGAGTATTTCGCAATTGGAATGGAAAAAGGGAAGTCAGAGCAGGAAATCTCCACATCACTTGGGAATCCTAAACAGATTTCCAAGGAGCTGATGGCATCCTATCATCTTGGCCAGGTCGAACAAACGACTTCTGCCGGTAATATAATGCGGGCAGTTTGGGCAGTCATTGGTTTGGGATTCTTTAATTTAGTGATCGTTTTGGGACCTTTTATCGCATTGATCGGAGTTGTCATTGCAGGATGGGCATCGGCGATAGCGTTCATTCTTGCTCCGTTTGGCGTTCTTTTCAACCTTGCGATAGGTAACTTTCAATTATTCGATCTTTTCTTTGCATTGGGACTATGCGGGATTGGCATTTTCATTGCCATGGGAATGTTTGTCGCTACGAGTGCTTTAACTAAAGGATTCATTCGCTATTTAAAATTTAACGCTTCTCTTGTGAAAGGCGGTTTGAAAAATGATTAATGTTAAGAAATTATCGATCGTTGCGCTTGTATTGTTATTGATCGGTGTAATTGGAAGTCTGTTTACGTTTTCCCAAGTGACGGATCAGAAAGCGACTACAGAAGAAAAAACGATTTCGGAGATCGTGACGGACATTCAAATCGACACTGACAATGCAGCTGTGGAGATTATGCCAACGAAGGATAAGGCTACCAGGATAGAGCTGGTTTCAAAAGGGGTGGAAGTTTCCAAGTTGGATTTCACTGCAGATGTGGAAGGAAAGAAGCTTTCGGTAAAGTTAAAAGATCGACGTACCTTTAGCTTTGGTTTTCATATTCAATCCTTACACTTAAAGGTGTATGTACCTGATGAATCTTATAAATCCTTCGTCGCAGGATCCGATAATGGTAAATTGCAGATATCAGGGTTGACAAGTAAAAATCTAATTGTGAAATCACAAAATGGCCGAGTTGAACTGAATGATATAGTAACTGAAAAAGTTGAAGTGAAATCTGCTAACGGAAAAGTAGATCTTAATAATGTGGAGGGAAAACTGGTTGGGTCATCGAATAACGGTAAAATCACATTGGTCACGAAAGATTTGGATAGGATGATCGACCTCGAAAGTAATAATGGTAAAATCATGATCAAAACGGAGAATGAACCGACAAATACAACATTCGATGTTCATGTTGACAATGGGAGAGTAGATATCCTTGGTAAGTATGAGGGCAATACTGTCATTGGCAAAGGTGAAAATTTAATTAAATTGAAAACGAATAATGGGAAAATCGAGGTAACGAAATAGGCGTGAATCATGAAAAAGCCGATCCAATTGGGATCGGCTTTTTCAGTTATGCGGCCATTTAATCAAAGCGTGGTAATTTGCTAGAAGCGGTCCCCCTTCTAAGGGAATAAGGAAAAACATTTAAAGTTTTTCCTTTAGATGTTTTTGGAATTATAATATAGAAAGGATAATTATGTTAAAAAGTAATGAGTGAACCGCGTAAGTCCGCCATCAAATCTAAGGAAAAGGTTTTTATGAAAATAACTTCAAAAGTATGGGGCTGTAGAATGAAATTCAATAAATTGTCGTTAGATATATTTAAACGTACGATCTTCACTCGCAAGAAAAGGGAAAAGGACTATCTGAAGAAAGGACTCGAAGAGCAAAAAAAGGTTTTTAATATAGTGGAAAGTTCAAAGGATATTATCTACTGCTACGAATCAAGTCCAAGTCCCAAGTTGAGGTATCTAAGTCCATCCATCCATACACTTTTAGGTCAAGGTGTCTTGGAATAGGCATACAATGACCCTTTCTCTCCTTTTGAAAGGATTCATCCTGATGACTTTGAAATCCTAAATGAAAAGATATACGTTGGGATTGATTATTCTAAGCCGATCATTCAACGCTGGAGAGATATCGAGGGGAATTATTTGTGGTTCGAGGAATATGCTACACCTATATATGAAAAAGAGCAGTTGGTAGCCGTTCAAGGAATCATTCGGAATATCGATGAAAGAGTGAGATTCATACAGGATATTGAATATCAAATGTCACATGACCCATTAACGAATATCCATAATCGACAATTTTTCGATAATATTTCTGCGAAATCCAATCTGGATTTTGACACTCCGGTTGCGATGATATTGTGTGATTTAGATGAGCTGAAATTTATGAATGATACGTATGGCCATAGGAAAGGGGATGAATTGATTAAAGAAGCGGCCAATCTATTGAAACGGATTTTCTCGGACATCGCTGTTGTATCAAGAGTGGGAGGAGATGAGTTTTCCATTCTGCTGATAGATAGAAGCAAGCGAGAAGTAGTATCTCTTTGTGAATTATTAAAGGAAGAAATCCTTCTGCAAAACTCCATAAAAAAAGGCCCTCACATCAGTATGTCATTCGGTCATGCTTACCGTTCGCATTCCAAGGGAATATGGATAGCTTATTCATGGAAGCGGATCAAAAAATGTTTCATGATAAACGGAGAAGAAAGGAACAGAAACTCGTTCGGGCGGGTAGATAATAAGTTGAGGCGAGACAACCCTTCCTCACTAGCAGAAAGGTTGATTCCTGGGTCGTTAAATGAATTTTGAATTTAAGGAAATTCCATTAGAATGGCGGAATCCTTTCAACTAAAAGGATTCGGAGTCGTTCGGCTGTATGAATGATGAATAGAAGCAATGGTATTTGGTATTTCAGCATGGCGAACCTAGATTGTTAGTTTGCATACGGAAGGTAAGTTGTTACGTCAGCTTTTCATTATGAATGTTAAAGGGGGAGCCCAGTGTCATACTGGGCTTTTATTTAATATATATTTAGGTATACGAAATAAATCATTCGCTTATTTAAACCAATTTTAGTAAACTGGCAATGACTATTTTAATTAGAAGGTGAAGGAATATGAGGGAAACCTTAGTGGATGAACGGGTAAGAGATCATGATAAAATCTTGACACGTGATTTCATCATGATCTGTTTGGCAAATATGTGCATCTTCATGGGGTTTCAAATGACGATGCCGACACTTCCGCTGTTTGTAGAACAGCTTGGCGGTGATGACCGCCTGGTGGGGGCCGTCCTTGGAATCTTCACTTTTTCAGCCTTGCTTGTACGGCCAATTGCCGGCAGATTATTGGAGACGAAGGGAAGGCGCATCGTTTTTCTTACCGGGTTAGCCATTTTTGCATTGTCGGTGGGTTCCTTCGGTTTTATGGGTAGCATTGGCTTGTTATTCATGATGCGGATTGTGCAGGGCGTCGGCTGGGGCTTTTCTTCAACGGCTTCAGGAACGATTGCTTCCGATATAATCCCTGCGAAACGGCGTGGAGAGGGGATGGGGTATTACGGATTATCGGGGAACTTAGCACTGGCATTCGGGCCATCATTGGGTCTTTTTCTAGTTACGGTCCTTCCTTTTCAAGAGTTGTTTTTGATCTGTTCGTTATTAGGATTGTTTGCCATCATCGCAGCATCACTTATTCGGTATCAAAAAGTGGAAAGTGATCCTTCGGCGGCTGTCAGAGCCAGAAGGTTTGATATATATGAGAAAAGTGCCCTTCAGCCATCATTGCTCATTTTCTTCATCTCCGTTACATTCGGTGGAATTGCAACCTTCCTTCCCTTGTATACTGCGGAAAAAGGTGTAGATGGAATTCAATGGTACTTTTTAGTATATGCAATGGCCTTAATGGTCACGAGATTATTCGCGGGTCGATTATATGACCGAAGAGGACATCGAGCCATATTCGTGCCTTCAACAGTACTTATCATGGCTGGGATGCTGCTGCTTGCGTGGATGCCGAGTGAAGCGGTCCTTTACATTGCGGCAGTGCTTTATGGATTTGGATTCGGTTCTGTCCAGCCTGCGCTGCAGGCATGGTCGATTGAAAAGACGGCACCTAATCGGAAGGCGATGGCGAATGCAACATACTTTTCATTTTTCGATCTTGGAGTGGGCATAGGTGCCATCGTGTTCGGACAGATAGGCTTCCTCTTTGGCTATAGGAGCATCTATATCACGGCAGCCGCCTCGATATTCATTTCAATGATCGTTTATTTATGCATCATCAGGAGCGAGGATAAAGTAAAATCAATCGAAAGACGTTGAATGGCTTCAATGGAAGTCATTCTTTTTTTGAGTCAGGAGGAACAACACTGGCTTCGTTGTTTCATATGCATATCATCCTAAATATTTAAATAATGGGGAAAAATTGTTATTATCAAAAAGAGAATTTACATAAGATGATAGAAGGTCTATTTGAAGGAAGGGGAATCTTGGGATGAATGATTCTTCAAACGAAGAAATGACATTAGAAAGAAGGAAGCGTATTTTCCATGAAGAGCTGGATGTTTTATTGGAAAGGCGGCTCATCCCTAAATCAGAATATATCCGGATTAGCAGGGCATACAATCGGCATTTCCAATTAGCCCTCCATAAACAAAAACGCTTAGAGCATGAAAAAACGAATTCCATCCAAGCACATGAAACGATTATCGGTGAAAGTGCCGAGATGAAGGTTCAAGATAGCCTGGTTGAAGAATCTCCATTGAAATTATTGGAATCTGGTAAATTGAAAGAAACGCTAATGGATCATGAGAAGGACGGGTATGATCCTATTGAATCCGTTTTGGAGGATAGTCTTGAACCTGTCAAGGAAATCACTGATAGGAAACCGGTTATTGAACAGCAAGCCATCAAACGGGAGAAACCGGTAAAACCGGCAAAGCCGAAGAAAACACCTGAGCAAATTAGGGAACGGAATATCTCTGTCATCCTGCTCACTGGGGTCATATTGCTTCTGTTTGGCGGGTTGATTTTAGCAACCTCTTCATGGGGGGATCTGAATGCGGTCCTGAAAGTTTTCTTCATTGGAATGGTATCCGTCATTTTTACAGGGATGGCCTTCATCGCCTCGAAGCTGAAAATTAAACAGACCGCTTTTGCATTCCTGACGCTAGCGGGTTTATTCATTCCGATTACGATTTTATCAGCTTCATATTATCGGATTTTTGGAGAGTACCTTTCACTTAATGGTGGGGGGCGGGGGCTTCTGGGTTTTCTTGGAGGATTACTTTGCTTAGCCATTTATTGGAAGATTTCTGACTACTTTAAGTCGAAAATATTCATTTTCATTTCGATATTCACGTTTGGCTTTACCTGCTATTTTGGATTGGGTTTTGTGACGCCGACTATCGAGTGGATGTTTTTGGCGATTGGCATTCTTAATTTCATACTATTATGGAATATTGAGCAATTGATAAATCAAAAAGCATTAAGGTTATTCAAACCATTCATTTTTCAATTCATCCAGTTTAAGATCATTGTGGAAGCCTTTGTGATACTGACGTTATTTTCAAGTAACTTGGTGTATTCGCTAACGTTGATGGCCTTTTCCGTTTTGTTTTTAATTTTTTCAGTCAAATTCCAAAAAAAATATTATGAAATGGCTTTTAGCGCCATATTCACGTATGGTTATATCCATTTTATTTTTAACTCATTTTTAAGTGAGTACATGGTCATTGCTTTTGCATTTGTACCGATCATTTTTACTGTGCTATCGAAATATCTGGATAAATCCAAAATGACTAAGCTTTCCAAGAACTTCATTTTCACCAGCTTGATTGAGAGCGGGATCGTTTTCTTATATAGTAATGCGATGGTGTACCAGGAGAGCTATGCGCAAATATTCATCGCGCTCATGATAGTATCCGCTCAGCTTATCTATGTTTCCCTTCATTCGAGAAATTCAAGCTTTACGTACCCGGCTGTAGTTGTTTTCGACTTAGCGTTCCTATATCTTTTCTTTGCCTTGCCAGTCGCTTTTTCTAACATTTTAAATCTGTTTTTTGTTGTACAGGTCATTCAATATCTTGGAGTATATTTATATAACCGTCATCCAAGGTACAGCCTGTTTAAGAAGAGTATCTTACTTATCTCGCCAATGCTCATGTTAGTGATACTGACCAGTAAATTCATCGAAATGGATTGGCTTGCAGCAAGTGCAGCGCTCGCCATGATCTCTGGGCTTTTCTTCATCACATATATTAAAGACGAATCAGAGCATATGAAGGAAAGCGCCATTTACGGATTTCCAATCACTTTCGTACTGGCTTTGGTTGCGTTCTATCCATATTTGTTGGAGAGTTTAGAGTGGGGCCGACCAAATATAATGTTCAGCGTCTATTTAATGGTGGTTTCACTGATTTCCATCGGTGCAGCTTACACATCAAAAAAGGGATACCATAAATTCTTCCCTGTTTTTGCATATAGCGGACAGATTCTTTCCCTCCTTTCCTTGATATCGATTCCATTCGATTCACTGAATCCTTTGGAGGCAAGCGGAGTCATTGCCATAGCTACGGCAGTGAACGGCTGGTCCGTCCATATACATCGGAAGCACATATCCTGGGTGCCTGTCGTGATTACAAGTGCCAGCCTATACGCTTCACTCTACGATGTTTTTGATTTTGGTTCAATGGTGTTGAAGATTGCGTTTGTGCTGATAGGTCCTATGATTTTTTTCCTTTTAGGGGAATGGTTTGGGAAATATTCAAAAAATGGGAAATTGTACTTTCAATATACTAGTCACCTTGCCAATTTACTGGCGATTCCCGTTGGGTATTTGCTCATTGTTTATACGGAAAGTTCACCATTCCTATATGTTGCACAACTGTTGATTTATATTTTGAGTGCTTCAAGGGCACAGGTGAAATGGGAAAAATACTCCTTTACGTACATAGGGTTTATAGCCCTTTTCCTGCAGGTCCATTTATTTTTAACAAACGTGGGGCCAATGGCATTCATTACATCCATATGCATGATGGTAACGGCAGGACTCATAACCATTCTGTGGTTGGTTTCCAATAAGAATTGGAAGGGCATCATGGAGTATTATCTTATTCCATTCATTCATTTAGGAATAAGCATATCCATATTGGAAACTGCAATCCGGGATTTTCCGCTTAACAGGGACTTAGTCTGGGTAGGAGTGATGACTGTACAGATCTTGTTTTCCTGGTATCTGCTCATGAAAAGGAAATGGCGGAACTATGTTGCGGTTCCTCTAAGCCTGGCGTACATCTTCTATAATATGTATGTAAATACCTTGCCTTTGGTTATGGCGATTATCGTATTGCTTATATGTATGGCTGTGATGGTCATGGCTAGCAGACGTCATTTCAAAGGATTGGTCAATCAAGAGGGAACGAAGAGAGTCATTGATTATTATCGGATTTTTGGCTTGCTATATCTATGTACTCTGAATCTGGAAGTGTTTATGAGCAATACAGATTCTGCGATTTGGGGGATCTTTGTTACCCTTCTGTTCCCTAGCTACTTCATCCTTATGAGAAGATTCACGATCTATAAGGAAGAAAAAAGCATGTACTCAGGAATAGCGGCCATCATCGGCCTTTTCCCGTTCATCAATATCATGGACTATGCCCATACACTTCCGATCGTCACGGGTTTGGCGGTTCTTTTTGGCTGTGTGGTAGGAATGTTGTTGTTTAGCATGCTGTATTCCAGCGGGTTACTCAGGAAAACTGGATCAGGCATCATTAACTTTGATCCTTTCAGGATCTATGGTTTATTCTTTTTGATCGATATGAATGTGGAGGTTTTTAATGATACTAAACATCAGTTACTCCAAGTCTTTGTATCGCTTCTGTTGACCGCTTATTTCATTTTCCTGAGAAGCCTGTCAGCGGAAAAGCTAGAAAGGAAAATCTATTCCCATATTGCTGCACTTGTCAGTCTGTATCCCTTCCTAATCATCGTCGACTATGCCGACAGCTTATCGGTTGTAATGGGATTGATGTTCCTTTTCGGCTGTATGTCAGGGATGCTGCTTTTAAGCCGGCGTTATTTCGGTGGTTTAATCAAAAAGGAAGAAACAGGTATTACCATCGATGCATACAGGATATATGGCCTCCTGTTTTTACTGGCCATGAATAGGGGAATTCCAGTAACTGAAACATCAAGCCAGTTACTCCAGGTTTTCGTCTCGCTCTTGATCACGGTTTACTTCATCCTGATGGGAAGTTTCACCAAGGATGTAAAAGAGAAGGGAGTATACGTTTGGCTGACGGGAGTTCTCAGTTTGTATCCGTATTGGACCATCATCATGTATGCATACACATTACAGCCTTTCGTCGGAGCGGCATTCCTTTTGGGGTGTACGGCTATAATGGTGTTGCTAAGCAGGAAATTCTTTAAAGGCTTGCTTGATAAAGGCGAGGCAGGGCTTCAATTGGATTTCTACAGAGTCTATGGTCTGCTGTTTCTTCTGGCCATGAACATGGATGTTTTAACGGGGGGATCAGCACATTTCATGTTGGAAATCTTCGTGGCACTTCTGATTCCGGTCCATTTCATTTTGATGAGAAGTACGACTACAGGCATGTTGGAAAGGAAATCCCTGTTGGCTGCAGCGATATTGTTCAGTCTATATCCGTATTGGGTCATTGTCGATCAGTTTACGATACCTCCTGTATTGGAGGAAGAGGTGAATATTCTGCCGCTGTTCATTGTCAGTACCACTATGCTGAGGAAAATCTTTGTTAAAGGCAAAATCACACAATATATCGAGAGTGGTATTGTTTTCCTCTTGTTTTTAGCCTTGATCATTGATGCAATGGCAGGTAACACCTTATATGATGCCCTCATTATTGGCACGGTTTCATTGGCAGCAATGCTCTTTGGATTCATGATGAAATACAAATCCTATTTCATCGCTGGAACTGGGACCATTTTATTCAATGTCTATTTGAATACCAATTCGATGTGGGGCGAGATGCCATGGTGGCTGTATTTAATTATCGGCGGCGGGCTGCTTATCGGAATTGCCTCATTTTTTGAATGGAAAAAACAAAAAGACAACCGGACATCGAAGGAGGTTCTTGAGAAAAATAAACAAAGGATCAAGAATTGGTTCAATCGGTGGAATTAATTAATTAATTAATTAATCTTTGATTCAATGCATGTTAATGAAGGAGATGCGGGGACAAGAAAAAAGTATTACGAGATAAAAAAACGCTTAGGCAGTACGTTAGGTAGAATGTAAGCGGCGGTCCGGATGCCCCCCTATGCGAGGGCTCCCTTGGACTCGCTTTTCCGTTCCAACCCCTTTGTTCTGAACCCTTTTGCAGAAGCACTGAAAGCATCTAATAGCTCTCATTCTCTTTTTCTATTTTATTTATTTCCTCTTGCCAATCATGAATTCCATTTCCCGCTGATCTAGATTGGTTTGCAAGATAATAATTAAAAATGGTGAAAGGCTTTTTCTGTATTTTTTAATCCTTGGATTAATTTTACTCTATCTTCAGTTAAACCTCGTACTAATTTTTACTTATTTTACCAATTCACCTATACAAAAACTGGTCTGAATTTTCGTATCCCATTATCATCCATATCAGTAGTGATTCCTTAAAAATTGAGTAACAAACCCATCCCTTATCAATCCAATTATCATTTTTATCTAATGCTTGTGAAGACAAAAACGCTTGGATTTTTTCCGAGGGAAAAGCTCAAGACGAACAAGAACTGCATGAAGAACAGCTGGAAGAGGAATCAGAACTGCTGTCATGGGAACTGTTATGACCGCCATGATCGGCATGGGCGGATCCAGAGGAAACTGTGTTTGGTTCATTCCCGAAAATATCTTTAAATTCGCTGTCAAAATCATCGGTGCTTGCATAAGTGAAATAGGCAGGGGCTGCGTAGTCCGTCTGTTCGTACGTTTTCCGCCAATTCAATTCTGTCATGGGGCGATTTTCTTTAAATTGGGCAGTGAAAGATTCAAAGGTTCGTTCCGCTTGTATACTTGTCGGTTTCCGCATATATTTCTCTTTTAACTGCTCCAGCTCCAACGTTTCAAAATCGCGGAGAAGCGTTTGCCCTTTATCATGTTTGAAAAATTTGCCCCATTTTTGAATGGAATGGGAGTCCACCTTAAATAGCTGTACATAGTAAAAGTCAAAAAGAGTGCGCTCTTCGGGCTTGAACACAGGTGCTGAATGAGGATGGTGCTGAATGGTCCTACCGATGAAAGCCTGGCAAAACTCTTCATATTCCTGACCATATTTCAGCATGATATGCCATAACTCATCGATGACTGAATTAAACATTTCAACTTTTCCAAACACTAAAGCCATAATCAAATAGCGTTTCAATTCACGCCAAACCTGATTGACCTTTATCTGTGAGTCCCGTGGATGCTTCAGTCGGAATTCGGCATTGACCGTTTCCATATAATTGGGATCCAGTGCATTATTAAGCTTTTCTATCAATGCTTCTGAAACGATTTCCGTTGCATGCAGATCCAAAGTTTCCGCATGGTATTTTCGGAATTCATTTTGATAGCGTTCTAATTTAGCCGGTTCACTTAGCCCTTTAACGAATTTGACTAGGAAAACAGCAAAAATAGCCGAAAGTATGACATAAAAATAAACCATTTTTGTCGACTCCTCTTAATCTATGGATATAGTACTTTAACATTATCTTACATGTTATTGGAAAGGATTGTGAGTTATTATCCTGAATTTCGGTCAAAATGTTCCATTTGCAAAAATAGATTAAGCTGTGGAGATTACATGCCCAAAAACTGGATTCGGTTTCGTCTTTTCCTTGGCATTGAAGGGAGTTTCAATCAATGATCAAGGACTTCAAATAATGCCTCATATCTAGTATAGTTAGAGAGGAAGGGGTGAAGGCATGTACTTGACAGTCAAAGAGACAGCGGAATATTTATCAATGCCGGAATCTTATATAGAAAGTTTGATCGTTCAAAATAAAATTCGCACCGTCCATGATGGTGAGCAGCATTTGATTTTTAAAGAGCAGTTTAATATGCATCTTGAACAGATGGAGAAATATAAGAAGCAATTAGCGGATTATTATAATGAGCCCATCCCCGAAGATATCGATGTGAAGGATGAAGATTAGCATCTGCCATTTGGCAGATGTTTTTTCATGTCCTAAATGGCTGTGGGATTAAGAATCGAAATTTCCAAAGAGTCTTAACTACGTCTGCATCATGGGTCTTACTGATCATTCAAAAAAATTTGTTGTCAATGGAAGGTATTTGTAGTAGAAACTCTCAATTCCGTGTAAAATGTAAGTAGAAGGAATTATCACAGCAGAATGGTAGTTAGGAGATAGGTAAGTGGTAAAAGAGTATTTGCAAAGCGAAGGTTTTTCAAGGTTAATTACATTAATTGTGTTAGTCCTCTTTTTAATAAGCATCGGTAGTATGGTTAATATCGTGCTATTCACATTTGTTTTCACTTTCCTGATGGGGAGGCTGGAGCAATTTATCATGATCTGGCTGAATAAAGTGATACATATCAACTCTAAGGTTGTAATAAGCTTTTTATATGCAATCGCCATTTCTTGTTTAGCCATCGTTCTTTATAAATATCTACCGGTCATTACGCTACAATTCACGGAATTAGTGACACAAATCGTTTACTTCTTTCAACATCCACCAGATAGCAGGGTCATTCAATATGCCATTAATATAATGAACGAGCTGGAATCGCCGCTCGATCTTCAAAAACAGATGAATACACTCTATCTTTATATATCCGATTTCGGGAAACTGGCATTTCAAATTTTCATTTCCATGTTGCTTAGTCTATTTTTCTTATTGGAAAAAGATAAAATCATTCGTTTCACTTCTAAATTCAAGCGGGCCAAATTCAAATCTTTCTTTATAAACCTAAGCCATTTTGGCGTCAAATTCATCAATTCATTCGGAAAGGTGATCGAGGTCCAGTTCCTGATCGCCATTACGAATGCCGTCCTATCTGTAACTTTCTTATGGATTCTTGGCTTCCCGCAGTTACTCGGTCTAGGGATCATGATATTCTTCCTTGGTTTGATTCCGGTTGCAGGGGTTATCATCTCCCTCATACCACTGAGCATGATTGCCTATAGCATCGGCGGCATGCCCAAAGTGATTGCTGTATTAATCATGATTGTTGTGATCCATGCACTTGAAAGCTATATTTTAAATCCTAAATTCATGTCGGCAAAAACAAATCTTCCAACATTTTTCACCTTCATCATCCTATTGTTTTCCGAGCATTTCCTTGGGATATGGGGATTGATCATAGGAATACCGATTTTCATCTTCCTATTGGATATGTTGGATATTGAAGAGGGGAATAAGGAAGTCCCATAATAATCATTTGAGCAGCGGCCACGCTAATATGGCCGCTGCTTATTTTTGTTCTATTAGATCTTTCGAAAAGTGGCGCGATCTGTTTGCAATATAATATCCATTAATTCGAGAAAAGGGTAAAAGGCAGCATCTTTCCCCATTAGAGCATAGTTGCGTTTTTGATTTAATAAGTTAATTGATTAAAATTTTATTTTACTAAAGTTATTTATCGACTTTTTATTGCATAAAAAAACAAATAAACGTATAATATTCTTACAAGAATATACTGAATGTTCTCTAAAGTTAGATTTATCTGTTTTTTGGAAATGAGAGTTTACGAGAGAGAAGAGGGGATTATTTTGAAAAAGGTTTCTTTTTTAGCGTTTGCCATGGTTGCTACTTTGTTACTGGTCGTGACAGGATGCGGGAAGGATAAGGAAGTCTCGACAACTGGTAAAGAAGAAGAGTCCAATGGGAAAACGCTCAGGATCGTGACGGACGCCAACTATGCTCCATTTGAATATCTTGAAGGAGATAAGATTGTAGGATTCGATGTTGATTTCATCAATGCCGTTGCAAAGGAAGCGGGTTATGAAGTTAAATTGGAAAGTGTTGGTTGGGATCCGATTTTTGTTGAAATCGAAGGTAAGAGAGCGGATGTCGCCATATCTGCGATTACAGTGAATGACGAAAGAAAACAATCTTATGACTTCTCGGTTCCGTATTTCTTATCCACAAACAAGATTCTCGTTCCTGAGGATAGTGATATAAAATCAGGAGATGAGTTGAAAGGAAACGTCATTGCCGTTCAAACTGGTACTACTGGACAGGAAGCGGTAGAGAAACTCCTTGGAAAGAATCACAAGGATATCAAAAAATTCGAAAATAATAACCTGGCCATTCAGGAATTACTAAAAGGCGGAGCATCGGCTGTCGTAGCTGATAATACGGTTGTTGAAGAATATGTGAAAAATAACCCCGATCAAAAACTGAAAGTCGTTGAAGATAGCCAAAGTTTCAATGAGGAGTTTTATGGTCTTATGTTCCCAAAAGGCAGTGAATTGAAATCGGAGTTCGATAAAGCCGTGAATGCCATTTATGAAAATGGGAAATATACAGAAATTTATAAAGAGTGGTTTGGTACTGATCCAGATATCGAAACGTTGAAAGCACAACAATAAAAACGAACAGATAGTAAAAGATTGCGTAACTTTACGTGTGAAGTTACGCAGTTTTTTTGGTCTAGGAGGGGAATAAAATGAGTTTTCGCTGGGATATTATTTTTGAATATGCTCCTTTCTTATTAAAAGGAGCATTGCTTACTATAGGGCTGTCGGCTTCCTCCATCCTCATCGGAACCTTTTTGGGGTTATTGATCGGTTTAGGGAAAATCATGAGAAACAAAGTGCTTGCCTTTCCATTTTACTGTTATGTCACGGTTTTTCGCGGAACACCGCTTTTAGTTCAAATCTTTTTAATCCATTTTGGAATTGTGCCCTTTTTTACCGGGGAAACGAATGCAGTAGCTGCCGGCGTCATTGCTTTATCTTTAAATGCAGCCGCATATATTGCCGAAATTTTCAGGGCGGGCATTCAATCCATCGATAAGGGGCAAATGGAAGGGGCGCGTTCATTGGGAATGACCCATATCCAAACAATGATACATGTTGTATTGCCTCAAGCTTTCAAACGAATGATCCCTCCGTTAGGCAATGAATTCATCGTATTATTGAAGGATTCATCCCTGCTTTGTGTCATTGCTGCCCCAGAATTGATGTATTGGGGGAAAGCGATGGGGAGTCAGTACTTTAAAGTGTGGGAGCCATACCTGGCATGTGCCTTCATCTATCTATTCCTGACCCTCATTTTAAGTTTCGTATTAAATAGACTCGAAAGAAGGTTGAAAACAGAATGATCAAGGTGGAGAATCTAAAGAAGTCATTTGGCGAAAATGATGTATTGAAAAATATCAATGCAATCGTTTCCCCTCGGGAAGTAGTCGTGGTAATTGGTCCTTCTGGGTCGGGTAAATCGACTTTCCTCAGGTGTATCAATCAACTTGAAACGATAACGGGAGGCCATATTTTTATTGAAGGGCTTGATACGACAGACAAGAAGGTCGATATCAATAAGGTCCGGACGGAAGTTGGCATGGTATTCCAGCATTTTAACTTATTTCCACATAAGACTGTTCTTGAGAATATAATGCTTGCGCCTATAAAGGTCCGCAAGATATCCAAAGAACAGGCTTCCCAAAGAGGGATGGAACTGCTTAAGAAAGTGGGACTTAGCGAGAAAGCGAACGCATATCCAGATTCGTTATCGGGGGGACAAAAGCAACGCGTAGCAATTGCCAGGGCGTTAGCGATGGAACCCAAAATCATGCTATTCGACGAGCCGACTTCCGCTCTAGATCCAGAAATGGTCGGTGAAGTCCTTGAGGTCATGAAGCAACTGGCTAAGGAAGGCATGACCATGGTAGTTGTGACCCATGAGATGGGATTCGCAAAAGAAGTTGGAGATCGCGTGATTTTCATGGACGAAGGTTATATTATTGAAGAAAATATTCCTAGTGAGATTTTTGCTAATCCCCAGCAGGAAAGAACTAAAGCTTTTCTGAGTAAAGTACTTTAATTACACGTAAAGAAAAAACCTTCCATTAAGGGAGGTTTTTTTGGGGGGAATATCAGGGGGCTTCATTTTATGTATGAAGCGCCTAAAAGCGATTCAGGGCTTTTACCGAGCACAAGCATACTGATTTTGGCATATCCAATATTTTTATTTTGGGAGAAGGTCTGAAGTAATACCTGGATATTCGGATCATCCTTTAACTTTTGAACTTCCTCTATATATAATCCGATAACGGAGGGCATAACGAATTCAGGGGTGTATTCGTTATGGCTTTCATCCATGATTAAGGTGCCCATAAATTGATATTTAAATTGAAGAGCCCGTGTTAAGGCAACGATATGGACCAGTTTATTAAATAGTTCGGGGTATGAATATTTAATTTTCTCCAGAGCTGATTCTGTTGACTGTAACTCATCGACACTAGATAAAGTGATCATGAATATCTCCTTTTAAGAATATATGGATCCCATCAGCATTTACCATGCTTTTTACTCATACTAGTCTACCCCCGCCGTAACGCATTGTAAAATGGTTAGATGTTATCAAGTGCATAGCCCAAATCTATGATAATGCTTACATCAATCATGCCGAATCATTCACTATTTATGAAACAATGCCTCCCTCGTATATTTCAGCCATTCTTTTGCAGCGTATGAAAGGTAATGGTTCTTACTCCAAATAAATCCCAAATTCCAACTAATGGAGGGATTTTTAACCTTGATTGTCTTTACGCGCTCATCATGACGGCATAAACTTTCCGGTAATAGAGCAACACCAAGTTTACAGTAAACCATTTCCTCAATAAAATCCCATCGTGAGCTTTCCGTGACGATATGTGGAGAAAAACCAGCTTCATTACAGGACGAAATGATGAGATCTCGAAGGACGTAATCTTTATTGAATAAGATGAAAGATTCGTTTTCCAGGTCGGCCAAATCGATCTCCTCCCCAGAAGCATGCGGATGGGAGGGATGAACAATCAAGTTGATGTCTTCTTCCAAAAAAGCAAAATGATGAAAAAGTGCGGTGTTGGTTGGCAGGACTATTACGCCTATATCAATTAAGTCATTTTGGACGGATTCTTCTATTTTCTTTGAACCATCCTCTACTAATTGAAAGGTAATATTAGGATAGTCCTCGTGAAAACGGCTAAGAATTCGGGGGAAGAAAGAAGCATCGATTATCGGCGGCAGCCCGATGCGTATATGCCCTTTTTTTAAACCTAATAAATTGTCCATTTCCGTTTCTAAATTGTGAAAGGCCTTATCAATCAATTTTGCCTGCTCTAGGACAACCCTGCCTGCATCGGTCAGGATCAGTTGCTTACGTGAACGATCAAAAAGCTCAACACCTAGCTCGGTTTCCAGGTTTTTAATCATCTTACTGATGGTCGGTTGGGTAATGAATAAATGGTCGGCAGCCCGAGTGAAGCTATTGAAATTGGTTACCTCTAAAAAGTATTGCAAATGTTTAATATCCATTGCGTCACCTGTTATCCTCGTTTAAAATTAGTTTCATTTTACCCGTAAACGGACATGTTTGTAAAACATGATATGTTTTGATGGAGTTCCATGCACGCATAAATAAGCTGGATTCCAAAGGGGAACCCAGCTTATGAAAGGTGGCAAGAATACCTGCCGTGAATTTTATTTGACCAATAAGACGGGCACTGGGGAATGTTGAACGATATAGTGGCTCACGCTGCCTAGGAATTCCTTGAAACCACTCAATCCGCGGCTGCCCATGATGATAAGGTCACAATTCTGGGATTTTGCATGTTCCAATAAAGTCGTGATGGCTGAACCCTCTACGACAAATGCTTGGGATGCATTCGGGATTTCTGATAAAAGCGCTTCCGCTTTTTTAATCACTTCCTTGCCATACTTGAGCATGGATTCTTCAATTTCCTGAAAGGCATTGCCATATAGATTTGGTTTGATTGGCAGCGTTACGGCGTGAAGCACCTGGATTTCGATAGCGGGATCCAGCTTTGCTAATTCAATCGCTTTTTCTAAAGATTTAAGTGCCAATTCAGATTCATCATAAGCAACTAATATTTTTGAACATAGCATTGATCAATCAGTCCCTTCTTTAAAGAATATACCCCTAGTATACCAATTTAAATCTTCCATGCAGTTTCATATATTATAAATTTTGTGAATATTTATTGAAGTTTACGTTAACGTCAATGTTAAAATAAAGGTAATTAATCCCTTTGCAAAGTGTGGTTTTCATATGTACACCATTTCTGAGTTAGCAAAAGAATTCGGATTGACGACAAGGACCCTCCGATATTATGAGGAACTGGGTATGCTTAGGCCAAAGCGTACCGAAACGGGAAAAAGAGTTTATGGAAAGAAAGAATATGCACAGCTCAAAATCATAATGCGCGGTAAGAAGTATGGTTTTTCGCTAGTTGAAATAAAGGATATAGTCCTTTTATTCGATAAGGATAGGACAGGCATAAAGCAATTGGAAAAAACGATTGAAACTGCAGAACAGAAGTTAACGGAAATAAATGAACGCATTAAAGAGCTGGATGGGTTGAAACAGGATTTTGAACAGGTGATCAAGGGCTTTACCGAGACCCTTCATGACTTGAAAGTGAACGATAAAATAGGCAAGTGGTGAAAATAATCTTTAAAAGAGGTTTTGATGATAGTGAAAGATGAATATATATTCTAGAAACAGATGGGGTGAGGATTTGGAAATACAAGAAACCATTGCAGTAGTGACAGGCGGGGCTTCAGGTCTGGGAGCAGCAACAGTAAGAAACATCATTAAAAAAGGTGGAAAAGCGGTCATATTTGACCTCTCGGAAGAAAATGGCGCTAAAATGGCTCAGGAATTGGGAGATTCAGTCCTGTTTATTAAAACGGATGTAACTAGTGAAGAAAGCGTAGCGGTAGCATTGGATGAAGGAGTAAAAAAATTCGGGAGCATCAATACGGTCATTAACTGTGCAGGCATTGCTATTGCCGAGAAGGTCATAGGCAGAAAAGGTACACATGATTTGAAAGCGTTCTCAAACGTCGTGCAAATCAATTTGATCGGTACGTTTAACGTAATCAGGCTTGCAGCGAAAAAAATGGCCGAAAATGAACCGAACCAAGAGGGGGAGCGCGGGGTCATTATCAATACAGCTTCGGTAGCGGCCTTTGAAGGACAAATCGGACAAGCAGCATATAGTGCCTCTAAGGCAGGGATTGTTGGTATGACACTGCCGATCGCTAGGGAGCTTGCCACCAAAGGGATTCGTGTCATATCGATTGCACCCGGGCTATTCCATACTCCGATGTTCGATTCATTACCTGAAGAAGCGAGGACGTCATTAGGTAAAACCGTGCCATTCCCACCAAGGCTCGGGTATCCCGAAGAGTACGCTAAACTAACGGAAAGCATCATAACGAATCCGATGTTGAATGGGGAAACCATCAGACTGGATGGGGCCATTAGAATGTCGCCCAGGTAAGTGGTTAATTCTTTCAGAGCAATCCATAGTAAATCTAGAAAAAGAGCCTCCGACAATGAAATGGAGAGGAGATAAAACAGGTGGAGCATCCATACCTAAGTGAAGATCATGAAATTTTCCGTAAGTCATTTCGAAAGTTTTTAGAGAAAGAAGCAGTTCCCCACTATGAACGATGGGAAGAAGAGAGAATCATTCCAAGGTCATTTTGGGTGAAAATGGGGGAACAGGGTTTTTTATGTCCGGACCTTGAAGAAGATTATGGGGGTTCCGGGGTGGATTGGGGCTTTGCGGTCATAATTAATGAGGAGCTGGAAAGAGTTGGTTCTGGTTTCATTGGTTTCGGACTTCACAGTGACATCACCGTTCCGTATATTTCCGCATACGGAAATGAATTGCAGAAAAAGCGCTGGCTTCCTAAATGCACGACGGGGGAAATCATTACAGCCATTGCCATGACAGAGCCTGGCACAGGTTCGGATTTGGCCAATATTAAAACGACTGCCATTTTGGATGGGGATCATTACATATTAAATGGCCAAAAGACATTCATCACAAATGGCATTCATTCGGATTTGGTCATCGTTGCCTGTAAAACGGATCCAAGTGCCGTTCCGAAACATAAAGGTGTTAGCTTAGTCGTGGTCGAAAGGGGTACACCGGGATTTTCCAGGGGACGAAAACTGAAGAAACTTGGCTTGCACAGCCAGGATACAGCAGAACTCATCTTCGAGGATTGCCGTGTTCCAAAGGAAAACCTGCTTGGTGAAGAAGGCAAGGGGTTTACTTTCTTAATGGAAAAACTGCAGCAGGAACGCCTTGTGGTGGCAATTTGTGCCCAAACCGCATCTGAGGATATGCTGGCAGATACGATTGAGTACGTGAAGGGCAGGGAAGCGTTCGGAAATTCCGTAAGTCAGTTCCAAAATACTCAATTCAAAATCGCGGAAATGGCAACGGAAATCAAAATGGGGCGTGCCTTCCTAGATCAACTGATCGCCAAACATATGGCTGGTGAACAGGTTGTAACGGAAGTTTCGATGGCAAAATGGCGTTTGACGGAGACAGCCAGGAAAATATCGATTGAATGCATGCAGCTCCATGGCGGCTATGGATATATGGAGGAATACAAGATTGCCAGAAGGTATCGGGATGTTCCGGTAGCAAGCATCTATGCGGGGACAAATGAAATCATGAAGAAAATCATCGCTAAGAATCTGGGCCTATAATAACAGGATGAGAAGGGGAGAAGGTATATGCGGGAAGTGGTTATCGTTGAAGGGATTCGCACGCCGGTAGGCAGAAGGAACGGTGTCCTGAAAGACATTCGTCCTGATGATCTGGCAGGGGAAGTATTGAAGAAGCTGATTGAAAAGGCGGGTATCGATCCGGCTATTGTCGATGATGTCATTTTAGGGTGCGTTTCACAGTCGGGGGAACAGGCAGGTGATATAGCAAGGATTGCTGCACTGATTGCCGGATTTCCGATTGAAGTGCCGGGAACGACGATTGACCGCCAATGCGGATCAAGTCAGCAGGCAGTCCATTTCGCTTCCCAGGCCATCTTGTCGGGGGATATGGATGTAGTGGTGGCCGGTGGAGTGGAAAACATGTCACGAGTCCCCATGGGGTCTAATTATCAAGGAGCTGTAACAAGCCAAAAGTATATGGACTTGCATGAGGTGATCAACCAAGGTTTATCAGCTGAGAGGATCGCCGATAAGTGGGGGATAACGCGTGAAGATTGTGATCAGTTTTCCGTTGAGAGTCATGCGAAGGCAATACGTGCTCAAAAAGAGGGGCATTTTAACCGTGAAATGATATCAGTAACGGGTACTGATAAAGAAGGAAATCAAATCGAAGTTACGGAAGATCAAGGCCCAAGGGGTGGAACTACGCTTGAGGTACTTGCTGGATTAACACCGGTTTTTCAACAAGGCGGTTTAATCCATGCTGGAAACTCAAGTCAGATCAGTGACGGTGCTGCCGCTTTATTATTGATGGAACGCAGGAAAGCCGAAGAACTTGGATTGAAACCACGCTTTAAAGTGCATACACGGGTTGTTGTCGGGTCAGATCCCACCCTGATGCTTACGGGACCAATTCCAGCCACCCAAAAAGCCTTGGAAAAAGCAGGTCTTACAATTGATGATATCGATATCTTTGAAGTGAATGAGGCTTTTGCTCCTGTACCGATTGCCTGGCTAAAAGAAATGGGGGCAGATCCCAAAAAGCTGAATCCAAATGGCGGGGCGATTGCCTTGGGCCATCCTCTTGGTGGCAGCGGGGCCAGATTGATGGTTTCGATGATTCATGAGTTAGAAAGGACGGGCGGCCGTTATGGGCTGCAAACAATGTGTGAAGGCCACGGCATGGCGAATGCTACCATTATTGAAAGATTGGACTGAAGCTGGACTATCCATTTATGAACATTCGTAATTCACACGAGAGTAAAAGCTGAAAAAGGGATGAAGCCGACCATCGGCAGGCTTTGCCTGAACTTTTCCTGTTGATGGTGGTTACTTGAGGAGGAAAATGATATGTCAGTAACGATTAAAAATATCTTTGATCAGACGGTTCAGAAATTCCCCATTAAAGAAGCTATCTATGACGTGAGAAGAAATATCCGCTATACGTACATTCAATGGAATGAACAGGTGAATAGGTTGGCGGCAGCCCTTCAGGCGGAAGGGGTGCGAAAAGGTGACAGGGTCTCTACGTACCTTTATAACAATGAAGAGATTGCAACAGCATTCTTTGCCTGTGCAAAGATTGGTGCAATCTTTAATCCCATCAACTTCCGTTTAATGCCGGAAGAGTTGGCCTTCATCTTGCACGACGCTGCTCCAAAGGTCGTTTTATTCGAACACGAATTGGAAACGAACGTTGCCGCAGTTGAAAGGCGATTTCTGGAAACGTCCTTCTGGTATATTGATGATGATGTGCCTGGGTATGCCAAAGGTTACCGTCAAAAAATGGCCAGTATCTCATCAAAGCCAGAAGAAGTGGACGTTTACGAAGATGATATCTATGCCATCATGTATACAAGCGGGACAACCGGGCGTCCCAAAGGAGTCATTCACCTTCATAAAGACATGGTCAAACAAGCCGAGATTTTAATAGGGGCCATGAAATACGAACGCTCTGATATCGGTTTGATTACTGCGCCGATGTTCCATTGTGCTGAATTGCACTGTTCCTTTTTACCTCGCGTTCAGGTCGGTGCCACAAATGTCATATTACATCAATTTAATCCCCAAAAGGTTATGGAACTGATTGAATCCGAGGGAATCACCAAGTTTTTTGCCGCACCTACGATGTGGAACATGCTCATCCAAGAAAACTTGGATGAGTATAAATTCCAGAGTTTGAAGCTAGGGCTTTATGGAGCAGCCCCGATGGCTCCATCACTTGTACGTGCCTGTCAGGAGAAACTTGGCATCCAGTTCATCCAAGCTTATGGTATGACTGAAATGGGTCCCGCCATCAGCCTTTTATTGGAGGAAGATCAAATTAGGAAAGCAGGTTCTGCTGGCAAAGCATGTTCCAATCATGAAATCATCATTGCCCGTCCGAATGACGAAGGGCCATCGGATCCCGAGGATATGCTGGAACCTGGAAAAACGGGGGAAATCCTAGTGAAGGGTCCGTGTATCATGCAGGGTTACTTTCAAAAAGATAGAGAGACCGAAAAGGCGCTTTACAAAGGGTGGTATCATTCCGGTGACATCGGTTTCCTAGATGAAGATGGATATTTGTGGGTCAAGGACCGGGTGGATGACATGATTATTTCTGGAGGGGAAAATATTTATCCACGTGAAGTGGAAGATACACTATATGAGCATCAAGGAGTTCTCGACTGCGCAGTACTTGGTCAGCCAGATGATCAATGGGGGGAAATGGTGACGGCCTTCATCGTACCCAAAGATCCTTCACTAACGGAAATCGATTTAGAAATCTGGTGTAAGAACAGTAATACACTGGCGAACTATAAACGTCCAAGAAGATATATCTTCTGTAATGAGCTTCCTCGAAACGCAAGTGGGAAGATACAAAAATTCTTGCTTCGTAAACAATTGGAAGGAAATATGGATGGCAATAGTATTGGGAACCTTCTTTAATGCCGGGATAAATAGTGATAAAACTACTAACAAAATAGGTTTGGAAAAGTCGTTTATAATTCCTTGGCATGCGATAATACGTGGATGGAAGAAATGAAAAAAGAACGTAAAAGATATAGATGAATCAATATATAAATAATAATCCTGCAAATCAAGGAGAGAGAATAGTTATCCACAGTAAGAATATAGCGTGATTAGTAAAGTACACCCTTTATCCACATAATCCACAGGGTTATCCAGAAATAACATTATTTTCATGTTAATAAGGAGAATAACTGCACCTTTTCCTTGTCAGTATTTTCTGAATATATCCACAATATACACAGGGCTGTGGATAAGTTGTATAAATAAAGAAATTATAAGGGGCTGATTTACAGCCCCCTTGCTTTTGTTTCTTCTGCTTATAAGCGGCGATTATGAGCACGGCGGTCAGCCGCATTTGCCCGGGCTTGTGCCTCGATGTCTTCCTGGTCAGCCAGTTCGGAAGAATATTCAACGTCAAGTCCGTCACTTTTCAGGTTTTTAGGAACCTGAGGAAGTTTCTGTTTGTTCTTATCTCGATTATGGTGTATGTTATTGCGTCCCATGTTAGCGCCCCCTAAAATAAAAAATAAGCTGGAGATGATAAATTCATCTCCAGCTTATTTTGTGTTGAGTGGCTGTTCAAAATGTACGGGAAAAAACTCCAAACTTAACGACGGGATTTCTTCTCGGTAAATCCAGCGGCTCGATCTGCATTTTTAAATTCCCGCGCATAAAGAATCGCTTGCGTACTAGTTAAGTTACTTTTCTCTTTTTCGTGTTTTTTGGACAATTAAATCATCTCCATTTCACTTAATATACCTATTTTTCCCTAAAATGATCTCTTCATACGTGAGAATCCTCTTTTAAGATGTTTTGTAAGGCTTCTTTAAGGGTTGGAAAGGAGAAGGGAAATCCTTCCTCTTTAAGTTTAGTGGGAAGGACATTTTGTCCTTCAAGCACCAGTATGCTCATTTCCCCCAGGAGTTTCTTGAAGAAGAAGGGAGGTACGGATAACCAATGGGGCCGGTGGAGGACAGCCCCTATCGTTTTCCCGAATGTATCCATTTGAACGGGGTTCGGTGCCGTAAAATTGACTGGACCTTCTATTCGTTGATTGTTCATGCAAAAGATGATTGCACGGACCACGTCATGGATATGAATCCAGGAAAGCCACTGATTCCCTTTGCCCATCTTTCCTCCGCCGAGAAGTTTATAAGGGAGGGCCATCATCGGCAGTGCGCCGTCTTTTTCTCCCAGAATCACCCCGAATCTTGTTAGGACCAACCTTTTACTGTAAGAGCGTGATTTAGCCGCTTCCTTTTCCCATAGTTGAACGGTACGGGCCAAGAAATCATCACCAATGGATTCAGAGGTTTCGGTAAAGGTTTCAACGTCCGATATACCATAATATCCGATTGCACTTGCATTGATGATGACGGGCACTTTAGCGGGCAGAATGGAAATGATCCGGTTCATCTCTTTCGAAGCTTCGACCCTGCTTTCGACAATCCGGCGTTTTCGTTCAGGTGTCCAACGCCCGCTGTTCAGAGATTCACCAGCGAGGTTAATGAAGACATCGAGCCCGGCCAAGTGCTTTTCTGGTTTCGCCTCCTTGGTTAACCAGCCGATATATGTCAAATTAGTCTGTTTTTTAAATTTTTCGGGATGACGGGTCAAAATATATATATCATGATTTTCTTTTGATAATTCATCAATAAGGGCTGTGCCGACAAAACCGCTTCCACCAGCAATGGCAATTTTCACGAAAACCACTTCCTTTCCCTTTCTTTCCTTCACTTTAACATGCCCTTGTTCTTTTTTCATTTTTAGACATGCTATTTATAGAAATGGTAAACGTAAAGGGGTAAAGTAGGGGTGGGGGTGGATTTATGCCAAACATAACAAAAATAACAACCCAAAAGAAACGTAAAGATCGTTATAACATTTTCGTTGACGAAAAATATGCCTTCAGTGTAGACGAAGAAGTGCTATTGAAATTTCATTTAAAAAAGGGAACGGAACTTGATGACCTTCTTTTGGCAGAAATACAATTCCATGATGAAATCCAAAAAGCATTTACTGATGCACTTAATTATTTATCATACCGGATGCGCTCCGAATCGGAAATTCGCCTTTATCTAAAAAAGAAGGAAACGGAAGAGCCAATCATTAAGGAAGCGATACATAAACTATACAGTTTTAACTATTTAGACGACCTTGAATTTGCCAAGGCTTACGTAAGGACCCATGTGAACGGGGGCAATAAGGGGCCGACTACCCTTAAGCTTGAGCTTAAGGAAAAAGGTGTGCAAGGAAAAATGGTTGTGGAGGCATTGAAGGAATACCCTTTTGATGTTCAAATTGAACATGCAAAGAAACTTGCTGGAAAAGCGGTCAAAAAGGAAAAAAACATTTCCGAACGAGCTTTAAGGCTGAAAGTTGAACAAACCTTGTTACGGAAAGGTTTCCCTATAGATGTCATCCATGAAGCGCTTGAAGATGTGACGGTTGAAAAGGACGAAGATGAGCAATGGGATTCTCTTTGCCACCATGCCGAAAAAATGCAACGCCGATATAAAAACCATGAAGGCTTCGAATATGAACAAAAAATGAAGCAGGCATTATACCGAAAAGGTTTTCCAATAGAATTGATCGAGCGTTATCTTTCCAATCCTGATGGGGATTAGGTGCATCGATAGCCAAATCACAAAATTTTGTTTAATATAGAAGTAAATTAATATTTCTTTTAAGGAGTCATATATATGAGTGACATAAGATACAGCAAGTTGTCCGCGTATGAACTACAACAGGAAATTGCAGCATTAACTGAAAAAGCGAGAAAAGCAGAGCAATTGGGAATGGTTAATGAATTTTCAGTATTGGAACGAAAAGTGACGATGGCCAAGGCCTATTTGTTAAATCCGGATGATTTCAAAAAAGGTGAAATATATCAAATTGACGGTGATCCCGGTGTCTATTTCAAAATTGATTATATGAACGGCGTATTCGCTTGGGGTTACCGCTTAGGTGGAAGCGGTAAGGAAGAAGCACTCCCGATTTCAATGTTGAAATAAAAAGGAACCGGGGAAGTACCCGATTCCTTTTGATGAACCTTTTAATTCGATCGCTCGTTCGATGCTTTCATTCTTTCTTGAGGGTGTGTATTAATACTGCCATCTGCACGCTTTGACGCATACCTTGCCTTTGCACGAGGCTCGCCTTGGAATTTATTATTGTTTTGGTTGGGGAATCCTTTTTGTTTATTTCGCAAAATTTTTCTCCTCCAAGCATCAGATTAAAGAAAGAAGCGTTTCCGCTTACCACTAGTATGGGTATGGGACAGTATAGTTCATTCTGTAAAAATATTGGCAATGAGGTGGTTCTAATGAATGATTACCATGAAAGATTAACCAAGATACTGCTTGAGAAAAATGAACACATCACATATGAGCAAGCTTTGACTTGGGTGGAATTATTATGGGAAGATTTCGAAGCAACCTATGCAAAGGCTGGGCATGAGTATGCCGGAGAAGAAATGACATCACGCGTTGTAAGGACCTGGATTGATAACTACGGTGAGCAATTCCACGAATTCATTGCAAAGAACCCTAAATATCAACAGTTATTAAATCAGCAGAATCGAGTGCATTAAAAAAGCTGATTCCAGAGGGCTTCTCTGGAATCAGCTCTTTTTCAATATGCAGCGACTACAAAATAATATTCAATTTCTTCTGCAGCTTGGCTTCGCTAAAGATCCAACCGGTATAAGAATTCAAGATATTCAATTGGCTGTCTAAATGGACAACTGCCACAAAGGGGTAATATCCATTGCTGCGGTATCTTAAATCGATAAAACGGACTTCATAATATTCTTTTATCTGTTCGATTTCAAATCTATAAACGGGAGAAAAGGATAGAAAGGCTGCCAAGTTGATATCCTTCTTGGCGGCTTCGAGAATTTCACTTTCAGGCAATGGCACTCGATCGAACGTATCTAGAATCGTCACATACCCATTATCGGCTCGCGCCACATAATAATTCTTTTCGGTAATCACCGCAATTTTCCAGCGATGAAAACGCATGGTCGGTGATAAAAGAATTTTCCTTGCTCCAGGAATTTGCTGTTTGACCACTCTTTTTACGAAAGTTTGCTCCCTGAATCTGGAAATGTAATAGATGATGAGTATTCCGTAAATGGAAAGAAATAAATAGCCTGGTGGAAATCCAAAGCCCCATAATATCAGGCCGGCAACATGTATCCCAAAAATGAACGGGTCGAATGTATTGATGACCCCTAAAGCTACCCATTTTGATGAAATCGGCCTCAGAGCCTGAGTCCCATAAGCATTGAATATATCCACGAATACATGAAGGAAAACGGCTAAAAAGGTCCAAAGCCAAAGATGAAGGTAATTTGCTTCAGGTATGATGGCGAAAAGCGCTCCGCTGATTATTAAGGGCCAAAGTAAAACAGCGGGAATGGAATGCGTGATTCCACGGTGGTTTCGTATATATACAGCGTTATTCCTTAATTTTAAAACGGTATCAATGTCTGGAGCTTGTGATCCCAATATCGTACCTGCTATGACTGCACTTGCAGTGACTGGGCTCTGCGCAATGACAGGATCTAATGTGGCAAGACCTCCAAGAGCAATTCCCATGACAAAGTGAGTACCTGTATCCAAAAATCTAACCTCCCTGCCACAATTTGAAAAAAATGGTCTTCTCTCATCATACCGTATTTATATATTAACCATCAAATGAATATAATTTTACTTTTTTTCTGTGCCCCGTTACAAATAAATGGATATGAGCATGATATTAAAAATAGAATGACCTACTATAGGTATTCCCATTTTTGATAAGAGTGTAACATCTTTGGAGGAACTGATGTGAAAGAAATAACGATCCCGACAATAGACAAAATAAAAATCGATGAATTTCAAAAAGATTTGGTTTCCTGGTTTCTTGAAGAACAAAGAGAATTGCCATGGAGGGAAAATAAGGACCCGTACCGTGTTTGGGTTTCTGAAATCATGCTGCAGCAAACAAGAGTGGACACGGTGATTCCTTATTTTAACCGGTTTTTGGAATGGTTCCCAACACTCGAGGATTTTGCCAATGCCGATGAAGAGAAAATCCTAAAAGCATGGGAAGGGCTGGGATATTATTCACGTGTAAGGAATCTGCATAGTGCCGTTCAGGAAGTGAAGACATCCTATAATGGTATTATACCGGATGATCCGGAGGAAATTTCCAAATTGAAAGGTGTTGGCCCTTATACAGCTGGTGCGATTCTTAGTATCGCATACGGCAAGCCCGAGCCAGCCGTTGATGGAAACGTCATGCGTGTTTTATCAAGGATATTGATGATATATGAAGATATAGCAAAGCCAAAGACAAGAAAAACATTCGAAGCTGCAGTCAGAAAGCTGATCGATCATAAACATACCTCTGCCTTCAATCAAGCCTTGATGGAACTTGGAGCATTGATCTGCACACCAGGTAAGCCTTCCTGCCTATTATGTCCCGTTCAAAGTCATTGTCTAGCATTTGAAGCTGGGGTTCAGTCGGAATTGCCGGTAAAAATCCAAAAGAAAAAAACGCGGGATGTACCAATTGTAGCAGCAATTTTAACGAATGAAAAAGGTGAGTTCTTAATTCACAAGCGAGCATCAGAAGGATTGCTTGCAAATCTTTGGGAATATCTGAACTTCGAAAACCATTCATCCCTTTTGCATAAGAGGGAATTCTTCGAGAGTCGGTTTCATGAAATGTATGGCGTCAAACCAGAAATCACTGAATCACTTGTGAGAATTGAACATGTTTTCTCACATCTCGTTTGGAAAGTGGACACATATATTGGAGTCGTCAAAGAAGCTATCAGTGAAGAGATACTAAGAGAACAGAAACTTAAGTGGGTGAGTGAAGCAGAGATGGAGGAGTTGGCATTTCCGGTTTCACACCAAAAAATGAAGAAGGCTTATAAAGAAAAAAAACGTATTGAATAAAGGTTTTTTTTGTTCTGAATTGCCCTTCCGCGCACATACTATGTCCGATTCGGTTTATACCAGCTTGTTTTTATGGATCCGACCATTATCGCACTCCTAAAATAAAAAGCATGTATGATGATTGAAGCCATGAATACTGAATGACTATCCTCATTTCCAAGCTCTTAGCCCCCTTATATTTCCAAATTGGTGAAAAGGTATGGGGTTAGGCAAATTCACCATCTTTATTTTCGTATGCATTTTTGGGGACAGCCCTGATTTGTATTCAATAACTTATTATAATAAAATCGTGATTTTAAAAAGGAACTAGGAATATTTGGAATATGCAAAAGGAAGAGGATATCCGCTAAGATATCCTCTTCCTTTTGTTGATTTTTAAAGCCATATCTGTATAAAATCAATCGTAAATGGTTTTCGTTCCATGAGTATAATCGGCTTCCTGCCTATTAAGTCCGCCTCTATTTTCAATTTCTTTGACGATTTCGCTATGGATACTCTGTCCTTCTTGGTTTAAATAAGGTACCATTTGTTGAAGGGAGTGATGAAAATAGGCTAGTTCACTATTTTCCCAATCCGATTTTTTCATCATCGACAACTCTGTCATATCACGTCCAACATACATAACAGTAACACTCCTTATAAAATTGATTTTTATTACGCGGTGTTTACTCAGAAAGGATGAATAAACGAATGGAACAAAAAGTGGCACTCGTTACAGGTAGCAGTAAAGGTTTAGGTAGAAGCACGGCAATAAGGCTTGCAGAGGAAGGTTACGACCTCGTTATTAATTATGCCCGGAGCAAGTCGAAAGCATTAGAAGTGGCAGCCCAAATTGAAGCGCTGGGGCGAAAAGCCCTTGTAGTTAAGGCGAATGTCGGTGACGTTGCGAAAGTGAAAAGCATGTTCGAGGAAATTGATGCTTATTATGGACGTTTGGATATCTTCATCAATAATGCGGCCTCAGGAGTGCAGCGTCCATTGATGGAGCTGGAGGAATCCCATTGGAACTGGACCATGGATATCAATACAAAGGCACTCCTTTTCTGCGCACAGGAAGCGGCGAAATTAATGGAGAGGAACGGCGGTGGGAAAATCGTCAGCATCAGCTCACTAGGATCCATACGCTATTTAAAAAATTATACAGCTGTTGGAGTGTCCAAAGCCGCGCTTGAAGCACTGACAAGATATTTAGCGGTTGAATTGGCTGCAAAAAATATTTGTGTCAATGCCGTTTCAGGCGGTGTAATCGATACAGATGCCCTGAAGTCTTTCCCGAATCGGGATGAAATGCTTGCTGAGGCGGCAGAACAGACTCCGGCTGGACGGATGGTCGAGGTGGAGGATATGGTGAATACCATCCTGTTTTTAATTTCCGATGGAGCCAGTATGATTCGTGGACAAACCTTAATAGTTGATGGGGGTATTTCATTGCTTGTTTAAAAAAATGGAAAAATTTAAATGTTATTGGTTGGATAACACTCCTGGATAATGGTTATCTTATTATCGTGGAGGTGATATCAATGGCTAATAACAAAAAATCACAAGCAGGTACAAACGCTCAACAAGTGAGACAGCAAAACGCGCAATCCCAGCAGGGGCAAGGCCAATACGGTACAGAGTTCGCTTCTGAAACTAACGTTCAAGAAGTGAGACAACAAAATGCGCAATCTCAGCAAAAAAAAGGTCAAGGTCAAGCACAAGGCCAATACGGTACAGAGTTTGCTTCTGAAACTAACGTTCAAGAAGTAAAACAACAAAACCAAAAATCTCAAAGCAATAAAAGCCAAGGCTAATTGCAGATAAAAGCATCCTTCTTTTGAAGGGTGCTTTTTTTATGCCTTCCACTGGATTCGACAAATGTTTCGTCGTGTTTACATTTTATGTCAAAGGAAAAAACGGATAAAAATAGAATATACATACTATAGAAAATATACAGATTAGGAAGGTGCATTCATGGAGGAATTTAACCGGCTTATAAACAACCAGTTGAAAACGATGGATAAGCTTTTACTTTTACAATCCGAAATCGAAAGATGCCAAGATATAGAGAAGCAACTCCTTGCACTGGAAGAGGAGATTGAAGCAGTCACCATTCAGGAAGAGATCCAACTCAAAAAGCAGGAATTGAAAAGTATCCATGATATGTTCGAGAAGCAAACGGAAGAAGTAATCCGTTATTTTCAGCAAGGACAGGCTGCCATACGATAAATAACCGGCTAATTTCTAAGTTAAAATGGGTGGATGGTCAGACTTTTTCGACTTATTTAAACATTTTCACTGGGAGATTAGCCACTTTTGTTTTAAATTTATGAATAAATCGCTATAATATAGGAATATAGGGTAAATGGAAAAAAGTATATATTTTAAATAACACAACAACTGCAAACGGAATAGGGCACAGTACGCTGTCAGGGTGTCTATAGAAAGTAGGGAGAGATAAATGGGGATTGTTCCTGCCGAAGGAGGAAAAATCCAAATCCATAGCTATAAACATAATGGACATATCCATCGTATCTGGGAAGAGACAACCGTTTTAAAAGGGACCCAAAATCTGGTGATAGCAGCGAATGACCGTACTATGGTAACGGAATCAGATGGAAGGACCTGGATTACGAGAGAGCCGGCGATTTGCTATTTTCATTCAAAGTATTGGTTTAATGTTATTGGTATGTTGAGAGAGGACGGGGTTTATTATTATTGCAATATCAGTTCTCCGTTTACATACGATTCGGGAGCATTGAAATACATTGACTATGACCTGGACATTAAAGTATTCCCAGATATGACGTTTAATTTGCTGGATGAGGATGAATATGAAAGACATCGGAAAGAAATGAATTACCCGGATGCCATCGATTCAATATTGAAACAGAACGTAGACTATTTGATTTATATGATACGCCAGCGAAAAGGACCATTCTCCGCAGAGTTTATTGATAGTTGGTATGAACGATTTTTAACCTATCGATGATAGAAAGGGCCTGCTGCTTAATTGGCAGGCCTTTTCATTGTGATTCAATCTTTCGAGAAAGCAGGAACGATGAATAACTGTATCCTTGCCTCCTATAAATTATATGAATGTTAGTGAATGAAATCCTTTTGATAGTTAATCATCGAAAAGGAAAATATAATTGAATAGTGCACGATTACAAATGGACTGTTAGGGAATTTTTTTCATTTGGGTTTAATGATTCAGAAAAGGAGGGATTCCGTGGGGAGCATTAAGAGATATTTGAAATTCGTCAAACCATATAAATGGCAGATAATCGGGACGGTACTGATTGGATTGCTAAAGTTCGCGATTCCGCTTTTGCTTCCATTGCTCAGTAAGTACATAGTGGATGACATCATTGGAAATGGTGACCTGTCCAAAGCCGTGAAGTCCGAACGTCTTTTATGGGCAATGGCCATCATGATATTCATTTTCGTTGCAGTTAGACCGCCGATTGAGTATTACCGTCAATATTTTGCTCAATGGACCGGAACGAAAATATTATATGATATTCGTAATGATTTATTTACTCATATACAGAAACTGAGTTTTAAATATTATTCCAATACAAGAGTGGGCGAGGTCATTTCAAGGATGATCACGGATGTGGAACAAACGAAGAACTTTGTTATCACGGGTCTGATGAACCTTTGGCTCGATATTGCAACGATCATTATAGTGATAGTCATCATGTTTACGATGGACGTGAAGTTAACCATTGTATCCATTATCATGCTTCCATTTTATGTATTTTCGATTAAGCATTTCTTTGGTAAGCTGAGAGCCTATACAAGGATTCGGTCCCAAGCGTTAGCGGATGTACAGAGTCACCTTCATGAACGGGTTTCAGGGATGTCGGTCATCAAAAGCTTTGCGATAGAAGACAGGGAACAGGAATTGTTTGCGGAGCAGAACAAGAATTTCCTAGATAAGGCCCTAAAGCATACGAGCTGGAATGCTAAGTCATTTGCTGTCGTGAATACGATCACGGATATTGCCCCCCTGCTCGTGATAGGCTTTGCCGGTTATCAGGTCATTCATGAACAATTGTCACTGGGTACCATGGTTGCTTTCGTCGGTTTCATAGACCGGCTATATAATCCTCTCAGACGTTTAGTTAACTCTTCGACGACAATGACCCAGACATTGGCGTCCATGGACAGGGTTTTTGAGTTTGTGGATGAGAAGTATGATATCGATGACGAGCCAGGGGCGGAAGAGCTGAAACATGTGGATGGACGAATAACCTTTCAGGATGTATCGTTTACTTATGACGAGAAAGAGGCACCCGTTTTGAAACATATAAATTTGGATGTTAAACCAGGGGAAACCATTGCACTTGTTGGGATGAGCGGCGGCGGGAAATCCTCGATCGTCAGTTTGATTTCCCGTTTCTATGATGTAACGGAGGGAAGGGTATTATTGGATGGGACGGATATCCATAAATATCAAGTCCGCAGCCTAAGAGATAAAATAGGAATGGTTCTGCAGGATAATATCTTATTTAGTGAATCGGTTAAGGCCAACATCCTTATGGGACGGCCTGAAGCAAGTGAGGAAGAAGTAGTTGAAGCGGCAAAGGCGGCGAATGCCCATGACTTCATCATGGGTCTAAAAGAAGGATATGAAACGAAAGTCGGGGAGCGGGGAGTTAAATTATCCGGAGGCCAAAAGCAACGGGTGGCCATTGCGAGAGTATTTTTGAAAAACCCGCCAATCCTTGTTCTCGACGAAGCCACATCCGCGTTGGATTTGGAAAGCGAACACTATATCCAGGAGGCACTGGATATTTTGGCGAAAAACCGGACCACCATCATCGTGGCCCATCGATTATCAACCATCACCCATGCCGATCGGATCGTTCATATCGATAATGGGGAAATTACGGAAATGGGAACACACGAAGAACTTATGAAAAAGCAAGGACATTATTACAGCCTATTTCAAGTACAACAATTGGATGCTTAAGCATAAGGAAAAAACCATATACAAAAGAAGACCATTCCGCTAACTGGAATGGTCTTTCTTATTCTTATACGAACTCGTGCGTACACGTTATGAAATCCTTTTTTCATGCAGCGTTTTTTTCCTGTCAGGAAGGAATTGCGGCAGATGCTTAATTCCCTCAGGCAAGGCAATGCCGACGATGATCAAGCACATTCCGAACCATTGCAGTGACGTAACCTGTTCATTCAAGAAGATGACGGAAACGACCATTGCAGAAGGCAGCTCGGCTGCACAAAGAATGGTTCCAAGCCCGACTCCCACTTTCGGTAAACTGACAGCAAAGAAAAAGAAAGGAACCAAAACACCCAAAGTGCCCAGCAGCAAACCATAGTACCATAGGTTGGTTTGGACTAGATTCGTCATTAGTGTGACGGGGTTAGTCGTGAAAACAGCAGTCAGCATGGCACCCGTTGCAATGAAAAACAACCGTTTCATTGAAGATTCACCAACAGCGAATTGAGAGTTGCAGTACATATACAGTGCAAAAAGCAAAGCAGACAATAGTCCGAACAATACGCCTTTTAGGCTTAGGCCGGATAGAGGCTGACCAAAGATCGCCCCTGCCAATAATGTACCGATGAAGAGAACAAAAATCGCAATGAGTTTATTTTTATCCGGGCGTCTTTTAGTTATGAAACTTTCAATAAGGACGCCTATCCAGGTAAATTGAAATAAAAAGACAACGGCAATCGAAGCGGGAAGTTCTGATACGGAAACGGCATATGCCTTTCCGACGAAAGTGGACATCATGCCCGTGATTAAAAGTAATCCGGCACTCTTCCATGAAACTTTATATTTAAAAGAAAAAAGAAATAACACGGAGACAATCAGCCAACCGACGAGGTATTGACTGCCGACCAGTTCTCCAGAAGAATGGCCATCCATGAATCCAAACTTGATCATGGTTGATAATGTGCCATATGAGATCGAACCGATTAAGACCATTATGGAATACTTCAAAAGTTGCATGTTTTTCACCCCTGTAAAAATAAAAATCGCCACCTGCCAAAAAGGCAAGTGACGAACGAAAAAAGGAAATCCTTTTAAAATTCCGTCTCTCAACAAAAGCTGAGTTTAAAAAATGTTTGTGTTGCATTACCTTAAGCTTAAAGTCTTTGTGAATATTTGTCAACCAGAAAAAATAGGTTAAGCATGCAGTCGATCTTTAAGCGGAGGCGGTTGCAGAGGTCGGAGATGTTCCTTTCATGCATAGTAATTGCCCCCCAATAAAGAGGCGAATATACCGAATGGGGGGATGTGTTTCAATCGTGATTTTCCAGGAAGTCTTCCAATGTATCACGGTATTCCGCGTCTTTCATTTTACGAAGATTAGGCTTTTTTTCTGCAGATGGTTCATCGTCAGGCTTTTGGTTGTGAAGCTTGGAAAGAGCTAAACGATAATCCCGATCTTTCATTTTCAATTCATCATTGTCTGTTGGGGAGATGATTTCGGTAACGGCATCATCTGCCGAAGAGAAAGGTTCCAATGAGTTCTCTTCCTCGACTCCCGGCGGCTTATCTTCAGGTGATAAGGCTTTGATATTGAATGTGATCAAGCCTGTAACCGCTAATATGGCAACGATGATAATTAGAATTATGCCCATTGAATCAAGCCTCCTAGAGCTCGTTTATGAATGAACGGGTGACATGGGCTACCCGTTTTCCTAATGCTTCTCCAAGCTGCAAGTCATGTTTGGTTATGTTGTCATCCACACCGGGCGGACAGCTTACCCCTACTCCATAGTAGGAACCATATAAGGCGTTTTCCGGGACTGTGCCTGGTAAGCCCACGATGATCATGCCTTGATGAAGCATAGGGGTGATTAAGTTCAGCATGGTAGCCTCGAGTCCGCCATGTACGGTGGCCGTCGTACAGAATACAGCGCCCACTTTATTGATGAGTGCACCTTCCGCCCATAGATACCCAAGTTTATCAATCCATGTTTTCAAGCTCGAACTGATGGTGCCGAAATGACCTGGACAGCCCCAGATGATGGCATCCATCTCCTGAAGCTTATAAACATCCGCCTCGTTTACATGGTCAATGAGAACCTCAGCCCCAGGAACCGCAGCGGCTCCTTGAGCTATTGATTCGGCAAGTGCCTTCGTATGGTTACCTTCACTATCGTATACAACATAGATCTTCATTTTTATTCCCCCATTCAATTAAACCGATTTTTTTACTGGTGAAGGAAGCAAAGGTACATCCAAATGTTCTTGTTTAGCTTTTTTCATTGCTTTGTCCTTCCGAACGTCACGCAAAAATAGGGAGAGAACGATACCGGCAATTGCGAAGCCTGTTGCCCAAAAGAATGCATCATTGATTCCCATCACATTTGCTTGACCTTGGATTTGTGAAGAAATCAGCGACATGGCAGTTTCCTGTGCCTGTTCACTTGTTTGATTCATCGAAGTCATGATGGATTGAACGATTGTTTGGAAATTCTGAACAAAACCGGGATCACTCGTACTCATTTCCGTTCCTAAAGCCGTTCCATGGAAAGAAGCACGGGTAGTATAAATGGTCGTCACGAAGCTCGTACCAATGGCTCCCGTTACTTGTTTAAGCGTATTGCTCATTGCCGTACCATGTGTATTCAAATGCTTAGGAAGCTGATTCATCCCAGCTGTCATGATGGGCATCATCAGTAAAGACATTCCAAGTGCGCGGATGGCATAGATGATGACCAAAGTCGAATAGGTTGTTTCTGTAGTCAATTTAGCGAATTCGAAGGTTGTGACGGCAGTAATCGCTAAACCAATTAGTGCTAATGGACGAGGTCCGATTTTGTCAAATAATGCTCCTGAAATGGGTGACATCACCATCATCACAAGGGCCCCGGGTAACATCAATAGACCGGATTGAACTGGTGTGAAGCCTCTTAAAGTCTGCAAATATATAGGCAATAAGAATATCCCGGTAAACATGGCCACTGTGACGATGGCGGAAATGATATTCGATAATACGAACATGTCATACTTAAATACACGGAAGTCGAGCATAGGAGTATCGGATTTAAGCTGTTGAACCACAAATAAGGTCAAACTGATCAGCCCAATGATGATCGTTCCCAGAACGATGGAATCCGTCCAGCTTTTGGAACCTGCTTCACTGACACCGTACAGTAATGAAGCAACACCTAGCAAGGATAGAGAGGCACCCAACAAATCCAATTTGATTTTCCTTGGTTCTGCTACATTACGCATGCTTAAAAAGGCGAGTATCATGACAATCATGCCTAATGGCACCATTGCGTAGAACATGACCCGCCAGCTATATTCCTGAATCACCCAACCTGATAAAGTCGGGCCGATGGCAGGGGCAAACATAATGGCAAGTCCAAATATCCCCATTCCTTTCCCGCGCATTTCCGGAGGGAAGATGAAAAGGATGATCGTCATGACCAATGGCTGTAGGATCCCGCCGCCAGCCGCCTGGATCAGTCGGCCTGTAAGTATGACGGGGAAATTTGGTGCGATGCCGCAGATGAATGTCCCGACGGTGAATAGAAACATGGCAGCAAGGAATAAAATCCGCGTGCCAAACCGTTCTATTAAAAAAGCGGACAATGGGATCAAAGCTCCATTCACGAGCATGAATCCAGTTGATAGCCATTGAATCGTAGTCGCAGCTACATTGAATTCTGCCATCATCCTCGGCATGGCGACACTAAGCAGGGTTTGATTCAAAATGACCATGAACAATCCTAGCATTAAGATAATTAACATGGGGGCAAACTGTTTCATTCCCTTGTTTTCATTTACTGAGATGGTTTGAGAATCCATTTAAAGAAAAGCCTCCTTTCTGTATGACGGTGTAGCCTTCTTATTTAGTTGAAATTTTCACTTCTGCGTTCATTCCAGGCAGAACTTTATCGGATGGTGCTTTGATGGAAATTTTAACTGGTACTTTTTGAGTGACTTTTGTATAGTTTCCGCTGCTGTTTTGATTGCCCATCACTGAAAAGACAGAAGTTGTGGCATAACCGATTTGTTCCAACGCACCTTCGAAGACAGTATCGGGATCTCCATCGATGATAATATCGACGCTGTCACCTTTTTCGATATTTTTCAATTTATTTTCTTCAATATTAGCCGTTATAGACAGATCATCCATATTGATGGTCTGAGCTAGCGTTTGACCCGCTTGAACAAGCTGCTCATCATGCACTTGTGTTTTAACGATTGTACCTTGTGCTGCGGGTTTTACCGCTTCATTTCCGTCTAAGGTGGTTACATTGGCAACTTTGTCACCCTTACTTACACTGTCTCCTTCGTGTAAGTCCCAATCTGCCAGTTTACCGGCTGCTGGGGCAACGATGGTATATAGCTCTCCCGATACTTTCGCTTCATCCGTTTTAATGAAATTCGTGCTTTCATAATAGTAATAAGCCCCGCCGGCTAATACCGCTATTATAATAACCAAACCAATGACATTGATTAAAACTAAACGTCCTCTATTCACTTGTTTCGCCTCCAAATAATATTGATGATGTATTCCTTTTTTTGATTAACTTTCAGTAGAGATATAAACGACATCGCCTCCTATTCTAATGTTTATTTGTTAATTTTAATAAATATTAATTTTTATAAGTATTAATATTATTAAGTAAAGAGTTTATCACCTTAATTATTTTTTGTCATGTAATTTATTCGGAATAATAATGGGGGATAAATACAGTGAAATAGTAAAAATTTGAATTTTTTTTTAGTTTTAAGGATATATGGAAAGTAAAGTTGACATTGGAATGCCATTTAATTAAATTTAAGAGGTAGGATTGTCCTATATAAGGAGTGAGAAGGCTGGAATTTAAATGGGAAGTAACTAATAGTATAGAAATGCAGATCTTTCGAATTAGGAAGAAGCTTAGGGCCATCGTAGCAAAAAATCTTCAGCCTTATGGATTAACGTCGCCTCAGTTTTTCATATTATTGATATTGAAAAAAGAGGGGTCGATCAAATCGACTAAGCTGGCTGACTTCTTAACCGTAAAGCCAAGTGCGATTACCGTATTTGTAGATAAGCTGGTCGAAATGGATTATGTGAAACGGCAGCCCTCTGAAAAGGATCGCAGGGTCATCAATCTTGAATTGAAAGAGGCAGGGGAAGCAATTTTAGGGAGAGTCCTTGCGGATCATAACCAATTGATGGGAAAGAACTTCAACTCATTCTCAGAAGATGAACTGCAGGATCTTTTGAAGAAATTGGATACGATTGAAAAGGCGGCCGATAAGAACCTTTTGGATGATTGAAAGAGGGGGCATACTCTAAATGGAGGAGAAAAAAGACGGTTCCCGGGAACCGTCTTTTTTAATCTTCTTCATACTGAACAGATATTTCGTTATCTTCCTTATGGAAGGACTGAAAGCTGACGATCAGCTTTTCAAGATGTTCCAATTGTTCGTCATATTCTATGACTGCAGAAATCAATGGTACAAGGCGGGCAGAGAGATGGCCCAGGTTATCATGCATTTTGTCCACTTGATTCTGCTGTTCGAAAAAGTGGGCGAGCAGCTCTTTACGGCTTAAACAATCCTGATCCCACTCTTCAATCTCCTCGATGGACTTGATTTTTTCAATATGCAGTAATATCAACTGTTCATGCTTTCGGATCAAGGAATCAAGCTGCTGTAAGATACTCCTTTGGAAATCTTCAGGCATTTGATATACTTCATTCTCGAATTTATGGACTCTCTTCAAAGTTTCAAACGCTTTTTTTGTCGTTATGATCATCTGCCGATAAACGACAAGCTTTCTTGCTTTAGCTACACTGTTCTTCTTGAAATATTCCCGTTCCTCTTTGTACATGGAATAGATATGTTCCAGATCGAGTAACTCCGCCTTCAAGCGGCTGATGTCTTTTTTCAATAAAGTGTGTTCTGTAGCATGTCTTGTGCTGATTCTGATCCATTTCAAGATGTCTTCCGTTACATCTGTAATGCGTGTATAAAGCTTTGCTTCGTACTTTGGAGGAATGAAAACCAGATTCACGATAAACGAAGAAACGATTCCAAGCAAAACGGATGAGAGACGAATAAAGGCAAAATTCAGGAATTCCCCGTCTTGGTTTTCCATGATGGCAATGACCGTCACGATGGAAAGGACAATCGTTTTATCCATTTTCAGTTTTAAATTGATGGTTATGACAACCATTACGGCAAGACCGATTATAAAAATATCATTTCCGAACAACAAAACGAAGGAGACAGCAACCAATGCGCCAATGATATTTCCTTGAATTTGCTCCAACACCGTCTGATATGAACGATAAATGGTCGGCTGTATTGCAAAAATTGCAGCAATCCCAGAAAGGACAGGAGCAGGAAGGTTAAGCAGTTCCGATAGATAAAGCGCTAAAACAATTGCTATTCCTGTTTTGAGAATGCGGGCACCAAACTTCATATATAGGTTAATCCTTTCTTTGTGTTGTAATGATCGTGGTAAGAAAAGGCTCTATTTATATATAGGCTTTTGCTTAAAGTTGTATTCTAACTTATTTGTTAGTACTTTACACTAAAATAAGAAGATGTAAACAAAAAGTAATATACAGGATTTTCCTGAAAGTTACAATAGCTAAAAACAAGTTTAATATATAAAGAAATGATAGGCAATTTCTTGCTTGCTTTCAACTGTGTTTTTTCATCGTTTACTGGAAAAGGCTGATGCTCGAATTGAAGAGCATCAGCCTTTTTTATTATATTTTCAGGATCACTCCGTGGATACAGCAGGATCCGCCTGTTCTTTAACTGGAACGACTTGTAGGAAGTGCTCGCCAGGATTTTGAAGCAGTGTTTCTAAGGATGCCGCTTCTTCGGTTTGACCATGATCTTTCAAGAGGGACGTGTATTTGCCAAGAAGTTCGGCCACGTCCTGCAGGCCTTTAGCGGATAGGGGCTCAATGGAAATCTTTGCACCTTTCGCAACCCGTTTCTTAATGACTTCTTTGGTCAATCCAGATTCAGGCTGTTGCCGTAGATAAACGACACCGCCTGTCATCCCTGCGCAAATCCATGGACCGGGATCACCCAGAACTAAACCTCTCCCATTTGTCATGTATTCAAAAGCGAATCCCTTAATATTGGAAGTCACCGCAATATTACCGTTTTCCTTTTCAGGAAGTGGCTGTTTCAATAAACCGCCAATGATCATATCCGCTCCGGAAAGACGAATTCCCGCCCTGGCATCTGCATCACCTTGGGCAATGAGGAGACCATGCTGTGCACCGTAACCAAATCCCTTACCGACAGAGCCATTGTAGAACTTCCCATCTTTTCCTGGAGATTTAAAGATGGCAATATTACCGCCAATCGATGTTTTGCCAATACCATCTTGGGCACCGCCATTCACGCTGATTGAAATTCCCTCCGTATTGTATGCCCCAAGTCCATTACCCGGGATGGAACCATCCTGGTAGGATAGGTGAACGGGAGGAAGTTGTTTGTATGACCCATCCAATCTGCCCCTAACCCGGTGACAGGACACCCTGCTGCCAAGTACACGCTGCTCGGCAGTGATCGAGCTATAGCTCCGGGATTGATGCAGATCATCTACATGCGAATCCAGATATTCAGCGCCAACGGCTACCTGCATGGAGCCTTCATTCAAATATGCCGCCGTTTCTTTATGTGAGAACGGTGTTATATCAAGGTTTTTCAATAAATACGTTAAATCCAATGATTGTTGACCTGTAACTTGCTGTAGCAAATCGGAACGTCCGACGATATCCTGAAGATTCTTCACCCCAAGTGAACCTGTCAAAGATTTGAGTTCTTTTGCAAATGCACTGAACATATTCGTTAATCCCTGAACGGCTAAATCAAACTTTCGTGGAACAAAGCGGCGCAGCCCATGTTCTTTCGCCTGCGCTTCCGATTCAATTTGGGTGGCGATGCCCACATGGCATGTATCAAGGTGACATCCGCGGCATGTTGTACAGCCGACAGCAATCATCGAAAGGGTTCCAAAACCTACCCGGTTTGCTCCAAGCAGCATGACCTTCAATACATCCATCGAGCTTTTTAAACCACCGTCAGCCCAAATTTCAACATTCTGACGAATACCTGACTCAAGCAGAGCATTATGGGCCGCTTTCACCCCTATCTCAACTGGTAGACCGACATGCGCGAGTGCATGGATCCTGGCTGCACCCGTTCCGCCATCAAAGCCAGAAAGCGTTATGATATCTGCGCCCGCTTTTGCGACGCCGACAGCAATCGTACCAATGTTTGGAACGACCGGTACTTTGACGGCAACTTTTGCTTTGTCGTTTGCCGTTTTTAGCTCATGGATCATTTGGGCCAAATCTTCAATTGAATATATATCATGGTTATTGGAAGGGGAGATCAAATCGGAACCGATTGTTGCATTTCGGGCTTCTGCGATTTTCGCTGTGACCTTGGAACCGGGAAGGTGACCGCCTTCACCAGGCTTTGCCCCTTGCCCAATTTTAATTTCCAATAGATTTGAAGAGTTCAAGAGTTCTGCATTGACACCGAAACGGCCGGAAGCAATTTGCTGTCCGCGGGATTTCGGGTACTTGCCCAGCATATCCTTGATTTCCCCGCCTTCACCATTCATGCTGATCATGCCTAACCTCTCGGCAGCTTCTGCATATGCCCGGAAAGCAATCTCATTCTGTGATCCAAAGGACATGGAGGCTATGACGAACGGCATTTCCTGTTCGCCGACCGAAAGACTGACATCTTCAGAAGGAATGGAAGCATCTGAAGTTTTTAATGAGGTCAAGTGGCGGATCGCCGTAGGATTGGATTCTTCCTGTTCGGTGATCTTTTCACGATAAGCATCATAGTCCCCGGTTGAAGCAACTTCCCCGATGGACTTCCAAATTCTAGGGAATAAATGAAAGGTCTTTCCCATCCGTTCTTTTTCATTGCTGTAATCTGCTGCACGCTGGATGGCATCTGCCTTGATTTTATCAAAATTATAGTCCAGATTATTGGATCCAAAGAAGTTAGCCACATTTAAATATTTCGCGATTTCCTCATGTAAACCGATGCTTGAGAAAAGTCTTCCATAACCGCGCAGCTCATGAATGCCAATGGTGGAGATGACTTTCTCAAGCCCTTTCGTCAAGGAGTTATATAGATTGGTAACCCCCTTGAGGTCATCTGAAGCTAAGGAAAGGAACATATAGTAGGGGCTGATTAAGTTGGCCCCAAGACCATAAGAAACGATGATATCATGCAGTGACCTTAGCGATGCTGAACGTAAAAGGATGGAACAATCACGGCGCTTGCCGGTGCGGACCAACGCTTGATCGACGGCTGAAGTGACGAGGTGTGGATCAAGCCAAAGGTTGCCGTTTTGATGGGCAAGGGCATCATCCAGAACGAGCAGCGTTTTTCCTTCATCCACTGCATTGGCACTTTCATCCGTAATCCTGGCCAAGGCATCCGTGATATTTTCATCCTCTTTGAACGTGCTTGAAATGAAGTGCACGAGTTTTTGATCTTGGTTATATTTAATGAACTGATCATAGCTTGGCTGCGATACGATAGACGAGCACTCATAACCCGTTGATCCTTCAATCAATAAGGGAGTCAGCAGCTCCGTAACCTTTCCTGCCTTATTCGATTCGAAAAGGGAAGGTCGTTTTCCGATGATCGTTCTTGTTGAGAAGTGCTCGGTTTCCCGGTCCCGGTCGATCGCTGGATTGGTTACAACGGCCACACTTTCCTTGATGAAATCAGCAATGTTGGTCCGTTGGGGATTAAGTGCTGCCAGTGGCGCATCGTGACCAAGTGAACGAATAGGCTCAGCGCCTTTTTCGGCCATCTGTTCCACTAATTGGACATGCTCCCTTTCCCAGCCAAATGCTTTATACTGCCCATTATGAATGGCTTGCGTGTTTGTCATGGAGACAACCTTTTCAAAAACTTGGGGCTGTAAGCGGAATCGGTCATTGGAAAGGACGAAACGATCATTGAAGAGCTCAAATACTTTATCCTGGTAATCCTTGTAAGTGTACAATTCAATACGGTCGCCGTTCCATTTCAAACCGATTTTTTCCCCTGGACCCATCGGTTTCGGATCCCCGGTATATTCACTGGAAGGGATGATCCCAGGTTCGGAAGTGAACATATAGGATGATTCCGTTTCAATATTCCATAGCGGGCGCAAGCCTAAAGAGTCGACAGAGAACACGGCTTCATCGCCGAAACGAGAGATGATGCCTGCCGGACCTTGTGCAAAATGACCCCATGCTTCCCTTAAATACGTATATAAGTCTTGTAAGTGCTCGGGATATTCCTTGATTTCATTGATGATTGGCGGAAACATAAGATCGACAGCTTCAAATAAAGAGTAGCCATGACGGCAGATGAAAGTTTCGATTGTCTTGTTTAAATCCTGTGAGTCGCTTCCATCTTTAGCGATGGGAACTCCGACCATTTTCGCTTCATCACGCAATTTGGCGATGGTATTGATTTCGCCATTATGACCAAGTACACTGAAAGGCTGGACCCGGAAGAAGCTTGATAGAGTGTTAGTTGAAAAACGATTATGTCCCAGTGTCATGGTGGACGCAACCAAAGGGTCGGCAAGATCAAGGTAATAGGCAGGGAGCGTATCCCCAGCACCCATCACTTTGTATACCGCATGATGCTGGCTTAAAGATGCAACATGGATGAAATCACTTTTTTCGATGTCGGAAGTCAGCTCAAAAAGAACATTTGAAAGCTCCTGTTTGTTATTAATGGTGGAGGTACAGGCAAATTGCCAGAATACTGGGTCTTCTTGAATGGCAATCGGTCCCAATGCCTCGGAGCGGTAGGCTTTATCCGTTTCGAATATCAATGAGAGACCATGTTGGAGCAGTTTCTCCTTAACTTCGATTTTTAAGTCGTTAGCTTCTGCTTTTTTGCTTAAAAATAAGTGGCCTACTATGAAGGAATCTTGATCGACGATGCCTGAATCGATATTTACCGCTTCAAGCTTCTTTTTCCAAAGAGCCCGGGGAATATCGATATGGATACCGGCGCCATCGCCCTCACCATTGATGAAACCACAACGATGGTTCATTTTAACCAGGGCATCGATACAGGCAAAGATGTTTTCGTTAGTAGGGATCTTCTTTTTTTCGATGCAGGAAACGATTCCGCAGGCATCATGTTCTTCCTTGTGAAATTCTTTGAATGTAGCAGGTGTCCATTGTTGGGTCATATATGTGGCTTGAATAAGGGTGCCCTTATTCTCAGCCTTTCACCTCCTGTAGCATGTGTTTAATGGGGGAAATATTAGTAAACCCGAACAATAGTCCAAGTTTTGATAGATTGAAAGAAAGTGTATAAATGTATATAAATGTATCCATATCATATCATTTAAATATTCAGAAATCAATTTTTTATACAATCGGATGGATGCTGTTATTGATGGGATTTTTGTGAGGATTGGCTTGAAATGCTAATATTAAAGATTTATTACAGCGAAATAAGAAACCCTCAAGATGGATGTACATCCTGAGGGTGTATAAAAAATGCATAATTATGCTGGTTCAATTTATTGTATTAGGTTTTTGAATGCATGTTCAACCGCTTTTAGAGTATATGCGATATCATCATCCGTGTGAGCAATTGTCAAGAACCAGGCTTCGTATTTGGACGGTGCCAAATTGATTCCCTGGTTGAGCATGAGTTTGAAGAACTTAGCGAACATTTCGCCATCCGTATTTTCCGCCTGCTCATAGTTTTCAATTTTTTCTGTCGTGAAATAGATCGTCAATGCCCCTTTAAGGCGGTTGATGGTGATTGGGATATTGTATTGAAGAGCCGCTTTCAGGATGCCTTCTTCAAGGATTTTTCCCAGCCGGTCAAGTTCTTCGTACAGCCCCTCTTCTTTAAGTACCTCTAAGCAAGCTATCCCGGAAAGCATGGAAGCTGGATTTCCTGCCATCGTACCTGCTTGATAGGCTGGTCCTAGCGGGGCGACAGTTTCCATGATCTCTTTTTTACCGCCATAGGCACCAATAGGAAGCCCTCCCCCGATGATTTTTCCAAGAGCGGTCAAATCGGGTTGAATTCCCAAGAAGTCCTGTGCCCCTCCATACATGAAGCGGAATGCTGTGATGACCTCGTCGAAAATGACGAGTGATCCAGCTTCGTGAGATAGTGAAATGACTTCTTCCAAGAAGCCAGGGCTTGGTTCCACGATTCCAAAGTTGCCGACGATCGGTTCAACCAGCACGCCTGCAATTTCATTGCCCCATTTATCAAGTGCTTCTTTAAATGACTCGATATCATTGAAAGGTACCGTGATAACCTCTTGTGCGATGCTTTTTGGAACGCCGGCAGAGTCCGGTGTACCTAGAGTGGACGGGCCGGAACCTGCAGCGACGAGAACAAGGTCGGAGTGTCCATGGTAACAGCCAGCAAACTTGATGATCTTATCGCGTCCTGTGTAAGCGCGGGCCACACGGATGGTTGACATGACTGATTCGGTGCCTGAATTGGTGAAGCGTACTTTATCCATGGAAGGTATGGCTTCTTTCAACATTTTGGCAAATTTGACTTCATGTTTTGTCGGTGTGCCGTATAAAACGCCCGTTTCTGCTGCTTTAACGATAGCTTCCGTAATATGTGGATGAGCATGCCCTGTGATGATCGGGCCATAGGCAGCTAAATAATCGATATATTTATTGCCATCAACATCCCAGAAATAAGCCCCTTTTGCATGATCCATCGCAACTGGTGAACCGCCGCCTACGGCTTTGAAAGAACGGGATGGGCTGTTAACCCCGCCGACGATATGTTCCAATGCCTCTTTATGTAAAAGCTCCGAATTACTAAAATCCAATCTTAAAACCTCCTATATATATAAACATATTACCTCTTAATCATAGCACTTTTTCGTCCGGAAATCTGGAGTGGGGGGCTGGGAAATGTGACTCGTCCCATGATGGAACCGCTGCAGCCCTAGAAGCATCTGGATTCAGGGCCATCATTTTGTTTGGGAAATGGGGTCGGAGCCCAACACTCCGGTTATAAATGTAAGAATGGCCAAAATGGTGGCAGGGTTTTCGATGTCGAAGGATTGGCGGTTCATTTCTCCCTTGGCATGGTAATAGATTAGGTGACCGGTTCCTTTTTCTTCATTAATATCAAGGTGAAAACTTATGGGGGTGCTTTCGATCGATCCGCTGGAATCCCTCTGGATGACCTGGCATAATAATTCCCCGTATTCATCTTCATAAAGGAAGTCATATCGAAGGTCGATTACGACCTTTTCGATTTGTGATAGTAAAAATCTTTTAATATTCATAGCATACTCGTCTCCTTTATATATGTATCTGGTACAACGATCATTTCTCCCTGAAAATGGTATATGGCATCCAAGCATTTTTATTGTCTAAAAAGGTTAGGTTGGATAAACTAATTCATTAGGACAAGAGATTACGGAGGATATAACAGGATGAGTGATGCAATTCAAGTGAAACAGCTTCGGAAGGAATTTAAGTCGGCATCAAGCCGTACAGGCCTAAAGGGTGCCTTCCGGGATTTACTTACTAGAAATTATAAAATCGTCCCTGCCGTCAATGATATCAATTTTACTGTAAAAAAGGGTGAGATGGTAGCTTATATCGGGGAAAATGGTGCTGGGAAATCGACCACTATCAAAATGCTGACAGGTATTTTGGAACCGACAGCAGGTGAAATCACGGTCAATGGAATGAATCCACATAAAGAAAGGGAAAAGTTCACTCAGACAATCGGAGTCGTATTTGGCCAGCGCTCACAGCTTTGGTGGGATATTGCGGTTCAAGAATCCTTTAGGTTGCTAAAAAAGGTCTATAAGGTGACGGATGAACAATATAACGATCATATGGAACATGTCATCCAGACGCTCGATATCGGACCTTTGCTGGACAAACCAGTGCGTAAACTCTCACTTGGTCAGCGAATGCGGTGCGAGCTTGCGGCAGCCTTGATCCACAACCCACCTTTGCTGTTCCTGGATGAGCCGACGATTGGACTTGATGTACTCGTGAAAATGAAGATTCGTGAGTTCCTTAAAGAAATCAATGAGAAATATAATACGACAATCCTTTTGACTACCCATGATTTAGGAGACATTGAAGCATTATGTGAGCGCGTAATCATGCTTGATGAAGGCCAAATCATTTATGATGGTGAATTGCAGAGTTTAAAAGATAACTGGGCTGAGGAAAAACAGATCCATTTTCAATTCATCGAGCCGGTCGCATTGAAGGAATTGCAATCATTAGCGCTCCCGTTTACCGCTAACTGGGTTTATGATGAGAAAAATCAAATATACATAGCCTTGTTGAAAGAAGAAAGTGATCATATTTCACAGCTTGTCTCGGCTGTCGTATCTCATTTTAAAATAAAGGACATCAAAATCCATGAAACGTCCATTGAAGAGATTGTTCGCAACATTTACGAAAAAGGCACTGTCTGACTCTCTTATCATTAAGGAACAACGTGTCTATCAAGAAGGGGGAGGGCCATGGGGAAGTATCTTGCAATGATCCGCATGCGTTTTTTGATGATGCTTGCGTATCGAACGGATTATTATACCGGCATTTTAATTTATAGCATTAATATCGGTGCTTATTATTTTTTATGGAATGCGATATATGGAGAAAAAAGCTCCATCGAAGGACTTTCAGGTATGCAAATGACAACCTATGTCGCTGTTGCATGGATGGCGCGCGCTTTTTATTTCAATAATATTGACCGCGAAATCGCCACTGAAATTAAAGACGGCAAGGTCGCCATTGAAATGATCAGGCCTTATAACTATTTAGGCATGAAAACGATGCAAGGACTTGGGGAAGGGATATTCCGTTTCTTCTTCTTCTCGATTCCAGGAATGCTGCTGGTAGCTTTCATTTTCCCTATAGAATTGCCGCACGAGCCGGCTACTTGGGGGATATTCGGCATTTCCTTGCTGTTCAGTTTCATCATCAATACACAAATAAACTTATTGACGGGTATCACTACCTTTTTCTTATATAATAATGCCGGATTGATCCGGGCTAAAAGGGTTATCATCGATTTATTTTCAGGTTTGCTGCTGCCCATCAGTTTCTATCCGATATGGGCGCAGGAAGTGATGAAATATTTGCCGTTTCAAGGGATCAGCTATGTACCGAGCATGATTTTTACGAACGGGTACAGTTCAGGCGAAATTGGCATGGCGCTTTTACAGCAGTTAATTTGGTGCATCATTCTCATAATACCGATTCAGCTTTTATGGATAGTCGCAAAAAAACAGCTGATTATTCAAGGAGGTTGACGGGATGTTTTATGTATCGATGTTTTTCCAATATGTGAGTCAATATATGAAAACAAGATTGCAATATAGAGCCGATTTCTTCATGGAAATCCTATCTGACCTGCTGAATCAGGTCGTGAATCTGGTATTTATCTTAGTCATTTTTGGACATACCCAATTTTTAAGCGGCTGGAGCCGTGAAGAAATCATATTCATTTATGGATTCTTCCTTATCCCATTCGCCCTATTTTCTGCTTTTTTCAACATCTGGGATTTTAATGACCGCTATATTGTCAAAGGTGAAATGGACCGGATTTTAACAAGACCGATACATAGCCTGTTCCAAGTCATTTTAGAAAGAATCGAGCTAGAAGCGTTATTTGGTGTTGTTACCGGTTTGATCATTATATTCTATTCGGGGATTTCATTGGAGTTGCAGCTTGCGTGGTATGACCCGATTCTCTTCATCATTTTTGCAATAGGCGGGGCCCTCGCTTATGCAGCCATTTTCGTTGCGATAGCAAGCATTGGGTTCTGGTCGGATGCGAAAACATCCATCATGCCAATGATGTATAATATCGGGAACTACGGGCGCTATCCTGTTGATATTTATAATAAGGTCATCCGTTTTGTCCTTACATGGGTGCTGCCATTCGCGTTTGTTGGTGTCTATCCGGCATCTTATTTCCTTAGAAAAGAAGAGTGGTATGCATATGCATTTGCCACACCTGTAATTGGGGTTGCCTTTTTCGTGATATCCGTTTTCATATGGAATCAGGGAGTGAAGAGGTACCGCGGGGCAGGGAACTAAAAGAACCCCTTCAACGACATTCATGTTGAAGGGGTTTTTGTTTAGTTCCGTTTTTTCTTTCTTGCAATATACCTTGCTTGTGCTTGAACATATTGTTGCTTTTCCTCTTCCGTTTCCGGTATGACCTGAGGTACGCTTGTCGGCTTACCGTCTTCATCAATGGCCAGCATCGTTAAAAAAGCGCGTGCCGTAAGCTGTTTTTCCCCTGTTAATAGGTTCTCGCGCTCCACTTTGACGAATACTTCCATTGATGTACGATGAGCACAAGTGACGTAAGCTTCAAGGTTGATCGCATCCCCAGTCTTGATGGGTGCCAAAAAATCAAAAGAGTCGCTTGAAGCAGTCACAACGGGCTTTCGACAATGACGCATAGCTGAAATGCAGGCTATTTTATCAACATATGCCATTACTTTTCCGCCAAAGATGGTATTGTGATGATTTGTATCCGGTGGAAAAACAAGGTCGGTTAAAAAAGTCCGTGACTGCTGTATTGGATGGGCAATGTTCTTTTCAATCATTTGCCTGTTGGTTTAGCTAAAAGGTTTTCACGGACGATTTTTGCCGCTTCGACCATGTTTTTCAGGGAAGCGACGGTTTCCGGGATACCCCTTGTTTTCAGGCCGCAGTCGGGATTGATCCAAAACTGGTCTTTATCCAATACCTTGATGCCCCGTTCAATCATATCGACCATTTCTTCCACTGCCGGCACACGCGGGCTGTGAATATCATACACACCCAGGCCAATCCCTTTTTCGTATGTTTTCTCCTCGAATGCCGAAGCAAGCTCCCCATGACTACGGGATGTTTCGATGGAAATTACATCGGCATCAAGGGAGGAGATGACATCCATGAAACTGTTGAAGTCGCAATAGCACATATGCGTGTGAATTTGGGTTGTATCCTCAACGCTTGATGTGGATATCAAGAAAGAATTCACAGCCCAGTTCAAATACTCGTCGCGATCACTTTTTTTCAATGGCAGACCTTCTCTAAGTGCGGGCTCATCAACCTGAATCATTTTAATTCCAGCGGATTCCAAAGCAATGACTTCTTTTTCCAAAGCAAGCGCCAGCTGATAGCAAACATTCTCCCTGGAAATATCATCACGGACAAATGACCAGTTCAAAATCGTAACAGGACCTGTAAGCATTCCCTTTACCGTCTTCTTCGTAAGGGATTGTGCGTATACACTTTCCCTGACTGTCATCGGTTCGATGAAATGGATGTCGCCGTAGATGACTGGTGGTTTCACGCAGCGGGAGCCATAGGATTGTACCCAGCCCTTCTCTAGAAAGACGAATCCGCCTAACTTATGGCCGAAATATTCAACCATGTCCGTCCGTTCGAATTCCCCGTGAACGAGAACATCCAAACCGATTTCTTCTTGGATGTCGATCCACCTGCCGATTTCCTCATTAACGAATGTTTCATATTGCGAAGCGGTCCATTCTCCTCTTTTGAATTTCCCGCGTGCTTGTTTAACTTCGAATGTTTGCGGAAAGCTACCGATCGTAGTCGAAGGAAGAAAAGGTAAATTGAAATATTCCTGTTGCTTTTGGTAACGATCTTTAAATGGAAGCTGGCGGCCGGCGGTTCTGGCCTTAACCTTTTCGACATCGGTTTGTACACTCCCGTGATTCCGTGCATTTGAACTTGCTAACGTTTGAACCGTAAATTTATTTGCAGCGACTTTTTCGGCGATTGATTCAAAGCCTTGATTATTCCCTTTGACCAAGAGTGTGATTTCCTCAAGTTTCTCATCAGCGAAAGAAAGGGCCTCTTTCACTTCTTTTGAAAGGGCGGTTTCATTACGAACGGTCACCGGGACATGAAGCAAGGAACAAGAGGGCTGAAGCCAAATTTGATCTTCGGCTACCTTTTTCTTAAGAGTCTCGATCAATCGGATTTTTTTCGATAAATCAGATAGCCAAATATTTTTTCCGTCAATCACACCTGCAGCAAGCACTTTATCCTTCGGGAAACCGTATGTTTCAAGATTACTTAGATTCCTTCCTTTATCATGTACAAAATCAAGACCGATTCCTTGGACTTGTAATTCAATGACTTCTTGGTAATGTTCCACGGCATCAAAGTATGTTTGTAGCATGATGTTCAGGTTGGGTGCTGCTTCATTCAATTTTTCATAGAGGTAAGTAACAGTTTGCATATCATCTTTGGAAATGGATGAAACAAGAGAAGGCTCGTCCATTTGAACCCACTTCACGCCTTCTTGTTCCAATTCCCGCAGGATTTGCGTATATAGGGGAAGCAGGCTCAGGATGATGCCCGGGATTTCTTGTTTATTGAATCCTTTGGAAAGGGAGATGAAAGTATAAGGTCCGATCAACACTGGTTTCGTTTCAATCCCTAGCTTTTCCTTGGCTTCCCGATAGGCTGCAAGTGGTTTATTTTCTGTTAAAGTCAGCTGTGACAGTTTTAATTCAGGGACAATATAGTGATAGTTTGTATTGAACCATTTCGTCATTTCGGAAGCGACTTCATCATTGTTTCCGCGAGCCATTGAATAATAAACAGAAAGGGGAACGCTTCCGCCTTCATAAGCTGAATAACGTTCAGGAACAAGACCGAACATGACGGACATATCCAGCATTTGATCATAGAAAGTGAAGTCGTTGACTGGAATGATGTCAATGCCTCGTTCCTTCTGTTTTTGTAAGTTGCCTAAACGGATGGCTTTTAGTTGTGCCGTAAATTCTGCCTCATCGATTTTACCGGACCAGTAAGCTTCTAATGTACGTTTCCATTCACGATCTTCCCCGATTCGAGGGTAACCCAAACTACTGCTTTTCAAAATTCCCATCCTCCTACATTCATTTAATTGAACAATAAAAAAAGCATCCCTAACAGTCAAAAGAGAAAGTTAGAAATGCTTAAAATAAAGAGGCATACAGAATGCCCCTTACAATTATAAGGTCCCTAACACCTCCCTATCTCCCGTAGGTTAAAACAGTGTTGTCGAAATAGGCAGGTCTCCTGACTTAGGGAATATCATTAGCGGCGGGCCTTCCCGATCCATTGATCAGTGGCATATTGGATGGCGCTAACATTCCGATTACAGTGGCGGGACCGTGCCGGAATTACACCGGACTTCCCTTTTAATCCTAATGAAAATTAGGAACCTATTTCCACATATGAAATTTTGCGAAACCTGCCTTGATTCTTGTTTGCAGGTCAAATATTTATAAAATAAAAATTATTATAAAAATTTAGACAATCGTAACATATCCGACCAAAAGGGTCAACATGGAAAATAGAATCGGAAAAGTATCCGTTCTACTAGGCGTGTCGGTATAAGGAAGAGGTCTGTCCCTAAAAAAGAATATATTGTTTGGACAGGGAGTATGTATAGAAGGAGTGGCGTTTTGAAATGGGGCGTGGGGGATGACTTTCTACATCTTGATTGCTGGAATCATTTTTTGTATGGTGATGAGCATTCGTACGTTATTTCTAGTTGAGTCAGGGGGAAAGAAGTTTTCTCTGGAGGATATGCTGTGGCTTGGCAATTTATATGCGACGATATTAGTTGGGTTTGCACTGATTTATTTATTATACGAGCTTCAGAATCATTCGGTGATTCTTGATATGGGCAATCGATTGGATGGCACTTTCTATGAACAGTTGAAGACTTCTTTTTATTTTAGTGCGATGACGATGTTTTCAGTAGGGTATGGGGATATAGCCCCGATTGGCATGGGCAGGATGATAGCTACCATTCAGGCTTTCATTGGGTATACACTGCCGGCAGCGTTCGTGATTCGGACAGTGATCGATCTGGAGCAGAAAGATAGGAAGGATAAATGAAAGTTGTGTTTCTTTCGATTATTGGGTACTCTTACCATAATGAAAGAAATGGAGGGTTCAATATGACTGTTAAAATTGGAGAAAAAGCACCTGATTTCAAACTTCCTGCAAACAATGGTGAAATGGTGTCCCTATCGGATTTTAAGGGGAAATACATTGTTTTATATTTTTATCCAAAAGACATGACGCCAGGTTGCACGACGGAGGCTTGCGATTTCCGAGACCATAATGAGCAATTTGAGGAATTGAACGCGGTCATCATTGGTATCAGTCCAGATCCGGCGGCACGTCATGAAAAATTCATCGAAAAACATGGATTGCCTTTTCTGCTGCTGGCCGATGAAAATCATGAAGCGGCTGAATCATTTGATGTTTGGCAATTGAAAAAGAACTTCGGCAAGGAGTATATGGGCATTGAACGTTCAACGTTCCTGATTGATAAAGCTGGTAAGGTAGTCAAAGAATGGCGTAAAGTAAAAGTCAAAGGCCACGTCGAAGAAGCGCTTGGAACTCTTCGCGACCTCGAAAAATAGGGACAGGCAGATGAAGGATGAGCGGATAACGAAGCTTGCAGCCAGGCTGATTCATCATTCGATACAATTACAGCCAAAAGAGAGAATCCTCATACGGGGGCATATCAACACGAAACCATTATTGAAAGAGCTGATTGATGAAATATACAGAGTTGGTGCTTATCCATATGTAGAACTTGAAGACAATGAGATAAGCCGCCACTTGTTACAAGGGAATGAGAAGGAACAACTTGACATATCTTCGAAATGGGCCATGAACAAATATAGGGATATCGATGCAGTCATCATCATCACAGGGGAAGAAAACGATATGAAAATGGCTGAAGTTCCCATCGAGAGGCACCGTCTTCAAGGGGAGGCGATGAAATCCCCCACTCTTTTCTATGTAAACAACCGACGTTGGGTCTTACTTAATTATCCCACCAACGCATCCGCGTATAAAGCCGGCATGACATTCGATAGGTACCAAGACTTCCTTTTGAACGTATGCACCATGGATTACGGAAAAATGGAGGCGTCCTTGAATCCGTTAAAACAATTGATGGAACGAACTGACAGAGTCAGGATCGTTTCACCAAGGACAGATTTGACCTTTTCCATCAAAGGTATGCCTGCCATCATATGTGCCGGAAAAAAGAATTTACCGGATGGGGAAGTGTTTACGGCACCTATAAAAGATAGTCTCAATGGAAGGGTAGCTTTCAACACACCCGCAACCTATGAAGGAATCACCTTTAGTGACATAGAATTAAACTTTAAAAAGGGAAAAATTATTAAAGCGACATCCAATCGTGACTCTGAAATGAACCAAATTCTTAATATTGATGAGGGGTCTCGGTTTATTGGCGAGTTCGCAATTGGAGTCAATCCATACATATTGGAACCTATGGGCGATATCTTGTTCGACGAAAAAATAAGCGGGAGTCTGCACTTAGCTCTTGGGCTTGCCTACGAAGAAGCGGATAATGGAAACCGTTCATCGATACATTGGGATATGGTCTTGATCCAGCGTCCCGAATATGGTGGTGGCAACATCTATTTTGACGACGTACTGATCAGACGGGATGGCGTTTTCATTTTGCCAGAATTACATGCATTAAACCCAAATTCTTTAAAATAAAGCCTTTTTTAATAAGGGTGAGGCTTTTGTCCAACTCAAAAAGGGGACGCCAGAATATGCTTTATTAAGGGAATACCTCCTCAGAGAAAGTTGCGCGGGACACATAGAGCCCGTGTTTTTTTTATGTTAATAAAGAGAGTTAACATGTTGATACTTTCAACTGTAATAGAGGCCCTAAACGGAGATGGTGGAATAATTTCCTGAACCAAAAATGACGGACGGATGGCCCGCTTCGTGAAGCGGAAACATTAATTACATAGGGTGAAGACTTAACTGAAGAAATCATTGGGGACGCGGCGAACTTGAAATGGATCATGATCATGAGTGCATGGTCGGTGCAATCGGAAAGGAAGTGGCTCGTCTTGGAAAGCCTTTGGGATGACTTCGACGGGGGTAAACCAGAGCGGGAAACCAGTGGAAACCATGGATCACCTTTATACCATGGATAATTTATTGAAAGCCATACCGGGAGGCGATTATATCGTATCAGTCCTGCCAAGTACGGAGGAAACGAAGGGCCTACTTCAAAAAGAACACATTAAAGGAATGAAAGGATCTGCAGTATTCGTGAATATTGGCCGCGGTGACCTGATTAACGATGAAGTGTTGATAAAAGCCTGGATGCCGGGGGATTATCTCATGCCACCTTTGTTGTATTTGATCCGGAACCTTTAGGAAAAGGGCATCCGTCTTGGAGGACGGAGAATGTTACAGTCACCCCGCATCTATCAAGTAAAAGGGGAATATCTACCAAGAACCATTGCCATATTCGGAAAAAGCAAGCAAATACATGAAAGCTGGAAAAGGCTTCGCCAACGTAATCGACTTATTTAGGGGATACTAAACTCAATGCAAAAATGGGAAAGATTTAATGTGTTCAAGAATAAACTAAAAAAGAATGGTTGAGCCATTGCATTATTGACAAATTCAACGCATAAAAGGTACACTATTTATAAATATTATAATTTAAGAATTCATACTTAATGAGAAAAAGGGGTGGATGACGGTGTCTGAAGTTCAGTTAAAAGAAGCGTTGGATTCCTTAAAAGATACCGGTGTAAGAATAACTCCTCAACGCCATGCGATACTTGAGTATTTGATAAGCTCCATGTCCCACCCTACCGCTGATGATATATATAAAGCGCTGGAAGGCAAGTTTCCAAATATGAGTGTGGCAACGGTTTATAATAACCTGCGTGTTTTCCGTGAGGTAGGTTTGGTAAAGGAACTTACGTATGGTGATTCTTCAGCAAGGTTTGATTTCGTTACGACGAATCATTATCATGTAATTTGCCAAACTTGCGGAAAAATTGTGGATTTCGATTATCCTGCATTGGATGAAGTCGAGCATTTCGCAGCACAAGTCACCGGTTTCAATGTTAGTCACCATCGGATGGAAATCTACGGCGACTGTACGGATTGTGCAAAAAAAGAATCGCATTAAAAAAAGTTCCTCCACTAGGTTGGAACTTTTTTCATGTTATGAAGTAATGATACATGTGTTAAGGACATCGGAAAGGGAATTCAGCTAGCCGAATTCTTCTAATCATGCAGGCTTTTTCGGTTGTATTTTTCGTTGAATTCTTCGCCTTCCAACTTTTTATCAAGTGTCAATGGTTCTTCACAATGCATGCAAATATCTACACGCCCTAGTATTTTTGTAGGTTTGCCGCAGTTAGGGCAGACAACCTGGATTGATTTTGTAGAAAGCAATCCAATCCAAAAATAAACCCCGGTGCTTGCGATTATGAATAAAAGGCCCAGACCCATGAAAATCGTCATGACAACAGGATGCGTTTTGAAGAAAAGCCCAAGGTACATTACGATAAAGCCAATGAAAATCAAACTCAAAGCAAAAGTACGTATTCTATTGATTTTGCTAGAATATTTAGCCATGGATTGTCCCTCCTAAAATATAACTTTAACTATAACATAAACAATGGGTGGAACAAAAAAGAAATAAAGGATACATATTACTTTTGAATTGAATTGGTTTGGGGTAAGGGAAATAAGCAGGAATTTGAAGAGTTTTGTCGAAAGTCTAAAAAAAAAGGTTTTGGAGGAATTTATGATGGAAGATATCCTTCGCCCGATTTATCAAGAGCGAGCAAGTTTAAAATCTACACTTGGAATCTTGTTAATAGAAAAAAGAGAGGATAATAGCCCGATTACCGATACATTTGACTACATTCTTTTTGTAATCGCAGGCGATGCCGAAGAGGCCGTGTTTTTAAAACATTACACATACCAGGATAAAAAGGCAGCCTTGCATATCGTAAAGGAAGACCAGTTAAAAGAATGGCTCCTATTAGGGACGAACCGCAAAGTGGTTGACTGGATATATAACGGGAAGGTCCTTTTTGACCGGAATGAATATTTGGACCGTTTGAAAACCGAAATCCGTGAATTCCCCTTCTATGGAAGGAAGTTAAAGATGGGGATGGAATTCGCGAAGTTAATTCGCAGGTACATGGATGGGAAAAGTTTCTTTGAAAAAGGCCATTACCTTGAGGCATACAACCATATCGTTCATTCCTTGCATCACTTGGCCCGCTTAGAAATAATTGAACAAGGCTTTTATCCGGAGGTTACGGTCTGGAACCAAGTGAAGCATATGAAACCTGAAATCTATAAGTTGTATAAAGAGTTGATCAGCAGTGAGGAAACTCTCGAAAAAAGATTGGAGCTTCTTTTCCTTGCTAGTGAATTTCTTATTTATTCGAGGACGAATGCAGGTTCACAGCATTTGGTCGAAATAATGGGGACGAAAGAAGACCCGTGGATGGTTGCGGAGCTTATGGACCATCCGGAAATTAAGTTCTATTCAGTCGACCTAGGTGTTTTATTGGAATATTTGATCGAGAAGAAGGTAATCGACGTCATCAAAGCGGAGACAAAAGGGCATGAGGTATATCATCGGTTTTATCGGGTGTCAAAAAACTTTTAAAAAAATGTGATTTTAGTGTTGACCATTAATAATATAGGTGTTATATTAATACATGTCGCTGCGGGACATCAGCTTTCGCAGCTTCATCAAAACAAAAAAACTTAAAAAACATGTTGACAACAAAGTTGAAAACATGATAAGATGTAAAAGTCGCTTACGAAGTAAACGACAACGG
>NZ_JADILK010000027.1 GCF_017355165.1 Bacillus sp. SD075 | reverse complement strand
TGTTCGCCATCTCTCTTAGCGACTTTAATATCTTAACATCTTACTGCCGCTTCGTCAACAACTTTTTTAAAAAAGTTTTTTTCAATTCTTTCTCAAAACCTTTTATGTTGCAGCAACTTTTATAATATACCAGCGTATAAATCAATAGTCAATAGATTTTTCGAATAAAATTCACTTTTAAATATCATGACTGATTCCACTTGGATACATTCGTTTTTCCCCTCATATACATTAGGCTTTCCTCCTCGGTGCTCACCCTTTTAAACAGCCTGAAAAGGATAGTATATTTCTCGTTTATTGCCCTTTTGACTAAGTGGTCAATTCTGTCATCCTGTAAATCGAATAATATTTCATCCATCTCTCTTTTTAAAAGGTACTCCAACTCCATCTTTTCTTTATCATTAATCAATAAACCCAGCATGATTCACACCTCCTCCAGACAGCTTTCCCCATTCCCGTCAATTTTATGAATTTCCAACTGATTTTTTTGCATAACAATAATCCTCGCGCATAAATTTGAAGACAAGAGTCTTATGGACAAGGGGATGGATTAATGAAATTTTTCATGGTGCTTCAAGCCAAGAACATCAAATATTATTCGTTAATTTTACTTACGGCACTTTTTACCGCTTGGTTCCTTTTTGTACAAAACATTCTTCATGCCCCCGTTTTTTCTACAGAGGATGGGCCGAAAGCGGTTTATAAAGGGGAAAAGAATGTTGCGATCACGTTCAATATTGGCTGGGGCGATGAGAAAGCCGCTCCGATAATAGAGACATTAAAAAGGGAAAAGATTAAATCCGCCACTTTTTTCCTCTCGGGATCTTGGGCTGAACGGCATCCGGATATAGTAGCCGAAATTGTGAAAGAAGGATATGAAATCGGCATCCTTGGTTACGATTATAAGGATTATTCCGAAATGGAAGATCAAGAAATCATCCGGGATATTTCTAAAGCCCAGGAAGCATTTAAAAAGCTTAACGTAAAGAATATAGAACTTTTACGCGCTCCCACCGGTCACTTTGATAAACGCCTCTTAAAGATCAGCGAGAAATTCGGATACACCGTTGTCCATTGGAGCATCGATTCAAAGGATTGGACCAATCCGGGCGTGGAACGCATCGTTCAGAACATCACCAAGGCGCAAAAGGGTGATATCATCTTATTACATGCTTCAGACTCAGCAAAACAAACGAATAAGGCGTTGCCAGAGTTAATAAGTGAACTTCGATCAAAAAATTTAAACTTCGTTAATGTTTCAGAAATGATTTCCAATTCATCAGCAAGCAGTGAGGAAATCCACTGAATGAAAAAACTGCGTACTAACGGTCTCCATGAACCTTTAGTACGCAGCTTTTATGTTTTGACTTCCTTTGTAAGGCTCGACTTACATACAGGTTAGCTGCCTTTACCTAATTCACCGGCCTTCATCTCACCCTTTGCTGGAGTTTGCTTACGCCCTCTTTTACTGGCCAATTCCTTTTGTGACCGTTCAATCAATTTGCTCAGGACCAATAATTGATAAGCATTGCAGACTAGCAACGGAAACAGCATGAAGTAAAGCCAGCTTTCATCATTGGCGCTTAGGACAGGTATCCACTCCAAAACCGTGACCACGACCATGAAAAATAAGGCTGGTATAAACGACTGTTTATTCGTTTGTTTCATTTTGAAATAAGCTGTAACAATCCCTGCGGCCAATACAACCAAGGCTAACACGATGTAAGAACTGATCCCCTCACCTGAACCAAAGCTAAGATATCGCAGGTAAACAAGATCGAATACAACAAAAAGAATGAGTACAAGCTGAACGGCATTCCATAAGGAAGCGCTTTTAAATATCCCCAGACCAAAACGATGTATCGTTAAATAGGCAAAAAAGCCGGCTTGGCTTATGACACTGAAAATTAATCCAACACCGAATAACCAAATAAAAGTTGATAGGATGGCACTGGCTTCAAAAGAAGAAAAATAAGGCTTAAACTCACTCCATCGAGCCAAGAACCCTACAACTCCGCCCGTTACGCCACCTATAAGCAATGTTGTTAAAAACAATTTAACTAAATTACGGCTGTTCATTGTTTTCCTCCATACATTTCTATTTCATTTCCTTAATTGTACCAACCAAATTTGGAAAAATCCACTTATTCCACCAAGGAATAATATCGCCGATTGGAACCATATTAACAATAAGAAGGATGAAAGGAGCCCTGCGTATGAGAGTGGGAGTTGCTTTGCTTTTCACGTCATTCTTACTCGTTTGTTCCGGTTGTGCACAGAATGGAACAGGCGCAGAAAAAATGGAGTATGAAGAGACAAAGAAAATGGTCGTTGATATCTTGAAGACAGATGATGGAAAAAAGGCCATCCAGGATATCATTGCTGATGATAAAACGAAAGCAGAACTTATTATGGATTCCGATGTCATTAAGAAATCCATTGAAGATATGGTCACTTCAGATAAAGGGAGGGAATTTTGGAAAAAGACATTTAATGACCCTGAATTCGCCTCCGCTTATGCTAAAGCATTAGAAGATGAACATAAAAAGATATTGAAGGACTTAACCGCTGATCCTCAGTATCGTGGAATGCTCATGGAAATAATGAAAGAACCGGATATGGAAAAAGAAATGAATAAATTATTAAAAACCAAGGAAATGCGGGCCGTCTATAAAGAGCTGATCATCGAAACGATGGAAAGCCCTCTCGTTCAAGCGAAAATGCAAGAGAGATTGGATAAAGCAGCCACTAAAGCGGCAGAGAAGGAAAACAAGGAGAAAAAAGAAAAAGAATAAAATAAAGGCTGATTCCAATTGGAATCAGCCTTCATTTTATTGTAGTTTTTCAATGACCTTCTTAGCAATGTCCTCATAAATCCTGCCAAGTCTATGGTCCGCTGCGTAAATCGATGGAGCAAAGTCCTCTTCATTCCAATCTGGCTGCTGCAGGGGAAGTTGACCTAAAACTTCTGTCCGAAGCTCTTCTGCCAGCTTCGCGCCGCCGCCTTTTCCGAATACATATTCTTTTTCACCGGTCGTTTTACTTTCGAAAAATGACATATTCTCTATGACACCAATGACTTCGTGTTCTGTCTTGATGGCCATTGCACCAGCCCTTGCAGCTACGAAGGCTGCAGTCGGATGCGGTGTCGTAACGATGATTTCTTTACATGAAGGGAGCATCGTATGAACATCCAAAGCAACATCACCCGTACCCGGCGGTAAGTCAAGGACCAAATAGTCCAAATCTCCCCACTCCACTTCATTAAAGAAACTGTTAAGCATTTTGCCCAGCATCGGTCCTCTCCAGATGATCGGCGCATTATCCTCTACAAAAAAGCCCATGGAGATAACTTGGACCCCAAAGCGTTCTACAGGAATGATTTTTTCCCCTCGAACAACCGGTCTTTTTGTTATCCCCATCATATCTGGTACGCTGAATCCATAAATATCAGCGTCGACCAGTCCGACCTTTTTACCCAAACGAGCAAGTGAAGTAGCGAAATTCACTGAAATCGTAGATTTTCCCACTCCGCCCTTCCCACTGGCGATCGCGATGAATTGCGTCTGGCTGTTAGGCCCAAGCAAACCTTGGTCCGCTTCATCCTGAGGAATGCTTTCACGATGCTTAGCTAACTCCCCTTCTGAAAGTTCCGTGAAACGGATGCCTACCGATTCCGCTCCGTTCGTTTTCAGCAAGTCCACAACCTCCGATTGCATTTGCATTTGTTCGGCAGTCCCCGTTTTCGCAATCGCAAGCTTAACGCTTACATGATTCTTTTCAGGTTTTATTTTGATTTCTATGATTCCATTTGTCTCTTCAAGGTTTTTATGTAGAAAAGGGTCTTTAAGATCCTTTAATAAACTCAGCACTTTCTCTTCTGTTAACAAGTCGAGCACCCCTTTGAATTTTTATTTTCCCATTTTTCAGTATAACATATTACAAAAGGAAAGCTTATTATCTACCCTGCATGCGAAACCGGATTATTTTCCCATAATAAAAAGGCCTTGTACCTTACAAGACCCAGACATCACTCTTCATCAGATAGTTTTTCCTCTGTAAAGTACCGTAAAATACCCATATATATCGAACTGGCAACCTTTTCTTGATACTTATCACTGATAAGGCGTTCCCTTTCCTCAGAATTGGAAAGAAAGCCAATTTCCACAAGCGCTCCCGGTTTCTTTGCATTATTCATCAAATACACATGATTAATCGTTTTTGCATCACGCTTTGTATTTTCCAGGTTTCTAATGATTTCAGTCTGAATGAATTTTGCAACCTGTTCATTTTCCTCGAACCTGCTTGTATAAAAAGTCTGGGCACCTTTCGATGACGCTGATGGGAAAGAGTTTAAATGAATGCTTAAAAATAAGTCCGCTTCCGAATCATTGATCATTTCAACCCGATTCCGTAAGTCCTCCTGTTTTCGCTGGCGGATCCCCTTTGTATTACCCTGTGCCAAATCCTCATCCTTCTCACGGGTCATGATGACAAGAGCACCCTGTTCCTGTAAATAGTCCCTGACCTTTAATGAAACGGAAAGAGCAATTTCCTTTTCCATTACCTCTTGTACATTTGCCCCGCCATCCATTCCTCCGTGACCTGCATCCAGAATGATGACCTTACCTGCCAACGGAAGGTTCCAGGAGTCCCAAGAATCATCTTCAACAAATTTAAAAGTCACAATTAAAAAAAGGACAAACAATCCCATAGCGATTCCTGTATATTTCAGCTTTCTGCGCATGACCGTTCCCCTTCCATGATCTCTCTACTAAAAAGTATGGGACAAACCATGGAATTAGAACAAGGAATGGGATTTTTGCCTGCTTAATGCAGTTTCATTTTATATCGTTTTTCTCCAGTCTTAAAGCCATCCAGCCACCAATCTCCCACAAATCCTTCACAACAATAAAACAAACCCTCATCGAAAGCGTTATTCGCAGTAACTTCCCGCCAATACAAAATAAAGTTAAAAAGTGTATCGACCAAAAACTTTTCTTCCTTCCAGCACCTGGCCCTTACATCTTCTTCCGACTCACCATAATAGCCAAACTTACTATAGTTGGCTCCTAATAAATAAGCCTCAATGGCAACATCAAAGTAGCCTTCCTCCAAAACATCCATCAAATCCTGTCCGAAGTAACGCTGGATCCTTCCCTTCATATCCTCAATGGAAAGTTCCCTGAGCAACCTACGTTCGAACTTCAATTGCCTTTCCCTTTGCATCTCCTGTAAACCTACTATCAAAGCCATATTTCACCTCCGGGGCAATTCTCCATTTCCCAAAATTATTTCCCAAGACATAATTTAGTTTTTACGTTCTATTTTGAACCATTCATTTATTCCATTGGCAAAAAATAATGAGGATAGGATTGGCAGGCAACTGAAAGGCCTACCGATATGTGATTTCCTTTCTCCTATAAGAAACCCGTTAAAGTGCTAACTGCAAATTTTGGAAGATAAAAGGTTCTTGCAAGGGGTATAACAGTCTTGAAAAAAGTCGGAATCACCCCCCTACCCCGCCACTCAGGCCGCTACCCGAGGCTGACCTTGCAGACTTGGGTCGCTCACTGCGCATGTCCCTTTGGACTTTGATCAATACTTACATTAGCCAGCCATTCTGCATGAAAATCTTCAGGCTTTGTGATTTATTAAGATAAAAAGGACATCCATGGTAAACGGATGCCCTTTTCTAACAGGATATAACAAAAGTCATTTAATGCCCGCCTCTTAGCAGAATGTCTTTTTAAACTGCCTGAAATTCAGAGCGCAGTCACATTTAATCGGTGTGCAACACAAAATTTGAAATGGCTTCTATATTTGTTTCACTTTATATCTGCCCTGCCCTTTTCTTTAATCGTCCAGCAAGCGGCACTACTATTATACCCGCTATCACGACCTGCATTACGTTTCCGGGGATGGAGCCAAATGGCTGTATCCAGTTACCATAAAGAATAACTTCGACAAAATAGTAGCCGATTATTTTTATAATCAATGCAACGGCAACCGCGATTGTATATACAAATTCTCTTTTGCCCGGTACCTTTTCGGATATAAGGCCGGCTAGAAAGCCCATAGCTCCCACGATGACGAATGTAAACGGTGCCCATGCTGCCCAACCAGAGAAAAGGTCGAAGAAGGCCATACCGAAGGCGCCTGCTATCGCCCCTGTTTTTTTGCCATATACCAAAGCTGCTATAAAAAGGGGAACGTTACCCAGATGGATTAGGCCACCGTTACCCATTATTGGAAGCTTAATGTTGATGAACATGGTTGCTACAAGTGTTAATGCAATGAATAACGCATTGATGACCAAGGCTTTTGTTTTAGTTGTTTCAATCGGTGAGTATGTTGAATTCATATGAAGTCCTCTTTCTTTTTTTAAGTATTATCATACTCCTAAACGGAAAGTTAATAAATATGGATTTTACAAATAAACCTGCTTTACATAAATAAACTCACATGTCAACAAACGGAACAACTGTCACCAACGTCTCTGCGGCGTTTCATTTGTATCCGATGCCGGAAATATGGTCAAATTTATCGGGTTAACCCCTTTTATATTAATCGTCATTGTTCTAGCATTCCAAAATTCAATGAATGTTGCAGAGACAACAAAAGCAAAGTTATCAACGACTGGTTTTGGCTGTATTTTATTTGGATTTAATAGCGCAGGACAAGGGGTGGGATGATCTCGTTGTCATACCTACAATTCCACATAATTCATCTCTGAATGGTAAATATTCGTGAACCTATAACAGTTGCTATACGCAAAAAGCTTCCAATATTCAAAGGTTCGCTTGCATGAGGGGGATCAAAAAAATTTTCAGACAAAAAAAGACCCCCAACCAAAATGGTTGAGAGCCTTTCGAAACGGTAATGGAATTAACGTTTTGAGAACTGAGGTGCACGACGTGCGCCTTTAAGACCGTATTTTTTACGTTCTTTCATACGTGGGTCACGAGTTAGTAAACCAGCAGTTTTAAGAGACGGACGGTATTCTGGATCAACTTGAAGCAATGCACGAGCGATACCGTGACGGATTGCTCCAGCTTGACCAGTGTATCCACCACCGCTAACGTTTACTAGAATGTCGTAATTTCCAGTAGTTTCAGTTGCAACTAGTGGTTGGTTAACAACTTCACGTAATGCTGCGAAAGGAATATATTCATTAATGTCACGACCGTTGATAACGATGCGACCTTCGCCTGGTACTAAACGTACACGAGCTACTGAGCTCTTACGGCGACCAGTACCATAATATTGAACTTGTGCCAAGATAGTAACCTCCTTAGTAATTATCCGCGTAATTCGTATACTTCTGGTTGTTGAGCAGCGTGTGGGTGCTCAGCTCCAGCGTATACGTGTAATTTTTTGTAGATTTGACGTCCAAGAGAATTCTTTGGAAGCATACCTTTGATAGCAAGTTCAAGCATTCTCTCAGGGTAGTTTGTACGCATTTCAAGAGCAGTTCTAGTTTTAAGACCGCCTGGATGCATAGTGTGACGGTAATAAATTTTGTCAGTCAATTTTTTACCAGTCAAATGGATTTTTTCAACATTGATTAGAATTACATGATCACCAGTGTCAATGTTCGGTGTAAAAGTTGGTTTATGTTTACCACGTAGAATGGATGCTACTTCAGTAGAAAGGCGACCCAAAGTTTTGCCTTCAGCGTCAATCACATACCATTTACGTTCTACTTCATTAGCTTTCGCCATAAATGTCGTACGCATGGTTAACCTCCTAAAAAACTTTTTAATTTTTTATATTTATTTTCAATCACAATAAACTTCCGGGGCTTATCGTGGGATTAAAATACATACCATATTATATTAACTTCTCCCAGATTCATTGTCAAGGGAATGTTACACTAGGATAAGTTGTCTATAAAACACTCTCAGCAACTCCATGAAATGGTCTGTATAGCGTCAAACCGCTCCGTTACTGATTTCATCCCGTTTTCCATTTGTAAAAAAACTGGAATCACCACAAAAATATTTTTATTTGTAAAATACTTTCCATAAATACAAGCCTTGGGCTGGTGCTGTTTTTCCTGCAAAACTGCGGTCCTTTTTGTCCAATATCCCGAGCATATCCCGAGCTGACATCTTGCCGCTGCCGACATCCAGGAGCGTCCCAACCAAGATACGCACCATATTATACAAAAAACCTTCGCCAACGAAGCGGAAAACCATGACACCATCGCTCTCTTCAAACTCCATCTCCCGTATCGTTCGAACTTTATCGACCACTTCCGTTTTTGCCGAACAAAAACTTGTAAAGTCATGTGTCCCTATCAAATAGGAGATCGCTTCCCTCATCGCCTCCCCATCTAATGGGAAGGGGTAATGGTAGGCGTAATTTCGTTGAAACGGATCCCGTAGTTTCGAGCGGGCTATGATATAACGGTACTCTTTCCCAGTCGTATGGAACCTCGCATGAAAATCGTCAGGGGCGATTTCGACTTCCAGAACGATGATATCGGTCGGAAGAAGGGCGCTGAACGCCTTTACCCAGTTTTCCGTAGGAAATGTAAGGGGCGATTCAAAATGAAGTACCTGCCCCTTTGCATGGACCCCTGAATCTGTCCTGCCTGAAGCAGTCACTTTTATAATTGTGCCTTTATGCATTTGGGCCAAGACTGCCTCGAATTCACTTTGTATGGTACGTTTCTCAGGCTGCACCTGATAACCAGCAAAATCCGTGCCGTCATAGGCGATCACACATTTATATTTTGGCATAGTTCTCTTCCTTATTATGAACGTAATAAAAATAACATGACCGTTAGAACACCAATTGAGACCATCAAAAGGCTATCACTCGTCTTCCAGTCCAATTTGCGATATTTCGTACGGCCTTCACCGCCACGGTATCCTCTAGATTCCATGGCAGTTGCCAATTCTTCCGCCCGTTTGAACGAACTAACAAATAAAGGAACAAGCAGCGGTACAATCGATTTAACCCTGTCCTTTATCGGGCCAGATGAAAAATCGACGCCCCTTGCAGTTTGAGCCTTCATGATTTTTTCCGTTTCCTCCATTAGTGTTGGAATGAATCGAAGGGCAATGGACATCATCAATGCCAGTTCATGTACAGGCATCTTCCACTTTTTCAAGGGCGCCAAAAGCTCTTCCATGCCATCTGTAATGGATATCGGTGAAGTTGTCAAAGTTAAAAGTGACGTAACAAGGATTAGTAAGGTAAATCTAATGGATATGAAAAGACCCTGAATCAGACCGCCTTCATAGATTTCAAACCAACCGTATTCAAAAAGCAATTCCCCTTCTTTCGTAAACAAGATATGGAGAATGAATGTAAATATGATCAAGAAAAAGATTGGCTTTAACCCATTATAAAGATAGCGAAGCGGTATTTTGGAGAGACTGATCAATAGGATGGTGAATACAGCAAGCAATCCATAGGAAACGACATTATTCGCCAAAAAGACGACACAAACAAATAGGAACACGAGGAGCAATTTAGCCCTTGGGTCCATCTTGTGGATCAGTGAGTTTGCAGGGACATAACGCCCGATAATCATTTTATCCAGCATCAGCGGTTCCCCCGTTTCATGGCTTTATCAATTTCTATCGCCAAATCACCGATATTAAGACATGGGTGATCAAATCGAACACCAAGTTCCTTCTGAAGCTTTAGCTGAAAACGGACCGTATCAGGAACATCCAGGCCAAGCTCCATTAATTGTTCCGGCTCAGAGAAAATTTCCTGGGGGGTTCCTTTTTTGAACACAGTACCTTTATGCATAATAATGATATCATCCGCGTACTTGGCTGCATCCTCCATGCTATGTGTCACCAGAATCGTTGAAATGCCTCTTGCTTTATGCAGATCATAAAACATATCCATGATTTCTTTACGTCCTCGTGGATCCAGCCCAGCTGTGGGCTCATCAAGTACCAATACCTCCGGCTCCATGGCAAGTACCCCAGCGATGGCAACCCGCCGCATTTGTCCGCCGGATAAGTCGAATGGGGATTTTTTAAGAATTTCCTCATTCAATCCGACTTGAGCGATGGCTTTTCTGGCCAGTTTCTTAGCATCGATTTCAGAAACCCCAAAATTCATGGGCCCGAAACATATATCCTTTTCAACCGTTTCATCAAATAGCTGATGTTCCGGAAACTGAAAAACAATACCGACCTTTTGTCTAATTGGTCGCAACGCCTTCTCTTTTCTTCCGGCCTCAATCGTCCGATCCCCAATGAAGACCCGACCCTTCGTCGGTTTTAGTAGAGCATTCAAATGCTGCAGTAGAGTCGATTTCCCGGACCCTGTATGCCCGATGATTGCGGTATAGGTTCCCGGCTCCATTGAAATATTGACATCATGAAGGGCTAGATGTTCAAAAGGAGTATTCACCTGATAGCGGTATTCTACATCATCGAGTGTAATTCGCATAAATCCTTCACCAACTCTTCCTCTGTCAAATGCCCATCAACTACACGAACACCATTTTTTTGTAACTCCTTGGTTAGTTTCACTGAAAAGGGAATATCCAAACCAAGAGCAATCAATTCTTCCTCTAATTCAAAAATATCCTGAGGAGGTCCTTCACGATATAACCTACCTTGATTCATGACGATCATTCGATCAGCTTTCGCTGCTTCCTCAAGATCATGGGTGATTGATATGACAGTAATCTCGTTTTCCCGTTTTAATTCCCTAACTGTTTCAAGCACTTCTTCACGGCCTCTTGGGTCAAGCATGGAGGTTGCTTCATCTAAGATGATTATGTCTGGCTGCAAGGCTATTACACCTGCTATGGCCACTCTTTGCTTTTGACCGCCGGATAGATGGTGCGGCTCTTGATTAAGAAAGGCATTCATTTTAACCTTATTTAACGCACCATGAACACGCTCCACCATAACCTGCTGAGAAACACCGGCGTTTTCTAAACCAAAAGCCACATCATCCTGAACTGTAGTGCCTACAAATTGATTATCTGGGTTTTGAAAAACCATGCCAATTCTCTGGCGTACATCCCAAACGGATTCTTCTGTCAAAAGTTGATCATTAATAGTAATGGTACCTGAGTTAGCGAACTGAAGACCATTCAGTAACTTCGCTAATGTCGACTTGCCAGAACCATTATGCCCGACAATCGCAAGCCACTCCCCCTGATGAATATCAAAAGAAACATCATCCAAGGCGTTTCGAGACTGACCCTCATATTTAAAAACAATATTATTTAAAGAAACCAGCTTCTTCACTTTGTGGCCCTCCTCATCCTCGACTGCACTCGTCTAATCTAAACTCTGCTCATTCAAACTAAAAATAGTAGTATTTCCTTCTGAAAATATAAAAAAACGCTGCACCCCTTCCACCGAAAGAATTTTCGGTAAATTAAGAGCAGCTAACAGCGGGCCTGTTACGAAAAACAGGTTATCTTATAATCGCTTATCAAAAGCGGGAAGGGATGCTTGAGCTAGACGTGAAGGCTCCCTGCATAATACAGGTTCCGCCAGCCATCGTAACACTCAATGCGAATTTCTAAATGACAGAATTTCTATTATAAAAAAAGAAAAAGGGCATAGAACAAGTGAGCATATTCATTTGTCCCGCCCTTTTTCATCGTTGTTATTAAACTAATTCAATAACCACGACTGGTGCACCGTCACCGCGGCGTGGACCAACTTTCATGATACGAGTGTATCCACCTTGACGTTCTTCATAACGTGGAGCCACGTCACTGAATAGTTTTTGAAGGGCATCTGTGCCATTCTCAGCGTCAGCGATTTCGTTACGGATGAAAGATGCAGCTTGACGGCGTGCATGCAAGTCACCACGTTTACCAAGAGTGATCATTTTATCTACTACAGAACGTAATTCTTTTGCACGTGCTTCAGTAGTTTCAATGCGCTCATGGATAATAAGATCCGTAGCTAAATCACGAAGTAATGCTTTACGTTGTGCGCTAGTGCGTCCTAACTTTCTGTAACCCATTAGAGATTCCCTCCTTTGTTGAAGTTCTATATTGTGTGTCTATAACAAGGCTCACAACATAATGGATTGATTCCGCCATGTTATCAGTCGTCTTTACGAAGACCTAAGCCTAATTCTTCTAGCTTCGCTTTCACTTCTTCAAGTGATTTACGACCTAGATTACGTACTTTCATCATATCTTCTTCCGTTTTATGAGCTAGCTCTTGAACGGTATTGATTCCAGCACGTTTCAAGCAGTTGTAAGAACGAACAGAAAGGTCTAATTCTTCGATCGTCATCTCAAGAACTTTTTCCTTTTGATCTTCTTCTTTTTCAACCATGATTTCAGCATTTTGAGCTTCATCGGTTAAACCAACAAAGATATTTAAATGCTCTGTTAAAATCTTAGCTCCAAGTGCTACCGCTTCTTGCGGACCAGTACTGCCATCAGTCCAAACATCGAACGTTAACTTGTCAAAGTTAGACAACTGTCCAACACGTGTATTTTCAACTTGGAAAGATACGCGTGAAACTGGAGTGTAAAGAGCATCGATTGGAATTACACCAATTGGCTGGTCTTCTCTCTTGTTTTGAACAGCAGGAGTGTAGCCGCGGCCGCGACGTGCAGATAAACGCATACGCATATGACCGTTTTTACCAATTGTAGCAATATATAAATCCGGATTAAGAATTTCTACATCACTATCATGAGTGATATCAGCAGCCGTGATGACTCCGTCACCTTGAACGTCAATTTCCAGCGTCTTCTCTTCATCAGAGTAAATCTTAAGAGCTAGTTTTTTCACATTAAGAATGATAGATGTTACATCTTCCACGACGCCTTCAATTGTTGAGAACTCATGTAGCACTCCATCAATTTGTATAGCTGTGACAGCAGCACCTGGGAGTGAGGATAAAAGGATACGACGTAAGGAGTTACCCAATGTAGTACCATACCCACGCTCTAGTGGCTCTACGACGAATTTACCGTATTTGGTATCGTCGTTGATTTCAACCGTTTCGATTTTTGGTTTTTCTATTTCGATCATCAACAAACCCTCCTTCAAAACGTCAAAACCCCGGCAAGTAACGAAGTCACTTAAACCGAAATTCCCCATGTATACGTTCCCGCTGTGCGCAACAACTGAAAATTAATCCTCTGTAAGAACGCAAACTCAGTATTATATCCCATTATTGACAGGAATACAAAATCTATACAGAAAAATTAAACACGGCGACGTTTTGGTGGACGGCATCCGTTATGTGGAACTGGAGTTACATCTTTAATTGCAGTTACTTCTAGGCCAGCAGCTTGAAGTGCACGAATAGCAGCCTCACGTCCAGCACCAGGTCCTTTAACTGTAACTTCAAGAGTTTTCATACCATGTTCAATTGATGTTTTAGCAGCTGTTTCAGCAGCCATTTGTGCAGCGAAAGGAGTGGATTTACGAGATCCACGGAATCCTAGAGCTCCAGCACTTGACCAAGAAATAGCATTACCATGAGAGTCAGTGATCGTAACAATAGTGTTATTGAATGTTGAACGAATATGTGCAATACCAGTTTCTATATTCTTTTTCACACGACGTTTACGTGTATTAGTTTTACGTGCCATGAAAAGTAACCTCCTTTACTAATTATTTTTTCTTGTTAGCTACAGTACGACGAGGTCCTTTACGCGTACGAGCATTGTTTTTTGTGTTTTGACCGCGAACAGGAAGACCACGACGGTGACGTAAACCACGGTAAGAACCGATTTCCATTAAACGTTTGATGTTTAGGGAGATTTCACGACGAAGGTCGCCTTCTACTTTTAGCTTGTCAATGATATCACGAATTTTGTTCAATTCGTCTTCCGTTAAGTCACGAACGCGAGTTTCTTCAGAAACGCCTGCTTCTGCAAGAATCTTGATCGCTGTTTGTTTTCCAATACCATATATATATGTTAATGAGATAACAATACGTTTGTCACGGGGAATATCTACTCCAGCAATACGTGCCATGCTTGAGTGCACCTCCTTCTATTTAGCCTTGTTTTTGTTTATGTTTAGGGTTTTCGCAAATAACCATAACTTTACCTTTTCTGCGGATAACTTTACACTTTTCGCAGATTGGTTTGACTGATGGTCTGACTTTCATTGCTATCTAACCTCCTTATACAGATCGGAGCGTAACCGGATTATTTGAACCGGTATGTGATTCTGCCGCGAGTTAGATCATACGGGGAAAGCTCAACCGTAACTTTATCTCCAGGCAAAATGCGAATAAAGTGCATACGAATTTTACCGGATACATGAGCTAAAACAGTATGACCATTTTCTAATTCTACCTTAAACATTGCATTTGGCAAAGTCTCTTGTACTGTGCCTTCTACTTCAATTACATCATCTTTCGCCATTAAAGTGATTCTCCCTTCTCTATGCGTGAACCTATTAAAGGTACACATCTTTCCGTCAACATTACTACAGTCCAATTATCCTCATAAGTCTTACAATTCTGCATCAAGTATTCACCATTTTGTAGAACCAGGCTTTAACTGAGGACCTTTATCAGTTGGACCGAAATGAGGATTTTATGGGTCCTCATGTAAGTCTTGACCGATTCCGTGACCGACATACTCTCAGAATAGAGAAGCAATTAGTCTCGACATAGGTTTGAATAGCATGGGAGATGTTTGAAAGGCGCACGCCTGACATAGCTTCTTTCAACCCTCTATATCACGACTCTTTAGGAATCCCAATAGAGTCACTGCATTTCTTCATCAATTTTGCCGACCGGATATGTCCATGAAGATCACTTATAAAGTAATCGCCCAATTCAGGGAATACCAAGTACAAGAACCTGATTAATAAATGTGCGAATGCTCTCGCGAAATCCATTATACCCTTTGTATTATAGGAATGCACCAAGTTTAACTAGTAAGTTGTAAAAATGGTATGAATTTCATAAATCAATACGAATGATTAATTTTGTAAAGCACCAAGCAACACATCAATATCTTCAAATACCTTATTAATATCTTGCTGTCCGTTAATGTTGACCAAGTATCCCTTTTCTCCGTAGAAATCAAGAAGTGGCTTGGTTTGTTTCAAATTCACATCTAAGCGATTTTGAACCGTTTCTGCATTATCGTCGGCACGTTGATATAATTCTCCGCCGCAGCGGTCGCATACATCATCATTAGCAGGAGGATTGAATACAAGATGGTATGTCGCACCACATGTTTTGCAAATACGACGTCCTGTCAATCTTTCCATTAAGATGCTTTTATCAACATCGATATTAATGACAAAATTCATTTTGCGATCTAAATCAGTAAGAATGCTTTCAAGTGCCTCTGCCTGTGCCACAGTACGTGGAAATCCATCAAGCAAAAATCCTTTTAGGCAGTCATCCTTGCTTAAACGTTCACGTACGATGCCAATGGTAACTTCATCTGGTACCAATTCGCCTTTGTCCATGAATGATTTCGCCTTTAGACCTAATTCTGTTCCATCTTTGATAGCTGTTCGGAACATATCTCCAGTAGAGATATGAGGGATATTATATTTTTCTACGATTTGTTCAGCTTGAGTGCCCTTACCAGCACCCGGCAGACCCATTAACACTAGATTCAATTTTCTTCCCCCTCAAACTCTATAATGGGTAAAGGGAACAAGCCGTTCCCAAAACTCATTACTTTATAAAGCCTTTATAGTGTCTCTTCACAAGTTGAGATTCCAGCTGCTTCATCGTATCAAGGGCAACCCCCACTACGATCAGCAAACTGGTACCACCAATCTGTGCAGATTGAGGTAGATCAGCAAGCTTAATGAAAAATACCGGTAAAACGGCAATGATGGCTAAAAATATAGAGCCTACAAACGTTAATCGGTATAAAACACGTGTTAAATATTCTTGTGTACTCTTACCAGGACGAATCCCCGGCACATAGCCACCTTGCTTTTTCAAATTCTCAGCCATTTGTTCAGGGTTAACCTGAATGAATGCATAAAAATACGCAAAAGCAATGATAAGAGCAACATATATGATCATACCAATTGGCTTGGTGTAATCAAGATTTGTTGAAATCCAACTAGTCACGCTGTTCTTTCCAAAGAAAGAAGCGATTGTAGTGGGAGTAATGATAAATGCCATTGCAAAGATTACCGGAATAACCCCCGCAGCATTTACTTTCAATGGTAAATGAGTAGACTGGCCACCCATTTGTGTACGACCTACCGCAGCACGTTTCGCATACTGAATAGGAATTTTACGTAATGCCTGCTGAATGAAGATAACAGCAACCACGATTGCTAATACTGCTAAAACAATGAGGATAATCGTTATGATTCGTAAGAATAATTGATCTCCGGCATTTTCAAATTGTTGGGCGTAAATCTGATTTGCCGTATTTGGCAAACTAGCTACGATACCAGCAAAGATTATGATGGAAATCCCATTACCCACACCCTTAGCAGTGATCAGCTCCCCTAACCACAAAAGAAAAGCTGTTCCTGCCGTTAAGACAGTCGCAATAAGCAAGTATGTTGCAACTCCAGGATTTTCAATCAACTGGCCACCTGACATATTATTGAACCCATAAGACATACCAACTGCTTGGATAAATCCTAGGATAATAGTGAAGTAACGAGTGAATTGAGCTAATTTACGGCGCCCTGCTTCTCCTTGTTTAGACCATTCAGTGAACTTGGGAACAACATCCATCTGTAACAGTTGAACGATGATGGAAGCCGTGATGTACGGCATGATACCCATCGCTAGTATAGAAAAGTTTTGCAGTGCCCCGCCGCCAAAGGTATTTAAAAGACCGATGACGCTCAGCTGGTCCTGTTCAGCGAGAAAATCGGCATTCACATGCGGTACAGGTATAAATGTACCGATGCGATAGACGATTAACATTAGAAGGGTAAAAATAATCTTATTCCTTATTTCACCCACGCGCATAAAATTGGAGATCGTGCGAAACATTAGATCACCTCTGTATTACCGCCAGCAGCTTCGATAGCTTCTTTAGCAGTAGACGAGAATTTGTGAGCTTTAACAGTAAGCTTTTTCTCAATGCTTCCTTTGGCAAGAATTTTGATTCCTGCTTTTTCTTTACTTACTACCCCAGTCTCAAGTAAAAGAGCTGGTGTTACTTCAGTACCGTCTTCGAAAAGATTTAACGTATCAAGGTTCACGATAGCATAGTCTTTACGGTTGATGTTGGTAAATCCACGTTTAGGTAAACGTCTGAATAGAGGAGTTTGACCCCCTTCAAATCCAAGACGCACACCGCCGCCGGAGCGAGCGTTTTGTCCTTTGTGTCCTTTACCTGCTGTTTTACCGTTACCAGATCCAATACCACGACCTTTACGTTTACGTTCTTTACGAGAACCTTCTGCAGCTTTTAACTCATGAAGTTTCATGTTGGCACCTCCTTGTTAAGTTAAAAATTATTTTATTGTTCTTTTACAGTAACAAGATGAGCAACTTTGGTAATCATACCGCGAATCGCAGGGTTATCTTCTTGAACAACCGTTTGATGCATTTTGCGTAAACCCAAAGTGTTAACTGTAACACGTTGATCTTCAGGACGACCAATCAAGCTGCGAGTGAGGGTGATTTCTAATTTATTAGCCATAATTCGATTTCCCTCCTTATCCTAACAGTTCTTGTACTGATTTTCCACGTAACTTAGCTACGTCTTCAGCACGTTTCAATTGCTTCAATCCTTCAATTGTTGCGCGAACCATATTAATAGGTGTATTAGTACCTAGTGATTTAGACAAGATATCGCTAACTCCGCCTAATTCTAGTACCGCACGAACAGGACCACCAGCAATTACTCCTGTACCTTCAGAAGCTGGTTTCAATAGAATGTGACCTGCGCCATAGCGACCGTTCACAAGATGAGGAATAGTAGTACCAACCATTGGTACAGTAATTAGATTTTTCTTAGCATCCTCAATAGCTTTACGGATAGCATCCGGAACTTCTTGAGCTTTACCAGTACCAAATCCAACATGACCATTTTTATCACCAACAACAACTAGTGCAGTGAAACGGAAACGACGTCCGCCTTTAACAACTTTAGCTACACGATTTACTGTAACTACGCGTTCTTCAAGTTCTAATTTATTAGGATCAATGCTACGCATCTGTTATGTCCCTCCTTATCCATTAAAATTCTAAGCCGTTTTCACGAGCAGCGTCAGCCAATGCTTTAACACGACCATGGAAGAGGTAACCACCGCGGTCAAATACCACAGCTTTGAAACCTTTTTCAACAGCACGTTTCGCAATAAGTTCGCCAACTTTTTGAGCTGCTTCAGCATTGCTACTAGCTTCGATACCGATCTCTTTATCAAGAGTTGAAGCACTTGCTAATGTTACGCCTTTTGCATCGTCAATTAATTGTGCGTAAATGTGTTTGTTTGAACGAAACACATTTAAACGAGGACGAGCTTCTGTTCCAGAAAGCTTAGCACGTACACGCGCATGTCTTTTCTGACGAGTAGCATTTTTATCAAGCTTCGTAATCATTTACGTCACTCCTTTCGTTTACTTATGCGGCATTACTTACCAGTTTTACCTTCTTTACGACGAACGAATTCGCCTTCGTAACGAATACCTTTACCTTTATACGGTTCAGGCGGGCGAACATCACGGATATTAGCTGCTAGAGCTCCTACACGTTCTTTGCTTGCACCTTTGATGATTACTTTTGTATTAGAAGGAACTTCGACTTCAACGCCAGCTTCTGGTTCTATTTCTACAGGGTGGGAATATCCTACGTTAAGGATAAGCTTGTTACCTTGCTTTTGTGCACGGTACCCAACCCCAATAAGTTCAAGTGATTTTACGAAACCTGTTGATACACCTTCAACCATGTTAGAGATAAGTGCGCGAGTAGTACCGTGTAAAGAACGGTGAGCCTTCTCGTCAGACGGACGTGTAACAGTTAACACGTTCTCTTCAACAACGATTGAAAGGTCAGGATTGAATGATCTAGTTAATTCACCTTTAGGTCCTTTAACAGTTACTTCACTTCCAGTAACAGTAACTGTAACGCCTGCAGGGATTTCAATAGGTTTTTTACCTATACGAGACATAATGTGCACCTCCATTCTTGTGAAAATGTATTACCAAACGTATGCTAAAACTTCTCCGCCAACTTGTTTAGAGCGAGCTTCCTTGTCTGTTAAAACTCCGTGAGAAGTAGAAACAATTGCGATACCTAAACCGTTAAGAACGCGTGGTACCTCTCCAGTTTTTGCATATACGCGCAAACCAGGTTTGCTGATACGTTTTAGACCAGTGATAACACGTTCATTGTTTGCACCGTATTTTAAGAAGATACGGATGATACCTTGTTTGTTGTCTTCGATTAATTCAAAGTCACGTACGAAGCCTTCACTTTTTAAGATCTCAGCAATTTCCTTTTTGATCTTTGAAGCAGGAACTTCCAGTTTTTCGTGACGAACCATATTCGCATTACGGATGCGAGTAAGCATATCTGCAATAGGATCTGTCATGACCATTATATTTTACCTCCTTCCCAAACTCGGGTTTTACCAGCTAGCTTTTTTAACGCCAGGAATTTGTCCTTTATATGCAAGTTCGCGGAAACAAATACGACATAGTTTAAATTTACGTAATACAGAATGTGGACGTCCGCAACGTTCGCAACGTGTATATTCTTGTACTTTAAACTTCTGTTCGCGTTTTTGCTTTACGATCATAGACTTTTTAGCCACGATTTCGCCTCCCTTTATTTAGAGATTACTTTTGGAACGGCATTCCAACTTGAGTAAGTAGTTCACGAGCTTCTTCGTCAGTGTTGGCAGTCGTTACGATAACGATGTCCATACCACGAACTTTGCTCACTTTATCGTAATCAATCTCAGGGAAGATAAGTTGTTCTTTAACGCCTAATGTATAATTCCCACGTCCGTCAAAGGATTTCTTTGAAACGCCGCGGAAATCACGTACACGCGGTAAAGATACAGATACTAGCTTATCAAGGAATTGATACATACGCTCTCCGCGTAATGTAACTTTCGCTCCGATAGGCATACCTTCACGCAAACGGAAGCCTGCGATTGATTTTTTTGCTTTTGTTATAACCGGTTTTTGACCAGTGATCAATGTAAGTTCTTCAACAGCTGTATCTAAAGCTTTAGAGTTAGATACTGCGTCACCCACACCCATGTTAATAACGATTTTCTCAATGTTTGGTACTTGCATTACTGATTGATAGTTGAATTTACCCATCAATGACGGTGTAATTTCACTTTTGAATTTTTCTTTAAGGCGGCTCATTGCTTAGTGTACCTCCCTTCATTTATGACTTATTTATCTAAAGATTCACCTGATATTTTAGCTACGCGTACTTTTTTACCATTTTCGATCTTATATCCAACACGAGTCGGTTTACCTGATTTAGGATCAAGTGGCATTACATTGGATACGTGAATAGCTGCTTCTTTGCTGATAATTCCACCTTGTGGATTAAGTTGAGATGGCTTGGAATGCTTTTTCACGATGTTAATTCCTTCAACAAGCACACGATTTTGTTTCGGATATGCTGAAAGAATTGTTCCTTGTTTGCCTTTGTCCTTACCAGAGATGACTACGACTTTGTCACCTTTTTTAACATGCATTAGCTTGGCACCTCCTTGAAAGGCTTTATACAAATTTTACATATTATAGAACTTCTGGAGCAAGGGAAACGATTTTCATGAAGCTATTGTCACGTAATTCACGAGCAACAGGTCCAAAAATACGTGTTCCACGTGGGCTCTTATCGTCACGGATAATTACACATGCGTTTTCATCAAAACGAATGTAAGAACCGTCAGGACGACGCATACCACGTTTTGTACGGACAACAACAGCCTTAACGACTTCACCTTTTTTAACAACGCCTCCTGGTGTTGCCTGTTTAACTGTACAAACGATGATATCACCGATGTTTGCAGTTTTACGGCCAGAACCACCTAGGACTTTAATTGTTAGCACTTCACGAGCACCTGAATTGTCAGCGACTTTTAAACGAGATTCTTGTTGAATCATGTACGGTACCTCCCTTCGGAATTAGCTTAATCCGAACTATATTAAATGATTACTGCTTTTTCTACTACTTCTACAAGACGGAAGCGTTTTGTAGCTGAAAGTGGACGAGTTTCCATGATACGTACTACGTCGCCTGCTTTAGCTTCGTTTAGCTCGTCATGAGCTTTAAACTTTTTAGAGTATTTCACGCGTTTACCGTATAAAGAATGCTTTTTATAGGTTTCTACAACTACTGTAACTGTTTTATCCATTTTGTCGGATACCACGCGTCCAGTGTAGATTTTGCGTTGGTTGCGTTCGCTCATTCTGCAAACCTCCATTCATTATCGATTAGTGACACCGATCTCTCTTTGACGAACAACTGTTTTCATACGAGCAATCGATTTGCGAACTTCACGGATGCGAGCTGTATTTTCAAGTTGTCCAGTAGCTAACTGGAAACGAAGATTAAATAGTTCTTCTTTAAGAGATTTTAGTTTTTGTTCAATTTCAGCAGTGGTTAGATCTTTGATTTCATTAGCTTTCATTTGTTTCACCACCAATTTCCTCTCTTTTTACAAACTTGCATTTGATTGGAAGTTTGTGTGCTGCAAGGCGCAATGCTTCTCTTGCCACCTCTTCAGATACACCAGAGATTTCAAACATAACTTTGCCCGGTTTAACTACTGCTACCCAACCTTCAGGAGCACCTTTACCGGAACCCATCCGTACTTCTAGCGGCTTAGCTGTGTAAGGTTTGCTTGGGAAGATTTTGATCCAAACTTTCCCTCCACGTTTCATATAACGAGTCATCGCAATACGAGCTGCTTCGATTTGACGGTTCGTGATCCAGGAAGCTTCTTGAGCTTGAAGTCCAAATTCTCCAAAATGAACTTCAGTGCCGCCCTTAGCCATCCCTCTCATCTTACCGCGGTGTTCACGACGGTATTTTACGCGTTTTGGCAATAACATATTATTTTCCTCCTTCCTCAGATTTCTTCTTAGTAGGAAGAACTTCTCCACGGTAGATCCAAACTTTCACGCCTAGCTTACCGTAAGTAGTATCTGCTTCAGCATGAGCATAATCTATGTCTGCACGAAGTGTGTGAAGTGGAACTGTTCCTTCGCTGTAATGTTCAGCACGAGCAATATCAGCACCGCCAAGACGACCAGAAACTTGAGTTTTGATTCCTTTTGCTCCAGAACGCATAGTACGTTGGATAGCTTGCTTTTGAGCACGACGGAATGAAACACGGTTTTCTAATTGACGAGCGATGTTTTCAGCAACCAATTTTGCGTCAAGATCTGCTCTTTTAATTTCAATGATATTGATATGAACTCTTTTGCCAGTCAGCTGGTTCAAAGCTTTACGAAGTGCTTCGACTTCAGTACCGCCTTTACCGATAACCATTCCTGGTTTAGCAGTGTGGACAGATACATTGATACGGTTAGCTGCACGTTCGATTTCAACCTTTGAAACTGAAGCATCATTTAGACGTTTCGCGATATATTCACGAACTTTGATGTCTTCATGCAAAAGAACTGCGTAGTCTTTATCAGCGTACCATTTGGATTCCCAGTCACGGATTATCCCGATACGCATACCGATTGGATTTACCTTTTGACCCACAGATTACCCCTCCTTCTTTTCTGATACAACGATTGTAATATGACTAGTACGTTTGTTTATTGCACTCGCACGACCTTGAGCGCGAGGACGGAAACGTTTTAATGTTGGTCCTTCGTTTACGTATGCCTCTGAAACGACTAGGTTATTAATATCCATTTCGTAGTTGTGTTCTGCATTTGCGATAGCAGATTTCAGAATTTTTTCTACGACTGGAGAAGCAGATTTTGGTGTTAAGCGAAGAATCGCTACTGCTTCACCTACTTGTTTTCCTCGAATTAAATCTGCGACTAAACGCACTTTACGAGGAGCAATACGAACTGTTTTAGCGACAGCTTTAGCTTGCATGAGATGCCCTCCTCTCATTAACGTCTTGTTTTCTTGTCATCACTTGCGTGACCTTTATAAGTGCGTGTAGGCGCGAATTCGCCTAGTTTGTGACCTACCATATCTTCTGTTACATAAACCGGCACATGCTTACGACCGTCATAAACGGCGATAGTGTGTCCGATGAATTGCGGGAAGATTGTTGAGCGACGAGACCAAGTTTTTACTACCTGTTTCTTGTCAGCTTCATTTAATTTTTCAACTTTTACCAATAAATGATCATCAACAAAAGGCCCTTTTTTTAAGCTACGACCCATGCGAGTACCTCCCTTCGTGACTGTTCTACGGTTCTATATATGAACCGTAGGTCAATCCCGTTATTTTTTACGACGACGTACGATAAATTTATCGGATTTATTTTTCTTCTTACGAGTTTTGAATCCAAGAGTAGGTTTACCCCATGGAGACATTGGTGATTTACGTCCGATTGGTGCTTTACCTTCACCACCACCGTGTGGGTGATCATTCGGGTTCATTACAGATCCACGAACTGTTGGGCGTTTACCTAACCAACGGTTACGGCCAGCTTTACCAATGTTGATAAGTTCATGTTGTTCATTACCAACTTGACCGATTGAAGCACGGCAAGTAGCAAGAATCATACGAACCTCACCTGAGTTTAGACGTACAAGAACATAACGACCTTCTTTACCAAGTACTTGAGCAGATGTTCCTGCTGAACGGACCAATTGTCCACCTTTTCCTGGTTTAAGTTCGATGTTATGAATTACTGTACCAACTGGGATGTTAATAAGAGGTAAAGCGTTACCCACTTTGATGTCAGCTTCTGGACCTGACATAACTTCCAAACCTACTTCTAGGTTTTTCGGAGCTAGGATATAACGTTTTTCTCCATCAACGTAATTAATTAATGCAATGTTTGCAGAACGATTTGGATCGTACTCAATAGTAGCAACGCGTCCTGGTATACCATCTTTATTCCGTTTGAAATCGATGATACGGTATTGACGCTTGTGGCCGCCACCTTGATGACGAACTGTTAACTTACCTTGGTTATTACGGCCGCCTTTGCTGTGTAAAGGAGCAAGTAATGATTTTTCCGGTTTGTCTGTAGTAATCTCAGCAAAATCGGAAGTTGTCATATTACGTCGACCGTTAGAGGTAGGTTTATACTTCTTAATCGCCATTTGTATTTCCCTCCTTCTCTAATGAATTAAGCCTCGAATAGCTCGATTTCTTTGCTGTCAGCAGTTAATTTAACAATAGCTTTACGGCGCTTGTTAGTATAGCCTGCATGTTTGCCCATGCGTTTGAATTTACCCTTGTAATTCATGATGTTTACTTTCTCAACTTTAACGCCGAAAATTTCTTGAACAGCATCTTTAACTTGAGTTTTATTAGCTCTAACATCAACTTCAAAAGTATATTTCTTTTCAGCCATTATGTCTGAAGAGCGTTCAGTGATTACGGGGCGCTTAATGATATCGCGTGCATCCATTATGCAAGCACCTCCTCTACTTTTTCGACAGCTGATTTAGTCAAGATCAATTTGTTGTGTGAAACAACATCAAGAACATTAAGACCATCAGCTTCCACTACAGTAACACCAGGGATGTTACGTGCAGAAAGAGCAACTTTCTCATCTAAACCGTCAGTAACGACTAACGTTTTAGTGTCTACAGAAAGGTTTTTAAGAACCGCTACAAACTCTTTTGTTTTTGGAGCTTCGAAAGACAAGCTTTCAAGAACCAAAATGTTCTCTTCCAATGCCTTTGCAGACAATGCAGATTTAATAGCTAAACGACGTACCTTTTTAGGTAGCTTGTAAGCGTAAGATCTTGGAGTTGGTCCAAAAACAACGCCACCGCCACGCCATTGTGGAGAACGGATAGAACCTTGACGCGCACGTCCAGTCCCTTTTTGTTTCCAAGGTTTACGTCCACCGCCTGCAACTTCAGAACGGTTTTTGACTTTATGAGTTCCTTGACGTAAGGAAGCTCGTTGCATGATGATTGCTTCAAATAATACATGATTATTAGGTTCGATACCAAAGATGGATTCATTCAGTTCGATGTCGCCAACTTGTGAACCTGTTTGGTTGAACAATGTAACTTTTGGCATTCTATTGCTCCTCCTTTCTCAGAAATTACTTTGCTTTAACAGCAGATTTAACTTTGATCAACGCTTTTCTAGCACCAGGTACATTACCTTTGATCAATAGTAGGTTACGTTCAACATCAACTTTAACGATAGCCAAGTTTTGAACTGTGATTTGTTCTCCACCCATACGTCCTGGTAAAAGTTTACCTTTGAATACGCGGTTTGGAGCTACAGGACCCATTGAACCTGGGCGACGGTGGTAACGAGAACCATGAGACATAGGTCCGCGAGATTGTCCATGACGCTTGATAGAGCCTTGGAAACCTTTACCTTTTGAAATTCCTGATACATCTACTAAATCGCCTTCAGCGAAAATACTTACATTGACTTCTTGACCGATCTCATATTCAGTAAGATCCGTTCCGCGGAATTCGCGAATGAAGCGCTTAGGAGTAGTATTTGCTTTTTCAACATGGCCCTTTTCAGGTTTGTTAGAAAGCTTTTCACGTTTGTTTTCAAAACCAACTTGAACTGCTTCATAGCCATCAGTTTCAACAGTTTTCTTTTGAAGAACCACGTTATTAGCAGCTTCGATAACTGTTACCGGAATAAGTTCACCGTTTTCAGCAAAAACTTGAGTCATACCGATTTTTCTTCCTAAGATTCCTTTGGTCATAAGTCACACCTCCTAGAGTAATTGTTCATATTTATATGAATTATAATTTGATTTCAATGTCAACGCCTGATGGTAAATCTAAACGCATCAATGAATCAACTGTTTGTGGAGTTGGATTAACGATGTCGATTAGACGTTTATGCGTACGCATTTCGAATTGTTCACGAGAATCTTTGTATTTATGAACCGCACGTAGGATCGTATATACCGATCTTTCAGTAGGTAATGGAATTGGACCAGATACAGCCGCACCAGAACGTTTTGCAGTTTCAACAATTTTCTCAGCAGATTGATCAAGGATTCTGTGATCATATGCTTTTAAACGGATACGAATTTTTTGTTTTGCCATAATTTTCCCTCCTTTTCGCCTATTTTAAAATAGACCTTCTCAATGGAAATTTCCCACACACTCGCCATGGCAAAGCGGCCGGGTGTGTCAGCAACCTTCCACATCATCGCAGTCAAAGACCAACATTGTCTATTATACATAAAGCACAAGTATAATGCAAGTTAAACTTATATTTTTCTTGTGCAACACACTTTTATTATTATACATACTATCACAAGGATTTACAAGTACATTCTACACGGTCTTTCATATCCATTTTCTTCATTTCAATAACCCACTTGAAACCATTAAATCCACTTCATTTTTTACAGGTCTTTATAGAAGGAAGCATGTACATTTTTTAAAAATAAAAAAAGCAGATGGCGTCCCATCTGCTTCTCCCGGAAGGCGTCCCTTCCGATATTGTTTTATGAATCAATTATTCTTGGATTGTAGCAACTACACCAGCGCCTACAGTACGTCCACCCTCACGGATAGAGAATTTAGTACCTTCTTCGATAGCGATTGGAGCGATAAGTTCTACAGTCATTTCAATGTTGTCTCCAGGCATAACCATTTCTACGCCTTCAGGTAGGTTACAAATGCCAGTTACGTCAGTTGTACGGAAGTAGAACTGAGGACGGTAGTTTGTAAAGAATGGAGTGTGACGTCCACCTTCTTCTTTAGAAAGAACGTAAACTTCAGCTTTGAACTTTGTGTGTGGAGTGATTGTACCTGGTTTAGCAAGTACTTGTCCACGTTGGATATCTTCACGGGATACACCACGAAGTAGTGCACCGATGTTGTCACCAGCTTCAGCGTAGTCAAGAAGTTTACGGAACATTTCAACACCAGTTACTGTTGTTGGTTTAGACTCTTCGTTGAAACCGATGATGTCAACAACGTCACCGACTTTAACTTGTCCACGCTCAACACGGCCAGTTGCAACTGTTCCACGACCAGTGATTGAGAATACATCCTCAACTGGCATCATGAATGGTTTTTCAGTGTCACGAGTTGGTTCTGGGATGTACTCGTCAACAGCAGCCATTAATTCATGGATTTTTTCTTCCCAAGCAGCGTCACCTTCAAGAGCTTTTAATGCAGAACCTTTGATAACCGGAATGTCATCGCCAGGGAAATCGTATTCAGATAATAGATCACGAATTTCCATTTCTACTAATTCAAGAAGTTCTTCGTCATCAACCATGTCGCATTTGTTCATGAATACTACTAGGAATGGTACACCTACTTGACGAGAAAGAAGGATGTGCTCACGAGTTTGTGGCATTGGGCCATCAGCAGCAGAAACTACTAGGATACCGCCGTCCATTTGTGCAGCACCAGTGATCATGTTTTTAACATAGTCAGCATGTCCTGGGCAGTCAACGTGTGCATAGTGACGGTTAGCTGTTTCATACTCAACGTGTGCAGTAGAGATTGTGATACCACGTTCTCTTTCTTCTGGAGCACCATCGATTTGGTCATAAGCGCGAGCTTCTGCGCCACCAGATTTAGCAAGTACAGTTGTGATTGCAGCAGTTAGAGTTGTTTTACCATGGTCAACGTGACCAATTGTTCCAACGTTAACGTGCGGTTTTGAACGATCAAATTTAGCTTTTCCCATTAGGAATTCCTCCTTAAAATTATAAATAAAAGATTAAGTATATAAGGGCTGTGAAAGAAGACTAATTCTTCCATCACAGCTTACATAAGATAGTTATACTTTAATAAGAGATGAAAATCAATTATTCACCTTTATTTTTTTTGATGATTTCTTCAGAAATGCTCTTAGGTACTTCTTCATAATGATCGAAGTGCATAGAGAATGTTCCGCGTCCTTGAGTGTTAGAACGTAAAGATGTAGCATATCCGAACATTTCAGATAGTGGAACCATCGCTTTAACCATTTGCGTGTTACCGCGGGCTTCCATACCTTCTACGCGTCCACGACGAGATGTGATATCCCCCATGATGTCGCCTAGGTAATCTTCTGGAATAACTACTTCCACCTTCATGATTGGTTCAAGGATGACAGGCTTACATTTAGATGCTGCATTTTTAAGCGCCATTGATGCAGCGATTTTAAATGCCATTTCGTTGGAGTCAACGTCATGGTAAGATCCGTCAAATAATTTTGCTTTGATGTCGACTAGCGGGTAACCAGCAAGTACACCACGGTCAAGTGAATCAACTAATCCAGCTTGTACAGCAGGGATATATTCACGTGGTACTACACCACCGACGATAGCATTTTCAAATTCGAATCCTTTACCTTCTTCGTTTGGACCAAATTCGATCCATACGTGTCCGAATTGTCCACGACCACCAGATTGGCGAACGAATTTACCTTCAACTTTAGCTGAACCACGGAAAGTTTCACGGTATGCTACTTGAGGAGCACCAACGTTAGCTTCTACTTTGAATTCGCGACGCATACGGTCAACAAGGATGTCCAAGTGAAGTTCACCCATACCAGCGATAATTGTTTGACCAGTTTCTTGGTCAGTATGCGCACGGAATGTTGGATCTTCATCTTGAAGCTTTTGTAAAGCTTGAGACATTTTGTCTTGGTCTGCTTTTGATTTCGGTTCAACTGAAAGTGAAATAACAGGCTCTGGGAATACCATGGATTCAAGAATTACTTGGTTCTTGTCATCACATAGAGTATCTCCTGTCGTAGTATCTTTCAATCCAACTGCAGCTGCGATATCCCCTGCATATACAGTAGATATTTCTTCACGGCTGTTTGCGTGCATTTGAAGGATACGTCCAATACGTTCACGTTTTCCTTTAGTTGAGTTGATTACATAAGATCCTGATTCTAATGTACCTGAGTACACTCGGAAGAATGTAAGTTTACCAACGTAAGGGTCAGTCATAACTTTAAACGCTAAAGCCGAGAACGGTTCAGAGTCGTCCGAATGACGTTCTACTTCGTCTTCTGAATCCGGTAATGTACCTTTGATAGCTGGCACATCCAATGGAGATGGAAGGAAGTCGATAACGTTATCAAGCATTAATTGAACACCTTTGTTTTTGAAAGCTGATCCGCAAATAACAGGGAAGAATTCAACATTAACGGTTGCTGTACGGATAGCAGCTTTTAATTCAGCAATGCTGATTTCTTCGCCACCAAGGTATTTTTCCATTAAGTCTTCATTAACTTCTGCTACTGCTTCAATTAACTTTTCACGGTACTCTTCAGCTAATTCGCGATGTTCTTCAGGAATTTCACCAACAGAGATATCAGTTCCTAGGTCATTACCGTAGAAATGAGCTTTCATTTCAATAAGGTCGATGATTGCAGAGAATTGATCTTCTGCTCCGATTGGTAACTGAACTGGGTGAGCGTTAGCTTGTAAACGATCGTGAATTGTTCCAACTGAATACAAGAAATCTGCACCGATTTTGTCCATTTTATTTACGAATACGACACGTGGTACACCATAAGTTGTAGCTTGGCGCCAAACTGTTTCTGTTTGAGGCTCAACACCTGATTGGGCATCAAGTACTGCTACAGCTCCATCAAGTACACGCAAAGAACGTTCAACTTCAACTGTGAAGTCTACGTGTCCAGGTGTATCGATGATGTTTACTCGGTGACCTTTCCACTGTGCAGTCGTTGCAGCGGAAGTGATCGTGATTCCGCGTTCTTGTTCCTGTTCCATCCAGTCCATTTGTGAAGCACCTTCGTGCGTTTCACCAATTTTGTGGATTTTACCAGTGTAATATAGAACACGTTCTGTTGTTGTCGTTTTACCAGCATCGATGTGAGCCATGATACCGATATTACGAGTGTTTGCTAAGGAGAACTCTCTTGCCATTTGTCTTTCTCCTTCCTTCTATAAGGATTTTATAGTGATTAATCTTACCAGCGATAATGAGCGAAAGCTTTGTTGGCTTCAGCCATTTTGTGTGTATCTTCACGTTTCTTAACGGCTGCTCCAGTATTGTTAGCAGCATCCATGATTTCATAAGCTAAACGCTCTTCCATCGTTTTTTCTCCACGAAGGCGAGAGTAGTTTACTAACCAACGAAGTCCTAGTGTCGATTTACGGTCTGGACGCACCTCAACTGGTACTTGGTAGTTAGCTCCACCCACACGGCGTGCTTTTACTTCTAATACAGGCATGATGTTTTTAAGTGCTTGATCGAATACTTCGATTGGCTCATTGCCAGTACGTTCTTTGATTAAATCAAATGCAGAGTAAAGAATTTTTTGTGATTTACCTCTTTGTCCATCAACCATTAATTTGTTGATTAAGCGAGTCACAAGTTTTGAATTATAAATTGGATCTGGTAATACGTCTCTTTTCGTTACAGGTCCTTTACGAGGCATTATATTTCCTCCTTTCAAGAAAGTTCAATTTTTGTTTGAGATTATTTTTTAGCTGCTTTCGGACGCTTAGTACCGTATTTAGAACGGCCTTGCATACGATTGTTAACTCCAGCAGTATCAAGAGCACCACGTACGATATGGTAACGTACCCCTGGTAAATCTTTTACACGACCGCCACGGATAAGAACCACGCTGTGTTCTTGTAGGTTGTGACCGATACCTGGGATATAAGCTGTTACCTCGATACCATTTGTTAAACGTACACGCGCATATTTACGTAACGCGGAGTTTGGTTTTTTCGGTGTCATAGTACCCACACGAGTGCAAACACCACGTTTTTGCGGAGATGATACGTTAGTTTGTGCTTTTTTAAAGCTGTTGTAGCCTTTGTTAAGTGCTGGAGATTTTGAATTAACCTCTTTAGACTCGCGTCCTTTACGCACTAATTGATTAATAGTAGGCATTACATTTTTCCTCCCTTCACGTTTTCATTTCTAGTACCACACATCCAGGTGGTTCATAAATGGGTAAAAACAAAGTTTTTGCAAATATAATTGCAAAAACATTTTTACTTTTTGATGGCAACAGTTGCTGCTCCGACATCAATACCACATGCTTTGCCAAGCATTCTCATCGAATCAACATATGTGATAGGAACATCCAATTCTTTAGCGGTCTCAATGACACGCCCAGTCAAGTATATATCTGCATCATCAGCGATGATAACTTCTTGAATTAAATTGTTTTTAAGAGCTCTAACTGCTTGTTTCGTCCCTATAATCACTGACTTTGCCTGTATTACTTTTTCATAAGACATGGTCCATATCCTCCAAAGTTACAGGGTAACATAGGAGCACCTTTGCTATAGTATCATTATTAGTCGGATACTGTCAACTTCTTTCAAAAAATAATTTCAGCAAAAGGTTTTCCTTACATAATTCTATTAAGATAATCAATTTGCCTAAAGGGAATATATCAAATCCTCATACGGCTTTTTATTCAACCATGAGTAATAAGAGAGACCAGCTCAATAAATCCTGATCCTTCAGTTCCCAACATACAGGAGTGCGGTTTTCAGTTTGAATTATTGAGCTGGTCCTTTTTCCTTTAATCCACTGTTACTGTATCGGCACTTTCATCACCAACAACGACAGGGTTTGCTTTTCTGTATCTAAGCATTCCTGTTCCTGCAGGAACAAGTTTACCGATGATGACATTTTCTTTAAGTCCAAGCAATTCATCACGTTTTCCTTTTATTGCTGCATCAGTCAAGACTCTGGTAGTTTCTTGGAATGACGCGGCGGACAAGAAGGAATCCGTTTCTAGAGATGCTTTTGTGATACCCAGCAATACAGGGCGGCCTGTAGCTGGTAATTTGTTGGTCAGCAATGCATCTGTGTTTGCAGTAGTGAACTGGTTAACATCCAATAATGTTCCTGGAAGCACTTCAGTTTCGCCTGCATCAAGCACACGGACTTTACGCATCATTTGTCTAACCATTACCTCGATATGTTTATCACCGATCTCAACGCCTTGCATCCGGTATACTTTTTGAACTTCATGAAGCAGGTACTCCTGAACAGTAAGAACGTCTGTAACCTTAAGCAATTCTTTCGGATCGATAGAACCCTCTGTCAACTCTTCACCGCGACGGACAGGAGTATCAACAGTTACTCTTAAACGGGCAGTGTATGGCGCAGTATATGTGCGCGATTCAACTGCACCTTGAACAACGATTTCCTGTTGTTTATCCCGAATTTCATTAATCGAAACAATCGTTCCTTCGATTTCGGAGATGACAGCTTGACCTTTAGGGTTTCTCGCTTCAAATATTTCTTGGATACGAGGAAGACCTTGAGTGATATCATCCCCAGCAACCCCACCTGTATGGAATGTACGCATTGTTAATTGTGTACCAGGTTCTCCGATTGATTGAGCGGCAATAATACCGACTGCTTCGCCCACTTCAACTTCTTGACCTGTAGCCAGGTTGCGTCCATAACATTTTTTACATACACCATGGCTGGTGTTACATGTAAAGGCAGAACGGATCCAAGCTGTTTCAATTCCAAGTGATTCAATATAGTTAGCAAGATCTTCAGTAATAAGATCGTTTTCAGCCACGATTACTTCTTTTGTTTCTGGATGTCTGATCGCTTTTCTTGCATAACGGCCCACTAGGCGCTCTTCAAGATGCTCAATTATTTCAGTACCCTCTCTCAAGGCTGAAATCTTCAAGCCGCGGTCCGTTCCACAATCGTCATCACGGATGATGACATCTTGGGCAACGTCAACAAGTCGACGGGTAAGGTAACCGGAATCGGCAGTTTTAAGTGCTGTATCGGCAAGACCTTTACGCGCACCATGTGTAGAGATGAAGTACTCCAACACTGTTAAACCTTCACGGAAACTTGATTTGATCGGTAATTCAATGATACGTCCAGCCGGGTTGGCCATCAAACCACGCATACCCGCAAGCTGCGTAAAGTTGGAAGCATTACCACGGGCACCGGAGTCACTCATCATGAAGATCGGGTTGCGTCGGTCCAGTGAGTCCATAAGTTTGGACTGAATGGTATCCTTGGCAGCACTCCAAATTGAAATGACGCGATCATAACGCTCATCCTCAGTAATAAGACCACGTCTGAATTGTTTCAAGACATTATCCACTTTGGTTTGAGCCTCAGTAATGATTTCCTGTTTTTCTTTTAAAACGACAATATCAGCCACACCAACGGTAATACCGGCTTTTGTCGAATATTTGAATCCAAGATCTTTCATCCGGTCAAGCATTTTGGATGTTTCGGTAATTTTAAAGCGTTTAAAGACTTCTGCAATAATATTTCCAAGGATTTTTTTCTTGAAAGGATCGATAGCAGGTTGAGCCTTAATCAATTCAGGGATATTAGCGCCTTTTTCCACAAAATATTTCTCTGGAGTTTTGGTTTCCAAATTATATCGTGTAGGTTCGTTAATATACGGGAATGATTTTGGTAAGATTTCATTGAAGATCAATTTACCGACAGTTGTAATTAGAAGTTGTCCGTTTTGTTCTTCAGTGAATGTTTCATTATTTAGTGACGATGCATGTACGGCACAACGGGAATGTAAGTGTACATATCCGTTTTGGTATGCAAGTAATGCTTCACTTGTATCTTTAAAGATCATACCCTCACCGATAGCGCCTTCTCTTTCCAATGTTAAGTAATAGTTACCTAATACCATATCTTGAGAAGGTGTAACGACAGGTTTACCGTCTTTAGGGTTCAAAATGTTCTGTGCTGCAAGCATAAGCATGCGTGCTTCAGCTTGGGCTTCAGAAGATAGAGGAACGTGGACCGCCATTTGGTCACCGTCGAAGTCAGCATTGTAAGCTGTACATACGAGCGGATGCAAACGAATTGCGCGACCTTCAACCAACGTTGGCTCAAATGCTTGGATCCCGAGTCTATGAAGAGTCGGTGCACGGTTCAATAGTACTGGGTGCTCTCTAATAACTTCTTCTAATACATCCCATATTTCAGGAGATAAACGTTCAATTTTTCGCTTAGCGGATTTGATGTTATGTGCTAGACCTCTTTGAACAAGCTCCTTCATAACGAATGGTTTGAATAATTCAATCGCCATTTCTTTCGGAAGACCACATTGGTACATCTTTAAGTTTGGTCCGACTACGATAACGGAACGGCCAGAATAATCAACACGTTTACCAAGAAGGTTTTGACGGAAACGACCTTGTTTACCTTTTAACATGTGAGATAAAGATTTTAACGGACGGTTACCTGGACCAGTTACCGGACGGCCTCGACGGCCATTATCGATAAGAGCATCGACAGCTTCTTGCAGCATACGCTTCTCATTTTGAACGATAATGCTTGGTGCTCCAAGATCCAGTAATCTTTTCAGCCGATTATTACGGTTGATAACACGGCGATATAAATCGTTTAAATCAGATGTGGCAAAACGTCCTCCATCAAGTTGAACCATAGGACGAAGTTCCGGTGGAATGACCGGAAGCACGTCAAGGATCATCCATGAAGGCTCATTTCCGGAGTTACGGAACGCTTCAAGCACTTCCAAGCGTTTGATTGCACGGGTTCTGCGTTGTCCTTGAGCTGTTTTAAGCTCCTCTTTCAACGACTCTACTTCCTTTTCCGTATCAATATCTTGTAAAAGTTTTTTAATGGCTTCCGCACCCATGGCAGCTTGGAATTTCTTACCGTATTTTTCACGGTATGTACGATATTCCTTTTCAGAAAGAAGCTGTTTCTTTTCTAAAGTAGTATCGCCCGTTTCAGTTACGACGTAAGATGCAAAGTAAATAACTTCTTCCAAAGCCCGTGGAGACATGTCAAGTACAAGTCCCATACGGCTAGGAATTCCTTTAAAATACCATATGTGTGAAACTGGAGCTGCCAGCTCAATATGACCCATACGCTCACGACGTACCTTAGCACGAGTGACTTCAACGCCACAACGGTCACAGACTACGCCTTTATAACGAACACGTTTATATTTTCCGCAATGACATTCCCAGTCCTTTTGAGGTCCAAAAATTCTCTCACAGAATAAACCGTCTTTTTCTGGCTTTAACGTACGATAGTTGATTGTTTCTGGTTTTTTAACTTCTCCATGGGACCAAGAACGAATCTTGTCTGGTGAAGCAAGACCAATTTTCATATACTCAAAATTATTAACGTCTAACAAGGGGCCTACCTCCCTTTTAATCTCCAGGTTTAACCCTTGATTGCCGTCAAATATCAGGCAATCTACACCGGATGATGGTTGATCGAATCAATAAGGCTCTAACGAGGCAGCATGATCTTCAAATGAACATCGTACTGCCAGTCAGAGCGGGTAATATATAACTAGATATGTTTATATTTAATTTTATTCTTTGACAGGTGCCCCTACTTCGGAAGCGACCATATCTTTAGTTTCTGAATCAAGGCTTAATTTGTCCGCTTGGTTGGCTTCGTCTTCATCTTCCAAATCACGCATTTCGATTTCACGATCTTCGGCATTGAGAATTTTAACATCCAATCCTAAACTTTGAAGCTCCTTAATCAATACTTTGAAGGACTCAGGAACGCCTGGTTCAGGGACATTTTCACCTTTGACAATCGCTTCGTACGTTTTAACACGACCTACGACATCATCGGATTTAACGGTTAGGATTTCTTGTAATGTATAGGCAGCACCATAAGCTTCAAGTGCCCATACTTCCATCTCACCGAAACGCTGTCCACCAAATTGCGCTTTACCACCAAGTGGTTGCTGCGTAACAAGGGAGTAAGGTCCAGTTGAACGTGCATGAAGTTTATCATCGACCATATGTGCCAGTTTGATCATATACATGACACCAACTGATACACGGTTATCGAACGCTTCACCTGAACGGCCATCATAAAGGACAGTTTTTGCATCACGGGACATCCCGGCTTCTTCAATCGTACCCCAAACATCTTCCTCAGTGGCACCATCAAATACAGGAGATGCTACATGAATGCCAAGTGCGCGTGCAGCCATACCTAAGTGAAGCTCCAACACCTGACCGATGTTCATACGCGAAGGTACACCCAATGGGTTTAACATGATGTCGACCGGAGTGCCATCTGGTAAATAAGGCATATCTTCTTCAGGAAGAATCCTGGAGATTACCCCTTTGTTACCATGTCGTCCAGCCATTTTATCGCCTTCATGGATTTTACGTTTTTGAACGATATATACACGTGCGAGCTGGTTTACACCAGGAGGCAGTTCATCGCCGTCTTCTCTGTTGAATACTTTAACATCAAGAACGATTCCTCCGCCGCCGTGAGGTACACGAAGTGATGTATCCCTTACTTCACGTGCTTTTTCACCGAAGATTGCATGTAATAGACGTTCCTCAGCAGTCAGTTCCGTAACACCTTTAGGCGTGACTTTACCTACGAGAAGGTCTCCGTCTTTCACTTCAGCACCCACACGGATTATTCCGCGCTCATCAAGATTACGAAGCGCATCTTCCCCTACATTAGGGATATCACGCGTGATTTCTTCAGGTCCTAATTTTGTATCGCGTGATTCAGATTCATATTCTTCAATATGAATAGAAGTGTACACATCATCTTTAACCAATCGTTCACTCATGATGATGGCATCCTCATAGTTATATCCATCCCATGTCATGAAAGCAACCAATACGTTACGTCCAAGTGCCAACTCACCTTTTTCCATTGAAGGACCATCAGCAAGAATTTCACCTTTTACAACGTTGTCGCCAACACTTACGATAGGGCGTTGATTATAGCACGTTCCTTGGTTAGAACGGATGAATTTTAATAGTCGGTATTTATCAAGGTTTCCTTTTACTTGCTGTCCGTCAACCTCACTTACCCTGCGTACCCATACTTCACGTGATTCAACGTGCTCTACGATACCAGGATGCTTACAGATTACAGCAGCACCGGAGTCTTTCGCTGAAACATACTCCATACCCGTTCCGACTCGAGGAGCTTCCGGTTGCAGCAAAGGAACTGCTTGACGTTGCATGTTCGCTCCCATAAGGGCACGGTTGGAGTCATCATTTTCCAAGAAAGGAATACATGCTGTCGCAGCAGATACGACCTGTTTAGGCGAAACATCCATGTAATCTACGCGGTCACGCGGAACAACGGTATTTTCACCGCGGAAACGTGCAACAACATCATTATCAAGGAATGATCCGTCATCTGACAATCGGACATTCGCTTGGGCAACTACATAATTATCTTCCTCATCAGCTGTTAAGTAGTCGATTTGGCTTGTAATTTTACCTGTTTCAGGGTCCACGCGGCGGTATGGTGTTTCAATGAAGCCATATGGGTTAACCTTTGCAAAACTGGATAACGAGTTAATCAAGCCAATATTCGGTCCCTCAGGCGTTTCGATCGGACACATGCGGCCATAGTGGGAATAATGAACGTCACGTACTTCAAAGCCAGCACGCTCACGTGTCAGACCACCAGGTCCTAATGCAGATAGACGACGCTTATGCGTCAATTCAGCCAACGGGTTCGTTTGATCCATGAACTGGGAAAGCTGTGAGCTTCCAAAGAACTCTTTAATGGATGCAATGACCGGACGAATGTTGATTAGTTGCTGTGGAGTGATTGTATTCGTATCCTGAATGGACATTCTTTCACGGACAACACGCTCCATACGGGATAAACCAATTCTAAATTGGTTCTGCAGCAATTCACCAACGGAACGCAGACGACGGTTACCTAAATGGTCAATGTCATCCGTGATTCCCACACCATGCAATAAGTTAAAGAAATAACTGATGGAAGAAATAATATCAGCCGGTGTAATGTTTTTGACCTGGTCGGTCACATAGGCATTACCGATGATATTGATCACTTTTTCGCCTTCAGCATCGTTTGGTGCAAACACTTTAATAGGTTGAAGAAGAGTTTCTTCTTCTACTACGCCACCTGATGGATGGAATGTTTTGAATCCGATTCCACCTTCAATATGAGGCAGAATCCTATCAAGGGTCCGACGATCAAGCATTGTACCTTTTTCAACGATGATTTCACCTGTTTCAGGGTCAATCAAAGTCTCTGCAATACGTTGTCCGAATAAACGGTTCTTAATATGCAGTTTTTTGTTTATTTTATAACGGCCTACATTAGCTAAATCATAACGTTTCGGATCAAAAAAGCGTGATACTAAAAGACTTTTCGCGTTTTCGACAGTAGGCGGTTCACCTGGGCGTAGACGCTCATAGATTTCCAGTAATGCTTTTTCTACACTCTCGGTGTTATCCTTTTCAAGAGTGTTGCGAAGATATTCGTTGTCTCCGATCAAATCGATGATTTCTTGATCTGTTCCGAATCCAAGGGCACGCATCAATACCGTGATCGGTAATTTCCTGGTGCGGTCGATTCGAACATACACAACATCCTTGGCGTCTGTTTCATATTCGAGCCATGCGCCACGGTTAGGAATAACGGTCGCAGAGAATCCAAGCTTACCGTTTTTATCCATTTTCCCGTTGTAGTAAACACTCGGTGAGCGCACTAATTGGGATACAATTACCCGTTCAGCACCATTGATGACAAATGTACCTGTTTCAGTCATCAGCGGGAAGTCACCCATAAATACATCCTGGTCTTTCACTTCCCCTGTTTCTTTGTTAACAAGGCGCACTTTCACACGAAGTGGTGCAGAATACGTAACATCGCGTTCTTTTGTTTCTTCCACAGAATACTTCGGTTCAGCTAAGCTGTAATCGATGAATTCTAACGATAAATTACCTGTAAAATCCTCAATAGGAGAAATATCCTGGAACATTTCCTTTAAACCTACATCTAGAAACCATTGATAAGAAGCTGTTTGAATTTCAATCAGATTCGGAAGATCCAAAACCTCACTGATTCTTGCATAACTTCTACGTTGGCGGTGTCGTCCATACTGAACAAGTTGACCTGTCAACTGATTCACCCCTTAAATCAAGCGTTATAAGGATCCATTTGCCTCGGAAAAGGAATCATTTCCATAGACAAAAAGAAAATGGTTTTTATTTTAAAAACCACTATTTCTCATAAAACGAACTATTATTTATATATTTTTCCCATATTATCCATTGGTTATACACCAATGGTATAAAAATTGCATAGTTACGGAATTATATATATGCATTTTATAATACTAACATAGCGAAAATTTAGAGTCAAACCTTTTTGGCTAATAGTATATAGTAACCTTTTTTCTTAACGGGCACTTCAACATTTCCAAATAATTGCTCCATTTTATCCATGGCGGATGGAGCCCCTTGTTTTTTTTGAATGACAACCCATAATTCTCCACCAGCTACCAAACTGCGATAGCTTTCTTCTAAAATTTCGTGGACTACACTTTTACCTGCGCGAATGGGAGGGTTCGTAAGAATCGCCGCGAATTGATTGGAGCCAACTTTGTCAAAACGATCACTTTCGTAAATCTTCACATTTGCAATCCCATTGAAAGCGGCATTCTCTTTTGACAATTCAACTGCCCGGCTATTTATATCAATCATTTCTATCGTTCTATCGGGATAAGCTGCCGCAATTGATATTCCGATTGGTCCATAACCGCAACCGACATCGAGAATATCTCCTTCCACAGCTTCATTAAGGTTAAAACTCTCAACCAAAAGACGCGATCCGAAATCAACTTCCTTCTTCGAAAAAACACCATTATCACTTTTGAAGCGAAAGGTACGTCCCTTTAATGTGAAATCCCAAAATTTAGGATTGCTTACGACATCCGGTTTATGTGAGTAGTAATGCTCTGTCAGAGTCATCTCCCCCTATCAGAAAGGAATATTGAAGATTTAATGAGAGAAGAGAATTGAAGAATGGATGCTTGCACGCCGGAATGTTCGAATAACGAAACCCTCGTTATCAAACCATTAACAGCTAGTTTCCGTCATTTCTTTAAAATGAAGAAAAAAAGCCCGCCAGTGATAGCGAGCTTTTTGTTTATGCAAGATTACTTAACTTCAACGCCAGCTCCAACTTCTTCAAGTTTAGCTTTGATTTCTTCAGCTTCTTCTTTAGAAGCAGCTTCTTTGATTGCTTTTGGAGTGTTGTCAACAAGTTCTTTCGCTTCTTTAAGTCCAAGACCTGTAACTTCACGTACAGCTTTGATAACTTTGATTTTTTGATCTCCAGCAGATGTAAGGATTACATCAAACTCAGTTTTTTCTTCAGCAGCAGCGCCACCAGCAGCAGCTACAGCTACAGGTGCAGCAGCAGTTACGCCAAATTCTTCTTCGATTGCTTTTACAAGGTCGTTTAATTCTAAAACAGTCATATTTTTAACTGCTTCAATGATTTGATCTTTAGTCATTTTTATTTCCTCCTCGAAATGGTTGGTTTTTTTTGAATCAGTAGGCTATATAAGCGGTTAGCTTACGCGCCTTGTTCTTCTTTTTGCTCTGCAACAGCTTTTGTAGCAAGAGCAAGTCCGCGCATAGGTGCTTGAAGCACGCTGAGTAGCATTGAAAGTAGGCCTTCGCGTGAAGGTAGTTCTGCAAGAGCTTTAATTTCTTCAGCAGTTGCAACATTTCCTTCGATAACTCCAGCTTTGATTTCTAAAGCTTCATGTTTTTTCGCAAAATCGTTAAGGATTTTTGCTGGTGCAATAACATCTTCAGTTGAGAATGCAATTGCGTTTGGTCCTGTTAATGATTCGTTCAAAGTGCTAAGTTCAGCACTTTCAGCAGCACGACGAGTTAAAGAGTTTTTGTAAACTTTAAACTCAACGCCAGCTTCACGAAGTTGCTTACGAAGTTCTGTTAACTCAGCAACAGTCAATCCGCGGTAGTCAACAACTACTGTAGATTGGCTTGCAGTTAATTTACCAGTAATCTCAGCAACGATTTTTTGCTTTTGTTCAATAATAGCGTTCATCCTTACACCTCCTGTAGATTTGCTTGAAAACATTTATACCGTTTCAAAGAAAAAGCCTTCATCTCTATTGCAGACATGAAGGCAGTAATTTCAAAAGTCATAGTCAAGGACTATTATTATCGAATTACCTCGGCAGGGAATTAAGCTCGTAATGAGCACCTACTGTCTACGGTACAAATGATATTCATTTATTCACAACAAAACTTATTATAACAACAATAGTTTTGGAATGTCAATTATTTATTGAAAGTAGAAGGATCAACTTTCACACCAGGGCCCATAGTAGTTGTTACAGAAACGTTTTTCATGTAAGTTCCTTTAGCAGCCGCAGGTTTAACTTTCATTAATGTATCATAGATAGTAGTGAAGTTTTCCACTAGTTTAGCATCTTCGAAAGATACTTTACCGATTGGAGCATGGATGTTACCAGCTTTATCTACGCGGTATTCAACTTTACCAGCTTTGATTTCATTAACAGCTTTTGTTACGTCGAATGTTACTGTGCCAGTTTTAGGGTTAGGCATTAATCCTTTAGGTCCTAATACACGGCCAAGTTTACCAACTTCACCCATCATGTCTGGAGTCGCAACGATTACATCGAATTCGAACCATCCTTGTTGGATTTTGTTGATGAATTCAGAATCGCCAACGTAGTCAGCACCAGCAGCTTCCGCTTCTTTTGCTTTTTCACCTTTAGCGAACACTAATACGCGTTGAGTTTTACCAGTACCGTTCGGAAGCACAACAGCTCCACGAATTTGTTGGTCAGCTTTCTTAGGGTCTACACCTAAACGGAAAGCAACTTCAACAGTCGCATCGAATTTTGCGAAGTTTGCTTTTTTAGCAACTTCGATTGCTTCAGTTACAGCATAAGCCTTAGAAACTTCTACAAGCTTAGCTGCTTCAAGATACTTTTTACCTTTTTTCGCCATGATATAAATCCTCCTAAATTGTGGTTTTAACGGAATGACCTCCCACGAATAAAGGTTGCGAGTATCAATCGCAACCCCGTAGAAACAAATAGCAATTACATGGATTAGTCTTCGATGACAATACCCATGCTGCGAGCAGTACCTTCAACCATACGCATTGCAGCTTCAACACTTGCAGCGTTTAGGTCAGGCATTTTAGTTTCAGCAATCTCGCGCACTTGATCACGCTTGACTGTAGCAACTTTTTTACGGTTAGGTTCACCAGAACCAGACTCTATACCAGCTACTTTCTTAAGCAATACTGCAGCCGGTGGAGTTTTTGTAATGAATGTAAATGAACGGTCTTCAAATACCGTGATTTCAACAGGAATAATTAGACCAGCTTGATCTGCTGTACGAGCGTTGAACTCCTTACAGAATCCCATGATGTTTACACCAGCTTGACCTAATGCAGGACCGACTGGCGGTGCCGGATTCGCTTTACCAGCAGGAATTTGCAATTTAACCATTTTAATTACTTTTTTAGCCACGAGACACACCTCCTTATAAGTCCGTGATGTGGTAATAGGGTAATACCCTCCCACTCATCTTGAATTCTTTATATATTAATAAAGAATGCTTGTATCGTTGAGGCCTAAAAATTGAAACATACTGACCTTTGAAATTTTACCACTTTCAAAAGGCAATTTCAAGTTTTTTTCCGTTTATAATTTTTCCACTTGATTAAAATCAAGTTCAACCGGTGTATCACGACCGAACATATTGACTAGGACCCTTACTTTCCCTTTGTCTTTATCTAGTTCTTCAATCGGCCCTGCAAAGGTTGCAAATGGTCCTTCTTTAACTTGAACCGTATCACCGAGTTCAAAATCAACTTCGATTTTACTTTCATCCACGCCCATTCGTTTAAGAACGACTTCAATTTCTTCCGGCAGCAACGCAGTCGGTTTTGACCCAGCTCCAGATGAACCTACGAAACCTGTTACGCCAGGCGTATTCCGGACAACATACCATGAATCATCCGTCATGATGATCTCAACCAATACATACCCCGGAAAAACTTTCTTTTTGGTCACTTTCTTTTTGCCATCTTTCACTTCTGTTTCTTCTTCTTCTGGAACTACAACGCGAAAGATCTTGTCTTCCATCCCCATAGTTTCAACACGTTTTTCCAAGTTAGCCTTAACTTTGTTTTCATAACCTGAATAGGTGTGAACTACATACCAATTCTTTTCCATGTGTTAGGACTTTAACGTCCTTCCCTCCCTGCAATCAATCATTTTCTTTATTAATCTTTATCTTTGAACGTTTTAGCCAAAAAACAATACCGGCGTCATCCCGACTTAACTAGAATATATTATGATGATTCATATTACAGCAGTGCTCAATTTTAATCTTCTTCACTTCTTAAAAAAGACAAATTAAAAAACCCGTTTCCGGGCTTTTCTGCTGACACATATTATTCTATCACTATTATACCTTATTTTCGAACCTCTTATTCAATAACTAAGCGAATTAATTCAGAAATGCCCAAATCGACCACTGTAAAGAATAAAGCCATAAACAATACAGTCGTTACTACCACGATTGTATATTTGGTAAGCTCCTTGCGTTTCGGCCAGCTTACTTTTTGCATTTCGCGAGCTACTCCGCTGAAAAATTCGGTAAGACGTTTCATGAATGTATCCTCCAAGCATTAGAAGCTTCTGTCAATCTATTTATAAAACGGTTATTTCGTTTCTTTATGAATCGAGTGTGAGTTGCACGTACTGCAAAATTTCTTGATTTCCAGTCGTTCGCCGCTTGTCGATTGTTTACTCTCATAACTATAATTCCTTGAACCGCAATCAGTGCAGGCAAGAACTATTTTTTTTCGCATTAGATACACCTATCCTATCTACTATATCCATAAAACCTTATCACGACTGTTTTTTATTGTCAATATCAAAGCGGTTTAGCCCATTATGGACCTCGAAAAATCAAAAGCGCGGTTTACTTAACTTCCATTAAAAAATCATAGTGAATAATAAACTTCCATGTGGAGAAGGGACAGATGAAATTAAGCGGAAAAAGCGGAGGGATTATAAACTGATTTCCCTTACTTCCAGATAGCGCTCGAGCTTTCTTTTCACCCGCTGAAGGGCGTTGTCGATTGACTTAACATGCCGGTTCAACTCTTCCGAAATTTCTTGGTAGGTTTGTCCATCCAGGTAAAGAGCTAACACTTTTCTCTCAAGATCACTCAGGAGCTCGGCCATCTTTAATTCGATATCGTCAAACTCTTCTTGGTTGATGATCAGTTCTTCCGGGTCCAAAACTTTCGTACCCGATATAATATCCATTAGAGTTCGATCCGATTCCTCATCATAAATGGGCTTGTCCAGGGAAACATAGGAATTGAGCGGAATATGTTTTTGACGTGTTGCTGTTTTGATAGCTGTAATGATCTGCCTTGTAATGCATAGTTCTGCAAATGCTTTAAAAGAAGATAACTTATCCCCTTTAAAATCACGGACTGCTTTATATAAACCAATCATACCTTCTTGCACGATGTCTTCCTTATCGGCACCAATCAAGAAATAAGTCCTTGCCTTCGCTCTTACAAAATTACGATACTTTTGGATCAAATAATCTAGCGCTTCACTGTCTCCAGTGTGCACCAACCCTATCAATTCATCATCCTCAAACTGCAGATACTTTTCGTTCAGCTTCATTCCGAATTTGAGACCCACATTTTATCCCCCTGACCTGACTCAGATAGAAATATTATACAGCAGGTAAATTTTACCCGTCAATGGCTCAAATTTTACCCCGGCGCCATTTTTCGAAAATTTCTGCCACTTCTTCACTTAAAGGAATTTTAGCCACGGGTCTTATCGTCGTTGTTTTTCTTACATCTTTCTTGATTTCACCTTGAATTTCTTCCATTTCAATAAGCAGTTCACGAGCAGATTTCCTTAGGGCCCCTTGGCCAAAGATCACCCACTGTTCCGTAAAGTCGGAAGTTGCCACTTGAATTTGCGTTTTGACATTATTCAGTTCAATGGCCATCTTTTCTATTCTTTCATCCGCAGTTTCATTTTCTTTTGTAAAAATTACATCAACTTTGTGATTTTTGAATATGCGGGCAATTCCCTGAACATATTGAGCGTCAAATACAACAATTACACGATATCCGGTAAATGCTTGATATTCCGCCATCATTTCTATCAATCGATCTCTTGCGGCAGCAAGATCCCGTTCTTTTAATTCTCTCAGTTCCGGCCAAGCTCCAATAATGTTATAACCGTCCACCAACAGAATATTCATTGCATCATTGCCCTAGGGGATTTCTTTTTCTATAAACCTCATACATCAATAAACCGGCTGCTACCGATGCATTTAACGAAGTTACTTGTCCTGCCATAGGGAGACGGATGAGAAAATCACATTTGTCCTTCATTAACCTGGCCATACCTTTTCCTTCGCTGCCAATAACAAGTCCGATAGGCATCTTTCCGTCCATGTTACGGTAATCATCGCTGCCTTTCGCATCGGTACCGACTATCCATACCCCTCGCTCTTTCAGCTCTTCCACTGCTCTTGCCAAATTTGTAACGCGGGCCACCGGAATATATTCGATTGCACCCGTCGAAGCTTTTGCCACTGTTGCCGTCAAGCCCACCGCTCTTCTTTTTGGAATGATGATTCCATGGGCCCCGACTGCATCAGCCGTCCTCATGATCGAACCTAAATTATGCGGATCCTCAACTTCATCAAGAATCATGAAAAATGGTGCTTCGTCCCGTTCAGCCGCTTTTGCGAATAAGTCATCCAACTCCACATATTCATATGCAGCAACTTGTGCAATAACGCCTTGATGGATGCCTTCTGCCATTTGGTCAATTTTTTTCTTCGGTACGATTTGCACGAATACCTTCTTTTCCTTCGCCAGACCGATAAGAGGTTGCATTGAGCCTTTTTGCGAGCCCTCGGCTATCCAAATTTTATTAATATCCCGTTCGGAGCGAAGTGCTTCCAATACGGGGTTTCTGCCAATGATATATTCTTCGCTCATGGGTTACTCCCCTTTTCTTCTTCAATGTATTCAATGGATTTTTTGATGAGTTCTTCCATTCTTTCTATTCGACCGGATAAATACAAAAATCCCATAAGTGCCTCGAAGGCTGTACTGTAGCGATACGTTTGCACATCTGTATTCTTCGGAACCGTACCGGATTTTGCATTTCGGCCGCGCCGGACGACAGCGGATTCCTCTTCCGATAACCGATCTGACTCCAGGAAAAAGTGGATGATTTTATTTTGCGCTTTAGCAGCTACAAAAGATGTAGCTTTTTTGTGAAGCAGATTGGGCTTGACTGCTCCTTTTTGAATGAGGTGATGCCGTATATACGTTTCGTATACAGCATCACCTATATATGCTAAAGCAAGACTGTTCAGCATTTTTGCATCTACCTTACTATCGTAATGAAGCATTAATTACCCTCTTTTCCATCTTGTACCTTGAGGGGTATCCTCTAATATGATATTCATGTTTTTCAAGCGATCACGAATTTCATCAGATAACCCAAAATTGCGGTCTTTCCGCGCTTGAATTCTCTGCTGTATCAACCCTTCGATTTCTTCATCCAAAAGCCCCTCTTCTTCAAGGGACAAACCTAGGACAGAAAATAAGATGTTGAATTTATCAAGGAAAGCATCAATCACTTCCTTGTCTGTGTTTTTCTCCATCAAGTAATAATTTGCCTGTTTGGAAAGTTCAAAGAGCATGGATATCGCATTAGCTGTGTTGAAATCATCGTCCATTTCCTTAATGAATTGTTCATGTAATTCATTAAGTTTCTCCAACCAAACATCATCATTCTCAGTCAATCCATCACTTACTTGAAGGCGATGCTTTAAGTTTTGATATGATGTCCTTAAGCGATCAAGGGACGCTTTTACATTTTCAAGCACTTCTTCACTATAATTGATGGGGTGACGGTAATGTACAGACAACATAAAGAAGCGTAACACTTGTGGATCATGCTTCTTTATGATGTCATGCACAAGGACGAAATTGCCTAGGGACTTAGACATTTTTTCATTTTCAATATTTATATACCCGTTATGCATCCAATAATTCGCAAACGTTTTGCCCGTCAATGCTTCGGATTGTGCAATTTCATTTTCATGATGCGGGAAAGCCAGATCTTGACCTCCTGCATGAATATCGATTGTATCACCCAAATACTTTTTAACCATTGCGGAGCATTCGATATGCCAGCCAGGGCGCCCCTTCCCCCATGGGCTCTCCCAAGATATTTCATCATCCTTGGCCGTTTTCCAAAGGGCAAAATCAAGGGCATCTTGTTTTTTCTCCCCTATTTCGATACGTGCCCCCACTCGCAGCTCATCGATGGACTGATGTGAAAGTTTTCCATAACCCTCAAACTTACGGGTGCGGTAATACACATCCCCTTCAGATTCATAAGCGAATCCTTTCTCAATCAATGTCGAGATGAATTCAATGATTGCATCCATATTCTCCATTACGGTTGGGTGAGCATCCGCTTTTTTGCAACCCAATGCGGACACGTCTTCAAAATAAGCCTTGATGAAACGCTCTGATATGGTAGGGACATCTTCCCCCAATTCTTTTGCCGCACGAATCAGCTTATCATCCACATCCGTAAAGTTCGAAACGAATTGAACATCATATCCACGGTATTCCAAATACCTCCGAACGGCATCGAATACGATTGCCGGTCTTGCATTACCAATATGAATGTAGTTATAGACAGTGGGTCCGCATACGTACATCTTCACCTTACCCTCTTCAATCGGGACGAAGGTTTCCTTTTTTCTTGTAGCTGTGTTATATATTTTAATCGCCATATTATAGACTCCTTTCTTCCTGCTTCTGTTCAGCCAGCTTCGCTCTTAAGGTCTTGATTTCACTATCCAATTCCTTAAAGCGATCAGCAATTGGATCAGGAAGATCACAATGATTTAGGTCTTTATTAATTTTGATACCATCTTGAATGACCACTTTTCCTGGAATGCCCACCACTGTAGAATTAGGCGGCACTTCCTTTAAAACGACCGATCCTGCACCGATCTTTGAGTTTTCCCCAACAGTGATGGAACCCAGCACTTTTGCTCCTGTAGCAATCAACACATTATCTTTTATCGTAGGATGACGTTTTCCTTTTTCCTTTCCGGTCCCCCCAAGGGTTACACCTTGAAAGACAGATACATTGTCGCCAATTTCACAAGTTTCGCCAATGACGATCCCCATTCCATGGTCAATGAAGAAACGTCGGCCAATCGTAGCCCCTGGATGAATTTCAATCCCGGTAAAAAACCGACTGATTTGAGATATACTTCTTGCCAGGAAAAAGAATTTCTTCTTAAATAGTGCGTGAGCCATCCTATGACTCCAAATCGCATGTAAACCCGCGTACGTCAATATGACTTCCAAATAGCTGCGCGCCGCAGGATCTTGATCAAAAACCACTTCGATATCTTCTTTAAACATCTTTAACAAAATGATTCCCCCCTATGTTCCGTCCTTTTCCAACATCCCCTTTTGAAGCTTTTAAAGCATATAAAAAAGCGTCTCTGTCCAAATAGACAGAGACGCTTAAAGCGCGGTTCCACTCTGTTTGGAATGTACGAACCAGGTAAAGCTTTTTCCTGTTTTCCCATCCCCAACTTTAATCCCTGTAACGGAGGACATTCCGCCTGTGCCTACTATAGGTTAGTTCAGCAAAGGACTCAAGGGTGCATTTCGGAAAACGAGAGGCTTGAACCACTTTCAGCAGGTTATGGTTCTCTCTAAAAAGCTTCGTTTACTTACTTCTCCCCATCTACGCGTTCTTTTGTAAGATTATTAAATACTATATTACATTTTCGACAAATTGTTAATATAAAATACTCTGAATACGCTGTTTAATTTTTTCCTTGCCCAGTAATGAAATCGCCTTAGGCAAGTCAGGACCATGTGTTTGACCCGTGACGGCCGCTCTTATCGGCATGAATAATTTTTTCCCTTTGTGACCTGTGCTTTTTTGTACGGCTTTTATCGACTTCTTGATTTCATCCGCATTAAATACTTCAAGCCCTTCGATCTCCTTAAGGAAAGCCTTCATGACTTCCGGTACCTGTTCTTCAGCCAGCACTTCCTTAGCTTCTTCCTCGAATACGACCTCATCCTTGAAAAACAGTTCAGATAACTCAACTATTTCCGCTCCATAGCTCATTTGCTCTTGGAAAAGGGAAACTAGCCCATGTACCCACTCTTCTTCTTCTGCAGTCAGTGTCTCAGAAACCTTCCCTGCTTTAATTAAGTGAGGCATTGACAATTCCACTGCACGATTTTCGTCCAATTGCTTCACATATTGGTTATTCATCCATGTAAGTTTTTGTTTATCGAAAAGTGCAGGTGATTTAGACAGCCGATCAGCATCGAAAAGATTAATGAATTCTTCCTTCGTGAAAATCTCCTCTTCGCCAACCGGAGACCACCCTAGTAGTGTAATGAAATTGAATAAGGCTTCAGGTACATAACCAAGCGCTTCATATTGCTCAATGAATTGAATGATCGACTCATCACGTTTACTCAGTTTCTTCCTGCTTTCGTTTACAATCAGTGTCATATGTCCGAATACCGGTGGTTCCCAGCCGAAAGCTTCATAAATCATCAATTGTTTTGGAGTATTGGAGATATGATCATCACCGCGAAGGACATGGGAAATCTTCATCAAGTGATCATCGACTGCCACTGCAAAGTTATAGGTTGGAATGCCATCCTTTTTAACGATGACAAAATCACCAAAGCCATCTGTTTCAAACGAAACCTCATCTTTAACCATATCTTTGAAAGTAAGGACCTTTCCCGCTGGAACGTCAAAGCGAATGCTCGGTTTTCTTCCTTGAGCCACTAGATTCGCTTTCTCTTCTTCAGTTAAATGCTTACACTTCCCTGAATATTTTGGTGTTTCATTCCGTTCGACCTGTCCTTCACGCTCTGTTTCAAGCTCCTCTTCCGTACAATAGCATTTATATGCCAAACCTTTATCTAAAAGTCCTTGATACAATTCCTGATAAAGGTCGTTCCTTTCGGATTGACGATATGGCCCGTATTCACCGCCAACATCAACACCTTCATCCCAATCCATACCAAGCCATTTCAAATATTTAAGCTGACTTTCCTCTCCGCCTTCAATATTTCTCTTTTTGTCGGTATCTTCAATACGGATGATGAATTTCCCGCCTTTATTTCGTGCGTATAAATAATTAAATAAAGCAGTCCGTGCATTACCAATATGTAAATGTCCAGTCGGACTCGGTGCATAGCGAACTCGAATATCGCTGCTCATGATATATATAGACCTCCCAGTCGTTCTATTCTATTGTATATATTATCATTTAAATACATTGGGATAAAGGCATCCACTCTAAAAACGATTTAGTTTGATTTAACCAATAAGACCACAGCCTGTGCCGCAATCCCTTCGCTCCTGCCGGTAAATCCCAGCTTCTCGGTAGTGGTCGCCTTTACATTAATTCTGTCTATCGACGCATCTAAAAGTTCAGCAATCCTGCCTCGCATTTCCTCAATATACGGTGCCATTTTCGGGGTTTGTGCAATGATTGTACAATCCGCATTGCCTAGGGAATATCCTTCTTTTTTTACAATCGCCCAAATATACTGCAGCAGTTTTGCCGAATCGGCATCTTTAAATTCAGGATCGGTATCCGGAAAATGCTTACCGATATCCCCTGCACCAATTGCCCCCAAGCAGGCATCAGCAACAGTATGCAGAAGGACATCCGCATCCGAATGCCCTAGCAAGCCTTTCTCATACGGAATCGTAATCCCGCCAATAATCAAAGGCCTTCCCTCCACAAGCTGATGAACGTCATATCCTTGTCCTATTCTAAACATATCATTCTCCCCAATCATCGTTTTCCATGTTGTTGTTTATGTAAAATCGCTTCTGCAAAATATAGGTCTTCCCGAGTCGTAATTTTAATATTATCATAATTGCCCTCAATAATAACTACCTGTTCATTGATCCGCTCTAGCAAACTTGCATCATCCGTCCCTAAAAACGCTTCCGCTTCAGCCTGTTCATATGCCCTTTTTAATATGGATACACGAAAAGCTTGTGGAGTTTGCACCGCCCACAAGCTTGATCGTTCCACTGTCTCCACTACCTTTTTATTTGCCGCTTTTTTAATCGTATCCTTAACTGGCACTGCAATTACGGCACCTCCATGAAGGGAGGCGGCAGTGGTCAATTCACTGATTTGCCCAAGATTGATAAAAGGGCGGGCACCGTCGTGGACCAGGATGATTTCTTCTCCTGCATGTTGCAGTCCATTATGAACGCTTTGTTGGCGCTCCTTGCCACCCATGACCAGTTTCTTGACCTTTTTAAGCCCATACGCTGCTATCAATTGACTGAAATAACCCTTTTCTGCCGGGTTTATCGAAAGGATAATCCCCCGACAGTCAGGATCTTCTTCGAAGACACGCAGTGTATAAACAATAATCGGAATACCCGATAGTTCAATAAAAAGTTTATTCTTGCCCGCCTTCATTCTTTTGCCTTGTCCAGCTGCAGGTATCACTACTTCATAAAACATAACGGTTTCTCCTACTCTTCTTTATAATGCTTTTTCTAATAGTTTCGGTTTAGCGAATATCATACGGCCTGCAGATGTTTGCAATACACTTGTGACAAGTACATCGATGCGCTTCCCGATATGGTCACGGCCACCTTCGACAACGATCATCGTGCCATCGTCTAAATAAGCGATGCCCTGGTTCTGCTCTTTCCCGTCCTTTATGACCTGAACATTCATCTCTTCCCCAGGAAGTACAACAGGTTTAACCGCATTGGCCAGGTCATTGATATTAAGGACCGCCACATTTTGAAACTCGCATACTTTGTTTAAATTGAAATCATTGGTAACGACCATTCCGCCCGATATTTTGGCAAGCTTCACCAGTTTACTGTCCACTTCCTGGACGTCTTCAAAATCCCCTTCGTACATCTCCACTTTAATCGGAAGGTCTTTTTGAATCCGATTCAAGATATCCAAACCACGTCTTCCACGATTCCTTTTCAATGCATCAGATGAATCGGCAATATGCTGCAGTTCGTTTAATACGAATTGAGGAATGACTATGGTGCCCTCCAGAAAGCCTGTTTGACAGATATCCGCAATTCTACCGTCAATGATGACGCTTGTATCGAGAATCTTCAGCCGCTTGCTATACCCCTCTTCATCCTCTTCACTTGCTTCACCGTCAGCATTCTTTTTCTTATTGCTTTTCGTAAATAAATTCAATAGTTCATCACGTTTTTTAAAGCCCACCTGGAAACCAAGATAACCAAATAAAAGCGTAAGGATGATAGGAACCACTGTATTTAAAATAGGAACCTTGATGGCACTGAAGGCGGAGCCAACCAAGAACGCCGCAAGCAGTCCCACTAAAAGACCGACGCTGCCAAAGATTATATCCGTACTTGGTATCTTTACAAGCTGTTCCTCCAGCCACTTCATAAAATAGATCACATGATCTACAGCCCAAAAAGTAATAAGATAAAAGATAATGGCACCCAACAGTACACTTACATAAGGATTGTTTATTAAAGCAATATCGTCTGCATGTAAAACAATTAATAATTCTGGAATAAGTAACATACCAAGTGTTCCGCCGACTATTAAGAAGCATGCTTGTATAATGCGTTTTAACATCCCTTTCACCTCCCTCTACTCATTATTGACCAATAAAATAAAATGAAACCTTCGAAAATTCGTTTTCATTATATACGTTAAATTCACTTAAGGAATTAGTGGATTTACAAATATGAATTCTTCTCTTTTTCGTAATATTAGCCTAGCACCCTAAGTTTTGAGTGTCAAAAATAAACACCGATCAATTTCAGGCTGATTCAGGTAAGTCTTGAAGGTCAGCTGCCCCTTACATCCTTCTATTTGTGACCAGCTGATTTTTTAAAATGCGGAGTCCTTCTTTGATTTTATTGGCCCGGACTTCGCCTATCCCCTCCACATCGTCAAGGTTTTCAACCGTTGCTTTATTGACTTCACCAAAGCTCCCGAACTGTTTCACTAAATTTTCGATGATCAAACCCGGCAAGCGTGGGATTTTATGAAGAATACGGTAACCACGGGGATGCACTGACTCATCAAGATGTATGTATCCATGATAGCCCAGCACCTTTAGAAGAATGCTTTCATCCAGTTTTTCCTGCATGGCCAACTCTTGAAGCCTGGAAATGATTTCCTCGGGATTTTCATCATTACTGGAGGTATAATCCTTGATAAGCCATTTTCCCTCCGTTTCAATATCCGCCAGAATTTCATTCATTTGCAAACGGATCAACCTTCCCTCTGTACCAAGTTCATTAAGGTATGTTAATAGCTCCGCCTTGATTCTGAGCACCATTACATAACGGTGAAATACCTGCAAAAGGTCGGCATAGGTCACGATTTCCTCAAACTCGAGCGCTCCTAAAACGGATATGCTCTGCTGAAGGACCACCTTGTATTTTTCCAAGGTCTGGATGGCTAAATTAGCCTTGGCAAGTATGACTCCTATATCTTTAAGGGCATACCGGAAATTGCCTTGATATAAAGTGATGACATTCCGGCGTTGTGAGATTGCGACGACCAACGACTTGGTCTCCCTTGCCACACGTTCCGCCGTCCTATGCCTCATTCCCGTTTCAGTGGAAGGCGTACTATTATCCGGCACTAATTGGGCATTTGCAAAAATGATCTTATCGGCAGTTTCATTTAAAATGATGGCCCCGTCCATCTTCGCCAACTCATATAATGTGCTTGGAGTACAGCTGCAGTTGATTTCGAATCCGCCATCTACGATCGTTCGCACCTTCTCGTTATATCCGACGACTATCAAACCACCTGTATTTGCCCTCAGGACATTTTCAATTCCCTCCCGAAGCGGGGTACCCGGAGCTACAATTTGCAGAATTTCCAATTTTGTTTTCTCATACCCTTTTTTATCTGTCATACTTAACCCCCTAACGTTTGTTTAAGAGCCTCCGACACCGATGAAACACCAACGATCTTAATGCCTTTCGGCGCAGTCCATCCCCCTATATTATTAGCCGGAATTATAACCCGCTCAAACCCTAATTTCGCTGCTTCCTGCACCCTTTGTTCAATTCGTGACACCCTTCTTACCTCCCCGGTCAGCCCCACTTCACCAATAATGCAATCGGCAGGGTTTGTTGGTTTATCACGGAAGCTTGATGCAATGCTTATTGCAACCGCCAGGTCAATTGCCGGTTCATCCAGCTTGACGCCACCAGCAACCTTTAAATACGCATCTTGGTTTTGGAGCAGCAATCCAACTCTCTTTTCCAGAACAGCCATTAAAAGCGAAACTCGATTGTGGTCAATTCCCGTGGCCATTCGCCTTGGATTTCCAAAACTTGTAGGTGAAATCAATGCTTGAATTTCGACAAGCACTGGCCTTGTGCCCTCCATGGAAGCGACGACTGTGGAGCCCGAGGCTCCTTGCGACCGTTCTTCAAGAAAAATTTCCGATGGATTCGCAACCTCTTCCAAACCATGTTCTTTCATTTCAAAAATACCCATCTCATTCGTCGAACCAAAGCGATTTTTGACCGCACGTATAATCCGATATGTATGGTGTCTTTCCCCTTCAAAATATAAAACGGTGTCAACCATGTGCTCAAGCAGCCGTGGCCCTGCGATGGCCCCTTCCTTTGTAACGTGCCCGACGATAAAAATAGCGATCCCGTTCGTTTTAGCGATGCGCATGAGTGAGGCTGTGCATTCCCTTACTTGTGAAACGCTTCCTGGGGCAGATGTAACCTCCGAATGGTATACCGTTTGAATGGAGTCAATAATGACCAAATCTGGTTTTACCTCTGTAATTGCCTGTTGGATATAGTCCATGTCGGTTTCGGCATAAACGTATAGATTTTCCGACATGGTCCCAAGCCGGTCCGCTCTCAATTTGGTCTGCTTGACTGATTCTTCACCTGATATATAAAGCACTTTTTTCTGTTTATGCGCCAATTGGGATGATACCTGTAAAAGCAGGGTGGACTTTCCGATACCCGGATCTCCACCGATCAATACAAGGGATCCCTGTACGATCCCGCCCCCAAGGGCACGATTCAATTCCATTAAATCCGTCTTAATCCGTGGTTCCTTTTCTGATTGAATAGTCGTTATGGGTGCTGCCTTCTCCCGTTCCCCGGAACCTCTAACCTCTGAATGGGTAAAAGCGCCTTTTCTAGCTGGTTTAACGATTTCGGTTTCCTCGACCATTTTGTTCCATTCACCGCATCCTGGGCATTTCCCCATCCATTTCGCGGACTCATAACCACAAGACTGACACATGAATTTCGTTTTCTTCTTTACAGCCATAAATTACTCCTCTTCCTTTGGGAAAAATATCTATATTAAGGATATTATATCTCTGTTTTATTTAAACCTTCTTAAGGCTAAGTTTTTTCAAAAAATATTCACCCTGCTTGTTCCATTTATACTCATATCTACCTATGGATAAAAAACAGAGGTACACTGCAAAAGAATCTGCGTGTACCTCGAAGTTTAGGATCAGGTTATTCACTTACATTAACAGGCTCTCCTTGTCGGATTGCAAACTCATTATTCACGACATCCATTACGACCGTTTGCCCTTTTTTCACGTTGCCCTTAAGCAACTCTTCGGATAGATAATCTTCTACATGCTTCTGAAGCGCCCTGCGGATTGGCCGTGCCCCATATTCCGGATCAAAACCTTCCGTAGCAATTTTTTCTCTAGCCGCATCAGTCATCTCCAAGTATATCTCCTGTTCTTTCAAACGGGTAGTAAGCTGATTTGACATTAATGTAACGATTTGTTTCAAATGATCCTTCTCTAATGAGTGGAACACGATAGTTTCATCGATACGATTCAGGAATTCCGGACGGAATGCACGTTTTAGTTCTTCCATCACTTTCCCTTTCATATTTTTATAATCCTGGCCAGTATCCTGGATGTTAAAACCGACATACTTATCAGTTTTCAGGGCCGACGCCCCTACATTCGATGTCATAATCAGAATGGTATTCCTGAAATCGACAGTACGTCCCTTGGAATCTGTCAGTCTTCCGTCTTCCAATACTTGAAGAAGAATATTGAAGACATCCGGATGCGCCTTTTCTATTTCATCAAGCAGAACGACGGAGTATGGTTTCCTCCGCACTTTTTCCGTTAACTGACCGCCTTCTTCGTATCCAACATATCCTGGAGGGGACCCAACAAGACGTGAAGTCGAATGTTTCTCCATATATTCGGACATATCGATGCGGATCATGGCATCTTCATCACCAAAAATGGATTCAGCTAAAGCACGGGCCAGCTCGGTTTTACCGACCCCTGTAGGTCCCAAGAAGATGAATGAACCAATTGGACGCTTAGGATCTTTCAAACCTGCTCTTGCACGTCTTACCGCTTTAGAAACCGCAATGACGGCCTCTTCCTGCCCAATTACACGATCATGGAGGATTGCCTCCATATTAAGCAGTTTGTCTGACTCTGTTTGCGCCAATTTAGTGACTGGCACTCCCGTCCAGCTGGATACGACATGAGCAATGTCTTCCACTGTGACTTCACTGTTCTCCTGCCCTTGTTTTTCTTTCCAAGTTTTTTTCGTTTCTTCCAATTGTTCTCTTAAGCGTTGTTCTGTATCGCGAAGCGAAGCAGCTTTTTCAAATTCCTGACTCTGAACGGAAGCATCCTTTTCCTTACGAACATCATCTAGCTTTACTTCAAGTTCCTTTAAGTTAGGTGGCGTTGTGTAGGAACGAAGCCTAACCTTGGAACCAGCTTCATCAATCAAGTCAATCGCTTTATCCGGTAAAAAGCGATCGGAAATATAACGGTCGGATAATTTGACTGCGGCATCAATCGCTTCGTCAGTAATCGATACGCGGTGATGTGCCTCATAACGGTCACGCAGCCCCTTGAGAATTTGGATGGATTCCAAAATAGTCGGCTCATCGACTTGGATTGGCTGGAAACGGCGTTCAAGCGCAGCGTCCTTTTCAATATACTTACGGTACTCATCCAAAGTTGTAGCACCGATACATTGTAATTCACCACGTGCCAATGATGGCTTAAGGATATTGGAGGCATCAATGGCGCCTTCTGCACCACCTGCACCAATCAATGTATGCAATTCATCGATGAATAAGATGATATTTCCTGCCTGACGGATTTCATCCATAACTTTCTTCAATCGGTCCTCAAATTCACCACGATATTTAGTACCAGCCACAACAGTACCCATATCAAGTGTCATTACGCGTTTATCACGCAAAATTTCAGGTACCTCATTATTGATGATCTGTTGGGCAAGCCCTTCAGCAATGGCTGTTTTACCTACCCCAGGTTCACCGATCAATACTGGGTTATTTTTTGTACGCCGGCTTAGTACCTCAATGACACGCTGTATTTCCTTACTTCTTCCGATAACGGGATCCAAGCTTCCTTCCCTGGCGATCGCCGTTAAATCACGGGCTAGGCCATCCAGTGTCGGCGTGCTTGCATTTGAAGCGGCTGAACCTTGATGACCGCCTGATTCATTGCTGCCCAAAAGTTGTAATACTTGTTGTCGGGCTTTATTTAAACTTACTCCAAGATTATTCAATACCCGGGCAGCAACACCTTCCCCTTCTCGTATAAGACCTAGAAGAACATGCTCTGTCCCAACATATGAGTGACCTAATTTTCTTGCCTCATCCATGGAAAGCTCAATGACTTTCTTCGCTCTTGGGGTATAATGTATCGTTTGAGCTGTATCCTGTCCGCGACCAATAAGATTTTCCACTTCTTTCTGAATCTTATCCGGACCCAATCCAAGAGCATATAACGCCTTGGCTGCAATACCATCACCTTCTCGGACCAGACCAAGTAAAATATGTTCCGTGCCAATATTATTATGACCTAAACGGATTGCCTCTTCTTGGGCTAATGCTAATACTTTCTGGGCTCTTTCAGTAAAACGACCAAACATCATAGGGAATTCCTCCTTAAGAATTTTCGTTTAAATAAAATTGCTGGCAATTCTTTAAGTAATGGCAGAAGCATTTTCGTGCTCCATATCTATTACATGAAATTTGATACTCCCTAAAGAGGTCAATGACCTCTATGAGGAGGAAGATTCCGTGAAATTCAAGCGTTCCCGGATGAGTGCTGCCCGACGGATATCCCTTTCATGGGGTCTTAATGGGCCGCCTGCATACTTTTGTAAAAATCCCGACTGCGTCAAAATCATCAACTCATTCAGAATGCTTTTAGAAATATTTTTTATATACCCAAGATCTATCCCTAACCTAACATCGGAGATACAGGTAGCAGCTTCCTTGGTCTCGATGATTCGAGCATTGGACAAAATCCCATATGAACGGAAAATTCTATCTTCTAATTGTATGTGGGAAGTCCTCTCTAATGCATTCCTCGCTGACCGTTCCTGGGCTATGATTTGTTGCACTACACTTGTTAGATCTTCAACGATATCCCTTTCCGACTTTCCAAGAGTAATTTGATTAGAGATTTGAAAAATATTTCCTAACGCTTGACTGCCCTCTCCATAAATCCCTCGAACCACCAACCCCAATTGGTTGATAGCCGGTATGATATTATTCATCTGCTGTGTAAGGACCAGGCCCGGAAGATGCATCATGACTGAAGCCCTTAATCCTGTTCCCACATTAGTCGGACAACTAGTTAGGTATCCTCTTTCTTCATCATATGCATAGTCTATGGATTCTTCAATCCAATCGTCAAGAACATTTGCAATCTTTAATGTTTCCTTTAGCTGCAGCCCCGACATTAGACATTGAATACGGAGATGATCCTCCTCGTTTATCATGATACTTATTTCTTCATTTTCCGAAAGGAGACATGCACTTTTCGCCGAATCTTCAACTAATTGAGGACTGATTAAATGTTTTTCAACAAGAACGCGTTTTTCCAGTGGCTGCAATTGGTCAATCTCTAAAAGTTCCAGTTTCCCAATATCTGGTGTTACTTCCTTTTCGATTCTTTTTTTGACCAATTCAATGATTTTTTTAGCTTCTTCGTTAGAAAAGGAGGTTGGGAAGGTAAAGTCCTTGAAATTCCTGGCCAGCCGAATCCGCGAACTCAATACAATATCAATTTCCGGACCTTCGGCACACATCCAGGAACTTAAGGCGTTTTCTACAAACTTTTCCAAGCTCATAATTCCTCGCCCCCCTCTTGTACTTCATACCTTTTTTCAAGGGAACGAACCTTATCTCTTACCTCTGCCGCTTTTTCAAACTCCTCTTGATCAATGTGGACCTTCAAAACTTCTTTCAAGTCCAAAATTTGCTTTCGAAGATATATGGTGCCACCAATCCTTTTTGGAATTTTTCCTATATGTGCTGTATTGCCGCTATGAACCCTCTTTAAAATGGGATTTAACTGTTCATTGAACGTCTTATAACATTCGGCACAGCCAAACTTACCAATATGGACAAATTCTTTATAAGATCGATGACAATGCGGGCAACGCCTCTCTTCCGTTTTGGGAAATGCATTTGCCTTTGTCTGTTGAATATTCGACTCCATATTCAACAATCCTGCTAATAAATTATTTATTGAAAAACCCGGACCACCTGCATCCATGAACATTTCACCTTTTTCCTGAGCACATTTCTCACAAATCATGACTTCAGTCTTCTTTCCATTGATGATTTTGGTGAAGTGCAGGGTAGCAGGTCTTTGTTGACATTCTTGGCAAATCAACGTTCATCACCTCTGCCAGTTTCATTTATATTTTAAAGTCGTAAGCATCGCAGTTAAAATTCTTGCCCTAAGCTCATCGCGATCAGGTAGGTCGATATAAATCACCGATCTATCTATGACGCTCATCATAATCTTTGCTTCTCTTTCATTAATGACGTCTTCATTCATCAGCCTTGAAATTACACCTTCAGCCATCGATTGAGTTACCCTGGAGCCAATAAGCGATAATAATTGGTTGATGAGTTGCACGGAATCCTGTGATTCGACTTTCATGATGCGTATATAACCGCCACCTCCACGCTTACTTTCTACAACATAACCTCTCTCGATCGTAAACCTGGTATTGATTACGTAATTGATTTGAGAAGGAACACACTGAAATTTATCTGCTATTTCACTTCTTTTAATCTCTAAGATATCTTTTTGACTTATTTCAAGTACTTGCTTTAAATAAGTTTCGATAACATCAGATATGTTTCTCACTCAGCCTCCTCCATTCTGACTTTGACTATATTTGACTATTATTATACAAGGAATAATCCATTTTGCAACTTAAACGCACTTTCTTTCTGCATTATCCATTTTCTCCAAATTATATGTAGTTGCATACCCCATTGAACATTAAAGTTGAAATATCTTACATAAATACCCTTAATCGATAAATGTAAAACCTGATATTTTTTCTTCTTCTTAAGGTTTCACCACTGAATTTTGTTCATTCCCCGCATGATATTGTAACCGATTCAAATAAGGCCGGCCCTATACTGTCCCTGGAAATATAAAACCCTTTTTTAATTACAAAC
>NZ_JADILK010000026.1 GCF_017355165.1 Bacillus sp. SD075 | reverse complement strand
AAGGACATCCTTTTTTGTTATACCGTATTTCGCTTACGGGTAAACTCCATTTCAACGTTTTTATATGAGGACCAACCCATCCTGACCATAATCAATCGTTATTCCTTCTTTAAGCTCAACAGTCCCAGCTATGATTTTACGGGCAATTTTCGTTTCCAGATGCTTTTGGATGAATCGCTTCAGCGGTCTTGCTCCATATACCGGATCATATCCCTGGTCCGCAATGAATTCCTTAGCCGCTTCAGTGACGTTCAGGACTATATTTTGTTCCGTTAACCTTACTTGTAATTGATGAACCATCTTATCTACAATTTCAACGATTTCTAGTTTCGTCAGAGGTTTGAATAAAACAATGTCATCAACGCGATTCAAAAATTCCGGTCGGAAATGGCCTCTTAACTCTTTAAAGACCTGATCCTTTATTTCTTCTTCAATGCCACCATCCACCCGGTTGGACTGCAATAAGAAATGGGAACCGATATTGGAAGTCATGATGATCACCGTATTTTTACAGTTGATTGTTCTGCCTTGAGAGTCTGTTATTCTTCCATCATCCAACATTTGCAGCAAAATATTGAAGACTTCCGGATGCGCCTTTTCAATTTCGTCTAATAATATGACTGAGTATGGGTTTCTCCTAATAGCCTCCGTAAGTTGGCCGCCTTCTTCAAACCCAACATATCCAGGAGGTGCACCAACAAGGCGGGACACAGAATGTTTCTCCATATATTCCGACATATCGATCCGAATCATATGTTCTTCACTATCGAATAACGTTTCTGCCAAAGCTTTTACCAATTCGGTTTTACCGACACCCGTCGGCCCAAGAAAGATGAATGAACCGATTGGTCTGTTTGGATCTTTAATTCCAGCTCTTGCTCTTAAAACGGCATCGGATACGAGTTCCACCGCTTCTCCTTGACCTATTACGCGTTCATGCAGGATATTGGATAGGCGAAGCAGCTTCTCTCTTTCACTTTCCACCAGCTTGCTTATGGGAATCCCCGTCCACCTTGCAACAATCGAGGCTATTTCCTCCTCTGTGACTTCTTGGCGAAGCAATCGTGATTCCTTTTTTTCCTTTTCCAATTCGTCTTCCATTACTTCCAATTCTTTTTGAAGCTGCGGAATCCTTCCGTGCCGAAGTTCAGCTGCCCGATTAAGGTCATAGTCATTCTCTGCTTGTTCCAGCTCATGACGCAGTTTCTCAAGCTCTTCACGTTGATCCTGCACCTTTTGAAGCGCTGATTTCTCCATTTGCCACTTGGATTTCATGCTGTTCGCTTGATCCTGGAGTTCTGATAGTTCTTTTTGAAGGACTTCAAGCCTTGCTTTGCTTTGAGGGTCCTCCTCATTCTTCAAAGCAGCTTCTTCAATTTCAAGTTGCATGACTTTTCTCGTGATTTCATCCAACTCGGACGGCATTGAATCAATTTCCATTCGAATCATCGCACATGCTTCATCTACAAGATCTATCGCTTTATCCGGTAAAAATCGCTCGGTTATATATCGGTTCGAAAGGACAGAGGCAGCTACGATCGCCCGATCATGTATTCTGACGCCATGGTGAATTTCAAACCGTTCCTTTAATCCCCGCAAAATAGAAATCGTATCTTCCACATCCGGTTCAGGAACCAGAACCTGCTGGAAACGGCGTTCCAAAGCAGGATCTTTTTCAATATATTGTCGATATTCATCAAGGGTCGTTGCCCCGATACAATGCAGCTCACCGCGCGCAAGCATCGGCTTTAACATATTTCCTGCATCAAGTGCGCCATCCGTTCTTCCTGCACCGACAATTGTGTGTAATTCATCAATGAATAAAAGAATTTTACCGTCACTCTTCTTGATTTCATTCAACACCGCTTTTAGGCGTTCTTCAAATTCACCGCGGAATTTGGCCCCAGCGACAAGCGCACTCATATCTAGTGAAAAAACGGTCTTGTCCTTTAATCCCTCTGGTACATCCTTCCTGACAATCCTTTGTGCCAGCCCCTCGACTATGGCTGTTTTACCTACTCCCGGTTCTCCTATTAATACAGGATTATTTTTCGTTTTACGTGAAAGGATCCGGATGACGTTACGGATTTCCGTATCTCGACCTATTACGGGATCAACCTTCCCCGATTTAACCTCAGCAACGAGATCTCTGCCGTATTTTTTCAGTACTTCATAAGTGCTTTCAGGATTTTGACTGGTCACTCGCTGATTCCCCCTTATATCGTTTATAACCCGTTTTGCTTTATCATAATCAATTCCATATAATGAAAAAAGCCTGTTTACATTCGTTTTATTGACTTGCAATGACGCAAGCAGTATATGTTCGACAGATAAATATTCATCCTCCCACATCCGCATTTCATTTTCGGCAGCCGTCAAAATTTGCTGGAGGGAGGATGACATGTAAACCTGGGAAACACCCCCGCTCACTTCCGGTAATCGATCCAGTTCCTTATTTAGCTCTATATCAAATAGTTTCATCGGTTTATCAGATTCGGATAAAATCCTGATCAATAAACTTTCATCCTGTTCCATTAAGGTTTTTAATAAATGCAACTCTGTCAGCTCGGGATTCCCTCTATCTTTCGCTAGTTCCTGGCCGCCAATGAACGCCTGTTGGGTTCTCTCCGTCATTTTATTAATATCCATCTTAATGCCTCCCATTCATCTATATCATGAACGAATCTCCACTCGATTTGACCAATTTTGACCTTTACATTTTCATTATACTTCTAATTTTCCCCATGTAAAGGAAAGTTATAAAAAATGCAGGGGGCTTGGAGGATAAACAGCAAAAGCCTTTCTTCATATAGAAGAAAGGCAGACCCATTTGTCAAATGCATAAAATCCCATAACACAGTATTTGGATGAAACAAGACGGATTATACTGTAGCGGCTGTTCTGTTGTAACCATGAAATTCATCGACGAATTGGAAATCCTTATCCGTGCGACCTGCAAGGATCGTATCTCGAAGCAGAATGCCTGCATCGGTCGGATTGTGAATGATTTCCCCCCACATTCTTGCGCACGTTTGAACATGAGCCGTACGCGGAATCCGTTCCTCTTGATATTCCAAAAATTCCTGTTCAATGTCATTCCCATGCTTATGAAGCATATCCGACAAATAAGCTGCATCTTCTAAAGCCTGGCAAGCCCCTTGTGCCAAGTATTGAAGCATCGGATGTGCCGCATCGCCCGTAAGCGTCATTCTTCCTTTTGTCCAATTATCAATTGGTAAACGGTCATACATGGGCCAGCGGCGTTGCCTTTGAATGAATGAAATCGCATTTTGAACAAGCTCACAAGTTCCGGCAAATACACGGTCCATTTCTTCCGGGGTCCCCCATTGATCTGTTTTTTCGTTTTCTTCCGTGTATTGAGAGCTTTTGAACACAACTACTTGGTTGTATAGTTCTCCCCTTCTAACCGGATATTGAACAAGATGAAGGTTTGGCCCAATCCACATATATACATCATCTAAATCTCCATGGCTCGTAACCTCTTCCATCGGGATCGCTCCCCTGTATGCAACATATCGAGAGCAGACCGGCTGATCTTCCACAAAATGTTTCCGTGCCTTGGACCATAATCCATCTGCTCCGATGACAGCAGTTCCTGAATGTTGGGACCCGTTGGCAGAAGTAACTGTCACTTCACCTTCATTTTCTACTGACTCAATAATGGTTTGATTCGTAACCAGTTCGACATACGGGTTCTTTTCACAGGCTTCAGCCAGTACTTTATGCAAATCGGAACGATGCAAAACAACGTACGGGGCCCCATATCTCTCTTTATAAACATCACCTAAATCCAAAGCGGAAAGCTCTTTTCCGGAAAAGGCATCCATCAGCACCAACCTTTTTGGAAATACTGCAATTTCATTGATTTTATCCATGACGCCTAAACGCTGCAATACGTTGGTAGCATTTGCTGCAAGCTGAATCCCTGCACCAATTTCACCAAATTCGGGAGCTTGTTCCAGGACTTTTACATACTGTTTCGTTTCTGCGATTCCTAAAGCAGTTGCCAATCCGCCAATTCCCCCACCGATAACGATGAATGGTTTTTTTTCTTTGTTCATCATCAATTCCCCCTAAATTAGTTGTTTTAGACAATGTTGTGGACCAATATCCTAGTAAGCGTTTTCAACTGGCACTCCATATATACATCAGGATCATTCTGAAAGTTTTCAAACCGATCATTTTTAAACCAAAACAGGCTTGAATTCACTATCAACCTTTTGGTAACCATTGTTTGCGTCTAATGCCTGTTGCTGTTCCAAATCGAACCTTTCCATTATTGGTAGGTCGTTTACCGAGAATAAATAAGAATCGACTTCTGCAACGTGCTCATGCCAGGCCCAATTCGGAACGACGAAGTAATCTCCCTTGGACCAGTCAAAACGCACCCCATTAATGACCGTATAGCCTGATCCTTGGTGCACTTGATAAATTGTGGAATGGGTATGGCGATGTGCTTTCGTATGGAAACCTTTAGGAAGTTTCTGCATCCATGCCCCCATCGTCGGATTGGCCGTTTGGCCATTTGATGGGTTGATATACTCCACAGCGAACCCTTCGTATGGGTCCGGTTCGAAATTCATTAACCCTTCTATCGCTGCTTTGGTGCCTTTCCACTTGTAGTTGGCAAGCGGTGCCACTTGTGAATAGCGGTCGGATACCGGACGAACCATTCCGCCTTGATAACGGAGCTCTGAAAAATTATCCGGCCGTTTAGGCGTTTCAATCCGATCTGGATATGGTTCAAAGAAAGTGCCACCTATGGAATAGATGGTTGGAATATCAAGGGCATCCATCCAAATCATTGGCTTTTCTCCAACATGTCCATGACCATGCCATAGGTTTTTAGGCGTGATCAAGAAATCTCCTTCTTCCATGAAGATCCTTTCTCCCTGAACGATGGTGTAGGCACCTTCACCCTTCGTAATGAAACGAAGTGCACTTTGGGAGTGACGGTGGGAAGGGGCCACTTCACCTGGCAACAATAGCTGAACCGCTGCATAAAGCGTTTGCGTTGTCGAAGCCCATCCCCAAGGCTGGCGATACGTAAGGCCAGGGTTTTGAAAATATATGGCTCTTCGCTCCCCACCTCGGTCTGGAGTGAAGATTTCAGCTGCTTCCATCAATTTTTTTGTCAAAAGCTCTTCTTTCCATAAATAAGCATGGGCATGAGGTTTAGGTTCATGGTCCATCAGAGCGGGAATGGCTTCCCACAGTGGCCCAAGGTTATACTGCTGAATATCCTTTGTAAAATCTTTTACGATTGTACTATTCATGTATTCCGATTTTTCAGCCATATTAATCCCTACTTTCTTTTTTTGTCATTTCCTCACTGGATTTTAGAAAGGTTTCGCTTAATTTGATCATAGTGTCCTGAAACATGCTCATCAATGAAGTGATCGATTATATAAGAAGCTGGTTTGTTACCGAATTTAGCGAAATTTCGGTGTGGTGATTCTTTGGATAGTGTTTCTTCATCTAATTTCCCGAGACAGCTTTCCACTTTATATTTAAGCTCCTCCACTTGCTTCATGACATCATCAACAGCAAGTTTGTCAGTATCGGCAACTGCTGCCAGGCGGGCCGGATCTTGCAATCCACGCCCCCATTGGGATCCAGGGACCGCTACTACATTTTCCACTTCACCTAACCAATAAGGAATGGCCTCAGCTAAATGGGAAAGTATCTGCATGATTGACCATTCATCATCTGTAAGCTTGAATCGGATCGTTTCATCCGGAAGGTTTGCAGCTGTCTCAAGAATGTGGTCGATGGATCGTTGAACAGATTGAATGGATGTCCCGATTTCCTTATAAGCCATTCTATTTCCCCTCCCCGACACGTCGCACACGGTTTTCAAGATAACCTATTTTGTCGATCTCGATTTTGACGACGTCACCATCCCTTAAGAACACTTGTGGATCACGGGCTACTCCTACCCCACCCGGTGTTCCTGTAAGAACGATGTCACCTGGTTCGAGAGTCATTAAATTCGATAAGAACTCAACTAGATATTTCACATCGAATACGAAGTTGGACGTATTCGTTTTTTGGCGTTCTTCACCATTTACCGTTAATCGGACATTTAAGCCAGATGGATCGGATAGTTCATCGGAAGTGACTAGCCAAGGACCCATAGGGGCACTTCCTTCAACCGTTTTTCCTTGAAGCCACTCAAGTGTACGCCGTTGGATATCACGATACGTAACATCATTCGCAATTGTATAACCGGCTACATAATCAAGCGCATCTTCTTTTGAGACATTACGTGCCCTTTGTCCGACTACAAAAGCGAATTCTGCTTCATAATCAAGTTGTTCAGAGATTGGGAAAAATGGTATATCATCTTGGGGACCGATTACTGTATTGGCAAACTTTGCGAATACCACAGGGAATGGCGGCAATTCACGACCCATTTCAGCAATATGCTCACGGTAGTTGTGTCCGACACAAATAATTTTGCTTGGCTTTTGGACAGGAGCCTCAAGCTTTATATTTTCAACGTCATGCAGCAATTCATGTCTGAAGGAATCATGATTGTTCAATGCATAGTCCGCAGCCTTTTTTGCGATGGAAAGGCTTTCATTCCCTCCCTGTAAAAACGCCTCCATGGTTGCAGGTACATATGCTTCAGCGATTTGTTCACTGCGAAGTTTTCCTTCGCTTTCAAGAAGCGCTTGATAAGCATAATTCAAGTCGACTATTACATTATTAGGGTAAATTGCACCAATACGTTTAAATCCTTTATTGCTGAAAGTTACTAATTTCATATTTCATTCTCCTTTATTAATCTGTTTTTTTTAAAAAATCTCTTTTTAATGTCACTATCCTTATTTGTGGGCTAATTCTGCTGGATTCGCTTCACAAACCAGAATATGAATGAATGCACATTCACCTAAACCACTTATAGGTAACACTGTTCACTATTTATATAAATAATAACTCAATTTTCGGAATATTGTCAAGAAAGTATTGCAAAATTTTGTGCAAATGTTATCATCTACACCATTATGACTACTTCGGAATCAATAAAAAGGTCAGCTGAAATTATTTATTTAATAGGAAAGTATATGGATAGCTTCAAGCAGCCTCCTGTTTTTCTTGCTGAATTTCATTTAAATTTTACAGCTTCTGATATACTAGACCTAAATTAAAACAGATTAGGGAGATTGATTTATGGAAATCGTAAAATCCGGTTCGACGATTCAATCATTACAAATAGGGATGAGCATCATTGATTTACTTGCTTCCCAAAGAACTCCTTTAAGATTCTCTGATATTCAAGAATTAACGGAAATAACGAAAAGTAACCTCTATAAGTATTTGAATACCTTGACTCAGCTGGAGTTACTATATCGCGATAAGACAACCGGTATGTATCACCTTGGGAGCAAATTGATTCAATATGGCATGGCAGCGATAGGTAATGAGGATGTAACGAGCAGAATAACTCCTTATTTACAGGAAATCAGTCACCATACTTCTTGTACTGTCCTTTTTTCCGTTTGGACATATGATGGACCAATCACGGCAAAAATATGGAATTCCAACCAAAACTTAAACATCGGGGCACAGTTAGGTACACGCCTTCCCCCATCATCCTCTTCTGGAAAGGTATTCACTGTATTTCAGGATCCTTCCTTGACGGCTCAATGGATTGAAAAAGATCGTAATGTTACAGGCTCGTTCCTTAAAGGAACAAATGAATATGATGAAATCCGGAAATACAAAATAGCTTTTGCCAAAGAGCCTCTTGTACCATCTGTTTCCTCCATGTCCATTCCGGTTTTTAATTATAATTCAGAATTATTGGGAGCGATCACTGCCGTTGGGTTCACCGAAAGCATTCCTGATCATTATGAAGATCCTTTAAGCCACTATTTAAGAAAGAGCTGTTTGGAAATCTCGAAAATATTCGGTTATTCCGCAGAATAGAAAAAAAGCAGGAAAAGGATGGCGATCAGTCCTTTTTCCTGCTTTTGGATGTTTCATGGCTTCCGCTTATAAGTCCAAATCCGGTTATGATTGGATGTTTCAGGAAAAGAATCCCCTGCATCAAGCTTTACCATTTTCGGATTCACTACCGTGCTGCCCGTTTCACCGATTTCTACGTAGGTCCCATTATTAGGTGCCTTCTGACCTGGCTTAAATTGACGATTTTGCCCCATAGATTTCACCCCTTTACATGCTTTCCCTGTTATTATTACCAGGTTCCTTCCTTTCATGTCAGAAAAATTAAGGACACACAGGAAATTTGACCGAATTAAAAAAGCGATATTCTTTGGGCAGACACTTAGACTGTAGACAAATTTGATCTGGCCCATTAAAGTTAGACAAATAGTTTAAGCAGCTTCTAAGACCTGAGTTCGGTATTCTCTCGGACTCAGGGCGTTTAATTTTCCCTTCATACGTTTGTGGTTATAGTAATGGATATAATCATCTAATTCCTTTTCAAAGTGCTCCATACTTTCAAACTCTTGGAGATAAAGCAATTCAGACTTTAACAAGCCAAGAAATTTCCCATGTCTGCGTTATCTGAATATCAGCGACTTTAATTAAGGCTACGACCTCATACATCGACTTTAGTTCATCAATTACTTGCGCTTTGATTTTGGTTGTAATTTTTCCTGCATTTGAACTAAAGTATTCAACTTTTTTTAATACGCATTCTCCATTTCCAGTTGTTTCATTCGTTTTTCAGGCGCTTCCACTGACCCTTCAACTTGTTTAGATGGATGGATTGGTTTCTTTTTTCATGGATAATGGCCCCTTTTTCTTAGAAATTAGGACATCTACTCCATAGGCATTAAAATTTATTCTCCACGTCCGAATTAAAGCTGGAGAATAAATTTTAAACCTTGCGGCTGCGTCGTAAGAAGATATACCCGTTTCATTCATATAAATAAGGACATCCATTTTAAACTCCGCAGAATAACTTGTATAGGATTTCTTAAATCCATCGGCTCCTTGAATTTGGTATAAACGAACCCACCCTTGAATCGTTTGATACGAGACTTCAAATCCTTTTGAAGATCCATATAGCTGTGCTTTCCTTCTAGGTAAAGTCGTGTAATGAATATTTTCTGTTCGGCGGAAAAATCAGCCATAAAAAACACCCCGTAAATGTTAGTTTGGTCTCTAACATTTACGGGGCATTTCAATTCGATAGTAGTTGGGTTTGTCTACAGTCTTTTTATGTTTAAAACTTGACCGTTGATTGAAAGTGGGGCACTCGCTTTCTACGGGCGGTCCTCCCTCGGCGCCATTGCGCCTGCAGGATCTCCCCTTTGACCCGCTTTCCTCCCAAGAGTCTCGTCCTACCTTTCTTTCCAATCAACTTTGTTTTAACAGTAAGGATAGACCCTTTTACCTGCAGTCTTTTTTGTTTAAAATAGATGGTTAAAACTTGAGTTGATTAAGATGTTTCTAAACATGGTTCTATTCAGCAAGATCAACTGGTGCCATCAAACCATTTAGTTCGTAAAATGGGGGCAACAATTGATGCCTTTTTCATTTATGACTTGATGAAAGATATTTTCAAAGGTAGGACGCCCAAATATTTGTAGCAGTTATATTCCCTAACTGCTACAAATAAAATCAAAAAGGTTTCGGAATGAGACCATTCCGAAACCTTTTTTTCTACAAACTGAGCGACTGTTCTCTGAAGAGACTCTTTTTTGGTTAAGTCATTAAGTCCACCAGAACCGCCTTTTGGGCATGCAGCCGATTTCCAGCTTGGTGGAAAACGACGGAATTAGGTCCATCGATGACTTCAGCCGTTACCTCTTCTTCCCTGTGTGCAGGCAGGCAATGCATGAATAGGTAATCTTCTTTAGCAAGTTTTACTAGTTCACCATTGATTTGATAATCTTTAAAAGCTTCTAAACGGATACCATTCTCGATTTCCTGCCCCATGGAGGTCCAAACATCGGAATAGACAATATCCGCATCTTTTATGGCTTCTGAAGCGGAGGTTGTGACCACAATTTCACTGCCAGTCTCTTCTGCGACTTCTCGAGCATAGGCAACGACTTTTTCATCCGGTTTATAGGCCTCTGGGCACCCAATGGAAAAATCCATTCCCATTTTTGCACAGCCTACCATCAATGAATTGGCAACATTATTGCCATCACCGATATAACTCATTTTCAAGCCTTTTAGCTGCCCTTTTATCTCGATGATCGTCAAGAAGTCAGCAAGCACCTGACAAGGATGTGCGAGATCAGTTAGCCCATTGATGACTGGGATTGAAGCGTTTTCTGACAATTCCAGGATTTTTTCATGCTCGAAGGTACGAATCATGATGCCATCAATATATTCAGAAAGGACTTTTGCAGTATCGGAAATAGTTTCACCACGTCCAATTTGCAAGTCATTACCACTCAAGAACAAAGCATGTCCACCAAGCTGCATCATGCCTACTTCAAAAGAAACACGGGTACGGGTAGACGATTTTTCAAAGATCATCCCTAACGTTTTCCCTTTTAAAGGCGTATATTCTTCACCAGCTTGCAATTTGCCTTTAATGGTCTGCGCTAGCTTTAACAAATCTGCAATTGCCGTTGGTGCAGACTCTTTCATGGTCAAAAAATCTTTTCCATTTAAAATCTTTGCTTGTGTCGGTGCCGTCATTGAACTCATACGTGTGACACTCCTTTCGAATATGGTACAAGCCATTCCTGAAGCGAGGTAACCCCGGGATCAGCATTTCCTATCGATTGAAGATAGGCCTTGAAAGTCTCTTCTTCCGTAAATGCAAGCAGTCGGTATTTCGCTGCAAGCAATCTTAGCTTCTTATCTTCTTCCGTTGTTCCATATGCCAAAACGACCGCAGCATTTCCTTCATTTAACCATTTATCAAAATCTGAATTCTCCAATGTCAAACCTGCTTCTTTGATTTGCACTAGCAACTCTTCACTAAATTGGACTGATCCTGATTGATAAACACCTGAGGTATGTTTAGCCTTTTGAGCATGGAATACTTTTGTCAACGCTTCATTTACCGTTTTTCCGATTGCGATTCCTTCCCCTGTTGATTTCATTTCCGGACCTACCTTCGAATCAAGTCCGCTTAGTGCAAAGGTAGAAAATACTGGGTATTTGACGACAGCATACGGAATTTCTTCCATTAAGCCCGTTTTGTCGAACGCATTCGACAATGAATATTTCCCAAGCAATATTTTTGTCGCTATTTGCACCAAGGATGCATCGGTTACTTTGCTGATGATTGGGATTGTCCGACTGGCACGAGGATTCACTTCCAATACATATACACTATTTCCCTCAATCACGAATTGGATGTTCATAAGTCCTTTATAACCAAGTTCCCTAACTAGTTTTGTAGCATAAAGGGTCATTTTATCTTTGATATCATCCGTTAAGGTTTGAGCTGGCAATAATGCCACGCTATCCCCTGAATGGACACCTGCTTTCTCAATATGTTCGGCAATGATGGGAATGTATACATCATTGCCATCCGCAATCAAATCGATTTCGGCTTCCTTTCCTGGAATATAGGAATCGATCAACACGGGATATACAAGTGCCGTTCCATTTACCATTCTATTCACTAAGCTTTCCTTGGAGCGGATGATTTCCATTCCCTGGCCGCCAATTACATAGGATGGTCGTAAGAGTACTGGAAAGCCAATTTCCTCTGCACAGGTAATTAATTGTTCTTCACCACTAGCCATTGAACCCGGTACATGGGGGATATCCAGTTTTTGAAGAAGCTGATAAAAACGATCACGGTCTTCTAATTGATCGAGTGTATCGAAGGAAGTCCCCAACAAATTGACACCGTAATCCTCCAGGCCTTTTGCCAAGTTTATCGCAGTCTGCCCACCAAATTGGACGATTACGTCTTTTATATCTTCCGCTTCTATTACATTAAGAACGTATTCAAGAGTTAAAGGTTCAAAATAAAGGCGATCTGCCGTCGCAAAATCAGTGCTTACCGTTTCCGGATTATTATTGATCATTATCGTTTCAACATTTTCATCCTGGAGTGCATAAACACCGTGAACCGAACAATAATCAAATTCGATACCCTGTCCGATGCGGATCGGACCGCTGCCAATCATTAAGACTTTCCTTTTATCAGTTTTTTTCTGTTCGTTCTCACCAAAATATGTTGAATAGTGATAGTTCGTATGTGATTCGAACTCGGCTGCACATGTATCAACCGTTTTGTAGACCGCCGTTAGGCCTAATGATTTGCGGTATGCTCTCACTTCCATCTCACTTACTTTCCATACGGAAGCAAGATAGCGGTCTGAAAAGCCCTTTTCCTTGTATGCCTGCAGTTCTTCACTTGTTACCTGATCGATTGCCTTAGCTTCAATCTTCATTTCATTTTGGATCAATGACGCAAAGGATTTAAGGAAGAAATAATCTATGGCTGTCGCTTCATGGATTTCTTCAATCGTCACACCTTTTCTAAGCATTTCAAAAATGACAAATATTCGTTCATCGGATTTTTCAGCAAGCTTTCCCCAGAGTTCCGTAACCGTTTTATTTTTCAGCGTTGATAGCTGCAGCCCAATCGTTTTCAATTCCAAAGAATCGACGGCCTTTTGGACTGCTCCTTCAAAGCTGCGGTGTAGAGCCATCACTTCACCGGTCGCCTTCATCTGTGTTCCCAATTTGCGGTTGGCGGTCGTGAATTTATCGAATGGCCACCTCGGGAACTTCACCGCTACATAGTCAAGAGCAGGTTCAAAGCTTGAATATGTACTTTTCGTTACAGGATTGATGAGCTCCGATAAATCGTAGCCAACAGCGAGCTTTGCGGCTATTCGTGCTATGGGATAACCTGTTGCTTTGGAAGCTAGTGCCGATGAACGGCTGACGCGCGGGTTTACTTCTATTAAATAATATTGCTTGCTATTCGGATCAAGTGCAAATTGAATGTTACAGCCGCCTATGATACCTAAGGCAGAGATGATTTTAATGGAAGCGGCACGCAGCATCTGAAACTCGTCGTCCGATAAAGTCTGTGATGGTGCCACGACAATCGAATCACCTGTATGGATCCCTACCGGATCGATATTTTCCATATTACAGATAGTGATGCACGTATTGTTGCCATCTCGCATCACTTCATATTCCACTTCTTTATAACCAGCTATGCTTCTTTCAATCAAGCATTGTGTAATTGGACTTTCTTGAAGTCCGCCTCGTACAAGTTCCTTAAAGGTGTCCAATGAATCAGCAATCCCACCACCAGTTCCGCCTAGTGTGTAAGCGGGACGAACGATAATAGGAAAACCGATTTTGTCGGCAAAATCCAGCGCTTCCTCAAGAGTATGGACAATCGTACTGTCGGGAACGGGTTCACCTATTTCAAACATCAACTCACGAAACAGTTCACGATCCTCCCCTTTTTTGATGGAGTCGATCGGAGTTCCCAATAATTTGACTTTATATTTTTCAAGTACTCCAGCATCATCCAATTGATAAGCTAGATTTAATCCTGTTTGACCGCCTAATGTAGCGAGCAGGCCATCCGGCTTTTCTTTGGAAATGATCTTTTCAAGTACATCAACTGTTAAAGGTTCGAAATAGACAGCATCCGCATTCATTTCATCAGTCATGATCGTTGCAGGGTTGTTGTTGACCAGTATGACTTTATATCCTTCTTCCTTTAAAGCAAGGCAGGCCTGTGTACCTGCATAGTCGAATTCGGCGGCCTGCCCGATGACAATCGGCCCCGAACCAATCACTAAAATGGTCTGTATCGTGTTGTCCTTAGGCATAAGCTTTTTCTCTCCCGCTATAATCATTTATCATTTGTAAAAAATCATTGAATAGTAATGAACTCTCGATAGGTCCTGGATTTGCCTCTGGGTGATACTGGGTAGTGAAGATTGGCAAGTCTTCATGCATGAGCCCCTCAACCGTGTTATCATTCACGTTTCTGAATCTCACTTGCAGCGATGTTCCTTTTAAGCTCGGTTCATCCACCTCATAACTATGATTCTGCGAACTCATATACACCTTCTTCGTTTTCAAATCGACCACGGGCTGATTCGCACCTCGATGTCCAAACAGCATTTTTTTTGTATTTCCACCTAAGGCAAGGGCCGTTAATTGATGACCGAGGCAAATGCCCATCGTCGGAAAATTCGTAATAATCTTTTTAATGTTTCCTAGGAGGTATTCAAGCTGTTTTGGATCCCCAGGCCCATTTGAAAGCAAAATTCCATCTGGTTTCAGGTCCTTGATTTGTTCGAATTCAGTATCGAACGGTACGACAGAGACTCGGCAGCCTTGCTCGACCAATGAATCCAATATGGATTTTTTATAGCCGAAATCCATCATTACCACGTGCTTGCCGCCATTCCCAAAACTCTCGACAACCTTTGTGGATACCTCAGCAACGTGTGCTGATAAACCATTCAGGCAAGGTATGGCCGTGTATTTTTCTTCCGCTGTAATGACTGCCTGCATGGAACCTTCCTGTCTTATATTCTTAACGACCGCTCTTGTGTCAACATGGCTTAAAAGAGGAATGTTCCACTTGTCTAGATATTCACCAAGTGAATATTTAGCTTGATAATGGGAATGGCTCATATTTCCTTCATATACAATCACACCGGCAACATGCGGCTTCTTACTTTCAAAATCATGTTCATTGATTCCATAATTTCCGATTAGTGGGTATGTGAAGATAACGATCTGGTCCTTATATGAAGGATCTGTCAACACTTCTTGATATCCGGTCATTCCTGTAAAAAAGACAATCTCTCCAGTGATTGTTTTTTCACTCGATTTAGTCAGCAGTTCCCCTTCAAAGACGGAACCATTCTCTAAATATAGATAGCTTTTCATGATCTTCACCTCTTTAGATGATGTATATTTATATACAGAATAGCATAATTATTCATTTCATTCTATAAAAATTCAATAAATTTAGATAGTTTGTTTTATTCCCAATACTTTTTTAATTTTATTTATAGCACTATTGATCTCCGATTCGGTAACTGTCAGGGATGGGAGTAAACGAAGTACTTTAGGACCTGCACTCAATACAAGTAAGCCCTCATCTTGCAGTTCCATTATAAAGCCCTGAACATCCTGTTTACATTCGATTCCGACCATCATTCCCAGACCGCGAATCTCTTTCACTTCTTCCATGTCCATCAATGCTTTTGCCAATTCGCTCTCAAGGTATTCAGCCTTTTTAACGGTTTCTTTTAAAAACCCTGACTGGAAAATTTCCTTTAACACGGCTTCGGCCGCTGAGACACTAACGGGATTACCTCCAAAAGTGGATCCATGACTTCCAGGGTTAAAGAACTCAGACAGTGCTTCCTTTCCAATCATCGCCCCGATTGGCAGTCCATTACCCAGCCCCTTTGCTGAAGTTATGATGTCCGGTTGAATATTAAAATGCTGGAATGCAAATGGTTTCCCTGTACGCCCTATTCCAGTCTGGATTTCATCTATGATAAGGAGAGCTCCGTAATCTTGGCATTGAGTTTGTATCGCGTCCAGATAAGATTGCTGTACCACATGAATGCCGCCCTCACCTTGAACTATTTCAATCATTACAGCTGCCGTATTTTCATCAATGGCTGCTGCCATCGCATCATTATCATTAAATGGAACATATTCGAACGAAGCTAGCATCGGTCCGAAACCAATCTTGATTTTTTCCTGCCCCGTTGCAGCCATCGTTGCAAACGTACGGCCGTGGAAAGACTGCTGACATGTGACTATTTTGCTTTTCCCAGTTGCTTTACGTGCTAGTTTGATAGCTGCCTCATTCGCCTCAGCACCGCTGTTTGCAAAGAACACCTGACTTAAACCAGAGGCATCAGCCAGCATTTTTGCTGTCCGTTCCTGTATGGAACTTTGAAACATGTTCGATACATGCCAATATTTATTAAGCTGCTCTGTAACAGCCATTTTTACCTTCTCATGACAATGCCCAAGATTCAAAACCCCGATCCCGGATGTAAAATCCAGATACTCTATACCAGTTGCACTCGTAATCTTCAATCCTGACGCTGTGTCTGGCTCAATGTTCCACCTTGCATATGTTGGAAATAAAGAACTCATTGAAATACCCCTTCCTCCTGAAGAAATTTCGTACCGATGAATTGTCCGCCTTGATAAAAATATTCTTTCCCACTAACGATCATCACTTCTTCAATCCCTTTATTCAGCACCGACAATGCTGTATTGACTTTCGGGATCATTCCCCCATGGATACTTCCATCCATGATCATATTCTTCGTTTCCGTTTCATTCAATTTCTCAATGATCTGCCCATTCTTCAAGACCCCTTTAACATCTGTCACAAATAAACACATATCGGCCGATAGTGCCTTCGCTACAGACCCAGCAGCCATATCGGCATTCACATTTAATTTATTGCCTTCTTCGGTAATTGAAATGGGCGTCAATACCGGACAATAACCTTTTTCGAATAAAAGTCCTAATAATTCCGTATTGACTTGTTGTATCTCACCAACAGCTCCAAGTTTCTGTTCATCGATATAATCACCTGTGAGAATTCCTCCGTCAGAGCCATTTATACCGATTGCCTTGATTCCATGAGCTTCCAATTTATGAACGAGGCTGCGGTTCGATTTACCTGCAAGCATAAGTTCCACGATTTCCAACACTTCAGTGGTCGTTTTTCTTAAACCATCTTCAAATACTGGTTCAATCTCAAATTTTTCAAGCATTGAATTTATATCAGGGCCGCCTCCATGCACAAAGACAATATGGTAGCCGCGGTTTTGTAACTCTCTAACACTATTGAAAAACGACTCCGATAGCTCATTAATGATGCTGCCGCCGCACTTTACGACTAATATGTCCATATTTTCACCTCTTACGAACGATAGCTTCCGTTTATTTTCACATAATCATAGGTTAAATCGCATCCCCATGCCGTGCCTGATTCATTACCATCTTTTAAATATACATGAATGATGATACTATCATTCTCTAAGTATGCTTTGGCCTCTTCCTCTGAAAACAGGATTGGCTCACCATTATTAAGTACGACGATATCACCAAAAACGATCGTTGTTTGATCCGGATTGAATGCCACTCCGCTTCTTCCCATCGCAGCAATGATGCGTCCCCAGTTTGCATCCGCTCCAAAAGCTGCTGTTTTCACTAGATTTGATCCTACGATCGTTTTCGCCATCATCTGTGAATCTTGCTTCGTATGCATGCCATGAACATTCACTTCTATCAGTTTTGTGGCACCTTCTCCGTCTTTCGCAATTTGTTTAGCGAGATTTTCGGAAGTTTGTTTTAATAATTCCAGGAAAATGGACCATTCTGGATGATTAGGTGTCAAAGGGTCATTGTTCGCTTCTCCATTCGCGAGCACTAACACCATGTCGTTCGTTGAACAGTCGCCATCAACCGTGATTTGATTGAATGTATCATTTGTAATGGAAGATAGTGCTTGCTGTAAATCACCCGGTTCAATTACAGCGTCCGTTGTTATGAAACCGAGCATTGTGGCCATGTTTGGATGAATCATTCCCGATCCCTTCGCAGCGCCGCCCATTTTCACTGTTTTACCGTCAATAATCGATTCATAACCACAGCTCTTCGTTACAATATCCGTTGTTAAAATGGCTGTACCAAAAGCTTCAGCTGCTTCAGATGTATTTTCTGGCTGCAATGACTCTATACCTTTCCTTACTTTTTCCATCTCCATGAATTCCCCTATGACTCCCGTTGAAGCCACTGCAAATGAATGATCCTCCAAACCGAACTTTGAAGCCGCAATCTTCCTCATTTCATTTGCATCCTTTAAACCCTGTTCGCCTGTACAAGCATTCGCACAAGCACTATTCACTACAATGCCGTGAAGTTTTCCAGTAACTGCAATGCTATCTTTCGTTACATTGATTGGAGCGGCTTGAACTACATTTTGTGTATAAACCGCTGCGGCTGATGCTGGGACATCCGTAAAAATGATGCCAATGTCCTTTTTAGAATAGCGTAATCCTGCATGGACACCTGACGCTTTGAAACCTTGGGGCATTAAAATGTTTCCTTCTTGAATTTGTTTGATTACTTCAACTGGCTGTAGTGTATTCATTGTTTCCCTCCATAGTTTACGGATATAACGGACTGTTCCATAGTCCTGCCGTTTCTTCTAGTCCCATTAATATATTTGCATTTTGAATGGCCTGCCCTGCAGCACCCTTCACTAAATTATCAATAACTGAAACCACTGTTACCTTACCTGTTCTTTCATCATAATCCACACCAATGTCGCAAAAGTTCGATCCAAATACCTGTTTCGTGGATGGAAAGCGATCAAGGGGCTGTACCCGGACAAATGGGTGGTTCTCGTATACTGTTTCGTATAAATCCTTCAATTCAACATTTGAGGTTTTCCGATTTACCTTTATATACATCGTTGCCATAATCCCTCTTGTCATTGGAACAAGATGTGCATTAAAGGTGATGGGCTGTAAACCTGATGACCATCGCCCCAGCTGTTGTTCAATTTCCGGTATGTGTTGATGTTGATTTACCTTATATATCTTAAAGTTCTCATTCATTTCACTATAATGGGTGACTGCCGAAAGTGATTTACCCGCCCCTGAAACCCCAGATTTTGCATCGATGATCACATCAGCAGCTGCTCCGGCCAATCCTTCAGTGAATAAAGGGGCGAGACCTAATAGTGATGCGGTTGGGTAGCAACCTGGATTGGCAATAATCGTTGCTTTTTTTATTGCTTCGGCATTCCATTCAGCCAATCCGTATACGGCATCTTCTATAATTTGCTGAGGAGCGGCTGTTTTTTTATACCAGTGCTCGTATTCACCTGGAGTTTGAAGCCTGAGGTCTCCAGATAGGTCGATTACTTTAATATCAAGGTCAGAAAATTCCGAAATCAATTGCGATGAAACACCAGAAGGAGTTGCTAGAAATACAATATCGGATTTTTCTGCAATGGCTTTCGGGTCAATTTCTTCTAATTTATCTTTCATATGCATTAAATGTGTATTTTCTTCATATAAACTTCGACCAAATTGGGATGAAGTATGCAATGATTTTATTTTAAATTGCGGATGATTATTCAAAAATCTTATTAGTTCCAGTCCTCCATAACCCGTTGCACCTACTATTGATACGTTCATAAAACCATCTCCTATAATTTCAGGTCCCTGTCATTCTTTGATTCTATTATTATAAGACTGAATAAAAATAAAATCAAATGTATTTTTATAAAATTATAAACATTAATTCCAAATGAAAAATTATCCATCTAAAATCCTAGAATTATCCAAACTTGTTGACTACTAGGTTTTTTTTCGTTTAAATCAAAGGGAGTAATTGAGTAATAACGGTATCTGAAAGGTGGTCATATGCATGAATGAATTATCGTTATCTAATCGGATGCATGCAATTTTAGATAATAAACATCAAGTTAAACATATGGAAAAAGGGCGCTACCTTTTTCAGGAGAGCACCCCTGCAAGTGATTTGTATTATATTATAAAAGGGAAAGTAGAAGTGAGTAAGGTTGTTCCCGACGGTCGAGAATTAACGATACGCATTAGTTCGGAGAATGATTTGGTTGGGGAAACAGTCTTATTTTCTCAAAACCCTAAATATATGATGAATGCAAAAATGATGGAAGATGGAGCTGTATCGGTTATTTCCAAAGAAGCATTAGAAGATAAAATCGCCTCTGATAGTCGTCTTGCTGTCGATATGATGACATGGTTATCCGCTCAAAACCGTAAAAATCAGGCTAAATTCCGCGACATGCTTCTGCACGGTAAAAAAGGCGCATTTTACTCCACCCTCATCCGTTTATCAAATAGCTATGGCACTGAAGTAGAAGACGGTAAAGTTATCAATCTTCCCTTCACGAACCAAGAACTCGCCAATTTTTGCGGCACATCCCGCGAGGTAGTCAATCGAATGCTAGCTCAATTAAGGAAAAACAATGTCATCTCCATTAAAAAGGGACACATTACGATTCTTGACTTTGACTATTTGAAACAGGAAATCGACTGTGAAAACTGTCCAATAGAAATCTGTACAATCGATTAAACCCCTCCCATAAAAAAAGAGCAATACATAATGTCTTACTGATTTGAAAATGATTGGAGTTTATTCCAGGCTAGATTTACCCCTAGGACCATTGATTTATTTTCATTACGAAGTGTCCTATATAAAAATGCATAAAAAAAGTATAAAAGTCGATCCCGTCCATTGCTGGCATCTTAGGTTCCTAACAACTTTACAAAAAAAGGGATGGAGATAGTTTCCACCCCTTTTTGTTCATTCGGACGGGAGTCCCATGTTTTTCACCCACCAATGAATGACATTTCGATTTTTTCCTGTTTCTTTACTGTTCCCGCTGCCCGTTCATCCGAATAGCGGTCATACCTACGATTCCAAAGTGAAATGATGAACCCGGATAATTCTTCATCTGTCATGTCGGAACGCAGCAAAGACTTCAAGTCATGTCCCTCTCCATTAAACAGGCATGTATATAAACTTCCATTGGCAGAAAGACGTGCACGTGTACAACTTGAACAAAAAGATTCGGATACCGAGGTTATGAAGCCCACTTCTGCAGCAGTGCCCTTATAACGGAAGCGTTTGGCCACCTCTCCAAAATAATCTTCTTCAACCGGTTCAAGATCGAATTCGGTTTGGAGCATCGCAAGCAATTCTTTTTTCGTAATGACATTCTTCAACTGCCAGCCATTTGTATGTCCGACATCCATGAATTCTATATAGCGTAATTGAATGCTCTCATCTTTACAAAATCGCGCCATCGGCAGGATTTGAGATTCATTAGTTTCTTTTTTCACTACCATATTCACTTTAACGCCAAGCCCTGCTTCTTTGGCAGCAGTGATGCCTTCTATAACAGGCTTTATGCCGATATTCCTGCCGTTCATCTTCTTAAAAAGTTCATCATCGAGGCTGTCTAAGCTGATATTCACCCTCCGCAAACCAGCTTCCCTCAAATTCACGGCATGTTTTTTCAAGAAGACACCATTCGTAGTCAGTCCAATATCTTCAATACCTTCAATTTTAACGAGATATGAAATCAGAGTGGTAAGGTCTCTCCGGAGTAATGGTTCCCCGCCTGTCAACCTTAGTTTTTTAACTCCTAAGCTTGCAAATATCTTAGAAAGCCTTACAATTTCCTCATAAGATAATAGCTCACTTTTAGGCAGGAACTGAAAATTCTCATGAAAAATTTCAGCAGGCATGCAATACTGACATCGAAAGTTACAGCGATCTATGACTGAAATCCTTAAATCCCTTAGTGGCCTGTCCAATGAATCTTTAATATGACTGTTCAATTAACCACTCCTAGCCAAAAGTATAAAAAAAAACCAGGCCATAAAAAGTGGACCCCAAAAAATGGATTCACAGTTTTTTGACTGGCTTTTCATTTTCTATTACATGGTTATTATTTGATTCCTAATGCAATTTTAGCATATCTGGACATTTTGTCTTTCGTCCATGGCGGACTCCAGACAATCTTCACATCCGTTTCCTTGACCTCGGGTATATCTTCGAGAACCAATTTCACTTGATCGACAATTGTCCCTGCCATCGGGCAGCCCATGGCAGTCAATGTCATCGTCACGGTAGTCAGACCTTCCTCATCCATATCAACATCATATACCAAACCTAAATTCACGATATCTATACCAAGCTCAGGGTCAATGACCTGCTCCAAAGCGCCTAAAATAATGTCTTTTGTATCTTGATCCACTTCGATCACTCCTTTTATGGAAAACCTTTTTATTTTAAATTGTCGGTTTCATCATTATGTCCGTATTAGAATCATAACAGATTTTAAGTAAGTACTTAAGCATTTTGCACAGTTGACAGTAAATGTTTCGCGAACCAGTCTGCAGTCTTGAGCACGCCTTCTCTACTCACCTTATGTCCTGCCATGGGGTCAAGGATAAAATCAATTTTTTCATCTGCCTCATTATACCCTGCTTTGACCCCTTCATAAAAACGATATGCATGTTGATAAGGCACAACCGGATCTTTGGCGCCATGCCAAAAAAGAAGCGGACGGTTGGAAAGCTTATCCTGATTAAGACTCAAATCAAATGGCTTGAGCTGTTCAATCACCTTGGCAACTTCCTCATCAGTAGCTGGGAAATTAACTTTCCTTTTCTTAATCTCCGCCATTTGGAGCTCTGCATACGCGACATATGATGGGTTTCCCATTAAACTGACTCCGGCGGATATCCATTCATAAGCAGCCAGGGCCCCATTAGTCGCTATTCCCCCCATAGAGGTACCTGCTACGCCAATTCTACCAGGATCAATTAATTTTCGGGATAATAAATCATCCTTCAACAAAGATAAATCCTGGATTGTCTGTAAAACCATTTCCCAAAAACGGGGCATCATTTGAGAATCACTTAAACCAGCTTGCCTTTCCCCATGATGAATCACATCGGGAAGAAGCACACGAAAACCCTTTTCAGCCAATAAATATGCATAATGAAGATTATGTTCTTTCGCACTTTGAAAACCATGTATAAAAATAATAAGCGGCAATTCCTGATTGAAACTGGTTTCTTCACCTAGATGCAATACAGGAATATTTCCAATATGTTCTTTTTCAATTATTATCAAGTTAACCCCTCCGAATAAATTTGTTCCGGCCTTTCAATCCCCTTCTCAAATAGGGCTTTGGCATTCATCATTCCATTCCTTTAAACCTTAGCATCGCTTTAATTAATATAATCCTGGATATAGTAATATCATACAGGAATGCATAAAGAATGAAAAAGATTTACATTTACTTTAAACTAGACTTAACAATATTTGCATATAATGAAATAAAAAAGAACAGAAGGTGTGTACATGGCTGAGAAACATTTAATCGTATTGGATCTTGATGGTACTTTACTTACAGATAACAAAACAATTTCTTCAAGAACTAAAAAAACACTCCTAAAACTAAAGGAAGATGGACACGAAGTTATGATCGCTACCGGGCGTCCATTTCGCTCAAGTGAACTTTATTACCGGGAATTGGGGCTGACTACACCAATCGTTAATTTCAATGGCGCTTTCGTCCATCACCCATTACATACAAGCTGGGGGGTATACCACTCACCACTTGATATTAGCGTTGCGAAAGATATTGTTGAAGCGTGTGATCAGTTTAAATATCACAACATTATCGCAGAAGTCAGGGATGATGTTTATGTCCATTATCATGATGAAAAGTTGATGAACATGTTCAATGTAGGAAATCCGAACATGAAGACGGGTGACTTGCGCAATTACCTTCAGGATTCCCCAACTTCGATGCTTATTCACACAGATAGTGAATTTGTAGGACAGATTCGCCAGCATTTATCCGATGTCCATGCAGAGTTGGTCGATCATCGCCGTTGGGCAGAACCTTTTCATATCATCGAAATAATAAAAAGCGGGTTAAGTAAAGCCGTGGGTCTAAAACGCGTATCCAACTTTCTGGAAATTCCTCAAAACAGGATAATCGCATTCGGTGATGAAGATAATGATCTGGAAATGCTCGATTACGCGGGAACCGGGGTGGCTATGGGAAATGCGATATCACCAGTAAAAACGGTTGCAAATACGACTACATTGACGAATGAAGAAGATGGTATTGCTGTCTTCCTCGAAGAAAAATTCAATATAAAAGCCTAATACGTTATTTTTTACCTTCATAATATCTATCTTTCAAGCCAAACTAATATGGACAACAGCTTCCATTCCGTTGTCGACAACGCTCAGAATCGGAGGAGATAAGAATGGGTAAAAGCAGTAAATCTAAACGATTTGTACAGCAGGGCAAAGAAAGTGTTGCCAGGCATGCCGAAAAAATCCCTTATCACACTACGTTTGAAGAGGCTGAAAAAGACAGGTTAAGAATAATGTCTGAACAAAGCTATGGTGGCTTCTAATGGGAAACAATTTATTTCAGAAGGCTAGGGAATTTGTTGAAGAAGCTCTCCACTCTGAGCATGACGGTGACCAGCATAAGACAGAGGAAATCGCTAAAAACGCTCTTTCATCAGCCTTTGCCAATACGACCGAGGCAGAAAAAAGACAACTGCGAGAACTCCAGGAAGAGCTGGAAAACCACTCTAAATAACTTGAAAGCCTCCAGGATTCCTGGAGGCTTTCGCTTTGTTTTCATCAATTGTTATTTTATGCCTTTCCACCTTTTTACCCATTTCTTTATAAAAGTCCATACTGAGGGAATCAGCAGTGGCTTCTTCACCCTTTGCCCAATTTCCCGGTAAAAATCATTGTCGTGATTTTCAGATGCTTTATTAATATCATTCCCTGCGGAAAGTTCCAACAATTCCTGAAGTTTCTATGATGTTTGTGAAAGCATGCGGATCCACTTCCTTGATGATCCTTTCAAGGTCATACAGTTCATACCTTGTAATGACAATCAATAACATTTCCTTAGTTTCGTTGGTGAACGCCCCTTTGGCAGGAACCCTTGTAATTCCGCGAACTAACTTAGCATGGATTGCCTGTTTAAGTTCTTCACTTTTCTTTGTTATGATCATGGCTGTAAGCTTTTCATGTCGCGTATGTATCGCGTCAACGACACGGGTCGATGTGTAAAGGGTAACAAGTGTGTACAAAGCTTTTTCCGGTCCATAAACAGCACCTGCTGTTACAATGATCACGCCATTCAGCAGAAATAAATAAGTACCCACTGGTTTATCTTTCTTCCGTGATAGAAGCATAGCGATAATATCCATTCCGCCAGTCGATGCACCGTATTTCAAGGTGATCCCCACACCTACTGCAGCTATGACTCCGCCAAACACCGCATTCAATAATATATCAGGTGACCAGCGTGTAATCGGAATGATTTCCATAAAGAAGGACATCAAGACAACGCTGAGGAAACTATAAAAAGTAAAAGATTTTCCAACTTTTCGCCAAGCAATGATCGTTACTGGAATGTTCAATAAAAACAATAGAATACCTGTAGATACATTAAATGGAGCAAAAGAGCCAATCATCCTCGATAATAACTGGGCCACTCCTGTAAAGCCGCTTGCATATACGTTTGCCGGTATTAGAAAAAAGTTCATTGCGATGGCATTCAGTAATGCTCCGACCACAACTATGATAATTTTCTTCATTTCACCACTGTACATCCTGTAAACCTCCATTTCACCCTAATTCTATTATCTTTTTACCCTTAATTATTTATTCTATTTACGTAGAGATTGAATTTTTACCGTTACGTGCTACACTAAAAAGTAGAGTGACCACTCATTTTTCTAAAAATTGTAAAAGGAAAGCAGGTGTATTATGGCTATCACGATTCTTGCAGATAGTGCATGTGATTTACCGTTGTCTTTCTATAAGGAAAACAATGTTTCATTAATACCTTTACAAGTCCATCTTGACGGGGAAAATTATGAAGATTTACTTACTATTAATTCTCACGAAGTCTATCAGGCGATGCTTGAAGGAAAAGCCCCGAAAACATCGCAAGCTTCCCCAGAATACTTTATAGAACTTTTCACACAGTTTGCCAAGGAGAAAAAACAAGGGATATATATAGCCTTTTCCTCTGAGTTATCTGGAACCTATCAAACGGCAGTGATGATTCTTAATCAGGTGAAGGAAGAGTACCCTGATCTTGACATTGAAATCGTCAATACGAAATGTGCTTCAATGGGCGTAGGTTTAATTGTAAAGAAAGCAGCCGATCTGGCAGCAAACGGTGCCACTAAAGAAGAAATCCTGGCTGCCATCGAATTCCAAACCCGGCATATGGAGCATCTATTCACTGTAGATAACCTAGATTATCTGGCCCGGGGCGGCCGCATCTCCAAGACATCTGCCCTTGTTGGCGGTTTATTAAACATTAAACCGTTATTGCATGTTGAAGATGGGAAGCTTGTTCCGCTCGAAAAGATACGCGGCAAAAAGAAATTGATTAAACGTGTAATCGAATTAATGTACGAAAGAGGCAAAAACTTGACAACCCAAACGATTGCCATCAGTCATGGTGATGATGAAGAAACGGCCATGGAATGGAAGGAAGCCATCCAAAATGAATTCGGGACAACCGACTTCATGATCCATACAATTGGGTCCGTCATCGGTGCACATGCCGGTCCTGGCACAATTGCCCTCTTCTTCTTAAACGATACCCCTGATAAATCATAAACATACATACTCCCTTCCATAATTGTGAACAATATATATTGATCAGATAATGGAAGGGAGTTTTCACTATGTCCAAAACAACCGATGACAATAAAAGGCCAAAAGATAACCAAGCGAGAAATGCTGAAAAAAATATCGCTTATCAGGAAAACCTTACTGCAGGTAAGCACTCCTATTCGAAGAAAACGGATCATAAATGAAGCGCGGGGCTTGTCCCCTCGCTTTTTTAATATCGTTTATATAGTTGTCTTCCTATCACACTTTCTCTATAATAAAGGAAATAAACCCTGCTGGAGGTAAGTGATGGCAAAGGAAAATTCATTTGATATTGTTTCGAAAGTAGACTTTTCAGAGGTAACGAATGCAGTTACCATGGCTATGAAGGAAATACAGACTCGCTATGATTTTAAAGGGAGCATAAGCAGCATCACCATTGAAAAAGAAGACCTGGTCTTAGTATCCGACGATGAGTATAAGCTCGAACAGCTGAAGGATGTTCTCATTAGCAAACTCATTAAACGTGACGTACCAGTCAAGAACCTGGATTACGGCAAATTAGAAGGAGCTTCTGGCGGAACCGTTCGCCAACGGGCTAAGTTAATTCAAGGCATCGATAAGGAGCAAGCAAAAAAAATCAATACCATCATTAAGAATAGCGGTCTAAAAGTGAAAAGCCAAATCCAGGATGATCAAATCCGGGTTACCGGTAAGAACCGGGATGATTTACAAGGAATCATCTCCGCGATCCGGGGCGCTGATCTGTCCATTGATGTACAATTCTTGAATTACCGCTAAGTATGAAGGCCTCACCTGCTTTGGGTGGGTCTTTTTTTATGCAACTGCCTCCATCGTCGGTCATCCCCTCCTTTTCCCTCAAATGAATCGCCTTCATGTAACATGGAAAGACTAGTCATGTTCCCTTCAGTTAAAACATTAAACAAGACTTTGTTTGGGTATTTTTACCATGTTTTCTTTTTCCTAAAAGAAGGAATAGAAAAAGCGTAGATAATTAAATGGGAGGCGTTTATATCTTGACTACTCAAAACCAAAATCAGCATAAACAAGGATTTCCACCCCAACATCAGCAGCATCAACCTGGATTGGAAACAAAAATGGAACCGAACCCTGATTCTGTTAAAGCTTCCTACAAAGGAAGCGGCAAATTAAAAGGTAAAACGGCAATCATTACAGGAGGAGACAGCGGAATCGGTAAATCAGTTGCCATTTACTACGCTAAAGAAGGAGCGAATGTGACAGTTGCATACTTGGATGAACACGAGGATGCCAAAGCGACAAAAGAATTGGTCGAAAAAGAAGGCCAGAAATGTTTACTCATTTCCGGTGATATCGGTGATGAAGCCTTCTGCCAGGATGTCGTCAAAAAAACGGTTGATGAGTTTGGCGGTTTGGACATTCTAGTCAACAACGCCGGAGAACAGCATGTGCAGACAAGTATCCTGGACATTTCAACTGAACAATTGGAAAAAACGTTCCGCACGAATATTTTCTCGATGTTCCACATAACTAAAGCTGCATTGAAGCACCTTAAAAAAGGAAGCAGCATCATTAATACAACCTCTATTACAGCCTATCAGGGCAACCCAAAATTAATCGATTACTCTTCAACAAAAGGTGCAATACTGGCATTTACAAGAGCCCTGTCGAACTCCATTTCAAAAGATGGCATCAGAGTGAACGGTGTGGCTCCAGGTCCGATCTGGACACCGCTGATTCCTGCCTCATTCGGTGAAGAGGATGTTGCCAAATTCGGACAGGATACTCCAATGGGCCGTGCAGGGCAGCCAGAGGAATTGGCACCAGCGTATGTATATTTGGGAAGTGATGATTCATCCTATGTAAGCGGACAAGTCATCCATGTAAACGGCGGGACTGTTGTAAACGGATAAGCCTTATCTATCCAAAAGCAGTGGATTTCACAAATCCACTGCTTTTACTCTTTCAAGCAGGATATTTCCGGTTAACGCGGAATATATGAATTGGGAAGGAGTGGGGTCATTTTTGAAAAATATTGCAGATCCATGGTTCACCGTTCAGAAATTGGACTCAAAAACGTTTGCAATCAGTGAATATGGTCATTGGGAGAAAGTTCATTCCTTTTTATTACTTGGGGAGACCCGGGCTGCGTTAATCGACACAGGATTAGGCATCGGTTCGATTAAGCGGATTACAGACCTGCTTACCGATCTTCCGATTATCGTCTTGACCACACACGTTCATGCGGATCATATTGGCGGTCACGGGGATTATGATACAATTTATGTTCATGGAGATGATGCCAATTGGCTGATCAACGGCATTGAAGGTTTGTCTTTGGAACAAATAAGGAAGAACATGGCCCGGGATATCACTGTACCCATACCGGAATCATTCGACCCTTTTACATACAAGCCATACCTGGGCTACCCTGATGGGCTCTTATCGGATGGGGACATGATCGATCTCGGGAACCGCAATTTAATCATTTATCACACGCCTGGGCATTCACCTGGCCACATCTCGATTTTCGATAATGAAACAGGTTATTTATTCACTGGCGACCTGCTTTATTCAGATACTCCAATTTATGCATTTTATCCCTCGACAAGCCCTGAAGACCTTGTGAATTCATTAGAAAAAATCGCAAAGATAAAGGCAGTCACCAAAATCTATGGCGGACACAACCAACTCGGCCTCGAACCAAGGGTCCTTGAGGATGTCCTAGCAGCCATTCAATATCTTAAAGAGAATAATTTAATCAGACACGGAACGGGTGTACATGCATTCAGAAGTTTCAGCGTACATTTCTAGAAAAAAAGGGCATTGCTTTTACGCAATGCCCTTTTGGGTTCAATAAGTCATGGCCATTGCACCGTGCTTGATAGATCTGCAGGAATGCCTTTCCACGAAATGATGTGGAATGATCGTCCCGGCAGGAGTATCTCCAGTCTGCAGCATGTGAATGATGCCCTTAGCGGCCTGATATCCCAAATCAAAAATGTTAATATCTACGGAAGTCAGGGCTGGTAATGACAGTTCAGAGAAAACAACGTTATTGAAACTGACGATTGACATTTCTTCAGGAGTGCGCACACCCATCTCGCGAAGTGAATGCACGATTCCAAGTGCCATAAGATCATCACTGACCACCAAAGCGGTAGGTGGTTCATCGATGGATAGTAACCTTTTTGCAGCTGCTTGTCCCCCTTCATGCAAAAAATCTTCATGCAGGGTATATTCGATCCTTCGATCGATTCCAGCCCTCTTCAATGCCCGTTCATATCCGGACAAACGATCAAGGGTCATCACTAGGGTTACATCACCTCCGATGAATCCAATCCTTTCATGACCTAGCTGTATGAGGTAATCCGTTGCCTGTTCGGCAGCCAATACATTATCGTTATCAACATATGTTATTTCCTCAATGAAATCGAAGGGTTTTCCAATGATCACAAATGGAAAAGCTCTTGCTCTCAAATAGGCGAGAATGTGATCGTCCATCCTTGAATACATTAGGATGATTCCATCCACCATCCCCCCCTGCACCATATTCACTACTCCTTCGTAGATTTCATCTTCGGTTTTTCCCGTGCTTAGCAACAGGGAATAATGATTTTCCTGAGCTCCCTCACTTAGACCCTGGAGTATCGTCGGAAAAAAGGGGTTTTGATAATAATCATTTGACGAACTGGGCATTACCAAGCCAATGATCCTTGTCGATTGATTGGCAAGACTACGTGCAATGAAGTTTGGATGGTATCCTAATTTGCTCATCGCCTTACGTACCCGTTCCTTTGTTTTTTCACTTATTCGAGGATTGTTTGCAATCACTCGAGAAACTGTTGAAGGAGCAACATTCGCTAGCTGTGCCACATCTTTTATTGTGATGGCCATGCATTTCCCCTCTCCTCTCTTCGCCTTTATTGACTTCCTTTTAAAAAAGTGAATACCAATAAACGCTTCTCTAATATTTTTTATATTTATACATTTTGTATGTATTCATAATACACTCAGTTCAATAGTTATATCCATACTTTTTTTAATGTTTGTTCGATTTTTCAGAAAATACTCACTTTTCCGTTTTTTCATCTCTTTTTTAAAATCCAAAAAGAAGCTGATGTACGATCAGCTTCTAAAAAAACGACAGGTCTATTGGGAATTAAGAAGTCAGACGACTAACTACATAGGTTTTAAGCTAACTTCCAATCAAGTCCATAAAAGTGATTTACAAATTAATAACGATAAACCCTCGTTTCATATGGACGTAAATCGATAAGGGACACCTCAGGGCAATCCTCATAATTAGCTAGCAAAAGTTCCATCCCCCCCCAATAAGAAAGGTCAATTTGGTGGTGATTCATACTAAAGTTACATACTACCATGACTGAATTATCATTCATATTTCTTGTATAAATATAAAGTTCGGGGTGATCTTCCCATAATAATTCATATTCCCCATAAACAAGGACCTGATGTTTTTTTCGAAGTTCAATCATCTTTTTATAAAAATGATAAATGGATGACGGGTCATTTTTCTGCTGTTCTACATTGATGGCGCGATAATTGGGATTAACCCTCATCCAAGGTGTTCCGTTCGTGAATCCGCCATTTTCAATATCATTCCATTGCATCGGTGTTCGTGAATTATCACGGCCGCTATGCCATATAATGTTCATGATTTCATCATGCGGACGACCTTTGGAGGTCTCTATCCGGTAAAAGTTTTTCATTCCTACATCATCATAATCATCAATCGAATCAAATTGGACATTCGTCATGCCAATTTCCTGACCTTGATAAATAAAAGGTGTGCCTTGCATGAAAAAGTAAAGGGCCCCAATCATTTTTGCACTTTCCAACCAGTATTGATGTTCATTTCCCCAGGTGGATACACTTCTGGGCTGGTCATGATTTTCAAAAAACAAAGCATTCCATCCTTTGTTTTTCAGACCCTTTTGCCATTTGGTCATTGTGCGCTTTAACCCCTGAACATCAACATCGTGATTCTGTCCCCTATTCCAAAGTCCAAGATGTTCAAATTGAAAGATCATATTGAACTTCCCATTCAGTTCCCCGACCCATTCCTCCGCCTGCTCAATCCTGACGCCATTGGCCTCACCAACCGTCATGATATCATACTTAGAGAAAGTCTCTTCTTTCAACTCCTGAAGGTAATCCAGAATCCCGTCCTGATTGGTGTGCATTTCAAACGCAGGTACATACTGATGCCAATAAGGATTGGGCATATCCGGAAGTCCTTCACGCTTATGAATATGCGTGATGGCATCAATCCGGAAGCCATCGACTCCCTTATCGAGCCACCAATTGACCATTTTATATAATGCCTGTCGCACATCAGTATTTTTCCAGTTTAAGTCTGGCTGCTTTTCGGCAAATAAATGTAAATAGTATTGATTGGTCCTTTCATCGAATTTCCAAGCACTTCCGGAAAAGATACTTTCCCAATTATTGGGCTCACGACCGTCCTGCCCATCCCTCCATATATACCAATCCCGTTTCGGATTATCGCGGGACGAACGTGACTCGACGAACCAGGGGTGCTCATCACTTGTATGATTCAAAACAAGATCGAGTATCACCTTCATCCCACGTCCGTGAACATCTTTCAATAACAGATCAATATCTTCGATTGAACCGAATTCATCGGAAACCGCTTGATAATCACTAATATCATAGCCATTATCCGCATTGGGCGATCTATAAAACGGACAAATCCAAATAACATCTATCCCTAATTCCTGCAGATAGTCAAGCTTTGAAATCAAACCCTTTATATCTCCGACCCCATCACCATTACTATCCATGAAACTGCGCGGGTATATTTGATAGCAAACCGCTTCTTTCCACCAGGTCTTATTCATGCTGTAACCTCCCGATCCTGTTTTCCACAAAGCCTTAGGGACAATGTTTGGCGGCTACCGACAATCGAGAGGCATATGATTATTTTGGTTGGTTCCGTTTTGAACGCTTAATAACCAAAGCAATGAATATACCAAAAATAAGAAGAACCAATCCTATAACTAACAGGTAAGGAATATTAATAATCGACTTAGGTGACAACGTGTATACTTCTGTCGTCTCCCTGTCGATTACAATAGAGTAACTGTTGTCCTTACTGCGGACCAGATCCCCATTCAGCATACCTCTCAACTCTTTATTACTTTCAAGTTCCTTATCAGTAAGGTTAATCGTTTGAGTTTCAGTCGTATTGTTCATGGCGACGACAATCGTTTCATCACCATATACACGCTTGAATACCGAAGTTCCACCTTTTTCATATAAAAGCTCCATATTCCCTTTTACCAATGCCGGATACATGTCTCTGAGATCCGAAAGCTTTGTTATATAATCCACCAATTCCTGTTCTGTCTTAAAATTCATCAACTTATGATTATCCGGGGCAATATCGCCATTTAAGGCAATTTCCGATCCATAAAATACGATTGGCACCCCTGGCATCGTATATAGATACGAAAGCGCCATTCTCCATCTGGAACCTGGATTTTCGTTATGATCGGCTGCATCCTTTGTAAATCGGGGCATTCCCTGAGTATCCATGAACAACGCTTGATGGGCATCGCCCCCTAGTTCATCTTCACTTTTCGCAAACGCATTAAAAACAGGTTTCAATTCTTTATCGGGTGCGGCAAATGCTTCCCGTAGCTCAGCATTTTGCGGATAAGCCATAAAAGCATCGATACCGGTCTCCTTGTAGCTTGAAATCAAATCAGCATCACCTTGTACATCGCCGATTGTATAGAAATTTGATTTTTCAGATTTGACTCCATCCACAAACTCCTTCCAAAAATCCTTCGCTACGTATTGGACTTTATTTATACGGTATCCATCAATATCAGTTTCCTTTATCCACCATTTGGCAGCATCAAGTAAATATTTTCGTGTTTCCTCATTATTTTGATTCAAATCGGGAAGACCATCGACCCACCCTGTTTCCAAATCCGTCTGGTTACCGTCCTTCGAAATCTTTTTTTCTTCATGGAACCAATCTTGTTTTTTTGGATCGGTTAGCCAAGTGGAGTCAGGGCCCACATTATTTGCTTGGAAATCAATGATCACTTTCATTTCGCGTTTATGTGCCTCATTCACGAGTTTTTTAAATTCATTAATTGTCCCATAGTGTTTATCCGTTTTATAGAAATCGGCCACCCAATCGCCATGATAGCCATTTTCATCATTAGCAAAAATCGGTGAAAGGATGATAGCGGTATAACCCATATCTTTTAAATAATTCAGCTTCTTCGTGACACCTTCGAAATCCCCACCATTAAACGTGGAAGGGTCATTCACGTTCGCATCTCCATTATTCTGAGTATTCCCATCAAAAAATCGGTCGACCAATAATGAATATACGATTTCATCCTTCCAAGTTCGTTGTTCTTTTTCAGCTGCTCCTACTGGAATCGCGTAAAAAAGAAGCAACGGAATTAAAGCGAGTGATAACACTCTTTTTCTCATATCCGCTCTCCTCCTAGCTATCTCTTTACGCCTTTAAGATTAGCCTTTTGACCCCCTTAACGTCAAATCCAATTTATAAAAAAATTTACACTATAGGGACAAATTGGGGATACAGGTTATGAATACTGAATTGGTAAAGGCAGAACACGATTAACGTTCTTTTTTTATCGTCTTAACCGCTTTATCCAAAGCCCTTTTTGGTTTTACTTTTTGAATGGTTATTTCCTCCATGGCTGAATTCATCGGTCCCCATACCTTATTCATTTCCGGAATATTCGGCACGGGTTCAGCGTATTGTAATTGTATGCTTAAGGCTTGTGCCCTTTCATTTTCATTGATTGCTGCATTGTGTTTGATTGATTTATTAGCAGGGATTTCACCTGTTATTTGATAACGTTTCATTGCATTATCATCATTTGTCAAATATTCAACTAACTTCGTAGACCAATAAGGATGTTTTGTGAAAGCTGTTACATGCCAGCCTTTGATTTTCATTATCGTTTTCATTGGCTGGCCATTGGGCAGTTCGGGCATCGGGGCAATGCCTGTATCCTTTCGCTCGGTAAATGAGCTCCCGTCACTCATGAAAGAAGCCAAATTCCCTTGTATGAACAACATCTCGATCGCTGCCTTATCGCCTTTAGGAATCAAACCCGCCCTATACCATTTTTGGATGTACGCAGCCCCTTTTATAGCACCATCATTATTCAAACCAATCTCAAAAGGGTCAAGTTTTCCATTCTTATCTTTAAATATATAACCTCCCATTCCAGCCATTACCCCAAACGAATCATGGAAATCATTCCATTTGGCATAGTAACCATGCACGTTACCTTTTCTTAATTTTTTCGTCATTTTATAAAGGTCATTCATCGTCTCGGGAGCCTTAGCCATCAATTTTTTATTATAAATGAAAACGGATGTGGTTACGGACTTCGGCAATCCAAATATCTTATCTTGATACGTCTCTCCCCTAATTGAAGGTTCAATGAAAGCATTTACTACTTCATCATTCACCTTCACTTCCTGAATTAGGCCTTCCTTCACGATTTGCCCGACTTTTTCATGAGAAAAAGTTACGACATCTGGGGCCTTTCCATTTCCGATTGGCCCATCACGACGAAGCCGCTCATACATTTCGGTAGCTATTTCTAGCTCTTCAAGCTCAACTTTGATTCCATATTCTTTTTCAAAAGCTTCAATCACTGGCTTAAGGGCCTCCGCTTTACCTTCTTCTTCCCAAATGATCAATTTTTCCGGCTTCTCTTCATCGCTGGCTTCTTCTTTTTTCTTATTTTCTTTCACTACTTTATTTTCCAAATCTGAACTGAATCCGCAAGCACTTACACTAGCGATCAACACTATGGACATGAACAAATGAAAAATCAGCTTCTTCACTTTCATTCTCCTTTTTAAAATGTTTATTCTATCATGTCCAAAAGCGTCAAATAATACTGTTTTTCAGTTCAGTCATCCAAATAAAGCCCCTAATGAAAGCGATACCAAAGCTATTGTTATCATTATATGAACGCCTTTGATTTTTACAACATTTTCCTCGACGTATTTATTTCCTTGTACTGATGCACACTTTTTGTTATTTTTTAGTTAATAAGTGCTTCTTTCAATTGGAATTGGGTAAAGAACCATATTGAAAAAAACTTAAACACGGCTTAGTACAACTGATTAGCCATTAGCCCCCCTCACAAGTAGCCTGAAGTTCCCTTTTTCATATTCACATCCTCAAATACTTTTAGAATTGGAGTGATTTTCAAATGGAATTTTCATCGATACACCATAGACCTAATGACAGTTACAGCTATCCCATCAGCACTGAAACCCTACATATCCGCCTACGTACGAAAAAACAAGATATCTCCTCAGTTGGATTGATTTTTGGGGATCCATACCTTTCAGATAATGGTCAATGGCAATACGAAGAACTTCCGATGAGCTTGTCAGGCAGCGATAACCGTCATGATTATTGGCATATTTATGTGAAGCCTCCCTATCGAAGAATTCGATATGGGTTCAAGGTATCCTCAAAAGATGAAAGTGCCGTTTATACGGAAAAGGGCTTCTTTAAAGAACCCCCCCGAGATCCTGGAAGCTATTTCGCGATTCCCTATCTGCATCAAAATGAAGTTTTCGGGGCACCCGAATGGGTAAAGGATACGACCTGGTACCAAATTTTCCCTGAACGGTTCGCGAATGGAAACCCCAACAACGATCCGGAAGGTGTGAAACCTTGGGGAAGTGAAGATCCGGCCGTGGATAATTTTTTTGGCGGGGACTTCGAAGGAATCATTGAACATTTGGATTATCTAGAGAATCTCGGCATCAACGGAATTTATTTCACGCCAATCTTCCATGCCTACTCCAATCATAAATACGATACGATTGATTATCGGAGTATCGATCCGCAATTCGGAACGAGGGAAACATTGAAAACACTAATAACCGAATGCCACAAACGGAATATACGGGTCATGCTGGATGCCGTCTTTAACCATAGCGGCTACTATTTCCCCCCTTTTCAGGATCTACTCGAAAAAGGAGAGAAATCGAAATATAAGGATTGGTTCCACCCACACAGCTTGCCCCTTAAGGGAGGGGAAAGGCCCAATTATGAAACATTCGGTTTTTTTGAATCGATGCCAAAATTGAATACGGCGAATCCTGAGGTGAAAGAATATCTGCTCGAAGTCTCGGCTTATTGGATCAAGGAGTTCGATATAGATGCCTGGCGGCTCGATGTGGCAAATGAGGTCGATCAGCCATTCTGGCGTGAATTTCGAACAACGGTGAAGAATATAAAGCCTGACCTTTATATTCTTGGGGAAATTTGGCATGACTCGATGCCATGGCTTCGCGGCGATCAGTTCGATGCGGTCATGAATTACCCTTTTACCAACCAAGTTTTTCGCTTGGTCGCTTCACAAACCATCAATGCACGCGAGTTCACAGAAGAAATGACAGCCATCTATCACAGTTATCCAACCAATGTTTTTGATGTGACATTCAATCTTCTTGGAAGCCATGATACACCGCGAATTTTCACGGATTGCGGGGAAAATCTAGCTCGGGCCAAACTCATCCATGCAATCCTGCTGACATTCAATGGCAGCCCTTGTATATACTATGGTGATGAAATCGGCTTAACCGGAGGCATGGACCCAGGGTGCCGAAAATGCATGGTCTGGGAAGAAGAAAAACAAAATACCGAGCTTTTCAATGAAATTAAGGCATTGATCCTTTTGCGAAAAGAAGAACGATTACTTGCCAATGACGGAAAGTTCAAATTTCTTGATACATCCGGAAACGAAAATATCGTGGCCTACCAAAAGGATAATGGAAAACGTTCTGTCGTGATCCTCATCAATCCGACAGATGTCCAGCAATCCTTTACCCTCCCTTTTGATTTTAAAGGACGTACACTAACCGATTTAAGAACAGAAGAAACCACACAGGAAGGTAGATTTGATTTGGGTGGTTATCAATATAAACTTCTCGCATTCAATCATTGAAGCAATGAAAACGGGGCAGTGAAAATCATCCGCCCCGTTTTTTTAATCAATTATTTGGATATCATATTCTTTGAACCATACATGGGTTTGTGCCAAGTGAGCGAGCAACTGTGGACCTGACATCAATTGCCCGAACCACGGCACTTTAAAAGCAGCACCCTTGGAATCTACTATATCGGTTAGCTTTTGTTTATCGAAAAACTCATGCAGGACCGAATTTTTATCCGTCAGTAAGTCTTTCAACCACGCCTGCACACGGTCTGTATATACAGGATTATGGGTCTTTGGATATGGACTTTTTTTACGATACAATACTTCATCCGGTAATAGCCCCTCCAAAGCCTTCCTTAGAATACCCTTTTCACGGTTGCCTTCCATTTTCATTTCCCAAGGAATGTTCCATGCATATTCAACAAGGCGATGATCGGCAAATGGCACGCGCACCTCCAGACTTGCACCCATACTCATCCGGTCCTTCCGGTCAAGGAGCGTCGTCATGAACCATAATAAATTCACATAGAAAAGCTCTCGCCGCTTTGCTGCTACACCGTTTTCCCCTTCCAATTTAGGTGTCTCGGCAAGGGTGTTCAAATAAGCTTCCTGCGCATATTCCTCCAGCTTCAATTTCTCGCGCCATCCCGTTTTCAATAAAGATACCCGCTCATCCGTAGATCTCATCCATGGAAAACCAGCACGATTCAAATCATCCTCACGATGAAACCAAGGATACCCTCCAAAAATTTCGTCCGCACATTCGCCTGACAGGCCTACGACAAAATCCCGCTTGATTTCCTTACAAAACCAAAGTAAGGAAGAATCGACATCTGCCATCCCTGGTAGGTCCCTTACAAGAACAGCTTCTGTTAAATAATCCGTCAACTGCTCTTGAGTGATGATCGATGAATGGTGAACCGTGTTAAAACTATCCGACATCTTTTTAATCCAATACCCATCAGAGTTAGGTTGAAAGTCATTTGCCTTAAAATAGCGCTCATTATCCTCATAATCAATGGAATACGTGTGAAGCCGGCCTTTCCCTTCTTTTTGATAGGCATTTGCAGCAATGGCCGTTATCGCGCTTGAGTCAAGCCCTCCTGATAAGAAGGTACAAAGTGGAACATCTGATACAAGTTGCCGTGTCACTGCATCTTCGACTAGGAAGCGAACCTTCTCTGCCGTCTCATCAAGCGTATCCCGATGTTCTTCACTTTTCACATTCCAATATCTCCAAATCCGGAGGCCTTCCCTTGATAAGGTAAGCGCATGGGCAGGCCTTAATTCCTGGATATTATGAAATATGCCTGAACCTGGCTTTCGGGATGGACCAACACCAAAGACTTCAGACAGCCCTTCACGGTCAATCTCCGTTTTAACATCCGGATGGGCCAGTATCGCCTTAAGCTCCGACCCAAAAATGAACCCGCCATCCCTTTCCGCATAAAAGAATGGTTTTACCCCCATCCGATCTCTTCCAACGAATAATTTTTGTTCCTTTTCATCCCAAATCGCAAACGCAAAAATCCCATTAAACAAGTCAATGCATTTTTCTTTCCATTCTATATAAGAAGTTAGCAAAACTTCTGTATCAGAATGACCGTTAAAGGAATATCCTTTTAATAATAGCTGTTTACGAATATCCTCGGTGTTATATAGCTCACCATTATAACAAAGCGTATATCTGCCGTTTTCGTGATTTTTCGTCATCGGCTGTTTTCCGCCTTCCGCATCGACAACCGTTAACCGTTTATGACCAAAGGCAACATGGGCTTCGCTCCAAACATTTCCTTCGTCTGGCCCCCGCTTTGCCAACGTTTTTGTCATGTTTTCCAGTGTTTTCGTTTTTGTCCGTAAATCTTTTTGAAAATGCACCCAGCCTGTTATCCCACACATTTTACACTTCATCCTTTCTTCCGGGCTATCAAAAATATATTGGCTCCCTGTCTTAAAAAGATTTACAGTTCCTAAGTATCGATCAGTATCATTCCGTAGGACCACCTGCCCACAACGCCCGGTGTTGTTAATGAATTGTTGAGCAATGCATCCCGTGTTTAAACATAGCCTATGCAAAGACGGAAAGATGGTTATTTGTCCATAATATTTTAAAATATACAGTTATATTTTCATTGGATTTTGACTAAAAAGTAGGTGAGGATTCCACTATTGGAGGTATATGTATGAGTCAGCAACAACGAACCAAGTTAATGAACAGGCAAACAAGAGCTTTTACCGAAGGAACAGTGGAAAATATCAATCAACAATGGATTTTTTTCGATGATGAAACAGATGAGGCCTGCTCCATTGAGGACCACGTTGATAGCATCATTGAAGTGTACAGGGGTGGGCGCTGGCAGCAAGGAGTAGTTGAAGAAGAGGGAAAAATCCTGCTTCACCGGGAAATCACCTTCTTAAGGGAAAATGAGCCCATCCGGATACGCAAAAAACTGCTCTACTCTTTCGAACGTTTATTGGAAGAATTGAACGACGATTCCTTTTTCCAATTTGTAACGACATTGAATTCACTTGATTTTTCTATTTATGATTGTATATACAGCTATAACCAGCTCACCTTTTTAAGGGCCGTCCCTAACCAGTCCGGCGTGAATTTCTTCACCTTTGATAACGAGAGCCAAATATGTCTCGTTCAACACCATTTTTCTTATGGGAAAAAGGATCACGATCGTTTTGAATTCACCCTGAACACGGGGAAAAGGATCGTCATTGAGAAAGTGAATTCACAATAACGGGTAAAAGAAAACGGGTAAATGAGATTTCCTCATTTACCCGTTTTAATTCTGCATTAAAAAAAGTCCATTCCTTGTGGCAGCGAAAGCCCTAAATAAAGGACGAATACAAGCGCTACGATGAACAATATCCACATGGCACTTGTGCTTTTTCCTTTTTTCGTACGGACCAACACCATTTCCATCGCCGCAATCACGATGATACCAACAATCATTTTTACTGCGTAAGCACCAAAATCAGTGATCAGCATACCGCCAGTAAGGAAAATCAATAGATAGAACAACCTTGTTATCATATGTAGCATTTTCGCTTTCGGGTTTCCACCTTTAAGCATCGAATATGTGACAAAGAAAAGAATGATTCCGATAACCCAAGCAGTAATATGCATATGTGTCATTTTTTTGCCCCCTCGTTCAGTTTCCATTTCATCATATCATAGGCTTTTACAAAAAAACAAAACTAAGGAATCACCTTAATGGGTAAAATCAACAATTTAATGAACATCATTTACATTTCTTCTTAACTGGTCCTCACCGGCGCATGACCGGCTTTTTACCATATGTAACGAAACGCCATATATATTCAACCGGACCATATTTAAACAGCCCCATCCACAATAAGGAAATCAGGATTTGCAGGCAAAACAAGGCTATTAAGAAAACAAATCCTGTCGTATAAGAGACTGATCCATATAAACCAAGGCCATATGAATAAAAAATGGCCGTACATACCATCGATTGGAACAAGTAATTGCTCATCGACATCCTTCCGATATACGAAAGCGGGTGTAATAGGCGGGAAGCCCCAGCCTGTTCCGCCAAAAGCGCGATTGCCGTGATATAAAAAATCGTAAGTATTGGTCCTCCCAAATAATCCTGCACGAATATCGTACCAAAATGGTATACCGTCACATAGGGCAGAATCTTTACTGACATGCCCAAAAGCAAGCTTACAATCGATATCGCTTTCAATTGTCGTTTATATTGGGTTGGCTTTTGGAGAAAGCCTTGTTTTGCCACTCCTGCTCCAATTAAAAAAAATGGAAAAATCGATAAAAAAAGGATAATGGCATTAAGAGGGTTGTTCACCATATACCAATCCAGTGCCCTTTGACTCATTATTTCCGTAAATGTACCAGATTGATAAACTTCCAAGGACTGTTTCATCATCGCCAAATCAGTCGTAATTGCCATCCCTTCCCTATCAAAAATGCCTATTATAAGAAATAGCGAACCCAATATCGCAAAAGGCAGGACATAACAAACCGAGCCTAGCAGAATTAAACTCCTGCCCTTCATCTTATAAAAAAATAAAAAGGCAAAGCCAAATACAGCATAATTAATGAGGATGTCCCCATGCCAGATGATAAAAGCATGAATGCACCCAAGTACTAGCAGAAAACTTAGCCTTTTCATATATAGTAAAGGAAATGAAATACCCTTTTCTTCACTCCTTACAGCTAGTATGATTGCCCCGAAACCAAACAGAAAGGCAAATAACGGATAAAAGCTTGCCTGTGCGACAATATCACTGAATCTGTACAAAATCCTGTCCCATCCTCTGGACCACCGCTCGACACCATCTATGTACAAGAGCGGAGAGTGGAAAGAAGGCATATTCACTAAGAAAATCCCTAAAATGGCTATTCCACGTAAAATGTCGATGCTTACGATCCGTTTACTTTCCTGCAATGGAACCATCATGCCCTTCATAGATACCCCCTCTTTCATCCATACGGATTTAACATCATTTCTATAACTCCACTGCATCACCTTTAACCTTCATGACCGCTTTTTGCTTTTTTATCAGTATGACAAACAAGCTGCCCATTAAGCAAAAGATTCCTGCAAGGAAGAATGCCCATGTATAGGAGTTGAATATTTTAAAGATAAGTCCTCCACCGTACGCCGCCACTGCTGCACCCACTTGATGGGCTGCGAATATCCAACCATATACGATCCCGCTTTTCTCCATGCCAAAGACCTGCCTTGAAATGCTTATGGTCGGAGGGACAGTGGCTATCCAATCCAAACCATAAAAAACGGAGAAGATGATCAATAGACCGATTGAGCCTTCATTTAACGCAAAAGGAAGTAATACGAGGGAAGCACCCCTTAGAGCATAATACCAAAACAACAGCCAACGGTTATCAAAACGATCTGATAACCACCCGGATACAGTCGTACCTATCAAATCAAAGATTCCCATGAAAGATAGCAGTGATGCTGCCGTCACGACCGGTAAACCAAAACTAATGCAGTAAGAAATGAAATGTGTGCCGATCAACCCACTCGTTGAAAGCCCGCATATAAAAAAGCTGCCTGCCAATAACCAGAATTCCTTAACTCTCACTGCTTCAGTCAACGACTGAAAAGCCATGGCGATGGGGTTCTTCTTATGGGCTGTAACGGCCCCCTGACTCTCTTCTTCCAATCCATATGGAAGAGTGCCTACTTCCTTCGGACTGTTTTTCATGAATAAAAGGATGATTGCCAGCATGATCAAGCTAAGTACCAAAATTAATCCAATCGCCCATCTCCACGAGTAATTCTCAATGATGATGGCTAAAACCGGAAGTAATATGAGCTGCCCTGTGGCCGTACTTGCCGTTAGTATCCCGACCGCCAGCCCCCGCCTCTTCTCGAACCAACGATTAGCCACATATGGGCTCAATACCGTTAAAAACACTCCAGAACCCAATCCAATGATAATTCCCCAAATTATAATGAGCTGCCACTCATGCTCCATGAAAAAAGTGAGGAAAATCCCTGCCAATAAAGTGGTCATGGCCAATACCATCATTTTCTTCAATCCAAGCACTTCAATTAGAGCGGCCATGAATGGACCCGATAATCCATAAAGAAAAAGACTTATGGCGAAGGCTAAAGAAATGACGGAGCGGTCCCACCCGAACTCATTTTCAAATGGTACGATGAATACTCCTGATGATGACCTAACAATTCCAGCTACAATAATCGAGAAGAATGTTATGATTAAAATAACCCAGCTATAATGAATACGTTTCAATGCTCTCCCCCACAATCCAAAACTCTTAGAATCAACATGACGAAAAAAAAAAAAAAAAAATTATAATAATTTGAAATATTTTATAATAGTAACACTTTATCGTTAAACTGGAAGCTTTTTATCGAAGCAAATTCCGGTGTTCTTGAATGACCATCCCTTATCCAACAATGGCATGGGTAACGGTGGCTTATTTACAATTGGAAACATATCGCCCTCAATCTTCAATTCATCTGGGTCGATATCTTCATAGCTTAATATGAAACCCTTCGAACTGGCAAATAGAAAAAACGCTGATCATTTCTGAACAGCGTTAGCGAGCTTCAATTAACGAATTTTCCTGTTTTCCCCTTAGATTCCCAGTAATCATTACGGAGATGGATTTTTTGTATTTTCCCCGATGCCGTTTTTGGAAGCTCCCCGACGAACGACACACTGGTAACTGATTTGAAATGAGCTAATTTTTCCCGTGTAAAAGCCTTTATATCATCCTCCGTTAATTCTACACCCGTTTTTGGCACAATGAAGGCATGCGGTGTCTCTCCCCACTTTTCATGTGGAACGGCAATGACTGCCGCTTCAAGAATGTCCGGATGTTCGTAGAGTATTCCTTCCACTTCTATGGAAGAGATATTTTCTCCGCCACTTATGATTATATCCTTTTTGCGGTCAACGATATCAACATTACCATTTTCATCGATTGTGGCCATATCTCCAGTATGCAGCCATCCATTTATCAGTGTCTGGCTGGTCGCTTCTTCATTTTTCCAATAACCTAACATCACTCCATGACTGCGGACGATGAGCTCCCCGATATCCACGCCATCATGGACAACTTCCTCACCATTGTCATGGATAACCTTTACCTCACTGCCTATGATGGGATATCCGGCCTTCGCCTTCATTCTGTATTTTTCTTTTTCCGAAAGATCATCGAATTCAGAACGAATCAGCGATATCAGACTAACCGGTGTTGATTCAGTCATTCCGTAAATTTGAATGAATTCCCAGCCTAACTCTTTTTCCACCCTTGTAACAAATGCAGGAGGCGGAGCGGAACCAGCAACAACGATGCGGATATCCTGCTTGATTTTCGTAGCATTCCGCTCATAATATTGAAACAGCGAATTCAGAACCGTTGGTGCCATATGCATGATGGAAACCTTATGCTTTTGTAGTGCATCAAATATCCTGTCGGGGCTGGTTTTCCTCAAACAAACTTGAGTGGCACCATTTGCCGTATAATAAAATGGGGCACCCCACCCATTCACGTGGAACATCGGCAGTACATGCAAATATATATCGCGGTCATTGACCCTGAAATGATGCATCGCACCTAGGGGGCATGTAAATAGTTGTTACGGTGAGTCAGCATCACCCCTTTGGGATTTCCTGTGGTCCCGCTCGTATAAAGGAGGCTCGAAACATCATTTTCATCCACTGACTCCCGGTTAAAGCTCATGTTATCGTAACGTTCCAGCCAATGATTGTAATCGATTTCATTTATCTCTTCATCTTTATAATGAACGATTATGTGCTCCACTGATTCAAGTTCATCCTTGACAGTGGAAATTAGATGATACAATTCCTGATCTACGAAAAGGACCTTTGACTCACTATGGTTCAAAATGAATACATAATCAGCAGGCTTCAAGCGGATATTCAATGGAACGATTACGGCCCCAAGTTGAAATACCCCATAAAAACCTTCAAGCATTTCAACTGAGTTAGGTGCCAAATATGCCACCTTATCACCCTTTTTGACTCCAAGATCCCTTAAACCATTTGAAAGCTGGTTTACACGGCCATTCAACTCTGAGTAGGTTAATACCCTGTCATCTCCAATGATCGCTTTCTTATTGCCATATAGTAAGGCTGCTCGATCTAAGAAATGCGATAATACTAATGGTACGTTCATTTCCTCACCCCTTATTTTATTTGAAAATTCTGAATTATAACTATATTACCATATCTGTTACCATTATTACAATAATGCCGACTATTGTTATATAACAATAAATTGATAGGCAGATGAATCACATCAATCATGAGTCAACATACAATACATTGAAACTCCCTTCAGTGATAGGCTCATGGCCTGAGATTCAAGGGAGAACCAGAATAAAAAAAGGGTGATTTTCTTGCCGGCCATCGTAGGAATCGTTCAAGTCATCAACGTCGGTAGCAGTGGAATTGTCCATATTGGTGACGTCTTTAAAATTAATCCATATTCCACCTCAAAAACGTTTGCAGGTGCTGGCTCTTTTAATACAGGTGAATCCATATCCCTCTATAATGCCTATAGCACCACAAATACAAATGATACTGATGGTGTTGATCAGCCACTGGTCTTAAATCTCTAATGCTTTAAGAAAGGAGTCAGCATGATTTTCAATATTCACCAGACCATACAAATCAATATGATAAAAATTGAAAGCATCGCCAATTCATCCGTTTTTCAAATAGGAAGTGCCGGGGTGATTAAACCATATTCCACACTAGCCAATACCGGTGGATACACTGAGCCCGCTCCCGCAATTGAAGCCGATGTAATCCCATTAACCAGCTTCGTCCCATTTACACCCTCCTAGTTCATAGGCATTCACCTACATCCAACTTTTTCATATACTGCCATATATGAAATTACTTATTGTGAAGGTGAGGTGTTGAATCGTGAATCAGGATCTATATTCATATTCCATACAAATGCAGCGTTTTCTTGAAGCACAGGATAAACGGATCATGAAACTTGAACACGAACTCAAACGCCTGACAGATGAACTTGCCGAACTGAAAAATAAACCACCGATCCATGTGGATAAAATTGAATATAAATTCGATCAGTTAAAGGTCGAATCTTTAGATGGAACATTGAATATCGGTTTAAATCCAAATGACCTTAACAACATAGATGAATTTGCCGTCAACAACCAACCTGTTCCACCTGCACCTAACCTATTTCCAGGCAGGGAAATCGTCGTCCAGGAAATTCACAACGATATACTTTCAGACTTAGAAAATATGATTCACGATGCGGAAACCCAGCTGAAAATATCATTGGAACCCTCTTATCATGACTTCATTAAACAGGACGTCGAACGCCAGCTTCATCAACGAATCAATATGTATTTCGATAATCTTTCTTATGCGGAACGTGCACCGCAGCAACGGGATAATGTCAAGGAAAAGGTCAGGGAGAAGGTAAAATCAGATATTCAAACCGCATTATTACAATTCATTACCCATTCACATGCCGAGACAGGAGGAAATCCAAATGGAGTTTAATGTAATCAATCACCAGCTTTGCGTAGGAGATATTAATATTACCGGTGTTGCAAGCTCTGCTTTATTTCTCATAGGGGATGTACAAACGGTCCAACTTTCCTCAGCATTCGATACCCCACCTGAATCCCTTATCATCGGGCCATTCGTACCGCTAACTCCTAAAGGATAAATAACATGTTTTCTAGAATATCAAAAGTAAAATCCTTATTATCCGACACGGTATCATTCAGCTCCACACTGCAAATCGGGGATACCTCATTTATTGATGGAAATTCCCTGGCTTTAGCGATTCAAAAGAAAAGTGAAACTTTCCATTCAGTGGATATTCATTTCGAAGACTTTGACATTTTTAAAAAACCATTTTATATCCCCAGATTGAATGAACCCGTCATATCAAGATTTTCAAACCCGAATCCCTTCATACGGGTCGGCAATATCAATATAATCGGGATATCATCCTCATCTGTGGTTGGTGTGGGGAACGTAGGCCATGCACGTATGGAATCAAGAGTGAAACATATTCGGGAGGTTCCTAAAGAAATCGAAGAGACACCAATAGTGGATAAAACCAACAACTCTTAAACTTTTAAAGGAGGGGTTCATATGCCCGCCATTATCGGCCCAGTACAAATATTTAATGTCGCGGAAGGAAACCTGTTATTCGGTGATTGCGCCGTCATTTCCCCTAAGTCTTCCTCCAAATCCGTTTTCGGATCCGGTTCAGGAAACACAGCTGCCATCACCTTTACGGCTAATGGTCTGAACGGTAGCAATGTCCTTGATATCAATGGGGTCGACCAGCCCATTACAGGAAATAATTAGTCAAAGAAAAGCCTCCCATTTCCAGGGAGGCTTTTAAATTCCGGTCTATTTTCCTAACATGTTAAATACTTGCTCAACATCCTTGTCTCCCCTGCCTGATAAATTAATGATCAGTATATCATCTCTTGTTAACTCTTTTGCGAGCTTCATGGCGTGAGCTAATGCATGTGAGCTTTCGAGAGCTGGAATGATTCCCTCTGTTTTGGATAATACCTGGAAAGCCTCAAGAGCTTCTTCCCCTTTTACCGTCACATACTCCGCTCGTCCGCAATCTTTCAAAAAACTATGCTCAGGTCCCACACTTGGATAATCCAAACCGGCGGCTATGGAAAATGTCGGTTTTGGTTCCCCTTGTTCGTCCACTAACGTCAAACTTTTGAATCCGTGCAATACTGCCGGGACACCTTGCGAAATACTTGGAGCTTCAATTGGCTCTACACCAATTAAACGGACATTTCCTTCATCGATATAATGAGCAAAAGCACCAATCGCATTACTTCCCCCTCCAGCACAAGCAATGATGGCAGCTGGCAGTTTTCCTTCCTTTTCAAGGATCTGGCGCTTTGATTCTTCACTTATGATTGATTGAAAATGCTTAACGATCGTTGGATATGGGTGCGGCCCCACTGCTGAACCAAGCAAGTAAAAAGTATTTTGATAGTTTTGCACCAAATCATTCAATGCCTCATCAACGGCATCCTTCAATCGGCCCTGTCCCTTTTCGACCGCTACGACTTTTGCCCCCAATAATTCCATCCGAAAGACATTCAATGCCTGCCTCTGCGTATCCAGCTTCCCCATATAGATCACACACTCCATGCCAAACATCGCACATGCAGTCGCAGTCGCCACACCATGCTGCCCAGCTCCAGTTTCTGCAATGATGCGTTTGGCACCCATACGTTTAGCGAGCAGGATCTGTCCAATCGCATTATTAATTTTGTGAGCACCTGTATGATTCAAATCTTCACGCTTTAAATATATTTTTGCCCCACCAACCTTTTTCGTTAAATTCTTTGCAAGTGTTAACGGGTTTTCGCGTCCGACATATTCTTTCAGATAATATTGAAACTCCTCAATGAATTCCGGGTCATCCTTATATTTTAGGAATTCCGTTTCTAAAATATCCATAACTTCCTGAAGTGCACCCGGTACAAAGCTTCCACCGTACTCACCAAAGTATCCCTTGCTCTTGATCTCACTCGTCATACTCTTCTCTACTCCTTTAAAAAGGTATTTTTCTCCACTAGTATATAGTAAGTATTTATATTTTTTCAAACTATTCTGTTTATTAAGGCAAAAAGAGCGTCCCGCAACAATGGGACACTCCTTCTATCTTATACTTCCAATAAATGCGAGCCGTCAAAGAAAAACAAGTAACGGCCGGTTACCTTCTTATTCATTATCTCTTCAACAGCCTTCGTATAGAGCTGAAGCTGCATCCGATATCGATCGGCAAGAATCTCTTTAGCCCCTTCATACCCGCTAGCAAATCGCCCGGTGATTGTATCCGTTTTATAATCTAGAAGCACAAGACCTTGTTCATCCTCAAAGATACAATCAATCACACCTTGGATAAGGATCTCTTCATCTCCAGCTGCCCAATCGCTGTATGCTTCCTTTGCAGGCAACGACATCGTAAATGGCACTTCACGGCGAATGCTCCCGGCCCTCTGCATTCTTTGCCCGATTTCACTGTCAAAGAAATCGACGATCGTCTCCGGTTCCACAGCCTCTTCCTGTTCCTCCGTCAACAATTCGCGTTGAATCAAGTCAACCATCAGTTCCTGAATTGATTGAATGGTAATCTCCTTAGTTAAATCAATATGCTGCATGACTAAATGTGTAATCGTACCCCTTTCAGCAGGAGTCAGTGACTTTTCTTGCATGAAAGTCGGCCGTTTCGTGATAGGACGCTTAAATTTACGCAACAACTCTGTGGAGCTTTGCTCGTCCTTAAGTTCATATTGACGTTTTAGTTCAGAAACGGATTGCTTGGAACGATACACCGTCGCCTCATGTTCGGGATACTCCCAATCTAGCTGTTCCTTGATATCATCATAAAACTCGGAAACGATACCGACCTTCTCCGATTTCTGGACATGTTCAAGTACTTGCTCTTGAACTAGTGCCTCTTCCACATCCAGAACAGCAAGCTCTTCGCTTGGAATGACGGAAATGGACCAATGCGATGGATGTGACTCCATTTCTAAGCCTTGACCAGCAGCTCCAAGATAATCCTGATGGCGGACAAGGGATGGACCAATCCAATCAAGATAACTTTTTGCACCTGCCCGTACATAGTCCTTTAATAGCCAATCTCCATGTGCCGCATTACTTTCCCAGTTCTTCTGCGTTTTTTCTGCATCATTGATACTGGCAATCAAATAAAGTTTTTCCTTTGCCCTTGTAAGAGCCACGTAGAGGACACGCATCTCCTCGGCAATTAATTCAAGCTGCTTCTTTTTCTTAAAAGCCAATTGAGGGAGGGATGGATAAGTTATCCGTAATTCGGAATTCACATATTTTGCCGCAAATCCATAATCCTTATCCAGTAAATAGGCCTTGCGTAAATCCATCATATTGAATTGCTTGGAAAGACCGGCAATGAAAACGATCGGAAACTCTAGCCCCTTTGAGGAGTGAATCGTCATCAGCCGGACTACATCTTCCTGTTCCCCTAAAGCCCGGGCTGCCCCTAAATCATCTCCACGTTCTTGCATCCTATCTACGAACCGCAGGAAACGGAACAGACCGCGGAAAGAACTCGCTTCATATTGCCTTGCCCTGTCATACAACGCTCTTAAATTGGCCTGACGCTGTTTGCCACCCGGCATCCCACCTGCAAAATCATAAAACTGCGTTTCACGGTACAGAAGCCAAATCAAATCTGATAATGCCTCCTGTCTGGCAAGCTTCCTCCACTTCACTAGTTTTTTATAAAAAGCTGAGGCTTTTTCATAAAGCCCCGGATGCTCTTCCGGATCACTCTTTCTATAAAAATCAGCTAGCGCTTCGTAGTAGCTCCCTGTATGGAATAAACGCACCTGTGACATCTCTTCTTCATCCAGTCCCACGATAGGTGAACGGAGAACGGAAGCCAATGGGATATCCTGTTGCGGATTATCAATCACCTTCAATAAGGAAATCATGATGGCCACTTCGGTCGCTTCAAAATACCCAGTCGACAAGTTGGCATATACTGGAATTCCCTGTTTTTTAAATTCCTCCATGATTTGCGGTGCCCAGGGCATCGAACGAAGAAGAATGACCATGTCTCGATAAGTGGCAGAGCGGTACTTTTTGGTTTTCGAATCATATATCCTATGCTTTTCGCCTATAGCCTTTTTAATGAGCTTTGCCATCTGCCTTGCTTCGAGCTGCGCTTTTTCAAGCTCCTCGGCCTCAAACCCACCATCCAATCCTTCCGCTTCCGAATGAGCTTCCGGATCGGCTGTTCCATCAATTAAATGAAGTTCGATCGGGTTTGAATCGTCTTCGGGATATGGGGCACCCTTTTTCAATTGAGCATCTTCATCATAATCAATCTCACCGACTGTAATCCCCATCAACTGTTGAAATAAGAAATTGGTCCCATCGAGAACTTCCTTTCGGCTCCGGAAATTGCGGTTTAAATCAATTTTCAGTCCGGAATCAACACCATCATGGGTAAAACGTGTGTATTTTCCAAGGAAGAGATTTGGTTCCGCAAGCCTGAACCGGTATATGGACTGTTTGACATCGCCTACCATGAAAAGATTCCCATTATACTCACCATCAGCCGTCACCAGTTTTAAGATGGATTCCTGAACCAGGTTCGTATCCTGATACTCATCTACAAGTACCTCTTTGAACTGGTTCCTGTAATCGACGGCTGCTGCCGATGGTTTTCGTTCACCATCCACAGTTTCCCCTGTCAAAATCCGAAGACAATAATGTTCCAAATCCGCGAAATCCACCAAGTTCTTTTCTGCTTTTGCAGCGAAGAATCGATCATCAAACCTTTTAACTAGCATAACCAGTGTATCGACATACCCCTTGAGTTCCCTTATATCCCGCAGATAGCTTTCCGGTTTACGGGAAAATAACTCTTCCTGTAACGATTTGATGATTTTCTTCGCCTTATCCCGGTACTTGGTAGCCTCATCCGTCACTTCTTTGATAAAATCTGCACCAGTAAGGCGTTTTGCCGTTCCAAATTTCACGTTTTGGATTTCTTCATAAAGAGCATTCCAGGATTGGTCCTTCACTTCCGACAGTTTAGCAACCAGGGCAAGATCTGCTATATAGTTCTCAGCCCTTGGTGCCGGCCCCCCAGGGATATTTGTCAACGCAAGCGAGCGCTCCAAAAAATCCCTGGCTGTGTCCAATTGTAAACCAATATCGAACTTCAATGAATCGATAAACGAAAGGTCATCAATCCCATCATCATCTGCCAGCTCATACATGCTAGCGGCACCATCGAGCCATCGGTCCGGGTCTGGATTCGATTGCGAAAAATCATGCAGCGATCTAACTATATTTTGAAGTGCATCATCGTTTCGATCGCTTGTGAAAGCATCAACTAAATTAAAGAACCCTTCATTATCACTTTGGCCATACTGCTCCTCGAAAAGCTCTTCCATCACTTCATCACGGAGCAGCTGGATCTCTGTAGAATCTGCAATCCGAAAGCCCGGGTCGATATCCGTCAGATAATAATACTTCCTGATGACCTCTAAACAAAAGGAATGAAGTGTGGAAATCGAAGCACGATTAATCAAACTCAACTGCTTACGCAAATGCTGAGAATGCGGATTATCATTGATCGCTTTTTCTAATGCCTCACTTACCCGATGGCGCATCTCGGCAGCCGAGGCATTGGTGAATGTAACCACGAGCAGTTCATCGACATCGATTGGATCTTCTTCTGATATGACTTTTTGAATGATCCGATTGACGAGCACCGCTGTTTTCCCTGAACCTGCAGCGGCCGCAACCAGAATGTCCTGTTCTTTAGCCCATATCGCCTTCCATTGATCTTCGGTCCAAGTCACGTCTCCTGGCAGAGCAGGAATTTTTGTTTTACTCATCGCTCTTCCCCTCTCCCCTTAACAGCTCAAGAACGTCATTTTGTTTCTTCTGTGCCAAATTCCTGAATTGATTCTCCTCCAGTGACTGGTCGAATTGGCATACGGATTTAAAGGAACAGAAGGTACATGGAGTTTTTTCCTTTAATTTGTATGGTGTTATATCGACATCACCATCGACCATTCGATCACCAGCCTCCTGATAAATACGGCGCACATGATGATTCAGAAGCGAAAACTCTTCCCTGCTGGCAACTTTGGAAGCCGCCAGGAGCGATCCGTCCTTTTTAAATCCAGCTGGGATGATATCCGACTTACCCGAATTTTCAATATCAAGCGAGGTATCCATCATCTGAATGACATTTGAATGATTTAGCACAAGTCCATTCATTTTAAAACTTTTATAAATTTCTTCCTCAATTTTATCCAAACTGAGCATTCCCTTTGATTTGACAACGGGATTATGCACATGAAAATACAAAACGCCGGCTGGAATCGCTTCTTTTCCAATAAGCGACTTGGAATGGGTGACGACGATATCAAGGTATGTCAACATTTGGAGCGCGAGTCCATAATATACTTCACTCATGTTCAGTTCCTTATCACTCGACTTATAATCGAGCACACGCAAATAGACACCTTCATCTTCTTCCGCTTTATCCACTCGGTCGATCCGCCCTATCAATTCCATCTTCGTACCGTTTTTCAATGTGAAAGAAAGGGGAGGCAGCTCTCCATGTTTTCCGAATCCAAGTTCTAATCCGATTGGAGCAAAACCGCTCACCTTTGCATGTTCACTTAACACGATCGAGGCCCGTCCAATCACTTGTTCCAGTTTCCTGCGTAAATAATGATGGCGGTTCGTACTTAACAAAATCTGATTTTGAAGTTTAGGAGCAAGTCTCTCCACAGCAATTCTGGCCAACTCCAAGCATTGGTCCGAGGTCAATGTAGACCAAGGAATATCATGCTCCTTTAAGTAATCGGAAATCATTTTCAACGCTCCATGGAACATCTCGCCTATATCCGGTGCATCTAAACGGAAAATTTGCCGTTCCCGCAATTTCAAGCCATGTGCGGCATAATGGGAAAATGGGCAGCTATTGAACATTTCCATCCGGGATACACTTGTAAGAATGCTCTCACCGTATAATTGCTTACTTGTTTCCTCAGATAATTTCTTTGTCCTATTTTGATAAAAAAGGCCAGATAAAACCTTAGTTGCGGAAGGACCAGCCATTTCATCATCAATAATGGCATTATATACATCCCACCATAGTGAATGGATTGGATAGTTCCTTTTTTTCAGCTGCAATTGGGCAGCCAGGTACGATAGGGCCACATCATGATTTGCAGCATATTTCACCTGTTCCTCAGCAGACAGATCGGACGGATCGTTCATATAATACACATCGGAAACGTTAGGCAATATGTCCCTTACCCGTTTCAAATAAGATGAGGGTAAAAGTGCCTTTCCTTCCTCATCGGCAAGCGGATATGATAAATAAAGGGCCTCAGCAGGCGTAGTGAATGCTTTGTACGCTGTAAACTCCTCATCCAGCAGGCGCACTTTTGAACTTGGAGCAACATCAAGTCCACCAGCTTGCAGCACCTCACGATCACTATCCGAAAATATCCCATCAGATACAGCTTTTCCTGGCAGGACCCCTTCGTTCAGGCCGATAACAAAAGCTGTCTTCACATCATCCAGACGGGATAAATCTAGATTAGCGACTAATACTTGGTCAATTGCCGGCGGTACCAAAGAAAATTCAAGAGACTCCAGACCAGCTTCAATGATTACGGCAAACTGTTTCATGGAAAGCTTTTCCCCGCTCAGCAGTTCAACGAATTGGTCTAATAGGTCGACAACCGCATTCCATGTTTGCTCATGCTCCCTTGCCGATACCAAATCACCTGCTTCTTCTGCCTCTCGTTTCAGCTTTTCCAATTTTTCCGGTACATGCAATTCTTCAAGATATAAATAAAGGGCTTCACACAATTCCCTGCCATTAGCAGCCTTTTTAACACGTTTTGAGAGTTTCAAGATGGGCTCGGTAAATAATTGCTTCATCTCATTCAACTCTTGTTCAAGCCGCATTTCCTTATCAGTTTGATTCCGGTCCTCGAGTTCCAGTCCGCGGAAGCGCCGATAGGTCCAACGATCTTTGGACGTCCACCTGCTTCCTTTAATGCCACGGGCTAGCACATAGTTTTCCAACTTATCTACCTGTTCACGCATCCTATCGTGGTTTTTTTGCAGCGGAAATAGAAGCTCCGTCTTGATCGCACGAAATACAGGCTCATAACGCCAATAGCCATTGATGATCTCCAAAGTGGAACGAATCAGTTCAATGAGAGGATGATTCAGCATCGTCCGTTTGGAATCGACGAACAAGGGAATTTGATAATCCCGAAAAACAGTTTGTAAAAGATCCGCGTATGCTTCTCCATTACGCACCAAAATCGCAATATCACGGTAACGGTGCTGTTTCTGTCTGACCAACGACAGGATGTCCCGGGCAACTCCTTCAATCTCAGCTCTGCGGTTAACTGCCTGGGCGATCGTTACATTAGGTGAATGCTCAAACATTTGTGCAGGACGAATGGCAAAATAAGTTTCCAGATGATTCAGCCCCGGGCTCTTTCCAAACCTTTCCGTTCCTTTTAAGATTCGATCCTCTGAAATTGGTATGCCATTCCTCAATCCAGCCTGATAAAGGTGATGATAAAGATTTCCTGTTTGCCTGAACAATTGCAAATCATCCGGAGCATATTGTCTGTAGGGCTGATCTAACGTCAGCGAGATCGTCACACTCCTGCACAGCTTCATCATTTCTTCCACAATCAATAATTCCTGTGGAGTCAAACTATAAAAGCCATCGATATATATATCCGCATTCCTTATATATGAAGACTCTGACATTTTTTCGATCAGCAAAGTGAAATAATCTTCGGAATCTAAATATTTGTTAACCATTTCATCCTCAAAAGCCTGATAGACCAAGTCAAGATCATGCAGTTTATCCTGAATGCCGCTACCGGCCTGTGAGGTTTCAGCCAAATAGTTTTGAATGTCATCAGGTTGGATGCAATACTGCTTGAACTCAGCCAGCATTAGCTCCATCTGTGCAATGAATCCCTGCTTATCAGCAGATCGTCGAAACATCTTTAACTCTTCCTTTTTATCCTCCATGATCTTCCGTATCAACATATTAACGCCAACACTGTCCAAATGTAGCCTGCTCATCCCCCCGGTTTCCTGAAGAACGCGCCAAGCAAGCCTGCTAAAACTGAAAACCTGTGTCCGGATCATTCCGGCAAGGCCTGGCGTTTTAATTAATTTATATTCAGATAGAAACGTCATCTGATCAGGAACTAGGTAGATAATTGGATTTCCTTCGGGATCTTCTGCCAATTTGGAGCGAACTTCATCCAATATATTCGAAGTTTTCCCTGCACCCGATCTTCCCAGTAAAAAACGGAGTGACATCTCTTTTCCCCCTTAAAACATAATATCTAGATCCATCATACCAGAAATACTTTCATCTTTTTGACTAGGTTTCTGTTTCCAATTTGATTTACTTTCTATTATTTTACCGTTTCCCTTTTAAAAATACCAATCGTACGTTCGCTTTTTTCCCAAAAGAAAAAGCCCACATAACTTTTGGGCTTCCACAATCATTCACCTGTAAACTTATAATTGAATTCTTTGACCGGCCAATATCGGACATCCACTTTACCAACAACATTTTCAACCGGTATATAACCAAAGTGACGGCTGTCAGCACTTTCAAGACGATTATCACCCATGACAAAAAGCTTGCCCTCCGGAACTTTGGTCATGTCCGTCAATTCTTTTAATGTAAAATCACCCGTAAAGTCCTGTCCTGGAAAACCTTCCTTGAATTTCTCAAGATAAGGCTCATCCACTCTCTCGCCATTTACGTACAGCCAATCATCTTTATAACGAATTCGGTCACCTGCAACCCCTATAACTCGCTTAACATAGTCTTCTTGTGAATTCGCATGAAAAACAATAATGTCAAAACGGTTGATATCATGAATCTGGTAATTGATTTTATTCACGACAAGTTTATTTCCATCTTCAAGGGTCGGCTGCATCGACTTCCCTTCAACATCATAGCTTGAAAAGAAAAATGTACGGATTAAGATGTAAATAACAAAAGCTATCATCGCTGGTTTTATCCAATCGGATAAAGAATTCTTGTTTATTTTTTCCATCTAGTTCAACCCCTACTACATTTATATACTAATTTATTGTCCTTCTTCCCTCTTCATGCTTTTATTTAACCGGACCTCCAGTCTTTTACCCACATACCAAAGGATAAAGATGACGACCCCGATAATGATCGTACGCACCGGCTTATGAATTAAGGAGACTAAATCGTAACCTACGAAGCTGATCGTAAAAATCATCACCGCCTTCCCTCCCACTACTGCAAGTCCATATTGCAAGGGACTGACTTTTGAAAGGCCTGCCACGATATTAACGATAGCCGAAGGTGTAAAAGGGAAGCAGAGCAGTAAAAACAAAGGACCGAATCCATGGGTCTCCACCCAAACCATCAACCTCTGCACCTGTTTATGCTTTTGCAAAAATCGGAAAAACCTCATTTGACCATATCTTCTAATAACCAAAAAGATTAAAAAAGAACCCGCTACCGCACCAATCCAAGAAAATAAAAATCCCCACCAGAGACCAAAAGCCGTTGCATTAGCAAGCACGAACACAACTAAGGGCAAAAAGGGCAAAAAAGCTTCCAGCATCGGCAGCAAGATCCCAGGAATTGGACCGAATGAGCGATATTGTTGAATAAGTGCAGATATATGATCAAGTGTAAACCACTCACGTATAGTATCCAGATCCATAATTATCTCCCTCGACATGCTGCTATCGAAGCAGCATAAACTTATTAAAAGCCATTTATTTTAGATATATCACTTTCCCCTGAAATTGCAAGAATTATTATCCATATATCTTCATACTTTCCCTATCTCCGGAAAACATAATCTTGTTAACCAATATTTTATGATTTATCAAAACTGCTTGCATATACACTGAAAATACATTAGGATAAAAACAGAACAAATGTTCTATTTTTTACAAGATATACATACTACTATTAAAAACGTGCTATTTTAGAAAGGAGCGGTCAAGATGACCCGCATTCCAGAAGATGACCGAAATATGATTGAAAAAGCCATCTACCTTCCTATGGTTATTACAATCTTAAACCGGGATCTCAAGGTCATCGAAATTTGTCCGTTTAAATTAAAAAGGCCTTATTCGGAGCTAGTCGAACATATTTTAAAAGTGGTTCAAGACGAACTTGCCGAGGTACGGCGCTATTTGCGCAAGGAGAATATTAAGGTTAGTGAAATCAAACGCGATGAATCCTTCACGATGTATTGTTTTTTATATAAAGGATACGAGGAACATCATAATTATTTCAATCCCCGCCTTCGCAACAAAACCGAAGATTTGTTATGTTATTACTTTTCCGAAAAAAAACACCGTTCAAGGAATTAGCGGGTTACATGCATCCTCCATATATGTGTTTGGAGCCTTCGGGTGCAGATGCCCTTGGAGATAAAGAAGTATGACCATTAAAAAAGCATCTCATCTTTCTCGGCATAAAGATAAAGGATTTCATTTTTTTGGAATTAAGGTCGATAAGACTCACTAACATCCATGAACCTGTTTGGATTTCCCATTATCATTGTCCTGCCAATAATATTATTGGATAGGTTCAAAAGCATGGCCTTACTTCCATAAAATCACTTTTCAATTAAGACATAACCTATGTAATCAAGTGCACACTGAATATCCTTAACCATTTTAGTTTTGAGATTCTTTAAATCAAAGTTATTTACATGCTCCTTGGCAAAGGTTGGAGTGACACCTGTTATGACCGTTTCCACCCCCATCAAACCAAGAGCACTCATCATATTGAAGAGAAAGTTAGGAAAACAATTATCTTGAACGAGGAGCTTCGACAAATCAATGATAAAGTAGCCAATATCATTATCCGCTGCAGAATGTAAAACATCACTCATGATTTGTTCTGATCGATTGCCGTCAACAATCCCCTGTATCGAAAGAATGGAAATGCCTTTAGTGATCGGGATGATCGGTACGCTTAAAAAGCCCATGCTATACTTTGTTTGATCGAGCTCTATCATGTGGGATAAAATGTCTGCCATGGATTTCAGATAGTTAATATCTTCTTCTGAAAACACCTTTTCCTCCTTGTCCATTACACAAAGGGTCCCGAATACATCCCCTTTCAAATCCTTTAACGTCACTCCTAAGAAACCTTTTACATTTAACTGACCGGTTACTTCAAGCTCCCTTGTTACGGCATCCTTCGTTAAGTTTGCTGTATGCATCGCATCGCCTTGGTTCTTAATGATTAAACGACAGAATGTTCCTCCATATTCGACGCTGTAACCTTCTGGTATAATCTCCTCTTCCCTATTATAGGAACTGAGTACAGTCATCGCCGTTTCTCCTCTTTTTGTTACATAAGCCGTTTGCACATTTAGCTGCTTACTGATTATGGAAAACATTTTCGAGGACACAGATCTTAACGAATAATAGGTCGGGCTCGTCTGTTCATAATTAATCGTCATTTTAATCACCTCTTAATTTCTATTCATCTATTATACTATTCGTCAACACTATCATTTTAGAGTCAGCACAACCTTTTTGCAAAAGATTGTTATTAACCTGCATTAGGAGAATAGAGAATATCATCCATTGATTGGATTAATTCTAAAGCCCTTCTCATATGAGAAGGGCTTTCGTTGTGCAATAAAGCCTTTTGCCAAAGATCTAAAAACAGGTGATGCTGAAGAAAAATCAGAGTCAGATATGCTGGCTAAAAAACTGGTACCAAGTGTGGATGTACTTAAAGTCGGCCATCATGGTGCAAAAACATCAACAAGTTCAGCTTTCATTAACAAAGCAAAACCGAAATATGCTGGAATCAGTGTAGGGAAAAATGGATATGGGCACCCTACTTCTACTGTTGTAAAACGTTGAATTCAGTGAAAACCAAAACTTATCGCACAGATAAATCAGGCAACATTATTTTTACTTCCACAGGTCAGAACGTTAATGTAAAGACGGTGAAATAAATGGTACAAGGAATTATCGATCGCTTCGAGGGAAAGATCGCTGTTGTTGAAATCAATGGTGGCATGAAGGATTTTCCCACAAGCGCTCTTCCCAAAAAAGCAAAAGTAGGAGATATGCTGATTATCGAAGATAATACTATCACCCTTTCCAAAGAAGGCACTGAGAAATTAAGAAAAGAGATTGACGATTTAATGGATGAATTATTTGAAGACTAATTCCGGGCACTTCTTTAATAAGAAGGGCTTGCTTTAAATTTTGAATGAATCCCGTTTGCATTCTTCAATGATGTTCCTGAAAGCCCTCTAACGTGGTATATACTTTGACATTACCTCTGAAGCCTTTGCCCCATTTCCTTCGGTGAACAGATAGAATGATTTCCTCTTTGTTTCCTCAATCCTCTGGAGCAATTTCGTTTTTAAAAAAGATGTCCGGTGCAGCTGATTTTCAAAAGAACTGCATGATACTTCTATATCGATGGTTTGTCTATTCCTGAATGTGATGGTTGTATGTTTGGAATCTAGGCGATCATAGGATACCACATGCTCATGTGATAACCAGATGCATTGAGGACGCAACGGAGATGTAGTGGGAAAGAAGAAAATTGAACTGGTCGGATCAATCGCAATAGGCGCTTTATGTGTGATGTTTATGAGCTGTTTCGTGCCTTGCTTACGTCCTTCATAACTTGACCCGAAGAACTCACAGCTTTTCTTTATTATTTCCATAGGTTTGAATGGGGAGATGAACTCGTCCTCCATTTCAACGATACGGGCATATATTTTACTGCCGTAATTGATTGGCGAAACCATTAGTGTATGTGGCGTGATTTCATATTCCTCGATGATTCCCTGATTGTTTTCCTTCATTTTTTATCCACCTCTTCCTCATTGCTAAACACGCTTTTACTTTACTAAAGCTTATACTCTACATTACTTGTACACCTTCCTTCCCCATTGTCCAAAATAAGTGAAGGGAGGTAGTAAATGTATGTTAAATTACTCACTATAATAGCACAACCCCCATACATAAAAAGCAAGTTCACAAAAAATTAAAAATTCTTTTATATAGTGACTTTTCCGTCATCTAAACGACACATTTTCTATTATTTTAATTTTTTTAAATTTTCAGTTGATTTTATCCGTTAAAATCCATATAATAATAAAAAGGGTCAGGGGTGGTAACTTTGAAAAATGAAAAATCTTATTCAGAGTCAGTGAAGTCCTTATCAATGAACGAAATGAAAAACGATGCCGTGGTTCAGGGAATGTTAATTGATATGATTATTCAGGAAGCCGTCCTTACTACCAAAAAGAATATCCTTGCAAAACAGATCGATGAAGCCTTGGATATGAAAAACAAACCTTTATTCTTAAAATTAAGTTCTGAAATGAACGTTTTACTCAAACAGTTTGGAAATTAAAATGCATGATCAAAAAAGCCTCCCATGATGTTGGGAGGCTT
>NZ_JADILK010000025.1 GCF_017355165.1 Bacillus sp. SD075 | reverse complement strand
GCACCATTAAGGATGGTTGAGTCTTTTTTCTTAATTCAAAGCTTCCTTTTCTTTTTCATAGGCGATGACAATCAATTCTTTATTGGCTTCCTCGCCAAGTTTACTTTCAAAGCTTTTCAGTTCGTTCAATAAATCCGGTGACAGATTTGCTGCCGTATAATCCTGCTTGGGTGTCATGCTATTCGCTCCTTTCAAAAGGAAATAATCCATGTTATCTATTTTGTCGGTTTGAAAAGTTTCTATTCAGCAGAATTTTACTTCTTCAAGAAATTTTACTTTCTGAGGTGGCGAGTTTTTCAAGCAATAACGAACTTTCGTCATCGAGTCCTTGCATCTGGACAGGTATTCCCATAAGCTGATATTTAAGGACAATCGTATCAATAGCGCCAACTGCTGAAGCATCCCAGATTTTAGAATGGGAAAAGTCGATGACGATTGCTTCGGCTTTTTCCTTGAAGTCGAACTTTGAAATAAAGTCCTGAACAGAAGCGAAAAATATTTGTCCGCTGATACGATAAATGGTTTTCTTAGCCTGGATGTCTTCCGTTTTCTCTACAGCCACTTTAGAAATTTTAGCCGAGAAGAATATCATGCTCAAGAGCACTCCAGCAAAGACCCCTTTTGATAAATCATGAGTATAAAGGACAATGAGGACTGTCACGATCATCACGGCAGCATCTGACTTTGGAGCTTTAGTGAGCCTCTTTAGGGATGACCAGTCGAAGGTCCCGATTGAAACCATGATCATGACTGCGACAAGTGCGGCCATCGGTATTTTAATAAGGACATCATTCAATACCACGATTAATACCATAAGGAATGCGCCAGCTACAAAAGTGGAGAGCCGGCCCCTTCCTCCCGATTTAATGTTGATGCCGGATTGGCCGATCATCGCACATCCCGCCATTCCGCCAAAACAACCGGCAATGATATTCGATATCCCCTGGCCTTTGGCTTCCTTATTTTTATTACTGTCCGTGTCAGTCATCTCATCGACTATTTGAGCTGTCAATAACGATTCAAGCAACCCTACAAAAGCAAGGGCTATGGAATAAGGGAAAATGATCGCCAAAGTTTCGAAGGTCAAAGGGATGTCTGGAAGCATGAACATCGGAAGCGCTTCGGTCAATTGCCCCATATCCCCTACAGTCCGCACCGTAACCCCCATGGTAACTGCAACGATCGTCATGATTATGATGGCGACAAGTGGTGAAGGTATGACTTTCGTGATCAGCGGAAAAAGATAAATGATAGCTAATGAAATGGCTGTCATGACATACATGATCCATGTTTCGCCCACGAAATGGGTGAGTTGTGCCATGAAAATCAAGATGGCTAAAGAATTCACAAAACCAGTCATGACAGGCTTCGGAATGAACTTCATTAATTTCCCGATTTTTAAAACACCTAGTAAAATTTGAAGCAAACCAGTCAATATTGTTGCGGCAAGTAAATAGTTCAAGCCTGATCTTTAACCAGGTCGACCATGACGAGTGCCATTGCGCCAGTGGCAGCCGATATCATTCCCGGCCTTCCACCGACAAAAGAGATGACGATGGCAATGCAGAATGAGGCATATAGGCCAACCATTGGGTCAACGCCAGCAATGATCGAAAAGGCAATCGCCTCCGGAATCAATGCCAAGGCAACGACAATTCCCGAGAGGACATCTCCTCTAACGTTCCCGAACCATTCCTGTTTGAATGAAGCTGTCAAAGAAACACTCCTTCTTTCTTTTATATATGTGTGTTAGATTCTTTTTTTAACGTACTAAATTATAGCATGTGCCCTTCTTTCTATCTATATGGGTGAAATAAACAAGTAGAGGGATATTCATTTCTTCTCATTCGAGAATGAAGGTAAAATGCCTAAAGGGAGTGTTCAAGAAATGACGAGGGGAAACAAGAAGGGGCGGAAAAATTTCCGAAAGCTTCTGAAAGGCTTTCGCTTTATGATTCAGATTTTTCTGCATTTAAATGTGTTATTCTTTTATTATGGATGAAAATGGGGGTTACTCCAATAATAAGAGTGAGAAAAGAACGAAACTAGTGGAAAAGATTGAGAATCATTTAAGACTGACTGCAAGAAATTTAGTGAAATTCGATACGATCCAAGAAACATTGGATTTTACGGTGAAATCATTTCAATTGGAATTTTCATGGGACTTTGTGGCAATCGTATTGAGAGATGATGATCGTTTATATCCAAAAGTATGGAAAGGCGGTTCGCCGCATTTTGCAGATTCTTTTCCCATTCGTCTTAGTGAATGTTCCCCGGAAATACTCGAAGAAGGATGGGATATTAGGAAAAAGGAAAGCAGCCTCAATTGTGAATTCCATAAATTGATGAAGAATGAAATGATTTCAACTTGGTTCACTGTTCCTTTAAAGGATGAGGGGGTCAGCTATGGATTCTGTATAATCGGTTTTCATAATTTCGTTCCTTTGATTTCTGAAGTGGAGCGGATTTTTGTTGAATTTGGAAAAGATGTAGCAGTGGCCATACAGCTCGCGAAGGAAAAGGAAGTTAAGCAGTATCAGTTGGGTCAATGAAAATGTGACACCAGGCTCGTCGATGGAAGAATTGGTGCAAAAGGTGCTTGAGGTATCATGTGAAGGAACCAAGGCTGAAGCAGCCTCAATTTATTTATACGATGAATCGGAAAACTGTTTTCATTTGCAAAGCCCTTCGATGGGCACTCCAAAACTGGAGGAAACGATCATGGTCAAGGGGGAGAATGAATTACATGCCTATTTCCCATACTTTGAAAAATCGGGTGGTCTTCAGTTGTCGGTTCCGTTGGTAGTGAATCTTAAGACTGTAGGAATGATTCATTTAGCGAATAAGGCAATGGGTGCATTTACATTGCGTTACCGATTGGAACGGATCCATGACATTCTGGATATGGATTTAGAAGATGCAGAAACGCGATTGAATCTTATGATCGCTTATAAGCTGCATGATTTATATCAATCGAGTCAGCTATATTCCACCGCTCATTCACTTTACATGGCCATGATAAAAGACCTTGACAGGGTCATTTTTTATGCCGATTTTGTGTGTAATCTGGGTCAGCATAAGCAGGCCTGGGAAAATGGCTTTTATTTACCGGAACAATAACTTCCCTTTTCAACATACATGGAAGTGGTGAGGGTGAAAAGGCCAGCTCTATCAAAGTTTTGGGAGTAGGAACCCTCCCGGTGTTAATAGGCTATTCTTTATCATTGATACTGGATTTACATAAAGGACATGTGACTTCTCTATAATGCTTGAACCTGATCTTTCGAAGGTCGCTTCTGGTCAACATTGTGAATACATTATATCTTGTGCCGCATGCACAAGTATTTTTATCTTTAACTATGTGTCTCTCATCAGTAGCAGCTGAATAAATGGTTGGAAAGAACATATATAACCCTCCTTCTTTTAATTTTAGGCAAATTAAAAAGGGGCAAGAAATTGATAATAAAGTGATCCAGTCAAGAAAAATCATGGCAGCCCGGCTGCCATGACAACTAAGGTGTTGGTTTAGGCCCGTGGCTTTGCGTCTTTTACTTTCATAAAATTTGCCTAAAATAATCTTAACACAAAATTTAATGGGTGATGAAGTGCAGAAAAAATACTTATCAGTTTATGGCAGGAGCCAACCTTCACATTCCACTCAAATGTTTCATCAAGAATCTGCAGCGTTGTTCTAAAATATTGATGGACAATCGAGTAGAAAGATTTGAAACGGGCACTTTTTAGTTGCTAGGTATATTACATTATTGAACTTGAAACTTAGTGAATAAGAACAAATGATGTGTGATCGATTCATACAAAAAGTACGAATGGAAGAGACCCTTTTGGTACGCTATGTACCTATAACTTGGGTAACCATGGATCTATAATGACAAATATCAGGTAATAAAGGTTTTAAGATCTTCATGAAGGCTCTTTCCTTTGCAAGGCCGATGGTGGGTGCCCAAGCAGTGGGCGTTGCTCAGGGAGCGTATGAAAGCGCTTTAAATTATGCGAAGGAAAGAAAACAATTCAAAAAGCCGATTGCGAATTTTCAAACCATCCAATTCATGCTTGCTGATAGGGCGATGGGCATCGAAGCATCAAGATTATTGGTTCATAAATCCGCATTTCTATTAGAAAGCGGAATACATTCTGCGAAGCATGCTTCTTTCGCTAAATGTTTCGCTGCTGATACTGCCATGAGAGAGCTGAGGATGCGGTGCAGATTCATGGCGGCTACAGGTTCATTCGAGAATATCCGGTAGAGAAGTACTTCCGTGATGCAAAAATCATGCAAATTTATGAAGGCATCAATCAAATTCAACGTGTCATCACGGTGATTGCCGTAATATGGGCTTTAGTCCAACTCTCTACTTTTTTTGTTTAAAGTCTCCCATTATTATTGGCAACCAGAATCATTCTAGGGGCCGGGGAAGGTCCGGCCTATTCGCTGGCCATGACTTCCGCCTCTAAAGGGCTGCCAAATTACTTGGCTAATGTCCGGCAAATCAGTGAAGCCCAATTAAGCTTTGCCGTAACAGTTCCATGGATTTTAATCACACTATCTCAGTTATTCTTTTCCTTTGTATCGGATAGGCTGTACAGCAAGACGAACAGTATCATCCGTTCCAGGGTATTCGTACTCGGGCCGGTCATGATAGCAGGATCTGTATGCTATATCCTTGGAACCATGGTTTCAAGGATATACTGGCTGTCGGACTGCTTTCTTTAGGATTGACATTTGGATGCATCACCTTAATTCTCGGACCGACTTTGTTAGTCAATCTTATCTCCAAAAGACATCAAGGGAAAATTCAAGGGTGGTTCATGGCCATTGCCTCATTGGGGGGATTGTGGGTCCATATATAACAGGGTTATTCGTGGAAAAATCCGTGTCCGCACAGCTGGTTTCCAATATTCCTTTTTCATGTGTGCAGGACTCTTGTTCGTTTTTGGCCTCACTGCCTGTATCGGAATACGACCGAAACGAAATCCAGTTCCAGAGGTAACCAGCTCTACAGCTGTATGAGCATTAAACATGAGAAAGCCTGCTCCCATCTGGAAGCAGGCTTTCTTGCAAAAGTGTGATTAGTGTGATCTGGCCAACTCCGGATTGCGGTGCATCGCGAAGTAGAGGACAAGTCCGGCTATGAGGAGTAACGTGCTGGTCGTGACGAATACGGCGGAGAATCCGTAGAAACCAGCAACCATTCCGCCCATCGCAGGTCCGATGATATTGCCTAAAAATCGCAGGCTCGTATTGTACCCAAGTACTTCCCCCTGCATGGCAACAGGAGCTTCTTGACGAATGTAGGCAATCCTTACAGGGATGATGCCGCCTATTGCCATGCCAAGTATGAAACGTACCAAAACAAGCTGCCAAAAATGATTGATGAAGGCACCGGGAAAGTAGACTGTAGCAGTCAGAAAAAGAAGCAGAACAAGAATCTTCACATGTCCATGCCGATCACCTATCTTGCCCCAGTGACGCGCCATCAATAAATTCCCCAGACCTGCTGCAGAAAAGGCGATACCTGAATAAAATCCAAGATTGGAAGTTCCGTGCAGCTCGCCAACGTATAAAGAAAGAATGGGCTGAATGCTGAAGTGGGCAACTTGAACAAGAGTCGAAATGAGCATGACATTCACCAGGATGGGATTCCTTAAGATATGCGAGAGAACCTCCCTGCTTGAATAGCTCGACTTTGTTCCCTTTTGCCGTTCCATTTGATACTCCTTAGTCGCAAAAACAAGAAGTCCAGAGATGAAAATGGTGATGGAGGTGAATTTAAAGGCGGTTGAATAGCCGAGTGTGTCTGCAAGCAGGCCGCCAAGCAATGGTCCGAAAAGGGAACCGGTTATATTTCCCGTTTGCAAGGTTCCCAGGACGCGTCCGGCAATTTCTTTTGGGGTTTGCGTTGATATGAAGGCCTGTGATATGGAAATGAAGCCAGTGAATATTCCAGTGAACATCCTTAAGACGAATAGCTGCCAAACATTTTCAACGAACCCCATCAGGAAAATGGACAGTCCCATCCCAAAGGCACAGGCAATCAAGATTTTCTTTCTCCCGTATCGATCACCAATTCGTCCCCAAATGGGAGAGAATAAAAAGGCAGTCACAAAAGTGATTCCAAATGTCCATCCGGACCAATGCTGAATATATTGAGTCGAATAATCCCCGAATGTACCAATGTATAAGGATATGAATGGGAGAACCATCGTCATGCTCCCGCCTATGAAGAAATTAGCAAACCACATGATGAAAAGATTCCGTTTAGCTATTTTATGAGCATTCATTTTACATACAACACTTCTTTCCTCCGAAAAAGAACTTCGGGTTCCTAAATAATAGTATACATAATTTAACTAATTTATTAAACGAATTTGTATTACTGGTTTTTTAATGAATGTGCAGATGGTATAATGTGAAAATATTGATTTTTCAGAAAAATAAAAAAATGAAAGGTGTTCACTTTTCCATTTAAAGGGGTTTTTAACATGTTGACGATTTTAGGATTTTGCATGATTTTAACGTTTCTGGTCTTAGTCATCACAAAGCGTTTATCAGTGGTTGTCGCTTTTATCTTCACTGCGATAGCCTTTGGTTTGATTGGTGGCTTTGCCTCGGAAATGGGAGATATGATGGTGGCAGGTATTTTAAAGGTGACTCCGACAGCAGTCATGATCGTTTTTGCTATTCTGTATTTTGGTTTAATGATTGACGTTGGTTTATTCGAGCCCATGATTGCTAAAATACTCAGTTTTGTAAAAGGAGATCCGCTAAAGGTAGTCATGGCAACCGCTATTATAACCATGTTGGTAGGTTTGGACGGAGACGGTTCTTCCACATTCATGATCACCGTATCAGCCATGCTGCCGCTTTATATCAAATTAGGGATGAACCGGCTAGTATTGGCCTGTGTCGTTGGTTTAGCCGCAGGCGTCATGAATATGATTCCTTGGGGAGGTCCTTTGGTCAGGGCGGCCGCGAGCCTTCAGGTTGAAGTATCGGAGTTATTCATTCCTCTCATTCCGGTTATGATCTGCGGTCTTTTATGGACGCTTTTTTCGGCATATATACTTGGCAAAAAGGAAAGGGAGAGATTAGGGGTCAGCTCCCTGGAGACGAACATGCAACCTGGTATGGGTGAACAGGCTGCCACAGTTGAAACTGCATCTGGAGGAACATCCAAGCATTTTTGGTTTAATTGGTTCTTGACGATTTTACTGATGATTTTGCTGGTGATGGAGGTGCTGCCGATCCAAATCTTATTTGCCACCGCTTTTGCGATTGCACTATTCGTTAACTACCCGAACCCAAAAGAACAGCAGGAAAGGATTTTAAGTCATGCCAATAGTTTCGTGATGATCTGTACACTCATTTTCGCAGCAGGGATTTTTACGGGTGTATTCACAGAAACAAAGATGATGGACTCGATGGCTGCTTCAATCGTAACTGTCATCCCGGAGTGGCTCGGGGCACATTTGCCACTTGTGGTAGCGCTGACAAGCATTCCGATGGGGTTCATTTTTTCACCTGATGCCTATTACTTTGGCATTCTACCAATAATAAGTGAAACGGCATCGAACTTCGGTATTGCTCCTGTAGAAATCGGAAGGGCGGCTTTATTAGGCCATTCGACCGCAGGGTTCCCATTATCGCCATTGGTGCCTGCAACATTCATATTGATTGGCCTTGTAGGCGTGGATTTTGGCGATCACCAAAAATTCCTGTTTAAATGGGCGTTTGGGACCACCATCATCATGACGATCGCAGCCATTACTTTAGGGGTCATCACTTTGTAAAGTGTGAGCCCATTAGGCTATATTGTAAAATCCTTGTCTGTGAATTTAGTAAGGTGTCCACTCTCACTGGTGTAATCTATTTGCCTATTTATCCCGCTTTCTGTTTATTCTTCCATAATAGTGGAAAGTAATAAGAGGAAATACATAGAAGAGAGTGAGGGAATTTATCATGAACTATAAACAGAAACTTATACTGCCTATGTGTACTGCCTTTTTACTGTATGGATGTAATTCAGCGGATGATTCAAATCAGGCGGACAAGAATGTCGAGGACATGAATACAGTGGGACTAGGAACAGATACAGAGGTCGATCCGCAGGTGAAAGCGGAAGTTAAGGATGTAGAAGGTAAAACACTTGGGACGGTAAACTTTACCGCTGAAGAGAATTCTGTAGTGATCGAGACAGCTTTGGAGGGCCTTGAGCCAGGCTATCATGGATTCCATGTTCACGAAAATGCAGCATGTGAGCCAGATGCCAAGGATGGCCCTTTCACTACAGCGGGAGGACACTTCAATCCAACTGATGAAACGCACTCTAAACATGCAGGGGATATGCCCCCTCTATATGTAAAAGAAGATGGGACAGCCCACTATACGGCAACATTGGATAACATGACAATAGACCAACTTAAGAAAGAAGAGTTGGCTGTAATCGTTCATGCGAATCCAGATAACTTTGCCAATATTCCTGACCGTTATGAAGCCAATGGAGAAAAAGGACCGGATGAAGATACCTTGAAAACCGGTGATGCAGGCGATAGGCAAGCTTGCGGGATTGTTGTAAGTGCAGAGGGAAAATAATATTAATGATGCTAGAGCGATTCTTCTAAAGAGGAATCGCTCTTTTCATTGAAGGGAAAACAGCTGGCCGCAAAAATCTTAAGGATGAATTCATTCTTTTTACGTTTTAAGAAGGCTTTTTCTATTGTGATATAGAATTAAAAGAGTAAGTAATATTGCATTAGCGGCACATGGTATTGAAAGATAATAGGTAATTTTTTGCAGTCGGATGAAGTCCATGACATATTTTTAATATTGGAAAATAAGATTTGGTTTGAATGGGTAAAAAAACCCGAATAGGGATCATGTCCACTGATTCGGGTTTGCTTTATTATTTTGCTGTTAGGGTTTCTTCGATTAGCTGTAATCTCTCAACCACTTCTTCTTCAGAAAGGTTATGCTCGACTACATAGCGGTTACGCGGATGCACTCGGCATTCATGAGTACAGCTGCGCATATGTTTGTGCTCATTCTCTTCACTGCAAAGGATTTTCTTGTTGCATTCAGGGTTAGCGCAATTGACATAGCGTTCACAAGGCTCGCCGGAATAAATATCGCGTCCGACAATAATGTGTTCCTTTTGATTGATAGGTACGGCAATCCTTTCATCGAATACATACATTTGGCCATCCCAAAGCTCACCTTGGACTTCGGGATCCTTCCCGTATGTTGCGATGCCGCCATGCAACTGGCTTACATCTTCAAAGCCTTCTTCGACAAGCCAGCCTGAGAATTTCTCACAGCGGATACCGCCGGTGCAATACGTAAGGATTTTTTTGCCTTCGAACATTTGTCTATTTTCCCGAACCCAATCCGGAAGTTCACGGAAATTCGTGATCTCTGGCTTGATTGCACCCCTGAAATGTCCTAAATCATATTCATAGTCATTTCTGGCATCAAGGACGATGGTATTTTCATCTTGCATTTGCTCGAAGAATTCCTTCGGGCTCAAATATTCGCCTGTCGTCCGGTTCGGGTTGATGTCTTCTTCCAAACGAAGCGTGACAAGTTCATTACGTGGGCGAACATGCATTTTTTTGAAAGCATGGCCGTCAGCTTCATCTATTTTAAACACGATATCGGCAAAGCGGGAATCGCTTTTCATCATGTCCATATATTGGTTTATTTGTTCGATCGTACCTGAAACGGTTCCGTTGATCCCTTCTGATGCCACCAAGATACGGCCTTTCAATTCAAGGGCTTTACATGCCGCAAGATGCTCGGCTGCGAATTCTTCGTGATTCTCGATGGGTACATACAAATAATAAAGTAATACTCTATATGGTTTTGTTTCCATTTTTTTACCACCTGTGTTTTATATTTGCAAGATATAAAGGGTGATCATTTAGACACTTTTCTCTTACAGATAATTATTATACCAAGAAAACGTAAAAATGATAAGGGCATGAAGAAAATTCAAAAGGAGTTGTATGGAATGTTGAAAGAGTTAATGAAATATCCAATCATTCAAGCACCTATGGCAGGAGGAGCTTCCACTCCGAAGCTTGCCGCTTCAGTATCCAATGCAGGAGGATTGGGCTTTCTCGCAGCTGGCTATAAGACTGCAGAAGAGATGAAGGACGAGATAGGGCAGACCCGTCAGTTGACTGAGCGTCCTTTTGGTGTGAATGTATTTGTACCAAGCAACGAGGCGGTGGATGAAAAGATATTATCTGCCTATCGTGAAAAGATCGAAAAAGAGGCCGAGAGCGTTGGGACCAAGATTGGAAAAGCCGTTCGTGATGATGATGATTGGGAAAATAAACTACATGTATTGAAGGAGGCTAGAATCGCTGTCGTCAGCTTTACGTTTGGATGTCCAACGGAAGAGGTAATAAGAGAACTCCAAGATGTCGGTTCCCTTATAGCCGTGACAGTAACCAACCTTTCGGAAGCAAAAAGGGCGGCGGGAGCAGGCGTGGATGTTCTATGTGTACAAGGGGTTGAAGCAGGGGGTCACCGAGCCAGCTTTGAAAACTGTACAGAAGATGATTACGGCCTTTTAGTACTGATACGGATAATAAAAGGGGAGTTGAACTTACCGATCATTGCGGCGGGCGGTCTGATGCATGGAAAGGATATCGCTGCTGTGCTTAAAGCAGGAGCAACAGCGGCACAATTGGGAACTGCTTTCCTTCGCTGTCCAGAAAGCGGGGCAAGTCCCGTCCATAAGGCAGCTCTAGGAAATCCCCGATTTACTCAGACAGCTGTTACCCGAGCCTTCAGCGGCCGGAGGGCACGCGGGTTGGTGAATCACTTTTTGACGGAATATGATAGTGTTGCACCAGTCGCCTATCCTTATATCCATCATATGACAAAGCAAATGCGAAAAGCGGCTGGACAAAAAAACAACCCTGAATTGATGGCTTTGTGGGCAGGACAGGGGTATAAGTTGAGCAGGGAACTTCCTGCAACGGAGTTGGTTGGACTTCTTGTAGAAGAACTAAACTGAGAAAGGTTTGGATGGAGATGGAGATAAGGGAATTATTCATGAATGAGCCACCGCCGATGGATTTATTGCTTCTGGCAGATCCTTCAAGGGAATTGGTCGAGGAATACTTGGGAAGCGGAACGTGCTTTGTTGCCGTTCGTGATAAGCGAATGATCGGTGTTTATGTTTTATTGCAAAAAGGTCCAAAACTGATAGAGATAATGAACATTGCGGTGGATGAACGGCAACATGGAAAAGGAATCGGAAGGCAATTGATTGAACACGCCATAGGCCATGCAAGGGAACAGGGATATAAAACGATTGAAATAGGCACGGGAAATTCGGGAATAGGGCAGCTTGCCCTTTACCAAAAATGCGGTTTTAGAATAACTGGGGTCGATCGGGATTTTTTTAATCGAAACTATTCAGAAGCCATTTATGAAAATGGGATTCAGTGTCAGGATATGATTCGGTTGTCACAAAGTTTAGACTAAGCAATGATCATCCAAGCTGAACGGTGCTTCGCATTACTTAGCGGGAATGAACTTGTTCTTTGGAGATATGATTTATCTTCTTTTTACTTTAATAATGCCATTTTTATTTGCGATTGGTGTTTTCATATTCCTTCGATCAACGAAAAGGCAAAAGGATCCTTTATCGAAAATTCATAAAGACTCGCGTGGAAAATAGCAGCGAGAAAAAGAGTGCAAAAAACAATGGCACTCTTTTTCTCATCATCACCTTTCCAAAAAAGCTTCCAAATTCCGCTTCACACTTGGCCATTCATTTTCGAGGATACTGTAGACCACCGTGTTCCGTATCCTACCATCTTGCAGTTTTTTCTCCATCCTCAAAATGCCTTCTTCAAGGGCGCCGAGCCTGGTTATTGCTTTACGAGATCTTTTGTTGCATTCGTCCGTCCTGAATTCGACCCGTTTCATATGCCACCTTTCAAAAGCATGCTGCAATAGTAGGTACTTACATTCTGTGTTAATAGCCGTTCGCCATTTGTCGGGGTGATACCAAGTCGCACCGATTTCCAGGGATTGGTTATGAAATTGAATATTTCTTAAGCTTGTGCTGCCAACTATCGTATCATCAAAATGATCAATAACGACAAATGGATGATGAAGTTCCTGTTCCCTTGCTCGAATGCCTTCCTTTACATAGGAAATCGCGTCTTCATATGACAAAATTTTTGTGGCGCTCCATTCCCATATTTCTGAAGGCAGGGAAGCGGCGTATAACGGTTCGATATGATGATCCATCATCGGGGCAAGTATCACGTGTTTCCCGAATAATTTGATATGCTCCATAGTCTCCTCCTATTGATTGATATCTTCATTATAAAAATATTCTGGTCCTGCAATAAGGACCAATACTGATATAATTTATGGAACCAGTTTGAAGGAGGGCCAAATGTTTGAAATCACTCTAACCTTAGATAAAATGAATAAAGAAGCTTTATATGTCCAATTGTATAAATGCTTTATAAAGGAAATCAAGAATGGACAGATAAAGGCCGGAATGAAACTGCCTTCTAAAAGAAAACTAGCTGTGCATTTAGGAATAGGCCTGAATACAGTGGATACGGCTTATCAGCAGTTGATTGCAGAAGGATATGTGGAAAGTCAATTAAGGAAAGGTTATTACGTAGCCGATTTAGAACCGATCTCCTCTTTAAATGAGCCTTTGCCTGTACCAGAAGGGAGGATGGGCCCTCCGAATGAAAGAAATGATATAGATTACAATCATGGAAGGGTGGACGTGGATTCCTTTCCACATGGAGTGTGGAAAAAATGCTTGAATAAAACGTTATATCTACAGGAAAGGGAAATGTTCATGAGTGGAGATCCTCAAGGGGAATGGGGGCTCCGGGCTGAGATCTCATCTTATCTATTTCAATCGAGAGGAGTTCGCTGTGGGGCAGATCAAATCATCATTGGGGCGGGTACCCAGTATTTCATCCACCTGCTGCGGTTACTTCTTGGAAATGAGCGGATATTTGGGTTGGAAGACCCTGGCTTTCATCGAGTAAGTGAGGTACTGATGTTAGAGGGGGCGAATATGGCATTCATACCCTTGGATGAAAGTGGCATGAATGTGGACTCCTTGAAAGAGAGTGCAGCGAATGTTGCTTATGTCACCCCTTCCCATCAATTTCCTTCCGGTATGATCATGCCGATAACTAGAAGGGTTGAATTGCTGAATTGGGCAGAGGAAAAAAAGGGGTATATTATTGAAGATGATTATGACGGGGAATTCCGACATGCAGGCAAACCGATTCCGTCCTTACAGGGGTTGGACACAAATGGAAAGGTCATCTACCTAGGTACGTTTTCAAAGTCGCTCATTCCATCAATCAGGGTGGGATTCATGGTGTTACCCATGGAGTTGGCTGGCCGCTATCAGCAGAAGTTAAAGGGATATAAACAGACCGTTTCCAGATTGATTCAGGAAACGCTCTGTCTTTTTATGAAAAATGGCCATTGGGAACGCCATCTGAATAAAATGAGAACGATTTATCGTAAAAAGAATAAGGTGCTACTGAATGCAATTGAAGAGAGTCTTCATGATCGTGTAGCCGTAATCGGTGAAAAGTCAGGATTGCACGTCCTTTTAAAAGTGAAAAACGGCAGCAGTGAGGCAGAGCTCATTCGAAAGGCTGCCAGTTTTGGGGTTAAAATCTACCCAACTTCGGTTTATCATTCAAAGAATGTGAAGGATCCGACTATTTTGATTGGGTACGGTGGTTTAACCGAAAGGGAAATTGAAGCTGGAATCCGGCTTTTAAAAATGGCATGGCTATAGCTTGGCGCGACGACAGAATAAGGAAAAGGCCTTGATTCACACTTATTTCTCAATAATATAAGATACCCGTTCAGTTTCTTATATTATTGAGGATTTTAAGGACCGTTTGGAAAAAAATTTCCTGTTCTTCTTCAGTAATGCCTTCCAGGGCTTTTCCTTCGATTTTTTCTGCAATCTTAAGACATTTTGTATGTACCTCTTTGCCTCGGGGGGTCAGTTCGATTCGCTTTTCCTGTTCATCTTTTCCAGGAACTTGTTTAATCATATTATTCTGTTCCATGCTGTTGACCGAACGTGTGATGATAACATTATCTACATCCAAGTAACTGCAAATATCGGGGATTGTGGAATATCCACAGTTCTTTAAATAATTCAGGATTGTCCACTGATTATGGTAAATTTCAAGGGCTGTAATTTGTTCATTCATTTTGCTGACTAATGATCTCGATACTTGTAAATATTGATGAAATAATTGAGTAGGGTTCGTCATATGATTCTCCTTTATAATGGTCGACCAATCCATTATATTCTTTAATTCTTAAAAGTCTATTGTAAAGAATCATTTATTTCAGTCAATGTTTATTTTTGGAAGCGGAGCAGGAAAGGGGGGATTCAGGAACTATGAATGGGTTGAAGCATATTTAAACTGACAGGAGGTCACTTAATATATGATAGCAAATATCTATTTATTCTACAGATATAGCAAAATTCAAAGGATTCCCTAGGTTGGTCAATACCACAACTTACCATGAAGTTGAATGCGATATAATCCTGTAAACAAAAAACCCAGCCTTTAATGTGGCTGGGTTTTTGTTTATAACCTCTCGCTGGTGGAACGGTGTTTTGTTTCTTTCTTATTACATTCTTCTTGTCGTTCATATTTAATTTCATCAATTGGTAAATCATCAATGGGCATGACTACTTGATCACGTTCCAGCTGTTTCTCCTGATTTTTCTTGAATGCCTTGGATTTATCATTCCGCTCCTCCAGATACTTTTCCTTATCTTTATTGTCCAATGTCCATCCCTCCATCTCTTTTTATCTCTTTTTCCCCTTATTGAGAAAATAAAACGTATAAGCGAAATATATGTGACTCCAATTCATAAATATAAGGAGAACAAGAAAGCGCAAGGAGGGTTTGTTCAGTGAATGTCGCCGTCTTTTTCCGCTGGTTTTGTAGGGGTATACTCCTTTTAGGCATAGTAATCGTCATTCCCTATTCATGGGCCTTGATTTTAGCATTGTTCACCGCCATTATTTTGGATGGATTGGTCCGCATGATTGGTGAAACGGCGAAGCTGCATCGGTTTTGGGCAGTATTGATTTCATTTGTTATATATGTAGGCGGGCTTATGAGCATCACTTATTTTTCCTTTTCGGTATTAATCAAAAAGGTCATTGTCTATTCGGAAGAATTTCCTGGTTTCATACGTGAAGTTTATTTGACGGCTATATTGCCAGTCATTAGGCAATGGGAACGGTATTCCCAAACGTTGCCGCCAAATCTCATTCAATCAATAGAACAAACGATGGAAAAGGGAGTCAGGGCTTTAGAGGGGTTCACAGAGGGATTTGTTCAGAGTATGGTTCAGTTCGTTACATTCATTCCCGGATTTTTCATTGACTTTTTAATTTATTTAATCGCCTTATTCTTAATTAGTCTTGAATTGCCGAAGTTAAGAAAAAAGGCGGTCCTTTACTTAAAAACATCCACTTATCAAAAGATTTCGCTAGTTTATCAAGATTTAAGTATGGCAGCCGTAGGCTTCATCAAGGCACAAATCCTATTGAGTTTAATCACGTTCATCATGGCTTATGGAGGACTATGGTTGCTAAATGTGAAGTATACGATTCCATTGGCACTGTTAATAGTAGTTGTGGACATTCTACCTATTTTGGGGACGGGATCTGTACTGGTTCCTTGGGCAGCGATTGTTTGGGCTCAAGGAAACCATCATCTAGGAGTTGGCCTCATCATCCTATTTCTGGTCATTACCATCATAAGAAGGACCATCGAACCGAAAATCTATTCAGCAAATATGGGATTGAGCCCATTGGCATCGTTGGTCAGCCTTTATTTGGGATTTAAAATGCTTGGTTTCATTGGGCTTTTCCTTGGACCTTCGATACTGATCGTTTATGATACGTTAAAGAGGGCAGGTGTCATCAAATCCAACTTCAAAATATGAAAGAGTATTAGATGTTTTTTGCCTGATTTCTTAAATTTGACATATCTTTTACCGCTTTACCTTGACCGTTGCAATGATTGCAGTCCCGGGAAAAGAATTGCAGATAACGGGTTTTCCCTTTTCCTTTGCAGTGTTGGCAAATGGTTATGAGTTTCATGTTTCCTCACTCCTTCAAAAAGTATTGCTTTTTTAACAGTATGAAACAATAAAGGTAGAACTATACTTCATCTAATCATTCAATGTTAAATTCAGCAGGTTTAATATAATATGTGTTTACTTTATTTGATGTACCAGTTGGAAAAAAATAACCCCCGCTCCTAGTTTTTTAGGAGCGGGGGTCATTATCATGACACGATTTCGGTTTGTGATATTATCGGGAATTCTTTCACTTCGCTTACGACTTTAGCTGGTTTGTATATTTCAATATAACGAATATGGTGATCTTCCATTTCTTTTATCCTAAAGTTATAGGGACCATAAACCAGGATATCACCTTGTTTGGCCTCATAATCCTCGGTAAGGATCCATCCGCCCATCGTATCAATATCCTCATCATTGATATCCAATCCAAGTAAATCATTCACTTCACTGACTAATACCTTGGCATCGATGATATAGTGATCTTCTTTTAATTTGCGGACATCCGGCACTTCATCCAGGTCGAACTCATCTCGAATATCGCCAACGATTTCCTCAAGTATATCTTCAACGGTCACCAAACCTGACGTCCCGCCGTATTCATCCATGAGGATAGCCATATGGATCCGTTCCTTTTGCATTTTTAAAAGTAAATCGTGAATCGGGATACTGTCAATGACACGGATGATCGGACGAACATATCGGTCGATCGTTGACGCTGCCTGATTGTTCTTGTCTATCATTTCAGTGAATAGCTCTTTGATATTGACCATTCCGATAACATGATCTTTATCACCATCAATGACAGGATATCGTGTAAAGTTCTCTTCCGCCATAACGGTGAAAAACTGCTGGATCGTATCATTTTTGGATACCGTGGCAATTTCCGTACGCGGAACCATGATTTCTTTTGCAATCCGATCATCGAATTCAAAAATTTTATTCACATATTTAAACTCTGATTGGTTAATTTCGCCACTTTTGTAACTTTCGGAAACAATGATACGCAGCTCTTCTTCTGTGTGAGCCAAATCATGTTCTGAAACTGCTTTTAACCCTAGCATTCTTGTAAGCGTCCTTGCAGAGCCATTCAGTACCCAGATGAATGGATACATGATTTTGTTAAAACCAATTAAAGGTTTGGAAACCAATAAAGTTACTTGCTCCGCTTTTTGAATTGCCAATGTTTTTGGTGCCAATTCCCCAACAACCACATGTATGAAGGTAATGAAAGAAAAGGCAATTGCAACCGAGAGTGCATGTGAAGCTGAATTTGGGAGATTCAATTGATTCAAGAGTGGGTGCAAAATGTTTTCAACTGTCGGTTCTCCAAGCACCCCAAGCCCTAGAGCGGTAACGGTAATTCCGAGCTGGCATGTTGAGAGGTATTCATCTAGGTTCGATATGACCTTTTTTGCTGAAAGAGCATTCGGCTTTCCTTCTTCAATTAATTGATCGACCCTTGTGCTTCTCACTTTAACAATCGCAAACTCCGTAGCTACAAAAAATGCTGTTAAAGCAATTAAAATGGCAATAAGAACCAAGTTTATTATGTCCAAATAGTCTCCCTTAACTCGCCTTCGAGACGAATAAGGAGTACACCTCCTACATTTTTAAAATATACAAGTATATTTTTTTTGCCGTGCTGAATATTTTCGGGATTCATTCAAAATGGCTGTGCAGCCGTTTGAATTCCCATTTCCTTTAGTGATAAAGAGAATATATGCTGATTAGCGATGCGTAGACGGGAAATAGAAGAATTTCTGTCTGAAGGAGTGCGCATTTTTCAAAAGGATGCACATATCCGTTACGCAAAGCAGCGTCCGTCCGTCAAAACGAACATTCTTTAATGCCCCATCAAATCACCTCAATCTAATTAATTTAAATACTTTCATTATAAAAAGAGTTAATCATTCAGTCAAACAGCTTACGGCACCTTAAATCCGGTAAATTGCTTGTAAAGGATCAGTTTGAGCTAATAATTAGCTGTTTTTGACTGTTTTCTCTACTTTATTGTATCGTATTATAGAATATTCAGAAAACTATCGGCCGTTTCATAAAAATTGGTCCGTTTCATTATTTTTTGGTTGGTTTAAACATATTCTATAGAAATCAAGACAAGTTTGAAATTTGAAGGGGGTGACAGCCATGAAAATCATGGAAAGGATGGCAGCAATCATTGCCGGCAGCATGCTTGTAGGCGTGGGAATCAACTTTTTCCTGATACCTTATCATTTATTGGATGGTGGCATGATAGGGATTGGGCTGATTTTTCATTACTATATAGGAATTCCGACAGGACTGTGTGTGATTTTGAGTAGTATTCCATTATATATATATGCTTGGTACTTTGAAAAAAAACTATTTTTTAACAGCTTGCATGGCTTGCTTTTTTCCTCTTTTTGCATCGATATTTTTTCCGACGCTGTCACCGGTTGGAATATTCCGATCTATGTAAGTGCGATAATCGGGGGAGGGTTGATTGGACTTGGAATCGGCTTGATGCTTCGGTATGGGACCTCTACAGGCGGAACGGATATGCTGGCACAGATCCTTTCCAGTAAGAGCGGACTCAATGTAGGTTTCCTGATTTTTTTCATTGATGGATGTGTCCTGCTTTGCGGACTGGGCATTGTGGGGACTTCAATCTTTTTATATTCATTTTTAACAATCATCGCGGTGGCCATGCTGACTTCAGTCACCGTGATGCGAACCACTTGATATTAAATGATGTATAAAAATCTAAAAAAAGGAAAGGATGGGCAATATGAAAAGGACAGATTTCTAGTCTAATAAATAGTAAAGGAAAGTTCTTATGAAAAAACTCTATATGTGTACTGCGTTGTTGATGGTTATGCTGACCGGATGTCAAGAGTCTGAAATGCCTGAGGATAAAGAAGTGAACAGTGCTGTTCCAGAATCCATGGATGCATCAATTGCCATTAAAGGGAAATTAGGACCTGGAAAGGAAGTCATTCTTGAAACGACCGTGAAACAGGGTAGCCATTTGATGAATGAAGCTGATGAGGTACTATTTGAAGTGAGAAAGTCCGGACAGGACAAACGGGAAATGCTTGAAGGGAAGAATACTGGAAGTGGCATGTATCAAGTGATGTATACTTTTGAAGAACAAGGCAAATATATTGTAGTCTCCCACGTAACGGCCAAAGGCCTTCATGTGATGCCTGAAAAGGAAGTTGTCGTTCCAGAACATGAAAGTGAAGGTGCATCGGTTCACCCTAGTTCGGATGTATCCATCGAGTTTCAAAGTAACCCTGTAAAGGCAGGAAACAGTTCGAACTTTGAAGCGACAGTTGAATTGAATGGGAAGCCGCTGACAAATGCAGATGTGAATTTCGAGGTGTGGAAGGAAGGCAGCGAAGAGAGTCATTTCACCAAAGCTGAAGAAGATGGAAAGGGCACATATCTAAATAAGGTTTCTTTCGAAGAATCGGGAACTTATAAGGTGCAGGTACATGTGGAAAAAGACGAAGTGCATGAACACCAACTGCAAACCATTCAAGTCAATTGATTGTTTTTTGGATCGAATCGTTTAAACAGGTTTTATCCTTTTGGTAAATGGGAAGTTAAAGGATAACGGTATAGCAGAAAGGGAGGGTAAGAATGAATAATCAAATAATCAACAAGTATAAAGACCTCGGGATTCATATTGAAAAAACGAAGTCACGTCAGGAGATTTTCACAAATGTTTCACAAAATGATTCATCCTTACTCACCATAACTGCTTTTACTCAATTTCCCCAAAAGCGGGAGCTAAAAGAATATTGATGCAATGAGACCGGAGTATATATCAGCTGGTCTTTTTTTATGCATTCTGAAGATGGATAGGAAAAATCGAATAGAACGTCATGAGCTGAAATAGGATAGAAGGACAAACAATATGAAATTAGCGGTAAGGGAGTCCGATAGCATGATTTCACAACTTATGATGACGATATTGAATGGGTTTGCGGACATGGGGTATATGGGGATTTTATTGGGGCTGATGGTTGAAATCATCCCGAGTGAGCTTGTTCTCGGATACGGTGGTTATGTGGTCGGCCTGGGGAAAATGAATTTTTGGGGAGCTGTTCTTGCAGGTGTGGCAGGCGGGACGATGGCACAACTATTTCTCTATTGGGCTGGTTATTATGGAGGAAGGCCCTTTCTCTTGAAGTATGGAAAATATATTTTAATTAAAGAAAATCATATTGTAAATGCTGAAGAGTGGTTTCAACGGTATGGCGTAGGCGTGATTTTTACGGCTCGATTCATTCCAGTGGTTCGTCATGCAATTTCCATCCCTGCCGGAATTGCGAGGATGTCCGTATGGAAGTTTATATTTTATACGGTTGCAGCTATCATTCCTTGGACAATATTGTTCCTGGCCTTAGGAAGGATCCTCGGTGAGAATTGGCAGCAAATCCGTGAAATAACTGAACCTTATCTAATTCCGGCTGCTGGTTTTTCCTTTATCTTCATCATGCTGTATATTTTAAGGAAAAAAAAGAGTACACCTCCAATCGTTACGGTCAAAAAAATGGGACGGTTTCCCGATAAATGAGCAAGAAAAAGCAGCCAGCCACGTAAAATCATCTTTTACGTGGCTGTTTTAATCATTATCCTTGGGTAAGGTCTTCTTCAAGAGGAAGCTGTACGACCTTTTTTGTCACTTCGATAGAACGAATGGCGTGATCTTCCATTTCGATCACTTTAAAGCAGAATCCGTCTTTTTCCATGATGTCCCCTACATTCACATCATAATTTTCTGTAAGGACCCATCCGCCTATAGTATCGACATCATCTTCTTCTAAGTGAATGCCAAGTAGATCATTCACTTCCTTTACAAGAAGTTTAGAGTCTAAAATATAATGCCCATCTTTAATTTTTCTGATCGAGGCAACCTCATCGATATCGAATTCATCACGAATTTCCCCAACGATTTCCTCAAGGATATCCTCGACCGTGACAAGTCCGGAAGTCCCGCCGTATTCATCCATCAAAATAGCCATATGAATGCGTTCTTTTTGCATTTTTAACAGTAAATCGTGAATGGGTATATTTTCCATTACCCGAATGATCGGACGAGCGTAATTTTCAATCGCTTTAATATGGATTTCCCGATTCTTAATAAGATCCGAGAAAACTTCCTTTAAGTTCACTAAGCCGATGACATGGTCTTTATCACCTTCGACAACAGGATATCGAGTGTATTTTTCCGATTTGGCCACATCGACGAATTTTTGTACCGTTTCATCTTTGGATATGGTCATGATTTCTGTCCTTGGAACCATGATTTCTTTGGCAACTCGATCATCGAATTCAAAGATGTTATTTACATATTTAAATTCCGACTGGTTAATCTCTCCGCTTTTATAGCTGTCTGATAGGATGAAACGCAATTCTTCTTCCGTATGTGCTATTTCGCTTTCGGATGCTGGCTTGAAGCCAAATAAACCGACAACGAATCGGGAAGAATGATTCAAGGCCCAGATGAAGGGAAAGGCAATCTTATGGAAAAAGATCAGCGGGCCGGCAATTGCCAAGGCCACTTGTTCAGCCTTTTGGATGGCAACCGTCTTTGGAGCCAATTCACCTACAACCACATTCAGGAACGTAATCAGGGAAAATGAAATGACGAATGTCAGAATACTTGTGACTTCTTGAGGGATATTCAAGGCATTGAATAATGGCCCAACCATTTTGAGGATGGTCGGTTGTCCTAGCCACCCCAATCCAAGGGCAGTAACGGTAATTCCAAGCTGTGTCGCGGATAGGTACTCATCAAGATCGGATGTAACCTTCTTTGCCGCAATGGCTTTTTTGTTTCCCTCTTCAATCAATTGATCAATCCTAGAGCTGCGGACCCTTATGATTGAAAATTCCGAAGCTACAAAAAAGGCAGTTAATGCGATTAAAATAATGACCAATAAAAAACTTAATATGTCCAATTAGTGTGGGACTTAATTAAATCGACAGCTGTACCGATCGATTTAATTATCCCAGTCACCTCCCAAAACCAATAATGAATGAAATGATAGTAGTGTATAAATGTTAGATGAAAAATAAGTCTCGTCTATCTTGTATGAAAATTATGCTTTTTATTATTTTCAATCTATAGGATCATTCACCTCGATTAGTAGTGGAACCTACCTATTAGTATAAGTAACTGGACGTCAATCAGTCAAAAATTTCACACTAAAAACCTAAGGAAAAAAGGATATTTAACCATTATTTAGTTTTCAATTGTATGGAAAAGGTCGTTAGGAAATCGGTAGAGTGACAGGATAAGTTTCCTTGATGCTTTAGGACGATTTCTTTACAGACGAATAATCCCAATCCCGTGCCTCTTTCTTTTGTGGTGATGAATGGTTCAAAAATATTAGGCAGGACGTCGTCAGGTATCTTCGGCCCATTGTTCGATATATTTAAGGTAAGTATGCCGGGCGGTGATTCAGAGCCTGAAATATAAATGGATGGGGAAGGCATCCCTGCAACTACATCAAGGGCATTTAAAATAATATTAAGTAAAACTTGCCGGAATTCTTCTTTAGAACCGGAAATGAGGGCATCATCGGCAATATTGCATGTTATGGAAGCATTAACTTCCAAAATGCTGGGATATAAAAATTCGATTACCTCATTAACAAGTCTAGCAATGGAAAATAGATCAGGTGGTGATGCTGAAGTTTCCTTTTTGGAAATATTAAGGAATTGTGTGATCCGGTAATTGAGCTGATCCAATTCCTTTGAAATGATATCAAGGTATTTTATCTCTGGTTGTTCGGCCTGTAACAATTGTATGAATCCCATGATGGAAGTCAGTGGATTTCTGAATTCATGGACAAAGCTTGAGGTCATTTGGCCAAGGAGCGTCAATCGGTCTTTATGGTTTGGGCTTATGAATTGATAGCGTTCTTCAAGTTCCATCGTTTTCAATTCGGTATAATGGGATAATGCAAAATGAATGAGTTTATCGAAGTAAACGTTTATTTGCTTAATTAGATCCGATATTTCTTCTTTGGATGCTTCGGAATTCAAAATGTGCTCTATGATGATGGATCTCCCGATGGTTACAGTGGAAAAGAAATTTTCCATATCCAATTGCTTATTAACTCGATCAGACGCAATTTTTCCCCCTACGACCTTCAGTACATCGTCTATTTCAGTATCCGATTTTCCAAACTGATCCATTAGCAGATTAAAAATAATTTCCACTTCTCCTTTAAAATACCCCAGATATCCGTCCGGTAAATGCAGCATCTCATCTTTCCATTTGGAAATGATACTGCTTTTTTGAGAAGATAAAAAGTGAATGGTCATTTCTCGATTAGATACCATTTTGCCCTCCATACTGTAGGAAAATGAATTTGATTTTGACCCAGAAAATGTTTTGATTGAATAAAATTACAAAATATCAAAATAATTACATCTCGTTTTCATGATAACAGATTACTGCTCTTTTAACATGTGTCAATTGGATAAATATTCGGCAATCAATCAATAAATCCCTTTTTTTGACACAGTTTTATTACAAAAATTACAGGGATTAATAACAAAAAAAGGTATCCGTAAAGCTAATGGCGGTTACCTTTTTTTTGAAATGCATAGGGTTCGATGTGGACGATCACATGCTGGATATTATATTCCTTCAAAAGATTTTCTTCTATTTTAACCGTAATATCATGTCCTTGAATGACGGTCAAAAGAGGGTTTACATGAACGGTGGTTTCGAGCAGGATTTCACTTCCGTGCATCCGGGCTTTAATTTCGCTCATGTCTTTAACACCTTCTGTCAATATAATGGTTTGTCCGATCTTTTGCAGGAGTTGCTCGTCGAAACCATCGGTTAAAGAGATGGAGGCATCACGAAAGATATCCCAGGCCGTCTTGCATATAATGATTCCCACGACTGCTGCAGCTATCGCATCCAGCCAAGGGATGCCCATCTTAGTACCGATGATTCCAATGAAAGCACCAACACTGACAAGGGCATCAGAACGATTATCCTGTGCAACGGCATAAATGGAAGAGCTGTTGATCTTTTTACTTAATGATAAGTTATAACGGTATATTCCGTACATGAAGATTGCAGATAATAGAGCGACATAACCCGTCAGCATACTGGGAACGATTGTTGAATTTTGGTGAAAGAAAGATTCTATGGCACTGAATACAACCTGAAGGCCCACGGTGATCATAATGAAGGCAGCTACCAACGAGGCTACAGTTTCCGCCCGTAAATGCCCATATGAATGATTATCATCAGGAGGTCTCTTTGAAATTTTTAAGCCAATCAATACGGCTATGGAGGCAATGATGTCGGTCGTATTATTTAAACCATCAGCCCAAAGCCCCTTAGAATCACCGAAATAACCAAATGACAATTTAAGAGCAGACAAGAATATGTAAGCGGCAATGCTTATGTAAGCGCCTTTTTCAGCTGAAATCGAATGTTTATCCATGTCCATTCCCTCCCCAATGTAAATTAGGCTTAATAAAGATACCAAATCAAGCCTTAGTGAGTCTATAGAAAAATTGTCGTATTTAGCCATCTAACTTGGTTTATAGCAGGTGTATTGATGGTCTGTAAAGAAGTTGGATAAATGAAAGGATGTTGCCATAAAATGGGAATGTCAACATGAACATTTACTTTAATTGTATTCTAACCGATGATTGAAAATTAAATACTTCCACAAGGGGAGCCAAAAAAGGCTGAGAGTGAAAGTTTCTAGTTCAGAGACGTTGAACCAGATAGTTAGCACTTAATGTGGGGGTGGGCAGCCATTGGCGCCCCGGTGTTATTCGGTTGCTTCAAATGTATGACTGAAAAAATCCTATTAACAAAAAGGCAGGATTCCTATAGAATCCGGCCTTTTTTCGGAGAATGCTCTACTCGGGCCATTCAGAGCGAACCCGCTCAATCTTCATTTTGCAATGAATACCGAGCAGGGTGCGTTTTTCGCAATGGAACTACTTGTACTGCCAAGGAAGAATTTTTCCAAACCGCTTTTAGCGCTATTGCCGACAACGATAAGATCAGCTGAAGTTCTTGCGGCAAAGTCACATACGCTATCTGGAGCATATCCTTCTAATATTTCGAATTTCCCCTTGACTTGACATTCACTTAACAATCTCAACGTATTATTTTCTGCGTTCTGAATACTGTTTTCGACGACGGAAGGGGTGTCATTTACCTTTTGATGTACTGGCCGATCACCTTCAACAGCAGGATGTGTCTGGACTGGATCCACATAAAATCCGGCAGCAGGTACATAGCCCGGAGCCGAGGCGTTCCCCATGATACGCTGTTCAACCTTATCATTTAGGACATGAACTACGGTCAACTTGGCTTTTGGAAAGGCTTTTTTCAATGTTGCTCCATATTCCACGGCTCGCTTACTCTCTTCATTTCCATCAAAAGCGACGATAATATGTTTTAAGTCTTTCATTAATATCATCTCTCCCCGTTATAAGACCTTAAATAGTTATACCCAATTTTATAAGGCTTCACGCCTTTAATCGGTATATAGATTGGCTTTTACGGGCAAAGGATAGATACGAGCATAGTTAAAATGGTAGGATGAAATTGGTCCTTCATTTTAACTATGCTCAGACGATGAAGGAATATCATCGGCAAGGATGCCGATCCGGGAGTTTAGAGTTACAAGAAAAGGGCGCCTTTTATTCAATCGACGAGTTTTCTTTAATAAAAAGGGTAAAATATTTTTAATGAAACATATCGCAGATGGGAAAATGGGGGTACAAATGAGAGGGTTAGTGAAATTAGGTCTAATTATAATATTGGCAATTGTGGTTTTAGGCGCCGGTTCACTATTGTATTTCAGGCAGGGGGCAGATATAAGCCATCTTGAAAATAATCTTCAGCAACCTACAGGAATCTATGATCTGGATGGGAATCTTGCCAGTACGATCACGGCAAATAAATCCGAAGGTGTTGCGATAGATGAAATACCGGAACATATGAAACAAGCGGTGGTTTCCATTGAGGATCACCGTTTTTATGAACATCACGGCATAGATTATCAGGGGATTTTACGGGCTTTGATTAAAAATGCGAAGGCTGGAAGTGTTGTTGAAGGCGGGAGCACGCTCACCCAGCAGCTTGTGAAAATCACGATGCTTGAATCGGATCGAACACTGAAGAGGAAGATAGAAGAGTTTTTTCTAGCCCAGGAAGTTGAAAACCAATATACAAAAGATGAAATCCTGGAAATGTATTTGAATCAAGTTTATTTTGGCCATGGGGCATGGGGAATCAAAAAGGCTGCAAATATTTATTTCTCCAAAGAGGTCTCAGAATTGACCGTTGCCGAGGGTGCTTTGCTGGCAGGTGTCATTAATTTGCCATCCAAACTTGACCCATACAAGAATTTAGACGGGGCAGTCAAGCGGCGTGATTTGGTCCTTTCCAGAATGGCGGAACATGGTTATTTGACGAAAGATGAAGTAGGAGCTGCAAAAAAAGATTCGGTGACACTTCTGATGGGGGAGAAGGAAACCGATCCGTTAAGAGGTAAGTATCCTTATTATGTCGATCATGTTTTATCGGAAGCATCGAGTAAATATGGGATTAAGCTTGAGGAGCTGCTTTCAAAGGGGTATAAAATTTACACGACTATGGACCAATCGATGCAGCAGGCTACTGAAGCTGTGTATGAGAATGATGCCAATTTTCCAGTTGGAACAAGTACAGAAGAACTGGTTCAAAGCGGGTCCGTCCTCCTTGATCCCAAAACGGGTGGCATAAAGGCACTTGTCGGTGGGAGAGGTATGCATCAATTCATGGGATTTAACCGGGCAACCCAGCTGACAAGGTCGCCTGGTTCATCCATTAAACCGCTTGTCGTTTACACACCAGCGGTTGAAGAGGGATATGATATCACTGCCCCTTTAAAGGATGAAAAAATGAGCTTCGGTGAATATGAGCCAACAAACCTGAGTGGTGAATATAAAGGAGAAGTGCCCATGTATGAAGGGGTGATGAATTCCTTGAATGTACCAACGGTTTGGCTACTGAATGAGATTGGCATCGATAAAGGTCTTGATTCACTTAAGCGGTTTGGGATTCCATATGACAAAGATGACCGAAACCTGTCGATAGCTTTAGGAGGAATGAAAAAAGGTGTATCCCCGCTGCAGATGGCAGGAGCCTTTTCAGCTTTTGCCAACGAAGGGGAACGGATGGAAACCCATGCCATTGTAAGAATAGAAAATGCCGATGGAAAAGAGGTAGCCGCCTGGAAAGAGAAAAACACCAAAGTGACCACTGCAGGCGCCGTCGACAAAATGAATGCCATGCTGCTTGGAACAGTAGAATATGGCACAGCGAAAAACGCGGCTGTTTCCGGTTATGAAATAGCAGGTAAAACAGGTTCCACACAAGTTCCCATCGAAGGAATATCAGGGGTTAAAGATCAATGGTTCATCGGTTATTCACCTACGCTGGTCGGTGCTGTGTGGGCTGGATATGATAAGACGGATGAAAAACATTATCTAACGACACACAGCAGTCAGGGAAGTGCACTCATCTTTCAAAAAATAATGTCGCAAGCTTTACAGAATCAAGCCGCTCAATCTTTTAAAGCTCAAGATATCGGTCCGCTTATAGCTGAACAACAGGCACATATAGCTGAGCAAAAGGATAAGGAAGAAGAGGAGAAAAGGAGACAATATTGGATTGATAAAGGAAATGAAATACGGGAAGGTTTGAATAAATGGAGGGACTGGGAGGTCCCGTGGTGATTCTCAGAAGGAAGTATGGCCACGCTCTTTAAATATAATTAACAAACTGAGACTGTCAAACATTTGACAGTCTCAGTTTGTTGCAAAAAGGGGAAAGGTTTTACCTCGAACCATGAGCTTAAAACAAAACTAGGTTACCCTTAATGGTTATTATGTTTTATGAAACTCTCATAAAATTGAAGAAATTTGCGACACTCCTGCCGAATAACTGGGAAAACAGTCTGCGGAAAGGGAGCGGATTTCCGAAAACAACTAAAACGTTTTTTTAAAAGAAAAAAACCGTCATTCATTGACAGTTTTCGTCATTCTTAAAAAATGAAATTTACTATTATGCCGATAACGACGATTGCTCCTATTACCATTAAGATGGTTCTCATTTCTAAACACCCTCTTCATAACGTAGTTTGGATCAATTAAATATTTACGGTTTGGTTCGATTGGAAACCGTATGCCTTTTCATCATTTTCTGTACAAATATCCTGTACTTTTTCAAGCATGGCATGTACATTCACACCTTCAAGGATGACTTTCATCGTTGCACACTCTTGAAGAATGAGCACAAATGATACGAAAGTCGAAAGTTTCTTGGCATCGACCAATTTATGGTTGCAAATAAAATATATATTCCCTTTAAATTCTTTTGTAACTTGATATAGGTTCATGATTTGTCGCATGGATAATCTTTTATTTGTTTTAATGTCGGATGAAATCACTTTATTCATGTCGTTAACTCCTTTTGTTTTTATACTTTTGGAAAGCATAATCAAGATGTCGATTCAGCTACAACTTTTAAAAATGAACAAGTAATGTTTGGTCTTTTTTATGTCATTGTTAGCGGGTTATGTTGTATATTTACCCGTGTAAAAAGCTTTTGAAACCTATTTGAAAATTTCAATTTTTGAAGGGAGAAGGAACAATGCTCACACTTATTAAAAATGGGGAGCTTTACGGTCCGGAATATATGGGCCGAAAAGATATCCTCTTGGTCGGAAAGCAAATTGGCTTCATCGAGGACAAGATTGATCCACCTGCCAATTTCGTTGAATTGGAAGTGATTGATGCGAGTGGCCAGATCGTGGCTCCGGGTTTTATCGATGCACACGTACATATTATCGGCGGAGGCGGGGAAGGGGGTTTTAAAACGAGGACTCCTGAAATCCAATTAACAGATGCCACTCTAGCGGGTATAACGACATTGGTAGGGGTCATCGGAACTGATGGAACGACAAGGACGATGCCGGCACTGCTTGCTAAAGCGAGAGCGCTTGAAGAAGAAGGAATTAGCTGTTTCGTTCAGACTGGTTCCTATCAAGTTCCAGTCAAGACGTTAACCGGTAAGATCGAAGATGATTTGATTCTTGTTGATAAAATAATCGGTGTAGGTGAAATAGCCATTGCCGATCATCGTTCTTCGCAGCCGACTGCAGCAGAACTGGCTAAACTGGCCTCTCAGGCGCGTAATGGAGGTCTGTTGTCCGGGAAAAGCGGTATCGTCAACATTCATGTCGGCGACAGTCTAGATCATTTGAATGTAATTGAAGAAGTTGTTGAGACAACGGAAATACCGATCACTCAATTCTACCCTACACATATAAACCGAAATCCGCATCTATTCAATGCAGGGGTGGAATATGCAAAAAAAGGGGGGTATATCGATTTTACGACAAGTACGATCCAGAAGTTCCTTGAAGAAGGGGAGGTCAAAGCAAGTACAGCAATAAAAAGGGCACTGGAAGAAGGGGTTGAAATCAAGCAGATCACCATAACTTCAGATGGCCAAGCCAGCCTGCCTGACTTCGATGACAGAGGAAACCTACGCGGGTTGAGCATTGGTACTTGCAGGTCTTTATATGACTGTGTTGTCGATGCGGTCCTCGAGGATGGAGTGACAATTGCCGATGCCATAAGAGTTGTGACGGAAAATCCTGCAAACATTTTAAAACTTTCTGCAAAGGGACAGCTTTCGGTAGGTATGGACGCCGATATCATCATGATGAAGAAACAATCTTTAGAAATAAATAGTGTGATCGCGATGGGGCAGGTCGTTGTCAAAGATGGTAAAGCAGTCGTTAAAGGAACATTTGAAAAATAGATTTTTCTAATATGATGAAGCTGAAAAAGGAAATATGGCAGGTGCTATTCCGCGTGCGTGTAATAACCCCATCAATCATGAAATGCAAAAAAGACCCATAATTATATAATGGGTCTTTTTGTGCTGGATACTGTTTAGATGAAGGTAACCCCTGCAAGGCAGCAAGCAAGGAAATGTCTTGAATCGATCGAGCATATCCAAAAATCGGTAGGATTTCTGGTGGTTTTCGATGAAAATTTCACATGAATGGTCCCCATTTTCAAAATGAAGGTGAAGTATCAGAAAACATATGCTAAATAAAGGTAATATGCAAGAAATTCATTCTATTTAACATATTATTAAAAACTTGGATGTATTATCCTTTTATATAAGGAAATGTAGTTAATGAAGCAGCATTTAATCACAGACATAAAGACCAAAAAAAAATTTTGGGCTGTTATTTCATGACTGTTCAAAACCTTGGTAAGTTTGCGAAACAAATCTATCTTAAGGGGAGAAATGATATGGAAAAGACGGGAAACCCAATAATGAAAGCGCATTCAAATGAAGAAGAGCCGGAAATGTTTTGTGTATTGACCCCTGATGGGGAAATCATTGAAACGATTGATGGAAAAATCGATAAATCATTGATGTTAAAGATGTATGAGAGCATGCTCCTGCTCAGAACATTTGACCGAAAATCAATTAATCTCCAGCGCCAAGGCAGGATTGGGACTTATGCACCTTTCGAAGGACAGGAGGCATCCCAGGTAGGAAGTGCTTTAGCGTTGTCAGCAGGGGATTGGATGTTTCCCACATATCGTGATCATGGAGCGGCAATCATCCATGGGCAGGAATTATACCGTGTATTCCTATACTGGATGGCGCATTTTGATGGCTCAATTTGTCCAGAAGGAAAAAGGATATTGCCTCCAAGTGTTCCCATTGCCACTCAAATGGTTCATGCAGTTGGAACGGCTTGGGCAAGTAAGATTAAAGGCGAAAAGAATGTTAGCATGGCTTATTTTGGTGATGGAGCAACATCTGAAGGGGACTTTCATGAGGCACTGAATTTTGCTGGCATTTATAAAACCCCAACAATCTTTTTCTGCCAAAATAATGGCTACGCGATCAGTGTACCTTTTGATAAGCAATCGGCATCCAAAACAATATCCCAGCGGGCTGCCGCTTATGACATCCATGGGGTCCGAGTGGATGGAAATGATATTTTCGCAGTATGGCTGACTGTAAAGGAGTCTGTCGAAAGAGCGCTTAAAGGGGAAGGACCTACATTAATCGAGGCCATTACGTTTCGCTACGGAGCCCATACTACAGCAGACAATCCGAACATATATCGCGATCAGGACGAGGTTTCAACGTTCTGGAGGGAAAACCGGGATCCCATTACACGTCTTAGAAAGTATTTGATTAAAGAGGGTCACTGGAAAGAAGAGCAGGAGGAATTGGTTTTAAAACAATTCCACGAGCTGATTGATGCTCACCTTCAACAAGCCGAAGGGTATCCGAAGTCCGACCCGCTCGATATGTTTAACCATGTATATGCCGAAGAGACATGGCTTCTAAAGGAACAAAAGCAGGAATTGAACCAAATCTTAAGGAAAGGCGGGAAAAAATAATGGGCAAAAATCTAACGATGCTCCAGGCTATTACGGAAGCGCTGGACCAAATGCTGGGTCATGATGATCGCGTGATGATCTTGGGTGAGGATATTGGAGTGAATGGCGGAGTTTTTCGATCGACGGAAGGGCTTTATGAGAAATATGGAAAAGATCGAGTTGTGGATACACCATTAGCTGAATCCGGAATCATCGGCTCTGCCATTGGTTTAGCCCTTAACGGAATGCTGCCCATAGTGGAAATCCAGTTTCTCGCCTTTATTTATCCGGGATTCGAGCAACTCGTTTCCCATGCTGCCCGTATGAGGTATCGCACTCGTGGGCAATTTGGGGTGCCCCTCGTAATCCGCACGCCATATGGTGCCGGAATCAGGGGTCCTGAACTTCATTCCGAAAGTGTTGAAACCTTTTTTGCCCATACTCCGGGTTTAAAGGTGGTTGCACCCAGTAATCCATATGACGCAAAAGGGCTGCTCATTTCTGCGCTCGAAGATCCTGATCCGGTGATTTTTTTGGAACCGACTAAATTGTATCGGGCTTTTAAGGAAGAAGTTCCTGAAGACATGTACCGAATACCAATCGGTCAAGCGAAAGTGGTCCAGGAAGGAAGCGACCTGACCATTATTGCATGGGGGGCCATGTTAAGAGAGGCAATGAATGCCGCGAAAAAGATTGAAGCAGAAAAAGGCTGGAAGTGTGAAGTGGTCGATCTTCGAACATTATACCCTTTAGATAGGGATACGATCGTGCAATCCATTAAAAAGACAGGTCGTGCATTAATCGTCCATGAAGCCCATAAGACTGCCGGATTAGGTGCGGAGATTATCTCCATCATTAATGATGAAGCCCTTATTTACCTGAAAGCGCCGATTAAGCGTGTAACAGGATTTGATGTCCCGGTTCCGCCTTTTACAATAGAAGATCATTATTTACCGACTGTTGACCGTGTAAAACAAGGAATAGTCGAAACGATATCATTTTAATGGATGATTAAGAGAGAAGGAGGAAGACGCATGTTGGAATTTAAACTTCCTGATGTAGGGGAAGGGATGCATGAAGGGGAAATTATCCAATGGCTCATCAAAGAAGGGGATGCGGTAAAACAGGATCAACCCATTGTTGAAGTGCAAACGGATAAAGTCAATGCGGAATTGACTGCACCCGCAGCGGGAGTGGTCAGGAGAATATTTTTTTCCGAAGGGGATATCGTGGAAGTGGGAACCACTATATTCACAATTCAAGAAGAGGACGGTATGCCAGCGCCGGATACAGGCATTATTGAAGAGGAAATCCAAGTCATGCGATCTGTTGATGTAAAAGTAAATGCAGAGCCTATTGCGACTAAACCGTATCATGAGGCAGTTCGTGCGTTGGCAACGCCATTCGTGCGTCAAATGGCGAGGGAAATGAAGGTTGATATCGAGAAGGTTAAAGGCTCCGGTCCAGCAGGTCGAATTACCGAAAGTGACGTGAAGCATTTTAAAGAAAATAATTCGATTACAAGGGGAAATGCCAAACATAATGATGAAAAGATTCTTCAAAATCTGTCCCCAATAAAGGATGCCATCCAGGCAAAAGGGGTGGAGGATGAGCGGGAAGAACGGATCCCACTTAAGGGCATTCGTAAAAAGATCGCTGAACATATGGTAAAGTCTGTTTCAACCATTCCTCATGTAACCCATGTAGATGAATTGGAAATGGACCGATTGAAGGAATTTAAAAATCAATTGAAGGAGTACTCCGATGATAAGGATATTAAATTGACCTTCTTGCCATTTTTCGTTAAAGCCATTGTCATCGCCTTAAAGGAGTTTAAAACATTAAACGCTTCCATTGATGAAAAGACCAATGAAATCATTCTGAAAAATTATTATCATATTGGGATTGCGACGAATACAAAAGAGGGTCTTATTGTTCCTGTCATAAAACATGCTGATCAAAAAAACATTTTCCAACTGGCTGATGAAATCAGGAAATTGGCAGCCCAAGCCCGTGAAGGGAAGTTGAGCATTAATCAAATCACAGGCAGTACATTTACCATAAGCAATGTAGGACCAATCGGAGGGATGCATGCGACCCCGATCATTAACTATCCGGAAGCGGCCATATTAGCTTTGCATAAAATGGAACATCGCATGGTCGTTCGCGATTTGGAAGGTGTTATCCGTTTAATGATGAATATGTCTCTTTCCTTCGATCATCGTTTGATTGATGGGGTAACAGCGGTGCATTTTACCAATAGAATCAAGGAATTGCTGGAATATCCAATTCGTTTAGTTGTGGAGATGAGATAAATGGTAGTAGGGGAAGTTGCTGTAGAGACGGATGTTATCATCATGGGAGGAGGTCCGGGAGGATATGCTGCGGCAATCCGTCTCGGCCAGTTAGGGAAATCAGTCGTGCTGGTTGAAAGGGATAAGCTGGGCGGGGTTTGTCTTAATCGGGGCTGTATACCTTCAAAGGCATTAATTCACGCAGCTGATCAATATCAAAGGCTTAACGATTTAGGGAAAATGGGAATCCGGCTATCTCAGGAAAGAACGACTATGGACTTGGGGGTTTGGCAGGATTGGAAAGCGGGCATCACTTCTCAGTTGAAGCAAGGTATTGCCCATTTGTGTAAGGAAAATGGAGTGACGGTGGTTAAAGGTCAAGCAACCTTTTTATCTGATGACCGTATTGGAGTCGAAACCGATGGCGATTTTGAAACCTACAAGTTTGAGCAGGCAATTATTGCGACTGGGTCCAGACCTTTCATTCCATCCTTCATTAAAGTCGATGGAGAATATATATTGGATTCAACATCATCTTTGCAACTGCAGGAAGTCCCATCAAGCTTGTCGATCATTGGCGGAGGATATATCGGAATTGAATTGGGTATGGCATTTGCAAAGCTAGGCACTAAAGTGACAATCATTGAGATGGCTAATCGCATACTCCCACAAGTTGCTGAAAACCTGGTTAAGGAAGTCACCCGGAATGCCAAGAAGCTTGGGATGGATATCAAAACATCCTCGAGGGTAGAAAAGGCGAGTGTAGTGGATGGTCATGTACACCTTCATCTATTCTCGGAAAATAAGGGGGCGGAAGTGGTCGTGAGCGAAAAGGCCTTGGTTACAATTGGCAGGATACCTAACACTGAAGAAATTGGCCTGAATCGCGCTGGAGTTTCGGTTGGTGAAAAAGGGCATATAACAGTGGATATGGAATGCCGGACAAATGTGCCGCACATCTTTGCCATCGGTGACACGACACCTGGACCGGCTCTGGCCCATCGAGCGACCAAACAGGGAATCGTGGCAGCTGAAGTGATAGGGGGGTTGCCAAGTGCCGTTGACTCACCTAATGTTCCCTATGTAATCTTCTCGGACCCACAAATAGCTGGGGTTGGTTTAAACCGTGAAGAAGCTGAACAAATGGGATACAGCGTCAAGATCGGCAAATTTCCATTCAGTGCTAACGGGAGGGCGCTTGCAACGAATGAAACAGAGGGATTTGCTGAAGTGATCGTGGATGCTAATAGCCATATATTGCTCGGAATGCATATGGTAGGGGCTGATGCTTCCAACCTTATAGGCGAAGGGGTCCTTGCCCTGGAGCTGGCGGCTAGGGTCGAAGATATAGCCCTCAGCATGCATCCACATCCAACTTTGTCTGAAGGGTGGATGGAAGCGGCTGAGGCAGTTTTGGGACATGCGATTAACATTGTGAATAAATAAGGAAAAATGTAAAATCATGGGGATTACCAATGTAGTCCCCGATTAGAGTGTATTTTTTTGGAGTCAGCAACCTGTCATTGGCCCTGTAAGGCTAGGCAATCCTCAAATTCACTCCATTTCGAAGATCAGACCCGGCGTTTGACCAAACTGGAGCCATTTTAGCCTGTAATGATTCCTCTTGTAAAACTAACGGCATATTGATATCATTTTTACTTTGGTGGTAGGAGAAGATTTTTCAAGAAGGCTTTGCACCCTTCCACTCCTAAACCATGACGGTTGATGAGATAACCTATCTATTCGCCATTCAATGATTGAAATGGGTTTGATTTTATTATACGAAAAAATTATGGAATGAAGGAGGCAAATGTAATGGAATCAAATGGTGGGTCACTGCAAAAGAAATTATTGCCGCGGCATATTAGCATGATGGCAATGGGAGGGGCGATAGGTACTGGGATTTTTAAGGGAAGTGCCGAAACCATATCGTTAGCAGGGCCAGGAGTCATATTCACTTATATTTTTGCAGGAATATTACTGCTTGTAGTCATGGGTGCCATAGCAGAAATGGCAATTGTCTATCCCAATACGAATATGAAAGGTTTCGTTCAAAAAGCATTCGGTAAACGCTTTTCTTTCATCATAGGGTGGATGTATTGTTTCATGTGGCTGTCCGTATGTGTCATTGAGGTAGTGGTGGCAGGAAGCTTCTTGCAGTATTGGCTCCCAGCAATCCCGCTATGGATATTAAGTTTAGGGTGTGCGGCTTTCATCATTGGGATCAACATGATGAATGTCAAAAATTATGGTGAATTCGAATTTTGGTTTGCTGGCATAAAAATTACAATGATCATCTTATTCATCATATTGGGAGCCTGCATTTTATTTGGAGTCATCCCAAGCGGCGGATCTAATTATCTTCAAAACTTCACAGGGCACGGAGGGTTTTTCCCAAATGGGTGGATGTCCATCTTTTCGGCATTGCTGATCGTCATGTTTTCGTATGGTGGTTCCGAGTTAATAGGAGTAACGGTAACGGAAGCAAAGGATGCGGAACGCATTTTACCGAAGGTCATTAAAAACTATATTTGGAGAGTCGTATTATTTTTCACCTTACCGATTCTTGTAATATGCGGTTTGATTCCTTGGAACGAAATTAGCGACCAGGCAAGTCCGTTTGTACAAGTTTTGTCAATGTCCGGTTTTCAGGGATCTGCACATATCATGAATTTCATTTTGATTACGGCCGTCTTATCTGCCGCTAATTCTGGAATATATGGGTGTACTCGAATGCTTCATTCTTTAGCTGCAGAAGGGGAAGCTCCCAAGTCGTTCTCATATGTATCAAAAAATGGCGTTCCCTTGTATAGTTTGATATTAAGTGCATTTGTATTGGTCGTAGGCTCCATGATTACTTTCGTTGCACAGGACAAGGCATTCACTTTATTAATGGCATTTCCAGGTTTTGTAGTATCACTAGTATGGATCAGCATCTGTTTAGCGCAGCTAAAACTTCGCAATTCATATCCAAAAGCTCCGAGTTTCAAAGTATGGGGATTTCCATATGTAACCTTGTTTGCCATAATCACCTTAAGCATCATTTGTGTCACGTTCGTGTTCAGTGAACAAAACCGGATCAGTATCATTGCTTGCCTGATTGTGTTGGCTGCCTTAATCTCGATTTCGATTTTTAAATTTAAAAGTGTGGATGAACAGGGAACAAATATAGTAGAAAAGGATATCGCTAAATAAAATACACGGAAAAGATACGGCATGGGTAAAGGCGTCCATGCCGTATCTTTCATTAATAATCATCAATATACTGCCACTTCATTTCGAGCGTTCATGTACCTGACGTTTTATTGACTATATGTTGTAAGGAGGTTATGAACCTCTCATTTTCAAGCGGAGTGCCGATGGTCACGCGGATAGTATTTTCATAGCCTAACAAATGACCGGAACGGATGATGACACCTTGAATTAATAACTTCTCAAAAATATCCCTGCCAGGCTGGTTCAGTTTGACCATCAAGAAGTTGGAATGTGAAGGGAAGAATGTTAAACCCATCTTGCTTAGTTCGTTTTCTAAATATCTTCTTCCTTCTCCATTCTTACGAACACATTTCTCAACAAATGGATGGTCGTCGAGGGAAGCGAATGCCGCAGCTTGTGCTAAACGATTGGTATTGAAAGGTTCCTTCACTTTAACTAGCTCTTGTATGATGGAAGCATCCATTAAACCGTATCCAATCCTTAATGCAGCCAGTCCATAAATCTTTGAAAAAGTCCGTAAGATAACCAGATTTGAATGAATATTAAGAAGTGGTAAGGTTTCTAAATATTCGGCATCATCTACATATTCATAGTATGCTTCATCAACGATCAGTAAAATATGTTTTGGCACCTTCTCGATAAAAGTGCGTAACTTTTCTTTTTGAACGATTGTTCCTGTCGGATTATTAGGGTTACAGACAAATATCATTCTTGTTTTTTCTGTTATGGCATCATACATCCCCTGCAGGTCATGTACACCATTAATAAGAGGTATCTTTACAGGTGCACCACCGTCAATCAATACATTCGTTTCATATCGTGGAAATGTCACATCAGCCATGATGACTTCATCATTTTGTTGGATATAGGTTCTTGTTAACAAACGGATCACTTCATCAGATCCATTACCTAAAATGATATGATCTTTATTGACATTCAATTTCCTTGCCAGCTTTTCAGCTAAAGCAGGAGCCATACCTTCAGGATAAAAGGAAGTTTGCCCCATTTCGGTAAGCATGGCTTCTTTTGCTAGAGTCGAGCAACCGAATGGATTCTCATTGGATGCCATTTTAACGATCGTTTCAAGACCAAGTTCACGTTGCACTTCTTCAACTGGCTTGCCGGAAACATATGGGCTAATGCTTTCGATGTTTTGTCGAACCGGGATTTTCGTAAAGGTCAATGCAGGTTCCTCCCTTTGGTAAATTCTGAATTTTCTTTTTCCATTTGATTATTTTAATGATAAAATATTAACTGGTAAATTTACATACAAAAAAGAATGTATTTTTCGCTATCCATACAACATTTTAAAGAAATATAAGCTTATATTCCTTCATTATGAAAGGGCGGTTGCTTCATGGATGAAATAGATGTCAGTTTACTGGAACTTTTACAAATGGATGGACGCATTACGATTAGTGAACTATCGAAAAAATTGGCCCTCAGTCGACCTAGCATTTCTGAACGTATGTATCGCCTGCAAGAAAAAGGGATCATTGAAGGGTTCAGTGCGAGGGTTTCACCTCTGGCAATAGGAAGGGGTGTACTTGTGTTCATTCAGGTGAGTGAACTTAAGGTTCCAGTTTCCGATTTTGAGCAATTGGTGAAAAATGATTTAGACATTATCGAGTGCCATCGTGTAACAGGAACAGTTGGATATTTTTTGAAAGCGGCTTTAGCTGATATGGACAGCATGAGATTACTGATAGATCGATTGATACCCTATGGTCATCTGAATACATCCGTGGTTTTGACATCCCCGGTACCTTCCCGCTCCATTCTTCCAAGGATCAAAGATATGGAGGATCATGGTGCGAAAACCTAGGTGGTGATCAACTTCGAGGACCGTTCAAACTACAGAAAGGAACGAGGCGAGGTGCCTGTTCCTTTTTTGTTGTTATTATAAATCCATCAAAGCCCCGAAGTATTGCTGGGCCGTTGTAAAACAAATGAATGCCAATAGTTCAGAAATTTCTTCATCGCTAAATGCCTCTTTCAATACTTGGAAAAACTTTTCCTCCGTTTTTTCACGTTGCAAGAGGAATACTTCCGCAAAGGCGATTGCATAGCTTTCTTTCATATCTTCCGGCTTTAGTGGTATCCCTTTTGCCTGGCAGTATGAGCAGCCATTACCGTATGCCAGCACCCTCCTGACGTTTTCCTTTAACTTCTTCGAAAGTTTTCCATCTGCAGATATGCAATCTGACAGGTCAGACCATTTATGCGAAATATCTTCTGAATGAAATAATCTTTGAAATGGACTGGATCCCTGCGATGATTTTTTTACTCTTGTCATGAACATCTCCCCTTTGAGATAATTCTAATATAAAAATCCATGAATTTTAATTCCGTTTGTAAAGTATTTAGTGACAATAATGATTAAATGTAATGAAAAGAAAGGGGATAATTGTGAAATGAAAATAGATGAAAAAGACCAGAGCATCCTTGCAGAATTATCGATGAATAGCCGAATTTCCATGAGGGAGTTGGCAAAGAAAGTAAACCTCTCTGCCCCGACCGTTGCCGAACGGGTACGGCAAATGGAATCGTTCGGGATCATTAAAGGGTATGTTGCCGAGATAGATCATAAAAAGATCGGGTTCCCGATTGAGTGTATCGTGGAAGCAACGATAAAAAATGGGGAATATGAGAAATTCAAAAGGTATATCTCCAAGGTGGAGAATGTTGACTTTTGTTATCGAATTGCCGGGCAGGCCTGCTTTATGTTGAAAATCCACAGTGAGAGCCTTGAAGAAGTGGAGGAATTCATCAATCGGACGATTCCTTTTGCTACAACCGTTACCCATGTCATCCTTTCACAGGTGGACAGGGAACAGGAATGAGTATTTTTTCAAACATGATTTGTGCAGCGTCTGAATATTTCCAGGTGTTTTTAGCAATCAACGGTTTCTGGATTCATGTAAGAACTTGAATAAGCTAATGGAATAAGGGGTACATGTAATAACGAAGAACATGGATTCGAATCAGAAAAGATGGGGTGAGGTATCATGTCGGGAACGAACGTTTATAAACCTGATCTAGCCAGAGAAGCAGTTAATGTGATTGAAAATGTAGCTGGAACACATCCTGGTTATCGGCGTGCACATGCAAGAGGATATGTTTATGAGGGGGTTTTTACCCCAAATGGAAAAGCGTCCCCATTAACGGTTGCCTCGCATCTTCAGGATGAAGCCGTACCGGCGATCATTCGGTTTTCAAATAGCTCGCCGATTCCAAGCCATCCTGATGCCATTTCCCCTGTAAAAGGCATGGCCGTCAAGTTTCAATTGCCGAACGGAGAGATGTCAGACCTTATTACAGTGACCATACCGTTATTCTTCGCGAAAACACCAGAAGCGTTTGTTGATATCGCTGGCTTTTTCAAATCTGCAAAAGATGGATTCCCCAATCTGAAAGAACTTGCAAAAATCCTGTGGCAATACCCTGAAAGCAAGGCGAGCCTGCAAATGCTTAAAGAAATGCGTTCTCCAGCCAGTTTTTCAACCTGTCAATATTACTCCATTCATGCATTCTATTTCATTAACGCGAAAGGAAGGCGGCAGGCCATTAAGTATGAGTGGGTACCTGATGCCGGCCTTAGTATGCTAGAAAAAAAGGAGGTAGTTAAGCATTCGCCAGAGTATTTGGATGAAGAAATGGAAGAGAGGCTCAAGCAAGGTCCGGTAGGCTTTAAGTTGAACATACAAATAGGCGGAGAAAATGACCCGACTGACGATCCGACCAAAGCTTGGTCGGAAGATAAACAGGCAATTACTATCGGGCATTTAAAGGTCTCCAAAAAATCGGCAGTGTTTAAAGATCATTTAATGTTTGATCCAACCAATATACCTGAAGGAATCGAGTGCTCGGAAGACCGAATCTTGCATTTTCGCCATAGTACATATGCTGTTTCATATGAACGTCGGATAAATAACCAATGATTGAAAAACTTGAAAAAGGGAAACTCCTTATTAAAGGGGTTTCCCTACAAACTATAGAAAACTTGCTTTTGGAAATCCGCCGACTGTCCGCCCATCGCCCTCGCTGCAAGCATATAGCGGGGACTTGGCCAGACAAGTTATTAGGCAAGGGTGCCGCAAATTTCTTTAATCCAGTGGGGGCTACAGTAAAAAACTTTAAGGATAATTTAGTCTTGTTTAAATTCAGGGTACGAGATGAAACCAATCCGGACCTTTTTTCGTAAGTTTACATTTTTCCGGATCTGAAAATGGTGTAGAGCATAAGTAGGAACATCAGGGTTGCAACGACAAATCCAATCTCGATAACAGGTATTTTCCATAGGGTCAAGGTTTCCCCGCCTATTGCAGAGCCGATAATGAGACCGACCATGATTATGCTGAATGCTAGCAGGATAATACTGAAAGACAGCCGGTTCGAGATTTGATCAAGCTTATGTAAAAAAACTTGAAGTTCGGGAATATTGATATCGAGCCGTAATTTCCCTTTTTTAATGATTCCTGTCACTTCCCTGATATCCTTGGGCAGTTCGGCAATGGCTTCAGCAGACTCGATGAATTGATTCCAGGCGTTCTTCGCAATGTTTTTTGGATTGTAGCGTTCCTTAAAAAGCCTCTCCCCAAAAGGTTCAGCTGCCTTCATAATGCTGAAATTAGGATCTAACCCTTCGACAATGGCCTCCACGGTGAGCAGGGCCTTGCCGAGCATCGTGAATTCGGGAGGGATTTGGACCTGGTGCCGATTGGCAACCGTAAACAGGTCATTGACTGCGCCGCCTAAACTGATTTGGCTTAGTGGGATATCATAGTATTTATTTCGCAGTTCATCAATATCCCCCCTTAATGGGGCCAAATCGATTTCGTCCGTCAGAAGGCCCATATCTGAAAGCGTCTTGATCAATCCATTGGTGCTTCCGCGTTTCAGATTGATGACAAGCGAGGCGAACTGATACTTCGTTTCGTCCTCTAGACGTCCCACCATTCCGTAATCCATGAGTGCGACGACATTCCCTGGCAAAATGATGATATTGCCAGGGTGGGGATCGCCGTGGTAAAAGCCATCGATCAATATTTGATGTAGCATGGAGTTCACTAATCTTTCCGCGATTTGCCGGCGATCATACCCTTCTTCATCAAGCTGTTTATAATGATTGATCTTAATTCCTTGAATGAAATCCATCGTCAGGACCCTTTTTGTAGAATACTCCCAATGGATCCTTGGTACCTTAAACCCTTGATCATCGATGAATTGCTTAGCTATTCTTTCCCCGTTTCGGCCCTCGGAGTTATAATCGAGTTCTGCGCGGAGTGATTTAGCGAATTCATCAATCATTTTTCTGATTTGGTAGCGTCTTGCCCAAGATATCCGAGCTTCCATAAGTCTTGCCAAATCATCGAGAATTTCCAAATCCGTTTCCACAGTCGGCAGAATATCGGGCCGTTGCACTTTGATTGCTACGACTTCCTGTGAAGGAAGCCGTGCCGTATGAACCTGCCCAATCGAAGCGGTTGCCAGTGGCTTTTCGTGGAATTCAAGAAAAATGTTTTCTAAAGAATCACCTAATTCCGCTTCGACAATTTTGCGAACCCTATCAAATGGAAAGGGGGTGACCTGGTCCTGTAGCTTTTCAAGTTCGCGGACGATTTCGTCCGGAACGAAATCACGCCTCGTGCTGGCAATCTGACCAAGTTTAATGAATGTAGGCCCCAAGCTTTGTAATATCGTATGCAGCCGCTCTCCGATTGAGCGAAGGTTCAGGTTTTCATCGGGTTGGAGTTTTGATGCTTTGTTCTCGGATAATCCCAGGCGATAGATGAAGTAACCAAAACCATTTTTCAAGAAGGCATTAATGATTTCTTGGTAACGATGTGCGTGTTTCAGTCGCTTGCGAAACATTCAAGTACCTCCTGATCACGATTGTATGTTTGGGTTCTGTTTCTCCAAAATTTTGATACGTCGCTCCAATTCCTGAACTTCTTCTTTAGTTGCCAAGTTTAGACCGTTTAGCGCTTGGTTGACTTTGGCCTTGACGGAATCATCCAGCTGTTTTTGGGCTTGTTCCCCTTTTTCGACCCATTGCTTAATAAGGACCTTGGAGTCTTCTTTGCTGATATCTCCTTTTTTCACAAGAGAGTCCACTGCTTTTTCAATTTGCTCTTTTGTAGCAGCGGCAGCACCTAATCCTAAAGAAAACACATTTTTTAATAAGTCCATTTTTACATTCCTCCAATATGAATTTTACACTGTAAGAAAAATAACAGCGTATGCCTTTCACCCTGGTTCAATCTTGTTGTTATTATCTATCATACATCACTTTGTGGAAGCTACAAAAATATAAGGGCCCTGCTGATTGTTGATGATAAGGAAAAGGATTTGTTGATCGGTCAAGGAAATTGTTTGAAGTGAAGCGAATTAGATATTATGCTAGGGAAAAATAAGCTGTGAAAGTGGGGATGGAATAATGGGTTTCATTAATAAAACGGTGATTGTAACAGGCGCTTCGAATGGTATTGGGAGAGGTGTGGCAAAAGGATATGCAGAAAGCGGTGCTTCAGTCGTTCTCGCAGATTTGGACGAGCGGAAAGGTCTTCTGTATGTGGAAGAGCTCAAAAGTAATGGTCATGAAGCCATGTTCGTCAAAACGGATGTTCGTAAAGAATCTGACATTCAACATTTGATGGATGTAACTCTAAAAACATATAAGACCATTGATATATTAATCAATAATGCGGGAAAGGCATTATTCAAATCGCTATATGATCTGACGATTGAGGAATGGGATGATATGATGAATACGAATTTACGCAGCGTTTTCCTTTGTTCCAGGGCGGCTGCTGCATCGATGCGGAAAAATGAAACGGGAGGTGCGATCATCAATTTAGCATCAACTAGAGCGATAATGTCTGAGCGGGATTCAGAATCCTATGCAGCGACAAAAGGAGGGATCAAAGCACTGACACATGCACTTGCTGCTTCTTTAGGCAACGAGAAAATTACGGTCAATTCTATTTCTCCGGGGTGGATTGAAACGGGTGAGTATGAATCGCTGAGAGATAAAGATCATCAACAGCATTTTTCCAATCGGGTTGGCAAACCGGAAGATATTGCAAGGGCCTGTCTTTATTTGACGGCAACGGAAAATGATTTCGTTACGGGTGTGGATCTTATCGTCGATGGAGGCATGACAAGGAAAATGATATACGTGGAGTAACCTCATTTTTTTCGATAGAGATATTGAAGTTCAGTTCCGAGTTCACGGTTGAGCAGCTGTTCCATTTCTTCAAGCTCTTTTATGTCGATAGGGGCATCGGCAGCTGTCCAGTGAATGGTATAAACAAAATAGTAATCTCTTATTTTTCGGAAAATAACAGGCGAATTCGGGAATTGATCAAAAATAGCCCTGATATTATAGCGTCTCATGTAGGACCACTTAACAAGCTGCATGTAGCTACCCATCCTTTTCAAAAGAGATCAATGACTGCCATGATGGCAGCCATTGGTCCGGTTCTTATTTATCGTTGAATAAATTGAATAAGCCTCTAGCTACGCTGCCTTCCTCGGATGATCCTCCATTTTGCGGCGCTGCAGCAAATACACGGCTGGCAAGCCGGCTGAATGGTAAAGATTGCACCCAGACGGTCCCGGGTCCTTTTAATGTTGCAAAGAATAAACCTTCGCCTCCGAATAAAGCGGTTTTCACGCCTTTTACAGTTTCAATATTATAATCTACCCCGCTAGTCATTGCGACTAAACATCCTGTATCAACGCGTAAGACCTCTCCTGCAGCCAATTCCTTTTTATGGATCGTGCCACCGGCATGAACGAAGGTCATACCATCTCCTTCAAGTTTTTGCATGATGAAACCTTCGCCGCCAAAGAAGCCTGCCCCTATTTTTCTCTGAAACTCTATTCCGACCGAAACGCCTTTTGCTGCAGCCAGGAAAGCATCTTTTTGACAAATGATTTTCCCGTCGAGCTCGCTTAAATCCATCGGAATGATCTTACCTGGATAAGGCGATGCGAATGAAACGTGTTTTTTATCTCGTCCTTCATTAGTAAAAGCCGTCATGAAAAGACTCTCACCAGTAAGGAGCCGTTTCCCGGCACCGAATAGCTTACCCATCATTCCGCTGTCACTATTTGAAGACCCATCACCAAAGATGGTTTCCATCTTGATTTGATCTTCCATCATCATTAAACTTCCAGCTTCGGCAATCACCGTTTCCTGAGGATCCAATTCCACTTCAACAAACTGCATGTCATCTCCATATAACTTAAAATCTATCTCATGATTATTCAATTTCCATTCCTCCTATCGAACTTATTTTCATTGTAAAAGATAAACTCTTAACCTGCCAATATTTTTCAATACTTCAGCCGAAATTTATATGTTTTTTGTTTTCGCGGATATATCTAGTAAAATGAAGAAAAAAACAGCATGACACTTAAGCTGAAATGAAACTCTTCTTAAGTGTAGGAGGAGACGGCCATGGAAACTTACATAATATCATTGGACTAGGGAACGACAAGTTCCCGGGCCATTTTATTTAATAAAAGTGGGGAAGTTTTACATATTGCCCAAAAGGAATTCACCCAATATTTCCCGAATCCTGGATGGGTGGAGCACAATGCCAATGAAATTTGGGGTTCCATTTTATCGGTAATCGCTTCCTGTCTATCGGAAATGAATGTAAAACCGGAACAGATTGCTGGTATTGGCATCACAAATCAACGGGAGACGACCGTGGTATGGGAAAAGGAAACAGGTAAGCCGATTCATCATGCCATCGTTTGGTAATCCCGGCAGACAAGCGAAATCTGCTCGCAATTGAAGGATGAGGGTCTCGATGAATTATTTTTGCGGAAAACCGGTTTGTTGATTGATGCTTATTTTTCCGGTACAAAGGTGAAATGGATTCTCGACAATGTAGATGGGGCACGGGAAAAGGCTGAAAACGGAGACTTATTGTTTGGTACGATCGATACGTGGCTGATATGGAAACTCTCGGGTGGCAGAGCACATGTAACCGATTATTCGAATGCTTCAAGGACGCTGATGTATAACATTCATGACCTGAAGTGGGATGAAGAGCTGCTGGAAATCCTGCAAGTGCCTCAATCGATGCTTCCGGATGTCCGCTCTTCATCTGAGATATACGGGAAAACAGGCCACACCATTTCTTGGGACACGAAATCCCGATTGCCGGAGCAGCTGGAGATCAACAGGCAGCTTTGTTCGGACAAGAATGCTTTGAAAAAGGAATGGCAAAGAATACGTATGGCACTGGATGCTTTATGCTGATGAATACATGAGAAAAGGCAGTGAAATCAGAACATGGCCTGTTGACCACGATTGCATGGGGTCTGAATGGAAAAGTCGAATATGCCTTGGAAGGCAGTATTTTTATCGCAGGTTCGGCCATACAATGGTTAAGGGATGGGCTGAGACTCTTGAATGATCCGAAAGACAGTGAAAAGTATGCTGTGCGGGTCACATCAGCCGATGGTGTCTATGTAGTCCCCGCATTTGTTGGATTAGGTACTCCTTATTGGGATAGTGATGTAAGGGGAGCCATATTCGGACTGACAAGGGGGACCTCGAAGGAGCATTTCGTCCGGGCAACATTGGAAGCGTTGGCCTACCAGACAAAAGATGTCCTTAGAGCCATGGAAGTCGACTCAGGGATTAACCTAAAGGCATTGAGGGTCGATGGCGGGGTTGTCAAAAACAACTTCTTGATGGAATTTCAAAGCGGCCTCCTGAATGTGCCGGTCGAAAGACCGGTTATTAGTGAAACGACAGCGTTAGGAGCAGCGTATTTAGCTGGACTCGCTGTCGGATATTGGGAAAGTCAGGAAGAGATTTCAAGACTATGGACAGTCGATAAGAAATTCGAACCCGAGATGGAAGAAAAGGAACGGAAGGATTTATATACTGGCTGGAAAAAAGCCGTTCAGGCGGCAAGGGTTTTTAAATAGAATAAGTAAGGGTATTAATAGAGGAGAGATGAATGACAGAACGTCGAAACAAAAAAAAGGGGTGGTAATATGTTAGTCAAGGATTTCATGATAAGGGAAGTCTACGTAGCCCGTCCTGATTTTACTTTAAAGGAAATTCTGCGGATCTTAATCGAAAATAAAGTGGGCGGGGTCCCTGTTGTGGATGAACAGGATAAGCTATTGGGAATGGTGACGGACGGGGATATCCTCCGTTACTTGACACCTGCAGAGGAAGCCATCATGGGATATTTCACCTATATTACGGTTCTTCCCGGTGAAGAGTTGGATGAAAAGGTTACATCCAAAATGAATGATAAAGTCTCACAAATCATTAAAAATAAAAGGATAACAAAGCTATCTCCCGAAGATCCGTTAGATGAATTGATAAAGGTCCTTTCCAAGCATCATTTCAAGAAAATCCCCGTCGTGGACAAAAATGATAAAGTCGTCGGCATCATCAGCAGGGGAGATGCACTTAGGGCCCTTTATAAGGAGTTCGTTCAAAAGCTGGAATAAATGGAGCATCAAAAAAGGTCTGCTCGTAATCGAACAGGCCTTTTTTTGTAATCATCATTGAGTGCTTTCTACTGCTTAATCTGCATCAGATTCACCTTTTGCTCTTTTTTCCTTCAATTTAAAGTAGGCGTCCATTACGTCCCGCCCGATTCGTTTGTTAATATCATCAGAGGGCTTACCTTGATACACCCATGGCACGACGACAGAAAATGCCACTTCCGGATTATTGTGAGGTGCATAACCTACAAGCGTCAGATTGATAGTCGGTACTGGCGCGCTATATTGATTCCTCCGCGGTCCGTCGTAAAAGGCCTCGGCAGTACCCGTTTTTGCTGCCGCACGGTAGGACTTCCCGCCGAAATATTTATATGCCGTCCCGCCTGGTTCCTGGGCAACCTGTCTGAATCCTTCCTGGACACGTTGCATCCAAATGTCTTTCCCGCCTAAATCGTTTAATACTTTAGGACTCATTGTTTTAAAAACGCTGCCCAATTCTTGGTGTTCATTGGAAGGATTCCTGATTTCCCTGACCATATGGGGCTCAAGCCTTTTTCCGCCATTTGCAATCGTCGAAACATACTGTGCCAATTGCATAGGAGTATATGTATCATACTGCCCAATCGATAAATCCAGCAGCAATCCATCTGTTGACATATCGACTCCTTTAAACCCTACGGATTCATTTGGCAGGTCGATGCCTGTGCGGACACCCAATCCAAATTGGGCATAATGATTCCGCATGATTGAATAAGCTTCCCGGTTGATTCCTAACGGCCGGTGAGGGATATAATGACCGCCGGCAATTTTGATTGCCGTCATGAACATATAGACATTCGACGATTTCTTTAACGCGGAGACATCGGTTACATAACCCAAATCACTATAAGATCCTTTCTTAGCCCCTGCTAAAAGGAGTTTTCTGTCAAAAAAAGCTGACCCTGGTGCGATGGCTCCAGTTTGAAAGCCTGTGTAGACCGTAGCGCCTTTAACAGATGACCCCATTGTATAGGAGGTCGTAATGTTTCCCAAGGCGAAATCGTTCATTTCTGTCAATCCGGTTTTACTGTTGTGGCCGTATTGCCTGCCGGCCATCGTAAGCACCTCGCCTGTATTCGGGTCCATTAATACGACGAAGGCACGATCCAATAAGTAGGTATTTCCCCTAGCCTTAGTTCTGCGCAATTCGCTCTCGATGATTTTTTCAACCTGTTGCTGTAGCTCCATATCAATTGTAAGGATCAAGTCTTTTCCGCTTTGCCCTTCAGTGAGGGTATTCGTTTTGATGACTTCCCCTTTGCTCAGCACATTTTCAATCCGTGTCTTTTGACCGCGCAGGACATCTTCATATTGTTTTTCGATATAACTTTTTCCGACCCGGTCATTCCTGGTATAGTCGCGTGCCAGATAATAGTCAATATTTTCACTGGGAATGCCTTCTTCGGAAGAAGAGACCTTGCCAAGAACAGAGCGGAGGGTCTTATCATACTTATAGGTCCTTTCCCAATCCGTCGTTACGTCCACGCCTGGCATTTCATCCAAATGTTCACTAACCCTGGCGAATTCCTTAGTGGTGACATCTTTATTCTTCACGATCGACGGTGCGAGGGCATAGCCACTATTGAATTCCCGGAAGATGGCGATCACTTCCAAGTCATCGTTGGAGAATTCCTTGATATTCTCATCGGTTACCCGTTCCATTTGAAGTTTGTATAAATCTTTTTGCTCTAGTTTCTTTTCGATGACTTTCTTCTTCTCTGCCTTGGTAATCAAGGCATCGGCTTCTTTCGGATGTTTTAAAATCCAAAAATCCTTTTTATCCGGCAGGGTTACCTTTTTCGTATCTTTTTCTATCAAGGTAGCAAGGACCTCTGCCGTCTTCACCATATCTGCCGTTTTTGTATTCGGGTATTTCGTATAAGTGATGGCATTACGTGGCTCATTATCAACGACTGGATTCAAATTGCGGTCATACATCTTACCACGGGGAACGGGGGTATTGGCCACATCGTTTTCCGTTCGGTCGACTTCGCGGAGGTAATCATCCCCATACACGATCTGGACGATGCCAAGCCGGATTATTAAGCTTGAAAATAAAATGAATATTAAAAAGAACATGAAGTTCAGTCGGAAAGGAATTGGGGTTTTTTTCTTTTTTTCTTTGGCCATCAGTAACATTCCTTTCTAGTAATAGTAAAAAATAAGAAAATTCCTATCTCCAATGATATATAAAATTAACTTATTTTTCTATGCTTTATCCGTAAATTTATCTATATTTCCAAAATATCGTTTTGAAGTTATATAATTCCTAGTAATCTTATAATTAGGAAAATTGATATAAAAATAATGGTAAATGAGTCCGAGGGGTTTTAATAGATATAGAGGGCGAAGCGGCACAGCGACAATCATGAGGAGGATGCATGTATGGGTCGCTCATGAGAAAAAGAGGTGCATAAATAAAGCTCCTTGGAAGGAAGCCTTGTAAATGAACGATTAATGACTACAACCTTTGGAATCCATTGACAACGACTTAAGTACCGCGATGTTATTTAAGCTTTAATTAGCTTCATAATTCCAAACGGGGGTTTGAGACGCGACACTGATAATCTCTTTGAAATAACCGCATAGCTCAAGCCATTTTTCAGGGTAAATATAGATGAACCGTTCAATCGATTCTAGAGAGTGAAGCACAAGGCAATCGATTTGACCCGTTTCTTTATTTTGTAAATTGAATAGAAGTTCATGCGGGAGCGTGTAATAAGGATTGATTTGATATGGATTCAGTATGACAGGGGAAATATTCTTCTCTACTATATACTTGTGCGTCACAATCTTTTGGATTGCAAAGCTTTTATTCGTATGTAAATCCTCGATTTTGTAATTTGGATTCAATAGTACAATGCCTCTCATTTGATTCACCCATTCTTTTTGCTAACCATTCTTGCCAATTGGAGGATGGGATATTCAAAGTAAGAGGCTTTATGCTAGAAAATGGCTTTCATTCCATTAAGGGTTTTGAGCTGATTGACATTTTCGAGCACCTTGTTGGTCAGGTCCGCCTTTTTAATGAGCGGTGTGCTTCGTAAATCTTCTATTAAGCTTTCATTCGTGTACCAATCAATGGAATGGGGAGGAAAGAATGGTTGATCTGGCCATGCAACATGAAGAGTGGGGCTGTACACTTTATCATCTTTTGAGGTGGAGGCGTCAGAGGTATATATGCGTCCCCAGTAATCCGCCCTGGAACCCGTGTGTGGAACCTCTTTTGTAAATTGGCCAACACCGCGAAAAACTACCGAATGCTGAAAAAGAAGCCCATATAATAATTTTCCCGTTTCAATACGCTGTTTCGGGTCGGCAAAGCGGTCAACGGTCAGGCCTGTCAAGGAGTGAAGACCGTTTGGCTTGTTTGCATAAGGAAAGAGCACTTTCATGAAGCCTAAGTATTCCTGAAGCTGAAAATCAAGTCTTCGGAGGATTTCACCATGACGAGTGCGTTTTAATATCCTTTCCTGAAGCATTCTTTGTTCATTAATGATAAGTGCAGTTGTCAAAAGGGGTGAATGGGGCTCTTCGATGAAAGATTCCCAAATCGGGGCCATGAATCTTGAAATGCGGAATACTGGTAAATACCTTCTTAGCGGAAGTTCTTTTTGTTTAGAATGTTCATATAAAAGAAGCTGAGGGAAAGCATCTGCAAATATGGCTGAGTTGGCACGCTCAAGGAACAGGAAATATTTCTGCCGTTCCGCTCTGTCAAGGAGATGGGTCATCGAAGAACTTTTCAAGTCAGTCATATGGTATCCCCCATTTCTCGACACCATATGTGCTAAAAGGGCCCAATGGACCTCTGGATTACGATTGTAAAAGGCAAGATATGCTTGTGTTCTTGTGATATTGTTCCGGTTCAAGGCAGCCGTCCCGGTTCGAATTCTTTTTATCAGATCGGTTTCCTCAGGAAAGAAAGCCTTTGGCCCTTCAAAAGGCTGAAAAAGCTCCTTTTGTAAATGGGATTTTAGCGTGTCATATTTTTCAGCATCGATGATGGGTTTTGTTTTGACAGGGTGTTTGCCCATCAGCTTTTTCAAAAATTGGGAGAACATACAATCACCACAAATGTTTTTCGATCATTATATGCAAACCCATCAAGAAAGGGGCGTTGCATTTGCAACGCCATGGATTTCTTTTGCCATCAGTTATTTTTCTTCTTCTTTTCCAGGTACAATAAAATATAATAAACTATCCAGAAAAGAAACACTGGAATGAAGGATAACATTCTATATTTTACCGGTACGGCAAATAAGATGAAAATGGATGAAAATAAAAAGGGAACCGCCAGGAGTATATATTTTCTCCATTGCATATGCTGAACCTCCTTAGGTTACGTCATTCTTATTAAGGATAAAGGATTATCCATCAATAATCTAGAAAAGTCACAATTGACAAAGATAGGCACACGTAGTAATCTTTAAATATAAGTTAAAAATTACCATTAATTAATGGGGAAGGAGGCGAACGTCATGACTAAATCAGTTAAGCGCAAGGATGTTACAACCGAATATCATACGTCCGCCTGCCGTGAAACCTTGTCGTTCTAGACAAAGGATTGAGAACGTGTTCATTGATCATTTTAAGCGCAGGTTGTGGAATTTTCGCGGCCTGCGCTTTTATATGTGTTATTACGCATCTAAAAAAGCTTCCGCTAATTGGCGGGGGCTTTTTGACATTTGGGGTACAGGTGCATTAGCATCCTTTCCATATAAAAGATAGGAGGAATTTTAAATGAGACAAAAGACATTGGGAATCTTATTGCAACCTGGAGATCCAGAAAGCGGTTAGCGAGTGATGGTTTGACCAAAAGGGAGGGGAATTCATGTTTGCGATTTTTAAAAAGCTGTCCTGGTTCTTTAAGGAGCAGTGGCAGCGTTATACCTTGGCGATTTTATTTCTATGTCTAGTGAATATCTTGGAGGTTATTCCGCCAAAACTTGTCGGGAATGCCATCGACGATATGAATAATGGCAGCATGACGCAGGAAGGGGTCATGAAATACGTTATTTATTTGCTCATGGTACTGAGTGGCAGTTACCTATTTGGTTACTTATGGAGTTATCTGTTATTTGGCGGCGGAAACTTGGTCGAACGAAAACTAAGGTCCGGATTTATGGGCCATTTGCTGAAAATGACGCCGACTTTTTATGAAAAAAACCGTACAGGGGATTTAATGGCAAGGGCAACCAATGATTTAAAGGCAATATCCCTCACTGCTGGTTTCGGTATATTGACCCTCGTCGACTCGGTGCTGTTCACCATCACGGTTGTAGTCATGATGGGAGCCACGATCAGTTGGCAGTTGACGATTGCTGCGGTGCTGCCACTTCCGATCATGGCAGTGATGATGCAAATTTACGTGAAGAAAATTTACAAACGTTTTACGGATGCACAAGCAGCCTTTGGTACTTTAAATGACAAGGTCCTGGAATCCATTTCAGGTGTACGTGTTATCCGGGCCTATGTCCAGGAACGTGAAGATGAAAAGCGATTTGATGAAATGACAGAGGATGTATACCGTAAAAATCTAGCCGTGGCAAGAATCGACGCCCTCTTTGATCCGACGATCAGCATTATCATCGGCATCAGTTATTTAATCGGGTTGGGGTACGGGGCTTATCTTGTGTTTCAACAGGCCATAACGCTTGGCGGACTTGTTTCGTTCAATGTGTACCTAGGCATGTTAATTTGGCCGATGATCGCGGTGGGTGAACTGATCAATGTCATGCAAAGGGGAAATGCTTCACTAGATCGCGTTCAGGATACCCTTTCATATGAAGCGGATGTGAAAAATTCATTGGGTCTGGAGAGTATTCCAAAACCGGGAAATATCCATTTCAATTCAGTGTATTTTACATACCCTTCCTCATCGGTTGTGAATCTATCCAATATTTCCGTTCAGCTTGAGCGCGGTAAAACATTGGGGATAGTGGGGAAAACAGGAAGTGGAAAAACGACATTCGTAAAGCAATTGCTGCGGGAATATCCTTTAGGAACAGGTGAAATCGCTTTAGCGGGCATGCCACTAGAGCAAATGAACCTTGAAGATATTCGTAAATGGATCGGCTACGTTCCACAGGACCACTTTTTATTCTCGAAGTCTGTTAGGGAAAATATCTTATTCGGTAAAATGGATGCAACCGAAGATGAACTGTCTGAAGCTATCCGGCTTGCGGATTTTGAGAAGGACTTAATGATGCTGCCAAACCGTCTTGAGACACTCGTCGGTGAGAAGGGTGTCGCTCTATCTGGAGGGCAAAAGCAGAGGATCTCGATTGCCAGGGCACTGATCAAAAATCCAGAAATCCTTATATTGGATGATTCCTTATCCGCCGTAGATGCAAAAACTGAAACGACGATCATCGAAAATATCCAAAATGAACGGGCAGGGAAAACGACCATCATCACAACCCATCGCTTATCAGCCGTTCAGCACGCGGACAGAATTGTCGTGTTGGACAGCGGAAAGATCATCGAAGAGGGGACACATGCGGATTTACTGCAGAATGATGGCTGGTATAGGGAGCAATATGAACGACAGCAGGTTGACGAAGGGACGGAGGTGAAGGCATGAAGGTCGTAAAGAAACTTTTTAATTATGCTACCCTTTATAAAAAATTGATCATTGGCGCCCTGATCATGCTTGCACTTTCGGTAGCTGCCGATTTAACAGGTCCTTTCGTTGCCAAGAAAATCATCGATTCACATATACTTGGCATCGAATCTACCTGGTATGAAGCAGGTAAAGGAAAAGATGCTGTTATGTATGATGGAAATTGGTATAAAAGGGCTGATTACTTTGCAAAAGGTGAGAGGAAAGGCAGGGAAGTCCATGTTCTGCAGGTTGGCAATCAATTTCTCTTCATAAACGAAGCTGTCCCTATCGATGGGCGCAGAACCTTGGAAAACGAATCATTGATCATCAAGAAAGATGGGAAAGAGCAACGTGCGCAAGCAGTGAAATTGACGAGTCAGGAAGTGATGCGGTTTTACCAACCGGAAATCCCGCGGATCATTAAGCTTGTGGCTTTTTATTTTAGTCTTGTCATCCTTTCATCCATTTTTCAATATGGGCAGAGTTTTTATTTACAGAAAGCGGCGAACCGAATCATACAGAAGATGCGAAATGATATTTTCACACATATTTCCCGTCTGCCGATATGTTATTTCGATAATATGCCAGCAGGGAAAATTGTTGCAAGGGTCACTAATGATACGGAAGCGATCCGGGAATTATATGTAACCGTGCTTGCCAACTTCTTCTCGAGTACAATTAATATCTTTGGCGTTCTGATTGCTTTGTATATTCTTGATCCACGATTCGGTGCCATTGGCCTTTTGCTTATTCCGATCATCGTTATCTGGACGATGGTATACCGTAAATTCGCCTCGAAATATAATCACATCATTCGGGAACGGGTCAGCGATATTAATGGGATGATCAATGAATCCATTTCTGGAATGAGCATCATTCAGGCATTTGGACGTGAAAAGGAGACGAAGCAATCTTTTGAAAATCTGAACCGGGAGCATTATTCCTATCAAAATAAAATGCTCAATTTGAATTCGTTGACAGGTGGAAATTTGATTGGTGTCATTAAGGTTTTGGCGCTAATGGCATTCGTCTGGTATTTCGGTGGGATTTCCCTTACAGCAAGTTCGGCCTTTTCCTTAGGGATGATGTATGCAATTGTTGATTTGATCAGCCGCCTGCTTCATCCGCTTCATGGAATCGTCAATCAGTTCGCTAATCTTGAACAGGCGCTTGTTGCAGGGGAGCGGGCGTTCAGTTTATTGGATGAGCAGGGAATCGCAGTTTGTGATGAAAACATATCCAGATACAAAGGAAACGTGCAATTCGAAAATGTTTCTTTTGGTTATAAGGAAAATGAATATGTGTTAAGGGACATTTCCTTCTCTGCTAAACAAGGGGAAACGGTTGCTTTAGTTGGCCATACAGGGTCAGGAAAAAGTTCCATAATGAATTTATTGTTCCGATTTTATGACAGTAGTGAAGGGCAAATTAAAATTGATGGAAGGGATATATTGGATATTCCTCATCAGACCCTTAGGGAGCATATGGGAATCGTCCTTCAGGATCCCTATTTATTTACCGGAACCATCGCATCCAATATCAGTCTGAATCATAAAGGCATCACAAGGGAAATGGTTGAAAAATCATTAAGAGATGTTGGGGGAGACAAAGTGCTGAAGCATCTTCCCCTAGGGCTGGACGAACCCGTGATTGAAAAAGGAGGAACGCTGTCTTCCGGTCAGCGGCAGCTAATCTCTTTTGCCCGTGCTCTTGCATTCAATCCGGCAATATTGATTTTGGATGAAGCGACAGCAAGCATCGACACCGAAACCGAGGCAATTATCCAGGAGGGAATGGAAGTGCTGAAAAAAGGGAGAACGACCTTCATCATTGCACATAGACTTTCCACGATAAAAAATGCCGACCAAATTCTTGTACTGGATAAAGGGCGGATCGCTGAGCATGGTACACATGAAGAATTAATGGAACTAAAAGGGAAGTACTATCAAATGTTTGAATTGCAAACTGGTCCGCATAAAGGCATGGCTGGCTAAACACAATTGAATAAGGGTGGAAAATCAAGATTAAACTATAATGAGGGTACCGTTTTTGGTACCTTCAATCATAATTATTGATAATAGTAATCATTGCGTCAGAGACGCACCCTTTTTATGCTGGAAAGCAGAAGTTTGCTGAAAAAGGGGGCCACGGGTGGATCGCTTCCTGGTTAAATATAATATGAAGAAATGAGAGTAAGGCCATCGGAAAATCGATGGCCATTTTTTATGACTGGGTTGAAAAAGAGTTAACAACGATGCTAAGAAAAAGGGTGCCCATAATATATGAGGGACCCATTCTTTAATCATTTTGCAGCAATTGCTTCCCCTTTTGCAATAGTTACGAGGGCTGCATCGAAGTCTTTTATTAAATCGTCCGGATTTTCAAGTCCGACAGAGAGACGGAGCAAGCTGTTCGTGATGCCTCGCTTTTCCCTTTCATCAGCAGGCATGGCTGCATGGGACATTTTGGCCGGATAGGATAATATAGATTCGACCGCTCCAAGGCTTACGGCAAAAACAGGGAGTTCGACAGTGTTAACGAAAGAACGGAAGATTTCCTCACTTTCCAATTCAAATGATAGGACCGCTCCTGCTCCAAGTGACTGGCCGTTCTGGACGGCGTACTGTGGATGATCGGTTAGGCCGGGATAATACACTTTTTTCACCAAGGGCTGTTCCTTTAAGTAGGCTGCAATCTTTTCCGCCCCTTTTTGTGAATGTTCCATTCTAACTGACAAGGTTTTCAGGCCTCTCATTACAAGCCAGGCGTCCTGGACACCAAGAACAGCTCCAAAGGAGTTTTGGAGGGAACCGAGTCTTACAGCCAATTCCGGATCTTTCACTACTGCAAGCCCAGCTACCACATCACTGTGTCCGGATAAAAACTTCGTAGCGCTATGAAGGACAACATCAGCGCCCAAATTCAGTGGTTTTTGCAATGCTGGCGTCAAGAATGTATTATCAACAAAACTTAAGGCACCGGCTTTTTTTGCGATATCGCATACGGCTTGAATATCGGTCACTTTAAGTAACGGATTTGAAGGCGTTTCGATGTATATGGCCCTGGTATTTGGCTGAACTGCTGCTTTGACGCTTTCAAGTTCCGTCATGTCAACGAAGGTATGCTCAATATTGAAACGCGACAATACGCTTGTGACCATCCTGAAAGTTCCGCCATACACATCTTCGGAAATGACGATATGATCCCCGGCAGACAATAGCAGGAAAGCTGTAGAAATGGCAGCCATACCTGATGAAAAAGCAAAGCCATGGGTGCCGTCCTCAAGTTCGGCAATGATGTCTTCAAGTGCCTCGCGAGTTGGATTCCCGCTTCTGCTGTAATCATATTTGCCGAATTGATCGATATCGGATTGATGGAAAGTCGATGCGTGCTGAATGGGGACGCTCACACCGCCCGTTGTCGGATCGAATTTATGTTGATTATGAAGTAATTTGGTTTCAAAGCTAAAATCATGATTTGTCATCGTAGTGCCTCCCTTTTTACCTGTGCGAATGCCTGCTGTAAGTCACCAATCAAATCATCGCTATCCTCGATGCCAACGGAGAAGCGGAGCAGACGATTACAAACCCCATTTGCCGTTCGGACTTCAAGCGGAATATCGGCATGTGTTTGTGTTGCAGGATAGGTGATGAAGCTTTCGACCCCTCCAAGGCTTTCTGCAAAAGAGATTAATGAGAGCGATTGTAAAAACGGGTTGACCGCCGCTTCATCAATGATACGGAATGAAATCATGCCGCCTCTGCCGGGATACAATACGTCCGTAACACAATCATGTTCCGATAAGTAATCTACAAGTATCTTGGCATTCTTTTCATGACGCTCCATCCGCAATGCCAGGGTTTTCATTCCGCGCATCAACAGCCAAGAATCAAATGGGCTCAAGACAGCTCCGGTACCATTATGATGGAAGGCAAGTGCATCACATAATTCAGCGCCGCTAGCAACGATCAGTCCGGCGAGCACATCATTATGACCACCGAGATACTTGGTTGCACTGTGAATCACAATATCCGCTCCAAGCAGGATGGGTTGTTGAATAAGAGGCGTGTAAAAAGTGTTATCAACGATTAACAATAAATTATATCGTTTGGCCAATGCGGAAACGGCACTAATGTCCGTTTGCTGCATAAGAGGATTAGTGGGAGTTTCGATGAAGATGGCTTTCGTGTGAGGAGTGATGGCTTTTTCAATATCCTCCAAACAACAAGTGTTTACATAGTCACATTGCAATCCCCATTTTTTAAAACCTTGTTCTAGCAGACGATATGTACCGCCATAAAGATCTTCGCTGACAATCCATGCATCACCCGATTTAAAAAGGGCGAGTATAGTGGAAATGGCGGCCATTCCTGAACTGCAGGCATAGCCTTGGTCTCCTTTTTCCAGATCGGCGATGGATCGCTCCAATAGTTGGCGTGTAGGATTACCTGTCCTTGTGTAGTCGAATCCCGTCGATTGGCCAATTCCTTCGTGACGAAAAGCTGTTGAAAAGTATACCGGCGGATTGACTGTTCCTGTCGCCGTTTCACTGCGATTTCCTAATTGAGCAAGATATGTTTCAGTTTTGTACATGGTTTTCACTGCTCCTTTGAGTTATATAAAATAAAAAAAAGTCTTCTTTAAGAAGAAGACTTTGATTAAGTAGGGACGAGTCATTCTTCTTATCTTCCAAGTTCACAAACTTGTGGAATTAGCACCTTTTCATTGGTTTGAAACAAATGAAGGTTGCTGAGGTGTCATCGGGCCATTCCCTCTACCTCTCTCGATAAGAGTTTAGATTATTCAATTTCTTTTGAATTTACTATATATAAAAAATACTGTCAAGGACATTTTGGGTGGATAATGCTTAGATGTTCATGACTAGGTCAATTGGAGCCTAGCGGTGTCAACACTTTATGTGTCTAAAAAAAATATCCGAATTTTCATATAAACAAGAAGAATCATGTATTTTTCAGAAAAATGGGAAGAGACAGCCGGATATTTTTGCTTTAAAATAATAAAGTTTGTACAATGTATGGAGAGAAAGAATAATACGACATTATTCATTTCATATGCAAAAGGTCTTCAATGAATCGTGCAAACATAGGAGGAGAACACATGGAATACAGAATCGAACGAGATACGATGGGTGAAGTGAAAGTTCCTGCCGATAAATATTGGGGGGCACAAACGGAGAGAAGCCGAAATAATTTCAAAATCGGTAACGAAAAAATGCCGATTGAATTAGTCCGTGCATTTGCATACGTTAAACAAGCTGCGGCAAAGGTGAACTATGATCTTGGTGATCTTTCGGAAGTTAAAAGGAATGCCATCGTCAAGATTTGCGGCGAAATCCTTGAAGGTACACTTGATGAACATTTCCCGCTTGTGGTTTGGCAAACGGGAAGCGGCACGCAAAGTAATATGAACGTGAATGAAGTGGTGGCTAACAAAGGGAATGAATGGTTGAAGGAAAATGGTGAATCGGAAACCCTTCATCCGAATGATGATGTTAACAAGGCACAAAGCTCTAATGATACTTTCCCGACCGCCATGCATATTGCTGCCTTTATGGAAGTCGCTGAAAAATTGGTCCCAGCCATCAAAGCTCTTCGTGATACATTCGATACAAAAGAAAAAGAATTTTGGGATGTCGTGAAAATTGGCCGGACACATCTTCAAGATGCTACACCATTAACATTAGGACAAGAAATTTCCGGTTGGAAGGCGATGCTCGACAAAGATCTAGCGATGATTGAGGAAAGCAGCCAAAAATTATTGAACCTTGCACTAGGCGGAACGGCTGTAGGAACCGGAATCAATACAAAAAAGGAATTCCCGGGACTTACTGCCAAACAAATTGCAGCGGATACAGGATATCCTTTTGTCACATCTGATAATAAGTTCCATGCATTGACAAGCCATAACGAAATCGTTTACGCACATGGTGCTTTAAAAGCATTGGCAGCCGATTTAATGAAAATTGCGAACGATGTCAGATGGCTGGCAAGTGGTCCTAGGAGCGGAATCGGCGAAATAGCCATTCCAGAGAACGAGCCAGGCAGCTCCATCATGCCAGGTAAAGTCAATCCAACACAAAGTGAAGCGCTTACCATGATTGCAACACAAATCGTGGGTAACGATGCCACGATTGGCTTTGCAGCTAGCCAAGGTAACTTTGAATTGAATGTATTCAAACCAGTCATCATCTATAACTTCCTGCAAACGGTCAAATTATTGACGGAAGGCATTCATTCATTCAACAATAATTGTGCGGTTGGCATCACTGCAAATGAAGATAAAATCAAAGAAAATGTAGAACGTTCCCTTATGTTGGTAACAGCATTGAACCCTCATATTGGTTATGAAAAAGCAGCCAAGATCGCCAAAACAGCATTCAAGGACAACTCTACGCTAAAAGAAGCGGCGTTGAAATTGGAGTTCCTGACAGAAGATGAATTCAAGGCATGGGTAAATCCAGCTAACATGGTTAATAAATAATTATATAGAAATGCCCTCCCACTGGTATTAGGGAGGGTGTTTCCATGTGTTAAAATAATGGAATCAACAAATACTGAGATCATACGTATTGGGAACAGGAGGAAAAACAATGTCTTTATGCCCGCTTTGCAACGGTCTAAGGAAAATTCATGTGAATTGCCCGAAATGCGGCAGTGATCTTGATGATAAAGGGAAATTCATGGACTACGCTGATGATTACAGTGCTTACATGGATATCGACATACTTAAAGAAAACGACGGATATCCTCAATCCCTTCAAAAAGGCCAATGCCCGCATCTCATGAAATGCTCTGAATGCGGACATGATGAAGTGGTATTGGTCCAGGAATAAATTTTACCCCTTATTTGAATAAACGAAAAAGACCCATTCATGAA
>NZ_JADILK010000024.1 GCF_017355165.1 Bacillus sp. SD075 | reverse complement strand
GAGGAACTCGACTTACAAAGTCGAGTTCCTTTCGATTGGCGCTAAATTTCAATGATTATCGGAAGGATCATTGGCTTTTTCTTCGTTTGATTAAAGAGATATTGCCCGAGTTCCTTCTTTATGGTCTGTTTAATGATGTTCCACCGGTATATTTTTTCACTTTGTAAGTCGTTGACTGTTTTCGTGACAAGACGATTAACATGCCTAAGGAGGTCCTCTGAATTTTGAACATATACAAATCCACGTGAAATGGTATCGGGTCCTGATACTATTTTTCTTTCCGTCTTGCTTATCGTTATGACGATTACGAGCATCCCATCTTCGGAAAGCTGCTTCCGGTCCCGCAGTACGATTTCTCCAACATCACCAACGCCCACCCCGTCAACAAAGGTATTGCCGGCAGCTACCTTTCTCGTTTGACGGGCAACGGAGTTTTCAATATCCACCACATCGCCATTATTGATGATGAAAGTATGGTCCTTCTCCACCCCGACAGACTCAGCTAGTAATCGATGCTGGTGCAACATCCGATACTCACCGTGAATGGGTATGAAATATTTAGGTTTCATCAGGGTAAGCATGAGCTTTAACTCTTCCTGATAGGCATGTCCGGAAACATGCATGCCTGTCACAGTCCCGGAACCGTAAATGACTTTGGCACCGAGCTGAAACAGATTGTCGATGATACGTGAAACATCCCTTTCATTTCCTGGTATTGGGGTGGAGGCGAGAATCACTGTATCATCAGCCAATATGCTCATATCCCGATAATTCGAACTGGAAAGGCGAGAAAGGGCAGCAAACGGTTCTCCTTGACTTCCTGTACATAAAACCGCAACCCTTTCAGGAGCATAATTATCCACTTCTTGTGGTTGGATAAGCATCCCATCAGGAACCTCGAGGTAACCGCGTTCAATGGCAACGGTTACGACGTTCACCATGCTTCGTCCAATCAGGGCGAGTTTCCGGTTTGTCTTCTGTGCAGCGTTCACAACTTGTTGAACGCGATTGACATTTGAAGCGAAGGTCGAAAGAATGACTTTCTGTTTTGCCTGCATGAAGGCCTCTTCAATATGGCTGCCAACCAGATGCTCTGAGGGACTTGAGCCGGGACGTTCTGCGTTCGTGCTTTCAGATAATAAAACCAAGACACCTTCACTCCCGATTTTGGCCATTTTATGAATATCGGGAAATTGATCATTCATGGGGGTCAAGTCAAACTTAAAGTCCCCTGTATGAACGACCGCGCCTTCTGGTGTATGCATGGTGACCCCAAGGCAATCGGGTATACTATGGTTCGTTTTGAAAAAGTCCAGAATGATCTCCCCAAATTCCAACCTTGAATCCGAATCGATCTGTATTAACTCCGTATCACCCAAAAGGTTATGTTCTTTTAACTTCAATTCAATCAAACCAAGTGTTAAACGTGTAGCATAAATGGGCACATTCAATTTTTTTAAGAAATAAGGGATCCCGCCAATATGATCTTCGTGCCCATGAGTCACAATCAAAGCGCGGATCTTCTCCTTATTCTCCTGAAGAAAGGAAATATCAGGAATGATCAAATCGACTCCTAATAAACTTTCATCAGGAAACTTTGCACCACAGTCAATAATGACGATATCGTTAGAATATTGAATGACATACATGTTTTTTCCGATTTCATTCACTCCACCCAGAGCCAGTATGGACAAAGCATTCTCTTTCACACTCAAGTAGATAGACCTCCTTTATTTATGATAAGGATAGTGTTTCCTTAGGTCCCTTTTATAACACCAACACTTATTATAAAATCAGGGCATTTCAAAAAGACACACGCACCTACCGTTTTCGGTAGGTGCGTGTGTCTTCAATCCTCATTGGTTCAAGCAAGAATTGATGCTTTCTTCAAAAGGCTCAATGAATGCCTGGACCTGAGAAGCATAACTAGTCTTCAAAGTGAGCAGCAAACTTTCTATCAAGAATTTTCTCGGTTTGTCGGACTGCATCAGCTCATCTTGGATAAAGTCGACCAATTCAATGGCTCTTGTTCGATTTTCATCGCAAGGAAAAGCTTTGTTTATCGCTTTTTTCAATTCCATGGTGGAATGAAGCAAATCATTATGGCAAGGATCAAGATGGTTTTTAAAGTTTGGAAACCACGTATCCATTAGTTCCGGGTCAATGATCTGTTCCCCGCTTTCAGCCACTTCATTGACTAAATGGACAATGCGGTTCATGCAATAGCGGATAATTTGTATGTCCTGTGTACCTGCGAGATTGGCACGATAACTAAAATGATTCATGTGGGTCATCATCGAATGAAAGATAATGACGCTATCTAATAGATAGGGTTTTTTGCTTTCCCCGAATAGATCGAGAAAACGGTTATACATCCAACGGATGCTCAACAATAACGTCTGATTGATGAATTGTTTTAATTCCTCATCGTTGGAAACACGGACTTCTTCGATCAGGATGAGCAATTTGCTTTGCTTGTTCACCATCATCTGCAGCTCGAGCTGACGGATGAAAATTTCAATATCGGCGGAATCTTGACCAATCAATAGTTTTTCCCGTTCATGGCGAATCTTTGTATAGAAGGAACGGAAAATGGCTATAAATAATTCACCCTTCGAAGGGAAATAATTATAAAATGTACCTTTTGAAATACCGCTGCCATCTAGAATGTCCTGGATTGACGTGGCTTGGTAGCCCTTGTCAATGAACAGCTTATGAGCCGTATCGATGACATTCTGCCTTCGATTATTCATCATATCACCTGATTTTCATTATACTGCTTGTATAAATATAATCGTACTCTATTTTTCATCACAGCACAAACCCTTATTTAAACCAGTAAATTTTTATTGCAAAAAATGAACTAGGGGTATATTATTGATTTTGTGAGATCGGAATATACCGATCGTCTAATTAAATGAACCAATAGTTTGAATGGAGGAATAGATAAAAAGTGAGTACTGCACAAATAAATGAGAAAAAGGGTTCGTATGGCATTTTGGCCATACTGATGGTCGGGGCGTTTATATCGATACTGAATTCAACCCTTTTAAATATTGCACTGCCATCAATCAAAACAGACCTGGGAATCGAGACATCCACAGTTCAATGGCTGACAACGGGTTATATGCTCGTGAACGGAATCATGATTCCGACAACCGCCTTCTTAATAAGAAAATATTCGGTTCGTAATTTGTTCCTGACAGCCATGCTCCTTTTCACAATCGGGACGATCGTTGCAGGTGTAGCGCATGCATTCCCTCTATTATTGAGCGCCCGTATGGTTCAGGCTGCAGGTTCCGCCATTATGATGCCGTTATTGATGAATGTGCTTTTAACTGCATTCCCTGTTGAAAAAAGGGGTTCGGCAATGGGATTATTCGGTTTAGTCATGATGTTTGCCCCTGCCATCGGGCCGACGCTTTCAGGGTGGATCATCGAACATTATGATTGGAGAATGCTATTCCATTTCATTACTCCGCTCGCTTTACTAGTGCTTATTTTTGGCTTCTTTAAACTTAAAGACAAAAAGGAAAAAGTCGATATTCAAATCGATAAATTATCTGTCATCCTGTCTAGCTTGGGATTTGGCGGCCTGCTTTATGGATTCAGCTCGGCAGGCAGCAAAGGTTGGGATAGCCCTTGGGTATATGGAACACTGATTGTTGGTGCCATTTCCCTGATCCTTTTCATTACACGCCAACTTAAAATGGAAACACCGATGCTTGAATTCAAGATTTTCAAACATCCGATGTTCGCTTTATCTGCAACGATTTCAATCGTGCTGAATATGGCGATGTTCTCAGCGATGATCTTAATGCCGCTGTATATACAAACAGTCCGTGGCATTTCACCATTCGATTCAGGATTGCTGATGCTGCCAGGTGCCCTATTAATGGCCATCATGTCACCGATCACCGGAAAGCTCTTCGATAAATTCGGTGCCCGCGTACTGGCTTCGATCGGTTTATTTATCACCGTGGTCACAACGTATTTCTTCAGTAAATTAACCATGGATACTTCTTATGCACATATTGTGATCCTGTTTTCCGTACGTGCATTCGGACTATCGATGGCGATGATGCCTATCATGACAAATGGATTGAACTCACTGCCAGCACGTATGAACCCGCATGGTACAGCCATGAATAATACGCTGAACCAAATCTCAGGTGCGATCGGTACAGCCTTGCTTGTTACGGTCATGTCAAACCATGCAGCATCCTCAGGTGAGGATTTAATGACCAAAGCAATGAGTAAACTAACAAGCCAGCCCACTGCTGAGATGATGGAACAAATGCAGGCCCAAATTGGAATGCAGGCGATGCTTGATGGAATAAACTTCTCCTTCCTTGTATCCACCTTCATTGCGGCTGTCGCACTGATTCTGACATTATTCATTAAGCGCGCATGGCCAGCTGAGGAAAAACCAGCTGTAAAAAAAGATCAAACCGCTTAAAAGACACTAAGAAAAAGCCCTATGTACCTGAATAGTTCAGGCAGCATAGGGCTTTTTCTTTTAACTTCAGCCGTTTTGTTTGGTCTACCAAAGATTTATGGCCCGGAACGGAATTTAATTCAGGTAACAGCGGAATAATTCGACCCACGATCCATCAGTAAGTTTTACCCGATGATTTTTACTTGTCTACATTTTTTATGGCTTGTGCAATTTGGACGTTGATTGGAACGGAAGGCTCCTCGGCTCTTTCGCATTCGACTGCGGGGTCTTCCTTAGTCGAGCTTTTCCCGCAGGAGTCTCGAACACCCGCTCCAATCAACTTTGTTTTAACTTTTGTCTATAAACTGAGCGCAGTGCCATTTGCACTGCGCTTTTTTACATCAAGATGTCACTTCCTCGGAAGTTATTTTTGAATGCTGTATATGACTGGCTATCCAGCCAATGATCGCAGCAGAAACGAGATAGGCAAGTAAGATCCAAATCTGCGTCTGCAAGTTTTCCCAGCCGCCTAATGAAATGACCTCTTGGAGTTCCTTTAGGGAGTGGGCCATTGGTAAAAATTGACCGATTTTCGTCAACAATGACATGCCCAGTTCGCCTGGGAACGTTCCGCCGCAGGTAGCCAATTGGAAAACGAGAAGGGTCACGGCTGCGAATTTGCCCATCACTCCGAACACGGTCACCAACATAAGGATGAACGTCATGAAGGTAAATGAAACGATGATGCTTGATAGTATGAATACAGGGACACTGGCTACATGTAAATGGAATCCAAGAAGGACGACTGCATCCACTAGAAGTGCCTGAATCAAGCCGATTACATATACCAGTATTAATTTATTCGTGAAATGAACGGTTCCGGTAACCTTAAGATTCTGCCTGCGGCCAAGCGGCAAGATATTGGAAGCCATGATGCCGCCTACATAAAAGGCCAATGACAGAAAATAAGGAGCAATCCCGGTTCCGTAATTAGGTACTTCAGATAAATTGGATTGGACCAGTTGTACGGGTTCAGAGAACATCGAAGTTGTCGAATCGTCGTACTGAAGACTGGCCGTTTTATCGGCAGCTTTATTAAGCTTGGTGGATAACTTGCTTGAACCGGTTTCCAGTGAAGCCAGTCCGTCCTGAAGTTCAGTCGATCCACTGGCTAGCTGGCTGCTTCCGTCGGCTAGCGAATCGATTCCTGCATGTAAAGTGGTGAGTCCATTTTTCCATTTAAATAATCCATTCGCTAATTCTTCAGTACCCTCGTTTAATTGCTTAGCACCCGAGGTAGTTTGTGCCATTTTATCATCAAAGGCATTCATCCCGGTTTGAACGGTTTCTTGTCCATCAGCCACTCTGGAAGCAGCTTCGCCCAATTGCTTTTGACCGGCATGTAAAGTGGTGGCTGCTTTGGATAAACCTTCTGATAGGGCAACGATTTGCTTGAAGTCTTGGTCCTTTATTGCCTCAGGATGACTTTCCATATAGGCATCCAATTGTTCCTTAAGAGTATTCGCTGTATCGGCAGCCTGTTCTTGCCCTTGCATCAATTTTGAATTTCCAGCTGACCAGTTCTCAACACCCTTACTTACTTCATTCATCCCAGTTTCCAATGAAACTTGTCCTTCCGATAGCTGCTTCATACCGGAATACAAGTTCTGGGAACCTGCTGTTAATCCTTTCACACCATCCGTTAAGGCTTCTTGTCCATCCAAGAGCTTGTTGCTTCCTGTTTGCAGCTTATGGGCGCCATCATTCAAATCCTGAATGCCCTCATTCAATTTCTCGCTGCCGCTTTTAGCATCCACCGTTCCTTGATGAAGTTCTCCCGCTCCATCCCCGGCATCTGCCAAGCCTTTAGAAACGTCCTGGAATTTCGAAAGGATGCCTTCAGAATAGACTTTCGTAATGCTTGCGTTGATTCTTGCAGTCATCTTTTCAACAGCAGTAGAGCTGATTTGTGAGGCAACGAAGTTCTTACCTGGATTGACAGTATACAAAAGTTTAGCTCTTTCCGGTTTTTTATCCAGTAAAGTCGTGACATTTTCCGAAAAATCAACCGGAATCGTGACAACCATATAATAGGTCCCATCTTCAAGACCCGTATTAGCCTCCTTTGCCGTGACAAAATGAAAGTCCAATTCTTTCTGCATCTTCAATTGTTTGACGAAATCATCACCAGCTTCGACTGGCTTATCGTCCATTTCCGAACCATTATCGAGATTGACAACTGCTACTGGAAGCTGATCCAACTTTCCATAAGGGTTCCAATAGCCCGCCAAGAAGAAACCTGAATAAATCAATGGAACGACCAAAAGGAAAATCAAGGCGATTCTCCCGTGTTTATGTTTCCACATTGCTTTTATATCTTGAAATACAAGTTGTAAACCTTTCATTATTTGAGCCTGCCCTTTCTGACTAAGAGATTATTTCATCATAATGTCTTTTTTAGATACTGTATAATACATAATTGATTATGTAATAATAGATTTAAATCTATGTGAAAAGAGTGGGAAAATGGAAATATTACAGCTGCAGTACTTTCAAACCGTAGCACGGCTGGAACATATGACGAAGGCTGCGGAACAACTTCAGATTGCTCAGCCATCCCTCAGTAAAACCATATCCCGGCTTGAAGAGGATTTGGGAGTCTCACTGTTTGATCGGGAACACCGGAAAATCAAGCTCAATGCAGCTGGCCGGATTTTCTTGAACCGGGTCGAACGCGCTTTCGCAGAACTGAATGAAGGAAGGCGCGAAATCGTGGAATTAACAGATCAAGACCAAAAGAACATCACCTTGGCCGTTACCATTCCCAGGGTCTTGCCTGATTTATTGGGTACATTTTTATCTCAATATCCGGACGTCCGTTTTCAACAATTCCTAAAATCTATATCATCCATGAAACAGCTTCTAATTGAAGGAGAAATCGATTATTGCATTTCTTCCGTTCCGATTGAAGGACCAGACTTAAAGTGGGAACCGCTGATCACCGAAGAAATATACTTGATCGTTCCTCCCAATCACCGGCTGGCTGGCAGGGAAAGCATTCAACTCCAAGAAGTGAAAGATGAACCATTCATAAGTATGAATACAGGCTTTGGGTTCCGCAGCTTAACCGACCAATTTTGCCTCGAAGCGGGATTCGTCCAGCATATCGCATTCGAAGGGGATGAGCCAGCTGTCATCTCGGACCTTGTCAGGAAAGGTTTGGGGGTCGCCTTTGTATCCGAATTGACATGGCTCCATCAAACCGGGTCATTATCCCATAAAATCCGGATAACCGAACCTGTTTGTCAAAGAACAATAGGGCTCGGCTGGTCAGAAAAACGCTACTTCACCCCAGTAGCCAAGCGATTTCGGTTATTTGTCATGGAATACTTCGCTGCCGCCAACTCCGCTAGGCTAAAGGATGAATAAATGTGGTAAAGGTCGAATAAATAGGAAGCGGACCGGATTAAATTGCCGTTAGGGCGAATAAATGTGTGAAGGGATAAAAAGTATAATTCAATTATAGAGAACATAGTATTCTAGGAGGTTTTTTATTAAATAGATCGGGTTCAAAATGATGAATCCGACCCTAGGAGATGAATGGATCTGGAAATACGGGTTAATCAAATGGAGTTGAATGGACTCACGTTTCAATATCGGGAGACCGGGGATGTTTCTGCACCACCGCTTGTTGTTCTTCACGCGCTGGGGAAAAGTGCAGAATCATGGGATCAAGTGGCTGCCGCATTAGGAGAAAATTATCGTGTGCTGGCTTTAGACCAACGGGGCCACGGTGGGAGTGCGAGAACTAATGCATACAGTTTTGAATGAATGTGCAATGATTTGCTTCATTTTGCGGATGCGCTTAATTTGGGAAGGTTTTCACAAATAGGGCATTCCATGGGGGGACAGTTGCCTATCTTTTCTCGCAAACTTTTCTTTCGAGGATAGATAGGTTGATTGTCGAAGACACGCCTCCTCCTTTTTCGGATAAACCAATGGAGGTTCCTACCAGACCTTCTGGCCCTTTGCCGTTTGATTGGCAGGTTGTGCCTTCGATTCTCCAGCAGCTTAATGAACCCAATCCCGAATGGTGGGCGCGTCTTACCGATATAATGATGCCGACGCTTGTTATAGGGGGCGGTTCCCCATATTCCCCAAAACAAATTGCAGGAGGTTTCCGAGCTTATTCCGAATTGCGAATTGGTCACGATAGGGGATGCCGGACACTTTGTGCATGAAGATAATTTACCAGCTTTCTTGACTGCGGTAAAAAGGTTTCTTATTTGCTGAGCTTCCAAAGAAACATAGAAGTGGAGGAGGGGTGCTAAAACAGCCCTCTTATTACTTTTGGTCATCTTTGAATGTTCGTTTTATTTTATAGACGGCATTTACCGATTTATTATTGATGATTTCCAGTAACTGTTCAGCCATATAGTCCGCGCTGTATTTAAAGCCTGTGTTGACCCATTCGATGATCATGCCTAAAATCGCATATGCTTGGTAACTGGAGGCAAGTTCTGTATTGATCTTAGGGTTCGGATGGTAATCTTCTAGGTCCTCCAATGGAAGTTTCTTTAATTCATTACAAATCCTTTCTAGTAATGTAGGCCATGCATTAGACTTTAGGATGAGGGGATAAATGTTTGCATAGTTAGCCACATGTTCAAATATTTTGATTACTGAAGCCGTTAGTTCTTTGATGGTGAAAGTTTCAACGTTTTTATAAGGTTCCCGGTAAGATATGATCAAATCGGAAATCACATCCTCCATGACCTCTTCGAGCAGTTCCTCTTTGTACTGATAGTGTTTATAAAATGTCCCCCGATTAAGGTCGGCGAGTTCTACAATGTCAGTAATCGATATCTCCCTGAAATCCTTATTTTGCATTAATGATAGGAGGGCTTCTTTCAAAGCCATTTTTGATTTCCTGATCCTTCTATCAATCCCATTGTTATTATTGGACATTTCCTTCATCCTTTGTTGGTTATTGTACTTTTAATAAACATAATCAATCCTTCGTGTTCATTGTTCAACATCGAGGTCATCATTTGCTGATTGTATAAGCCTACTGAAACTAATTATACTATAAAGGAAGTTAGTTAATGAACATCTGTACAATAAGTAACACTTCACTAGAATGAATGGGGGGAGTTTAAATGAAATTACAAGACAAGGTTGCAGTAGTGACAGGTGCAGCATCAGGCATGGGGAAACAAATTGCTATAGAGTATGCTAGGGAAGGGGCTAAAGTCGTTGTATCGGATTTAAATCTTGATGGTGCGAACGCGACGGTAGAAGAAATAAAAGCGAATGGCGGAATGGCCTTTGCCATTAAAACGAACGTTGCGTTGGAGGAAGATATTCAACATTTGATCGATACCACGGTCAGTACGTATGGTACGGTGGATATTTTGGTGAATAACGCGGGTATCATGGATGGCATGGAACCCGCTGGAGACGTTGAGGATTCTAGATGGGATCGGATTTTTGCCATTAACACGACAAGCGTCATGCGTTCGACTAGAAAGGTGTTACCAATCTTTTTAGAAAAACAAAAAGGAGTCATCATCAATATCGCTTCTGCTGGCGGTTTATATGGTGCTCGAGCAGGCGCCGCTTACACTGCCTCAAAACACGCAGTGGTTGGTTTCACAAAAAACACGGGCTTCATGTATGCCAATAAAGGGATTCGCTGCAATGCAATAGCACCAGGCGGAGTTGAAACCAATATTGGTTCCAGCATGACGAATATCAATGAGTTCGGCATCTCTCGGCAACAATTGGGTATGGCTATCAATCCACGCAACGGCAAACCTGAAGAAATCGCTAAAGTGGCATTGTTCCTTGCTTCAGACGATTCCAGTTTTATTAATGGTACTGTCATCACCGCAGATGCAGGTTGGAGTGCATATTAAGCCGTAGATTAAACAGATGATGGCCAAAAACTTGGTGACTTATACATGTGGCTGGGACATAAGTATTTTAGTCAACGATAAACCCGATCTATTAGCAGAATTTCCGGCGAATAGATCGGGTCTTTCTTTGTTCATTTCCATAGATTTTGTTGCTTTTTGCATCCTATTTTTAAAAATCTAGTGTAATGGAGCGGAAGACAATCGACTACTAAGGGAAATAGAGGAACGGCTGAGACCCCCGCTGGCTTGCCGAGGAGGTTCCGCTTCCTCCCAGCGGAAAGCGAGTGTCTGTAGCGCAATGGAACGAACTTGTTCTTACAGCTTGAATGGATGAATAAAAACAACATATACGAAAACAGCATGATATTTAATAGGTAGAATAACGTAGAATGATTCGTCTTTGAAGATGGTTTATTTAGTTATGTCCCAGCCTCATTTTTTTGAGTGGATCCTTGGCAGGTTCATGGTTGGGGATTTTGGCAAGCCAGACAATTTGCAAGAGGATGGTGTCGGCTTCTTTCGGGAGTCATTTTCATTTCAAAGGACTGGATAAGTGGGGGCTGGATAGTTCAACTACTATCCAGTTTTTCTCGAAAAGAATTATGCTATCAATTGGATTTAAAAGATGAGTTGAACTCTGAAATCTTGGAAGCAAAATTGGTTCCCTGAAAAAATCCACTTTCCCTATGAAATTGAATCATTTAGTGATCCATTAGTTTGCTGCGATATTTTTCAAACGTTATATTAATTCGCGTGAGAATATTGAAGGACTTTCTGACGGACGTAATCAAGGTGCTTGTACATTTGGCTAAATGCTTCATGTGGATCATGTGCTGCGAGTGCCGCATAGATGGCTTTATGATACTTTACGGTCAGTTCCCGTTCTCTGAATTGAATCAGGCTATTTATTTTATTATGGGTAATCAATAAGGAATCGATCATGCCTTCAATAATCGGATTGTTCGCACTTAAAGCGATGATCTTGTGGAATTCTTTATCGGCCTCTCCATAATCGTTGTCTTCACTATTGGCAATCGTATCAATCGTAACTTGCAGTTTCCCCAGTTGTTCGTCTGTGATCTTCTCGGCAGCCATCGTTACTAACCCCAACTCCAATGCCATTCGCGCTTCGATGATCGCTGGTAAATTATCAGTGGCCAGCGCCAGCATGACAGAGAATGGATGGGTACCGATTTTATCGTTAAAAAAGGTTCCTTCACGCGTTTTTCGTGTAATGACCCCTAGTGTATCAAGTGCACTGAGCGCCTCCCTTAAAACAGGCCGGCTTACTTCAAGTTCTTTCATAAGTTCCATTTCAGGAGGCAGTTTGTCGCCCGCTTTCATTTGTCCGCTGACGAGCAGATGGACAATTTGATCCACGACTTGTTGTGAAAGAGTGTTGCGATGTACCGATTGTACGCCTAATTTCTTTGACGAGTCTTCCATTGTGTAACCCCTTTTCTGTGAAATCCAATATGTATTCCTACTGTAAGACTAATTATATAATATAATACACTTATTTGCATGTGAGGGTGAGAAGGTCAATGTCTAAAAAAAGTAAAATGCGCCGCTCTAAAGAGAGAGGCGCACGCATTGTTGAAAAAATCATCGGACAAGACAAGGTGATTTTGGATTGAACTTCCATCCGGAAATCAGGTATTGCATAGCCATTGAATCATCACGGGCACCAAGTCCTTTTCGTTTATAAAGCTGATGTGCCTTCTCGATTCGTTCCATATCCAATTCAATTCCAAGTCCGGGTTTGGAAGGGACATCAACCATTCCGCCGACAATTTTAAAAGGTTCTTTTGTCAAACGCTGCCCATCCTGCCAAATCCAGTGGGTATCGATCGCAGTGATTTTTCCTGGTGCGGCTGCTGCAACGTGTGTAAACATGGCAAGTGAAATGTCAAAGTGATTATTGGAGTGCGATCCCCATGTCAATCCCCAGTCGTTACACATTTGAGCAACACGGACGGAGCCTTGCATCGTCCAAAAATGCGGATCGGCAAGAGGGATGTCCACGGATTGAAGTTGAATGGAGTGCCCCATTTGCCTCCAGTCCGTTGCAATCATATTCGTAGCGGTGGGAAGGCCCGTTGCGCGCCTGAATTCCGTCATGATTTCCCGGGCGGAAAAACCATTTTCCGCTCCGCATGGATCTTCCGCATACGCCAAAACATGATGTTGATCCCGGCAAAGTTCAATCGCATCCTCAAGTAGCCAGCCACCATTTGGATCAAGGGTGATCCTGGCTTCAGGGAAGCGTTCCGCAAGTGCCGTCACCGCTTCGATTTCTTCTTCCCCGCGCAAAACCCCGCCTTTCAATTTAAAATCATTGAATCCATAGCGAGAGTGGGCAGCTTCTGCCAAGCGGACAATCGATTCGGGTGTGAGCGCTTCCTCATGACGGAGGCGAATCCAGTCATCTTCCGCTTCAGGTTCGCTAATATAACCAAGATCTGTTTTATTGCGGTCACCTACATAAAATAAGTAGCCGAGCATTTCCACCTTATCTCGCTGTTGTCCTTCGCCGAGTAGGGCTGCGACTGGAACACCTAAATATTGGCCGACTAAATCTAGAAGTGCCGCTTCCAATGCTGTTACGGCATGTATGGCAATACGTAGATCGAACGTTTGAAGGCCGCGCCCCCCTGCATCCCGGTCCGCAAACTGCTTACGGATGGTATTTAGAATGTTGTTGTAAGTTCCAATCGACTGGCCGACAACCAATTGTTTGGCATCTTCGAGTGTCTGGCGGATTTTTTCGCCTCCAGGAACTTCACCAACACCAGTATTACCCGCATTGTCTTTTAGAATGACGATGTTCCGGGTGAAATAAGGAGCATGGGCACCGCTCAAATTCAGAAGCATGCCGTCATGGCCCGCAACTGGAATAACACTCATTTCTGAAATTACCGGTGTGCCGATTTTTACATCCTTAAGCAATTGATTGTTCATGATTTTTCCCCCTACTATCATATTTAGTTGACTATGATAACTCTACCCGTTTAATTTCACCAACAAGGAATAAATAGCTGCAAACCGCGACAAGAGCATTAGCACATACGAAGACTAGCGCCCCAATGAATGACCCCGTCGTGGCAATGATATATCCGCTGATAATCGGTGTTGTAATGCCGGCAATGTTACCTCACCAAAAGAAAAGTCCGCCACTGATACCGGACATTTCTTTTGGTGAGGTATCGGCCACTACCGCCCAGCCGAGTGCCCCAAATCCTTTACCGAAAAACGCAAGGGCCATAACGAATATAACAATCCATTCCGTATCTACATAGTTTGCGGCTACCAAGCTCATCGAGAGAAGCATCCCAACAACAATCGGCACTTTTCGGGCAATGGTCAATGAGGATCCCTTCCGTAACAGGAAGTCCGAGAATGTCCCTCCGAGAATGCCGCCAAAAAATCCACAAATGGCTGGAAGGGAAGCGACTAATCCGACTTCAAGAATGGTCATGCCTCTTTCTTGTACAAGGTACACAGGAAACCATGTCAGGAAAAAGTACGTTAACGTCGTAATGCAATACTGTCCAGGATAAACACCCAGCAGCATACGGTTTGATAATAGCTGCTTAATATGATTCCAGTTGACGCCTTTCTTTTCCTTCTTATTTGTGGTGGTTTGATCCATATTAACCAAAGCGCCGCCTGCTTCGATATATTCAAGCTCCGCCTTGTTGATACGCGGATGTTCTTTTGGTCCATAAATTGTTTTCATCCAGATGAAAGCAACGATGATTCCCAAAGCGCCCATAAAGAAGAAGACGTATTCCCAACCCCATTTATACGTAATGTAACCCATGATTGGTGCAAAGAGAACAGTTGCAAAATACTGGGCGGAATTGAAAGTGGCAGCCGCTGTTCCGCGTTCATGGCTTGGGAACCAGGTAGCGACTATGCGACTGTTAGCCGGGAAGGAAGGGGCTTCTGCCAATCCAACTAAAAAACGCAGTCCGAACAATACCATGACAGCTGTTCCGGCAGAACCGAGGAATCCGATCAATCCTTGTAAAAGCGTAAAGGAAGACCATAGCAGGAGACTCCAAAAGTAAACTCTTTTTGAGCCAAAACGATCTAAAAGCCATCCACCTGGAATTTGTCCAGCTATGTAAGACCAAGCGAAAGCGGAGAAAACATACCCCATCATGACTGAATCGAGACCAAGCTGACCAGACTTATCCGTACCTGCGATTGATAGCGTCGCACGATCCGCATAATTCAGAGCGGTAACCAAAAATAGCATGAAGACAATGAATCATCGTGTGCGTGTTTTTTTCTGGGCATTTGGCAGTTTAGGAGATGCTTGAAAGACTTTTTCTTCAGCTTTCATATACTCACTTCCTTAAACGTATTTAAGTTGATACCGCTTACAATGGTGGTGTCTTTCCCCTTTGTGAAAATTCTTAATATTTAGTTTTATCCAATGGTAAGACAAATGTAATTGTTTGTCAATGGCATTTTTATAAATCGTTTTTCATTTTAGCCTCTTAATTATCGTGTTTTTTTGTATATATTAGAAGTGGAATTGCTGAGGGAATATGTGATGCTCATTTTTCAGAAAATAAAAAAAATACAATTGACCATTTAGTATGTTTGTCTTACAATAAAACAATAATATGCAAGGGGGAATGGAAAATGAATAAAATACGCAAGGCACCTAAAGGGATTCTCGGATTTCCCGTAGCACCATTCACAACGAGTAATAAGCTTGATGAACAAGCACTCGCCCAAAATATCCAATTTTTAATAGATGAGGGACTAGAGGCCATTTTCGTGGCATGTGCAGCAGCAGAATATCCATCGTTAAGTAAAGAGGAATATGAAGCGATGGTAGAAATAGCCGTATCCGTCACGGCTGGAAAAATCCCTGTATACACAGGGGTAGGAGGCAATATTCAAACTTCACTGGAACTTGCCAGGATATCCGCGGATAGAGGGGCAGATGGTTATTTAATATTACCTCCATATCTCGTTACTGGAGAACAGGCAGGTCTGGCGGCTTATTTCAAAGCTATCGCAGAGAGTACAGATTTAAATTCCATAGTATATCAGCGTGATAATGTTTCCCTTTCAATTTCAACTTTGGAAGCGCTTGCGGATGTACCTCAGGTGGTCGGCGTCAAAGACGGTCTAGGCAATATGGAGTTGAATGGCCTCCTTACACAAACCTTCGGTAAGCGTTTCGGCTGGCTGAACGGAATGCCGCTTGCGGAAGTTACCATGTCGGCCTATGTTCCACTTGGTTTTGACTCTTACTCATCCGCGATATCTAATTACATTCCGCACATCTCACGAAAATTCTATAATGGCATTTTGAGCGGAGATCAAGAAACGGTCAAAGAAATTTACCAACAGGTCATTATGCCGATCAACAACATTCGCCGTCAGCGAAAAGGTTATGCCGTTTCTCTCATTAAAGCAGGTATGGAGATTATGGGAATGCCGGTTGGGCAAACAGTCAGATTACCAATTCTTCCGGTGGAAAAAGAACATTATGCAGAAATGCAAACGATATTAGAGCGTGCCTTAGATCGTTTTCCAAAAGAATCATCAATTCAATCAATCTAATAAGGGTGGGATTATATATGATAACAACAGTTCAAACAAAAACGTATCTTAACTATATTAACGGTGAATGGGTTGCTTCTATTTCGAATGAAGTTGAAAAAAGTTTAAACCCGGCAGATAAACAGGCAATTGTCGGATATGTACAGAAATCTACCAGGGAAGACTTGAACCTGGCTGTGGAAGCTGCGAAAAAGGCAAAAGAAAAATGGCGTAAACTTGCTGGTTCAGAGCGTGGGGAGTATCTATATAAAGTAGCGCAAATTCTTGAAAAGAGGATGGATGAAATCGCAGAATGTGCAACACGGGAAATGGGAAAGACATTTGCTGAAACAAAAGGGGAAACGGCACGCGGTATTGCGATCCTGAAATACTATGCAGGAGAAGGAATGCGTAAAGTGGGGGATGTCATTCCATCCACCGACAGTTCAGCGCTTATGTTTACTACGCGCGTCCCGCTTGGTGTAGTGGGCGTCGTAACACCTTGGAATTTCCCAATCGCCATCCCAATCTGGAAGATGGCTCCTGCTCTCGTATATGGGAATACGATTGTGGTCAAGCCAGCCACCGAGACGGCCATCACCTGTGCGAAGATCATGGAGTGTTTTGAAGAAGCCGGTTTACCTGCGGGTGTTGTCAATATGGTCACAGGGCCGGGCAGTGTCATAGGGCAGGGAATCGCCGATCACGAAGATGTAAACGGCATTACCTTTACTGGCTCAAACGGCGTTGGCAAAAGGATTGGACAAGCGGCATTGTCACGTGGAGCGAAATACCAGCTTGAAATGGGGGGTAAAAACCCGGTAATCGTTGCAGCGGATGCGGATCTTGATCTGGCTGTAGAAGCAGTCATTACAGGTGCGTTTCGCTCGACGGGGCAAAAATGTACCGCGACAAGCCGTGTCATTGTTGCTGCTGAGGTTTTTGAAGAGTTCAAGGGGTTGCTGGTGAAAGAAACGAAAGGCATTTCCATCGGGGATGGATTGGACAGCGGGACATGGATGGGACCATGTGCTAGCGAAAATCAATTAAATACGGTTCTTTCCTATATCGAAAAAGGAGTGGAGGAAGGCGCTACACTTCTAATTGGGGGAAAGCGTGCTGAAGAAGGCCCCCAGGCAAATGGCTTTTATGTAGAGCCAACGATCTTTGATATTTGCTCGTCAGATATGACAATTGTACAGGAAGAAATTTTTGGTCCGGTGATCGCTTTATTGAAAGCTGATTCAGTTGAAGAAGCCCTGCAACTTGCGAACAGCGTGGAATACGGCCTTAGTGCTTCGATTTTCACAGCCAATATCCAACATTTGCTTTCATTTGTTAACGATATGGAAGCGGGATTGATAAGGGTTAACGCTGAGAGCGCAGGCGTTGAATTGCAGGCGCCATTTGGCGGCATGAAAAACTCCAGCTCCCACTCAAGGGAACAAGGAGAAGCAGCAAAAGAGTTTTTTACATCCATTAAAACGGTGTTTGTCAAATGATAAAATAATTCAAGGTGAATGCGATCATAGATAACGCCCGAATTAATGATTAAAGAACTTATGAAGTAAATAAATCCAGGAAGGAAGTTAAATAATGAAATCGCAGGGATCGCCAATTATTACAGATATGAAGGTTATTCCAGTAGCAGGCTATGATAGTGCGCTACTCACACTAAGTGGCTGTCACGCTCCCTATTTTACTCGTAATATTGTTCTTTTAGAAGATGAAACGGGGAATACAGGTATTGGTGAGATTCATGGCGGCGATGATATTACTAAAATGATAGAAAGTTATCGTCCATTTGTAGTAGGACAAGAGATTGCCGATTATAGAGGTTGTATTACTGCAATACGTAAAGGTGGTTTGAGTATAGAAGGTGACCCTGGTGAAGGGTTACAAGGATTAAATTTAGCCAATTTAAAATTTGTGGTGCAAGCAGAAGCTGCTGTTGAATGCGCCATGATGGACTTGCTTGGTAAATTTGTTAATAAACCAATTGCAGCATTACTTGGCGATGGAGGTATTCAACGTACAGAAGTACCTTACTTAGGCTATTTATTCTATATTGCTGATAGGGAAAAACTCGGCCTTAATTATTTACGTGAAAAACAATGTAAGGATGATTGGGATCGTGTTAGACGGATTGAAACGTTAACAGCTGAAGGAATTGTTGCTCAAGCAAAAGCAGCTGAAGATCGATATGGATTTAAGAGTTTCAAATTAAAAGGTGGGGTGTTTCGTGGAGAAGAAGAAATGGAAGCGATTCAAGCTTTACATGAAGCATTCCCTGATTCAAGAATAAATCTTGATCCAAATGGTGCATGGTCATTGGAAGAAGCCATTAAGATTTGCAAAGGTAAAGGAGATATACTTGCCTATATTGAAGATCCATGTGGTCCAGAAGCGGGATTCTCTAGCCGTGAAATAATGGCTGAATTCAAGATTGCGACTGGACTGCCTGTTGCTACAAATATGATTGCTACAAATTGGCGTCAATTCCATCATGCAGCAGCACTTAGAGCGGTCGATATAGTGTTAGCTGACCCTCATTTCTGGACATTGAATGGTAGTATCCGTATGGCACATGTATTAAACGATTGGGGCTTAACTTGGGGGTCGCATTCCAATAACCACTTTGATATTACATTAGCAGCATTTACACAAGTGGCAGCTGCTGCGCCAGGAAATATTTCACCAATTGATACACACTATATTTGGCAAGATGGGCAAGAATTATGTGATGATTCATTACAAATTATCGATGGAGTAATTAAACTGCCTGATAAACCAGGTTTAGGTGTAGAAATAAATATGGATAAAGTGATGAAAGCAAATGAATTATATAGAAGTCTGCCTTATCATGACCGTGATGATTCCACTTCTATGCAATATCTAATTAAAGAGTGGAAATATAACTCTAAAAAACCATGTATGGTGAGATAGACTTTTCGAATTAAATGATTGGGTAATTACCATGAGTAAAAGAATTAATCTATCAATCTAATAAAGATGAAAATATTAATATTCTACTCATGGTAGTTGCTAAAACAACATCAATTGTAAGCCCTTACTTTATTAAGAACACAATTCGATGAGAAAAAATAAAAGGGATAATACTGAAACCGTATTTTTCTAAAAAATTAAGAAAAAAAAGGAGAAAGCTTAATGAACAGTAGCGTTGCTCAACGCATCCGCAATGAGAATGACTATCCTAAAAAAACCAATGTGCGTTTTACCATACTTGCCATGTTATTTATCGTGACCGTTATTAATTATATTGATCGTTCTGCGTTGGGTATAGCTGCTCCAGTAATGAAAGAAGACCTTGCCTTCGATGCAGTGAAATTAGGTGTTGCTTTTTCAGCATTTAACTGGGCGTATACTGCATTTAACATTCCAGGAGGTTGGTTACTAGATAGATTTGGAGCACGTAAAGTTTATGGTGTTGCTTTATTATTATGGTCCACATTTACCTTTTTTCAAGGATTTATTAGCACCTTGCTTGGATTATTCATTTTAAGGTTCTTGGTTGGCATTACTGAAGCTCCATCTTTTCCGGGAAATAGCAGATTGACGACGATGTGGTTTCCACAACATGAACGTGGACGAGCAGTATCGATTTATAACTCTGCACAATATTTTGGATTAGCACTTTTCACACCAGTCATGGCATGGATTTTACAAGAGTTTGGCTGGCACGATGTTTTCTTTGTTGCAGGGGGAGCAGGTATCTTTGTAGCAATTTTATGGTTTGCATTTGTCCGTGAACCATACAACCATCCACGTGTAAATCAAGCAGAAATCGATTATATTAATTCAGGTGGAGGGTTGGCAAATAAAGAAGAAAAAAGAAAAATGAACTGGTCTGATATCCGGCTTTTGTTGACAAACAGACAAATGGTCGGGATTTATATTGGTCAGTATGCGTTGAATACAATTGTTTGGTTTTTCTTAACTTGGTTCCCAACATATCTCGTAACGGAGAAGGGGTTATCTCTGATTCAAACAGGATTTGCAGCATCGGTACCATATATAGGAGCGTTTTTTGGTGGTATCGTTGGCGGGATCATTTCTGACACATTATTAAAAAAAGGAAAATCGCTTGCTGTTGCACGTAAAACACCGATCATCACTGGGTTTCTTCTATCAAGCACAATTGTATTAGCTAACTTTACTTCAAATATTTTTCTTCTTATCCTAATCATGTCCATTGCCTTTTTCGCAAAAGGTTTGGCAGGTCTTACATGGTCTCTTGTCGGTGATATGGCACCAAAAGAACTTATTGGTTTAACTGGCGGCATTTTTAATACGATTGGGAATGTCGCAGGTATTGTGACACCACTTGTGATTGGATTTATTTTAGCGAAAACAAATTCATTTAGTGGTGCCCTAATCTTTGTTGCCAGTGTATTGTTCGTTGGAGCTCTATCTTACATTTTCATAGTAAATAAACCGGAAAGAATCATATTGATAGATAAAAATTAACAAAAGAAAATAAAGTGAACGTTTTTGAAAAATAAAAAAATACGTATGTTTGAAAAAAGTTTCCTGAAGGCATGAGGGATAATAACTGAGGCCATTTTAAAATATATCTATATCAGCCAATATGCTAGCTTTATAATATGGAAAGGGTTGGTAAAGTGGATGCGAAAACGCAGCTGAAGGAAGTACCGCTTTATATTAAGGTGAATGGGGTGGACAATGTCGCCATCGTGGTTAATACGGGGGGCTTGGATCAAGGAACCGTTTTCCCTTGTGGGCTTGAATTGAAGGAAAGAGTACCACAAGGTCACAAAGTGGCTTTAATGGATATAGTCGAGAATGAAGCCATCATACGCTATGGGGAAGTTATCGGTCATGCGGCTGAATCCATCGGTAAGGGCAGTTGGGTTGACGAGTCATTGGTGATGTTGCCGGCATCTCCAGATTTAAAGGAATTACCGATAGCAAATGATATTCCTAAAACTATGCCCCCACTTGAAGGATATACATTTCAAGGGTTCCGCAATGATGATGGCAGTGTTGGAACCAAGAATATATTAGGCATTACAACAAGCGTTCAATGTGTAGTAGGCGTTCTGGATTTTATCGTGAACCGGATAAAAAAAGAGCTTCTCCCGAAGTTTCCCAATGTTGATGATGTTGTCTCCATAAATCACAACTATGGGTGCGGAGTCGCAATCCATGCGCCCGAAGCAATGATTCCCATTCGCACGATACAGAACCTTGCGAAACATCCAAATTTCGGCGGGGAAGCCTTGGTAGTTGGATTGGGGTGTGAAAAACTGTATCCAATGAGAATAAATCCGAGCGGGGACGATTCAGATATCATTTCACTTCAGGATCAGCAGGGATTTGCGGGAATGGTCCAATCGATTATGGAAATGGCTGAGGAACGTTTAATCAAGTTGAACCGCAGGCAGCGGGAGACATTTCCGGTTTCTGAATTAGTCATAGGTACGCAGTGCGGAGGAAGTGATGCTTTTTCTGGTGTGACAGCTAACCCTGCAGTAGGATATGCTACGGACCTGTTAGTTAGAGCAGGGGCAACCGTTCTATTTTCTGAAGTCACAGAAGTACGGGATGCGATTCATCTATTGACGCCTCGAGCGGTGAAGGAAGAAGTAGGGAGAGCCTTAATAAAGGAAATGGATTGGTATGATAACTACCTTGCTTTAGGTGATGCTGATCGAAGTGCCAATCCGTCGCCTGGAAACAAAAAAGGCGGATTGGCCAATGTAGTGGAAAAATCATTAGGCTCCATTGCAAAATCCGGAAGCAGCCCCATTTCAGGTGTACTGTCTCCAGGGGAAAAAGCTACGGAAAAAGGGCTGAATTTTGCAGCTACACCAGCTAGTGACTTTGTTTGCGGAACGTTACAGCTCGCTTCCGGTATGCACCTTCAAGTTTTTACAACTGGAAGAGGCACACCTTATAATCTCGCAATGGCTTCCGTCATCAAAGTATCTACACGAAATACATTGGCAGAGCAATGGAAAGATCTGATTGATATAAATGCTGGAACTATCGCAACTGGAGAAGCAACCATAGAGGATGTTGGGTGGGGAATATTTCACCTTATTCTGGAAGTGGCCAGTGGTAAAAAGAAAACTTGGGCAGAGCATTGGGGTCTGCATAATGATTTGGCACTGTTCAATCCTGCGCCAATTACCTAATAATGATGTACTGGACGGACTTCCTTTTTATAGGGGTCTTTTTTTTGATGGTCCAATTTTTACATCTGTCATTATTTTTCCTTCAGAAAAGAGGACCGCCGGACTATTAGCAGAAGTTATTAATAAACGGTTGGTTTTCATCATGACGAAAAAAGGGTGATAGTAAGTAAATATCAGGAGGGATAGCATGGTCCTATTCAGGAATGCGACAGCAAAAGACTTAAATGAAATAGTACATATGCTTGCGGATGATGTATTGGGGAGGGAAAGGGAGCAATATGAGAATCCCCTTCCCGAAAGCTATCTAAAAGCATTTGAATCCATTGATGCAGATGGAAATAATGAATTGATCGTAGCATGTCTTGGTGAGGAAATCGTTGGGGTGCAGCAAATCACGTTCACTCCTTATATTACCCATCAAGGCGGTTGGAGAGCTACGATCGAAGGGGTTCGGACGGTATCTTCAGAACGAGGGAAAGGTATTGGCAGCAAGTTGATTCAATATGCGATTGACCGTGCAAGGAAGAGGGGCTGCCATATCATTCAGCTGACCACCGATAAAAAGCGGGAAGAAACGCTGCGCTTTTATGAACGTTTAGGATTCAAAGCCACTCATGAAGGCATGAAAATGAAGCTTTAATTCACGGTTTTTTGTCCCTTTTTTGTGCACAATAATTCGAATGGCATTATATGTTAAAATTATTTGTGAGATATTAATAGATGATAGAGGATTTAAAAACTGATGAAAGGGTGAGCTCGATGGAAAACGAAGCATGCATTCAGAAGAGGTACGGTGCAATTAGTTTTACTTCATTCATCATTGGAATCATTTGCTTTTTTACCGTTTTTATTACACCTATTAGAATGGGAAATATCGGGAACATGACAGGTGATTATATCACATTTTTCCTTACGATTGCCGGCATCGTCCTATCTGTCATAGGAATTTTGAAGAAAACGGAGAAAAAGGTGATTTCTATCATTTCTTTGGTTTTTTCCTCGTCATTCTTTATATTTTGGGTCATCGTCATCACTCTATTGTTAACTGGGGAATAGAATTGCCTCGTAGACCAATAAGATAAAGGGATTGGTTTGCAGTTGGATCACAAGGTTGGGGCATGGGGAAACGGTAAAAGTGGAGGTTGAGTATCATCCCTCCCTATGGCATACCGCTTTTCAAGTATCACTGGAAGATCTAAAGAGCTCAGTCGCATGCCTTGAAGATAGAGGCTATGCGCCAAGAGGCGGATTGCACCCAATTGAACCCTTCGTGATGCCTCACGGGGAATATGCCCACGCTAAAATTCACTTCAGTGATCGAGATGGAAATCGTTTGGATAAACTGGAGAATGCAAAATTTTAAGAATGATCATGTCAGAACAGAATGGGAGAATCATAGAATGAATGTAAAAGCGGAATTATATTGGAATGAATTTTGGCAGGGGAAAGACGAAGAAAAACCCCAGGCAGTCAGTGCATGGCAATTCGGGGCCGATCCCGATCATTTGGCCCAATTGGTGATCGTAGGGAAAAAAACGGCTACGTGCTCTGGGTATGTTTTTTATGAAGAAGAAAATGAACCATTACCATCCGTGGGTGATTACAGCATTATTTTAAGCAGTGAGGATGAGCCCTTAGCCATCATACAAACAGTGAAAGTCGAAGTATTGCCCATGAATGAAGTGAGTGAAGAGTTTGCGATTGCAGAAGGGGAAGGCGATCGAACCCATGCATACTGGTGGGATGCTCATGAAAAATGGCTGAAAGAAGAACTGGACAAAATCGGCCACACATTTAAAGAAGATATGCTGCTTGTGTGTGAGCGTTTTGAATTGATACATGTAAAGTGAATGTAGACGGTTCGTTCGGAAGGGAACAATAAGTGTTTTCGTTCAGTGATTTGCTATAATAGGTCATTGGATTTAAAAACTTATAGAAAGATAGGTATTGCATGAAAAAGAAACTGATATTCATTGGAGTGGGAATCCTTGTTGTTTTCCTGCTATTGCTTGGTACGTATAAATTAATGAATTCGAGAACATATCAGGTATTCGGTGGATTGACGGCTAAAGTCGGGACGAATGAAAAAGTGGTCGCTTTGACTTTTGATGATGGCCCATCGAAGAATGTAAATGAAATCCTTCTGTTATTGGAAAAATACGGTGTAAAAGCTACATTCTTCCTGATTGGGAACGAAATCGAAAAGTACCCAGAGGAAGCTGGAAAAATAGCGGAAGCAGGGCATCAGGTTGGCAATCACACGTATTCCCACAGACGGATGGTTTTTAAATCGCCCTCTTATATCAAGGCGGAGATCGAGAAAACGGATAAATTAATTCAGAACTCCGGATATAAGGGTGAAATTGATGTCCGGCCGCCAAACGGGAAAAAAATCATAGGTTTGCCTTATTATTTAAATAAAAATGATAGGGAGACCATTACCTGGAATCTTGAACCGGATAGCTATTACACTGCTGCTTCTGACAAAGTGAAGTATGTGAAGGGAAATATAGAACCAGGTTCGATCATCCTAATGCATCCGATGTATGATGATACGGGTAAAGAACTTCAAGCGATTGAAGGGATCTTACAAGAGTTAACGAACGAAGGGTATAGGTTTGTAACGGTCAATGAGCTTCAGGCATTGTAGTTTCATTTATACCGTCCAAACGATTTCGAATAATCGGGTTGCTGCGGCAACCCTTTTTTATTTGATATACAGAATAGTACAAAACATGGGCTGCATATTGTTTCTTAACGGAATGTTGTTGCTAGAGCATGCATTCGTATGATCTTTTCCTTAGTGTAAATAATGCTATTAAAATGGGGCTGGTTACTTGTACCGGAATAAAAATACCGCTCTGATCATGATTTTGTGTTTCCTGTTATTCCTATTTCTTATCGTGCTCCTTTTTCGCCACATCAAGGTATACTTCGTGTATAGCTCGGGCATCGGCCCGTTATTACTTATCGGGGTAATGGTGTTGGCTATCGTTATGCTTTTTTTCAAAGGATATAAATAATCCAAGGTTGTTTCTTTGAGGCTGCTGCACAGCCTTTTTTTTGTGGAAAAGTTCTCCGAACCGAAGGACATAGAAAAATATAAAAATCAATAAAAAATTAACACTTCGTAGTTAGTAATATATGGTAAGATTTAAAATGGAATTATTTTCTTTTAAATTATATTCAGGGGTGATTAGTGCGTGGAGCTTTTTACTAAGTGGTCGTTTAAGAACAAGGCTGCCGTTTCATTGGTAACCATATTTATTTTGTTGATAGGAGTTGTCAGTTATTTCAAACTGCCGATGGAATTTTTACCATCTGCTGATAATCCACAAGTTACGATTATCACAATGGGGCAGGGCACCGATTCGAAAACAATGGAAGCACAAGTTACAGATCCGATTGAAAGAGCGGTTACAGGGGTTAAAGGAAAGAGTTCAATATACTCCACCACTGGAGATGGATTTTCAAAAGTTGATCTATTCTTTGAAGCCGGATCGGATATGAAACAAGCGAAACTTGATGTTCAAGAGGCATTAGGCAGTGTAGCGCTGCCACAAAGCATGGCAAAGCCTACTATTACACAGTTAAATACATCAATGATTCCCATTTCATTTGTAGCTGTTACTTTTAAGGATGGGTTAACAGCTGAAAATATAGACTTTACCAAGAAAGAATTAGAGCCTTTGTATAAAGATATTAAAGGGGTTTCGGATGTACAGACATTTGGCGTTTCCCAATCCATTCTTTCAGTCAAAGTGGATAATGAAGAATTGGCTATAAAGAAAGTCTCCATTCAAGATATCATGAGCGTCCTTAACGGTCAGAATGCAGCTATGGCCGTAGGAGAAAAAGTGATTGATGGGAAGGCAAGTAACATCAAGGTTATCGGGGATTTAACAAGTATTGAAAAATTAAAAGCGTTAAAGGTCACCCCAAAGGTAACACTTGGAGAAATAGCAAAAGTTGATGAAGCGAAGGATGATAGCCTCGTCAGTCGTTTTAACGGAACGGAAAGCATTGATTTAAGCATTATCAAGGACAGTCAATCAAATGCTGTCACAATCAGTGAAGAGGTTGAAAAAGTAGCAAAAGAAATTAATGAAAAGTATGGTGACCAGGAATCGACCATTTATTTATCCACAGCTGATATGGTGAAGACTTCCGTTCAGACGATGGTAAAAGAAGTTCTGCTGGGTGCGTTATTCGCTACGATTGTAATCATGGTCTTCTTACGGAATGTACGATCTACATTCATTACAATCGTATCCATACCGTTATCTCTTGCCTTTACGTTATTTTTGCTGTCATTGTCGGGAGTGACGCTGAATATTTTGACACTGGGCGGTGTCGCTGTTGCGATCGGGCGCTTGGTGGACGATAGTATTGTTGTTATTGAAAATATCTTCCGGAAAATGCAGCAGGAGAAGATTTCAATCGAATTGGTGATGGGGGCAACTAAAGAGGTGGGAGTGGCGATAACAGCTTCAACCCTAACTACTGTAGCCGTCTTCTTGCCGGTTGCTTTATTGAATGGAGGGCTTCAAGAGTTTCTGCTTCCATTCGCTTTGACTGTCACTTATTCTTTGCTTGCTTCTTTAATCGTGGCATTGACGGTTGTTCCGTTAATGAGTGCAGGATTGCTGAAAAGGACGGAGCTGCCAAAACATCGGCCGGCCAAGCGTTTTTCGAAGCTGGTTACGTGGTCGCTAAACCATAAATGGGTTGTCTTGATTGTTGCTATGCTGTTGTTTGTCGGTTCCGTTGGTACATATTTTTCCATGCCAAAAGGGGCGATTGATAATTCTTCAGCAGACTATGTCTCTGTGACATTAACTTATCCAAATGATCATCCCTATGAGAAAGTAAAGGAAAAAGCGATTGAACTCGAAGAAACGATGCAGGATATGAGTGAAGTGGATAATATCTTCATGCAATTAGGAAACTCTGCCGAGACAGCGCAATATGGCGCAGTCACATCACCCACTGAAGCTACTTTCGGCATCCTGGTAAAGGATAAAGCAAATGTAGATTCAATCCTGGAAAAAATGGAAAAGGAACAAGAAAACTATCCTGATGCGAAGCTTACGGCCACCGCTTCTTCTTTTATGATGGGGGCATCAAAGACGAACATTACAATAGATGTGATTGGCAGTAATGTTGAAGATTTGGAACTGATGGCCAAAAAGGTCAAAGAAGGAATTCAGGATATTAAAGGTATTGAAGAGGTTACAACGAACCAAGACGAAAAGAAAACGATTTATTCATTCAAGGTAGATCCAGCTAAAGGCAATACAGAACAAATAGGTCAACAATTAGGTATCATGCTTAATAAAACTCCTATCGGCCATATAACTTTACGGGATAAGCAAACACCTGTCGTCCTTGAACCAATCTTAGATCCTAAAGAACCAGAGGATTTAAAAAGTATTCCGATTATGACAGATGGCGGTCTAGCCCCAGTGTCCAAGGTTGCTTCTTTAAAGAGCGAAGAGAGTGCAACAACACAGTTCCATAAAGATGGAGAAACGTATCTTCAACTAACTGCAACAGTCGATCCGGCTAAGCTTTCCGATATTGCAAGTAAAATAAATCTTGAGATATTTGGAGATAAGGAGAACAAAGGACTTGATATTCCGAATGATGTAGAAATTTTAGTCGGGGGAGCCAGTGCTCAGCAGACAGATGATTTTTCTGATTTATTCCTTACGATGTTAATATCGATCGGCATTGTCTTTTTAATCATGGTTATAACATTTAAATCGATCAAAGCACCGATCGCCATTCTATTCTCCTTGCCATTCGCTGCTATTGGAGCGGTATTAGGATTGATTATCAGTCGAATTCCAGTCGATATTACAGCACTGCTGGGTGCTCTCATGTTAATTGGAATTGTTGTGACAAACGCGATTGTGCTTCTGGATCGAGTCAAACAAAACGAAGAAAAAATGATTATCCGTGATGCGATCGTCGAAGCGACAGCCACAAGATTCCGTCCGATCATCATGACGGCCGTAGCAACGATTTGTGCCATGCTACCACTTTTATATAAAAAAGCGGAAACAGGAAGCTTGGTTTCACAAAGTTTAGCGATCGTTGTCATTGGCGGGCTAGCTGTTTCTACACTGCTCACACTTATCGTCATTCCATGTATATATGAATTGCTGTACTATAAAAAATCGAAAAAACAGAGAGAACCCGTTAACGAACAAGTCGAGATGTAAGGAAGCTATAAAAAGAGGCTGGGACATAAGAATTTTAGTCAACGATAAGCCCGAACTATAAGCGGAATTTCCGGCTAATAGATCGGGTCTTTATTTGTTCTTTTCCATAGATTTTGTTGCTTTTTGCATCCTTTTTTTAAAAATCTAGTGTAATGGAGCGGAAGACAATCGACTACTAAGGGAAATAGAGGGAAGGCTGAGACCCGCAGGCTTGCCGAGGAGGCCCCGCTTCCTCCCCGCGGGTGTCTGTAGCGCAATGGAACGAACTTGTTCTTACAGCTTGAATGGATGAATAAAAACAACATATACGAAAGCAGCATGATGTTTAATAGGTAGAATAACGTAGAATGATTCGTCTTTGAGGATGGTTTATTTAGTTATGTCCCAGCCTCTTTTTTCTGTAAAATAGTACATACTAAATTGTTGGCACTGCCTCTTGTGTCATTACTTCTGTTAATCTTTTAGCTGGATCTGTATATTCTGCTTTTGTTTGATTGGGAAAACTAGTGATCAAAAATATTGAAAATAAAAATAATAAACGTACTATTTTCCATAATGAATTCATATATTTATGGAGTTATGACAAAAACAAGAAAGGTAGATATGAAATTGGGTGGTGTTTTTTTATATATCTACCTATATAGTAGTCAGTTTATATCGGTAATCTTTATGAAAATAGTCTTTTTCACTTCATTATTTTGGTAATTACTCTTTATTTACAGGGCATTTACCCTGTAAATAGAACGAAGACGGACTTTTTCATTTAATTAGTGGAGGTAAATAATTGACAATGAGAATCATTTTCATTTATAGTGAGAGATGTAATGAAAGTGATTCTCAATTAGGAAGGTGATATAGATGAAGGTATTCATTGGTTATGTCAGTTTATCCGGTAATACCGAGAAAATGGCTATAAACATAAAGAATAGAATGAAGGCTGTCGGCTGTGAAGTATATATGGAAAGATTGGATATTGTTGAAGTTGATGCTTTAAAGGATTTTGACCTGGCCTTTATTGGTTTATATACATGGAATCTTGAAGATTTACCGTACGAAGCAAACGAGTTTTATGAAGAAATTGACCAAGTGGACTTTGCTGGAGTGAAAGTAGCATTCTTTGGTGCCGGCGACTTGACCCATTCGAAACCTTGCGCCGCGATAGATATCCTTTCCGAAAAAATGAAGCAATTTGGATTTAATGTATATAATCGAGTTTTGAAAATACACCATGAAAGCAGTACATACGAACAATTAAGGAAATGTGAAGACTTTGCAGAGCATGCCCTTATATGGGGAAGTAAGAGGAAGAAGTGGAGATTCTTCATGTGGGATCGAATGCTAGGCAACCCAAAATACCAAAAATCAGCATTTTTTGTTAAGGAGGGCCCTTGATGATTACCCAATTAAGTGCAAAGGGAGAAGCAAAGAAAGAGGAACTTATACAAGAACTTCTGAAATTCGGGATTTTTAAAAAATATAATAAACAACTATACGAGCTTCCGTTAGTTGTCCTGCAAAAGGAATTCAATCACTTGAGAGGTGAATTAAAAAATGTCTAGGAGAAGGAAATCTTATACTGAACTGCTAAAAGAAAACCGCGAGCTTCTGTTGCATGACAAAACTGAAGTGGAACGCATCTATACAAAAATCGATCAAAAAGCTATCAATGAAAAAAAGGGAAGTAAGCAAATACAATCATGACTGGTTAAAAATGAAAACCGAAATCCATTTTTTGATTTAGGTTCAGTTTGTCGACTGATACAACTGAAACCTTTTTTGAGGGTTTATAAAGTTTGAACGTTGCCTCCAGGCATTCGCTTTCCGCGGGCGGTCCGCCCTCGGCGCTCTTTGCGCCTGTGGAGTCTCCCTTGGACGCGCTTTCCCCGCAGGAGTCTCGTTCCTTCCGTTCCAATTAACTGGATTGTTTTTTAAAGAAAAAACTGTAGTCTGGTTTCATTCCGATTCTAATTTAAAAATAGTGATCTATATAGATCACTATTTTTAAATTTATCGTTTTTCAGAGCCTTTCGTTAAAGGAAAGTGGAAGAGTGTAATTCCTTTAAGTCTTTACCGTTTTTGTTTTTAGGTCTGACACATAATTACAGCTTTTTTTCTCCTCGGTTTTTCACTTTTCGTAACAGCTTGTCATGTAGTTTGGACAAGGTGATCAATGTAAGGATAGAGCCGATTAAGGTTAACGACATATCCCATTGTGCATCCCAAATATCACCCTGTGTTCCTAAAAATTCATTTGAAGCCTTTCCGCCTTTTGAAATGATGGCAGCTATCCATTCGATGATTTCATATAAGGCTCCAATGGCAAGGGCAAAACTTAATGTGACAGCAAATAACCAGGGTCCTTTTGTTAGATGGGTTTTACGTATTACTATTTCTCTAATCACAATCGCAAATAAACCTTTTAGGAAATGGCCAAACCGGTCATAGTGGTTCCGATTTAAATCGGAATGATCTTTTAGCCAATCAAATAGAGGGACTTTTGAGTACGTATAATGGGCACCGATGAACATGGTTATTGAAAGAACGGCAATAACGAAATAGGATAATGTAGTGAGGCGGAATTTATTATATGTGGCCATTACATAAATCAGAAACACCACGGCAGGAAGTACTTCCATTGTCCATATCAAGTAGCCTTCAGGCTTAATAACTGACCAAATAAAAACGGCAGTGACTAGCAATAGCAATATTAAATGAATCATTATACTTTTATCTCTTCCCAATTTTTTCACTCCATTAAATTTATCAATGATAGAATCAAACCGTTTGTGTATGGATAAAATGCTTTATACTTTCATTTAAATCATTAGCCGCTTTTGTAGGGATCTGATGCTTTGCATGGTCAATGAATTTTAATTCCGTACATGGTAATTTTTCATGCAATAAATTAGCGTAATGATAGAATGGTTTATCTTTTTTACCATAGATCAGTAAAATCGGCAGGTTGATTTTCCCTAGCCTGTGGGTACAGTTATAATGCAAACTATAATGGTAATACTGCCCGATATTTCTGGCATCTCCTTTTAGGGCTTCATTAAACATTTCGTTGAACAACTTCTCGGTATTTGAATTGCTCCATGAAATGGAAAGCGCAAGAATTGGAACGGCGTCTTTATTTGCAAGTGATATTCCCAAAGAAATCTTTTGCTTTAAATATTTATCCCTCACTTCTGACATTCCACCTATTACAATGCCCCCTATAGCCCTATCGGCACAACTCAGCAAATATTCCAATACAATAGAGCCGCCGGTCGAGTATCCGCAAATGATTGCTTTTTTTATTTTCAAATGATCCAAAAGATGTTTGATATCTTCTATGATCAGGGGATAAGTTACTGGCAATCTTGAATATTGACTTCTTCCGTGCCCCCTAATATCAAAAGTGATAACTTTGAATTCTTCGGATAATTCCTCCATTTGGTATTGGAAATTCACACTGGTCAGTACAGGAGGATGAATAAAAACAATAGGAACTCCTTTTCCCATAACAGAATAATACAAGCTAACACCGTCCACATCTAACATTGGCATGAATATTCACCTCAATAATCTTATATCTTTTTTAAACATTCTTTATTCAGAAAGGTCAATATGCTTTATGATAAACGATTTGGATTTTGCGGCATAAAAATGAAATGCCCATTCGAAGAGTACTAATATCCCTTCTGAAAGAATTTGCCCTTTCAATCGTATTTTTATTACGAATTGTTTTGGTGTTTATAAACAAGATATTAGAGTTCAGGGAATGAACAGGAATATATAAAATAAGGTGAAGGCAAGCATGGATGAAAGTTTACCGGTTGACGCTACGGTCGGAGTGGTATTGCCACTTATCAAATGTTGAGTGGAAATGGCGGGAAAAAGAAAAATATGATGCCGCTTGCCACTAACTTGATGGGAATGGGAACTGGGATGCAAGGGCAGTATCAACAATAGGCAGAATAACGATAAAATAAAACAATCCACGTTCTGGGATTGTTTTATTTTATTGAAAAACCGGGACTTCCATCATATGCTTACTTTGTGCACACAATGGATACTATTTACCATTTTTTATAATTAAAGTAATAAAACACCAATAAAGTAACTCCATACGTTATAATGAATGGGCTCCAAAGGAGGTGTCAGAAACCTGCAGGAGTGATCATATGATTGGAGGTTATATGTTTGAAGAAAAAAATATTGGTCATGATTCCAACAGTTGCCCTCATGTTAGCTCCTCTAGGAATGGGAACTTCAATTACCCAGGCAGCTTCAAAGGGTAATCAAACCGAGAAAATCGAAACGAAGGCGGAGACGCGCCCGACCCTCAGGAAAGGCTCACGTTCGAGTTATGTAAGAGACTTACAGCAAAGCCTTAAAGATGTTAAATATACTGTGGGTGTTGATGGGATTTTCGGTACTCAAACACAAAATGTCGTTAGGGAGTTTCAAGTGGATCATAACTTGGCTTCAGATGGTATCGTCGGACCGCTGACATGGGCTGCTTTAGATGAAAATAAGGTGGAAAGAAAACAGTTCACGGAGAAAGACGCGATTGTGTTAGGGAAGAAGAAACTGGGTAACAAGATCGTATTTAGCGGTGATGGCAGATTGCTGAAAGATGGCAAAGGAAAATCATATTACAAATATAAAGCAGCTAATAAAGATTGGATAGATCAAGGCGGTACAGGAACGATTGGGTGGTTCCACATTTATAAAGATGGCCGTGTAGTGGAACAATAAGTGGATATACATGCAAAGAATGTTCTCACTTTATGTGGGATTTTTTTTATGTAAAGCATGGATATAATAAGGTGACTAAACACATCCATTTTTAGCTATAAATAACAGATGAATACAGATATAATAGTAAATGGACAGCAATTTGGTATAGTGGGCAGCGGTCACTCCTTTTCAGAAAGGGGGTGTCGCTGGTGATTTCTATTATGGACGGACTGATGCTAATGATTTCATTCGCCTCTTTAATCGTCGCAGTAATCGCGGTTACATTAAAAAAGTAACCCCCTCCATACCATCCGGCCAGATGTATGTAGGAAAAGGGTTACTTTCATGATCGAGTAGCTACTGACTTACCACAGAAAGCCGCTGCTCTTTATGCAGTTTTGCTGTTCATTAAGACGCTGGTTTTAACCAGTGTCTTTTTTTTATGTGTTAGTTATCATTATTATATCCTCATTTTACCTATACATTCAACTAAAAACATGGAAAGAGCATCGATTCGTTTCACTATGTCCTTTCAAGAGTTTCCTGGGTGAGCTCTTGGATTTACGAAGATTTTGGTGAAATCAATTAGATTTTCGTTAAATTCCTGCCTGATTCCAGTTTGAATAATTTCATTCCTTTATAAGATGCGATCATAGGGATCATACAAAGCAAGGCCATAGGTAAACAATAAAGAAGATAGAAATGCCCTCCGTTTTCCAGCAAGGGAATATAGGCTAGTGCAACCAAAAGTAAGGTGAAAAAAATGATCGTGAAAATCCCGAAAGACTGATGATAGAATGCATGAATTTCCCTTCTGCGTTCCTCTTGGTTGGGTAAAGTCTTTGCTGCTTTGTGCGTTCGAAGGAACAGGTACAAGGAGAACATTAAAAATAAAGCGGAAAATGGTAAAGCAAGCGCAAATAATGAAACGTCAAGAATGGAAAGATAAAAGCTGGATAAAAAGAAAACTTCTGACACCCCTAATGCAAAACAATAATTGAAGATACTTATTCTATCAGGTTGTTTAAGCATGAAATCCCTCCTTCTATATCATATTATGCAACTGCTTTCATGTTCACCACTTTGTCACATTTAAAAGGAAAATAAATGCCCCAAGTTCCAGCTTAGGATCTTGCAGGCAGGTAAATGGCCCCGCTCGCTATCTAGTCAGATTTATCAGGCTTGCGGATGTTGAATAGAGTCTTTGCTTCTTACGAATAGTATTAAAATATCGCTTAAAGGAGGGGAGTGCTCAATGACTGTAAAAACGGCAATTAAAGGAGTTCTGCTCGTTCTTCTAATATATTTGCTTTATGTAGTGGTGACGGCAGTGTTTCTTTTCCCAAAAGTGGAAAAAGAAGAAGGCAGGCCGATTAATCAAGTAAGTGCATATATGGGAGAGAAGGAAGGAAGCGTGGATCGTGTCCTGCTTCTCGAAGATGGTTATGAATCGGGACTCGCCCGAATGCGAATGATCCAGGAAGCCCAGCATTCAATCGATATTGCCTACTATGCTTTTGGAAAAGGCAAATCAACCGAACTTATTCTTGGAGCCTTGATCGAAGCTGCTGACCGGGGTGTCAAAGTCCGAATCCTTCTGGATGGACTATCTCATGGACTCAGAGGTCAATTAAGCAGTGCCCGTTATGCATTGGCTTCACATGAAAACATTGAATTAAGATATTACGAAACCTTTAAACCATTTAAACCGTGGACCTGGCATAATCGCCTTCATGATAAGATCATCACTGTAGATGGAAAGTTAGGCATCATCGGAGGGAGAAATATTGCCGATAAGTATTTAGCAAGCGAGCCGCCGAGGAATTTTGTCTATGACAGGGATGTACTCATTTTCAATGCTAAAGAGGAGAAAGATAGTGTAATCGTTGAAATGAAGGACTATTTGAATGAATTATGGTCCCACCCGTATACGAGCGTTGTTTTTTCGGACCTCTCGAAAAGGCAAACGGAAAAAGGAAAACGTGAAAGAGATTCATTAGCGAATCAATACAGCAAAGCTTTGCAAACGGAAGTCGATTTCGTTAATCCAGTCATCGAGTGGAGCAATGCTACAACACCTACTAAAAAAGTGTCCTTCATTCATAATCCAATCGAGCGTTTCAATAAATACCCAATTGTGTGGAGATCTCTAGTGGATATTGCGGCGAATGCCAATCAATCGGTACTCATCCAAAGTCCCTATATTGTTCCCGCGGAAGCCTTGACGGAATATGTATCGAAGCAGATGGATTCAAAGGCTAATTGGACCATACTTACCAACTCGGTGGAATCAACCCCGAATGTGATCGCTTTTTCGGGTTACTTGGGGCTTAGGGATCGTATCGTTGAGACGGGCGCAAGGCTTTATGAATATGCAAAGCCTTATTCTTTGCATGGTAAATCGGTGGTCTATGATCAACGATTAAGTGCAGTGGGTTCCTACAATTTGGATTCTCGATCTGCCTTTTTAAATACAGAATCGATGGTGGTCATCGATAGTGAAAAATTTGCAGCCCAGTTGACAGGAGCCATCGAGTCAAAAATCTCAAATAGTACATTCGTTGCGGACAATAATAAATATATAGAAACACCTGAAGATCAGAAAAAGGAAGAGTCTTTTTTTAAGGCCACCTTTTTAAATGCCCTCTCGAAAGTTACGGTATATTTGAATAGGTTCATTTGAATGATGACGAAAAGACAGCAATCACGGTGCTTGCTGTCTTTTTAGCCTTTTGCGGAGATTATCTTATGAATGAATGGGTAATTTGCTATACTTGAGCAAGCAAATCAATATACATCGCAAGGAGAATAGGATCATGCAAACATTACAGCACCTATCGAAACATATTGTCTACCTGCCGCCAGTTCAGGAAACGGATCGCCCGGTTCTTGCCGCCGTTAAGGGAAACAAGAAAACGCTTATCATCGATGCCGGTAACTCTGCCCGGCATGCACAGCTCTTTAAGGATGAATTGCTCCGGAATGATATAAGCGGGAATTTCCTCGTTCTTACCCATTCACACTGGGACCATGTATTCGGACTGGAGAATATCGGGATTCCGGTGATTTGTCAGGAAAAAACATACACGGACATTAAAGGTATGCAGCAACTTTCATGGGAAGATCAGGCACTTGATCAACGAGTCGAAGAAGGGAATGAGATCCCCTTTTGCGCCGATGCAATCAAGTTGGAACATGGGGAGAATAGAGAGATTGCCTTCCCCCTGCCCGATATCATCTTTGAAAAAATGATGAAGATCGATCTCGGAAATATAACCTGTGTCATCGAACATGTTGGCGGCGATCATGCCAAAGATTCCTGCATCATTTATGTTCCAGAGGAAAAAACATTATTTCTAGGGGACTGCCTATATGCCAATCTTTATGCTGAAAAATGGAATTATACGCCTGAACAGGCATCACTGCTCATCAAGAAAATTGAAGCCTATGATGCCGAAACATATATACTCTCCCATCATGATCAGCCGTGCACGAGACAGGAGATGGAGGCGGAGCTTAAGCTAATGAAAGAATGTGCCAGAACCGTGATCGAACATCAGGGAAACCGAGCTTTAATGGAACAAGAATTGGCTAAAGAATTAAAGCGGGATTTAACGGAGGGCGAACTCGAAACGATTGGATTTTTCGTGAATGGTTACCTTAAGTGATTTGAACAGAAAAAGTTAAACACTTTTATTATAAAGGTTGGTTGGGTATGAGTTTGGTAGTACTGGGCTCATACCCTTTAATTTGTCCTTTTTCAGCAGCGGTCCTAAACAAAATCGAAAATAATCGACAGTAGTACTGAAACAATAAGAATGGATAGGGAGGCCTGAGATGATTTTCCCTGCTTTTGCTCCTCTATGATCAGGATGAATAGGACCAATTATAAAGGAGGGATGAAGAATATAGCCGAATAGAACATGGTATAATGAATACCTGAATTTCCATGTGCCCATGCGCTAAGTCCGATATTATTTAAAATAGTATCCCCCTTGCAAGATTTATCGCCAAATTGAAAGGTAAACAATATTCCGATTAAACATAGCGCGAAAGAAAGTCAACCTAATCCGATATCTTTCATTTCCTAACTTCGATAGTGGGCATGTTTTTTCTCCTTGTATAAAAACACCAATTTATGTTTTTTCAGTGTAATATGACTCAGCAAGTACTTAAAACCCTACACCTGTATCAGAGCCCCAATAGACTACTATAAAAACTGCACCTCCAATTGTTAGATGGTGTCTAACGATTAGGGTGCAGTTTCTAATTAATTATGAGCTTTTTCCAAAGCTAGCTTTATTCCGAAACCAATCAAGACCGTCCCGGTTATACCCTCGAAAATCGCTTGGGTTCTAGGTTTTTTCATAAAAGCACTGATTTGGTTCAGCAGATAGATATAAAATACGAACCACAATGCAGTTAGGACGGTATACGTTATGCCCATGATCAGGAACGGTAAAAACGTATCATTTCCTGGATTCACGAACTGGGGCAGAAATGTTAAAAAGAAGACGGCCACTTTAGGGTTCAGGAGGTTGGTAAGGAACCCTTGCTTAAAGCAAGACTGGTTTTCGTACTTACTTTCGACTGACGTTTCCGCCGCTGCGGCAACTTGCTTATTCCTTAATCCCCATAAGGTCTTGAAGCCTAGATATACCAAGTAAACGGCACCGACATATTTGAAGATGGAAAATAGTAAAGCGGATTTCACAATGATTGCCGAAAGTCCGAATACGGCAGCTGATGTATGGATAAGCAGGGCACAGCATGTGCCGAACATCGTTTTAAAGCCTCCCGACGTTCCCACGGTAACGGTGTTCCTTGTGGCTATTGCTGTATCTGGACCAGGTAAGATGATGAGAAGTATGCACATGATGATGAACAAATAAAAGTTTTCCATATTCGGACCCCCACTCTTAGTGATGAATTCTGAAAATTATAACATAGATGTACTTGGTTTAGGGAGATAAATTTGATAGTTATGATTATCTCAGAACAAATGGCGGAGGTGGGAAATTGACTTGACTAATAAATACGATGTTCAATGAAACAAAAAAACAAGCCAAATCATTTTTTCATTTGGCTCGTTTTTTTATTCAATATCAACACCGTTATATGTTAGGGTAGCTTTTTCAACACAGCACGTACCGGACTTCCATCCGCTTCAACTAATGGAAGGGGGAGGGCAGCCAACTCATAATTCCCCGGTTCGATACCGTCCAGTACAAGACCTTCCAAAATGTGAATTCCATGATCGGCAAGTTCATGGTGGGCAGCTAGCTCTTTACTATCCAATGGATCTACTGATGGTAAATCAAGTCCAATAAGACGAACGCCGTGTTCCGAAAGATATGCCGCTAATTCCGGTTGGATAGGAGGAATGGTTTGTGGAAACACACTTCGATCCTCCCATGCATCCGTCCGGATTAACAGACGGGTAACGCCTTGTAGATCTATATTGGATAATTCATCGACTCCGATGCTTGTCTTCTTTGGTAAATGGATAACCCGGGCATTTCCCATATATAATTCGAGATCCAAATCAATCACTCTTTTTCCATCATCATCAAAATGAAAAGGTGCATCAATATGGGTACCCGTGTGGATACTCATATTGATTTGGCCTACATTGACAGAACCACTTTCTTCTTTACTCCAATTGACTTTATAAGAGAAAGGTGTGTCTCCAGGCCAAACTGCAACGTTATCATCCAGGCGTTGTGAAATATCAATCCATGTCCCCATGCATTTACCCCCATCTCTACTGGCTGTTTCTTTGCTACTTATTCTCATCTTATAGCTTCGTTCTTAGGCTCCATAGTTCTGGGAAAAAGTGTTGATCCAGTGCTCTTTTTAAATATGTTACACCCGATGATCCGCCAGTCCCTTGTTTATTACCAATAATCCTTTCCACCGTGGTCATATGATTAAAACGCCATAATTGCTGTTGATGGCCAATGTCCACTAACTTCTCGCCCAACTCATATAAGTCCCAATATTGCTCAACATCACGGTAAACTGTCAGCCACGCCTCTTCTACACTGGCATTTGGTTCATATCTTTGTGACCAATCTCTGCTGATGGCTTCTTGATCAATAGGTAATCCGCGCGCCACAAGTGCATGAATCGCCGCATCATAAATACTTGGCTCATGAAGGGCCTGCTGCATTTGGTCGTATAATTCTGTTTGGTGCTGATAGACTGATAGCGTATGGACATTTTTGTTTCCTAATGCAAATTCAATCAAACGATTCTGATAAGATTGGAAACCGGAAGATTGTCCCAGTTTATCCCTGAACTCCATATATTCTGCCGGTGTTAAAGTAGAAAGGACATTCCATGACTGGATCAATTGCTGCTGGATCCTCGAAACGCGAGACAGCATTTTAAATGAAGGTTCCAACTTGTTTTGGCGGATAGACTCCGTTGCTGCTGTCAACTCATGTAAAATGAGCTTCATCCATAGCTCACTCGCTTGATGGATGATGATGAATAGCATTTCATCATGATGATCGGAACATCTATGCTGACTAGTTAAAATCTTATCAAGGTGGAGATAATCTCCATAAGACATCGATTTTTGAAAATCGGTTTGAATTTCTTTCTCGAGGCCAGTTATTGTCTGTTTATTGTTATCCATATTCTTCATTCCATGATCCCCTCACTTTTCATATGCAAAACTATTTATTCGTCATTCTATTCTATCTTCTTTTCCAGCGATTCTTCCATTACATTATGGTTAATATTTCTTCTTTTTGAAACAAAATAAGCAACAGCTAAAAATAGTAACCAAGGTATCCCGAATTGAAGCATGATCTTGAAATCTGTAAACCATGTTGTAATCATTAAGCTGAATAGAAGGACGGCCCCTAGTATCGTTAAGTAGGGAAAACCGATCATCCTTACCGGTAATTTACGCCCGCCGGTTTTTTCCCATTTCACCCTGAAAAACAAATGGGAAATGAAGATCATGAGCCAAGTGAACATGGCACCGAACATGGAAATCCCCATCATGTATGCATAGGATGAACCAGGAAGCAACGCATGGACGCCTGCAGCAATGAAAATCCCAGTAGTAGAAACAGCAAGTGCTTTTCCCGGAACGCCCCTTTTGTTTAACTTTCCTAAAAAGCTAGGTGCATGTTTTCCGCGGGCTAATGAAAACATCATACGTGTTGAGGCATAGAGCTGGGCATTCATGGCAGATAAAGCGGCTGTTAAAATAATAAAGTTCATGATCCCGGATGCACCAGGAATGTTCAAGATTTCCATTACTTTTACGAATGGACTTTCCTCGATCCCAGCCGTTTTCCACGGAACGATCATCAGCATGATGCCGATTGTCAATACATAGAAGGTGGATAAACGGAACACGGTCGCTTTTAATGCTTTTGGAACTGCTGCATCCGGGTCTTTTGCTTCCCCTGATGTAACCGCTATCATTTCGGTTCCGAGAAAGCTGAATAAAGAAATAAATACGGCTACCCACATTCCCCACCAACCAAATGGGAAAAAACCGCCTTCATTTACAAAGTTCTCAGGTCCTATATGTGGCTGATCGGATGAACCGAATAGTACATAGGCTCCAAGAAGGATAAACCCAACGATGGCACTTATTTTAATAAAGGAGAACCAATACTCAAATGTAGCGAATGTATTCACGCTAGTAGCATTTACATAAATCAGGGCACCTGCAAACAGCAAAATCCATACGATTCCCGGCACAGTCGGAAACCAATACTTCATATAGACACTGACTGCACTTACTTCAACCCCAACAGCCAAAACATTGGCAATCCAATAAGAATAGCGGACAAGATAGCCTGCCATTGGAGTCATGTACTTTTCAGCAATGGCTCCAAAAGATCCGGAAGTAGGATGGGCAACCGTCATTTCGGCTAAGCAGCCCATCAACAGTAAAACAATGAACGCCCCGAGTGCATAGCTGAGCAATACACTTGGCCCTGCCGCTTGTATGGCAAGCCCGCTGCCAAGGAATAATCCTGTCCCGATGGCACAGCCCATTGCGATCATGGAAAGCTGATTTGTTTCCAGCTCGCGTTTTAATCCCTTTTCTGGCTCATCTTTAAAGTTCAATTGAGTATTTTTGTTCTCCATAGTTCATCCCCTTTTTATCAAAAAAGATTTTATCCTGCCCTAATTAACTAACCATTTGAGGAATGAGCCCCCATTGGCGGAATTCCATGTTATGCGACCACTTCACGCTCATTTTTGAATTTTTCATATTGTTTTTCTGACATGATTTTCTTGAGTATTTGTACAACTTCCCAAACTTCTGCATAGGAAGTATATAGTGCAACCGGTGCGAGACGAATGATGTTAGGTGCCCGGAAATCTGGAATGACACCGTTCTCTTTCAATGCCTTACATATCCGTGCAGCTTCTTTATGCTCAAGGCTTACATGACCTCCACGGCGTATCTCTTCTCTAGGGGTTCCAATGAAAAATCCCATGTCTTCCAATTCGAATTCGACTAAATCCATTAAATATTGATTGATTTTAAGGGATTTTTCGCGAATATTCTCAATTCCAGCTTCAATAAAAATGTCCAAAGACCCAATCAAAGGTGCACAACTTAACACATGCGGCGTGCCAATTTGATACGCGCCTGCTGATTCAGCTGGTGTTAGGGTATGTTCCATATCGAATTGTTTATCTTTTTTGGAGCCGAACCATCCAGCCAAACCAGGCATCGTGCCAAAATGTTTACGATTTACATATAAACCGCCAACACCGCCAGGGCCGCCATTTAAATGTTTATAATTGCACCAATACGCAAAATCCACATCCCATTCGCTGAATGAATGCGGGATGGCACCGATAGAATGACATCCGTCAAATCCGATCACTATTCCTCTTTTATGAGCTTCCTCAGTTAATCGTTTCATATCCAATATTTGACCGCTGCGATACAGGACCGTTGGCAAGATGATCAAAGCGATGTCATCTGTCATTGCTTCGATAATGTCATCCTCTTCAAGAAATCTTCCATCGCGGCTTTTTACGCGGATGAGATCGGTTTCCGGATCGCATCCATGTGTACGCAGCTGACTTTGAAGAGCATAAATATCAGTCGGAAAGGTTAATTCATCTGCTAGAATTTTTTTGCGCATTCCTTCCGGCTTGTAAAAAGTGGCTACAAGTTGATGCAGATTTACAGTTGTGGAGCCGGTTACGATAACTTCCTCTGGAGAAGCTCCGACCAATTGGGCCATCTTCGCGCCCAATTTTTCAGCCATGAAAAACCATGGGTGATTTCCTTGTGTCCATCCATCAATCCCGTGCTCCTTCCAATCTTCCAAAGATTCCAAAAGAGTGCGTTCAGCCCTTTTCGAAAGAAGCCCCAATGAGTTTCCATCCATATAGATGGAATCCGGCTTTAAATAAAACTCTTCACGAAAATTTTTAAGCGCGTCATGCTCATCCATTTGTTTAGCGTGATCCAATGTGTATTCAGAAACCATAATCATCCTCCTATTTTAGTATTCTAAATAATTCTAGGAGAATCGTACCAAAGAATATGACATGGTGTCAATAAGTCGATTCAGAAAATTATAAACATTGAATCAATCTCTCCAACTAATGTTTTTTATTTGATGGATATCCTTTATGCTAGAAGATAAGGGGAGGAATAAGCATGGAGAATGGCAAAGTGGGGGATAAACGGCATTTACGCTCGATCATGACACGTCAAAAGTTACTAGAGGCTGCAAAGGAAATATTTCTTGAAGAAGGTTATCAAGCTGCTCTTATTTCCCAAATGATCAAAAGGGCAAACATCGGATACGGAACGGCCTATGTTCATTTTAAAGGGAAAGAGGATCTGTTAATTGTATTAATGGAAAATGTAATGGAGCAATTCTATGAAATTGCCGAGACTTCTTTCTTTCCAAAATCAAAAGATGAAGCAAAACATATCATATATAGGCAAGCTCATGCTTTTTTGAAAATGGCAGAAGCTGAACGCAATATGATGCAAGTTTTCGAACAGGCCATTGGGATATCAACCATTATTTCAGATAAATGGAAAGCGATCCGCATGAAGTTCATTCAGCGAATTTCAAAGGACGTCGCCTATGCACAGCACAATGGGCTGGCAAGAGCTGAACTGAACCATGAGCTTGTGGCAAGAGGGTGGTTTTTCACAAATGAAATGTATCTGTGGGAAATTGTCCGAAATGAACATCAAAGCTCTGTCGAAGAGATAGCTCAAACCATCACCTCAGTTTACGTCGAAGGCTTGTATGTGTAAGGGTATTAGCAGTTCACCGATCTTCCGGTTAGATACAATCGGAAGATTTAATTTTTTTAAAGACTTCCCCACCTTATTCGAAAAACTTCTTCCCGCGACTTAGAACTCGCAAAAGTCCACGAGAAAACCCCTCACGAACAAACTCACGGGTAAAGCCGCAGAATTCACGAGTGAAATGTCCAAACTCACGATCAAAACACCCTTATTAACGTGGGACTTACAGCGTCTACGCCTTAGGTCTTACTAGAAAATATAGCTAAGGCTCATTATACGAACTTGTAAAAGTAGATAAGATATAAACAAGGAAAGGAGGACGAAAACAATGAAGAAATTTGGTTTATTTATAGTAGGACTGATCGCATTTTTCCTGTTACTGGCGAATGTTGGTCCATTGATCAGCCTGGCGATTTGCTTGACGATCCTATATTTTGGGTTCAAACAGTTCATGAAGTCCGAATCGACAGGAGCCAAGATTGCGTGGGGATCAGTCTCCATTATCGTGCTGATCATTTCTATTTCCCATATCCCGGCAATATTGGGATTGGTGGCAGCTTATGTTCTTTACCTGGTCTATAAAAAATGGAATGAAAATGATGAAAATGCAGCTTCGAAAGGAAATGACCCATTCTCAAATTTTGAAAGAGAGTGGAAAGAGTTGAATAAGAACTAATAGAAGGGGTGTAATTGGAATGGGTAATTTATTTTCAAGAATGAAACAAACGATTTCTGCGGATTTTCACGATTTGTTGGATAAAAAGGAGCAAAAAAATCCAATTGGAATGCTAAATCAATATTTGCGTCAATGTGAGCAGGAGACAGAAAAGGTCGGTAAGCTGCTTGAACGTCAATATCTTTTAAAGGAAGAGTTTACGCGTGAATATAATCAAGCGCATCATCTAGCTGAAAAGCGTAAGCATCAGGCTGAGATAGCTAAGCAGTCGGGAGAAACAGAGTTAATGGAATTTGCTGTAAAGGAAAGCCTGCACTATGAAGACCGAGCGCTAAGTTTGAAGGAGGCGCATAAAAGTGCAGAGGTTCAGCTGGCTGAACTGGAGCGGAAATATGAAGAAATGAAGCATAAGCTGAAGGATATGCATCTAAAGCGGCTGGAACTGATGGGCAGGGAAAATATTGCCCGGGCAAACAACCGGATCAATCGGGTTTTGGACGGAGGCAGTTCAGAAGCCAAACCGGTAGCGATGTTTGAAGAAATGGAGCATTATATCGATCGCATCGAGCATCAGGTCCATACAGATTATAATCGGCATACGATCGATTCCAGGATTGTCCAGCTTGAAAAAGAATTGGAACAGAAAGAAGCGTAAAGATTTTTTAGGCATCGCTGTCAGCCCCTGGACTTTTTGAATGGAAGTCGGGGAAAACAGGCTGTCAGAACGTGATAATTTCATGGTATTCTTAAAAGGCACGGGTTCCTGTGCCTTTTAAGAATATCATGAACGTATACAGGGGAGGCGAACCGATGTTGAACAAGATGAAGACGGACTATATGGGATGGATGCTTCTCATCGGAGTCGTCTTGCTTTTTTTAGAGATTTCATTTACGGGTGGAGGTCTCCTTTTTTCCCTCGCTTTTTCAATTGGATGTATCTATTTAGGCAGGAAATTCACAAAACGGACAATCGGGAAAATCCTATTTTTTATAGGGTTGATTTCCCTTATCATCACTGTCTTGAATATGTTCGTCTTTAGATTTTTCCTAATGGCAATCCTCATTTATTTTTTGCTTTTATATTATCAGTCCAAAAAGAATCCTGATTGGGTCAGTCCGATTCTAACCAATGATGATTCGGAAGAAGAAAAGATCAATAAGGAACAATTGCTGAAAATCGATTACCTTTTTAAAAATAAGTTGTTCGGTCATCAACAAACGGCCGAGCATGTATATGAATGGAATTCCGTGAATGTTCAGGGAGGAGTCGGTGATACGGTTATCGATTTAAGCAAAACGATTTTACCGAAAGGCGACGCTGTCATTTCCATCAGGAATATCATTGGCAATATCACTGTGCTTGTACCGTATGGCATCGAAATCAGGGTCCATCACTCGGTCATTGCTGGCAGAGCGCGGATTTTTGAAAATAAGCCTGAATCCAGGGTCTTTAATCAAATTTATTCCTACCAAACGGAAGGGTTCAATGAAACGGATCACAAGGTTCATATCATCACTTCAATCTTAGTTGGGGATTTAGAGGTGAAGCGGATATGAGTATAGTGACACGGCAGATATTGACTGCCCTTGGTGTTGCTTTCGTTCTTTCCCTCATCTTGCCGGCAGCGGTTTTCTTCATCTTTCCTTTGTCCGACTGGAGCTTACTGTGGGAGAAAGTGGTCATGGGATTACCCTTCGTCATATTCCTGCCAAGCCTGGTCATGTCTGTAGGGTTGATTTATGGAGTCGTTTCGGGAATGTTTTGGAAGAGGCAGCTGGAAAGGGTGGATGAAGGGCTGCATTTACTTGAACAGGGCCGCTTACCTTCACAACAGGAGGCGTATCCGGTCCAAGAGCTGGCTAAAATGGTGGAACGAATGCAACTGATCCATAAGCAAATCAATGAGCAGACAAAATTATCGCAAAAAATGGCGAATGAAAAGGCCATTGATCAGGAGAAACAGATCCAGGAAATCGTTTCCCAGGAACGAAACCGTTTGGCACGGGAACTGCATGATTCGGTGAGTCAGCAATTGTTTGCTGCTTCGATGTTCATGTCGGCCATCACCGAATCTCAATCCGATATGGAAAAAACGGAAATGAAACAATTCAAGGTAGTGGAAGAAATGATCCATCAATCCCAGCTTGAGATGAGGGCTTTATTGCTTCACTTGAGACCTGTCGCATTAAAGGGAAAATCTTTACATGAAGGAATGAAAGAGCTCCTTTTGGAATTGGCACAAAAAGTGACGATGGATATAAATTGGAAGATGGAGCCTGTCACTCTGGACAAGGGGATTGAGGACCATCTGTTTCGGATTTTACAGGAATCGATTTCCAATACGCTAAGACATGCAAAAGCGAACTCGCTTGAAGTGCTATTGATCGTTCGGGATGGGCTGATCATTTTACGGATAACGGATGATGGCATCGGTTTTAACGTCGAGGAGTCGAAAACGGGATCATATGGTCTTCAAAACATGCATGAACGGGCTGTTGAATTAGGCGGAACGATGCAACTTGTAAGTGTTCCTAATAAAGGAACGAAACTTGAAGTGAAAATCCCATTATTAAATGCTGGAGGTGACCATGATGATTAAAGTATTATTTGTCGATGACCATGAAATGGTAAGGATAGGGGTGTCGGCTTATTTATCCGCACAGTCGGATATCGAAGTGATCGGGGAAGCGGATAATGGCTTGAAAGCTGTCGAACTGGCAATGGAATTGCGTCCGGATATCATTTTGATGGATTTGGTGATGCCGGAAATGGACGGCATCGAAGCGACGAAACGAATTATTGAAAAATGGCCAGAAGCAAAGATCATCATTGTGACAAGCTTCTTGGATGATGAAAAGGTGTACCCGGCATTGGAAGCCGGAGCGACGAGCTATATGTTGAAAACATCAAAGGCCAGTGAGATTGCGAGAGCCGTCCGTTCCACTTTCCAGGGGCAAAGTGTACTGGAACCTGAAGTGACGGGAAAAATGATGGAAAAGCTGCGTCGCCCAAAGGTTACCCAGCTTCATGATCAATTGACAAACCGAGAAATGGAAATTTTGCTGCTGATGACACAAGGGAAAACGAATCAGGACATTGCGGATGAACTATACATAGCCCTGAAAACGGCCAAAGTGCATGTTAGCAATATATTAAGTAAGCTTGCCGTGCAGGACCGCACGCAAGCAGTGATTTACGCATTTAAGCATTCGCTTGTTCAAGAGGAAGAGTAAAGAGCATCTATTTACCAAAAGATGAAAGTTTGCTATATTTAGGGAATTATCCCATCCTGTAAAAGTTCTTTCAAGGTTGCTGATTGCAGCCTTTTTTTTACGGATAACGGGAAACCAGGCAGAAAGCGGGTGAAATGATGTTAAGAGTTATCTTAGAATTATTTCGTATAATCACCATTATTTTCGTTATTGGATTGATAATGGGGTTCATCATTAATTCAATTTATGCGATTTTTGGCATAACCGTAGAGAATACCAGGGGCGGATGGATCGTTGCTATGGCAATTTTTCCATTACTTTATGTACTTTATAAAAACCGGCTTCAATTTTCAGGGTTCTATAAAAATGACGGACAAGTAAAACTCTCAAAAAGGACTACGACAATCCTGCTTTGCTTCTCTGTGTTATTGTTAACGGTTGCCCCTTTATTTCGCTAATAGAATGCAAAAAGAGCATGTTTTGATTAAAACATGCTCTTTTTTATACAGTTTTTTGGGTTATACAACTTCCTCTGGGGTATCGAGCCTCTTGCCGTATATCCGATAAAGAACCAAAGCGAATATCATTCCTGTAAAGGAGATGGAGGAGATGAACAGGTAAAGGGTCTTGCCGCCGAAAGCCCCATATATGGCTCCGCCTATATAAGAGGCAATGATTCCCGAAACCCCGAAGAATAGCAGCGCCAGTACGGTTTGGCCTGTGGCACGCCATTCAACAGGAACGATCCGATACAGATATTGGATGGCTGCCGAGTAGAAAATCGGGAAAGTCAATAGCTGCATGACTTGCAAATAAGCTAATAGCTGTGGATCGGTAATCCACGCAGAGACGAAATAACGGATAAAGAAAAACGCTGCTGCAAACGAAATGATGATGATTTCCTTCCCTTTGCGCAGCCACCAGAAGCTTAGGGCGAACACAACGATTTCACTTCCCGCCGCCAAGAACCAGGTCAAGCCTACAAGCTTGGCGCTTCCTCCAAGTTCCCTGATATAAACTCCGAGGAAAGTATCGTTCATCCTTGCTGGGACAGCACAGATAAAGACCAATAACAAAAAGAGAAGCGTCTCTTTATTACTGAAAAAATGCTTGAGGCTGCTAAATGTGACAGGTTTCCCCGAAACGGGTGCATCAGGCATCATCCAGCTGACAATGAAACTGATTAAACCTATGCCCGCGAAAAGGAAGGCCAGGCTGTTCGCTCCGAAATATGACATAACATAGCCGGTGATGAGCGATATGACCGCATAACCCAAAGCACCATATGTCCGGATGGAACCGTAACTGATCCCGGATTTCTCTGCAATCGTAAAATTGAGGCTTTCCGTCAGGGGATCGATCGGCATCAGAAAGAAATATAAGAGCATGGCAAACAGGATAAGCTGAAGATAACTGCTTGAATCATATAGGAAAAAACCGATGACGCTCGAGAAAAAGATGAGTAACAACAGGACTTTTCGTATAGTCCTTGTTTTGTCGCTGATCATTCCCCATAAAGGCTGGGTGATGAGGGTGACAAAACCACCTGTACCGATGATGAATCCGATTTGGGCTGGACGCAAACCTTGATCAGCCAGATAGACTGGGAGAAACGGAATGAAAATGGCAAGCAGTCCAAAATATAAAAAGTTAAAACTCTTTAATAATCGTAATGCTCTCATAAAAAGTATGATACCTCACGTGTTCTATAGATTGATTTGATTTCAACCTTGTTATTGTATCATTGATGACATAATTTGAAAAAAAAGTTTTCATATTTATGGATGGAAATGAATGATGGAGTTGGTTTCGAAGTTACATTTCACTTTTTTAAAATGGATGAAAATGATAGAATTAACACTTATTGTTATTTCAGGAGGTGGTATTTAATGGACCAAGACACAAGCGTGATTCAAGAGTTGCAGGAATTGAAGCAAAAGGTGGGTCATCTTGAAGACTTATTAACGGACCAAGCCAATAAAAAGGAAAAAGCGGGACCATTTCGAATTTTCCTGGACGCAATAGTCTCATTGCTATTCGGATTAATTGTTTTAGGACCGGTTATAGTGATTGTCGTTGGGGTTCTGATGGTGGCTGCATCATGGTTAGGGATGGAGTTTTAAACATTTAGGAGAGTCTGGCTGCAAATAGGGGCAGTGTTATTTGTTGGATATTCCATTTAGAAGAGTTCTTAATAACTCTTTAGGTTCATGACCGGTCATCTTTAATAACCTTCCCAGAGTACTGGCATCAACTGTATTTTATATAGTGTTTTACGGATTTCATATGGCTGGCTCAACACGATTTTCCATGATTTGTTTCTTTGAAAATATTATCCTAAGAAAGTTATTGACAAATTTACTTTGAGTCCGTATAGTATGGGATATTATTAAAAATATTCAGATATAATTTTTGAAACGCAATGATCAGGAGTAGTAAAAGCTCATTATTCGGTAAAGAGAGCTGCGGGTTGGTGCAACGCAGTCCAATGATACTTTGAACTTGCCTGGGAGTGGTAAAGCGGAAGATAGGAATTATTCTCTTCTTTTGTTTTAACGATTGACCTTCGTTACAAGGTTTTTAAAGCAGGGTTCTTAAAGAGCCAATAAGAGTGGTACCGCGGTAAGCTTAAGGCATATCGTCTCTTTCTTCATTTGATTATGAAGGAAGAGACGATATGCTTTTTTTGATTTTTGGGAGGTAAGGATATGGAAACGGACAAACGAAATTTACAGAGGACAATGACTTCAAGGCATATTACGATGATGGCATTAGGCGGTGCCATCGGGGCAGGTTTATTTAAAGGAAGCAGTTCAGCCATTGATATGGCAGGCCCTTCCGTAATCATTGCGTACTTGATAGGAGGCATCATCCTATTATTCATCATGCAAGGCTTAGCTGAAATGGCGGTCCGCAATAGCGGTGCACGAACATTCAGGGATTTGGTCCAATCGATTTTAGGAAAGTATCCTGCCTATTTCCTGGATTGGATCTATTGGAAAATGTGGGTATTGAATATCGCGGCCGAATCAGTGGTTGCGGCGATTTTCATTCAATATTGGCTGCCTGGATATCCAATCTGGATACTGGCATTAGCTGTTTCGGTTTTAGTAACTGCGGTTAACTTGCTGTCGGTAAAGGTTTTTGCTGAAACGGAGTACTGGCTTGCTTTGATTAAAATTACCGTCATCATTGTGTTCATCATGGCTGGATTATTGTTGCTGCTCGTCACTTTTGGTGATCATGCAGCCGTCGGTTTTTCTAACTTGACTGAGCATGGAGGTTTCTTTCCGAATGGATCGACAGGTTTGATCACGGCGATGCTGGTGGTAATCTATTCATATGGCGGTACGGAAATCATCGGGGTCACATTGGCTGAAACGAAAAATCCTGAAAAAGTGGTTCCAAAAGCCGTTCGCAGTACATTGGTCAGGATCATTTCTTTCTATATCATTCCTTTTTTCATCATCGTTAGCTTAATTCCTTGGAACGAGGTAAACGGGGTGCAGGAAAGTCCGTTTGTCATGGTCTTTCAAATGATCGGTATTCCAGGTGCCGACCATATTATGAACGCCGTTGTTCTATTAGCGATCATTTCATCGATGAACTCCGGGTTGTATGGTTCATCCCGCGTTCTGTATACACAAGCCGTGGATGGCCGCATTCCGAAAATCTTTTCCCGGTTATCCAAGAAGAAAGTACCTGTTCCCGCAATATTAATGTGTACTTCCGCTTTATATGGCGGTGTACTGATTTCCTTATTCGCTGGAAGCAAGACCTTCGAATTCCTAATGGGTTCGCTGGGATATACCGTATTATTCATTTGGCTGATCATTGCTTTCGCCCATTTGAAATCACGTAAACAACAGTCCGGAAAAACAAGTGCCTATTCGGTAAAATGGTTCCCGTATACGACTTGGGCTGCGATCATCGCTTTAATAACGATCCTGATCGGAATCATTTTCACGACATCCATAACCGTTACGATCATTACACTTTGCATCTACATTTTCATTTCCTTAACGTTTGTATGGAAAAAACGCCATAATAAAATCTAGAGAAAGCGGGAATATCACTTTTGCCTTCTCGCATATATGTATCAGTTTCAAGCCGTGGTATGTTTGCCATGGCTTTCGTTATGCATTTTTAGTCTGATGGAAAGTAAGAGATATCCATTTCACTAGTTCATGGGAATCATAAACTTTAGTGTTTAAAGAGTTAATCTAGTGAAAAATGTTGTATAATAATCTTTGGAAAAAACCAATATATTGAAAGTCGGAGCGAGCTATGAAAAACAATTCCATATTATCCTTTCACCCGTTATCCTATTTATTACTTTTGGGGATTACTAGTTCCATCTATTCAATCATCAATCAATCTTCAGGTCATGCTGTCGATGTTACAACTATAATAGATGGGGAGATTCCCTTTATTAAAGAATTTGCCGTTCCTTATTTACTTTGGTATCCGTATATCTATGGATTGCTCATTTACTACTGTTTTGTTGACCGAAGGCACTATTTCGTAGGATTAGGCAGTTTGATATCGGGGAAACTTCTCTGTTTTCTTGTATATTGCCTTTGGCAAACGACAGTCCCGCGTCCAGAAGTGGTAGGGAACGATATCTTTGCCCATTTAATGCGAATTGTTTATAGTCATGATCAGCCTGTCAACTGTCTTCCCAGCATTCATGTACTGACTACATTCATCATGATGATCGTCGCCCATAAGCGGAAAGGGGAGCATAAATGGGAGTTTGCCAGTGTCACTGCATTTGGAATACTGATCATTCTCTCCACGCTATTTACGAAACAGCATGCTGTATTGGATGTACTAGCAGGAATACTCCTTGCATGTGGGGTATATGCAGCTGTACAGTATATGTTTCAGGCGCTATCGGCTTTTCAGGCCAATCATTACACAGCGAGGCAAATTAAAAAGTGACCACAGGAAAAAAGCCATCTTAAGAATATTCGCTCCCATGAGCTGATATGTTAGAGTGGCTTTTTTTGTTCTAATAAAAAATTAGATAGGTGTGTTATATGATCATGTCATTAACCTCATGTAACAGTGAAGCGGAGGAAAAGAATGCCTTATCATCTTAATCGAATTACTGAAGACTTGGTTAAAGCAAAGTTGGAAAAGTATTGGCCGGGTTTTGAACTGGTTGCATCTGATTATATTCTGATTATATGATAAGAGAAATGTTTATCTATTCAATCATCCTACATTCAGTAACAATCCACGATGTACATATCATTCAGTAAAGTGGGATGTCCAGTTTAACTGGTGACACAATTATTATGTATGAAGAAAATCCCACTGCAATTGTTAATGCGGATTCGTATGAGGGATATGAATGAAAAAAAGCATCGGACCTCCCATGACAGGAAGTCCAATGCTTTTTTCTTTTACATCTCAGCCTCAATTTTCAAGGATGATTCTTCGCTGAATTGTTCCTTATCCAGGTCGCCCGTTATTTTACTAGTCAGAATACCGGAAGTCATGCTTCCGCTGACATTCACAGCCGTTCTTCCCATATCGATCAATGGCTCGACTGAAATCAGCAGTCCGGCCAGGGCGATTGGCAAGTTCATTGCAGATAATACCAGGATGGCAGCGAATGTTGCCCCTCCGCCTACACCTGCAACCCCGAAAGAACTTATGGCCACGATGGCAATCAACATGGCTATAAAGGAAGGCGCTAGTGGATCGATTCCAACGGTTGGAGCGATCATGACCGCTAACATGGCCGGATAGATTCCGGCACAGCCGTTTTGACCGATCGACAAGCCGAATGATCCGGCAAAGTTGGCGATACCTTCGGACACGCCTAGTTGCTTCTGTGTTTGGATGTTCAATGGCAGTGCTCCTGCACTTGTTCTTGAAGTGAAGGCAAACGATAATACCGGGAAAGCTTTTCTCAAGTACACGATTGGATTCAATCCTGCAAGCATCAGCAATAACAGATGGATGAGGAACATGACAATCAGGGCGACATAAGAGGCACCGACGAATTTCCCCAATTTCAGGATGGCATCCAAATCACTCGTCGCTACAGTCTTCGTCATGATCGCCAAGATTCCGTAAGGCGTTAAACGCAGGATCAATGTTACTACGCGCATGACGATGCTGTGCAATGTATCTACTATTTTAGCAAAAAATTCAGCATGTTCAGGCTGTTTCCTTTTGACCCCTAAATAGGCAATCCCAAGGAATGCAGCAAAAATTACAACGGAAATGGTTGATGTTGGACGTGCTCCCGTTAAATCAAGGAACGGATTGGACGGAATCAACTCAAGAATTTGCTGCGGCATCGTTTTATCCTGAATCGTACCGTATGTTTCGGATATTTGATCCCCGCGGCTTAACTCCGCTTCCCCCTGCTCAATTTGAACGGCTTCCAAATTGAATACAGTGGCCGAGGTGATCCCGACAGCTGCTGCAATCGCAGTCGTTCCAAGCAAGATTCCGATGATCAGGACACTGATCTTTCCAATATTGCTAGTTAGTTTCAATCTTGTGAATGCGGATAAGATCGAAATGAAGACAAGCGGCATGACGATCATTTGCAGGAACTTGACATAGCCGGACCCTACAATGTTAAACCAATCGACCGATTTAACGATCGCTTCTGACTGAGGTTCATAGAAATACTGCAAAAGAAGTCCGAACACAATCCCTAAACCAAGTCCAGTAAAGACCCTTTTTGTAAAGGAAATATGCTTCTTATTCATGTAAAATAAAACGCCTAAAAGAACGAGCATTATGGCAAGGTTTAAAAACACATAACCAATCATTTATATTCCTCCTAATTCCGATTAACCAAATGAGAATAATGAATATCTGAAGACTATAATACATCATCCATTGTTTTTTTACCAGAAGAAAATAATATTTTTTTGACTTTTTAAGTAATTCATGTATGTAACTCTATTCAGGGCCTGAATAAGAAGCTACAAAAAAAGAGGAGGATGGAACAAGCTAAGTATAAATCTTCCATTATATATGTATGAGGAAGGATATGCTTTTTCATGAATGATATATCAGGTCGCATTTTCTTAGCATTTTTGAAAGGATGAAAGAATGGTGGATATATACATTGCCAGGCTTAAAGAACAGGATGCAAAAGCGTTATGTGCATTTGATTGTAATAATAGAAGGTTGTTCGAGATAACGGTCCCAGGCCAGGGAGATGATTATTATAACTTTGGAACGTTTGAAATCAGGCATAAGGAATTATTAAAAGAGCAGGAAGATGCCTTCTCCTCTTTTTATTTGATTAAGGATGGTTCAGGCATAATCGCCGGCAGGATTAATCTTGTGGATATCAATCCCCTGAATGGTACGGCTCATGTCGGTTATAGGATCGGTGAAGCGTTTACGCAAAATGGGATGGCGAACGAAGCTTTAAAGCTTTTGGTGAAGAGGGCACCGGAATGGAATGTGACGCAAATACATGCCAAAACGACAAGTGACAATATCGCCTCCCAAAAGGTTTGGGTGAAGAACGGTTTTGAACGGACTTCGATTAATGAGGAAATTAGTGCGGATTCGGGTCAATAGCTAACATTTTTCCATTATAGTAGGAACCTTTAAATCCATTTTCTTCTATATAAAAGACCGCATTCCATTTTTTTAATTGTGAAAGGAGGGGGAGTATATTATACTAACGTTGTGTTTAATGTTTGGAAAATTTTGCGAAGTTCATATATATGCCGCTAGGTGCCTTTGTGTGAACAAAGGGTAACAGGGAATCGGGTGTAAATCCCGAGTGGTCGCGCCACTGTAACCAAGGAGTTTTCTTTCAGGATGTCACTTGACCGTCAGTCAGGGAAGACGAAAGGAAATGTTGATATGGAAGCCAGGAGACCTACCCAGCGAGCATCACCAATTTTTCCTTCGCTGAGAGGAGAGGTGTTCGAGAGTAAGAAAAGGCGGACTTAGGTCCCTCCGTATTTTGTGGCCTATACTCGTAACTCCATTCTTTGTTAAAGGGACTGGGGTTTTTTGTGTTGTTTTTCTGAAGGAGGAATTCATCATTGGAAGAGTCATTGATTAGAAGCTCATTGAATGGGAACGGGGATAGGCTTGAGCATTTAGAGAGAAAGGCCAAGCTCAGGTTTCGTTTCCAGCTATTTTTCTTGCTATGCATCCTTTTATTATCCATTACATTCGCCGTTACCCTTGGGCCAGTTAAGATGTCGGCATTAACGGCTTGGAAGATCGCATTAGGGCATCTGCCTTTTATCGGCGATTCTCTGGAGGTAAATTGGAGTATCGCACAAGAGCGGATCATTTGGGATATCCGTCTGCCCCGTGTATTGCTCGGTGCGGTGGTAGGTGCGGGATTATCGATAGTGGGTGTCGTCATCCAGGCATTGGTGCGCAATTCACTTGCAGATCCTTATATCCTGGGCATTTCATCTGGTTCCTCTGTTGCTGCAACTCTTGTCATTCTTTTTGGGGCGCTGCCAATATTCGGCCAATATGCGTTGTCATTAGGCGCCTTCCTGGGGGCCATGGCTGCGATGCTTTCCGTTTATTTATTGGCTCAAGTGGGAGGGAGAATCCAAACGACAAGGCTGTTATTGGCAGGTGTAGCGATTTCGATGATCATGTCGGCTGCCACTAATTTCATTGTTACTCTTGCACCAAAAGATTCAGGCATCCGTGAAGCGATGTTTTGGATGATGGGAAGCTTAGCGGGTGCAAAATGGGAATACATACCGATTCCAGCGGTTGTAGTACTTGTGGTTTCCTTCTTCCTTATCGTACAATCCCGCTCCCTCAATATCTTATTGATGGGCGAAGAGGCCGCCGCGACGCTTGGAGTCAATATGGAAACCTTCCGTAAAGTTCTGATCATCATTACGTCCCTAGTTACGGGGACCGTTGTGGCTGTAAGCGGTTCGATTGGGTTCATCGGTTTGGTCGTACCGCATGTAGCCCGGCTATTGGTAGGGACAGATCATAAACGAGTTCTATCATGCAGCATATTGATTGGCATGATCCTCGTCATTTGGTCAGATGTATGTGCCCGGCTGGTCCTTGCACCTCAAGAGCTTCCGATCGGCGTTGTCACCGCACTTTGTGGAGGACCATTCTTCATATGGCTTTTAAGGCGAAGTTCATATTCATTTGGAGGTGGCGGCAAGTGAGATTAGCGATTGAAGGAGTGTCCTATTCAATAATGGACACTCCTATTATTGAGGATATATCCCTGCATATTAAAACTGGGCAGTTCGTTGGGCTGATCGGCCCGAATGGGAGCGGGAAATCCACCTTATTAAAAAATGCTTCCCGAATCATGGAGCCGCATACTGGTGCTGTTCACCTGGACGGCCGTGACCTTTACCGGCTTTCACCGAAACAAACAGCACGGGAAATGGCGGTTGTCAGTCAAGAAACATCCCTGTCCTTCGACTTTAGTGTACAAGAGATGGTTTGGATGGGGCGGCATCCCCATAAGCGCTTATTTCAGGGAGATACGGAGAAAGATAGACGAATCGTCAATCATGCATTAGCTCGCGTCGAAATGAATGGATTTGAAGACAGGAGTTTCATGAGCTTATCGGGTGGTGAGAAACAGCGTGTCCTCATAGCCCGTGCCCTTGCCCAGGAAGCGAACATCATCATCCTCGATGAACCAACGAATCATTTAGACATCAGGCATCAGCTCCAATTGCTGGATCTTGTAAAAAAGCTGGACGTTACGGTCTTGACAGCCCTGCATGATATAAATTTGGCAGCCATGTATTGTGATCATATCTATGTCATCCAAAATGGCAGAGTGATCACATCGGGAACGCCAGAAGCTGTCTTGACGACAAAAATGATAAGGAAGGTGTTCGGGGTCGAAACGGAAATCGGCATACACCCTGTCACGCAAAAGACGCATATCACCTTTTTAGCACATATATAAAAAACAATAGATACGAGGGGAAATATATGACTGGTTACCGAAAGATTTTGTTAAGCATCAGTTTATTGGCAATGATGATATTGACCGCATGCACTAACTCCAAGGAGGCATCAAAGGACGGAGGCGAACAGAGTGAAAAGGGTGGAAAAGAAGAGCTGGTCATCACGAATCTGGATCATGAATTCACCTATGCAGAGGCCCCAAAACGGGCGGTTTCGCTAAATCAGCATGCCACGGAAATCATGCTTGCATTGGGATTGCAGGATTCATTGGCAGGTACGGCTTATTTGGATGACAAAATTTTGCCCAAGTATAAAGATGCCTATGAAACGGTGCCTGTGCTTTCCAAGGAATACCCATCAAAAGAAGTTTTCTTTGAAGCTGAGCCGGATTTTGCATATGCAGGCTGGAAAAGTGCCTTTACGGAACAAACATTAGGAACTGTCCAAGAGCTGAAAGAAGCAGGAATCAATACATATATCCAGGAGTCTTCCAATACTTCAACACCGACAATGGAAGATGTGTTTAAAGATATTGAGAATATTGGCCGCATCTTTCATGTAGAAGAAAAGGCCGCGGACCTCATCGAAGAAATGCAACGGGATATAAAAGAAACTACAGCAAAAATCGAAGCGGCAGGCAAGCCCAAAAATGTTTTCGTATATGACAGCGGTGAAGAAGTCCCGAGAACGGCAGCTAAAAATAATTACATGACAGGGATCATTTCCATGGCTGGCGGCCAAAATGTTTTTGGCGATACGGAAGGGGGATGGCCTGAGGTCAGTTGGGAAGAAGTCGTCGATCGGAATCCGGATGTCATTGCCATCATTGATTACGGCGATATCCCCATTAAGCAAAAAGAAGCATTCTTGTTGAATAAAAGTGAACTGGCGGATGTACCGGCCATTCGAAATAAGGCAATCATCGTGCTCCCTCTTTCAGCGGGCGCGGAAGGGATCCGTGCCCCCCTTGCCTTACGAACAATAGCGGAAGGACTATATCCCGAGAAGTTTTAAACCTTGATCAGGCCGATGGTGAAAATGTGACCCGAATAATCGACACGAATGAAACGTGTCCTTGTTCGGGTTTTTTAATTGAATTACCACTACAAAAAGGAGGAAGGTTTATGGGGGTGTTTTTTTGAATTGTTCGTAAAAATGAAGGTTTCAGGAGAAAAGAGAATGTAATATGATAGAAGGTTTATATGAAGCCCATTTACCTGTCAAGGATTTGGCCATCTCAATGGCTTTTATAAGAAAATAGGCTTGAAACTAGTTTGGAGGGATAAAGATACTGCCTTCATTTGGATAGAGGAAAACAAAAGTTGGGTTGGCTTATGGGAAGGGAAAGAATATCAAACACCATCCCCCCCTTCACTAAGGCATATCCTTTCGAGTATCTTATGAAAATATGAAAAATGCATGAACTTGGATCAAATCCCTAAAAATAGAAGTCGTCCCTTTTGGAAAAAGGACATCGATTGAACCTTTTTTGCGCCCGAACCAATTAACCGAAAAACTTTCACTTGAAGAATGGGAGGACCTATCAACTAGGTGAACCTTACCTTTAAAGGAAAAGGTTCACGCCTGGTCTCAGCCACGGTATAAATTAAACTGTTTTGTTACATGGGAATTTGCTATTATTTTATTCAAGTCCATGTGATAAGGAACGATTAGTGGCTTGTTTGAAAACGGAAAAATTCACTATACGAGTAGGAGCAATAAATACGGAAAGGCTTAGGGCATAAAAGCAGATGTTTAAAATTAGAGTGAACTTATTAACTCAAATGACGTTACTTATCATATTCGTTGTTTTTATCAGTACCTTGCTTGTGAGCATTCTATTCTCTACACTGCTGGAAGACATCGTCGAAAACCATATGGGTAAGCAAGCAATGACGGTGGCCAAATTAGCGGCTCAAAATCCAACGATCATCCAGGGGTTTAATGAAGATCAGCCATCGAAGGTAATTCAACCCGCATCAGAAATGATTCGTCAAACAACAGGTGCCGATTATGTAACCATTGCAAATCATAAAGGACTTCGATACTCTCATCCTAATCCAGAATATATTGGTAAACCTACGGCTACTAGTAATGATGCAGTACTCAAGGAACACAAATCAATTATTTATCAAGGAAATGGGATATCAGGTCCAGCGATTAAAGCTAAGGCGCCTATCTGGAATGATAAAGGGGAAGTGATCGGTGTTTCATCGGTAGGGTTTTTGATAGAGAATGTGCAAGATCAACTATCCAATTATAAAATGAAGATTATTCATTTGTCACTTATCCCAATCATTGTAGGAATCGTATGGGCAATATTTATAGCGCGACGCTTAAAAAAGCTTATTTTAGGTCTAGAGCCGGAGGAAATTTCTTTTCTTTTTCAAGAAAGGGAAGCGACACTTGATGCCATCCGATATGCTACCATTACGATTAATATTGAAAAACAGGTTACTTCCATGAATAAAAGAGCACGTGAATTGTTTCATGATCATCAGCTTATGGTGGGAAAGCGGATTGTAAATGGACATTTAGAAAAACTCATCAAAATAGTAATCAGTACAAAAGAGGGACAGTTCAATCGTAAGTTACTCTTAGGCCAACAGCTATACATTTTGGATTTATCCCCTATCTTAAATCATAAGGACGTCAGGGGCATCGTTTTAACAATAAGAACAGTATCCGAAATTGAACAATTAACCGATGAATTTTCAGAAATCAAGGCCTTTTCAGAAAATATGCGTGCACAAAACCATGAGTTTTTAAACAAATTAAATACCATTTATGGATTACTTAGTTTAAAACAATACGATAGGGCATTGGACATCATCTCTTCAGAAGTGAAGGAGAGGCAAGATATCATTTCGTTTCTTATGTCATCAGTTAAAGACCCTTTAATAGCCGCGTGTTTACTAGGAAAGATAAACCGTTCAAAAGAACTGCAGGTTCTATTAGAAATAGAACAGGAAAGCAATTTAAATAGTTCATTAAAACCTGAGGATTCCCATCACTTGGTTTCCGTTATTGGTAATGTCATCGATAATGCGATGGAGGCAGCACGGCAAAAGAACAAAAATGAGGGAAAGGTCAAAATTTCGTTTACGGATTTAGGGAATGAAATTATATTTGATATCGAGGATAACGGTCCAGGAATACCTGACGCCATGGGAGATATTATTTTTACAGATGGTTATACGACTAAAAATGGGGAAAATCATGGGATCGGCTTGGCCATTGTAAAAAACTCCATTGATCTTTTAAGCGGTGAAATTTATATCGCTCGCAGTTATTTGGGAGGAGCAAGTTTTACCATCGTCATCCCGAAGGATTTCAAAGCAGAAAAGGAGGCTTAAGAATGTCCAAAGGACCGATTACAGTCGTCATTGTTGAAGATGACGAAAATGCAGTGAATATATATAAACAATTTACGAATCAACTTGATCGATTCACCGTCATGGCTACAGCTAGCACAGGCAAGCAAGCATTAAATATTTTGCATGCCGCACAACCGGACTTAATTTTATTGGATATCTTTTTACCTGATATGAATGGAATCGATCTTCTTCGGGAAATTAGGAGGGAATACCGGGGGATTGATGTAATTCTGATCACCGCTGCGAATGATACCGAAACAGTCAGTGAAGCGATAAGGGGAGGTGCTTTTGGTTATCTTATCAAACCGATCATTATTGATAAGCTTCTTGCGACGCTCAATCAATATGATCTGACGAGACGGCAGCTGCATGATAACAACTTAGTAAATCAAGATAAAGTCGATACTCTTTTTAGGACCATAAGTAATCCAAATACAGCAAATGAAGTCCAAATGAATCTTCTACCCAAGGGGATTGACAAACATACCTTGAAAATGGTCAGAAGTAAGATTCAAAACGTCAGTGGCAGTTTAAATGCGGATGAACTAGGTCAGCTCGTTGGAATTAGTTATTCAACCATGCGCAGATATCTGGAGTATTTAGTTTCCTGTGATGAAATGGAAGTTGAGGTTTTGTATGGAAGTGTTGGAAGGCCTGAAAGAAAATATAAAATAAAAAATCGATTAAATCCCTGTTGATGAAATTCGTTTTCATCAACAGGGGTTTTTTTCTTTTTCGGGCGTGAAAAATATGAATAAAACTCTTATTACTTTCTTTATATGTGAATAAGCCTTAATGGATGATAGTCTCTAAAGAAAGCGCTGTCAAAAATGATGGCGGTAAACGTTTTATCATAAGGAAGGGAGCTTGAAGATGTTATCCATTTTAGGATTTTCGATGATTGCAGTATTCATGTATTTAATTATGTCGAAGCGACTATCGGCACTAGTGGCCATTATGCTCGTTCCTATCATATTTGGAGTGATTGGAGGATTTTTTACAGAGCTGGGACCCATGATGCAGGAGGGTGTTGAAGGGATAGCTTCAACTGCCATAATGATTTTGTTTGCGATTTTATATTTTGGAATAATGATAGATTCCGGTTTATTTGATCCGCTTATTTCTAAAATATTGAAAATAGTAAAAGGAGATCCTTTAAAAATAGTTGTAGGAACCGCTATTCTCTCCATGACCGTCGCATTAGATGGGGACGGGACAACTACTTACATCATTACTGTCTCAGCACTTTTACCCCTTTATAAGCGTCTGGGCATGAACAAAATAATATTAGCCACTGTAGCGATGCTATCCATGGGTGTAATGAATATGACACCTTGGGGGGGAGCTTCCGCTATGGCGATGGCATCGTTGAACCTTGACGCATCGGAATTGTTCTTGCCGATGATCCCTGTCATGGGATTTGGCCTAATTTGGGTTCTTGTCGTGGCTTTTATATTGGGAAAAGGGGAACGAAAGAGATTGGGCGTAGTCGAGATCCAGCATAATCACACAAATGACATGAACTCGGAGGCCAATTCCGAGTTAGCGGCAACAACGGTTTCCCGTGATTATCGCAGGCCGAAATTGGTCTGGTTCAACTTCATTTTAACGATTGTACTGATGGCATCTTTAATCATTGATTTTATGTCTTTGACCATTTTATTCATGATTGCTTTCGCCATCGCGTTATTGGTCAATTATCCTGATTTGAAAGATCAGCAGGATCGAATCGCTGTTCATTCGAAAAATGCATTGGCCGTCGTTTCCATTGTCATTGCAGCCGGGATTTTTACCGGCATCATGTCTGGAACGAAAATGATTGATGCAATGGCCATTACGTTGGTCTCTTTAATCCCGGAATCTTTTGGACCATTTTTACCGGTTATTGTTGCGTATGCCAGTGCCCCTTTTACTTTCTTTATGTCAAATAATGCATTCTATTTTGGCGTACTTCCCATTATCGCACAAGCCGCTGATGCTTATGGAATTAGCGCGGCAGAAATAGGGCGCGCCTCATTAATAGGGCAGCCAATACACGTATTGAGTCCTTTGGTAGCTGCAGCCCATTTACTAATAGGTTTAGTTGGCACTGACTTTGGGGATTTACAGCGGTTTGCCGTGAAATGGGCATTAGGGACTGTCACTGTCATGACAATAGCGGCAATAATCTTAGGAGTCATTTAGTAAAAGGGATGGTTACTCTATCTTGCAGATCGGCAAATCGATATTTTATAAATGGAGGATTTTCAATGTGGATCATCACACTCTATGAAAGTAGAGGTATTGTAATGTATGAATTTGAAACAGAACAAGCAGCAAGGGACGTTCTTTGTAATATTCAGGGCAATAAGATTCTTTCAGAAATTATTTACTTTAATGACCCAGGTTTAGCATGATGATAGCAATGTCCTTATGCATCTCATTGTTTACCCCAAAAAAGCTAAGGCTTTATTGGGGTTTTCCTATTATTTTAGACGGCTTTAACTATGATTTTTGTGGTAATCTTCGCCAGATTCATGACAGTATCCAGCCTCGTACCATTTAAAGATTGTTGGGGAAAAAGGGGATCTAAATAATTTACGACGGCTTTTAGGTGATAATCACCCAATTCAGGTAAGGATTTACTCATGGCTTCACCAGGGCTAAAAGGACCTTTTGTCAGAAAAATAGAACCTATTTGATGATAACCTCCCAAACAAGCGTCGATGCCAAAAATAAAGGGATTTTTAAATTGCTTTTTTATTTCTTTAAAAACACTTTTCAAATTAAGGGCGTGAACAGGTTCTGCAAGTGTTCCGAAGACAGGATAAGGGACTTGGTTTTCTCTTAGCATCGTCCCTACTAAAGGCCCGAATGAATCTCCCGTGGAACGATCTGAACCAACACATAAAAAGATGATCTCTTTTGACGTTGGCCGAAGAATTCTTGCGATTTGAAAAGACATTTCGTCCATTTCCCCTTCTGCGGCAGTTTCCAACGTGTAGTTGCAATCCTGCATTTCTTTTTTTGTCTCGCCTTTTTTTCTGCCGTTAAAAGGATACATGCCTACACCCCCCTAGAGTTCCGTGATCTTGAAGAAATTATAACATGATTAATAATTCCTCGATATTATGGAAATCACTTGCAATCCTGATTAATTTCCTTTCAGATCTGCGATTGATTTCAAACAAAACTATATTATCAAGTGGATTATCAGATCTTGATTATTTGAATTTTGCTAATATAGATTAATTGGAATTTTTGGTAAAATAGCAGGAATCATACGATCGGTTTTATTGGAGAAAGTGTTAAATATTGTTTAAACGAATAACCATAGAATTCTTAATCAATTATGTGCAGACTGTGAGGATTGTTTCGGTTTGTGTTGTGTCGCTTTGCCTTATGCAAAATCTGCTGATTTTGCATTTGATAAAGATGGAGGTACACCATGTGCCGGTCAAAAGGTATCCCAGCGGTGCCGATCTCACCGGTAGTTTCTTCATCACACAAGCACAGATTAACTCGGCTAAAGGCGACACGAAGACAAAATTACCGCACTCATTAAGCATTCCCGATCATTGGAGGTAGAAGGATGTTTAATTCATGAGTAAAGCCCAGACTCACGAGTGAAAGTTTAGCATTCACGAGTAAAAGACGGAAACTCACGAGTAAATGGGGTAAATTCACGAGTAAAAGCGTAAAACTCAAGAGTAATGGGAAATTTACTACATAGTGCATGAACAACAATAGCGGACAAGTAAATTAGATTTGGCTTTAATTCGAAGCTTTTACAAAGAGTGAACTCTACTAACATGCGATTCTTCATTAGGAAGGATCGTCTTTTAAATTTGGGCGGGAAATGTTCATTTTTCCTTTGACTCTGACGTTGCGTAATACCTTAATGTAAATGATATCGAAAGGAGGTAAGAAGCAGTGGCGATGAAAGTGAAGGAGCTAGCCGATTTGGTTGGCATTAGTGTGCGGACGCTGCATTATTATGATGAAATCGAGTTATTGTCGCCAGAGGAAATAACCGATGCAGGTTATCGCCTTTATTCGAATGATAATCTTGAGATGTTGCAGCAAATCCTGTTTTTCAGGGAACTTGGCATGCCATTAAAGGAAATAAAACAAATGGTAAACAGCTCTTCGTTTGATAAACAAGATGCGTTAAAGCAACATCAAAAAATGTTACTGGAGAAACGCAGTCAGCTCGATAAATTAATTAAGACGGTCGAAAAATCGATCAAGCATATGAAAGGGGAAATTCAGATGACGAATAAAGAGAAATTTGAAGGATTTGACTTCAGTCAGAATCCATATGAAGAAGAAGCTCGCAAGCTTTGGGGGGATAAAGCTGTCGATGAGTCGAAGGCTAAAGTGGCGGGCATGTCCAAAGATGCACAGAAAGTTGTATCGGAGATCTATTTAAAACTTGCGGCAATCCGAAATGCTTCGCCTAAGTCGGAGGAGGCACAAGAGGCCATTAAAGAATGGTATGATTGTTTGAACCATAACTTCGGCACATACTCACTGGATGCTTTCAAAGGCTTAGGTCAAATGTATGTGGATGATCAACGCTTCACCAAAAATATCGACCAATACGGTGATGGTTTAGCTCAATTCATGTGTGATGCGATGGGGCATTTTGCTGATGCTAACAAAAATTAAATTTTAAGATTGAGATATATCATGATGGAAGGTTGCTCCGGCAACCTTCTTATTTTGGAGCTGGATAAATATCCAACCCTTATGGTCTATACCCGTATGAAAAACTGAATAAAACTAATTAGCACCCAGCCCTTCGCTTCCTTACTTTTCACACTTGTGAACCATTTAAAATAAATGAACAGGAGAATGATTAAAAAGGACCATAAATAATAACCAGTCATCGTGTCAACCCACATTTCCCATACTGTTTATCCATTTTATTTTTTGTGGTAATGAAGATATAGGAAATGGCAGAGTAATAAACGACAATGGCGGCTTTTACCAACCAGGGTATGAATCTATTGGAAAGGACGATTAAAAGATGATGGGCAGAAACACGAATAACTCGATATATAGCTCCAAAATAAAAACGCCTCCATTTTATATAGTATAATAATTATGTAAAAATCCCCATTAAATTATGGTAGATGGCTTTGTCCGTCTGCTTATATCGAGGTGCTGGTTAAAATGGAACTTTGGAAAATCAGTCAAAAGGTTTCGGAGCTAAGCGATGTGATTCCTTATTATTTTTTTAGTCTAGTCTTTTCCTGTCTGTCGCTTTCCACGGTGTTGGTTGTATTCAGCCTGGATACCTGGGGGATGATTGGCGTTATCGTGGTTTCTTTTTATGTCGTTATCCCGTATTTATTATTTGCTGTTCCGGTACAGGTCCTTTTTAATAAACATCCTAAAAAATTCAGTTTAAACTATTTTTGCCTTTATATTTTTTTCTCTTTGCTGGCCGTATTCATTTATAGTTCGGTGCTTAATCTTGACGTCAGTATGGAAGTTTTAACTTCAAAGAATTACTATGCAATCAGCCTTTTAGCGGCACTGTTTTTTTGGTTTTGGGACTCGGTCTTTTTACAACAAAAGAAATCTGCATCATAAAAGGGACCAATGAAATGGTCCCT
>NZ_JADILK010000023.1 GCF_017355165.1 Bacillus sp. SD075 | reverse complement strand
AGGTGCACCCGGGGGCTTTTATTTATGGGGTTTCCAATTGTTTCATGTGAAACTTGGAAAAAAATATTCGGTCCTGTTTGCATTTGTTGAATTTTCTTTTTTAATAAAAGGAAGTTGAAAACACTTACTTGGGCAGTAATCGTTATGCAAGTGATGTCTGGTTTGCTATAATGTGTCAGGCTTTTAGGCAGCATGATACGTTTGTTGAAGTATAATATGGGAAGTATGGTTGTACGGAAGGGATTTGAAATGATGGAATTACAGCAGAGGGCAATCTTGGTTGGAGTTAATCTCAACGGTCAAAAGGATTTTGAGTATTCAATGGAGGAATTGGCCAATTTAACGGAAGCATGTGAGGTAGAGGTTGCAGGGAACATCACACAAAATTTACATCGGGTGAACTCATCACATTTTATCGGTACTGGGAAGATCGAGGAAGTAAAAAATCTCGTTGAGTATAAAGAAGCTAATGTCGTCATTTTTAATGATCAGCTCTCCCCTTCGCAACTTCGTAATCTGGAGAGGGACATGGATTGCAAGGTGATCGACCGGACAATCTTGATTCTGGACATCTTCGCGCATCGGGCGAAAACGAAGGAAGCACAGCTTCAGGTAGAAGTGGCCAGGCTTCAGTATATGCTTCCCCGTCTCGTTGGTTTGAGGGAGTCATTAGGGCGTCAGAGTGGCGGAGTTGGTACGAACAGAGGTGCAGGTGAAAAGCAGTTAGAGCTTGACCGCAGGAGAATCGAGGAAAATATAAGTGTTTTGAATAAAGAACTGGAAGGCCTTGTTGCGCATCGGCAAACACAGAGGAAACAGCGGAAAAAGAATGCCATCCCTGTCGTATCCTTAGTCGGTTATACCAATGCAGGTAAATCTTCGATCATGAATGCTCTAATTGAGATGTTCCATCCAACAGCTGAGAAGCGTGTGTTGGAGAAGGATATGCTGTTCGCTACGCTTGAGACATCTGTTCGAAACATTTCGCTTCCGGATAAAAAGGAATTTTTATTGACGGATACGGTGGGATTTGTGTCTAAATTGCCCCATCATCTCGTAAAAGCATTCCGATCCACATTGGAAGAAGTGGTAGAAGCTGATCTGTTGATCCATGTTGTCGATTTTTCCAATCCTAATCATGATCAGCAAATAGAGATAACGGATAAGACTTTAAATGAGATAGGCATAAAAGGGATTCCAACGATTTTTGCCTATAATAAAGCGGACCTTACCGATGTGGATATCCCTCAGGTGAATCGTGGCTCTGTGTATATGTCAGCAAAAAACAAAGTTGGCATCGAGGACTTGATAGATCAAATTCGCAAGCATATTTTTGTCGACTATACTCGCTGTGAAATGCTGATTCCGTTTGATCAAGGACAGCTGGTTTCTTATTTCAGTGAAAATGGTCACATAACGGAAACTGAATATGGGGAAAATGGATATCGAATAAAGCTTGAGTGCAAGAAAACGGATTATGAGAAATATAAACGATACGTTATTCATCCCCAATGAAGCTGCCTGTTGATAAAATGTTAACGGTTTGTTGATAAGTGGAAAAGTTGATTCGTTAATGTGGATAACTTTTAGTGGAATGCTTCTGTTCTGCAAAAACAAAGAGAATAATGCCATATAATATGTGTATAAGTTGTGGATAAAAGTGAAAAGACCCAGAAAACCAGGAATTGAGTTTCTGGGCTTTTTTATGTGGACAAAGTGTTGATAAGTAGGTTTTCAGAACAGGTCATCCAACGAGTGTCAAGTATCAGTAAGTATGATGAAAAGTAAGTTTGTATGTAGAAAAATGCCGATGTATATCAATTATTGTTAGGAAATATAACATGAATATTACATATTGCATGTCTATCGGATGGAAATACTTTACACTTTGTATGATGTAACTTGCTTATTAACATTATAAAATAAAGAATACTCAATTCTCTGATCCATCATCAGGATTTGAGTTTTTAAGATTAGTAGGGGGGGCTTTTTGTGATAGAAGGAAGCAGGGACCAAGGTGTGATCAGTGAGAGAATGATAGAAAATAATAATAAACGGAACGAGAGAATATTGGCTAGGAAATCGCCATGACTGTTTGTTGAATAAATTGAACAACCATGTTGGCAATGCTTTTAATATGAGGACAGGAGAGAGAAATGCATGCAATTCCTCCCTTTTTATTTTTCAAAATAAATTTTTGGAAGGAGAAATAGTGGATGAGTATGACGAGCCCGTTAAAAGGTGGCCTAGAGATTAACTTTCAGGAAGCGGAGAGGGGTTTATCCCCAAAGGAAGCTTTGGAAGAATCGAATCGATGTTTATACTGCTATGATGCTCCATGTATCCAAGCCTGTCCGACCGGAATAGATATTCCAGGTTTTATTAAGAAGATAGCTTCAGGTAACTTTAAGGGGTCGGCCAAGACGATCATGACGGCCAATCCTGTCGGTGCCAGCTGTGCACGGGTATGTCCGACTGAAGAGTTATGTGAGGGGGCATGTGTCCTGAACCATTCTACAAAGCCAATCATGATTGGCGATCTCCAGCGTTATTCCACAGATTGGGCCATCCAAAATAAACAAGCCCTATTCAAGGCCGGCAAGAAGAATGGCAAAAAGGTTGCCATTGTAGGAAGCGGTCCGGCGGGGTTGTCTGCAGCAAGGGAACTAGCCTTGCTTGGCTACAGTGTAACCATTTTCGAAGCGGAAAAGAATCCAGGCGGATTAAATACTTACGGAATTGTATCTTTCCGTTTACCACAGAGAATTTCTTATTGGGAAGTTGAACAAGTAAAGAGTTTGGATGTTGATATTAAAACGAATACACGGGTCGGAGTGGACGTTTCCGCAAATCAGCTGACTGCCGACTATGATGCGGTCATTTTAGCGATCGGCATGTCCGAAGTTCCTAAGCTTGGAATTGAAGGGGAGGATTTGGCTGAAGTTTATGATGCAATCGATTTTGTAAAAGCAACGAAAACAGGGGCTATCACTGATAAATTCATTGGAAAGAAGATGGCGGTAATTGGGGCTGGAAACACGGCGATCGATGCCGCGACCTGTTCTGTACGCCTGGGCGCCGAGCATGTGAGCATTATTTACCGTCGAACCCAAAAGGAAATGACAGCCTATGATTTTGAATTTGAGTTTGCCAAACAAGAAGGTGTCGGGTTTCACTGGCTGACTTCCCCCTCTAGGATCCTGTCGGATGAAAGCGGTCAAGTAACGGGCATCGAGTGCGTAAAGATGGTGCTAAGCGAGGCAGGGGAAGATGGCCGGCGCCGTCCAGTCCAAATTTCTGGTTCAGAGTTCGTCCTACCGGTCGATGGGGTCATCCGTGCTATAGGTCAATCCAGGTATGTAGGATTGATTGAACAATTCGGCATTAAACATGATGATGGCGTTGTAACATTGGATGGTGATTCGTACAGGACATCGAATGAAAAGATCTTTGCGTGCGGTGACGTGATCTTCGGAAAAGGACAAGGTGAGGCAATGGTTGTTTCAGCTGCCCAGCAAGGGAAGAAGACAGCCTATGAAATTGACTCGATTTTGATGGGCGAAGCGGTGGATATTGCTTAATAACTATGAAAATTAGGAGGCTTATCATGGCTGATTTATCAATTGATCTTGCGGGTATTAAATCTCCCAATCCTTTTTGGCTTGCTTCAGCACCACCTACTAATTCGGGTTATCAAGTCCAGCGCGCATTTGAAGCTGGCTGGGGAGGAGCCGTTTGGAAGACATTGGGTGACCCGATCCTGAATGTCTCATCACGTTTTGCAGCGGTCAGTTTTAATGGACAGAGAGTTGCGGGGTTCAACAATATAGAATTGATTACGGATCGTCCGCTTGAAGTGAATCTGAGAGAAATATATGAAACGAAGAAAAGGTTCCCTGATCATGCAATCATTGCATCGGTAATGGTTGAGCCACAACAGGAAAAGTGGCATGAAATCATCAAGCGTATAGAAGATGTCGGGGTCGATGGCTATGAGTTGAACTTTGGCTGCCCACACGGTATGGCAGAGCGTGGGATGGGAGCTGCTTCGGGACAGGTTCCCGAACTTGTGGAAAAGCAAACATACTGGGCGAAGGAAGCTGCATCCAAACCCGTCATCGTCAAGCTTACACCCAATATAACCGACATTACGGTTACGGCTGAAGCGGCGGTGCGCGGCGGTGCGGATGCAATAAGCATGATCAATACGATCAACAGCTTGGCAGGAGTGGATATCCATTCATGGAACACGATTCCCCATGTGGGCGGCAAGGGGGCTCACGGAGGGTATTGTGGTCCCGCTGTGAAGCCGATTGCTTTGAATATGGTGGCAGAGTGTGCAAGGAATAAAATGATCAATGTTCCCATTTCCGGAATAGGCGGCATTTCAAATTGGCAGGATACGGTGGAATTTTTATTGATGGGTTCGACTGGAGTGCAAATTTGTACGGCTGCCATGCATCACGGTTTTAGAATAGTAGAAGACTTGATTGATGGCCTGTCCAATTACCTTGATGAAAAAGGGATTTCTTCCGTGATGGATATTGTCGGTAAGTCCGTACCGCGCTATTCAGATTGGGGGAATTTAGATCTTAATTATAAAGTCGTTGCGCGCATTAATAATGATGTGTGCATTAACTGCAATAAATGCCATATTGCGTGTGAAGATACATCCCATCAATGTATAGATATGTTTAAGGGCACGTCAGGCAGTTCCTTCTTGAGAGTGCGCGAAGAAGATTGTGTAGGCTGTAATCTTTGCTCGATAGTCTGTCCGGTCGATGGGGCGATCGATATGATCGAATTGACAAATGAATTACCGCCAATGACATGGAATGAACGCCAATCGTTCCTTGGGGGCATAGGCAGTGAAAGTGTTGATTTCGTAAAATGATGGAGGGGTCGAATATGAAGAAAATCATTAAAAATGGAACGATTGCAACCGCTGCAGATACGTATCAAGCGGATATATTGATTGAAAATGAGAAGATTGCAATGATTGGCAAGGACCTGCCGGCTGAGGGGGCTGAAATCATTGATGCAAAAGGCGCTTATGTTTTTCCGGGGGGCATCGATCCGCATACCCATCTCGATATGCCGTTTGGTGGGACAACGACAAAAGATGATTATGAAACGGGTACGATCGCTGCTGCATATGGGGGCACAACAACGATCATCGACTTTTGTCTGACCGAAAAAGGGGTGCCATTAAAGAAAGCAATTGAAACATGGCATGAAAAGGCCAATGAAAAAGCGGCCATAGATTATGGTTTTCATTTAATGATCAGTGAGATTAATGATGATGTATTGGATGAGTTGCCAAGTATCATCGATAATGAAGGGATTTCTTCCTTTAAAGTGTTCATGGCTTACAAGAATGTTTTTCAAGCTGATGATGCCACGCTATACCGCACATTGTTGCAAGCAAAGGCACTTGGCGCACTTGTCATGGTTCACGCTGAAAATGGTGATGTCATCGATTATCTTACTAAGCAGGCGCTTGCTGAAGGTAACACTGATCCAATTTACCATGCATTAACAAGGCCTCCGGAGCTTGAAGGGGAAGCAACTGGACGGGCAGCCAAACTGACGGAAATGGCAAATGGTCAGCTCTATGTCGTTCATGTCACCTGTGAAGATGCGGTGGAAAAGATCACGGAGGCAAGAAATAAAGGGGTGGATATCTGGGGGGAGACTTGTCCGCAATATTTGGTTCTTGACCAATCTTATCTTGAAAAGCCCCATTTCGAAGGATCTAAGTATGTATGGTCCCCGCCGTTAAGGGAGAAGAAAAACCAGGAAGTGCTTTGGAATGCTTTGAAAACGGGACAGCTGCAAACGATCGGCTCCGATCAATGCTCTTTTGATTTTAAGGGACAGAAGGATCTTGGACGTGAAGATTTCACGAAAATACCGAACGGCGGCCCAACGATTGAGGACCGCATGAGTATCCTCTTTTCTGAAGGGGTCATGAAAGAGCGTATTACCCTGAATCAATTCGTCGACATGACCTCTACACGTGCTGCCAAACTATTTGGATTATTCCCGAAGAAAGGGACGATTGCAGTAGGTTCGGATGCTGATATTGTCATTTTTGACCCGAAAGTTGAAAGGTCCATTTCGGCAGACACTCATCACATGGCCGTGGATTATAATGCGTTTGAAGGTATGGAAATTACAGGTGAACCGGTTTCCGTTTTATCGAGAGGTCAATTCGTCATTAAAGACAAACAATTTGTAGGTGAAGCTGGAAAAGGGCAATTCTTGAAAAGGGCAAAATATAATGCAGCTTTGAAGCCGGATGCCGGGAAAAAGCTTCCAGTCTAACTTCGGTAAGGAATCTTGCAAATTAATTTAGGGGGATTATCTATGAGTGAGAAGAAAGATTATTTAAAGTCTCCCGATTTGCTGCCTATACCTCATAGTGAGAAGAATATAAGTGCAGCCGGATTTGGTTTCATTTGGGTGGGCATGGCTGTAGTATTGGCTGCCTTCGCAATCGGTGGGAACGGTGTTCAAAGTTTATCCTTAGGTTGGGTCGTTCTTGCAACGGTCATTGCCTGTGTGGTTCTTGGCTTTTTGATGACAATGACAGGGGATATTGGTGTTGAACATGGAATATCATTCCCAGTCTATATGAGGGCGCCGTTCGGTACGATTGGCACCCACATCCCTTCGGTTGTACGGGGTTTTGTAGCGTCATGCTGGTTCGGCCTCAATACTTACTTTGGAGCTACTGCAATGAACGCTATCTTCACTACCCTTTTTGCTTTTGATAATTGGTTTATCTGCTTCCTCATTTTTGCCGTTTTACAATTAGTCAACACGGCAATGGGAATAAAGTCGATAGAACGATTCGCCGATTTGGCAGCGCCCGTTATCATTTTAATTTCTGGCTGGATGTATTTCACTCTATCCGATCAGGCTGTGGCCCAAGGAAGAAATGTATGGTCCTGGATTGAAAGTCCGGTCACTGGCGGGGCTGCCGCCACTGCTTTCATGGTGGTCATTATGGCAAATATGGGATTTTGGGGCACGTTGACTGCAGATATGCCTACGCTTTCCCGCTATATTAAGGCACCAAAAAATGAAAAAAATTGGTTCAAGCGCAATAAGGGGCAAATAATTGGGAATATTATCACCTATCCCATCACACAGACGTTCATGGTGGTTATCGGAGCGGTTTCTTATATGGCCGTTTCCAATTATGATCCTGTAGTTGCCCTACAGGGATCAGCAAGCGGAATTGCTCTCGGCGTCCTTTTAATCATGATCGTATTCGCTCAATGGTCGACGAATACTACGGCTAATGTCATTCCCGCAGCTACCATTTTTTCCAATGTCATGGGTCCTAAAGTGCCATTTTGGGCGGGAGTCGTTGTGGCGGGGGTTATTGGTATAGTAGTTCAGCCATGGAGCCTGTTCGGCATCATAATAGAAGTTTTATTAATAATTGGCGGAATTCTGGCATCCATTGTCGGCATCTTGGTAGCGGATTACTATTTCCTCCGTAAACGGAGAGTGAATGTACAAGAACTCTATGAGAGCGAAGGTCAGTATAAATACTTGAATGGAGTGAATTGGGCAGGAATCATTTCTTGGGTGATTGGCGGAATTGGTGCCACGATTTTTTCGAATTATTCATTCATTATTGGCTTTCTCCTCGGCGGTGCAAGTTACTATATATTAGCTAAGTATTGGTGGTTCAAGCAATATGAACAAGCTGAAATCATTGATCCCAGCGATGAAAAGTATTTAGGGATTTCGGTTGGAAGGGATTGGATAATAAAAGGTCCAGAACTTGAGGAAGAGATTGCTTTTACGGCTTCTACCGGCAAGGAGAACGTGTGAAAAAGGGGGAATGGAAATGTCCGAATATCAAGAGTATCGCTTGGAAAGGGAACAAATCGATTTTTTACTTGAAAGAGGATATCGAATCACCCGGGTTTCCGAAAGTTTAAGTGGAGCTTTTCTCGATTTTGAACTGATTGAAGGAACGAAGCAGGAATGGAAGCAATTGAACATCAAAACCCCTGAAGGAAGGAAATACTTCTCTACATTGCTTTTTAAAAAATTGAATTGAAATAGTTATGAACAGGACCCATTCCTCACGAATGGGTCCTGTTTCTTATGCCAGTTCGAGTATTTTGTAGAATTTTGACGTTATATTTTCTAACAAGTGTCTGGAGATTTAAGAGTTGTCCGTTTATAATAGATTTTAAAGCAGTTTTATAAAAGGATGTGGATGGATGAATACATCGATTACAATCGAGGAAATTCTAACACGCAAGCATTTTAATCTGACGGATATAATTGCAGGTAGCAGTGGGATAAAGCGTCAAGTGAAGTGGGTCCACTGCATGGAAGTCACCCAAATCAGCCATTTGTTAAATGGAAATGAACTGATCCTGACTACCGGTTTAGGGTGGAAAGATTGCGATGACACATTTCTATCCTACATAAGACAGTTAATTGAATGCGATGCAGCTGGACTCTGTATCGAGGTTGGCGCCAACACCATGGCAGTGCCGCAATGTGCCATTGATCTCGCAAACGAACGGCAATTTCCCATCATCCTATTTCATGAAGAAGTCCCTTTCGTAGAAATCACGCAGGATATTCATTCCCTTATCATAAATAAACAATATCAGATGATCTCCAACTTAGAAAACTACTCCCAGCAGTTAAATAAAAACCTCCTCGAAATTGACCATTATGAACCAATTCTAAAATTTCTTCACAGCTATTTAAATGTACAGGTTATTCTTATCTTTAATGAAAACGATATAGCCAGCATTCCAAAAATAAAGAAAAAAATGATCTATCAAATGGTAGCGGATATAAACGAAGAGAAGCGGAAATTGGATAAAACCGTTCTTAAACAGCCGATTCAAGTGCTCGGTGAAAAGTATGCGGAACTGTTCATTTGCAGCGACAGAGAGTTCTCTGATTTTGATTCACTGATCTTGGATCGAACGGCTACCGCATTGGCACAGCATCTATTAAGGGAGTTACATATAGAAGAAAAGAAAATGTCGGAAGAAAGTAAATGGCTTACAAATTGGATTGAAGGTGAATATAGTGACGAAGCAATTCGGGAGAGGCTTTCCTATATTGATCCGAAAATGCAGTTGGATGGCGGAATTGTTTGCATTTGCAAACCACAACAAAAATACAATAAAAGTTCCACAAAATTAGATGGAACCTATTTTAAGATAATGTTTAGAACAGTTTTTGAACAGTACGGCTTTCAGATATTTTCCATGGAAATACATCAGCATCTTGTTTTTATTTTAGGTGATAATCGTATATCTGAAGATTGGAAACCAAGGGTTTCAAGCGCGGTGGACCGAATCATGAAAATGGATGTAAGCGGTCGTAATCGTATGGGACTGCTTTCCATTGGGTTTGGAAAGTATGTTCAAAGGTTAAGTGAGATTTATAAAAGTTATGAAACGGCCCGTGAGACTTTGCTGCTTCAAGATACACTACCAGAGGATAACAGGAGCTTCTTTTATCAGGACTTACATATGCATCGCATGATTTCGCTCATAAATAAACATGGCAATCTGGAGGAAACGGTGTACGAATATTTAGGTCCTGTCATTGAATATGACAAGCAAAACAATGGTGAGTTAATGCCCACCCTGAAGACCTATCTAGCTTGTAACGGTTCTAAACAGGAAACTTCGAAACAACTATTCATTGTTCGGCAAACGCTATATCATAGGCTTGATAAATTGGGGAAACTGCTAGGTTCTGATTTTATGCGTTCAGATAAGCGTCTAGGCCTTGAATTCATGATTTTTGCATTGGACTTCTTACAATACAGCAGCAGGAAGATCAGTGGAAAATATGTAGACAAATACATTGGGAGATAAATAATAAGTGGCTGAAGGGTGTCCCGAGGACATCCTTTTTTGAATGCGGGGAAAGGGAAGCTAATACAAGGTTAATGCTGACATCAAAATGGCTTACATAGCTTCTTGATGTCAGCATCTATTATTAATATTCATCTTTTTTTGAAAGGCAGCGGTCACATTCCACTAGGTAAGATTCAGCTTGTTCAGTGATATGGGTCCCGCACTCCGTACATTGTTTAGGCGGCAGTTTCCTGAAGAATTCCAATGGGTTTTTAGTTTGCATGATGATTCCTCCTTTTTGATTAGGCTTAATCAGTCTTCACGTTTGGAAAGGCAGCGGTCACATTCCATTAAGTAGGATTCAGCCTGTTCAGTAATATGGGTCCCGCACTCCGTACATTGTTTAGGCGGCAGTTTCCTGAAGAATTCCAGTGGATTTATAGTTTGCATGATGGGATTCCTCCTTTTTGATTAGGCTTAATCAGTCTTCACGCTTGGAAAGGCAGCGGTCACATTCCATTAAGTAGGATTCAGCTTGTTCAGTGATATGGGTCCCGCACTCCGTACATTGTTTAGGCGGCAGTTTCCTGAAGAATTCCAGTGGATTTATAGTTTGCATGATGATTCCTCCTTTTTGATTAGGTTTAATCAGTCTTCGCGTCTGGAAAGGCAGCGGTCACATTCCATTAAGTAAGATTCAGCGTGCTCAATAATATGGTCACCACACTCGGGGCAATGTTTAGCAGGGATATTGTTTAAAAAAAACTCAATGGATTTTTTCATTTGCATGATATTTCCTCCTTTTAATATTAGATATATTTTCCGATCGCTTTACTCTTCACGTTTGGAAAGGCAGCGATCGCATTCCATCAGATAGGAATCTGAGTGGTCCACATGTGTTTCACCACATTCCGGGCAATGTTTAAATGAATCGATTATTAATAAATCCGGTCGATTTGCTTGCATGTCCTGCCCTCCTCTTTATAGTACAGTTTTAGATGTTTGCTTGTTGTTATAATACAGTATATACCCGAATTTGGAAATTGTATAGGTATTTTACAGAAAATTTGAAATTTATTTCACTGGTAGTCTGAAAACCTTATAGGGAAGGGATTTGTCATCTATTTATTTTTTTGTTTCTCTTCACGGTAAGTAGGAAATTGAGGAAATAATGCTTTTTATAAAAGGAAAAAACAAATAGGGAGTGAAAGGGACAGACAATTTTCAATTGAACGAGATAGGTATTAATGTAACAGATGAGGACAGGAAAGTTCAGTGATCAATGAATGGCCGTTTACAGTCCATGTAAGAGCTTGTTCTGAAAGTTCAGCGAAATTCAAGTGACCGAGATTATTTGTGAGTTACTGGGAACATGCTCATCCAACAATCAGAAAAAATTGTCCGTGTGGTTTTAGTACATCAGTAAAGAGGTAACTTGCTAGTAGAAGTACAAATGGTGGGAGGTAGCATATGGCGAAAGTGATGATTATCATTAATCCATCTTCAGGTAAGGAAAAGGCAGGAAAGATTTTGCCGAAAGCGGAAAAGGTACTGGGTGAAATTTTTGAGGAGGTATGTGTTCGTAAAACGGAAGGTGAGGGGGATGCTACGGATTTTGCTAAGGAGGCATGTGCAGAAAGGTTCGATGCTGTCATTTCCATGGGTGGGGATGGAACGGTGAACGAGATAGTGAATGGCATGGGGGAGCAGCCACATCGGCCTATTTTCGGAATCATTCCACTAGGAACCATTAATGATTTCGCGAGATCATTGGGAATACCCATGAATCCCAATGCAGCCATTGGGATATTGAAGGATAGGCATATTAAGGAATCGGATATAGGGAAGATCGATGATCGTTATTTTATGAATGTGTTGGCAGTAGGGGCAATCGCCGAGGCTACCTATAATGTTACCGTTGACCAAAAAACCCTGCTGGGATCTTTTGCATATTTCATTGAAGGAGCAAAAGCGATCATTAAAAAAACTCCGTTTCATTTAACGGTTGAACATGATCAGGGAAAGTGGATAGGCGAGGCTCATTTACTAATTGCAACAATGACAAACTCTGTCGGCGGTTTCGAACAGCTTGCACCAGAGGCGGAAGTGAATGATGGGAAGTTGCACACATTCATCATTAAGGATTTATCCCTTCCTCTCATCGTCAAGATCATTCCCAGTTTAATTAGGGGGGAGATCAAGGGGCATGATGAAGTTGAATATATTAAAACATCCAAGCTCCATATTGCCACATCAGAGGAACTTGCAGTCAATATCGATGGCGGTGAAGGCATTCTTCTTCCTTTCCAGGCAAATGTACTGCACAAACACCTTGGTCTTTTTGTCCCGGGAACTAAATAAGTCTTTTAATCTCGACTTCTTATGTGGGGTGTCTTTCATCATGAGGGAAAAGCTGATTATGGTTAGCCAATCAGCTTTTTTCTGTTTTATCGTTTACCTTAGTTTGTTGATGGAGTTGATTTTGTAAAACATTCAATCGCCCGATCTTATGATGGCTCATCGCGTACAACGCAAGCTCCTTTGCTTTTATAAAAGGTATCATTATTCAGGAGGATTCTAGGTTAGAATAATTAATGCATGAATGAATGGGTATAAATATGTTACGCTTATAGTTATGAAAATAGATAAGAGAGGAAGTTTGATGTTTGTATGGAGTTTTTTCTTGTTATATTAGCCCTTCTTATATTGATTGGAGTGTCTAATGTAATTAACCATTTTATACCCTTTATACCTGTACCATTAATACAAATAGCACTGGGTGTCATATTGGCACTTTTACCCCTGGGTATACATGTTGAGATGGAGACGGAATTATTTTTGCTGTTATTCATCGCACCCCTATTATTCAATGATGGTAAAAATGTACCCCGAACAGCATTATGGAAATTGAGAGCACCTATTCTAATGCTTGCACTAGGCCTGGTATTCATAACGGTTTGGGCGGGCGGGTATTTAATTAATTGGATGATCCCTTCGATACCATTGCCGGCAGCGTTCGCTTTAGCGGCGATTTTGTCACCTACGGATGTTGTGGCAGTAAGCGCTTTGGCGAGTCGTGTCAAGTTACCGAAGAGCATCATGCACCTTCTCGAAGGAGAAGGGTTAATGAATGATGCTTCAGGTTTAGTTGCCTTTAAGTTTGCCGTTGCAGCTACAGTCACTGGTGTTTTCTCTCTAGTCGATGCAACCTTCAGTTTCATATGGATTGCAATTGGTGGGTTTGTAGGTGGAGCAATACTTGCTTTCATCATTATCAGGCTTCGTTTATTTCTTCGCCGTTTAGGGATGGAAGACGTCACGATGCATATGCTGATCCAAATCCTAACTCCTTTTATTATTTTCCTCGCTGTGGAACATTTCCACCTTTCTGGGATTTTAGCGGTCGTGGCCGGGGGAATCGTCCATGCCATTGAACGGGATCGGGAAATATCACCAACTGTAGAACTTCAAGTCGTTTCGAAGAGTACATGGTCCGTCATTTTATATGTATTGAATGGCCTCGTTTTCGTTTTGCTTGGCTTGCAAATCCCAAGCGTTGCGAAAACGATCTTTCAGGATCCAGCCTTCAATAATGGACAAGTGATCCTTTATATTGTGATCATTACACTTTTCCTCTTCGCTTTACGATTCATTTGGCTTACGGCTGCCTGGTCGATTGGCTGGGTGATGAGAAAAGCAGGCGCCCAAAAACCAGACCTCAAAGCGGCCGGAATCATTACCATTTCCGGTGTTCGCGGAGCTGTAACGTTAGCGGGTTCGTTCTCGATTCCGTATGTGTTGGCAGATGGAAGTCCTTTTCCTGAACGTTCGTTAATCATCTTCATTGCAGCAGGTGTCATATTGCTGACCTTGATTGTTGCGAGTGTGTTTCTGCCAATCGTGGCACGTTCGGAAGAAGAGGAAGTACTGGACAATCAGGCTGATAAAACGAAAGCTGCTGCCATTCACTCCCATCAAGCGGCGATTCGGGTGATTGAGTCCCAAATGACAGATGAAAACCGGGAAGCGGCTTTATCGATCATTTCTAGGTACTGTAACAAGATCAATGATTTGTCCTATGTAGAGCAGGAGAAAGAACCGGCTGCATTAAGGGAAGAAGAGAAGGACCTTCGCTTCAAGGCCCTTGAAGCAGAGCAAAGATTCCTGGATAAGCTAATTAAGGATGAAAAAGTGGACCGGGAAACGGCGTATATATGCAAGGAATACATCCAGCGGATGGAAGGTGCCGTAACAAATCGACTGAAGTTCCGTTTTTTCAGGTCTGTAACGCTTTTCAGAAGAAGTATGCTGAGGGTTTTAAAATTATTTTTCCCTAATAAAAGAGAAATAAGAAAAATCAATCTTGAGAGATTGGAAAAGGTCAGGGACCTTAAAATCAGGATGTATAAAGCTGCCATCCAAGAGATACAAGCCGGTATTACACCTGATAATCATGCGACATCCTCGATGATCATAGAAGAGTATAAAGTGTTGATTTTAAAATGCAAACGTGAAAATGGAGGCCGTATCCCTAGTAAAATGGTCGATTATGAAAGAGAGTTGTTCTTTAAAGCGATCCAGGCAGAACGGGATGAAGTGCAGGATATGTTTGAAAAACGACAAATTTCCCGTGATGTTGCCAACATACTTCGTCGGCAAATCAATTTACGAGAAGCACTAACAATCAATGAAAATACACATGGATAACTTAAGGAGCACTGCCGATATATTCGGCAGTGCTCCTCCCGGTTTGTGAAGGGAATATCGGACGGTTGGCTTTTTCGTCCTACACATCGGTGAGAACATCACCTTCTTCACCATCTATAAAAAAGCGATATTACTCCGTGGCTTTTTTGTTGATCAAAAGCATCAAGGTAAAAAGGGTGCGAAGAAAGCCTTGCAAGTCCTTCAGGCATTCGCAAAGGGGATTTTTCGGATTCGATCATTCTGGCAGTGGTCGTCATGAGCGGGATTGCCAAAATGCTTTATACGAAATCGGGATCAGGATACAGGGATTCAGAAGGTAGGCAGAAGCTGGTTGATGGAGATAATGGAATATAGATTAGATACGATGAACAAGGATATGGAATAAGGAAGTAAATAACAAATTCTATATGATGGCTTGTGGATTTTTCGAACGGGGGAGGTCTTTTTTTTGTCTAATTTGTTACAGGCTGCATTATGAAACCAATGATTTAGAAGGGCCGCTTTTAATAATGCCGCTGCCTTATGGTACACTTTACTTAATGCAAAATTCGTTAATCGAGGTGTAGTCCTAATGAAAACAGTCGTAGTCATAGGTGGAGGCATTACCGGTTTATCAACCATGTATTTTTTACAAAAATCAGTTAAAGCGAGGAGCCTTTCCGTACGATTAGTATTAATAGAAGGAAAGGAGGAACTTGGCGGTAAAATAAGGACAGTGCACAATGGTCCTTTTAAAATTGAAGCGGGTGCCGATTCGATTGTCGCCAGAAAACAAAATATAAAACCATTTCTTAAGGAATTGAACCTAGATGATCAAGTTGTCTATAATGCCACGGGAAAATCATTTATCCATACAGATGGGATGCTGAAGGGAATCCCGGAAGATACCCTATTCGGAATCCCGATGAGTCTGGAGTCGCTGGTGAAAAGTGATCTGGTTTCCGCCCAAGGGAAGGTTGACGCCTTAAAGGATTTCTATACAAAAAATGAGACGTTTACAAAGAATGATTCAATCGGTTTATTTCTTGAAAGCTTCTTAGGTAAGGAATTGGTGCAAAAGCAGATATCGCCTGTCCTATCGGGTGTTTACTCAGGAAATTTGAATGAATTGACCATTGCCAAAACACTGCCAGAGATGCTGGATTATAAAAATGAATATGGCAGTATAATACGCGGTCTGAATGAAAATAAGCAGAAATACCAAAGCAAGGGAAATAAGAAGTTTCTTTCGTTTAAAAATGGCTTATCAACCTTGGTTGAACGAATTGAGGAAAGCCTCGATAAGGTGGAGATTTTAAAAGGGGTCAGTGTAGGTGAAATTAGAAGAAATGATGAGGGGTATATCCTTTCATTGGCAAACGGTGAAATGCTGGAAACGGACTTTATCGTATTGAGTACACCGCATACTGTTGCCCAGAAATTATTGGGTGATCGGGAGTTGGATGAGGACTTCGACGGCTTGATCAATAGTTCGATGATTAGCGTTTATCTTGGATTCGATATCCCGGACAGCATGCTTCCAAAAGACGGGACAGGTTTCATTGCAGGTGATAATAGTGATTTGATCTGCAATGCATGTACCTGGACAAGCCGGAAATGGGAGCATACTTCTGAAAACAGTCAGCTTTTGGTAAGGCTTTTTTATAAAAGCTCAAATTCGGACTATGAACGATTACGGTCCCTTACAAAACAGGAATTGATCCAGGTGGCATTACGCGACATTAAAAACAGTCTAAGCATTTCCGGGAATCCAATTACGAGTGAAGTGACGAATTGGCATGAAAATATGCCGAACTACCATATTAAACATCCTCAAATCGTCCAATCACTTGAGGAGAAAATCTCTGAGAATTATCCGAATGTTTTACTTGCGGGCTGTTCATATAATGGTGTCGGAATACCGGATTGTATTGCTGATGGGGAGAAGAAAGCGCAAGAGATATATCTGAAGTTGTAAAAGGGGGACTGCCAGGTGGCGGTCCTTCCTTTATGCATGCCGGAAATTCCGTTTGAAGTTTCCGGCAATTCATGTATAATGATATTCGTAAAATTAAACTGAAAGTTTACTTATATAAAACTTTATCTACTGTGGGTTTACTATAAGTAAACCGATTGAGGGTAATGGGATGCAAATTGGAAAAAAAATAAAGAACCTTCGCTTGAAAAAAGGATTGACCCAGGAAGAATTGGGGGAAAGAACGGATTTAAGCAAAGGATATATTTCACAGTTGGAAAGGGATCTTAGTTCCCCTTCAATTGAAACTCTTTTCAATATTTTAGAAGTACTCGGGTGCAAGCCGAAGCATTTCTTCGATGAAGAGGACCAGGTCCAAAAAGTGGTGTATGAAGAAGAAGCACAAACATTTTTCATCGATGAAGAACGCGGGTATCAAATTCAGTGGCTCGTGCCTGAGTCGAATGAGAAGGAAATGGAACCTATTCGACTGACTCTCCAGGAAAAAGGGGAGTTCAAACAATTTGAACCATCCCTGTCGGAAACATTCGGTTATGTATTAAGCGGAAGAGTCATTGTAAAGCTTGGTACACATACGTATTTCGTCAAGGCAGGGGAATCGATTTATTTTCATGCTTCAGATGAACATCAAATCATCAATGATTTTGAAGGTCAGTCCGAGTTATTACTCGTGGTGACGGAATCATACTTATAGAATTCAAAACAAATGCAATCGTTGAAGATTGATGAGTAAGGTAATGGAAAGAGGGAAGAAGCTATGGCAAACGGGAATATAATACGCTTCGATCAGGTTACGAAGCAATTTGATGATGAAACGGTAGTTCTCGATAATGTTAGTTTTGAAATCGAGAGAGGGAAGTTCTATACGCTTTTGGGTCCTTCCGGATGTGGGAAGACCACCATCCTTCGCTTGATTGCTGGATTTACGGAAGCCTCCAAAGGTGATATTTACTTTGAAGGAAAAAAGATCAATGATGTGCCAGCCAATAAAAGGCAAGTGAATACGGTATTTCAGGATTATGCACTTTTTCCGCATTTAAATGTGTTTGAAAATGTGGCATTTGGTCTTCGGATTAAAAAAATGAAGAATTCGGAAGTGGAAATCAAAGTGAAGGAAGCCCTAAGCTTTGTTAACTTGGAGGGATATGAAAAACGGGAAATCAGGGAAATGTCCGGCGGTCAGCGGCAACGGGTAGCGATTGCCAGGGCGATTGTTAATGAACCTGAAGTCATCCTTCTGGATGAACCGCTATCTGCCCTCGATTTGAAATTACGTACAGAAATGCAATATGAATTGCGGGAACTGCAACAGAGACTTGGAATCACGTTTATCTTCGTCACTCACGACCAAGAGGAAGCATTAGCGATGTCAGATGAGATTTTTGTCCTTAACAAAGGGAAAATTCAGCAAAGTGGGACCCCTACGGATATTTATGATGAACCGCTGAATCGGTTCGTTGCTGATTTCATCGGTGAATCTAATATTGTAAAAGGAAAAATGATTGAAGATTACCGTGTGGAATTCGTCGGCAGACAGTTTGAATGTGTCGACCAAGGGTTGAACCGTAATGAAGCTGTCGATATTGTCATCCGCCCGGAAGATTTAGAGATCACTTCCGTCGAACGTGGAAAGCTGCAAGTTCGGGTGGACTCACAGCTATTTCGCGGTGTTCATTATGAAATCAGCTGTTATGACCATGATGGAAATGAGTGGCTTGTCCAATCAACGAAAAAAGTGGCAGTTGGAGATGAAATAGGTCTTTATTTCGATCCAGAATCGATTCATGTCATGAGATTGGGTGAAACTGAAGAAGAATTCGATAAGCGTCTGGAAGCGTATCATGATGGGGAAAGTCATGAAGAATAAAATATCCCGGAATATTTACTTCATACCTTATGTCTTATGGATTGCTTTATTTGTGATCGCACCCATTTTGTTAATCCTTTACTATTCCTTCTTTGACATTGAAGGCAATCTATCTTTGATAAACTATCAAAAGTTTTTTACGCAAGTATATTTAAAAATGACTTTAAGCTCATTTTGGTATGCTTTCCTGATAACGGGAATATCCCTTTTAGTCGCCTACCCGACCGCATATTTGTTAACGAAAACCAAGCATAAGCAGTTGTGGCTTTTGCTGATTATCGTGCCTTCCTGGATCAATTTACTTTTGAAGGCTTATGCCTTCATTGGTATTTTTGGCACGTATGGTGTGGCGAATGGTTTTCTAGAGGCTGTAGGAATCGGAAAGCAGCAGATTCTCTTTACGGATTTCAGCTTCATATTCGTTTCGGTTTATATTTTCATCCCGTTTATGATCTTACCGATATTCAATGCGCTTGATAAAATGAGTCCAACCCTTTTGGATGCGGCCAATGACTTGGGAGCGTCCCGCTGGATGACATTCCGCCGTGTCATTTTTCCATTGACGTTAAATGGTGTAAAGACGGGATGCCAGGTGGTCTTCATCCCGGCACTTTCATTGTTCATGCTTACAAGACTGATTGCCGGTAACCGCGTGATTACGCTTGGTACAGCTATCGAGCAGCATTTCCTTGTGACACAGGATTGGGGAATGGGTTCAACAATCGCGGTATTTTTGATTATTATAATGTTCCTGATTATGTTTGTAACGGGAAACCGAAAGCAGGGTGTGTAAATTGGGCAATAAATTATCACCAATATCAAAAGCGTTTCTCGTTTTGATTTTTCTCATACTCTATGCACCGATTTTCTTTTTAGTCTTTTACTCTTTTAACAGCGGCGGAACGATGTATGACTTTAAAGGGTTCACGATGGAGTGGTACAAGGAGCTGTTCCAAAATACAAGGCTGTTGATCATTGTATTGAATACACTCGTGATTGCTTTATTATCTGCACTGATCGCAACGATCATAGGGGTGATAGGGGCGATTGGAATTCGGACCTTTACGAGCAGTAAAGCTAAGAATACGGTATTGTCATTAAATAATGTATTGATCGTCAGTCCCGATGTGATCATCGGTGCTTCCTTCCTGATTTTATTCACAATGGCCGGGATCAAGCTTGGATTCTATTCGGTATTGTTGTCGCATATCGCCTTCAGTATCCCGATCGTTGTGCTGTTGGTCCTTCCGAAACTTCAGGAAATGAGCCCTACTTTAATTGATGCGGCCCGAGATTTAGGTGCAAGCCGGTGGGATGTATTGACGAAGGTCATCCTTCCATACATCTTACCAGGTATCTTTGCTGGTTTTTTTATGGCATTGACTTATTCACTTGATGATTTTGCGGTTACGTTCTTTGTGACCGGTAATGGCTTCTCCACTCTTTCTGTGGAAATCTATTCCTTGGCCCGCCGAGGGATTTCATTGAATATCAATGCACTATCGACATTGCTGTTCGTCGTGACGCTGCTGCTGGTTATCGTATATTACTTTATAACCCAACGTGTAAGGCAAATGGGAATGGGGGGGAAACGATGAAAAGGCTTGTCCAAATGTTATTGATCATTTCCCTCGTATCCGCTTTGCTGCTATATGCGATTTCAAGATTGAATTCATCGCAGGGGTTTACGAGCAGCAATACGCTTACCATCTATAATTGGGGCGATTACATCGATACGGATCTCATCGAACGTTTTGAAGAAGAAACAGGAATAAAGGTCATTTATGAGACGTTCGATTCGAATGAGGCAATGATGACTAAAATCGAACAGGGCGGTACGACTTATGATATTGCCATTCCGTCTGAGTATATGATCGATAAGATGAGGCAAGAAGACTTATTGGTTCCCTTGGATCATTCCAAGCTACCGAATTTGAAAAATATCGATGAGCGATTCATCGATCTGCCATTCGATCCGGAGAATAAATATTCCGTGCCATATTTCTGGGGAACGGTTGGAATTGTTTACAATTCCAAGATGCTCGGTGGCAAAGAAATAACAGCCTGGGCGGATTTATGGGATAAAGATTTAAAAAATGAAATCCTTTTGACGGATGGGGCGAGAGAAGTGATGGGCATGGGTCTGAACTCTTTGAATTATTCATTGAATGACATGGATGAAGACCACCTTCAAGAGGCAAAATCCAAACTTGATGCCCTCACCCCGAATATTAAAGCGATAGTAGGAGATGAAAGCCGCATGCTATTGGAGGCCCAGGAAGCGGCGATTGGCCTTGTTTGGTCGGGAGTTGCTTCTGAAATCATGGCTGAAAATGAAGATCTCGAATACGTTGTTCCAAAAGAGGGTTCCAATTTATGGTTTGATAACATGGTCATTCCGAAAACAACCAAAAATGTCGATGCGGCTCACCAGTTCATCAACTTCATGCTTGACCCGAAAGTTGCGGCACAGAATGCTGAATATGTAAGTTACTCGACACCTAATAAAGAAGCACTGAAATATATGCCTGAAGAAGTGGTGAAGGATGAACGTTTCTATCCATCACCGGAACTGACAAAGAAATTGGAAGTGTACGAAAACCTTGGGAAGAAAAACTTGGCCCATTACAATGAACTCTTCCTTGAATTCAAGATGCATCGTAAATAACACAATAAAAAAGCATGGTGGAGGAATTCCCTCTGTATACCATGCTTTTTTTATTGTGTTTTTGGCCCTCTGTTACTTATATATCAAAAGTCGATATAACGGTATAATTTCATCCTTTGGAATGATCAATCAAAATCACAATGTGATTTGGTAAAGGAATGAAATAATCTAAATATCTGCAGGGATATAAATATGTTAGTATAATGATAGGGTTAGTACATATTAAAGGTTACAGTAAAATCTTAAGGATTAATTAATATTTCCAAGCTATCATAATAGAAAAATTAAGGGAGAGTATTCATGAAACTATTAAGAAGCACGAAAGCATATATTTGGGCAGGGAGCATTTTAATCATTTCCGGGATCATGGCATTTGCGATGGTTTCGTCCACGGATAAGACCATGGCCAGTATAGATGGCGAGAAAATCAATAAGGATGAGCTGTATGACGCGCTTGTTACGGGATACGGGGCAGATACTTTAGACCTGTTAATCACCAATAAATTGGTGGAATTGGAAGCGGAAAAAGCAGCAATTAAAATTAAGGATGAAGAAATCCAGAAAGAAATCGATACCATGGTTGAGTCCTATGGCGATGAAAAGTCGTTAAAAGAGCAATTGGAAGCAAGCGGTTCTTCCATGGAAGCCTTAAAAAAGGACATCGTGGTTTATCTGCAAACGAAAAAACTGGTCGAACCGAGAATAACCGTGACGGAAGATGAAATCAGCACGTATTTTGAAGATAATAAAGATACTTTTGCTCAAGCGGAACAAGTGGAAGCTAGTCATATTTTAGTCGAAGACGAAAAAACGGCTAAAAAAGTCGCGAAAGAAATCGCAGAGGGCGGTGATTTCGCTAAATTGGCAGCGGAATATTCCACAGATTCTGAAACGGCCGATAACGGTGGGAGCCTAGGGTATTTTGGGAAAGGTGATATGGTCGATGAGTTTGAAGATGTTGCCTTTGATCTTGATATAAATAAAGTCAGTGATCCAGTCAAATCCGATTATGGATACCATATCATAAAAGTAACCGGTAAGAAGGAAGCAAAAAAAGCTGATTTAGATGACAGTAAAGATGTAATTAAAGAAACGCTTCTTTCTGAAAGATTACAAGAGGAATATCCCGTTTGGTTAGCTGAAGTAAAAAAAGAGCATGAGATAACGAATAGATTAGAGAGTTCTAACTAAGGTTATCAAGTGAAGTGATATAAGGTACAAAAAAAAGCTGAGGCATAATGTCTCAGCTTTTTTATATATTAGAAGTTGGATGAAATGGATTTTTGGTTGGATAATCCTGATTTTTTAACGATTTCATCACTCTCTTTTTTCCCTTTATTATTATCGGATTTCAATGATTGTGATGGTGTTTCTTTCAGTTGTTTACCGGCAACAACCACTTTTGAACTGATGTCTTTCAATTCACTTGTTGCGTCTTTAGCTGTACCAAGGGCATCAGTGGAGATATCCTTTACCTCGGATACTTTACCCACCACGTCTTCATTGACGGTTTCATATAGTGTTTCAACGTCATTGATTGCCTCTTTAATCGTCTCCGTTGCCCCTTTGACTCCTGATATCATCTGTTCCTTCATTTCGCCGGGATTTTCCTTGACCTGTTCAATCATATTCATGGAGTTGTCTTTTAAAAGGACGGCTGAACGCTTTACTTTATTTCTTGTGTTGGAGTCAAGCAAGGTCAACACACCACCAACAAGCCCCCCGATTAGAATCCCTTTTAAAAGCTTGCTATTCGATTGAGTTTCGATAGTTGATTGAGTCATTTATATTTCCTCCTTTAGAATAGTAGATTGTTTGCTTACTTTGGGTTTTCCCTTATTTACCATAAGTTAAACTGGAAATAATAAACTGTCGGGGGATTGACATAATAAATAGAACAATAGTAATCTACATATAGTTAAATGACTGAACTACTTTTTTTGGGAGGTGCAACGATGGCTAATGAAAAAGTTTCTGGATTGATTGATCGATATATGAAGGTTTCCTTCTATGTCAATAAGATGGGGGAGCTTTTAATAAAAGATCAGATTTGTAATGTGCTGACGAACGAACAATACTATACCTTACGGTTCATTCAACAACAGCGGTTGTGTACATCGACGGAAATAAGTGATGCCTTTTATATTAATAAGAGTGCCGTCACGTCCAACATCAACAGGCTGGAGGGCAAAGGATTGATAGAACGGGAGCAGGACCTGGTTGACCGAAGGGTCTTTCACTTGAAGCTTTCCATAGAGGGGGAAGCATTGTTGCAGGAAACGGAAAATAAGATTCATAAATTGGTAGAGAGCGTCATGACGAAATTCGATTATGAAGAGATTGTTAAATTCCTTGATACATATGAGAGGCTTTCACAAATTTTCATTCAAATGAAGAATGAGGGAAGGGAGGAAATATAAATGAGGGGGGTCATAAAGGGAAGATGGCTGGTCATTATCGCTTGGTTTGCAATTACGGCAGGTTTATTGTTCGCGGCACCTAATATGGCGGACCTTGTCCGGAATAAGGGACAGCTGGATGTACCGGCAGAGTATTCATCTGGGATGGCCAATGAGCTAATGAAAGAGATCCAGAACGAAGATGAGTCACAAGTGGCTCTTGTATTTCACGGTGATAAGAAGTTGTCTTCCTTAGAATTGAAAGAGATTGAGATAGCGATCCAAAAGCTTGACAAGAATAAGTCAGAGCTTGGCATCAAAGAGATCATGACCCATTTTAAAGAGCCCTCGCTTAAGGAACAGTTGGTCTCGGAGAATGAATCAACCGTTTTGACATCCATCACGATGGTTAAGGGGGACCGGGAAGCTAAGGAAGTGATCGATGCCCTTTATAAAGAGTTGGAAAAAGTGGATGTCGAGCATTATTACACAAGCAGCTGGATGATCGATGAAGATCTTAATACCAATTCCCAAGAGGGGCTGAAGAAAACTGAAGGCATCACGCTTGTCTTCATTCTGGCTGTATTGCTGATAGTCTTCCGTTCAGTGGTGACACCGGTCATTCCGTTAGTAACAGTAGGCTTCACTTATTTATGTTCACAATCCATCGTCTCATTCCTGGTGGATAAATGGGACTTTCCGATTTCGTCTTACACCCAAATATTCCTGGTAGGCATTTTATTTGGAATCGGGACGGATTATTGCATCCTGCTGCTAAGTCGTTTCAAGGAGGAACTATCGTCACAAGAGTCCTTGCCTGAAGCCATCGTGGAGACATACCGAACCGCTGGTAAGACGGTCTTCTTCAGTGGGCTGACCGTAATGATTGGCTTTGCGGCAATTGGTTTTAGCACATTTAAGCTCTATCAATCTGCGGCTGCCGTTGCCATAGGGGTTTTCATTTTAATCATCGCCCTCTATACAATCGTTCCATTTTTCATGGCGGTTCTTGGCAAGAAACTATTCTGGCCGGCAAAAGGCAAGCTTAGGCATAGTGACAGTAAACTATGGGGAATTCTGGGTAACTTCTCCATGAACCGCCCATTGTTGGCGCTAATGATCGTTGCAGTCGTCTGTGTTCCCTTTTTGTTTATGTATGATGGGAAGATTTCTTATAACTCTCTTGAAGAAGCGGGTGATGATGTTCCTTCCATCATGGCATTTAATATCATTTCCGATGAATTTGGCCCGGGACAATCCATGCCAACACAGATTGTCATAAAAAATGACGAACGTATGGATTCGGAAGATTACATCGCACTTGCTGAAAAAATCAGTCAGGAAGTCGTCAAGGTGGATGAAGTCGATGTAGTTCGATCGATGACCCGTCCGACAGGTGAACCCATTAAGGACTTATTTGTCTCCAACCAAGCCGAAACTTTGGAAAAGGGAATAGGGGAAGGAAATGAAGGCATTAAACAAATCAGTGATGGATTAAAAATGGCAGGCAGTGAGCTTTCCGATTCAGGACCGCGCTTGAAGCAGGCAACGGACGGAATAGGGGGTCTCATTTCCGGGACCAATGAAATAAAGAGCGGCGTAGGTCAGGTGGAGATGGCGTTAACAAGCATTGAAGCAGGCATTCGCGAGGGGGCTTCAGGGACTGGGGATATAAAAACCGGATTGAATGAGGTCAAGGCAAACTTGGAGAAGCTCGTCACCGGAAGCGAACAACTCCTCGAAGGGTATAAACAATCAGCTAATGGGTTAAGTGAGCTCACAGGCGGATACAAAGAGATTCAAACTAACCTTACGGGCGTATCCCAAGGTCTTGCTGGTTTAAATCCTTCCTTTGAGCAAATGGAAGCCAATCATCCAGAATTACAGGCGGATGAATCCTTTCAAACGATCAAACAAACAGTACAAGGGGCCCAGGGTGGTTTGGAGCCCATGGCAGTAAGCCTTTCCGAACTCAATAGGAACCTTGGTTCAGTGTCCGGCGGTTTGAATACAATCAATCAAAATATGGAAGAAATTACAAAGGGTCAAACTTCTCTTGGGGAGGGCCTGAACCAATTGATTTCAGGTGTTGACACCTTACAAAAAGGTCTAAGCACCATGGCCAATGGTCAGGGTGAAGTCATAAATAATCTGTCAGGATTTAAAGGAGGCCTTACTAGCTTAAGTAATGGGCAGCAAGAACTCCTAAATGGTTTTTCAAGCCTAGGGGGGCAACTTACTGATTTGACAGATGGCTTAAATGAAAGTGCAGATGGTCTGAATGAAGTCCATGATGGTCTATCGTCTGCACAGGGGTATTTATCAGGATTGGCAAAAACGGATAAAACGGTAACAGGCATGTACATTCCCAAAGAAGTAGTTGAAAGCGAGGAATTCGGGGAAGCATTGAACGCGTACTTATCCGAAGATGGTAAAATCATGACCATGGATGTGGTATTCAAGGAGAATCCATATTCCAATGAAGCAATCAAGCAAATCGATTCGATTGAGGCAACCGTTGAAAGAGTAACGAAAGATACAAAGCTTGAAAATGCGCAGGTGGCGATAGGGGGAATCACAAGTACACATCATGACTTGGGCACGATGTCTGAGGAGGATTTCTCACGGACAGTCGTTTTGATGCTTTCGGGTATCGCAATCATTCTCTTTTTCATGCTGCGATCTCTGGTCATGCCAGTCTATTTGATTGTGTCGCTCGTTTTGACTTATTATACAGCGGCAGCCATTACAGAGTTGATTTTTGTTAATATTATCGGCTATGACGGCATTGGCTGGGCCGTTCCTTTCTTTGCTTTCGTCATCTTGATTGCTCTTGGCATAGACTATAGCATATTCTTAATGGATCGCTTTAACGAGTGGAAAGATAAATCGGTCAAGGAAGCGATGTTACTCTCCATGAGAAAAATGGGAACGGTGATCATCTCGGCGGCCGTCATTCTGGGCGGAACCTTTGCGGCCATGATGCCAGCAGGAGTTCTATCACTCTTGGAAATAGCCACTTTAATATTGGTGGGACTTGCTTTATATGCGTTTGTCATATTGCCATTGTTTATTCCAGTGATGGTTGCGACGTTCGGAAAAGCGAATTGGTGGCCGTTTTTAAAAAATAAGGAGTAATAGGAAGTACCCCTTAAGTTAAAGAAGGCATCCGAAATGGATGCCTTCTTTAATATTTATCGTGACTGCTTTTATGAGGAACATAAAAGCCTATGTATTCCTTTTTGGCTAAACCGTTTCATAATTGGGGGATTCTTGTTTTATATTTCGCGATGATCTTTTGATTGTGTTCATCTGCCCCTTCGATATTACTGCTTAGGAATACGGGAGGGGTCGCCCCTGATTCAATAATCGTTTGGATGACTTGTGTAAAAATCATATTGAGGAGAACGGCCCCGATCACGGTCGATCCAGAACCGAAAGATATATTATTTGACTTCAGTAATGTGTCACCTTTGGCAATATGATTGTCTATGACCAAATCAACGACGTCGTGGAGATAATGATTCTGTTTATGCCTGGAAGGACAGCTTTTGGCATACTCCGGTGATGTTAGTCCAATGACGAAGGCCCCTTTTTCTTTTGCGATAGTGGCGACATCTATGGGAACGGGATTTACGCCGGATGATGAAATGACGATACAGACATCACCAGGACGGATATTCTCATCATGCATGAATTTCTCTGAAAGGTCATTTTGCCGTTCAAGTTGGGAAGACCTTGAAGCTCCCTTAAAAAGCATCAAATCTTCAACGAAAATGGGACGAATGGCAGCTAACCCACCTGCCCGGTAGAATACCTCTTCCGTCAAAATATGGGAGTGTCCGCTTCCGAATAGATGGATGATTCCATCTGACATCACTGCTTTTGAGATATGTTCCACAGACTCCTTAATTGATTGTTTTTCCTGTTCTCTTACAAGTGTGAGTAATGCCTGCACTTCTTCAAAGTATGAGTTCATATATGTGTTACCCTCCGATTACCTTTGGCAATTAAAAGACTATAGTGATGAAAATATTAAATTTTATCTGCTTATTGTGATAGTGAACTTATACCTGTCCGCACGATAAGCCGATTTAACATATTCAAGGGGAGTTCCATCTATTAGGAACGTATGCCTTTGAATAAATAGTATGGGTGAGTGCTTTGGAATCGCTAAATGGGTGACTTCTAGTTCAGAAGCAATCGATGATTCCAATGTTTGTGTAGCATAGTCTATTTTAAGTTTAATGTAATTCTCTACATATTGGTAAAGGGAAAGGTTTATAATTTCTTCCGTTAATCCTTTAATTAAATTGGCAGACATGTACACGGTCTCGAGTGCCATTGGAACATCATCAGCCAAACGAATGCGTTTTATTTCATAAACGGGAGCATAAAGGGCAATGTTCAATTCACTGGCAATTTTCTTATCAGCCGGAATGATTTCAAAGCTCAGCAGCTTACTGCTTGGATTTAATCCCCTGGCTTTCATGTCCTCGGTAAAACTGGTCAACCCATTGAGCTGCTGCTCCAACTTCTTGTCGGCGACAAAGGTTCCCCTTCCTTTTTGACGGTATAAGTATCCGTCATTCACCAAATTATTGATGGCTTGCCGGACGGTCATCCGGCTAATTTCGAATTGCTCGGCATATTCACGTTCAGATGGAAGGGCATCGTGCGCTTGGAACTCACCGTTTTCTATTTGTCTTTTTATTTGTTCTTCGATTTGAAAATAAATCGGAAGAGGTGAGTTTTTATCAATCATCGACTTTCGCTCCTTTTAGGGTATTATCACTCCGGATAACGCTTTTTGGTCTGCGATAATTGTAACACTATTATGTTTTTTAAGGATAGATGCAGGGAATTCCTCGGAAATGTCACCGTGTATCAATTTCTTCAAGGTTTCGGCTTTTTCATCACCAGATATCAGCAGCAGAATTTCTTGGCTTTTCATGATTGTTGAAATGCCCATCGTAATGGCATGTGTAGGAACTTCGTCAATGGAATCGAAATAACGAGCATTCGCTTGGCGCGTTGAATCTTCAAGTGTTACGACATGTGTACCGGATGTGAAGGAAGTTCCAGGTTCATTAAAACCAATATGGCCATTTTGCCCTATACCAAGTATCTGAAGATCGATCCCTCCCACGGAATCAATCATTTCGTCATACCGTTTACATTCTCCGTTGGTGTCATCGGCTGTGCCGTTTGGTAGGTGAGTGCGCTCTTTATTTATATTGATGTGAGTGAATAAGGAGTCATCCATATAATAATGGTAACTGTTTGGATCATTTGATTTTAATCCGATATACTCATCAAGATTAAAAGACGTTACATTTTCATAAGAAGTATGATTACGCACGTGATCATCAATCAAGTTATCGTACATTCCTTTAGGGGTACCGCCTGTTGCAAGGCCCAATTTGATATTTGAATTTGCTTTGAGTTTTCCGATCACCATTTCTGCAGCTGTCCGGCTCATTTCCATATAGTCCTGCACTTGTATGATTTTCATGATACATTCTCCTTTTTAAAAGCTAAATTTCCTCTGCAGAACGTCATTTCAACGTCCAGGCAGTCATTCAATATTACAAGATCGGCGTCTTTGCCGACCTGGATGCTTCCTTTTCTGTCAAATACCCGAAGCTGTTTGGCAGGGTTTTCTGCTGTCATTTTTATAATGTCAGTCATGGAACAATCGGTATACTCTAATGTGTTCTTGATGGCATCATTCATCTTCAATATACTGCCTGCTAGTGTACCGTTTGAAAGCGTTGCTTTCGTTTCGTTAACATACACAGGCTGACCACCTAAATCATAGGTTCCCTTTTCAAGCCATTTGGCACGAAGCGAGTCCGTAATCAAGATCATGCGTTCACTGGTAATCTGGTTATATGCCAGCTTCACCATTTCCGGCCTGCAGTGAATGCCGTCAGCAATAAGTTCAACATATAGCTCGTCTCGAAGATAAGCAGCTCCCAAAACACCAGGTTCGCGGTGATGGAGTCCACGCATACCATTATAAAGATGTGTAACGTGGGTAGTCCCTGCCTGTATAGCTTCATCTATCTGGTCATATGTTGCATCTGAATGTCCAATGGAAGCGACGACGCCAGTTTCCCTTAAGTGAGCGGCAAGATCTAATCCGTTTGGTTGTTCAGGAGCAAGCGTAACAAGCTTGATTTGATTTTCGGCCATTACCTGCCACCTTTTAAATAGAGTGACATCAGGATCAACGATATACTCCTCAGGCTGTGCTCCTTTACGGGCAGGTGAAATGAAAGGACCTTCTAAATGGATCCCAACTATTTCGGCGGTTGCTTGAGTTTGATTTTTGATATATTTACCAGCATTAAGAAGTGCTGATTCAATGGCTTCGGTAGATTGAGTCATTGTAGTGGCCAGAAAGCTGGTGGTTCCTTCCTTTGGAAGAGTCTCTGCCATTGTGGATAATGCTTCATGTGTGGCATCCATTGCATCGGAATTGGATACTCCGTGGATATGAATGTCGATGGCACCGGGAATTACCTGATAATCCGGTGAAAGAGTAATTACCTTGGCATCATCATCCTGTTTGTATTGGCTGGCAGGACCAATTTCGGCAATTTTTCCATCCACGACTTTAATATATCCATTTTTGTATGTTTCCTTTTCTCCATGAACTATTAGATTATTAATAATGAATGTTTTCATACATAATCTCCTTTATGAAAGTAAAACTTAATGAATGAGTCATGAAATGGTCTCATATATTTTGCCCTCATTTTATCGTTTTTATTAAAAGTTGTCTAGACCAGTTAAGGGGTATTAAGAATAAAAAAGACCTATTTGCTTTATTTTCGAAGAATAGAGTAGATTTTCAAGTGAATTGGTATAGACATCTATATGTTTTCTGTGCTAGTATAAGCCAAAGAAAAGTTATTATATTGATAAAATGAAAACGCTTTATACGTCTTTTCGTTCTGCTGAATTAAAAGAAGTTAGGAACAAGGGAGATGAGTTCGATGTTAAATTTTTTACAAAAGATTGGGAAAGCTTTAATGTTACCGATTGCCGTTTTGCCAGCAGCGGCTTTATTGCTTCGTTTAGGGCAACCGGATTTACTTGATATTCCCTTTATGGCTGCCTCGGGACAAGCGATTTTTGATAACCTTGCCATATTGTTCGCTTTAGGTATAGCGATTGGATTATCTAAAGATGGAAGCGGTGCAGCGGCATTAGCAGGTCTTGTTGGTTACTTTGTTTTAACGAATGGTACACAAGCGATTAATAAAGATATCAACATGGCTGTTTTAGGCGGTATTATATCGGGTATAGTTGCAGCTCTTCTGTATAATAGATACTCCGACATTAGACTCCCCGAATGGCTTGGATTCTTTTCAGGGAAACGATTTGTCCCGATCATCACTTCGCTTATGATGATCATACTTGCGGGAATATTCGGTTTTGTTTGGCCGCCGATTCAAGATGTAATTAATAGTGTCGGCGACTGGATTACAGGTGCAGGGGCATTGGGTGCCGGCGTATTCGGCGTATTGAATCGCTTATTGCTTCCGGTAGGATTGCATCATGTCTTGAATAGTATGGTTTGGTTCGTTTTTGGTGAATACAATGGAGCGACAGGTGATATAAATCGTTTCTTCGCAGGGGACCCGACTGCGGGGCCATTCATGACCGGCTTTTTCCCGATCATGATGTTCGGCCTTCCAGCTGCAGCATTAGCGATGATTGCAGCTGCTAAGAAAGAGAAACGCAAATTGGTGACGGGGATGCTTGTTGGGTTAGCTTTCACTTCTTTCCTTACAGGAATCACTGAACCCATTGAATTTCTGTTCATGTTCATCGCACCGGTGTTATATGTAATACATGCCCTTTTAACCGGGGTTTCTCTGGCATTGGCCGTCATATTGGACATCCATCATGGTTTTGGATTCTCCGCAGGAGCCATTGATTATTTCTTGAACTTTGGTATAGCGCAAAAACCACTATGGTTAATACCGATTGGCTTAGTATACGCGGCCGTTTACTTCGTGATTTTCTATTTTGTCATCAAGATCATGGATTTAAAAACACCTGGCCGTGAAGACGATGAAGAAGTTGTGGAAGAAGAAACTATTGTGAAAACAGGGGATAAATATACCGATATGGGATCGCTGTTCATTCAAGATCTTGGCGGCAGAGAGAATATAATGCTAATTGATAACTGTGCAACACGCTTACGTTTACAAGTGGCCGATTCAGGAGATGTGAATGAAGCAGCCTTAAAAAGGCATGGTGCGCGCGGTGTCATGAAGTTAAATAAATCGAGTGTGCAGGTCATTGTTGGAACGAATGTTGAATTCGTTGCAAATGCGATGAAACAACTTATCAAGAATGGCGTTGACCCAAGCCAAGTAAAAACAAGTCCATCTGCACAAGTGGCAGAGGATAGAATGGAAGAAAATCAAGATTTAGGTGTAAATGACTTTGTCCTTCCAATTGAAGGAAACGTTTTACCGATCGAACAAGTTCCCGATCAAGTGTTTGCTATGAAAATGATGGGGGATGGCTTTGCTATCGAGCCAGTCAACGGAAAACTAGTATCCCCAATCGATGGGGAAGTCCTAAGTATCTTCCCGACAAATCATGCACTGGGATTGAAAATGGATAATGGCCTGGAAATTCTGATCCACGTTGGCTTGGATACAGTTAAATTAAATGGAGAAGGGTTTACATCTCTTGTGCAAGAAGGTCAAAGGATAACAAAAGGAACACCTCTTTTGGAAATTGATTTAGATTTTATAAAACGGAATGCACCATCAACGATTACTCCTATTATATTCACTAACTTACCTGAAGGAACGGCAGTGAAATTGCAAAAGCCAGGGATGCAGCAACAAAATACAGCGGATATCATCCAGTTGGAAAAACTATAAATCTGTAAAAAAAGGGGTGTCGACTTGTCGACATCCCTTTAGACTTTAGACTGTAGACAAACTCAAAAAAAAGCGAGTTGAACTGCAGTTTTTTTATGGCTTACAATTTGGTGTTGAGTACCGCTCAAGAGAATCGCTTTCCGCGGGCAGTCATGGATCCTCCAATCTACTAAGGGTATAAAACGTTTTCCGAACCACAGCTTTTAATGGGATGAAACAGCTTCTTTATATACTTCTTTCTGTAATAAATTGTCATAACCAAAACAAACGGGTGCCCCATTGGCAGGATCTATCATCACCCTTGCATGAATACGAAAGACTTCTTCTAAAACGGCAGGAGTAATGATTTCGCCCGGGGTACCGGTTTTAATGATTTCTCCTTCCTTCATCGTTATGATTTCATGTGAAAACCGAGACGCATGGTTTATATCGTGCAATACCATGACAGTCGTTATTTTTTGTTCTTTATTAAGCTTTTCAACTATTTGCAAAACCTCTAGTTGATGAGCCATATCAAGATAGGTGGTCGGCTCATCCAATAATAAAATCTCCGTTTTCTGTGCTAAAGCCATTGCCAGCCAAACCTTTTGTCTTTGACCGCCGGATAGATTGGCGATTTGCCGGTTTCGAAATGAAAGGGTTTTAGTGATATCCATGGCCCATTCAATCGTTTCTTTATCTTCTTTCGTTAGTTTATTTACATTATTGCGGTGCGGATACCTTCCATATGAAATAAGTTCCTCTACCTTCAATTGGGCTGGTGCAACCGGGTTTTGGGGAAGTAACGCCAGCTGCTTGGCAATCTGCTTAGTATGGATCTTATGTAAATCCTGTCCTTGTAAAAAAACGCTTCCGCTCTTTTGTTTTAGAATACGGCCTATCGTTTTCAGTAAGGTAGATTTACCACAGCCATTAGGGCCAATGATGGTAGTGACCAGGCCTTCCTTTATTTCCAAATTCAAGTCTTTGAATACCGTGAATTTCTCGTAATTCGTTTCTAGATTTTCCATACGGAGAATACTCACTGATCATCGCTCCTTCTACGCTTTAGCTTTAATTAGTAAATAAAGAAAATATGGGACACCAATAATCGAGATGATGATCCCGACTGGCAGTTCAGCCGGTGCAAAAACGGTTTTTGCGATAAAATCGGATACGATCACCAGCAATGCGCCAATTGCTCCCGATACTGGGATGACCTGATTGTGATGGATACCTACAAGGTGCTTCGCTATGTGGGGAGCCATTAAACCTATGAAACCGATATTTCCCGATACGGAAACGGAGGCGCCCACCAATCCGATGCTACAGAGTAAAAGGATGATCGTTTCCTTTTCTACTGAAATCCCCAAACTTTTAACACTTGATTCTTCCAACTGATACAAATCAAGTAAATAAGCCTTTTTCTTAATGATCGGAATCAGGACTATCATCCATGGTAACATGGATGCGATGTATTTCCAGTTGGCATCATAGATCGTTCCTGACAGCCAAACCGTTGCCATTTCAAAATCGGTCGATTTCATTTTTAATGATAAATATAAGGAAAGGGCACCAAACGCCGAACCTATGGCAATCCCGGTCAGTAACAGGCGACCCATGTCCAGGGTGCCGTTCTTCCAAGAGAAAAGGAAAATCAATAGGGCTGCCAAAAGTCCGCCCACCAAACCGAATAGAGGAAAACTCATAATGGAGAACCAATCCGAGCCGCTGTTTTGACCTTGATAGAAAAACATGAAAATGACAATGGCTGTCCCAGCACCGGCATTAATACCGAGAATACCGGAATCGGCCAAGCCGTTTTTCGTAACCCCTTGAATGACAGTCCCTGCAATTCCTAAGCTCACTCCCACCAAACCGGCGATCACAATGCGGGGGAGCCTGAAATCAAAGATGACCAAATCGAAATCGGACACTGGATTCACCCTGAATAAGGTCTGAAGGACAGCTTTGACGGTCATGTCGAATGTACCGGATATCAAGCTCAAATAACTTGAAACAGCGATTAAACATAAAATGATGGTCATCGTGATGGTGAAGCGAAACCGTGTATTCTTATCCATTCTTTTCTCCTCCTCTCGTTCTTATTAAGTACAGGAAGAAAGGAATGCCGATTAGGGAAGTAACGACTCCGATGGGGGTTTCGAATGGATAATTAACAAACCGGCTCAAGACATCGCACAGAGCTAGAAAAACCGCACCAATTACCCCTGCACATGGAACGATCCACCTATAATCGATCCCAATTAAAAACCGGGTGATGTGGGGGATGATAAGTCCAACAAAACCGATTTTCCCTACAAGCGCCACTGCTATTCCCGTTAAGCAGATGACGGAAAGGAGGGCGATAGCTTTTACTAATTTTGTGCGCTGTCCTAAATTGATGGAAATTTCTTCGCCTAAAGATAATATCGTAATAGATTTTGAGATGAATAAGGCGAGGATGATTCCCAACATTCCACATGGTAACGCCAATTTTAGTACATTGGGATCAATCTGGTGCAATCTCGAATTGTACCAAAAACTTACACCCTGGGAAACTTGGAAATAGGATGCTATGGCAGCCGAAATACTGCTTAAAAATGTCCCGATCACAGTTCCAATAATGGCCAATCGAACGGGTGATAATCCATTTGGAAGCAGCGACCCAAAACCAAAGACAATTCCGGCTCCCAATGCAGAACCTAGCATGGAAAAGAGGATCATTTGGAATGAAGACATACCCGGAGCAAATACCATACAAAGTGTAATCACGAACGCAGAGCCATCCGTCACTCCCATAATTGAAGGGGATGCAAGATAATTTCTTGTCATCCCCTGCATGAGTGCTCCTGATATGGCTAAAAATCCCCCGACGAGAAGGGCACCCAAAACTCTAGGCAAGCGAGAGGCCATAATGATCGTATGGTCAACGTTACTAGAGTCATAGTGGAAAATGGCATTCCATACCGTTATGGAATCTATATTTTTGGCACCATATAAGATCGATAATACGATGGAGAAACAAATCAATAGAGGTGCCATACAAAGAATTATTATTGGTAATGAATTTGTTTTTGCCATATCAATCAACGCACCTTACTGTTTATTTAGCTAATTCTTCCGTTGCAGCCTTAAGGAAAGCCGTTTTACTCCAAGCCGTTCCACCTTGAGCAAGAGGATCAACCGAGTTTACAAACACATGATTGTCTTTTACTGCCGTGACGCTCTTCCAAATGGAATTGTTTTCTAAATCTTTTAACGCTTCCGGTTTTTGTGCATTTTCACTTTCCGAGAATTGCAAGAAGACATAATCTGGGTCAAGTTCTGCAAATTTTTCTAATGAAATCATTTCTTGTGCTTTAACAGGCTTAATTTCTTCAGGGACAGTCAAGCCTAAATCTTTATATATAACTGGGTTGAAATACACATCCTCAGGATATAGGAAGAGGCTTCCGTTCCTGATTCTCACCACTAATACCTTTTTATCCTTCAGCTTTTCACCGATTTCCAGTTTAGCTTTTGTGGCATCATCATTATAGGTATTGATGATTTTTTCAGCTTCATCTTTTTTACCTGTAAGGCTGGCCATTAAACGCAGGTTGTCTTCCCAATTTGTCGAAATATGTGAATAAGGGAATGTTGGCGCCACTTTTTCCAACTGTTCCGTCACATTAGCCGGAGATTTGGAAGACCACATGATGACATCAGGCTTCATTTCCAGAAGGGTTTCATAGTTCGGCTGCATTTTTTCACCGATCGACTTAGCACCTTCGAGGTCTTTAGCTAAATATTCAGGTATTTCCCCACCAACAGTAACAACACCGGTAGGTTTAATCCCTAATATGGCCGCATCCTCCATTGATTCCAAACTCGCTGTTGCGATATTGGTCACCTTGGATGGAATTGTATATTCTTTATCCAAATAGGATATGGTCTGTGTTTCTTTTTTAGACGAATCCGTCACTTTGCTTTCTTCTGAAGCATCGCTTGAAGTCTTGTCGGCATTGCCGCAAGCGCCAAGTCCAAAACTGAATACTGTTGCCATACCAAGTACGAATAATTTCTTTTTCATTTGTCAATTCCCCTTTTTAGATTCATAGAATATAAATTTAATGGTTCCCACAGAAAAACCTCTATATGATGGTTCTGACCGACTTTTTCACTTCCTTTACCAGCTGAGTTGCAAAATAAAGATTAATGCTTATATGCAGTGTATGATAACGATTATCATTATCACTATAACATGCTATTAAATATATAATTAATTCTCTATTATTTCAAGAATAATTTTCCAAAGTAATGTTTTTATGAAAATTAGAGTGAAAAGGGAAGGGGAAGCTCCCTTTGTAAAATAATAGAAAAAACAATCGATGTATGGTTGATATATCCATTGAGAAGGATTATCATTATCGATGTCGTGGTAATCTTTCTCAAGTACATTCTTTTAAACTGATATTAAGAGAGCTTAAATTATTTGAGAAGTAAAAATGAATAAAATTACTAGTATTAAAGGTTGGAGGGATTCATTTAGATGATGCATAAAAAAATGGACAAAAGCGTAATGGACAAAACTACTGCCAGTACAGAGGTTACAATCAAGGGAACTCAACAGATTCTCATGCATTCGAGTACTGGGAAACGTGAATACCAAATTTTTGTTTCAAAGCCATTGGAAGAGCCGCCACCCTCGGGATATCCGGTCATTTATTTGCTCGATGCCAATTCTGTATTTGGAACGATGGTTGAGGCGGTACGATTGCAATCGCGCCGGCCGGAAAAGTCAGGAGTGGTTCCCGCCATCATTGTGGGTATTGGATATGCCACCAATGAACCATTTTCTTCTGAACGTTATTATGATTTCACTCTGCCTGTTGCGGATAGCGAGTTACCTGTAAGACCAGGCGGAAGTCCATGGCCTTCGCATGGAGGAGCGGAAAACTTTCTGAAGTTCATGGAAGAGGATTTAAAACCGGAAATCGGTAAAAGATTTAAGGTCGATCACAATAGCCAAACACTCTTCGGGCATTCCCTTGGCGGCCTTTTCACTTTATATGTCCTGTTTGAAAATCCGTATGCTTTCCAAACTTATATAGCTGGAAGCCCATCTCTCCATTGGAACAAAAAGTGGTTCCGTGAGGAGGAGGAGAGGTTTCTTTCCCGATTAAATCAAGGAAATGGTGATATTTCGATATTGCTTGGCGTGGGGGAGCTGGAGGGCACCCATAAAAGCGGCATGAACGAAAATGCTTTGGAATTATCAAAACGATTATCCATGAAGGATAGCAGAGTGAACGTTCAATTCAAGGAGTTTGAAGAGGAAGGGCATCTTTCGGTTTTACCACCTTTGATTAACAGGGCCATACGTTTTGCTTTGAAGAGAAATATGCCTGGTAAGAAATAGGTCTTTCTCAGTAAATCCATGGAAGTCCCTTGACCATTAAGTTATAAATAGATATCATTACCTGTAGATTCCAATTGATAATGATTATCATTATTGGTTGGTATTTTACTTTTTGACAATCGTAAAAGCCATGTACCCCCTGTTTGCCATGGGATTGTATCTGAGCTTCTATACATTGGATTTTTGGATTTTGATTAGGAAAGGGAGTGTCAAGGTGGACTTTTTGGAATGTAAAGGGAAAGTTGCTCTTGTAACGGGAGGTGCTCAAGGTATTGGAGGTGCCGTGGTTCAGGCTTTAGCCAAGCTCGGCCTTATTGTGGCGGCCATTGATCATAATGCCGAAAAGCTTGATAGGTACGTAAGTGAATTGAAGTCTCAAGGCTTGGAGGTCTATGCCTTTTCAGCGGATGTGAGCGACAGTCATGCAATCGATGCCATTGTTGATCAAATTGAGAATGATATCGGTCCTATAGAGACACTGGTCAATGTTGCCGGAGTGTTACGCACAGGAATGGTCGAGTCATTCAGTGGCCAAGATTGGTCTAAGACTTTTGCCGTGAATTCCACCGGTGTATTTAATGTATCTCGTTCGGTGAGCAAATACATGGTGACAAGAAAAAGAGGATCGATTGTCACGGTCGGATCGAACGCCGCAAGTGTACCGCGAGTCTCAATGGCTGCCTATGCTGCATCCAAGGCAGCGGCCGTCATGTTTACGAAGTGTTTAGGGTTGGAATTGGCCCAATATAATATCCGTTGCAATATTGTTTCCCCCGGATCTACGGACACGGAGATGCAATGGTCCCTGTGGAACGGCGAGAATGGTGCCGAAGCTGTCATAAATGGTATGCCTGAAGCATTCAAGGTAGGAATCCCGCTGAAAAAAATAGCCATGCCTACTGATATAGCGGAGGCTATCCTATTTTTCATATCCAATCAATCGAATCACATTACAATGAGTAATTTGTGTGTAGATGGTGGCGCCACTTTAGGTGCGTAACACGACCATTCACACGTTAGTCTGAATATTAAGTGAATTTGGAGGGGTTTTAATATGATGAAGTTTAAAGGTAATTCTGCCGTATTGGAAAAACAGCCGTTGGATGAGTATGAGGTTGGTGACTTTTTCCTTGCATCTCCATACCGAACACTACTGGGAAAAGGTTCCTTCATTACGGTTCCAAGAGATGAAGAAAATGCAAATCAAATGGAAAGTCTCGCCGCAAGAGTGGTTGCTGCATTAAAAAAGGCAAAAGAACAAGGGTACGAAAATCCTGTGGTAACAGGTGCTGTACCATTCGATAACAAAAAGGACGCTCAACTTATTGTACCTGAAAACATAAGTTCTTCAGTCCCTCTGCAAGATAATCTCACCAGCTTTTCAATGGAAACCAAAAAGCCAACTTATGAAATGAAATCGGTACCCGAGCCTTCCCTGTATAAAGAGGGTGTGGAACGCGGCCTTACGTATATTAAAAGCGGCCATCTTGACAAAATTGTCCTATCAAGAACGTTGCATCTTACTTCTTCAGAAACTGTGAATATCAGTCCGTTACTTCATAATCTAGCTCAACATAACAAGAACGGTTATACCTTTGCCGTTGATTTACCTCAAAAGGTCAAGGGGAAAGGTGATACCCCATTCTCGAAAACGCTGATTGGGGCCAGCCCGGAATTGCTTGTTTCAAGATCGGGATTACAGGTTTTGGCAAATCCTTTGGCAGGTTCCAGGCCACGGAGTGATGACCCTATCGAGGATAAGAGGCGAGCGGATGAGATACTTTCTTCCTCTAAGGATTTACATGAACATGCTGTTGTTGTCCATGCCGTAGCTGAGGCTCTGAGACCATTTTTCAAAACGATGGATGTACCGGAAAAACCAACAGTGATACATACCGAAACCATGTGGCATCTGTCGACGGAAGTAAAAGGTGAGCTTAAGGATCCTGCAACTTCGTCATTGGAGCTAGCGATTGCACTTCACCCGACTCCTGCTGTATGTGGATCACCGACTGACCTGGCACGAGAAGCCATCCAGGAAATCGAACCATTTGATCGTGGGTTCTTTACAGGGATGGTTGGCTGGTGCGATGCAGAAGGAGACGGGGAATGGGTCGTTACCATCCGGTGCGCGGAGGTAGAGCGGCAGGTTCTTCGCTTATTCGCTGGAGCTGGGGTGGTTGCAGAATCCAAACCGGAAGAAGAGCTTGCGGAAACATCAGCTAAATTTCAAACCATGCTGCGTGCAATGGGAATAGATGCAAAGTTACTAAATTAAAAGTGTGGAGGGAAAAAGGATGTTAACAGGGTGTACTTCGTGGCCTAGGGAATTTGCGGATTTGTATCGAAAAGAGGGGTGCTGGAAAGGGGAAACCTTTGGGGGGATGTTACGTGAACGTGCCAAGGAGCATGGGGAGCGCATCGCCATCACAAGCGGGGAGAGAAATATGAGCTATGCTGAATTGGATAATAGGGCCGATCGGTTAGCATCTGGATTTCAGGAAATGGGAATAAAGAAAAATGATCGAGTGGTGGTCCAGCTGCCCAATGTAATCGAATTCTTTGAGGTTTGTTTTGCACTATTTAGATTAGGGGCATTGCCTGTATTTGCTCTACCGTCGCATCGAAGTAGTGAAATTAACTATTTTTGTGAGTTTGCTGAGGCAGTAGCCTACATCATCCCGGATAAGCAGGCCGGTTTTGATTATCGTGATCTTGCAAGAGGCGCAAAAAGCAAGAATGATACCTTGTTAAGCGTGATTGTCTTGGGTGAAGAAGAAGAATTCGTGAATTTGGCGGATTTATACATCAACCCAAATAAGAAGGAAACAAAAGTAGATTCATGTGACATTGCCTTTCTTCAATTATCAGGGGGAAGTACTGGATTATCAAAATTGATCCCAAGAACACATGATGATTACATATACAGTTTGAGGCTTAGCGCTGAGATTTGCCAAGTGGATATGGATAGTGTTTATCTCGCAGTTCTTCCTATTGCCCATAACTATCCACTTAGCTCGCCAGGTATTCTGGGTACGCTTTATGCAGGCGGTAGAGTAGTCCTTTCGCCAGGTCCCAGTCCTGATGAGGCATTTCCGCTTATTGAAAAACAAGGTGTGACGATCACCGCTCTTGTACCGCCTCTTGCTTTGAGGTGGCTTGATGCAGTGTCTACTCGTAACTATGATTTATCCAGCCTCCAAGTGCTTCAGGTAGGGGGGGCTAAGTTCAGTGCAGAAGCTGCCCGTCGGGTATATCCCGCCTTCGGATGCAAGTTGCAGCAAGTTTTTGGCATGGCTGAAGGTCTAGTTAACTATACGAGATTAAATGATCCTGATGAAATCATCATCAACACACAAGGCAGGCCGATGTCGGAATTTGATGAAATCCGAATAGTCGATGAGGAAGACAGGAATGTTCAACAGGGACAAGTGGGACATTTGTTAACGAGAGGACCCTATACCATTTGCGGTTATTATAAAGCCGAAGAACATAATGCGAAGGCATTCACCATAGATGGATTCTATCGGACTGGTGATTTGGTCAGTATGACCGAGTCGGGCTATATAGTTGTGGAAGGCCGTGATAAGGACCAAATCAATCGTGGCGGTGAAAAAATTGCCGCTGAGGAAGTTGAAAATCATCTCCTGGCTCATGATGCAGTACATGATGCAGCCATCGTTTCTATGACGGACGATTATCTAGGGGAGAGATCATGTGCATTTGTGATACCGCGCGATCAGGCGCCAATGGCAAAGGAACTTAAACATTTTTTGAAGGATCGAGGGCTTGCCGTCTTTAAAATTCCTGACAGGATTGAGTTCATTGATTCCTTCCCAAAAACGCCGTTAGGTAAAGTGAGTAAAAAAGCATTGCGACAAATTATATCAGATAAACTTAACAATCGGATTACGATGAAGTGAATAAAAAAATCATAGAAGGAGTGATTTGATGGCTATTCCTGCTATCACACCATATGCAATGCCTGTTGAATCGGAGTTACCAAAAAATAAAGTTGCATGGAAAGCGGATCCAAAGCGTTCAGTGCTTCTCATTCATGATATGCAACAATATTTCCTTAATTACTATACAGCAAGCGAATCACCGATAACTGAACTGGTGGCACATATTCAGTCCATAAAAAGCCGCTGTGTAGAACTGGGGATCCCTGTCGTTTATACAGCACAACCTGGTAATCAAAACCCAGAAGATCGTGCACTGCTAACAGATTTTTGGGGGCCAGGACTTGATGATGATATCAATCAAACGAAAGTGGTGGATGAGGTCGCTCCAAGCGAGGATGACATTGTACTGACTAAATGGCGATATAGTGCATTTAAAAGGACAAATCTTTTAGAAATGATGAAAGAACAAGGCCGTGATCAACTGATCATTTGCGGGGTATATGCCCATATTGGATGTTTGTTGACAGCAAGTGAAGCATTTATGCAGGATATAGAACCATTTTTGGTATCTGATGCAGTGGCAGACTTTTCATTAGAAGAACATAAAATGGCGATTAAATATGCAGCTGAACGCTGTGCTGTAGCGACAACAACATCTCGATTACTTGAACAATTGAAAAGCGAAAAGCAGTCATTCGCTGAGCCTGTTGAAGGAAATTATGAACAAGGTTTGACTTTGCAAGGCCTAAGGCATCAAATCGCTGATCTTTTGGGTGAATCTCCATCAGATATTGATGATAACGAGGATCTAGTGGATTTAGGAATGGATTCGATTAGAATGATGAGCCTTGTTGAGATCCTAAGGGGAAAAGGCGCTGAGATTAATTTCATGCAGATGGCTGAAAAACCGACAATCGCAGCATGGTGGGAGCTATTGTCTTCACAAAAGGCGTTAGTATGACTGATTCCAAAAAGAAGGAGGTAAAAAGGAGTGCTTAATATTCAGGACCAAGATGTGCACTGGCAATTGACCGGCGCGCAAACCGGTATCTGGTTTGCCCAGCAGCTAGAGCCGGATAATCCGATTTATAACACAGGGGAATACATAGAAATAGAGGGTCGGATTGATATAGAACATTTTGAACGGGCGCTGAAACAGACAGTCATGGAGGCGGAGTTTTTACATGTCCGCTTTGGTGAGGATCATAATGGGCCGTTTCAGGTCAGCAGGGAATCGAGTGAATTTCCTTTTGAATTCATCGATATCAGTGGAGAGGAAAATCCACAGGAGAAAGCTATACAATGGATGAAAAAAGACCTGGCTCAACCGATTGACCTGAAAAATGATCCACTCTTCAATCAAGCCTTGATCAAAGTGGATTCAGATCGCTTTTTCTGGTATCAGCGGATTCACCACATTGTAATGGATGCTTTTGGATTTTCACTTATCTCGCAACGGGTAGCCAAACTATATACGGCCCTTCAAAAGGGTCAAAACCTGGAGGAAGGTGCCTTTGCTTCTTTACGTTTACTTTTAGAGGAAGATAAGGCGTATAGGAAATCCGAGAAGTTCGAATCTGATCGCCAGTTTTGGCAAGACCGTTTTGCTGATCAACCAGAGGTTATGAGCCTAGCTGATCGTGCTCCTCGAACCTCTAAAGGATTCATTAGTCAAACGGGTTATCTATCATCTGCCGCTACACAATCTTTAAAAGCGAATGCACATAAATATTCAGGAAGCTGGCATGAAGTGGTGATAGCGGTAACGGCTGTTTACGTAAATCGATTGACAGGATCGGAAGATGTCATCCTGAGTTTACCGATGATGGGCCGGCTGGGATCTTCTTCATTGAACATCCCCAGTATGGTCATGAACCTGTTGCCACTCCGGTTGTCTGTAAATCCTGAGATGAGTTTTAAAGAGTTAGTGAAGCAATTGTCCAAGGAAGTCCGGACTATCCGCCGCCATCAAAATTACAGACATGAAGAATTGCGTCGGGACCTTAAACTGCTGGGTGACAACCAGCGATTATTCGGGCCTCAAATTAATGTTATGCCGTTTGATTATGGTCTGGACTTTTCAGGAAGTAAAGCGATCACACATAAGCTGGCAACAGGTCCTGTCGATGACTTGTCAATTAACATTTATGACAAGTCTGATGGTAAAGGGCTAAGGGTTGATTTAGATGCAAACCCAGAGGTATATACTATTGAAGATTTGAGTACTCACCATAAGCGTTTCCTGAGTTTTCTTGAAAAGGTGGCAGCTGCAGAGAAGGAGGAATCAATTGGGGAAATCGAACTTCTTCTACCTGAGGAGCATGAGCAAGTCTTGCATCAATGGAATCAAACGGAAGAAGAGCTCCCTTCTTTACTTTTACCAAAATTATTTGAAGATCAAGTTTCCAAAACCCCTGATTTGACGGCGGTGATGGATGGACATACCGTCCTTAGTTATATGGATTTAAACAAGCGAGCCAATCGCCTTTCCCACCTCCTTTTGGAGAAGGGGATAGGACCTGAGAAATTCGTTGCTATAGCCCTGAACCGTTCAGTGGATATGGTCATTTCCATGTTGGCCGTGTTAAAAACGGGAGCGGCCTATTTACCTATAGATCCGGATTATCCAATTGATCGGATCGATTTCATGCTTAATGATGCACGGCCGTCTTCCATCATAACAAGTGAAGAATTAACATCAAAACTTTCTGGCCATGTAACAGAGCGCATTGTTTTGGATGAGGCAGAAACCATACTTGAAATTGGGAGTTATCCGGATATAAATGTGGAAGATGAAAAACGTATAGGATCAGTCTCACCACTTAATCCTGCTTATATGATTTACACTTCAGGCTCTACCGGAAAACCGAAAGGTGTCTTGATACAATCGGCCAGCCTTATTAATTTCCTTTCTTCCATGCAAAGCCAATTTTCTTTGAATCATCAGGATCGGCTCTTGGCGGTAACGACAATAGCTTTTGATATATCCGGTTTAGAAATCTTCCTGCCGCTTTTGAATGGGGCAAGTTGTGTCATAGCCGCTAAGGAAACGATTCAAGACCCTAGGACTCTGTCGGATATGATCGTTCACCATGATATAAGCATCATGCAGGCAACACCAACGCTTTGGCATTCGCTGGTAACGAACTACCCTGATGTGATAAAGAATCTAAGAGTGCTTGTAGGAGGAGAAGCCCTTTCGATTAGTCTGACCAACGCCTTACATGGACTGGGGTGTGAAGTGACTAATCTATACGGACCTACGGAAACGACAATATGGTCATCTTCCATTACGCTAGATCCGCATCAAAGCGGCATGCCTTCCATAGGGAAACCCATCTGGAATACACAGCTATATGTGCTCGATGCAGCATTAAAGCCCGTACCAAAAGGAACTGTAGGGGAATTATATATTGCCGGTACAGGCTTGGCCCGTGGTTATTTAGGACGGCCAAATTTAACCGCTGAGCGATTTGTCGCTAATCCTTATGGTTCAAAGGGGAGCCGGATGTATCGAACGGGCGATCTTGTTCGTTGGAGAGAAGATGGCACACTGGATTATATCAGCCGGGCAGATCATCAAATTAAAATTCGGGGTTATCGTATCGAATTGGGGGAAATTGAAGCGAAACTTGCCCAACATCCTGACGTTAACCAGGCTGCAGTCATTGTTCGTGAAGATCAGCCTGGAGATAAACGTATCGTTGCCTATATCGTCCCTTCTTTGAAAACGACACCGGAACCGGTTGAACTCCGGGAATTTGTGGGCAGCGGTCTACCGGAATACATGGTGCCGTCCGCAATCATTACCATGGACGAGTTGCCATTAACCCCAAATGGAAAGCTTAACCGAAAAGAATTACCTGTGCCTGACCTCACTGCACTTGTATCAGATCGGGCTCCTGGAACACCGCAGGAGGAAATATTAAGCGATCTTTTTGCCGAGGTTCTTGGTCTTTCCCGGGTCGGTATCGATGATAGCTTCTTTAATTTAGGCGGTCACTCCCTTCTTGCTTCAATACTGATGGCACGAATCAGAGATACATTCGGTGTCGAAATAGGTATTGGTAAACTCTTTGAGGCACCAACTGTTTCGGGCCTTGTAAAACAGCTCTCCAATGGGAAAAGTGCAAGGTTACCTGTAAAGAAAGCCGATAGGCCGGAAGCGGTGCCGCTTTCCTTTGCTCAGAGGCGATTATGGTTCCTTCACCGTCTTGAAGGACCTAGTCCAACTTACAATATTCCACTGGTTATTGAATTGTCTGGTGAAATAGATACCAGGTCACTAGAGGCTGCGATTAATGATGTAGTTGAACGTCATGAAACTTTACGTACGCTTTTCCCTGTTACCACGGGTACAGCTCATCAATATGTGTTGGATCCCTCAGAAGCACAAGTGGAATTGTTAGTATCGCACATCAAGGAGTCCGAACTTGAAGCAGAAATCGCTACAGCGGCGCGATATAGTTTCAATCTTGCAAAAGAACCGGCCATATGTGCCCAGCTTTTCACAATAGCCCAGGACAAGCATGTTTTGGTTTTATTATTACATCATATTGCAGGAGATGGATGGTCCCTGACACCGCTTACTCGCGATCTAACCGCAGCTTATATGGCGCGATGTAAAGGTGAAGAACCTAACCTGCCTCCATTACCTGTACAGTACGCCGATTATGCGCTTTGGCAGGAAAGCCTTTTAGGGAGTGAGGGTGAAGAATCCAGTTTAGCTATTGAACAAATGGAATACTGGAAAGGGACATTGGCTAATCTGCCAGATCAATTGGAATTGCCCACTGATTATCCGCGTCCCCTTGAAGCTAGTTATAGAGGTGAAACCGTAGACATTTCAATTCATCCTGAAATGCATCGTCGTTTACTGGATTTGGCCCGTGATAATGGTGTCAGCTTATTCATGGTCTTACAATCTGGACTGTCGGCGCTTCTCACTCGCCTTGGGGCAGGTAACGATATCCCTATCGGAAGTCCGATAGCAGGTCGAAGTGACGATGCCTTAAGCGATCTAGTAGGGATGTTCATCAACACATTGGTGTTACGGACGGATACTTCCGGTGATCCCACTTTCCGTGAACTTCTTGACAGGGTACGAAAGGTTAATTTAAATGCCTATGAGCATCAAGACTTGCCTTTTGAGCGTTTGGTGGAAGTGATGAATCCAGTCCGCTCTCGATCTAGGCATCCATTATTCCAGATTATGCTAGCGTTGCAGAATACGCCTGACCCCAAATTGGAGCTTCCAGGGATTCAATCCAACCTGAAGTTATATGGAGTAGGCGCATCAAAGTTCGATATGACGATCGAATTACGTGAAGAGCATGCTGAAAATGGCAGTCCAGATGGGATAAATGGCTTCCTTGAATATAGTACAGATCTATTTAAGCGAGAGACCGCCGAGATGTTAATAAATCGATTAATAAGATTGTTGGATGGCGCCATTTCGGAACCGGATCAGCCTATTGGACTTTTGGAAATAATGGCACCTGAAGAGCGCCAAGAAATCCTTGTGGATTGGAATGGAAGTTCCGAAGAAATACCGCATAAATGCTTACCTGCATTACTGGAAGAACGGGTAAGCCAGTATCCTCACAATATTGCATTGGTATATGAGGACACTTCCTTGACTTATGAGGAGTTAAACAAACGAGCGAATCAGCTAGCCCATCTATTGATTGCTAAAGGCGTAGGGCCAGAGCAGTTCGTCGCATTGGCCATGCCTAGATCATTGGATATGGTTGTAGGATTGCTGGCTGTACTCAAGGCAGGGGCGGCATATTTGCCTTTAGATCCCGAATATCCAAATGATCGGTTAACGTTCATGCTTCAAGATGCTCAGCCCGCTTGTGTTCTAACGATTTCAGGTGTAGCTTCCAAGCTTCCTGAGATGCACGATATCAGGCAAATCGTAATGGATGATGCCAGTACCATGGAAGAATTGGCATATCACTCAATTCTGAATCCAACGGATCGTGACCGCATTCACCCGTTATCACCTTTAAATTCGGCCTATATCATATATACTTCCGGGTCCACCGGTTTACCAAAAGGGGTCGTGGTTCCTCACCAGAATGTAATCAGACTTTTTGGATCGACGGAACATTGGTACCATTTCAATTCCGGAGATGTATGGACCATGTTCCACTCTTATGCTTTTGACTTTTCGGTTTGGGAGATTTGGGGAGCTTTACTTCATGGAGGCAAGCTTGTGGTCGTCCCTCATTCTATCAGCCGGTCACCGGAAGAGTTTTTACAACTGCTTGTTAAAGAAGGAGTAACGGTACTGAACCAGACGCCATCAGCATTTTATCAATTAATGCAGGCGGATAGGAAAATGCCGACACTAGGGCAGGAGATTAAATTACGCTTCGTGATTTATGGTGGGGAAGCACTTGAACTAAGCCGTTTGGAGGATTGGTACAGCCGCCATCCGGAAAATGCGCCATATCTCATCAACATGTATGGAATTACGGAAACTACCGTTCATGTCAGCTATCTTGAACTTAATCGGACCATAACATCCATAAAAGCAAATAGCCTCATTGGCTGTGCCATACCTGATCTGGGTGTGTATGTGTTAGATGCAAGCTTACAGCCAGTTCCGCCAGGGGTAGTTGGGGAACTATATGTATCAGGATCTGGTCTGGCCCGTGGTTATTTAGGCCGCCCGGGTTTGACGGCTGACCGTTTTGTGGCCAACCCATTCAGTTCAACAGGTAGCAGAATGTACCGCACTGGCGACTTGGCCCGTTGGCTTGCAGATGGATCTTTGGACTATATAGGCCGTGCCGATCATCAGATTAAAATCCGTGGATTCCGTATTGAATTGGGTGAAATCGAGGCATTGGTTGCTCAGCATCCCGATATTGAACAAGCTGCGGTGGTGGTTCGTGAAGACAATCCTGGTGATAAGCGTCTGGTCGCATATGTCGTATCTGCGTCAAATGTCACCTTCGATCCGGCGCATGTACGTCAATTTGTTGCAAGCAGCCTTCCGGATTATATGGTGCCATCAGCTTTCGTTGAAATGGATGAATTGGCTTTGACACCGAATGGTAAGTTGGATCGCAAGGCATTACCGGCGCCGGAATTCGGTACTAATCAAACAGGGCGTGGACCGAGAACCCCGCAGGAAGAGATTCTGTGCGACCTTTTTATGGAGGTTCTCGCTTTGGCCCATGTCGGAATAGATGATGGATTTTTTGATCTCGGCGGCCACTCGCTGCTTGCCGTCCATTTGATGAGCAAAATCCGTGAAGCACTTGGCGTTGAATTGAGTATAGGTAATCTATTCGAGGCTCCGACTGTTGCGGGGCTCGCTGAACGACTTGAAATGGGCACGAGCAAAAGTGCTTTGGACGTCCTGCTGCCGCTTAGGAAAAATGGTCCGGAACTTCCGCTGTTTTGCGTACATCCGGCTGGAGGGCTAAGCTGGTGCTACGCTGGATTGATGAATGCACTGGGACCTGACTATCCAATCTATGGGTTACAAGCACGAGGAATATCACAGCGGGAGCAACTTCCGAAAACGCTGACTGAAATGGCGGCGGACTATATCGATCAATTACGGACAATCCAGCCAGAAGGACCTTATCATCTATTGGGATGGTCTCTCGGAGGTAATGTCGTCCATGCAATGGCCACTCAATTGCAAAATGAGGGAGAGGACGTTCGCCTGGTGGCAATCCTCGATGCTTATCCAAGTCATTTCTTGCCAATAAAAGAGGCTCCGGATGATGAGGAGGCTTTAATCGCATTGCTGGCATTGGGAGGTTATGATCCTGATAGTTTAGGAGACCAGCCATTGGATAATGCCAGTGCCATAGAAATTCTCCGTAGAGATGGCAGTGCATTGGCTAGCTTAGAAGAAGAAACGATCCTGAACCTTAAAGAGACATATGTAAATTCAGTTCGAATCATGGGTGAGTATCAACCTGAAATCTTTAAGGGGAATGTGCTGTTCTTCAGATCGACGATCATTCCGGATTGGTTTGATCCCATCTATCCTGATTCATGGAATCCATATATCCATGGAATGATTGAACAGCATAATATTGAATGCCGCCATAAGGATATGTGTCAGCCGGGACCGCTTGCTGAAATTGGCCAGGTGATCGCTAACAAACTATCGACCATGAAGAAGTCGGCAAAAAATAATGAAGGAGGACTTACCTGATGACCAACCCTTTCGAAAATGAAAATGGCATCTACAATGTATTGATAAATGAAGAAGGTCAGCATTCCCTTTGGCCCGCCTTTTTGGTTATTCCAGAAGGCTGGTCCGTCATATATCGGGAAGAAAGCCGGCAGGATTGCTTGGAATACATCAACAAAAACTGGACGGATTTGTTGCCCAATAGTTTAAAACTAGTTGCCAGCAGTGATGGAACAAAGTGAAATCCAGGATACAGCTAGACCATAAAATAGTAGTGTGCATCGTTTATGTCATAGCGATGTTCATGGTTTCTATGGACGGGACGATTGTCAATGTGATCCTGCCGACGATCAGTAATGAATTTAACCTTAATCCTTCGTCAACCAGTGGCATTAATGTTGGATATTTAGTTAGTCTGGCTGTCTTCCTACCGGTAGCAGGCTGGCTTGGGGATCGTTTTGGGACCAAGAAAATCTTCTTGATTGCATTGGGTGTCTTTACGGCTGCCTCCCTTTTATGTGGATTCGCTAATAATCTGCAAACATTGAACTTGTTCAGGATTTTGCAAGGGGCAGGTGGTGGGATCCTGACACCGGTGGGAATGGCGATTTTATTTAGAACGTTCTCTCCAGAAGAACGGCCAAAGGTTTCCCGTTCCCTTGTGCTGCCCATTGCACTCGCACCAGCCATCGGTCCGATCGTTGGCGGATTCTTTGCGGAGCAGCTGTCTTGGCGTTGGGCATTTTATATAAATGTTCCTTTCGGAGTTATGGTCCTGTTAATCGGTGTATTTTTATTAAAAGAACATAAAGAGCCCACGGCTGGCAGGTTGGACCTTCCAGGATTCCTGCTGTCAGCTGCAGGCTTTTCCATGCTGATGTATGCAATGAACATAGGCCCATCTAAAGGATGGGACTCCCTTGTTATCATGTATACAGGAATTATCGGTGCCGTTCTTTTTCTCTTATTCATTCTATTGGAACTGCGAGTGGAAAAACCGATGCTTGACTTGCGTTTATTATCCGATCGATTATTTCGGACATTGGGCATCATTTCATTATTTTCAATGGCCGGCTTATTGGGGATGCTCTTTGTGTTCCCGTTAATGTATCAAAGTTCGCTTCATGCTTCAGCTTTAGAAAGCGGGCTGACCACTTTCCCGGAAGCAATAGGTTTGATGGTGGCATCCCGGATGATGCCTTTGACTACAAAAAAACTGGGCATACATCAGGTGATCCGGATGGGGCTGCTTAGCACAATCATCATTTATACCTTGATTAGCCTCTTGGGGCCGACAGCCAATCCATGGTTCCTTCGGGCCTTATTGTTTAGCGTCGGTGTATGCTTGGGACATACTGTTGTGGCCGTACAGTTTTCCACTTTCACTAATATCAACTCGGCTTCGATGGGAATGGCAGCCACATTATTCAATGTACAGAACCGGATTGGCTCTGCTATGGGTGTAGCCATCCTAGCCAGCATCCTGGGGGCAGTGGGTACTGTCACGATGGGGACGAATGGGAATCATGTTAATTTATCATCCTATCAATTCGCTCTCCTTGGTTCTGCAGTTTTGCTCGCCATAGCCCTATTTTTTGCGATGTGTTTGAGGGAGGATGATTTTAAGGCCATCATACCGAAACAGGACATGGCTAATTCCCTTGATGTAAAACCGGTCAAAAGCGGGTAAGTTACTCATTTGGTTAATTTTTTTGGGTAGAGGGAGGTCACTGTGATTTTACCAGTGACCTCCCCTTCAATTTGCTGGAAGTAAGGGGAAGGGGCAGGGGAATTGGTTGAATTATATATTTGTAGATTACCTGTAAAGAAAGAGGAGTCCGACTTAAATAAACTGCTTGTCCATGTTTCAATAGAAAGGCAAAGTCGGATAAAAAGGCTCGTCAAATTGGATGATGCATACCGCTCTCTTATAGGGGATTTGATGGTACGGTTTGTTCTTAAAGAACGTTACGGTTCGGTTAAGGAAGGACTGGGATGGAGGACCAATTCATTTGGGAAGCCTTTTTTATCCAAATATCCAATGTTCCATTATAATATTTCCCATTCTGGTGAGTATGTGGTTTGTGCAATGCATGATGCAGAAGTGGGAGTGGATATAGAGAAGATTGGGCCGTTTGATTTACAGCTGGCCAAAGGTTTTTTTACGGAAGAAGAGTATAAGCAAGTATTGGAAGCAGAGGACGGGCTTTCTTCCTTTTATGATATATGGACATTGAAGGAAAGCTATATCAAGGCAATAGGTAAGGGGTTATCCATACCGTTGCATAGCCTTAATGTGAGAAGGCAAGGCATGGAATCCATTCAATTAACTGATGTACATAGCAATGTACCAATAACGGACTTCACCTGTAGGCAGTATATGGTAGACAGCGAGTATCGGCTTGCCGTTTGTGCCTATCAGGTGAGTGCCGAAAGTTTTAAGGATCAACACAGATCAGTCACTTTTCATCAAATTTGTGAGGGTCTGAACATCATTCTTGAATGAGCGACCGAGGGTTCCTTAAAGATGATTCAAATGATAATACGGTGGTTTCCACTAGCTTTTTGCGGCTTGGCCTTGCAGTGGATGCTATCGAATAGGGAGGTATGAAATTGCGAAATATTAATATAGCACACATTATTGAAGGTAGTAAATTTAACTCCTTTCATCTTTCCATTTTACTATGGTGCATTTTTCTTATTCTTTTTGATGGCTTTGATCTTGTAGTTTATGGAGCGGTCATACCGAGTTTAGTTGAAGAATGGGGTACAGCACCAAGTGTTTTGGGGCTGATTGGAAGTTTAACCTTGGTAGGTGGCCTAATTGGTTCACTTTTTTGTGGGATTTTAGCAGATAAAGTGGGCAGGAAGAAAGTGATCATTTCATGTGTCGCTCTTTTTGGCACCTTTACGTTAATGACTGGCTTTGCTCAAGGACCAACCGACTTTGCCATTTACCGGTTTACGGCTGGGTTGGGCCTAGGCGGGATTCCTCCATTGTTGGTCGTTCTTACTTCGGAATATTCACCTAAGTCCATTAAAAATATAATGGTGGGCGTCATGTTTAGCGGTTATTCAATCGGTGGCATTTTGGTGTCGTTATTAGGAATGAAAGTGATTCCGGATTTAGGTTGGCAGTGGATGTTTTTCATAGGTGCCATTCCGCTATTATCGATTCCCATATTAATTAAATGCTTACCAGAGTCCCTCTATTACTACGTTGAAAATGGAGAATATAAAAAAGCTAAAGCGATAGTGAAGCGCTTAGACCCTTCCTATGTCCCTCATGAACATGATAGATTCAAAAATGATTTAAAATCAGTGCCGGGCGTTCCTGTAGTCAAGCTATTTGAAAACCGGCGCGGAAGAACTACCATCATGTTCTGGATTGCCTGTTTCATGGGATTATTAATGGTTTATGGATTGGGAACATGGCTGCCTCAATTGATGGTTGAAGCAGGTTATCCACTAAAGTCCAGCTTGCTATTCCTTTTTTCCTTGAATATCGGGGCGATAATTGGGTCGATATGTGGAGGATGGTTAGCCGATCGGATTGGATCGAAAAGAGTTCTCATCAGTTTATTTACGTTTGGCGCCATTTGTTTAATTTTACTTGGTTTTAAACCGGGATCAATCGTTTTATATTTCTTGGTTGCGGTAGCAGGTGCGGCATCCATAGGATCGCAAAATTTAAACAATGCATATATTTCAACTTTCTATCCAACTTATATTAAATCCACAGCCCTTGGCTGGGCACTTGGAATCGGTAGGTTCGGTGCCATTCTGGGACCTTCGATTGGCGGAGTATTAATAGAGTTAAAGTTGCCCATTTATATGAATTTCATCAGTTTTGCCATTCCAGCCTTAATTGCAGCAGTAGCGATAAGTTTCATTCAGGATAAATACAATAGTTCCAGGAGTTCTTTTAATGGGGGGTTCCAACAACAGTACAAAAAGATAGATTGATAGAAGGCTAATGTAAGTTAGCATAATATGGAGGATATATAATGCCCAATTTCGTTTGCCAGATATGTGGTCGTGGGTTTAAAAGTTATAATGAAAATGCTAAATACTGTTCCCAGACCTGTAAAGGGACAGCCTACATAAAATATGAATTAAAGAAATGTGGACAATGCGGGAAGAAGTACAAACCAAGAAAGGCAAATAGCAAATATTGCTCTTTGGATTGCAGCACCAGGGGCAGGAAAAACCGTAAAGGAACATACCGCGTTGAAAGAGGTTGAGGAATTCCCATCTGGTTAATTTCCCTGCTTTCCATTCCACTTTGCGGCTTGCTTTCATGTATGATCAAAAAAGAGCCTGTTCGATTGAAAACAGGCTCTACATATTATATTAGGTCTTAAGACTCATCGGAAAAGAATATCAAGCTTTCGAGCATATGCCGGTTATTTCTGATGCATCGACGATACGCTGAATCACTGATCCCTCGAGTGTCTCTTTTTTCAATAACTCTTCAACGAGCTCTTCATACTGAAAGCGATTCGAGTCAATCAACATTTCCGTTTCCTGAATCGCTTTCGTGAATAATGCTTGCATCTTTTGCTCCTTCTCACCTTTATTAAAGGTGAGGGTAAATCCATCTTGAAGCATTCCGGTATCGACCATTTGTTCAAGTAGATGTTTCGCCTGTTGTACATCTCCGCCTACACCTATGCTATGTTCTCCTAAATACATTCTTTCCGCCACGCCACCTGCTAAGATCATTTTGACTTGATCAAGCAATTCACTGGCTGTTGCCAGATGGAGTTCTTTTGGTATTGGTGCGACATATCCAAGGGCTTCCCCACGAGGAATGATGGTCGCCTTTCGAACGGAACCGGGCTTTGTCAAAGCTGCAATCAGGGCATGTCCACTTTCGTGGATGGCCACGCGCCGCTTCGTATCCACATCATTCAAAGTGCGTGATGTCGCTCCAAGTATCGTACGGTCAATGGCGTAATCAAGATCCTGTTTACGAATCATATCCTGTTCATTCCTCAGGGCATGACGTGAGGCAGTATCGAACAGGGAGCTTAAGTCAGCACCGGAGAAACCGGAAGTACTTTCAGCCAATTCATCCAGGGAAGCAAGGACATCTGTAGCCAGACGCTTTCCCCTCGTATGGATATCGATGATTTCCTTTCTTCCTTGTGTATCTGGAAGTGGAACTTGGAAAGAAAAGTCGATCCTGCCCGGACGCAGAAATGCCTCATCGAGCATATCTTTCCGGTTGGTCGCTGCAATGAATAAAATGCCTTCATTTGGATGGCCTCCATCCAATTGCACAAGCAGTTCAGTTAACGTTTTTTCGCCTTCTTCCCCGCCGTGAGCTTTCCTTTTACCAGCCAACGCGTCCACTTCATCAATGAAAATGACAGCTGGCGATTGCTTACGTGCATTTTGGAAAAGGCTGCGGACACGGGCTGCACCGACCCCAACAAACATTTCGTTGAAGGCTGAACCGCTCGTAGAGAAGAAGTTTGCACCAAGCTCTTTTGCGATGGCCTGTGCAAGCAGCGTTTTCCCCGTTCCAGGGGGGCCGTATAATAAAATGCCTTGAGGCGGCTTAATTCCAATTTTAGCTGAACGTTCAGGTTCCTTTAGTGTAGTGAGTGTCTGCAGGATTTCCTGTTTGATTTCGGATTGCAAACCGCCTACATCATCCAAAGTTATCTCTGGCAGTGGCTTTGGGGTGGAAAGGCTTTGCTTTTTACTGCCGATCCGCAATCCGCCCTTTGATTTTTTTTGTATAATGATAGCGGTTGTGACGAGAGCCGCCATTAATCCGCCTAAAATCCATAATGCTGATTTATTAGTTGATGAAAAAGAATATTGAACGTTATAAGTTTCGACAAGTTTATTGATCATTTGACTGTTGGGGGGAATACTGGAAACGTATTCTCCATCTGGTGTGGAGATGTGAAGAGTGCCATTTCTTTTTTCCTCAATGGTGACAAGGGCTCCATCTTGGGCTTTAATCGTCTTTTCCACCAAAGAAAAAGGAATGACCATATCCTTTGACTGAGCAACAACATACCAACTGATTCCAGCAATTATCACAATGAGAGCCGTCAGGAACGGCAGCAATTTCGAAACTAATTTAGAGTTCGAGTTCAATTTTTCATCTCCTTTAAGAATATATATTCAGTATAAAATTTTTAAACATGTAATCTATAGGTCTTTATACCTTAAATTATAGGTAAATAATGTTAAAGACAAAAATTATTTATGGTAGTTTGAAGAGTCTGAATTTTAGAAATATTTAATCTAACCAGCACATTAGACTTTTTAAATGTGAAATGCTAAAGTGAAATGGTCCGAGTCATGAAAAAATAAAATGGTAGAAGAGTGTGAGTTCTATGAGTAAATTTATAAAAGACTATATGATTACGATGAAGGATATCGTTAGAGAAGGGGATCCCATTCTGCGTCAGGTAACGGATGAAGTGAGCCTGCCGATTTCAGATGAAGATCGTGAAACGTTGGAATGCATGATGCAATACCTGAAAAATAGCCAGGACCCAAAACTCCAAAAGAAGTTCAATCTACGTGAAGGAGTGGGGTTGTCTGCCAATCAGATAGGCTTGAATAAACGCATGTTCGCCATGTATTTTCCCGATGAAAAGGGGAAGCTGTTTGAATATGCTCTTGTGAATCCGAAAATCATCAGTCATTCGGCCACAATGATCTATTTGCCGCAAAGTGAAGGCTGCCTTTCTGTCGACCGTGATATCAAAGGATATGTACCGCGTTATGAACGGGTTAAAATTAAAGCGATGGATGGTAATGGTGAGGAAATAGTGATGCGGCTGAAGGGCTTTGCCGCAATCGTGTTTCAACATGAGTTAGATCATTTAAACGGGATGATGTTTTATGACCGGATCAACACCGAAAACCCTTTCAAGCTTCCGGAAAACGTGGAAGTGAAAAGTCTGTAAGGAAAGAAAAGGCAAAGCGCCATGCTTTGCCTTTTTATTGTTTTATGGCTGCGGAAGCATATCCTCTTCCATATACTTCCGCAAATCATTGAATATGGCCAGGCCCATTTGCTGGTACCCTTCTGAAGTGAGGTGGATGCCATCATCGCTAATCAAACGATCCAAGTCGCCGGAGGACTTAATATAGGAACGTACATCGATCAAAGGCACCTTTAGTTCCGATGCAAGGTTTTTCAATTGGCGGTTATACATCCCATGCCAATGTTCAATACCGCCGACATGGGAAACGAAATGCCCGATCGAATGACCGAACTTATCAGCGATAGATCTGTAATATCTGGCAGGATCAAGTGGCGGGAGAGTTAAAAGGAAAGGTGTTACATGCTTGTCCTGTACCTGCTTGACAAGTTGTGTGATATTTACCAGGTAGCGTTCGATTGGAACGATGGGCGTATGGTCACCTTCTGGATTCTTGGCCACTTCGTCCCAATGGAAGTTACAGTCGTTTCCACCGACCTCTATTAATACGATATCGGGATTTTCCGACATGACGTCTTTCTCGATCCGGCTAACCAACAAGTCGGAGTTGTCATTGAAAACCCCTTTATTCAAAACTTCCACGAATGGCAAAGATTCTGTTAGCTTTGATAAAGAGTTTGGATAATTTTCTTTAATGATGCGAAGGCGCCCCCTAACATAAGAAATGCCTCTGGTTAAGCTGTCTCCAAAACATACGATCTTCAAACTTCTCACCTCGGTATGTGAATGTGTTACTTATATTTTAGTAGTGGAATGATTTCTTGGCAATCTTCACCTTCACATCCTTTCATAGAAGGGAGATGAAAAAACAGAAAGCGCTGGAAGTGCAGCGCTTTTTGTTTATTGCAATGATTCCCTTTTTGAAGGTGTTTCCACTCTTGTTTTTCCCATGAAGAACACAGTGATTGCTGCAAGGCCGATTGGGATGAGAGCCAAGGTGAATATTAATGAAATCGAATCGGACATCGCATGAACGATTTTATCCAGGATAAAGTCCGGAATCTCCGCACGTGCTTCCGATTGGAAGAGCTGACGTGGGTCCTCCAGCAATCCGGCTGTATCCGGACTTCCTTGCATCCCTTTAAATGCGTCAGTCATTTTACTTGTGAATACATTGGTTTGAATCGCTCCATAAATCGTTACACCAAGTGTCATCCCAAAAGAACGGAGGAATGAGTTTGTTGAATTGGCCGACCCCCGGAATTTAGGTTCCAAGTTGTGAATGGATGCAATAGGCAAAAGGGAGAAGGAAAAGCCCATGCCAAATCCAGTCAGAATCATATACAAAGTTAATAAAGTCCTGCTGGTATCAGGGGTGATGGTCCCTAATAGAAGCATTCCCGCAAAATAACAGATGACGGAAATCGTCATTAAGTTGCGAAAGCTCGTCTTTGTATTGAATATCCCGCCAACTGCACTGCCGAATACAGAACCAAGCATCATGGGAGTGAGGATCAATCCGGCATTTGTTGCGGAACCACCGTAAACTGCCTGCACGAAAATCGGGATATAGACGGTTAAAATAATGAATGTACCGCCATAAAGAATGGCTAAGATCTGAGAAGTGGCAAATAATCGCCTTTTAAAGAGCCATAATGAAATGATTGGATCTTTTGCTCTTTTTTCGAAAAAGAAAAATGAAACGAAGAAAACGACAAAACTGGCAAACAGTCCTATGATAGGAGAGGAACTCCAGCCATACTCGCCGCCCAGTTCGAGAGCGAACATTAAGCTGATAACGGCAATGACGAGAGTTGCTGCGCCACCCCAATCAATTTTTTGCTCTTGGGTGTTGGGTGACTCCTTGTAATAATTCCAGATGAAAAATAAAGAAATGATCCCAATCGGAACATTGACGTAGAAAATCCAGTGCCAGCTGGAGTATTCAGTAATATAAGCACCTAAAAGTGGTCCCAATACGCTTGAGGCCCCAAATACAGCGCCGAAAAGTCCAGTTAATTTTCCGCGTTTTTCAGGTGGGAAAATATCAAAAATAATCGTAAAGGCTATAGGCATCAAAGCGCCTCCGCCTATCCCTTGAATTGCACGGAAGATACTTAACTGCACTATGCTCTGAGCCATACCGCATAATGCGGAACCGATTAAAAAGACTATAAGTCCAAAAATAAAAAACCTCTTTCTTCCATACATGTCGGAAAGCTTCCCGAATATAGGCATACTTGCCATCGTGGCGACCATATAGGCAGATGTCACCCACACAAACTTATCAAATCCGCCTAAATCAGAAACGATCGTTCCCATTGCAGTTGCAACAATCGTATTATCCATTGCTGACATCAAGATACCCAGCAGTAAGCCGGCAACAATGAATTTTTGTTTTTTTTGAACGTTCATTTTATTTTCCTCCTTCGTCTCAACCAGTCAATGAAATTCCTTTACATGGTTGAAGGGTAAACGTTAAGATTAAACAAAATATTTATCTTGAAAATCAAGATAAATTCAAGTGTAAAAGGGGTGGCATATTATGTCAAGCGATAATAGGGTGAGTGCAGATCAGTTAGAGAGTTTAACACACAGATTGCAGCGGTATGGAATGAGATCCGTTTTATTTCAACAAAATATGGCCCAGAAAATTGGAGTTTCCCATACGGACTTAAAGAGTGCTGAAATATTGAATGAAACAGGACCGATAACCGCTGGCGAATTATCCAAAATTACAGGATTGAGCACGGGCTCGGTGACTGCACTGATCAATCGCCTTGAGAAATCCGGTTATGTTAAACGAGAACGAGATCAATTGGACGGAAGAAGGGTAATGATTGTGCCGATACCGGAAAGACAGGAACAGATTAAATTGCACTATCAATCGCTCTCCGGGGCCACAAAAGATTTATGCTCCGCTTATAATGAGCAAGAATTAATATTGATCAACCAATTTGTTGAGGATATCACAAAAATCATGGACAAAGAAAATGACAAGTTAATGAGTGAGCGTGAAAGGTAGCTGATATGTAGGCTGCCTTTTTTATTTTTAGCCAGCAGGCAGCTACTTATCCTACGAAAGCAAAAGGGATAGAGTTGATTTTATTTAAAGAGAATGAATAATTCACTTCCCAAATATATATTGATAATGATTTTCATTATCTGCTAATATGAATCTATAAATCATATCAAAGGGAGAATATCATATGAAGAAAACAAAGGCGTCATTAGCAGTCTTACTATCAACCAGCCTATTATTTGGCTGTGCGCAGGAAAAGGAAGGAACTGAACCGGCAGCAGATGATAATTCCAAAGAGGCAAGTGCGAGTAGGCTTGATGATGTATCTAGTGAGTACCGTGAATATGCCATTGGTGAAATAGAAGAGTTCGTAAACGCAACGGAAGAATTCACTGCGGCCGTATCTGCCGGTGATATTGAAAAGGCGAAGGAATTATACGCACCTGCCCGCATGCATTATGAGAGAGCGGAACCCATTGCTGAAGTATTTGGGGATCTTGATCCCAAAATCGATGCACGTGAAGGGGATGTCAAAGATGAGGAATGGGGCGGATATCATCGGATTGAAATGGGGTTATGGCAAGAAAATACAACGAAGGGATACGAAAAGTATGCAGATCAATTAATGAGTGATGTCAAATTGCTTCGAGCCAAAGTTGAAACGGTTGAGGTAACAACCGATTTGTTGATCACGGGTGCGGTGGATTTATTGAATGAAGTTTCCACGAGCAAAGTGACAGGAGAAGAGGACCGATACTCCCATACCGATTTATATGATTTCGTCGCAAATGTTGAAGGTGCAGAGAAGATCTATGAACTGCTTACTCCAGCCCTCAAAGAAAAGGATGCGAAGCTTGCCGCGGAAATCCAACAACGTTTTGACGATGTATACGGCTTGCTTGAAAAGCATAAGGATGGGAATGGCTACATCTCATATACGGATTTAAAGGAATCTGAAGTCAAAGAGTTAAGTCAAGCAATAGATGCATTAGCTGAACCACTTTCGCAAATTGGGATTGTAACGGAGGAATCTTAATTGAAAGAACATACGCCGAAGGATGAAACCGGACTTTTCACAAAAAAAGTGAGTCGTCGAAATATGTTGAAAACGGCAGGAGTCGGTGGAATCGGAGTCGTGATAGGAGCATCTGGATTTGGCGGTTTGCTGACACTTTCTGAACAAAGGGCAAAGGGACAAACTAAGGATATTGTTCCTTTTTATGGAGAGCATCAATCCGGTATAACCACTGAAGTGCAAGATAACCTTTACTTCGCATCATTGGAAGTAACCACAGATCAAAGGTCCGACTTAATCCAGTTATTTAAGGATTGGACAGAGGCTGCTGCTCAGATGACAGCGGGAAAATTGATTGGTGAAGCATCACTTAATACTAATATGCCCCCAAAGGATACGGGGGAGGTAAAAGAATTATCACCTTCCAATTTAACGATCACTTTTGGAGTGGGTTCGACCCTGTTTTCGAAGGATGGCAAAGATCGATTTGGTTTGAAATCGAAAAGACCTGCTGAATTAAAAGACCTGCCAAAATTCCCCTTAGATGCGTTAGAGGATGAATGGAGTGGTGGGGATATTTGTATTCAAGCATGTGCAGATGATCTTCAAGTGGCTTTTCATGCCGTCCGGAACTTAGTGAGGATCGGAAGAGGGAAAGCGATCATTCATTGGGCACAAACAGGTTTTCAACGGACCAAGCAAGCCGATTCACAAAAAACGACTCCACGAAATCTGTTCGGATTTAAAGATGGAACGGTCAATCCGGATACGAATAATAACAAGGAAATGAATGAGCATGTTTGGGTGAAGGCAGAGGATGGTCCTGGATGGCTGGTTGGAGGCAGTTATATGGTTGTGCGCCGAATCCAGATGTACATTGAGGTTTGGGACCGGACAATATTGAAAGAACAAGAAAATACGTTTGGCCGTCATCGCGACAGTGGAGCTCCACTAGGGATGAAGAATGAGTTCGATACCGTGGATCTAGAAGCTAAAGATCCTACTGGAAACCGGATCATTCCTGAAGATTCACATATGAGTCTCTCCAGGGGGGACGGAAAAGCAAAGATATTGCGGCGTCCTTATTCTTATGCTGATGGAATGGACCCTAAAACAGGGAGCTTCAATGCCGGCTTGTTATTCATTTGTTTTCAGCGAAAGCCAAGTGAACAATTCATACCAATACAAGAGCGACTAGCGAAAAATGATAAGCTCAACGAATATATCGTTCACAGGGGCAGTGCCATGTTCGCTTGTTTACCAGGTGTGAAAAAGGGTGGCTATATTGGGGATTCCCTTTTTGGATAAATGTAATTTCAAATGAGGACGTGTAAATCGCCAGCATGGATATTATCCGGTTGGCGATTTTAGTTCATGAATAAGGAGGGAACAGTATGACCGTTTCTAGATGGAAGACTGGGATATTGGTTTTAATACTGAGCCTTTTATTTCTTTCGACTGATATTAGGGTGGTTTCGGCGGGTGAAAACCATGATCAGCTTTTTGTTTATATTGGCGATAGTCTAATGAAGGTAAAATCCGGAGACCTTGAGGAAGTATCGAAAAATATCGATCAATTCGAGAAAGATTGGAAAGCGATAAAAACGGACGGCGAGAGTGCGAGGAAAGTCGATGAGAGGCTTTCCTCGGTAAAAAGTGCGGTGAGGGACCAATCCTCCACAGATGAAATCAAAAAGCGATTATCGGCATTATCAAGTACTCTTGTTATTTATGATACCAAGGAAAATCCTGTTGATAAGACGGAATATAAAGAACGGTTAGAAGCAATACTTCCTTTAATAGGTGAGTTGGACGCTTCCATAACCGAAGGTGACTTTGAACAATCCAAAGCTCTATATACCGACCTCCTGAATCAATGGACCGACGCTGAGGTCATTGTCAGAGAGAAAAGTGTTGCTGCCTATGGTGAATTTGAAACGAAAATGGCATTTACACGGATAGCGATTACCCAAGATCCCCCTGATTCCGAAAAAGCAATAAAAAATCTAACTGAATTGAAGGGTCTAATCGAGGATTTCCTGGTTGGTAAAGTGGAAGGAGGAAGTCAGAAGAATACCCATTCACTTGCGGACGTAACGCAACTCTTACAAGGCAGTGCAACGGATATTGAAAAGGATGACATCGATTCTGCTGTTGATCAGCTAAATGAAATTTTAACAATTTGGCCTAATGTCGAAGGTGAGGTCTCCACAAGGGACAGCCAGCTTTACAGCGATATGGAAACGAAAGTCCCTACCGCTATCAGCCTATTGCAATCGAAAAAGGTAAAGGCGGAAGAGGCGAAGGGGATCGTATCCGATTTAAACACAAGGTTACTCCCCTTAATTGAAGATACGGGTTATACAACGTGGGATGCTGCTTTGATCCTTTTACGCGAAGGGTTGGAAGCACTCTTGATTGTAGCTACCTTATTGTCTTTCTTAAAGAAAATCGGGCAAGCGGACAAACAAAGATGGATTTGGACAGGGGTTTGTGCGGGTTTAGTTGCCAGTTCCATATTGGCGGTCATAATCAATATCGTTTTCTCTGAAATCACGGCTGCGTCAAGCCGGGAATATATTGAGGGAATTACTGGGATAATAGCTGTATTGATGATGTTGACAATTGGCCTTTGGCTTCATAGTAAATCGAATGTCCATGCATGGAACCGGTATATCGACAAGCAAATGAACCATGCCATTGCAACGGGAAGCATCATTTCTTTCGCTTTAATCAGTTTTCTATCCATATTCCGTGAAGGTGCCGAGACCATTATCTTTTATGCTGGAATGGCTCCTTATATGGAAATAAAGCAGCTGCTGAGCGGGATTTTCCTTGCATTCCTCATATTAGTGGTATTCGGTTTCGTCATGCTGCGGTACAGTGTGAAATTACCGATGACCCTATTCTTTAAAGTGGCAACGATTCTCATATATGCCTTGGCATTCAAGATTCTTGGGGTATCCATCCATTCACTTCAGGTTTCGCAAGTGATACAGACAAATACGATCAGCTCCTTCCCGTTTGTAGAAACGATAGGTCTTTATCCAACAATGGAAACGCTGGTTCCGCAAGCTGTATTAATTTTGCTGATTGCATTGGCCACTGTTTGGGTCAAAAAGAGTAATTCCTTACGTGCAACCGAATAATAAAAAGGGACTGATGCATGTCAGTCCCTTTTATGTGCAGTTTTAGCGAATAGATCGGCGATAGGAATATTGCTTCCATTGATAAAGGATAAAGCAGCCGATGCAAAATCCAAGAATGGCTATGAGAGAAGCCATTCCGACCATCAAGGTGAATACATAACCGGTAACATTCCAACCCAGCAAAAAAGAGGTGAATCCAATTCCTAAGCAAACGACTGCAATGGCCTGGTTGAATTGTTGCTGTGAATGATCTTCAGGAATATAATCGGAGTTTTTCTTTTTGAGAAAGAGCTTAGCGAGACGCATCACTGGATTGAAATTAAAGAGAAGACCTAAAAGTCCTGCTGTTAAAGGAATAGCCAATATCCAATTTTGTCCCGTTAGTAAGGCAGTGGCTACGCTTAAAAAAATGAACCATTGATTCGTTCGTACTAAGGGACGGGGGATGGAGCGAATCTCACTCGTCATACTAATACCAACCTTCCTGATAAGTTTTGTTTTATATATTATCTTTATTTTAATCACTTATGATGTGAAAAGCTAATAAAACAAAATAAAAAACTCCTTATTTATAATAATTTTAATTTAGTATTGACTATTATTATAGAAGTAGTAGAATATATATATAACAATAAAATGAGGAGGACAGTATAAATGGTAGCAAAAGTTTGTGAAACATGCGGAACACCAATAAAAAAGTTAAAGCATTCTTCCCTATGCCAATGCGGTCCTAAGATATTGAGCAGTCAATTCTCGGTTAAAACAAAAAAATAAAATCCTGTTGATTAGATCATATATTAAGCCGATTATTCAATTAATCGGTTTTTGTTTTTTCAATGAAGGGTAAAGAGGATAATAAATATTTTTCATTTCAATTAAAATAATGTACGATTATGGAATAGAATAAAACGTCATGGAGGAAAAGACATACTTCCATTTTGTCAAACCATCACGTGACGGTTAGGAGGGGTTATGTTGGGAACGAGACTTTAAAAATTGGCGAGTTGGCGGAAATGGCTAACGTTACGAAACGAACCGTAGATTATTATACGAACCTAGGCTTGCTAAAAGCAGAACGTTCCGCCTCTAATTACCGCTATTATTCATTTGGTGAACTTGAAAGGCTTCGCCGTATCGAGGGATACAAAAGAGAAAACCTTTCATTGGAAGATATTAAAGAAAAACTTAAAAAGGACAAGGAAGCCGCATCATCAGCAATTGAGGAAAAAGGTCTTCAGCTCAAGAATAAAATGGATGGCCTGAACGATGAACTTCAGGAATTCATCAGCTTGATTGAAAAGGACGGAAAAAGTGAACTGCTTCTAAAAAAACAGATATCCCGTGAAAGCATGGCCTTGATCCAATCATTACTAGTGTTGCTGGTATGATTAAAATTTATCTCTATAGTTTTATGCACAAAGGTGCATATTAACGGTATAGGCTAAATGGTTGTGGTTCATGTTACAGAGCGAAAATCGCTTTTTGAAACGAAAATAACCATTTATACAGGAGGTGCTTGGGACTAAGCCGTACATGTCTAATCCGAAGGATAGGCACTATATGGAAAACCCGCACATATTGGAGATTTTTATAAAATTATTAGCAGTAGCTGTATTAATAGCATTAACAGCATTTTTCGTTGCATCGGAATTTGCAATCGTGAAAGTCAGAAGTTCCCGAATCAATCAATTGATTGAAGAAGGGCATAGAAATGCCCTCGCGGCCAAGAAAGTGACATCACATATCGATGAGTACTTATCTGCCTGTCAATTGGGGATTACAGTAACCGCCTTAGGTTTAGGGGTGTTGGGTGAACCGACGGTCGAGGCGATCTTAAAACCAGTATTCACTAAATGGGGATTAGAGGAATCCGTAAGTCACATCATCTCGTTCCTGATCGCGTTTGGTTCTGTAACATTCCTTCATGTTGTAGTCGGCGAGCTGGCACCGAAAACGGTTGCTATTCAAAAGGCAGAAGAGGTAACCTTACTTTTTGCAAAGCCGTTAATTCTCTTTTACCGCATTTTGTACCCCTTCATCTGGTTACTTAATGGTTCTGCGCGTCTCCTGACGGGTATATTCGGATTAAAGCCTGCATCTGAGTCCGAAATGGCCCATTCTGAAGAAGAGCTGCGCATCATTTTATCGGAAAGCTATAAAAGCGGTGAGATTAACCAATCGGAATACAAATATGTAAATCAAATATTTGAATTTGATGAGCGTATTGCCAATGAAATCATGGTTCCACGTACGGAAATGACCGTTATCGAAAAGGGCATGCCATTATTGGAAGTTGTTGAACTGATTCAACAAGAGCAATATACAAGGTATCCGGTCATAGACGGCGATAAAGATAATGTCGTGGGAATGGTCAATATCAAGCGACTTTATACAGCGACGATTACAGAAGATAATGTAACAGCTTTGACGGTGGATTCTTTTGTAACACCCATCATCCGTGTTCTTGAAACGATCGCCATTCATGATCTGCTGCTGAAAATGCAGAAAGAACGGATTCATATGGCTGTTTTGACTGATGAATATGGCGGAACTGCCGGTCTTGTTACGGTCGAAGACATTCTTGAAGAAATCGTTGGGGAAATCCGTGATGAATTCGACCAGGATGAACGTCCGCTCATTCAAAAAATTGATGAAGGTCATTATGTATTCGACGCTAAAACATTGGTTGAGGATGTCAATGATACCCTTGCGATCGATTTGCCGGAAGAAGATATCGATACATTGGGAGGCTGGTTCCTGACAGGCAGATTTGAGATTGCTGTCGGGGATAAGATTGAATACGCCGGATATGAATTTACTGTAAAGGAAATGGACGGCCACCATGTTTTATATGTTGAAGTGAAGAAGGTTAAATAAAGGATCACTATAAGAGCCGAAGGTGAAAACTTTCGGCTTTTATTAATGTTCTCAAGTGCAAACAATTCAAATGGTTGTTTATAACAATGGTTTAGGCAGACTATTGCTTAATTGGAAAAGGAATTCATTTTAAATAACACTGTAGGTAACTATTTTAGTTTGGAAAATGTTAAAATTGACATTAAGCAACGAATCTATATATCATTTTAAATTTCAAGGAATATAAAGGGAATTCTCTATTAAGTCATATTTTGCAATTCCGTTTATTTCAGGCAAGTATAAATAAGTATTGAAGGTGGGCGGGAAAATGGGTTTTAAGAAGAAGCAAATGTTGGGATTTGGTTTGATCTTGCTTTTCTTGGCTATTTTACTTTCTTTCATGATGTTTACGCTTAGCAGTTTAAAGAGCAGCATGACTGAAATAGTTGAAAATCGCTATGAAAAAGTTCAAGCTTCGATGGAAATCCGTCAGCTGTTTTCTAGGTCAGACCGTGAGATCCTGTTTGCAGCTAATGACTCAAACAAAGAAGAAAGAGAAGAGAGCCTCGAAATCATCAATGAGAATCATAGTTTGATTGAATCAAAAATTGCTAAGTTATCAGGTTCGTTAAATAAGGCGAAAGCAAAGCAATTATTGAAAGAGTTCGAGACCCAATATGCATCATATTCCATAACAGAGGCTGAGATCATCCAAAGGGTAAAATCGGGAAACTCTTCGGATAATCTAGCAAGCCTGATGGACGACCAGAGGGAAAAACGCACGAAAGTCATCAGTACGATGGATGACTTTAAGGATTTTCAAGAAGGTGTCATGAAAGATACATTAAGTAATTCGAAACAAGCCTATGAAGATATGATCAGTTTTGTAATTTTCGCTGTTATTCTCAGCATTTTGGTTATTTCCGTAACGGTTGTTTGGATGATTCGCAGTACATCGAAAGATCTGCAATCGATTACGAAGGTCATCAAAAATATCGATTTTAAAAATTTATCGGTCATACCAAGGATTCCGGTTCGGACTACTGATGAAATTGGTGATATAGCGAGATCGTTCAATGATATGGCGGAATCGCTTGAAGCTTATAACCAAAAAGAGAAAGATTTCACAGAAAAGATCAGTGAACAGAACTGGATCCAGACACGTGTTGCGGATATAGCTACCATGTATCAGCGGATAGTTGATGTGGAAGTTCTGGCCGACCGGTTCATTACAAGACTTGCACCGATGATGGGAGCTTCAATTGGAGCTTTTTACGTTAAACGGGGTGAGGGTGTGGATATGCGTTTTGTGAAGCTTGCCAGCTTTGCAGGAGATGGCAAAGATTCGGGCAGACGTGAATTTCGTCTTGGCGAAGGTTTGATCGGTCAATGCGCCCTTGAAAAGAAATCTAAAGTCATTGACGATATCCCTGAGGATTTTCAATTGGTTACGACAGGATTGGGGGGAGTCAACCCGAAAAGCATTGTCATTGCACCAGTCGTTTATGAGGATGAAGTGATCGCAATGATTGAACTGGCGAGTTTGGAGGCCTTTACGAAGCTGCAAAAACATTTCTTGAACCAAGTTCTTGATACTCTGGGCATCACGATAAATAGTGTAGAGGGCCGGATGGAAATAGAGCGTTTATTGAAAGAATCACAGGCACAGACCGAAGAGTTGCAGGCTCAATCGGAAGAATTGCAATCACAGTCAGAGGAAATGCAAGCCCAATCAGAGGAACTGCAAACACAGGCTGAAGAGTTGCGAATGATCAATGAACAATTAGAAGAGCGAAATCGTGAAACTGAAGAAAAATCGAAAGAACTTCAAGTCGCTAAACTAAATCTTGAAAAACAAGCGGAAGAATTAAAGTTAAGTTCAAAATATAAATCCGAGTTCATGGCAAATATGTCCCATGAATTGCGGACACCGCTCAATAGTATTCTGATTTTATCAGAAATGCTTTCAGATCCGAATGATAGTAAATTAAATGAAGAGCAACAGGAATTCGCTCGTGTCATTAATTCATCAGGCCAAGACTTATTAACGTTGATCAATGACATTTTGGATTTATCAAAAGTTGAAGTCGGAAAGCTTGAAGTTGTCTTTGACGAAATGAATTTGAGTGAACTTCCTGAGTTATTGCACCGTAACTTCGATCATGTAGCGAAGAAAAAGAACATTGACTTTATAATAGAAAAGGGTAAAAACGTTCCGGATATTTTCTTTACGGATGAACAGCGCTTCCAGCAAATTTTGAAAAACCTATTATCCAATGCATTTAAATTCACGGAAAAAGGTTCTGTGTCTGTCCAAATCCAAAAAGCTGATGAAGAAAATGTAGCACAATGGATACAGACAAAAGGAGCTAGCAATTGGGTTGAAATTAAGGTGACGGATACGGGCATCGGAATTTCAAAAGAGAAGCAAAAACTTATCTTTGAAGCGTTCCAGCAAGGTGACGGAGCTACAATGAGAAAATACGGCGGTACAGGATTAGGGCTATCGATTTGCCGGGAATTTGCCAAACTTCTGGGAGGCTGGGTCATTGTAGACAGTGAAGAAGGACAAGGCAGTACCTTTACTTTCTTTATTCCAAGCATGCCAGAGGGCTTCAAAAATGTCGGCGAAGCAACAGCTGCTTCTCCGGAAGTGGCAGCAGCTAACCACGATGATTCTGCTGCGCCTTTTGGCGGTCAGGGTGAACCGGATGTAGTTATAATGGATGAAGAAGATCGGGATAAGGCCAAACCATTCTGCAATAAAACAGTACTGGTCGTCGATGATGATCACCGTAATATATTTGCTCTGAAAAATGCGCTGAAGCATGAGGGGATGGAAATCCTTACAGCTGAAAACGGCTACGAATGTTTGGAACTCCTTGAAAAAGGAAATGATATAGATGTTATTTTGATGGATATCATGATGCCGGGCATGGACGGTTACGAAACGATGACCAGAATTCGCGAGCAAAGTAAGTTCGAGGATCTTCCAATCATCGCGCTAACTGCGAAAGCGATGAAAGGCGATAGGGAAAAATGCCTGAAGGCCGGCGCTTCCGATTATGTCAGCAAACCATTAAAATTGGATCAGCTACTATCCGTCCTAAGAGTATGGCTGACTAATTGATTATAGTATGGTTAAGGAAGGTTTTGCATGAAGGATACTTTAACGATTGAAGAAAGAGAAGATTTAGAACTCGAATTATTGTTAGAGGCCATTTATTCCGTATCTGGCTTTGACTTTCGCAAATATATGCGTTCTTCAATAAAAAGAAGAGTTGAAAATAGAATGAGACTGGACCATATTCGCAGGATTAGCGGAATGATAGAAATGGTTTTATATGAAAAGGGGTATGTTGAGAAGCTTTTGAAAGATTTTTCAATAAATGTCACTGAGATGTTTCGAGATCCGGAGTTCTTCAAAGCCTTTCGTTTAAATATTGTACCGCTCCTGAAAAAACTTCCTGAAATCAGGATTTGGCATGCAGGTTGTTCGACCGGTGAAGAAGCCTTTTCCATGGCGATCATCCTCAAGGAAGAAGGACTTTATGATAAGGCGAGGATTTATGCCACTGATATGAATGATGAAGTGCTCCATCATGCGGAAAAAGGGATTTTACCTTTAAATAGAATGCAGTCTTATACGAAAAACTATTTGCAAGCTGGAGGTAACCAGGAATTTTCGGAGTATTATACAACCGATTATCAAAATGCTTATCTTGATTCGAATCTCCTTAAAAACATTGTGTTTTTCCAGCATAATTTAGTCACTGATGGTTCGTTCAATGAGTTTCATATCATCATGTGTCGGAATGTGATGATTTACTTTACCGGTGAATTACAGACTTATGTTAATCAGTTGTTTTATGACAGTCTTTGTAAAGACGGCTTCCTTGCGGTTGGCAGCAAGGAAACACTTCATACATCATCCTTTTCGGAAGATTATGAGGACTTTGATTCAAAGGAACGAATTTATCGGAAATTGTAAAAAGAAAGAGTCCGCATATA
>NZ_JADILK010000022.1 GCF_017355165.1 Bacillus sp. SD075 | reverse complement strand
GACCTTTCCTGATTACGGAAAGGTCAATTTATTTTATCCAAGTACTTTTAATTGATTCAATTGTTCGGTTAAGTCCTTAAATGCTTGCTCATCATGCTTATCAAGGGCTTCATCGATTTCCTTAAGCAGACGGTCCCTTTGGAAATACAACATGCTTCTTTCTAAAAATTGTTCAGCCAGCAGTTGATCTTTTTCATTTGACGACGTTGATTTCGGCATGAAGGGATTGTGCTCGAGTACCGCTGCATATTGATAGGAAGAATATGACGATTTAAAATTGAGCTGAATATATATGTCTTCATCCCTATTTAAACGGATATCATGAAAAGATTTCTCTGCATCGGTCGTCATGATATTGGACTTATAGAACCTGAAAGGGACTTCATCCACACAATGTGTCGACATAATCAGTCCACGTGGGCAATATTGTGCATTTTCTACAAAATGAACCTTTTTCATTAGTTGGTCATGACTCATTAAGTAATTCAATATCCACACGCATTCTCTTCGTTTCAGTTGATAATGATTTAAAAACCACCGAATAAAATCCTTCTTCTCATTCACAGAAACAGGGGCAGCCACCATGAATTCCCTCCTCTGTCTTGATTTAGTTTTGTTTATTATCTACATTTCATCTGTACTTTCACCTAGCCGCTCCAAAATCATCGCATACTCATCATTCACCGGGTTCATCTCAAGCAGCTTATTAAATACTTCTCTAGATGTGGCTCTGTCTCCTTCTTCAATTAAAAAGAAACCATAATCTTCAAGGAAATCTTGATTGTTCTTGAATGAATTATATGCTTTATGATAGCTGGTTAATGACTCTTTAAATTGTTCAGTATGCTGATAAGATACAGCAGCTATCCATTCAAATTGCGGATCATCCTCCCCATATCTCCTAACTTCCCCAATACACTCCAATACATCTTCATACCTTTCGTGATGCATATACAATTTCAAGAGGGTAAGTGCAGCTTCCAGGTATCCCGGATCAATGGCAAGTGCTTCTTTAAATAGATTTTCCGCCTCTTCATCAAGCCCGCTTTTCAAGGCTATTTTTCCGCCAAAGAAGTAAAGTTCCTTATTGAATTCATCGGCCTTGATTCCTTCTTTGACCGTTTTCAAAGCATTTTCCAGATCTTCAAGATGTTCATAACTCTTTGCCAGGTACAAATATAGAGAATGGTATTCATGATCTAAGTCTTTCAGTTCAATAAACTTTCGTACTGCTGTCTCATAAAGACCTGCCTGAAAAGCTGTAAATGCATATTCAAATAGGGTATTGATTTCAAGCCCATCACTTAAGGCTTTTTCAAAGTGCGGAAGGGCCTCCTCGAACTTCCCCGAACTGCTTAATGCTTCAGCAAGCCTCTGATTGACATTTACACCAACGATTTCTTGTTCCTGTTCCAAAACCTTTATGTAATTTGCAATTGCTTCCTGATCCCTTCCTTGATGAAAGAACAGTTCCGCTAGTGCAAAATCAATGATGATCTCATCTGGAAGCATTTCCTTGGCCTGCAATAATTTCCGTTCGCTGACCTCATCCATCCCCTGTAATTGATAAAGGTCCGCTTCCAAAAGCAAAGCACTTGGATATACTTCATCATCTGCACTTACTTTTTCAAGCATCAGCATCGCTTCATCTTCCTGGTCCATGTCAATCAGGATTTCCGCCAACGAAACAATCAATTCTCCTTCATCGGGATAGAGTTGCAGCAGATGTTCAAAAAGATCCTTTGCCTCCTCCGCAAAACCAAGCTGGAGCATTTCTTCGGCCAGCAACAATATGTCCTCTGCTGACTCTGATGATTTAATTCGATTTATATGTTTAAGAGCTTCTGTTAATTCCCCTTTTTTTAACTGCTGTATAACTTGTTCCACTGTGTTCATTGTTGAATCCCCTTTTGCATGATAGACTTGGTCCCTAGTCATACACACTCACGCCATAATGTAACATTCCCTGCCAATAAGAACAAAATACCCATGTAATCGCGAGATGCATAGTAAACAGTATTCATTAGTTTACCATACTGTAGCCCTGTATTCCATTGATGAAGTCCCCTCCCATTCTCATTAAAAAAAGGTTACTAGTTAATTCTCCACGCTACGGTCAATCTCCTTTTTGATCCTGAACCACTTTTTCATTATTTTCACTGATCAATACAGATGCCAAATGCCGGAATGTTAGCGCTTTCAATGATTTTAAGCATATAAAAAAAGTTTACAGACCAAATAAGGTATGTAAACTTTTTTTATATTTACTTAATCAATTGCGTCAAATGCCCAAAAAATTGTGGATATGATACATCTATGGCATCAGGATCGGCAAGTTCCACTTCACCATTCGTTATCAAAGCCGCTACAGCAAGCATCATCCCGATACGATGATCTCCGTGGCTTGTAACCATTCCTCCATTCAGGGCTTTACGTCCTTTAATGATCAATCCGTCTGCTGTCGGGGTTATATCCGCCCCCAGGATGGAAAGCTCATTTGCAACAGTATCAATTCGATTCGTCTCTTTCACTTTAAGTTCTGCTGCATCCTTGATTGTCGTTATCCCTTCTGCCTGAGTTGCCAGAAGTGCTATTACCGGAATTTCGTCGATGAGTCGGGGAATTAAATCACCGCTGATGGTCGTTCCTTTTAGTCGGGAGCTTCTGACAGTGATGTCTCCTGCAGGTTCACCCTCGCTCGTCTTCTTCTCTATTGTAATATCCGCCCCCATCGATTTCATGACTTCGATGATTCCAGTCCTTGTCGAATTAAGGCCCACATTCTTTAACACCACTTCACTATTTTCCGTAATCGCCGCAGCCACCATGAAGAAAGCCGCTGAAGAAATATCACCCGGCACATGGATGGTGGTCCCTTTGAAGACTTGATTTCCGCTTACTTTAATCGATTGACCGTCCTTTTCGATTTTCCCGCCAAACTCTAGGATCATTCGTTCTGTATGATCACGGGTCTCTTCCGGTTCGATAATGATCGTTTCACCTTCTGCCTGTAAACCAGCCAAGATTATCGCCGATTTTACCTGCGCACTTGCCACAGGCAATTCATAGCGAAATCCTTGTAATTTGCCTCCTCTTATGAAGAGCGGGGTGTATTCGGCTCCTTTTCGCCCATCAATGACTGCTCCCATCTGACGGAGTGGGTTGACTACCCGGGTCATTGGTCGTTTGGCTATCGATTCATCACCTGCCAAAACGGCCGAAAATTCCTGTCCTGCCAAAATGCCCATCATTAACCTGATCGTGGTACCCGAATTTCCGACATCCAGCACTGATTCAGGTTCCGTTAATCCTTTAAAACCTTTGCCAAAAATTTTGACATGCTGGCCATCTTGTTCAATATGGACTCCAAGCTGCTTAAAACAGGAAATCGTACTTAAACAATCCGCTCCTGGAAGAAAATTAGTGACTGTCGTTTCCCCCTCGGCAAGGGCTCCGAACATTATCGAACGATGGGAGATCGATTTATCTCCAGGTATGGCAATCGAACCACGTAATGTTTGGATATTCGTTTGTAATTTTTTTGTATTCATAAAACCATCCTCTCCTATTAATATTATGCCAGGATCGTTTCATAATCTGTATGTCTTGAAATACACTCTGCAGCTTTTATGCGATCAACATCCGTTTGGAAGCTGATGACCAGCACACCGTATATCTCTTCCCTGGTTTCAATGATCCTTATGTTTGTAATGCTGATACCTTCTTGTGCCAAATATCCGGTAATCTCAGAAATTATTCCGGCATAATCCGGTATATCGATATATAAATCATAAAACGCTGGTATGGCGCCTTTTGCATGTGTTGGCAAATCATCCCTGAAAACCTTGGCATCGGTAAAGAATCGAAGGATCTCTTCACTATCTTCATTCGCGACCAGACCTTTTATATGCTCCATTTCATTCAGCCAATCATTCATTAATTCAAGTAGTACATCCCGGTTATGTAACAAAATGTCACGCCACATTTCCGGACTGCTTGAAGCAATTCTTGTTATATCTCGAAATCCGCCTGCAGCAAGCCTAGAAATCAACTTATTTTCCTTACTGTAATTTTCTGCCTGCTTAACGAGCCCCGATGCGACAATATGCGGAAAATGACTAATGACCCCCGTCAGCTTATCATGTGTGGCAGGACTCACTACCAGAAAGTTCGCTCTTGTACCTTGCAGCCACCCTTTCAGCTGCTCAACCTTTTCTTCTTCGATGGAATCTCCGGGAGTAAGCAAATAAAATGCATGTTCAAATAAATGCAATTTAGCTGCCGCAGCACCGCTTTTATGGGAACCAGCCATAGGGTGCCCCCCGATGAAGGCCACCCCTTTATCTATCAATGGCTTTGCTGCCTTAACGACTGTATCCTTCGTACTTCCTGCATCCGATATAAGGACATCATTTTTTAAATCCATATCAGCCAACTGAGCTAAAATCTTCACGGTTTCATTGACAGGCACAGCAAGTAGAATCAAATCAGCTTCACATGCTCCCGCTTCCAAAGATGATACTGAATCATCAATGATCCCCAATAGCATCGATAGTTGAATATTCTTTTCACTTAGGTCCGTACCAACAATCACGGCTTCAGGATGTGCATGGCGTACTGCCATGGCCAGTGATCCGCCAATTAGACCTAGACCTATTACAAAAACCTTACCCTTCACTCTTCTCTCCCCCGCATCTTTTATGCTCCTCTAGGTTTGATGAAACGTTAAAGCAGCGAATCAGAAGGTGCCTCAACTTCATTCAAAAAAGTTTCAATAGCATTAATCATTCCTTCATTTTCTTCTGTAGAACCAATCGTTACCCTCAGACTATTAGGAAAACCGAAGGATTTCCCCGATCTTGCGATGTACCCGCGCTCAAGCAAATATTGAAACACCATATCGGCATCCTGTTTAAAATGGATAAAGATGAAATTACCTTGTGACGGGTAATAAGCTAAATTTTCCTTTTTGCAAAATTCATAGTACCGCTTGAGCCCTTTTTGATTTTCTTCCTTGCATTTTTCAATGAAGGCCTGATCTTCCAAAGCGACGATAGCAATATTCTGTGCGAATGTGTTAACATTGAATGGTTCCCGGGAAGGATCTAGTTTCTGAATAATATCCTCATCCGCCAAACCGTACCCTACCCTAAAACTCGCAAGTCCATAAATTTTTGAGAATGTCCGGAGTATGATCAAATTTTTATATTTATTAATCCATTGATTCGTTCTTGGGTAATCCTCAGCCGCTGCATATTCACAATAAGCTTCATCCAAAACGATAAGAACATCTTCCGGCACTTTTTCGATGAACGATAATAAGTCCTGTTCCGAAATGTATTTACCTGTTGGATTGTTTGGTGTACAAAGCCAGACAACCGCTGTTTTGTCATCTATTACTTTAAGCATTCCTTCTAAATCATGAGCACCGTCAATATGAGGAACTTCCCTGATTTCCGCACCTTCTAACGTGGCATTATGGCGATACTGCGAAAAAGTGCCTGTTGCCATGACCGTATTCTTTCCAGCTCCCAATAGACTCCTGGAGATGATTTGAATGTTCTCATCGGATCCATTTCCAAAAATAAGCTGAGTTTCTTTCACACCAGTATGTTTTGCAACGGCTTCCCTAAGCATTGTTGCATATCCATCCGGATAGATGGCAAAGGAATGGGTTGAATTCCTAACCGACTCCTTGACCTTCTCCGAACATCCAAATGGATTTTCATTTGAAGCTAATTTCGTGATTTTTTCCAATCCGTATAATTTTTTCACTTCATCAGTGGATTTTCCCGGTTGATAAGACTTCAAGGAAAGGACCGCTTCATTCCATTTCATGTCAATCACCTCTTTATATTTATCACTTTAAAGTAAGAAAGTGTGAGAATAATATATCATATTCATAGATTTAAAATCATTTTATATCTGGTTTGTCAAATCTGGCCGTAATACCGTAGCTCCTGCCTGGTATATATGCTGTATTTCTTGTTGAGATTTCGTCGTATTCACGTGGATCATGACCCGGATGCAAAATGGCAAGGAATTGCTCACCGGTATTTCTTTCATGCATGTAACCGGTACATAAGTCCAGCCTTCGAATTTCCTCAAGGCTTTGGCAGGGAAGACAGAACGAATCTCTTCCGTAGCAGAAAAAAATACGGAAGCCACCATTTCAGGATCAATCTCGTTGATCTGAATGATCTCTGCCATCAACTTTTCGACAGCGGAAATCACTTCCATTTCTGTGTCTCTTTCTACTGTAGTGGCACCCCTTATTCCTCTTATCACACATAGTCCCCCTTCTCCTGAACTTTATATCATATCCGCCATTTCTTCTATCAGCTCAGAATCGCCTATATCCATTAATTGCGGTGATCCCACTTCGTTTAGCAGGACAAAAGTAGCTGCATCATTGACTGATTTTTTGTCTGTTTTCATTAATTCAAGTAGCATAGCATGTTCAATTCGGGTTGGAATGGTTATTTGATAACCTAAAGAAGAAACCCAGTTATTAAACTCCTCTAGTTTAAAATCGAGATCCACTTTCTTTCTGCTTAATTTAAGGGCATATACCATCCCGATTAAAATGGATTCCCCATGCGTAAAGTTCCCATATCCCATTGAACCTTCCACTGCATGTCCAAGCGTATGACCAAAATTCAAAAAAGCACGAATGCCGTTTTCCTTCTCATCCTCTTCGACAATTTTAGCTTTAATACCAATCCCTTTTGTAATCATGGTTAGGAATTGCTCATCCGTTACATCATTCAAATCAACAATATTCGACTTTAACCATGAATAAAACTCATTATCGGCTATCAAGGAATGTTTAATGACTTCTGCAAAACCTGACCTTAATTCTTTAAGAGGCAAAGTTTTTAAAAATTCAAGATCATAAATGACCGCTTCAGGCTGATGAAAGGCCCCAATCATATTTTTCCCTAGCGGGTGATTGATGGCAACCTTGCCGCCCACTGCACTATCGTGGGCGAGTAAAGTTGTAGGAACCTGAATAAATGGAATCCCTCTCATAAAAGTAGCCGCAACGAATCCAGCCAAGTCACCGACTGCACCACCGCCAAGGGCGATAATCAATGACTTGCGATTGATCTGTTGGGATAAGCAGAAGCTTTGGCATTCATAAAACACATCGAATGTTTTAGCATGCTCCCCTTCTGGCACTACATGATGCAGGACCGGTTTTCCCGTCTTAATCAGTGCGTTTTTCACAGTCTGCAAATGAAGGGCCGCCACTTTCTCATCTGTTATGACCAGAATCTTATTTAGATGATTTAATTCATGTGTTATTAATTCAGGTAATTCATTTATTGCCTTCTTGCCAATTAAAACCGGATATTGCTTGGAAGCCGTTTTTATTTGGATGGATTCCATGATTTAAAACCCCTTTACTTCTTCCCGATATGATCTTATGTATTCCGCTAATTGCTCATAACGATCTGAAGGGAATTGATCAACGATGGCAGCCGCCAGTTCCCATGCTACTACCGCCTCAGCAACTACTGCTGCGGCTGGAACCGCACAACTATCGGAACGTTCGACGCTTGCTTCAAACACTTCCTTCGTATCAATATCAACACTTTTCAAAGGTTTATATAAAGTGGGGATCGGCTTCATCACACCGCGTACAATGATGGGCATTCCAGTTGTCATACCGCCTTCAAAACCACCAAGGCGATTGGTTTTCCGGTAATAACCCTGTTCTTCGTCCCATGCGATTTCATCATGGACATCACTGCCGAATAGATGGGCCGCTTCAAATCCAAGGCCTACTTCCACCCCTTTAAATGCATTAATGCTCATTATCGCTGCGGCTAGTTTTGCATCAAGCTTGCGGTCATAGTGCACATAACTTCCCACACCCACCGGCATTCCTTCTACAATGACCTCAACGATGCCGCCGATGGAGTCTCCCTTTTGTTTCGCTTCATCAATTGCATCCTTCATCTGCTGCTCTACGTTTTTGTCAAAACATCTAACAGAAGATTCTTCTGTTACTTGTTGCAATTGCTGAATCGTTTCGTATTTTGGCGGTTCTGCCTTCACTCCACCAATTTCCAAAACATGCGATGCCACTTCTATCCCCAATAAAGACAATAGCTTTTTAGCTACAGCACCTGCTGCTACCCTTACTGTCGTTTCACGGGCTGAAGAGCGTTCCAGAACATTTCTCAAATCGCGGTGCCCATATTTAATCCCACCGTTCAGGTCAGCATGACCTGGACGAGGCCGGGTGATTTTACGTTTAATTTCCTCAGCTTCCTCTTCTGAAAGCCCTTCACTTCCCATAATCTTCGTCCAATGCTTCCAGTCATCGTTCTCAACAACCAAAGCAACCGGTGAACCGAGTGTGTAGCCATGTCTGATACCCGAAGAAATAAAAGCCTGATCTTTCTCGATCTGCATCCTTCTTCCACGTCCATGCCCTTTTTGCCGGCGTCCTAATTCTTGATTAATATCCTCATTCGAAATCGACATTCCCGCCGGTAATCCTTCAATGATCGTAGTCAGTTGCGGACCGTGTGATTCTCCCGCTGTTAAATATCTCATCTTCCAGCCCCCTTTTAGCACTTTAAAGTGTATATGTATCAATATACCACAATTTTATGAAATGTGGGTATATGTAAAACGTAAAAACCATATTGTTTGAATTTAATCATTTTTCTTTCTATTTTACAAGTACTTAAACATTTTCGATATAATTTAATCCTTTAAATTGAAGTTCTACTCGATTTGCCATTATACGACAAACGAAAAGGGACTGAATGCTCATGTGCAGAATCAGTCCCTTCTTTCAAAAGTATTTACTTTTTCTTATAAAAAAATGTGTCGATCGTTTCAAATCGATATTTTCCTGGTGTGAATATTTGCTCTGTACTTCCTACAAAAAAAACCCCGTCGCTTCTTAGTGATGCACTGAATTTTTCATATAATAAATTTTTGGCTTCCTCAGTGAAATAAATTAAAACATTGCGGCAAACGATTAAATCGAACCCCTGTTCAAATCGATCCGCGAGAAGGTCTTGCTTTTTAAATATCACCCTTCTCTTGATTTCGTCATCGACACGATAAAAATCCGCTTTTTTTTCAAAGTATTTCGTTTTGATTTTTTCAGGCACTTCATTTAAGGAACGCTCAGGATAAAGCCCCATTTTCGCTCGCGCCAAGACATTTTCATCCAGATCCGTCGCCAATATCTCTATCTGGTTAAGTGGAACCAGATTGGATAATATCATAGCAATCGTATACGGTTCCTCGCCAGTTGAACAGGCCGCACTCCAAATTTTCAACTTTTTTTTGCTTGCTAATAACCCAGGAAGGATTTTCTGCTCCAACACTTCCCATCTTTTCGCATTTCTATAAAATTCGGAAACATTGATTGTCATTCTATCCAAAAATTCATTTAAAACTCCGGAATTGGTTTGAATGTCTTTGTAGTATTCACGAAATGAGTGATATCCCCTTTTTTCATATAGAGATGTTAGTCGCCTTTTCATTTGCCCTTCCTTATATAATGCCAAATCAATGCCTGTCAACATTTTGATATTACGAATAAACTCTTCATATTCCTGAGGCATTCCTCCGACCCCCTGCTCATAATTATTTTAAGTGGTCCTTCCCTTTATATATCGGAAAGTGCCATATTTTCTTTAAACTTAAAATAATCCCTTACGCAACTGCTCGAAACTAAAAAAGCAATACAAAAAAAGCGGGTTCCATCGCATAAAACGATGGAGCCCGCTTTTTTATAAAGTGATCGTATTAATTAATAAACCCACTCGTTTACAAGTTTAGAATACTCAACAAGTTCTTCTTCTTTGAAGAATAAACCGATTTCACGTACAGCGCTTTCAGCTGAATCAGATCCGTGAATGATGTTTTTGCCAACAGTTACGGCAAAATCGCCACGAATTGTTGCTGCTGCTGCATCTTTAGGGTTTGTGGCACCCATCATTTGACGTGCAGTAGCGATTACGTTTTCACCTTCCCAAACCATTGCGAAGACAGGACCGGAAGTAATGAAGTCCACTAATTCGCCAAAGAAAGGACGTTCTTTGTGCTCGCCATAATGTTGTTCAGCCAATTCTTGAGAAATGACCATTAATTTTGCTCCTGCAAGAAGGAAGCCTTTCTTTTCAAAACGGGAAACGATTTCACCGATTAAATTGCGTTGAACGCCGTCAGGCTTAACCATTAAAAATGTTCTTTCCATGAATGTCACTCCTAATATGTATCATTGTTATTTGCCTATATAAGGCAATACTTTTAGAATATTACCATTGATTGATGAGTTTCGCAACTCCCATTATCAAAACTTTCTTTTTCCGATATTTTTTGCGATATCCGATAAAGTTTTTCTAGCTTTAATGGCCGGAAGACCTTTCAACTCAGTAAAAGCCTTTTCTAAATACATATCACTGATCCTTGCTGCTTGTTCAATGGCACCGGAAGTTTTTATCGCATTGATTATATGGGACATTTGGTCTTTTGGCGTATCTTCCCGAACTGTTTCGATAAGCTTTTTTAACTTTGGATCTTCCATAGCAATCAAAACGGGTAGAGTAATATTACCCTGAATCAAATCACTGCCGGCTGGTTTTCCAAGCTCTTCTTCCGAAGCTGTAAAGTCCAATATATCATCGGTGATTTGATAGGACATACCGACATAATATCCGAATTTAAATAGCTTTTGGTGAATCCTCTCTTCAACACCTGCTGAAATGGCTCCCAACTGGCAGCTGGATGCAATGAGCAAAGCCGTTTTCCGCTTGATCCTTCTAAAATATATCCGCCAATTCTGTTCGAAATTGTACTTATCTTTTATTTGTTCAATTTCCCCAAGACATAGTTCAACCATGGTATCAGCAAGAATTTGATGCGCAAGGGGAGACTCGATAACCGCCATCATTTCCAGTGCACGAGCAAAAATGAAGTCGCCTGTGTACATGGCGACACGATTATCCCATTTTGACTTAATGGTAGCAGACCCCCTGCGCAAATCCGCATCATCCACAACATCATCATGTACAAGGGAAGCCGTATGGATCAGTTCCAAAGTCGCTGCGACATGCTTTACAACATGAATATCATAGTTGCCAAACTTCGCGCCCAATAGGACGAATACCGGACGGATCCGTTTTCCACCGGATTGCAGTAAATGCAGGGAAGCTTCCCTTAAAACCGTGGAATCCGCTTCAATTGCGGCTTCCAGTTCTTTTTCTATTAATTGCAAATCTGCATTCAAAAATGAATACATCATTTTAAATTTCATACATTCCACCCAGCTTTGTCCATTGCTATTATGCTTATTTTGAAGGCTTGTACCCGAAATGTGTTGCTGCTACACCACCGAAATGGGCCTTGTAACTGACATTTTCCATTCCTGCCTGCCTGAACATGTTTTCAAGCTTTTTCATGCCAGGGAAATCACGAGCTGATTCCTGTAGCCATGAGTATTCGCTATAGCTTTTTGCGAATAATTTGCCGAACATGGGCATAATGAAACGGAAATAAAAATAATAGCCCTGTTTAAAGCCAAGCATCGTTGGCTGTGAAGTATCCAGGCAAACGACCATTCCACCCGGCTTGGCTACCCGGTTTAACTCTTTAAGCACTTTCATGTAATCGGGGACATTCCGCAGCCCGAAACCGATCGTGACATAGTCAAAGCTATTATCCTCAAAAGGAAGCTCCATTGCATTTCCATGCATTAGGGACACTTGATCTAGATTGAGTTCAGTCACCTTTTGTTCGCCGATTTTCAGCATGTTCTTACTAAAATCCAGACCAACAACCTTTCCTTCTGGTCCTACTTCATTAGCAAGGGCAATGGTCCAGTCCGCTGTTCCACAGCATACATCCAGTGCATGGGCGCCTTTTGGGACATTCATGATGGCCATTGTTGCCTTCCGCCATTTAAGATGCTGTTTAAAGCTGATGAGGGAATTCATCTTGTCATAATTTCCGTAGATCTTTTCAAAGACATGATGAACTTTTTGCTCTTTAGACTGCTCCATGATTCACCCTTCTTTCACATATGAATTTGCTACACTCTCTGTTTGTTCCAAGATGGCCTTCACTCTTTCCAGAAGTTCATCATCCAACTTTGCCAACTTCCGCATGGAGCGCTCTACGGATTGCCTGGCATCCCTCAGGCACTTGTCGAATTGGGAGCGTACCCGCTCTTCTTTTTCCGAAATGGGAACTTCCCCACTATTCAAGTCATCAAAAGGCATTTCCAACAGGACATCAAAAACTATCGATCTCCCCGACTTCATATAACTGCTCTTCTCGGCATGCAACCGTTTTAAAAGCAGCAGCTCTTCCGATATTTCTATCCAGGCAGGCTCTTTATAGTAATCCGCCAGTTTATGAATCAAGGAAGCCTCGATCGCCTTTATCGTCATTAAAAGCGTTGGTACATCATGAATGGACCCTTGTTGGTAAAGAATGATTTTATTATCATTTATTTTTTTAATTGCGCTTGAAAGTATACGGATCATATCAACATTACCTACACTGGCAAGACCTTGATAATATAAGCCACTATAGTAATCACCGGCAAGCACTTGTAATTGACGATTTTTCAATACCTCGGGCAACTCGATTCCTTCACCTGAGTTCGAGACGATTTCATGGGTATCCAGAGCTACTTGCACTAACATGGTTGAAATGATGTATTGATTCCGTTTTTCGCTTGTAACGTCCAGATCGTTAAATAATCCCCAAAGCAATATCAGTTTATCTTCGTCCAAGCTTGGTTTTTGTATATACTTCAATAAATATGGATGTTGAGCTTTCGTTTCTATTAATCGTTTTAATTGCCTTATGTCGTCCGTTATGTTTAACAATTGAGATCACCCTTGCATCCCCGAAAGATAATTTTTTTCATACATATTGGTTTCTGTCTGTGTAAAATACACATTATTATACCATAAAAACAATCAGATGAAATGGTCAACGTTTATAAAATGAAACTTCCAAAAATAAGGAAACCATCGTCTTTTGCTCTTCAAAAAAATGGATGCGGGGAATTTTCAACTTGTTAAACGCGTTATCAGATGATTGATTTACTAATTAACCAAGCATTGAGAAGCTGTCATTTGTCAGGCGAATTCTTTTTGGAATCACTTTCTATCTCACCGAATGGCGTATAGACTTTTGCATGTCCCCTGATTTTAATTGCCGAGGTATGCTCTGTGAATTGTGCGATCATTACCTCTCCTGAGTCCAGTTTTTCGGAGTGATGAAACTTTGTGTCCGTTCCCCTTGTCAAGCCGATGACATTCACACTATCCTCAATGGCTTTGATTACCACAAAATCATTCAGAATCTTTTTTTCATTCATTTTTTCCTGCCCCCATGTCCTTAGTCTTTAATGAATGCCAGCACTTCAGCTCTAGTACGGTGATCCTTTGCAAACGTTCCCCTTACTGCTGAAGTCACTGTTTTAGATCCAGGTTTTTTTACACCTCGCATGGTCATGCACATATGTTCAGCCTCTACTACAACCATTACACCATGAGGCTCTAGCTTTTCCATTATCGAGTCAGCAACTGTAGATGTGATGCGCTCTTGAAGTTGTGGACGCTTCGATACAGCCTCCACCGCCCGTGCCAATTTACTTAAACCAGTCACTTTGCCGTTTTTTGGAATATATGCTACATGGGCTTTCCCGTAAAAAGGGACTAAATGATGTTCACATACTGAGTAAAACGGAATATCCTTTACAAGTACGAGTTCTTCATGGTCCTCTCCAAAAACAGTATCGAAATATTCCTTTGGATCCTGATTAAGTCCGGAAAAAATCTCTTCATACATTCTGGCTACACGGCCAGGAGTATCCAGCAGTCCTTCCCTCGTTGGGTCTTCCCCTACAGCCTCAAGAAGCATTTTAACCGCTTCTTCTAATTTGGCATGATCAACATTAGCCATTTTTGTTCCTCCTAGAAATCAATAATATTATGTATTCAGATAAAAAATCCATGGCGTAGCACCCGGATATCCTTAATTGCATTTATTAAAGGAGACCCCTTCCCCATACATGCCTCCCTTGAAGGACCATTTCGTCGGAAGCGATTTCGGATGGGTATTTCCTTGTGACGGATTTACCGTCTGCAGCGTTTCTAAAATATTCACTGTCTTTTATATTATCACAGATGGAAATTAAGAAGCAAAAAAAGGGCCGCGTTTTCACGCGGCCCTTTTCGGTTAAGCACCCGTATGTAATGGTAGAATTACTTCACTGCATCTTTCAGCGCTTTACCGGGTTTGAAAGCTGGCACTTTGCTAGCTGCAATTTCGATTTCGTCACCAGTTTGTGGGTTACGGCCTTTACGAGCCGCACGTTCACGAACTTCAAAGTTACCAAAACCAATCAATTGTACTTTATCACCGTTTTTTAGAGCTTCTAAGATTGTATCAAAAACAGCATCAACAGCTTTTGTAGCGTCTTTCTTAGAAATTTCAGTTGCTGTAACAACTTCATTAATCAATTCTGTTTTGTTCATGCCATTCACCTCCTCCCAAAAGGAATCTTTATAAAAAATCATTATTACAACACTATAATAGTGATTTGATATTAGCTTCGGTCCAAAAATTTTCATTCACTGGCAATCCAGGATTATCAAGTCGGATTTTTTTCCAAATAATTCAACCAGAAATTTATAAATAGGTTGAAATCGCTGATATAACGCGTTTTCTGTATGTAGATTATCACAAATCCTATTAGCTTAGCAAGGGAATTCAAAAAATAATGGGAATCTTTTCATTAATAATTGTATATATTATAAATTTTATCTTTCACTATTCATCATTTCCTTTTTTTATAGAAATTAAACTTATTATATTGCTGAAAATCGCTTAACCACAGGGTTTTTTCAAGATTATACTAAAAAACTGCAGATTATTTCAAATATTAACGTTCATAAATGATATTTTTCTTGCGAACCTGACGTCAGTTGCATGCAAAAAGACCAATCCATAAATGGAGTTGGTCCAGCTTTTAAACGTTTTTATAAGATGATGGCAATCAATCCCCCACTGCCCTCATTAATTATCCTCTCCAGTGTTTCTTTCAATTTATAGCGCGCATTGTCTGGCATCATCGCTAATTTCACCTGTATGCCTTCCCTTACGTAGGAACTTAGGCTTCTGCCAAAAATATCGGAGTTCCAAATGGAAAGTGGATTGTCTTCGAAATCCTGCATCAGATACCGGACTAATTCCTCACTTTGCTTTTCCGTACCGATGATTGGCGAGAATTCGGATTCGACATCGACCTTGATCATATGGATGGAAGGAGCTACGGCTTTTAGCCTGACACCAAACCTAGCTCCCTGACGGATGATTTCCGGTTCATCAAGACTCATATCGTTAAGGGATGGGGCTGCGACACCATACCCCGTTTGTTTGACCATTCTCAATGCATCGGCCACCTGATCATACTCTGCTTTCGCATACGCAAAGTCCTGCATCAAAGATAACAGATGATCCTTGCCCCGAATCTCCACACCGACAATTTCCTTCAGAATATCATCATAGAGTTCATCAGGGGCGTATAGGTCGATTTCTGCAACACCCTGCCCCATCTCAATCCCTGCAAGCGCAGCGCGGTCAATGAACTCGAATTCATTGAATTGACCGACTACCCGATCAACATCCCGCAGGCGTTTAATATCCTTAACGGTCTCTTTGACCGCTTCCTGATAACTTTCCCTTAACCAATGATCCTCGCGAAGAACCATTACCCAGCTCGGGAGATTAACATTGACCTCGAGAACAGGAAATTCGTACAGGGCCTCACGCAGTACGCTGTAAACATCAGATTCCCGCATTCCTTCGACACTCATGGCCAATACAGGGATATCATACTTTTCCTGCAGGGATTCCCTTAGTGCTACCGTATTCGGGTGGTGAGGCTGAACGGAATTGACAATCATGATAAATGGCTTGCCAACCTCCTTCAATTCTTCGACAACCCTTTCCTCGGCCTCTAAATAATCACTTCGCGGAATTTCTCCTATTGATCCATCCGTCGTAACGACTACGCCTAATGTGGAATGATCTTGAATGACTTTGCGAGTGCCGATCTCAGCCGCTTCATTGAACGGAATCGGCTCTTCATACCAAGGTGTGTGAATCATGCGGGGACCATTTTCATCTTCATACCCCTTAGCCCCAGGTATAGTATAACCGACACAATCAACTAAACGGATGTTCACGTCGAGACCTTCAGCTACTTGAATCGATGCTGCCTGGTTCGGTACGAATTTGGGTTCCGTTGTCATGATCGTCTTTCCAGCAGCACTTTGAGGCAATTCATCCTGTGCCCTGGCACGGTCCGCCTCTGAAGGAATATTCGGAATGACGACTAGCTCCATGAATTTTTTAATAAATGTAGATTTCCCAGTCCTGACGGCACCGACCACCCCCAAGTATATATCGCCACCGGTCCGTTCAGCTATATCTTTAAAAATATCTACCTTTTCCAAGGTATCCCCTCCCGAATTAGAGTTTTGGGATTTCGTTTATCCATTTGCATTTATTTAGGACATTATATATCTATGATGTTGTCCTAAAAATTTATTCCAATTATTTACCTGGTTCAATCCCTTCCTCCACCAGAAATTTTATATAAGGGTTGTTATTTTAAAAGTAAGATGAAATAAAGATAAAAGAAATAACCCTTCCCCTACAATATATTTTGCAGAAGAAGGGTTATGCCTATTTTGTAAGAAATATTGGATTATTTGTTTTTTCATCAATTGTATATGGCATTGAAAAGGCAGGGACGAATTCCGAACTCTGAACCAGCAGTTCCCGGATATCTTCACCTGGCTTGATTTCCCCCTCATGCTTCTCCAATGCCTCAAGTAAGTCCGGGGTATAATCAACAAAAATGCTGCCTTGCCCATCGACTACAAGATATAAGTCTTTTTGTGAAAATGGGCTCGTGACCGTCGGAGCTTCCTTCAGGCCCATTTTCTCATAATCAAGCGTAAAGACATTATCGGACAACCTTTCCTTAAAGGGGGGGTATCCGTTGCTTTGTTGATAAGCAGTCAATCTCAAGGAAACATCCTGAATCTTCTGTGCCACCCTGACATCCAACAGCTTTACCGTCGGATCCTTTTCAACATTAACGAGGATATATTGAAAGACGCCTCCAGATTCAAAGGCATTGTCGGGTGGTTCAGCCATATACCTTGGTGAAATCTTAGAAAATTTTATGACATATTTTTGATAAATTGGTGTACCTGCCTCTTTTGTAACAATGGGCAAGATGCCGCCTTCATCTTTCTGAAATTGGTCCACTGCACTTTGGACGGATTGTATTTGCTCTTTATACGGCAGTTGGTTTTGCATTTTTTGCTTCTCCGGATATAAGCAGCCAGATAATGATACAGAGATGCATAATAAACATAATATTTTGAAAAAATTTCTCATCATTTCTCCTCACCTATCAAGTGGTTGGCCCGCTAAGAACAACGATAAGGATGATCAAGCCGGCTAGAATCATAAGTATGTATGCGATAATTGCTGTCAAGACTCTCCAAAAACCTTTTAATTTATAGCGGCTTAAGTAGATTAGAAATATGGAGATAACCATAAAGCCCATAGCTATAAAGGATATCCACATTTTTTGCAGAGCAGGTGTCATATCTTCATCACTCCTTTTTCCAGAAATTATTATAACATACCAAATTACGTTAAAGGAATTAAATCATTGTCCAATCTGTGCAATTCCCGTTTTCATGACTCATTTTCACGAAAAAAATTTTGAGGTACAAGTGTATAACAAGATTTATGTATAATAAGTTCCATACTGATCCAAAACCAATTAAAAAATCAAAAAGGTTTCGGAATGGGAACATTCCGAAACCTTTTTATCGAAAGGCTGAAACTAAGGCTGTTTCTCTGCTTAATTAAATTAAGATTGAAGCGTCGGCAAGACCTCTTTGAACGCTTTAATGACTGTATCGACTTCATCCAACTGAATAGTCAAAGACGGTTCAATCCTGATTGTTTTGGAATTTATAAGCGTACCCGCTACCAGGATGCCTTTATCAAAGAGGGCTTTTGAGAATTCATAACCCACTTCGTCTTTATGGAACTCAATACCAATCATCAGACCTTGGCCGCGGATCTCCAAAACCTTATCTTTGTGCTCATCGGCCACTTCCCTTAAGCCATTTAAGAAGTATTCACCAACTTCTGCAGCACGCTGCGGTAAGTTTTCTTCCAAAAGTACATCGATCGTAGCAATGGCCGCAGCACAAGCTAGTGGATTTCCTCCAAATGTGGTAGTGTGCATGAATGGATTGTCGAACCAACTTTTAAACACTTTCTCATTGGCTACGACAGCCCCTGCAGGCATTACTCCGCCGCCAAATGCTTTCGCTAAACAAATAATGTCCGGAACAACATCATATAGCTCAGAAGCGAACATTCTGCCTGTACGGCCCATTCCTGTTTGCACTTCATCCAAGATCAATAACGCATCATATTCGTCACATAATGCCCGAACCTGCTTTAAATAACCTTGCGGAGGAAGGATGACCCCTCCTTCACCCTGGATAGGCTCCAACAGCACAGCAGCTACATCTTCACCAACCAACGCACAACTTTCAAACGTTTTTCTCATCATATCCACATCACCGAAAGGTACATGACGCACACCTGGTATCAATGGAATGAACGGTTTTCTGAACATGCCCTTTGCCGTTGCCGATAGTGAACCAAGGCTTTTTCCATGAAATGATTTTGTGGTGGAAATGATCGTGTATCGGTCACTATACATTTTAGCAAGCTTAAGTGCAGCCTCCACGCTCTCGGTACCGCTATTCGTAAAGAACGAGTATTTTAGATCTCCCGGCGTGATTTCGGCAAGGATCTTGGCAAGCATTGCACGTAATGGATCAAGTAAGTCCTGGCTATGAAGGGCTTGTCTTTGCAATTGATCGGTTACGGCCTTTACTACTTTAGGGTTACGATGGCCAACATTATAAATACCAAAGCCACCTAAACAATCAATATATTTTTTTCCATTTACATCCGTAAAACAGGAATCTTGATCAGACCACTCCACCGAAGCGAATTGTGTGTCTTTAGTGACCGTCTTCCGGTATTCCAAAAACCCAGGGTTTACATGGTTACGGAAATTCTCGACCGTTTCTTTTGTTACCCAATGCGCATCTTCCTTTGAAATTTCTTTTTGTTCGATTAATTGAAGCACTTTTTTAATATAATCCTGGGTTGCTGATTGGTTAGCTTGAGTGTTTTTACTCTCTACGTTAATTGACATGTTATAATCTCCTTTTTTTTATATCTTTAGTGGATGGTTAATTTAAATTCCTTTATGAAACTTTGATGCTTACCTCCCTTTTTTCTTATGCTTATTAATCAAGCAAGAACCATGCCAAGTAAACCATCCAATGAAATCGCTTTTTTTTTTGATAAATCACTCTGAAACTATGCAAACATGCATATCATTATTTCACTTTGAATAATCTTCCTTGGGAAATTATAAAAAAGCTTGCCAAATGCCTCCATAAAGATAAAAGCCGTTGCCAAGTAAATTTCATCACTTGACAACGGCTTTTATTCAATATGCATTTTTTTCGATTTTCTTACTCTGTTCAGCTAACACTTTTTGATACTTCCTGCTCACTGACGATTGACTTATTCCGAGCGCTTTTGCCGCTTTGGTCGTAGTTTTATACTGTTTCATGGCAAGCATGATCAATTGCTCTTCGACATGATCCTGTGCCTCCTGCAGCGGAAGGATTCTCGTAATGATTGGTTTCGTTTGTTTAAAGTCACTGCCCACAGGTATGAACCTTTGAATGAAGTCAGCATCGATCATCTCTTCATCTGCTGAAACAACCAATCTTTCAATCATGTTCTGCAACTCACGAATGTTCCCCGGCCAGGTATAGACTTCCAGTATATTTAACGCATCGGGGGAAAAGTGGTAATTCCGCTGATACCTTTCATTCAGTTTTTGCAGGAAATGAAAGGCTAGCGGTGGTATATCCTCCGGCCTTTCCCTTAAAGGGGGCACATGTATGGGTATGACGTTCAATCGATAGAATAAATCTTCTCTGAACGTCCCCATCTCGACCATTTTTTCCAGACTCTTATTCGTGGCCGCAACAATTTGAACATCAATGGAAATGGGCGTAGTGCTACCAATCGGAATCACTTCCTGTTCCTGGAGGACCCGCAGCAGCTTGACTTGCAGATGTATAGGCATGTCACCCACTTCATCAAGGAATAAAACACCTTTATTGGCCTGTTGAAAGTAGCCTATCTTCCCATTTTTATCCGCTCCTGTAAAGGAACCCTTCGTATAACCAAACAATTCACTTTCAAGGAGGTTTTCCGGAATAGCCCCGCAATTTATCTTCAGGAAAGGTTGCTTGGATCGCCTGCCCATTTTATGAATGGCTTCAGCAATCACTTCTTTACCTACTCCCGACTCCCCGTTGATTAATACAGTAGATGAAAAATGAGCGATTTTCTTGACTTGGCTGATTATCTGCTCCATTTTAGGACTTGCAAAAACCAACTCTTTATAAAATTGATCCTGCTTTTTGAAGGAGTCGAGTTCTTTCCTCATTTCATTTAATTCCGATTTCAATTGTGTCGTTTCCGTTATATCCCTTGATGCAATGACGATTCGATCTATATTCCCTTTTTCATTGAACACGGGGGTGCCGACGGAAAGGACTTTCTTATTCGTTTTCGTATCCTGGACAATCGATACTTTCTTTTTTTGTTCAAGGACCAACCGGGTGACCGAAGGATTAAAGATCCCTTCATCTTCCAATTGCAAGAGATTCTTCCCGATATAATCTTTTAAATCCTTCCCCCAGAATCCTGAGATGATGCTGTCACTATAACGCAGCAGCTCTCCTTTTTGATTGACTACAAGTATTTCATCATAGATATTCGCTAAAATGGCATTCAAGTCTTTATTCGAGCTTTTTATCAATTCTATTTCCATGGCCATTTCCTCAACCATCGGTAAATCCTGAACGATGATGATCAGGCCTTCGACTTCTTTTTCATGGTTCAGAATCGGGCTATAGTCGACAAGCACACTCATGACTTCAGTAATCTCCAGCTGATTCAGAATACTGCTCCCGCTGGTAAACACGCTATGTATATGCTGATTATTGAAGATGTTCGCAGCAGGTTCTTGAAGGACTTGTTCAGAAGACATTTTTATCATCTTCAAGCCTGATTCATTGAAGTTCACGATATTTTTTTCTTTATCAGCCACAAAAATCCCCATAGGAATGGAGGTTAAAATAACATTTAACAGGTCTAAATTTTGTTTGCTGTCCTGTTTGAATAATTCAGCTAACACATCTTCCCTTTTTACATAACCGGTAAGCAGGCCCTCATCCGTTTTTATCAGTACGATAGGTTCACCGATAATTTGAAACAGATGCGGCAAGGAAATGTTAGGGTGCAATTTACAGACATTATCAATCGAAAAAGCATACTGTAAAAGCTGATCGACTGTCGTTACTTTTTCATTTAACGGGAGGTCATCCATGCGGATATACGCAAATACTTGATTTTCCTTCATAAGAAAGAAGAAAGGTTCCTGTATCTCATGAATTTTTTGGTCTGAAAATGTAGGCTGATCGATTGTTATAGTTATGAATGGTCTAATTTTATCATCCGGAATAGATAACATAGTTTCACTCTCCTTTTGTAACCTACCCTATATTTTATCATAATTCTGAATTGCAAGATAAAAAATAGCTTGTACCATTATTCATATCCAGCATTTCCCTTACTCCATTCCGCAACAAAAGGGCCCCTAGGCGGACCCTTTTAACCTAAAAATCAGATATGCAGCTTTGACTTAGAGATCCGTTCACCTTTTCTTGTAAATTCTAAGCAGGTTATCTTTTGCTTAAGCTGATAGTAATGATTCATGGATGGTCTTTAATACTCATCACCATAGGCTTTTTACACAGATAGGTCAACTTTAACCAATCATGGCGGTTCCATACCGTTTGCTATCCATAAAGGTTAATAAAGCACTTTAAGGACCCAATGGTACATGCTTTCAAAGCTTCTGCTACCGCCACTTTCACTTGTTCATTCATATAATTTCACAGAAGATAAAACGATGGATATGATCTTGAAAAACAAGGCGCCGAACGTTAGTACAGCATTTGCTTTCGCAACTAAACGTCACAATAATCAGTAAACTCAGCATCCACGCATAAGCCGGTACAGAAAGAAAAGCGGCTGAAAAGAAAATGCTGAACAACATGTACTTGACCATTGGAATGAATAATTGATCCATCATCAGTATCGACTATCCTACAAGTACACCGGCATATGTATAGATAGACTCTTTGGGTATACGCATATACCTGCGATCAATCCATACCTGTAAGCCGTGAAAAGCACAGCTCGCAGGCTCCCTGAACCATTCCATGTGACATCTATGCCCCATCCCATAAACATCCCTTATTAACTCAAGAACGAAAAACGAATCGAGCAACAGGCATGAGGATTTACGCCCTCTTCATTTTCTCATCAGCCATTTACCATTCCCTTTCGTTTCATGAATCGAGTAGATTCACTGTGCTTCTTCAAAACGGAATAGCGGAGGGGATTCCGTAAACCATTTTGTTCGATACAGAAGATAACCAATCCCTATTACCGCCCAGACAATTCCTAAAATCAAGGAATTCAGCTCGAGATTAAGCCACAGAATGAAGACCGATGCCGCGCCTAAAACTGGGGACAGAATAGTTGAAAGAAACCCTTTAATCGTTCTGAAGCTTTTGTTTCTCATCGCATGGACGATTACGCAAATATTCACGAAGGTAAATGCGATTAAAGCCCCAAAGTTAATAAGGGACGCGGCCGTCACCAAATCAAGGAATAAGGCAACCATCGATATGGACCCGACGAATATAACATTAAAAAATGGCGTGTTGTATTTAGTGTGGACAAACCCAAATAGTTTTTTCGGAATCATTTGGTCACGCCCCATGACATATAGCAGCCTAGAAACACTAGCATGAGAGGCAAGACCGGAGGCAAGGGTACCGCATAAGGTTCCCGCAAGAAAGAAAGATTGAAATAACTTCCCTCCCACGAAAAGGGCAATTTCCGGAGAAGCTGCTTCAGGATCGCTAAAACGGGAAACATCCGGGAAAAATAACTGTGTAAAGAATGATGCCGTTACAAATAAAACCCCTCCGATAAGAGCAGTCAAAAAGATGGCCCGGGGAATCGTTTTGGATGGATCCGGTGTTTCTTCCGATAAAGTAGTGACTGCGTCAAACCCCAAGAAAGAAAAACAAAGGATCGTAGCACCTGTTATGAGCGTCGACATTTCCATATGAGGCCCGATGAATGGCTGAACCGATAAGACCTCTCCAGTTCCTTCTCCGCCCATGACTCCTTTAACGACAAGTGCCACAAAAATAACAATGACCAACATTTGAAAAAAAACAAGGAAGCTATTAAAGTTAGCTGCAAAATTAACATTGAATAAGTTAATGACTGTCATTAAAAGGACAAATGCCACCACCCATATCCACGGGTATACTTTTGGAAAAAGAGCAGTTAAGTATATTTTTGTTAAAATGCCGTTCACCATAGGTAAAAATAAATAATCAAGTAACGAAGACCATCCGACAAGGAACCCTAAATGTGGATTGATCGTTTTTTGCGTGTAAGTATAAGATGAACCTGCCTGCGGATAAATTTTCACCATTTTTCCATAACTGGCTGCAGTAAATAACATGGCTAAAAGAGCAATGACATATGCGGTTGGCACATGCCCCCCCGTTTTTCCGGAAACTATCCCGAATGTATCAAAAACGACCATCGGCGTCATATATCCAACACCAAGCAATACGATATGCCATAAGTTTAAAGACCTTTTCAGCTTACCTGTTTGCATGTATCATTCCCCTTCCTTTTTTAGCGAGGAAAGTTAACCAACTTTCCTCGCCTCCCAGATAATTTTTTTGGTCATATTACACTTCGCAATTTTCATACCAAAAAAAATAGTCGATTTTTAACAAAAACCAAGGAAATATGCAGAACAATTTATGCAAATTTGAATAACTTATTCAATTATTCATAAATTAAAAGAGAACAGATGAATTTTGCCTATAAAAAAAGCAGAAGATATCTAGATATCTTCTGCTCATTTGACTAAATCCCCCGTGCCGAGGTCAAATTACTAGTTTACTTTCGTTGCATTGTATGCTGATACACGGCAAGGCGCATCATCAAATGCCTAATTTAATGAAATTCTTTTATGAAAATCAACAGATTGGAGGTTAATCCTGCTGCCTGCTATCCAATATGTTAAAAAGTTCTTCCATCTCATTCGTTTTTGATCGATTCATCAAAAGGTCAACGGCCTTTTTCACTTCTTCCCCATTGAATAAAACATCGTACAGGGCTTCAGTGATCGGCATGTTCACTTCGTACTTTTGAGCTAGTTGATAAGCGGCTTTAGTGGTTCTGACACCTTCAACGACCATCCCCATGTTTTCCAACACTTCTTCAAGCTTTTGCCCTTTACCAAGCATATTCCCTGCTCTCCAATTACGCGAATGGACACTTGTACAAGTGACGATCAAGTCGCCAATCCCAGCTAAGCCTGAAAACGTTAGTGGGTTAGCCCCCATGGCCACCCCTAGACGGGATATTTCAGCCAATCCTCGTGTCATTAATGCAGCCTTGGCATTGTCCCCGTAGCCTAAACCATCCGTAATGCCTGCAGCCAAAGCAATGATATTCTTTAATGCCCCTCCGATTTCAACACCAATCAAGTCCGGATTTGTATACACACGGAAATTATTATTGATAAAGATGTCCTGAACCCTTTCGGCAGCTTTCATATTCTTTGAAGAAACGGCGACTGTTGTCGGGTGACGCAGACTGACTTCTTCTGCATGGCTCGGTCCTGAAAGAACCACTATATCTTTAAGCCAATCCGCCGAAGAGACTTCTTCAATCATTTCCGATATACGAAGCAGGGAATCCGGTTCAATCCCCTTACTCACATGAACGATTGTCAACGGCTTATCATGAGCCTCTTCAATCTGACCAAGCACTTCCCGGTAGGCTTTAGTCGGCACAGCCAAAATTATTATTTCAATCCCGACCAATGCTTCCTTAATCGAAGAATACCCTTTAATCCCCAAAGGCAATTCAATCCCAGGCAAGTATTTTTCATTCGTATGATTTTGATTTATTTCATTAATTTGTTTCTGATTATGTCCCCATAATCGCACTTCATGCTGGTTATCAGCGATCACGAGCGCTAAAGCAGTTCCCCAGCTCCCAGCTCCAATCACTGCGATTCTTTCTTTATCTTTCACCATGTTATAACCACCTTTACTATTTCCTCTGGCGTCCAAAAATTCGTATTGGTGTTCCTTCAAAACCAAAGGCATCCCTAATTCGATTTTCTAAAAATCTCTCATATGAGAAATGCAATAACTCCGGATCGTTAACGAATACAACGAAAGTTGGCGGCTTGATCGCTACCTGAGTCGTATAATAAATTTTCAAACGGTTTCCATTATGTGTCGGTGTCGGATTCATCGCCACCGCGTCCATGACCACTTCATTCAATACATTTGTCTGAACACGGATAGCATGATTTTCACTAGCCTGGTCAATGACCGGTATTAGGGTATGTGTCCGTTTTTTCGTTAAGGCAGAAAGATAAATGATTGGAGCATAATCCAAGAATAGGAAATGGGCACGGATCTTTTCTTCAAAATCTTTCATCGTTTTTTCATCTTTCTCGATGGCATCCCACTTATTGACGACGATGATGACCGCCCTACCCGCTTCATGGGCATATCCGGCAATTTTTTTATCCTGTTCACGAATGCCTTCTTCAGCGTTCAGGACCACAAGAACAACGTCTGAACGTTCAATTGCCCTTAATGCACGAAGTACGCTATATTTTTCCGTACTTTCATACACTTTACCTTTTTTCCGCATCCCTGCTGTATCAATAATGACATATTCTTTGCCATTATATTTATAAGGAGAGTCAATCGCGTCGCGGGTCGTACCTTCAATATCACTTACAATTACACGTTCTTCACCTAATAATGCATTGACCAGAGATGATTTACCTACGTTCGGTCTCCCAATCAAACTGAATTTAATGACATCATCAGCATAATCCTGACCGCCGAATTTAGGGAAATGTTTGGCCGCTTCATCCAGAAGGTCACCAAGACCAAGCCCATGAGACCCGGAGATCGGGAATGGATCGCCAAAACCTAACGCATAGAAGTCATAAATTTGATCTTTCATTTCTGGGTTATCGACTTTATTTACTGCAAGGACAACTGGCTTCCTCGATTTATAAAGGATCTTAGCGACTTCTTCATCAGCAGCCGTTACCCCTTCACGACCATTCGTCATAAAAATGATCACATCGGCTTCATCGATGGCAATTTCAGCCTGCTGGCGAATTTGTTCTAGGAATGGCTCGTCACCGATATCAATTCCACCTGTATCAATAATGTTAAAATCATGTGTCAACCATTCACCAGAACTATAAATCCTGTCCCGAGTTACTCCAGGAACGTCTTCGACAATCGAAACCCGTTCTCCAACTATCCTATTAAAGATTGTCGATTTTCCCACGTTCGGACGACCGACTATCGCAATTACCGGTTTTGGCATTGCTATTCACCCTTTCTGCTACTATATCTCTGTCAAAGTCACGAAATTCATGAATGCATTTATTACGGTTGCTTTGCATTATTGATTTTCATTATTTCCTTTAAAAGGAAAAGGCTGTATCCATCATCATTTAAAGGAATCTTTCATCAGTATGAAAATCCCAACTGATGTTCAGTTAATCTCATCTAGTATTCACCGGCAGTTTGTCCACTTGACGCCCCAGTTCCTAAGGGTGTGAAGCCGAACCCTCTGCATGCTCAAACTTGATTATAATCAGCCCAAAAAAATGAAGAAAGCTTCGACATACGGCTTCCTTTTTAATTGTTTAGAGCATTTTACGATTTATCTACAGACCTCTAACTATCCTATAGTAACAAATTTCTCGCCAATCAACAATGATTGTATGAATAAAAGCCTCCCAATGCCAATTGGTTCCATTTATACTTCTGTCTTTCGATAAAGCGGCTAATACGCCCTATCTATTTTTCACCATACTCCTCATTGATTAAAATTCTCTTTCCCTTGTTTTGATAAAAATCTTGATTGGGATGCTAGATACATGTATTGGCCAACCAGTTCCAACATTCTCCACAGTATGTTTGCACCCAATACCAGCACTGCATTATCATGCCATACGTAAGCAAGTGCCACATAAGGTAAAGAGTGGTAAGCAAGCAATCCAGAATATATGATATCTCCCATCATCATCCCAATTAAAAGGACGAACAATCGATGTTTCCAATTTTTAAAAAGTAGTAGGATAAGATAATTCAGGAAAATACACAAAAGATAAGAGGGTTTCATGATGAGCCATATTGGATCAAGCAAAGAAAAAAGTTGAAAACTGGCATAAGCGAGAGTGATGATAAGGCTTCCGCTGATCAGTTCCATCATCTTGATGATTGATTTCTTCCTAATATACACACACAATATAAAGAAAAGATACGGACCGCTCAAATGCACGGAAACCAAGGGAGCCTCCAGTTTATAGCCCGCTAATACCATAACGGCTAATAAGTGAAAAAGAAAATCAAAACGAAAGGGAACCGTTTTCGGAATAAAAAACATGACAATGACCCAAACTATCCATGAAATCCAATAAAATATAATTCCATCCATGCTGCCGTCCCCCTTTTAGGAACATTATGGCTTGTTTATTCAAAGTATAAACGTAAAGCACGGCATTTGATGAGGAAAACCTTCCCTCTATCATTTAAAAAGGAGGTGTGAACATGGGAAAAGACCGGCAAGAGAAGAAATTGAAAGAAAGTAAACGAGTGGAGTCCGACAGGGACCAATCACTGGATCACAAAGGGGCAACAAGAATGGAAAGCCCTGAAGAGGCACGGAAAAGGAATAGTTAAGTCTATACCTGAACAAAAAGAAGCATCTCAATTCGTTTCAATTGAGATGCTTCTTTTGTGGTCATTCATTTAGCATACGCCGAACAATCAATGCCTCTTTGAGATAACCAATGATGGGTATTTCCTTTGATGACCAATTTCGATTTCCTTAGCTCTGAGATATTAGCGCACCCGAGTGCAGTCATGATGACCTTCAAATCTTCATGTATGTAATTTATTTCCTTAATCAAATTTCCCAAGCCCAACTCTTTATAAAGCTTGAGGAAATGTCCAGCTAATCCGACACCTTTCGCTCCTAACGCCAGGCTTTTTGTAATTTCCAAAGGGCTTTGAATGCCACCCGACCCGATGACTGATATCTGTGGTGAAACAGTAACTGCTTCGACAATCGAAGCGGCTGTCGGTATGCCCCATTCATTAAAATATCCGAGTATCTTTGCTCGTCTTTCATTCTCGATTTTAGCAAAATTCGTTCCACCAAACCCGCCTACATCAATAATTGAAACACCCACGGAATGTAATTGCTTCACCGTTTCCATACTCATCCCAAACCCAACCTCTTTTACGATGACAGGAATTCCGATTGTTCTATTGATTTTTTCTATTCTCGAAAGGGTACCCGCAAAATCTCTATCCCCTTCAGGCATGGTCAATTCTTGGATGACGTTAATATGAATCTGAAGGGCATTGGCCCCGATCATTTCGCTGGCCCGCTTAGCCTGTTCGACTGTTGCTTCACCACCGAGATTACCAATTAACACACCATCAGGATTTTCCTTCCTTACAACTTTAAAAGAAGCTTGCTGGCTAGAATCCTTGATAGCTGCCATTTGCGAACCTACCGCCATGGCGATGCCTGTTTCCCGTGCAGCAATGGCTAGGTCACCATTCAATTTTTCGGTTTCAGGGCCTCCGCCACCAGTCATGGCATTTATAAAAATTGGCGAACTTAATCCAAGTTCGCCAACTTCTGATGTGAGATTCACATTATTCAAGGAAATACCTGGTAAGCTTTGGTGAATAAACGAAATATCTTCTAGTCCGGTTTTATGCTGCTGTCCTGTCTTTAGCGCAAATTCTATATGATCTAATTTTCGTTGTTTTCTCTCCAAGGCCATCACCATTATTATCTTATTTTAGTTTTTTCAATTGATCACCGATCATTTCACCTAGCTGAAAGCCCTTCGATTCTTCAGGGAGCTCATAATCTGAAGTGTTGTAATTGGTTTGAGGTTCTTCAAGTTCCTTAATGCTCAATGATAGACGTTGATCCGATTCATTGACTTCCAGCACCTTCACTTCTACAGACTGGCCTTCTTTAAGTACTTCTTGCGGTGTGGCAATATGCTTGTGCGAAATCTGTGAAATATGGACAAGCCCTTCTACTCCTGGAAAAATCTCCACGAATGCTCCAAAAGAAACAAGGCGTTTAACGATACCTTCCAGTGTAGAGCCTTTGGCCGCTTTTTCCGCAATGCCTGCCCAAGGTCCCGGAAGGGTATCCTTAATGGATAGTGAAATCCTTTCATTATCACGATCGATGGATAGTACTTTCACCTGCACCTTATCCCCTTCGGAAACGACATCGGATGTCTTGTCGACATGCTGATGGGAAAGCTGGGAAATGTGGACAAGGCCGTCTACGCCTCCAATATCCACGAATGCACCAAAATCTGTAATCCTTTGGACCACGCCCTCAAGCACTTGCCCGCTTTCAATCTTATCCAAAACGGTTGCTTTTTGCTTTTCCTTTTGGTCTTGGACCACTGCCCGATGTGAGAGGATTAAGCGATTCTTGTCTTTCTCAAGCTCAACAATCTTGAATGTTAAAGTTTTGTTTTTGTAATCAGAAAAGTCTTCAACGAAATAGTCTTCTACTAGAGAAGCTGGAACAAAACCACGTACGCCTAGATCTACAACAAGCCCGCCTTTGACGACATCTTTAACTTCTGCCTCAAATACGTCTCCATTTTCAAATTTCAATTCCAGGTCATCCCATGCTTTAAGAGCGTCAATTTTACGTTTTGATAGAATGAGAGCTTCTTCTTCGACTTTAATGACTTCCAGCTCCAATGCATCACCTTCCGAAACGGCATCTGACGCCTTTTCAACATGCAGGCTTGAAAGCTCGCTGATAGGTATAATTCCATCAGTCTTGCTGTCTTCCACATTGACAATAACCTGTTTTTCTTCTACCTTTGAAACGGTTGCTTTAACTTGATCCCCAACTTTGTAATTGTTCACTTCTACCTGGTTCATATCTTCTGTCATTACTAACTCCTCCTTAACCCATGACTGATCAGCAAATTCCCTCTTCATCGGCCACATATTTTATTTAAAGTGGTTCAATAAAAACACTTTCCTAATAAAGATAAAAACAGTTTTTTCAGAGTAATAAAAAAATTTCTCCCTTTCATCCGCAATAAGGAACCATACCCTTATTTTATAAATTCTAACAAAATCAGAAAATTGTCAAGTATGAATGACTATTTATGCTCGGAAATCAATTTCCCAATTTGGTCCATGATGATTTTTGTAGCTTCATCGGCTGATATTTTCTGTTCGCGATATTCGGTGAAATTTATTGGAGGACCGTATACGACTTTCAACGGACGCAAAAATTTATATGGGCCGATGATTGCACACGGTATGATAACGGCATCAGATCGCAACGCGAAAAAACCAGCACCCGCCAATCCTTCTCCCAATTCACCAGTCTTGCTTCTGGTTCCCTCGGGAAACAGACCAATCGCCTTGCCCTCCTTCAAAAGCTTTAAACCTTTTCTAAGGGATTCCCGATCGCTATTGCCCCGCTTTACGGGAAAAGCATTTACTCTGGGTAATATACCCTTCAAAACGGGTGCTTGAAACAACTCTTCCTTCGCCATGAAATGAATGTCCCTTGGAGATGTCATGCCAACTACGGGCGGATCCAAATTATCAATGTGATTGGCACAGATCAATATTCCGCCCTCTTTAGGGATATGTTCCTTTCCCAGCGTCTTAACCCTATACGCAGGCGTTAAAACGCCTTTTACGACGTTCTTGGCAAATGTGTAAAAATCCAATGTCATCTTTTCCTCTCTTCTATTAAAGACATGATACTTTCTGCAACTTCCTGAATCGATAATGAAGTGGTATCGATTTCGATAGCATCCGCTGCCTTTTTCAGTGGCGATACCTTGCGTTCTGAGTCCAGCTTATCCCTTGTTGCGATTTCTTCCCTTAATTTTTCGATATCTGATGGAAAACCTTTCAATATATTTTCCTGATGCCTCCGCTGTGCCCTCTCATCCACAGAAGCGATTAGAAATACCTTTACTTCGGCGTTTGGTAAAACATGTGTACCAATGTCCCTGCCATCCATGACGACACCGCCATTTTCACCAAAGATTTGCTGCCTGCGAACCAATTCTTCCCGGATGCTCCGGTGCTTTGCCACTTCCGAAACGGAGCCTGTCACTTCATTATTCCTGATTTGGGCTGTCACGTCCTCATTATCCAAGAACACCAACTGTCCATTTTCACTTGGTCTTAATTCGATTTTCGTATTGATGAGAACTTCTGCTAATGCTTGTTCATCATCCAGGCGAATCTTTTGATTAAGGGCCTTATAAGTAAGGGCCCTGTACATCGCACCTGTATCCACATATATGTAATTGAACTTTTCTGCAACAATTTTAGCAACCGTGCTTTTTCCAGCAGCTGCTGGTCCGTCGATTGCGACTGATAATTTTTTTTCCATAAATCCTCCCAAGAATCCTACAATCATGCTGATTATTTAGTACCCTTTCATTTTATCACAACTAGCAGGAAAATCATTAATAAAAGGGCTGTGTACGTTCAAAATCACCTTTGTTCTTTTTTATCACTGCAGCCATCAAAATTATCCTTTATTGAAAATCTTCATACAAAAAAAGCGGATCACCGCTTCAGACTGTATACAAATTTGAGGAAAATCGAGTTTGCCTGCAGTATTTTATTGAAATACGAAAGCCAGTTGATTCCAGAAATCTGCTTCCTTGCCGCAAGAGTCTGTTGAGTCTCGGCTAGCCAGTTATTCGGCAGGAGTGTCGCATATTTCTTTAATCCAGGGGGCAGGATTATTCCAAATAAAAAGTAAAAAACATGAAGATAAGCAAGTCACTTTTAAAACCATGGTTCGGTGGGGAGTATTACGAATCTCCCTTTTGTCGACAAACTGAAACGGATAATCACTTTTACTTAGGGGTACCATTGAATGTTTCAATGATTTTCGTATAATTATTGCTAGTGACACCTTCATACCTTGAGAGCTTGGTCAAATCAAAGATTTGATCCTCCCTGCTCAAAAGGAACTGGAAAAAAAATAAGCAGGCCAATTGGATGATGATCACTTTAATTAATAGTCTTTCAAATGTTTTCAAAAGCCGCACCCTCCATCTATTTATATTAGCAGTATGGATGGAATCGCCGTTTTTCATTCAATCATGTTATACATACATGCCTTTTTTCTTTAAATCGACCTGCTTTTCAAATATAAATCTCATTAATGTCTGTCCATCATTTTTGTAGGTTCAAGAAATTGGACGTGCAGCAGCATATTGCCATGCTCTTTCTCCGATACGCGAATGACTTTGCTTTTCACCCTTAAATAATGAACCTCACCTGATTTTAGCGTAAGCGCCATCCACAGGTATAATTGCGAAACAGATTGTATATTAGTGCCCTTTAAAAACCTTATGAAAGCTCCGCCTGCACTGATATCCTCCGTTAATGCGCGAAAGGGGGTGAACTCTGAATATTCTGGATGAACGGCTGTATCCAAGGTTACACGCAGGCGCACGTATTACCTCCGTTGGATTTTCACAAACGATTCTCCTTCGGGCAGCAATAGTTGCACATTTCGACAACCATACAATTGAACTTTTCCTTCTGTGATGAGTATTTGGGTTCGAGCAATAATATACCACCAATTTTAAACATTTCACCTATGGATTTTCCCATAAATCCAATAATCTTTAAGTTATTATTTCATGAAATAATAAAAAGGGAAAGTGACTAAGCACATTTCCCTACAACTTTTGATTCATGATAAATGAATTAAATTAAATTTTCGTATATCGGCTCGGAATTCTTTAATTTATCCACCTTTTCTTCTTGACCGGTATCTGCATTAATGAAAATACGGTAGGTATCATCATTGATCGTACCGAGAAATTCATAACAAAGAACTTCTTCACCAATATCATTGATGATTAACGCCTTTCCTTCTTCCATTATCTTTACATTACTGTTGATTTTGCCCTTTGCTTCTTTCTCGGATATGTTCGGACTCCCTATTTCCCTGGTTTTATGTGATTTTAAATACTCGTCGGCTGAAAATCCTATAACCGATCCATCATCCAATGCGATTTTGACCTTGACTGAATCCGGATAAACCTTGACGCCATTTTCTGATGTCACGAAATTCAATAAGGCAATATTGTCGTACTGAGCGCTTTCAAATAATTCAAGTGAACTGAAATCATGTTCCTTTAAAAAATCTTCGGCATTTGTGTAAGCTTGATTCAAATCAATATTGGTTTTGTTTACGTCCCTATTATTTATATACCAAATAGGGTAACCGCCTTTTTTGGTCAAGTCCATATTCAATTCGGTATTGGAATCTTTATCGAGGATGCTGACACTATAAAATCCATAATCGGAACCTTTTCCATTTTCCTCAACCTTCACCTGCAAATTTTTACTTTTTGAGTGTGCATAGTTTTTTGCCGTTGCAATTGCTTCTTCTTTTGTAATGGTTTTACCTTGCAGATTTTTGAAATTCTCGTCCCTCTGTTGTGCAGAAGTAAAAGTAGGATTCATCTCATTCGTTTCCCCGTACCCAGATACTTTTTTCTCTACCGTCTTTAATCCGTCGATGATCGTGTTATCCGAATTCTCTTTCCCTGATGCAAGAGCCATTTCGACATCCATCCATCTTAAATTGTTTTTAAGGACCAGATACTGCACTTTTCTTAACTCTCCTTGGATGTCCCCTGCCTGTGTGTACAAGGATTGCAGAGTCGCATATTCCTGATCATTCAGTGGTTCTTTTTCAAGGTCACGTACCGCTGTTTTATAGCTGAAGTCCGCAATTTTTGATAAGAATTCCTCTGTCTTATTAAAAGGAAGTAAGGTCAATGGCAATTGACCAACATCACTTTGGGCTTCGGAAGTGATACGCCAAACATCTGTTAAAGCCGGGCTTAATGAATAACGTGAATTCATAGCCAAAGTACTCCCGACCTTATCGTGCAATAAATCCACTTGATAGCTTAAATCATGGAAGGCTCGCTGATACGTATTTTCCGCATTGATTAATACAGCATTTTTTTCCTTATGTTCTTGATAGCCCCAGAATGCAGTACCTGCAACAACTACAACAAGCAGGGCAATCACTATATTCCTGATCATTTCCCTTCACCTCTTTACTTACAAAAGATATGTTTTCCGATTCTTTTAATTTGTTCCCTTGACCAGATCCATTTGCTTGTTGCCGTATCGGGATTAAAGTAATATTCTGCGTTACCGCTTGGATCCCACCCATTGATTGCATCCACCACGGCCTCTTTCGCCCTTTCATTCGGTGTCAGCCAAATTTGTCCATCCGCAACAGCCGTAAAGGCTCCAGGTTCAAAAATCACTCCCGAAATGGTATTGGGAAAGGCAGCACTTTCCACCCTATTCAGTATTACTGCTGCAACGGCAACCTGACCTGTATAAGGCTCCCCTCGTGCCTCTCCATAAACGGCATTGGCCATCAGCTGTATATCGTTTTGAGAATATCCTCCTGGAAGGTTGGCTGATGTCGTTGTTTTGGAAGGGGCCTTATCGGAAGCGGTCCCTCCAGACGAAGACCCATTTCCTTTCGCCTTTACCTGTTTCTCAATAGGGACTCCCCCATAATAGGTGAACTCGTTCCCTTTATTGATCTGTTCATGAACAAATTGTTTATTGAAATTAGAGGCATTCGTCAACTTCTGTTTTGTTGTAGTCCCTGCCAAACCATCGATTGGAAGCCCGAAATCTTGTTGAAAGTTTCGAAGTGCCCAATATGTGCCCCATCCATATACACCATCAATCTTACCATTATAGTAACCGATGTTTTGGAGGCGTGCCTGCATTTCAATTACATCATCACCAACCGCACCTTTTTGAATGACTTGGCCCGAAAAGGCATTTGTTCTTGTTTCCGGGTAAATTCCGAAACAAATAGTTATACACGAAAACAGCAAAAGCCATTTCCATTTTGACGAAATTCCTTTCACCAAAAACACTCCTCTTTTTCTTGAATTAATGTAATTCTATTTTCTTCTTTACTGGCTTTTTTATTCCAAACATAAAAAAAACGGAGCGGGCAAAATATGCCAGCACTCCGTTTTGATATTATTCGTCATTTGCTAAGGTAATGATTTTGAGAAAGTTTTTCTGCGTGAAAGTCAGACAACAAACGTGCTTTCTTTACTTTTTTCATGCCTAACCACCATAGATAAATCATGAATGGCATGATAAAGTACACCCAAAATTTTTGGGAAACTAAAATATAATCGTAAACCCCATGTAATGAAATGGGTATGACCAATGCCAATAATAAATAGACCCTATTATTCGAAGCCGAAAATTTCGCCTGGCCCAAATAATATCCCATGATCACACCGAACAAAGCGTGACTGGATACAGGGAGAATAGCCCTGAGAAAAGCATGTTCCACCCCGTTGGCCAGCAGGTACAATATATTCTCCATTGTAGCGAATCCAAGGGAGACTGCAGCTCCGTAAACGATCCCATCATATGGCTCATCGAATGCCACATGCTGATAAATGACATAAATGAGTATGAACCACTTGAAGAATTCCTCAAGCAGTGCAGCCCATAAAAAAGCATTTGCTAAATCGGTATTCAAGATTTGTTCAGTTTCGAGCACATACTGTATGAACATAATCGGCAATACAAGAAATACACCGAATAAAAATGTTTTGACCACAACCGATATCGGTTCGGTTTCATATTGATCTTTCAAATAGAAATAGCTCAGTAGCGCCAATCCTGGCGCAATGGCCGCTGACAACATGACCAGCATTAGCTGACCCTCTTTTCATCTTCTTTTCCTTAATCGTACCATGGAATGAAGAAAAACTGAATCCAAGAATCAAGACTTCCAAATTTTATTTAATCCCTCAGTACTTAAAGAAGGTCTCATCTATTGGTTTTTCGCCTGCCAGCATGACAGCTAATTTAATTCGAGCCTTCTTGCTGTCATAATCAGCGCCTAATATCACACCGCGCTGTTTTAAATCAAATGCGCTGCCTTCATAATCATAAGCTGGGTAAACCTTTCCTTCTTCTGCACTTGTAGTCATGATGATCGTAATGCCTTTATCGATTGCAGCTTGTATGGAAGTTACCATTACAGGGGTAACTTGTCCCCTTCCTACACCTTCGAGCACGATGCCTTTCGCACCATTTGCAACTGCAGCATCAATAAAGAGGCCATCAGCGCCTGTATGGCACTTGATGATATCCACTCTGGGGATGCTTTTCAGGATATCATAACACTCCCTATGTAAAGGTTTTTGATAAATGCTGACGACATCATTATCAATTATCCCCAAATATCCGTAGCCAAAAGATTCGAACCCCTGCAAATTGGAAGCATGAACTTTTTTGACATACTTTGCTGAATAAATCCGCTCATTAAAAACGACCACTACACCAACATCCCTAATAAGATCACTCGCAGCGCATAATATGGAATTCCTTAGATTGGAATATACATCAGTTCCCACCTCTTGAGGAGACCGTTGGGAGCCGGTTACTACGATTGGACGTTGATCCTTACTCGTGAGATCAAGGAAATAGGCTGTTTCCTCTAGTGTATCCGTACCGTGAGTCACGACGATTCCTGTAACTTCAGGATCCTCCAGTTCCTTTTGAATGGCTGATTTAAGCTGTTGCATTCTCTCAAAGGACATGGACATACTTGAAATCTGGAAAAGATCAACCACTTTAACCTTGATATCGTTGGGCAATTCGCAAAGTGATGCCAACTCATGGCCAGTCAATGCACCAGAGGCCAACATACCATTCTCAGTTTCTTTACTGGCAATAGTCCCACCAGTCGTTATTAATGATATTTTTCCCATTCGGTCCCAGCTCCTCATTTAAAATTACTTTTCTTTAACAGCCAGATCATAAGCAATCAATCCACCATGAAACCTGCCGTTCTCGATGAAGATTTCGTTCGCATTATTTCCGGCTGCCAGTACCCCTGCAATGTAAAGACCTTTAACGTTCGTCTCCATCGTTTCCTCGTTATATGCGGGCCTCCCAGTCTGCTTATCAATAGTAATGCCCATTGAAGCTAAAAAGGAATGGTCAGGATGGTACCCAGTCATTGCAAAAACAAAATCATTTTTAATACTTTTTTCCTCATCACCTACATGATAGATGACACTGTCTTCCGTTATCCTGTCAACATTCGCATTAAATTCCATCTTGATCGTTCCATTGCGGACTAATGATTCAAATTCCGGAAGGATCCAAGGTTTGATACTTGAAGAGTAATCCGATCCTCTATAAAGGACTGAAACCCTTGCTCCTGATTTGACCAATTCCAGAGCAGCATCCACACTTGAGTTTTTGCCACCGATGACTGCAACATCACAATTAAAGTAGGGATGGCCCTCCTTGAAGTAATGAAACACTTTAGGGAGCTGTTCACCCGGTATGCACATATAGTTAGGATGATCATAGTATCCTGTCGATATGATCACACGTAGGGCTGTATAGTCACCTTTCGATGTTTTGACTAAAAACTTCCCATCTTCTCGTTTTTCCACTTTTTCCACTTTTTCAAATGTATTGATCCGCAACTCTTTCCTTCTGACTACCTCCCTATAATAGGCTAGCGCCTGATTGCGGACCGGTTTACGGTTTTCGATTATAAAAGCGATATCACCAATTTCCAGTTTTTCACTCGAACTGAAAAATGTTTGATGTGTCGGATATCGGTAAATGGAATCAACCACATTGCCTTTTTCAATAATCAGGGACTGTATTCCCACTTCTTTAAGAGCGATTGCAGCCGCCAACCCACAAGGACCCCCACCTATGATAATGACTTCTTCAACATTCATCTTTATTCCACTGCCTTTCCATGCACTATGTAATTCGTTCGTCCAATAAAATAATAAAAACTCCTATCAATACATGATAGGAGTTTTTACAAATCATTTCAATCATAATGCAATGAACATGATTTTTCTATAAATTTATACATGAATTGAATCTTTTAAATCCAACCACGGAAGCGAGAAGCTTCAGCCATTTTTCTTACGCCAATCATATAAGCCGCTAGACGCATATCAACACGCCTTGATTGTGCAAGTTCATAAATGTTATTAAAAGATTTCACAAGGATTTTTTCCAGCTTTTCGTCCACTTCTTCTTCAGACCAGTAATACCCTTGATTATTCTGTACCCATTCGAAGTAAGAAACCGTTACACCACCAGCAGAAGCAAGGACATCAGGAACAAGAAGGATTCCACGATCCGTTAGGATTTGTGTCGCTTCAATTGTTGTAGGTCCGTTAGCTGCCTCGACAACGATCGATGCTTTGATATCAGCAGCATTCTCTTCAGTGATTTGGTTTTCAATTGCAGCCGGAACTAAAATATCACATTCCAATTCAAGCAGTTCTTTATTTGAAATTGTACTTTTAAATAATTTCGTTACGGTTCCGAAACTATCTCTCCGATCGAGAAGATAATCGATATCCAAGCCTTCAGGATCATGAAGAGCACCATATGCATCCGAAATCCCAATGACTTTAGCCCCTGCGTCATGCATGAATTTAGCTAAGAAACTACCTGCGTTACCAAAACCTTGAATGACGACCCGTGCCCCTTTAATATCGATGCCGCGTTTCTTGGCAGCTTCATTGATACAAATTGTTACACCTTTAGCAGTGGCTGATTCACGGCCATGAGAACCGCCAAGCACTAGCGGTTTACCCGTAATGAATCCTGGCGAGTTGAATTCATCCATACGGCTGTATTCATCCATCATCCAAGCCATGATTTGAGAATTTGTAAATACATCAGGAGCAGGAATATCTTTCGTCGGCCCCACGATTTGACTAATTGCGCGAACATAGCCCCGGCTCAGCCTTTCAAGCTCACGGAATGACATATTACGAGGATCACAAACGATACCGCCTTTTCCGCCGCCGTATGGCAAATCAACGATGCCGCATTTCAAGCTCATCCAAATGGATAATGCCTTCACTTCACGTTCCGTTACATTAGGGTGAAAACGGATACCACCTTTTGTAGGCCCAACAGCATCGTTATGCTGTGCACGGTAACCTGTGAAAATTTTAACCGAGCCATCATCCATGCGGACCGGTATCTTCACCGTTAATAAACGCAATGGTTCCTTCAACAGCTCAAAAACCTCTTCCGGGTAACCCAGCTTATCCAAAGCTTTATGTATTACAGTTTGGGTAGACCTCAGTACGTCGTGTTTTTCTTCTTCATTTACATGGCTATTGCCTTTTGCCGATTCCATTAAAAGTACCTCCTAGAAAATCTCATCCATATATAAAATTATAATGTACAAATAGTCCTCTTCATGTGCTAGTATACACCTTCGTTACATTTATGCAAGAGTAAAAATGGGAATTTAAAAGTTGGAAATATTCTAAAAATGAAAACGTTATCATACCAACTGTTTTCTTACTCTTTTACCGTATATCTTCTTCGGCCGAAAGTTGAGACAAATAAGGCAAACCGCATTGTTTTTCAATGTGGCTGCCTTGTCTCATTCGTTTTACATCAGCTAAAGTGTGTGAGCAAAACATGTATCGCTTCATTTTTGATTATACAGGTTCCATATTCATTGATGCGGCTGAGTGTCAATGTAGATGCATGGCCATACTCAGCCGCTAAAGATATGACCGTATCATAGGTTGTGTCTTTAACATTTTCGATAAGTAAATAGTATCTTCCCTCAAAATGATAAAGAGTACTCTTAAGCAAGCCTTGAAAAGATAATCTATGAGATAATTGGACGATATCTTCAAAGTCACTGAAAACATACAGAATATGGGGGAAGTCATCAATTTTCACTTGTAAATCCAAGAATTCCTCTTCGTCATTCAATAATTCTTCTTCGTCTTTTGTCACAATGATTATCAACCCTTGAGCAGGCAAGGAGAAAATTTCGATTGCAATAGAACCGCTCATTTTAAAGCTGAGTTCTTCGCACGCTTCTTCGACCATATCCTGAAATAGCTTGTGGACCTTTAAGGAATTCCCTAAAATATCTTCTTTTGTTATACCTCTATCAATTAAATCATCGAGGGTCAAAAAAATCTTGATTTTATTATTAGTTAATCGCTCCAGTTTCATAAAAAAATGCCCCCTGGTTACCATCTTCATACATCATATGAAGCCTTGGTCGCAGGGTGCATATCCATTATTTCACCTAAGCTGCCGGCAGCTAACCTTTCAGCCATTCCTCCCATTTAGATTGCGTGTCCCCCATTAAAACTCCGCTGTAGGCCGTGCGGTTTTCTTCGGAAATAAAGCTAAGCGCCGCACCGCCGATACCCACCTTCAAATCCGGGAAGTCCTTTATCAACGCTTCAATCAGCCTAAATGTCCCATCAAGATTCTCTTTCAGTGAACATGACATGAATAGGTATGAGGGCTTTATGATGTTTAAAACGGTGAAAAGGTCCTTATCAGCAATGGATTCACCTAAATAAATGGTTTCATACCCTTTTCGCTTCAAAAAAATGGTGAAGACCAACAGTCCAAATTCATGTTTTTCACCGGGAGCACAAACGGTAAGGGCTTTCGGAAGAAAACCATTTGTCGGAATCGTATGCATAACTGAACTGATCCTGGATTTTAGAATGTTCGACGCAAAGTGTTCATGAGCGGAAGTAATTTCTCCCCTTTCCCACTTATCCCCAATCTGAACCAATATTGAACCAAGTACATCAACTATGGTTTGTTCGATTGTATACATGCTGAAAGCTTGACTTATCAGCATATGGGCTTTATTTTCATTGAAATTCAATAGAGCTTCGATTAATTCCTCCGATAACTTAATCGCTTGTTCATCTTTACGGTTCGTTTCAGGAACTCCAGGCGCAAGAGTGCCAGTACTTTCGAGAAGTGAAACAGCTTGGCTTATTGTAAAACCTTGCTTTGTTTTATTAATGAGCCACTTAAGGATTTGCAGATGTTTTTCTGTATACAGCCGGTGACCTGATTCATTCCTGACAGGTTCGATAAATTTATAGCGCCTTTCCCATGCCCTAAGGGTTCCCGACTGAATGTCTAGCAGTTTTGAAACTGCCTTTATATTATATTTACCTTCTTGCATGGTTTTACAAGGCCTCCAATAACTGTACGATCATTTGTTGAAATTATAGGGGATTTTTCAAAGTCTGTAAAATCCCGATATGCCCGACTAATAGCAGCCTAATAGGTTTTTTCCACAGCTTCGCCTATTTCAGTGTCTGTCCCCCTTTTTAGGGTGAAGAGGTGCGTTTCCGGCTTAGCCTCAAGCCTTAAAGGCACTGCGCTTGTCCCATAACCGTTACTCGTCATATATAAACAGCCCCCCTCTTTTTTTATGCTGCCGATCTGATAGGGCCCGAATCCGAATATGCGAATCTGCCCGCCATGGGTGTGACCTGACAGGACGAGGCTAATATGGTGTTCCGGAGTCAGCTGTTTCTTGACAAATGGATTATGGCTCACCAAAATCCGAAAATCTTCATTCCCGCAATCCGACAGGGCAAGATCAAGCCTATCACGTTCTTCCGATATATCATCAATGCCCAGAAGAGCGATTTTGCTGCCATTTTGAGACTCAAAAGAAACAGCTGTGTTATCAAGGATTTTCACACCGTGTTTTAAAAGAGCCGCATCCAGTTCATGGAAGTCTCCTTCATAATCATTATTACCCCAAACAAAATATAGGGGACCTAGTTCTTTTAGTTTCAATATATTTTTTTCCACACGTTCTAGGGGAACCCCGCTTTCCCTGATGTCACCGCCGATTATCACCAAATCTGCCTTGTCGCGAGCTTTCTCAATTAATTTATCCGAAACGACCCGTCGATGAAGATCGGATATGAAAAAGATCCGAACATCGCCAAAGCCTTCAGGAAAGTCTTTGAAATATAAGTCCTGAAAAATCACCCTATCTTGCATTGCCGTACGCCACATGTAAATGATTGTGGCAAATGACAGCAGAATGATGACTAAAAATAATCCAGATAACCATAACATCTTAGTTAAACCTTCTTTCCATCCTTATCCAAACGTACTTACATATAACCATAAAACCATATTACCCGCAATTAATTATGATTTTATGCGATCATCATTTATTTTCATGATATAAGTTAATATCATAATTCTTCTTCATCATTTCAAAAACCTTATGGCGGCTTTTCCATTCTTCCTCTTTTTCCCACAGTTGCTTACTTTTATTAATGATTTCACAGCGAAGCAGTTGAAACTCCTTTTCAGCCTTATCAAGCTTTTTTTTAATTAAAACCATATATCCATATAGACCAATTGCTGCCGCCAAAAAAAGGAAATGACTAAAATGGTCGACGAAAACACTAAACATACTGAAAAAGGAATAGGAATAAGGTACAACGATATAAAAATAAAGGTAAATCATAAAAAGGGCAGCAACAATCATGGTCGCCCATAAGCTTTGAAGGTGTTTCTTTTTTAGAGCCTCGAATTTTTTCTTTCGATCCACGACATTCTGCAGCATTTGTTTTGTTGCTTGATCCGTTTTCTCATCCAATAAAATGATTGTCGATTCCATCGCATTTCCTCCTCTACTCTTTCAAATCATGATATGAAAGAGTAGTGAAAAAAATGATAAAGTACCTATCACGTTTGCCTTCATACTGAACCAATTCCAACAATTAAAAAACACCCTGCCTATAAAGACAGAGTGCCATGTTATTTCTTGATCGGAATTTTCAATACCTGACCTTTGGAAATTTCATTGCCATTCAGCCCATTCCACTCCCTGATCAGAGCAATCCCTTCCTGTGATTTGTAGTAATTCATGGAAATGCGAAATAATGTTTCTTCACCTTGAACAGTATGTAAGACAACTTTGTAATCCTCTTCATCCGGTTTCCCGGCTGCCTTTTTCTTTTCTGCTGCTGCCTTATTGGCTTTTTCTTCAGCTTCTTGCTGCGCTTTAGCCTTAGCCTCAGCTTCTTGCTGCGCTTTGGCCTTTTCCTCGGCTTCTTGCTGTGCTTTGGCCTTAGCCTCATCTTCTTGCTGCTTTTTGGCCTTTTCCTCGGCTTCTTGCTGCGCTTTGGCCTTAGCCTCAGCTTCTTGCTGCGCTTTGGCCTTAGCCTCAGCTGTTTCTTTTTCTTTCTCAGCTCCAGCCTTTGCCGATTTTTTTTCCTTTAAATCATCTGCCGTTGCTGTAGTTGGAATCGATTCATTATCTTCAAAGACGACTTGGTCACTTTTCGTATTAGGTATAGGTCTATCCTGCAGATATGTATAAAGAGTATAAAATCCTATTGGAAGTAAAATAAAAAATAACGCTAATAATTGTATCATCGGGAACTTAATCTTCGTTTTACTTTTCTTCTTTTTATTCTGGTGTACTTTGCTTCGCTTGGGCAATGATGACTTAGCCCTCTGACGTTCAATTCGTGAACGAAGTTCACCAGCCTGATCGTTTTCTTTTTCATTCTTTTGTATTCGGTTCATTCAAGTCACCCCCTCTCTTGCTAAACCCTCTTTGTTTTTTGTTCCTGATTAAAATACCAAGGATAAAGTCAATCAAAAAGTGGGCCGTTATCGTCACGATGATATTATTAGTCATTTCAAATAGAAAACCGATAAAGAAACTCAAAACCAAAACATTTAAAAATAAAAACCAATTAAAGAGGTAACGATAATGAACGGCTGCAAAAATGAGGCTCGTCCAGAGCAAACCAAAATGTGTTTGCAACACTCCACGGAATAATATTTCTTCACTTATCGCTACCACTAAAGCCACGACAAAAATCTTCGGGTATGACAAATTACTGAAAATGCGTTCGTTAATACCGCCATCATCCTGAAAGGAAGATGGTGTCACTTTCATAAGCAATAAGTCAAATAACACGACAATGACTCCCGCGGGAACTCCAATCAGCAAAATGTTCAGGTCATCAAAGATAAATAAGTCGAAAAAAGCAGAACGGCCTTTAAATAAAATAATACCTAAAAAGATGGCTAACGTTAAGAGAATAATTTGTGTAAGGAATAAATTATATAGCAACTGTTTATCTGTAAGTTGCTTAATCATTTCAGCTTGCTTATTTTTCATTGCCATTTTCCTTTTTTAATAAGATATAAGCCAATTCCTTTTTCCACGTGGTAAAGGAATTGACGGGATCCACCTTGACTTCCGGCCATACATCAGCCATTTTTTCGGCATCCATCCCACATAAATCACAGCAGATGGGGTTTACTTCCCGATGCTTTTCTCCAAAGTAGTCCAGTATCCCTAAACGGCGACATTCCTGTGCATATATCCAGTGAAGGAATTTATGCAGCTTTTCTTGATTTCTTAATTTTCTCTCTTGACAATACCCTTTCATCTCTTCCACTTGATGAAAGCTATTGCCCGTAATGAACTGGGTAAAAAAACGCAGCTGAATTTCGTTCAACGAAAAGGATTGAGATAGCTGTTCTTTTTCTGAGAGGGTCATATTCATCGGGATTTTTTGTGATGCATTAAGAAAAGAACATACACCATCAATTTGCGAATCCGTAGGCAACTGTTGCTCCATCAAATGCAGGGGAAGCCCTTCATCCCCTTCGCCATATAATAAGACGGCCACACTTTGCTTCCGATCCCGTCCCGCCCTGCCTATCTCCTGAAGATATGCTTCCATCGTCGATGGGAGATGAAAATGTATAACATATCTGACATCGGATTTATTCACACCCATTCCGAAAGCACTTGTTGCACATATAATTTTTAACTGACCGGAAATGAATTGCTGCTGAATGAGCATCCTTTGTTCCTGTTCCATTCCACCGTGATAATAATTGACACTATCGATTCCGTTTTCCTGTAAAAACCCAGTGACCGATTCCGCCACTTTTTTAGAGGAAAAATAAATAATTCCGCTTCCGTTGAATTTCCTGACAAGCTCCAGTACACGGGCTAGCTTCTCATCGTAGTTGAACATTCGCTCGACAATAATTGCAATATTTTCCCGATCAACAGATGAAACGGTTTCCTTGACCGGCCCAATGTTGAGATTACCAACGATGTCCCTCCGGACCTCTTCGGTTGCAGTTGCTGTCAGGGCAAGAGTCAACGGATTGTTCAATTCACGCCTCACTTCTCCTAAATTCAAATAATCCGGACGGAAATCATACCCCCATTGTGAAATGCAGTGTGCTTCATCTATGACGAACAAACCTATGTCTATGGATTTTAAGGATTTTATCACACCCTCCAGGCTTAGCATTTCGGGAGATAAAAAGATAAAACGATAACTATGTAACCGGTCGAAAGCTTTTCTTTTTTGATTTAGCGTCAAAAAAGAGTTGAGCGTCAATACACTTTTTTCGCCACTCATCTTCAGCTGATCTGCCTGATCCTGCATTAATGATAATAACGGGGAGACAATTAGGACAGTCTTATTTAAAAGATAAGCCGGCAGCTGGTAACATAATGATTTACCTGATCCGGTCGGTAGCATCGCTAATGTATGACGGCCGGACATCAATGATTCAATTACTTCCTTTTGTCCAGGACGGAAATCATCAAATCCGAATTTTTCTTTGAGGACTTGTTCTATATTCATCATCCATCACCTATTTTCGCAAGTACAAGTCTTATTTGGAAAAAGCTTATCTGTTTATTATCGACCATCTGCTTGATTGCTTTAAGCTTTTTCGTTCCAAGTTCCTTAATAGCTTCATCAATTTCCCTCTCATCCTCGATAGTCACATAATCCGAAATCGGAAATCTCTTGTCCGATAAAACAATTTCTACGAGATGATCTTCGATGGTGTTGACTTTCAATCCACGAATTTCAGCTATTTCACCCAGATTTTTACCTTCCTGGATGTATCGTAAAGTAGTTTGTGTAGATTGTGTCAAATGAGGATTTCCACTTCTTCTCCAGTCATTGGTTAATGTGGACAAGAGAGGGCAATCCTTTCCCGTTTCCATTTCTGCAAGCATTTGATGCAATGAGTCAAGGAATGTAAAGCGAACATACTCTTCTTCTACACCTTTCCTTTTTGCAATCTGTTCAAACGTAAGTCCAATCCTATTTACCCCGGTTAATTTCCAAATGAAAATGTCTCGTTTCATATCACTTTGATTTTCTAAAAGGGATATCAATTCATCATATAAATGTTGAGCAATCAAGGCTCGATCCTGACGATTGGCATGTAAAAAATCTTTTACGAAGAATTGGATTTTGGGATTTCGTTGTATCGGATAAAAACGTCTTTCATTGTGGACAATATGGGATATGGTTTGAATGAGTAAGTTTAACCTTCCCCAGAAAACCGGGGTGATATTATGATACTTCCAACCATTTATATACGTCGGAAATGGATTATTTTTAAAGTAATCGACTAACATTCCTTCACCTTGCATACTAATTTCATATGCATCTGATTTATCCGTTAAATTAATCAAGTCATGCTTAAATAAATGTTCAATGTTTTGATTTAATTGCTTACGGGTAAAACGGGGTATTGTCCCAAAAATATCCGTTAACCCGAATAAATGGGCATCCTGGATTGTTTGTGACGATTTCTTCCCCTGCAGCATATGGTATATAGCATAAATGGAACGTTCGCCTTGAAATTTTTTTATTGCATATAGAATGATGGCCTGTAGATAATTATTCATGGGACTCACATCCTCGTTTCATTTAACCAATAAACCCATTGTAACAAAAAACTGCAAAAATCGCCGTTATTATTGCTGAATACAAGGGCAATAATGTGACTAAATGACGAACCCAGGAAAGAACCAGGTTAATTTTTTCAATGTTTTTTATTGACATTCAGCTACATGATAGTCATTATCAATACAATTTCTATTGAAAAGTTTGGCATTCGGTCTTACAATAAGAAAGAGATAATAATCTGTAATAAAAAGATTATCAGTTGTTAATCAACATAGGAGGGGTTATATTCATGGCTAAATTTACTATTGTGGATAAAGAAACATGCATAGCTTGTGGAGCTTGCGGAGCAGCGGCACCAGATATATATGATTACGATGACGAAGGGATTGCATTTGTTACCCTTGACGATAACGAGGGAATCGTTGAAATTCCAGATGTACTTATAGATGACATGATGGATGCATTTGAAGGTTGCCCAACGGATTCGATTAAAGTTGCCGAAGAGGCATTTGACGGAGATGCATTAAAGTTCGAATAAAGGTACAAGCCATTTTCAACCGAGAATGGCTTTTCTTTTTGCCAAAATTGCATTACATGTTCCCTTACCCAAATTAAATCCAAATAAAAAAACAACCGAATATGGATATCCGGTTGTTTTTTTACATCTATCGTCAATGCCATTAAGCATTTTTATATAATGTTTGCTTATTGATCCATGACTGTAATTTAATGAACAGCAACATGAATACAAATGTGATGAGCACGCCTTTTATCACGTTGAAAGGCAAAATTGCCGTCGTAACGAACTTTCTTGACTCAGGTGCCGACATTGCATCCCATCCCATAAAGAAGGTATAAGCCGGTAAAAAGACAAAATAGTTTAAAACACTCATGAATATTGCCATGGAAGCTGTCCCTGCAAGTAAAGCGAACGTCATCCCTTTTTTTGAATTGATTTTCTGAAATACATAATATGTCGGCAAGACGAAAAGTATTCCGGCTATAAAGTTAGCGATATGCCCCACAGGTACAGCAGTCATGGTCCCTGTCATGACTAAATCCAATAGATTTTTAATGAACTCGACTAGAATTCCAGCCATCGGACCGAAAATCAATGCCGCCATCAGTGCTGGTATGTCGCTAAAATCAACGTTGAGAAAAGGCGGGAATCCTGGAAACGGGAAATTTAAAAGCATCAATAAATAAGAAATGCTTCCCATCATGGCGAGTGTGACCATTTTTTTCACTTTGTTCTTTTTCATAGTTCTCTCTCCTTCTTTTCCGATCTACCTGAAAAAGAGGTTAGGGTTCCTTAATCATGTTGATGTTCAATAAAAAACCTTTAATTCCGATAGAATTAAAGGGATAAATTAAAGGTTACATCAAACAAACGTTCAGCAAATAACTGTTGAAACGCATCCAGGAACCTCCATCTTCTCCCATCCAGACTATACTGTCGGCTTTGGAATCACACCAAATCCTGCCTTGTAAGGCTCGCGGGCTTAGAAGAAGAAATTCCTTCATCACCGCCGGTGGGGAATTGCGCCCCGCCCCGAAGATAGACCTATAAAATTTTTATACTTCTCATTATATCTGAAATTCCTTTTTTTTGATAGCATTTTTTCTCAATTGATCTTTTAGGATGAATGTTAATCGTCATAGTAAATGGCTTAAAATACATCGTGATATACAAAATCGCAATTTTAAATAGTGAAAATTATTTTTTTATATGACATAAACGAAGCCATTATATCGCGACATTAAACAATTGATCAGATGATTTTCTTTTTATTAAGCGCTTACATATGGATGAGCCAAATTGACATTATCAGCATTTCAATTGTAAAATTAACTGAAATTTAAGATAATTTTCCCTAGGAAGGTGTATAGACGTGTATCGGATTTTAGTAGCAGACGCCATTAAACCAGAAGGACTCGGACCGCTATCAGAGGCATCCAATATTCATCTCATTCAGAAGACCGTAGAGGAAGCTGCAAACGAACTTGATCAGATCGATGCAATTCTCGTGAGAAGTGCAACGAAGGTTTCGGAAGATTTAATGAACCGTATGCCGCAGTTAAAAATTATAGCACGCGCTGGTGTCGGTGTTGATAACATAGACATCCCCGCGGCGACAAAACGCGGAATTGTCGTGGTTAATGCACCTGACGGCAATACCATTTCAACAGCTGAACATACATTCGCCATGATGGCTTCATTAATGCGCCACATTCCGCAAGCTTATGCTTCACTAAAGAATGGGGAGTGGAAACGTTCTTCATATACGGGAACTGAACTTCGTGGTAAAACATTAGGTATAGTTGGCTTTGGACGCATCGGAGGGGAAATTGCCAAACGTGCTAAAGTGTTTGGCATGGATGTCATTGTCTACGATCCGTTTCTGACTGTCGATCGTGCAAAGAAAATGTCCGTCATGTCCCTGCCGTTAGATGAATTGCTTCCTAAAGCAGATATCATTACTGTTCATACACCACTAACGAATGAAACTAGAGGATTAATCAATAAAGAAAAACTGCTTACCTGTAAAAAGGGGGTTTATGTACTGAACTGCGCCCGTGGTGGAATTCTAGATGAAGATGATTTATATGAAATGTTAGTTGAAGGGCATGTTGCAGGGGCGGCACTGGACGTTTTCGTCGAAGAACCTCCTATTGGCCATAAACTCCTTGAACTGGATAGCGTCATTGCTACACCGCATCTAGGTGCTTCCACGAAAGAAGCCCAATTAAATGTTGCCGTACAGGTTGCCCAAGAAGTCTTGACCTATTTCAAAGGAAATCCAGTCTCAAGTTCAATCAACCTTCCAGCCATATCTAAAGAAGTGTTTGAAAAAGTACAGCCATTCTATCAACTTGTTCAGCAAATGGGATCCATTGCTTCTCAGTGCATGAATGAAGGAATTCAGGAAATCTCGGTTACTTATGCAGGGGAATCATTGGATTTCGATACAGCGATTCTTACAAAAAGTCTAATATCCGGCTTTTTCAGATCAAGAGTTGATGCATCTGTCAATGAAGTGAATGCCTTGTTGATCGCAAAAGAGCATGGCATAACCATTGGTGAAAAAATCTCTGCGGACTCTTTAGGTTACTCGAATTTGATCAGCCTTAAAGTAAAAGGCGACAACCGTGAATTAACAATCAGCGGGACCTATATCGAAAATTACGGTTCTCGGATTGTAAGTTTGAATGGTTTCAAAATCGATTTTCATCCAGAATCGAATTTACTTTATATCCAGCATACCGATAAACCCGGTGTAATCGGTAACGTAGGTAAGGTCTTAGGTGATCATGGAGTGAATATCGCCACTATGCAGGTTGGCCGAAAAGAAGCTGGCGGGGAAGCCATCATGGTTTTGAGCTTTGATTTACCATTAGAAGACAATATGAAACAATTTTTAATGGAAACGGAAGAAATTACATTCCTGGCCCGTATTTCATTATAAGAAGAAAAAGCGCCCGTAAGCGCGGGCACTTTTTCTATGAATGCAAGGGGCTTTTGCCCAACCATAGACAGGGTTTACTACGCACCATCATATAGCTGCATCATTTCACTTGGTTCGGTGCTTTGGGCACCATTATGTCTTTAGTTAAATTCAGCTCGCCTACCTCTTCAATAGAAGCATTTTCAAACTTCACTTTTTCAAAACCAAAATCCTTAGCTATGAAGAGTATGGCTTCTAAAGCTTGAAGGGATTCCTCATTATTTTCTATGGCAGCTTGATCTGACAATTGAATGATCACAAGATCTCCAACATAGCTTATCCTTTCCCATTTCAGGTCATGCGGTATTGAAGGTGAAATCCCTTCGATGTCCTCCCCCCCTTTTCCAGCTTGCAGTGCCTCCTCAAAGTCCTGATAACCCATATTGCTTGGAACAAGGAATATGGGGGAGGTCTCATCCCTTTGGTATTGAAGGTATGTGCGATTTTTTTGATGAGGTATGACTTCCTCCTTTAAGTATCCCGCATGTGCAAACATCGCACCTTGCTTACCATCTGTAGAAAATGTCATTTTCTCTATTTTGGTATAGGAAAGCGTTTCCTCCATCGAATGGAGAAAAAGGGTATCTTCATCCAATAATGGGCTTTTTTCCTGAAAATCAATATGAGCAGTGGTCCTATCGTTTCCTTGGCTAATCTTTATATCAAGTGGAAAATAATCAGATAGCCCATATTGCTCTTCATCGATGTCGGACATTTGATTAACTATCAGATTCAATGTATCACTTTCGTCATAATGTTTGAGTTTAAATGAAATGGGAACGATGAAATTCATTTGATCATCTGGGACACCCATCGTAATGATCGATGCATTTTTAAGGTCATCTTGATAGATTGCTTGTGCAAATGTTTTTTCCTTTTCCCTTTTTCGAGGTTCCTTTTCTGAAACCTTGTCTTTAGATTCGATTCCCGTTTGCTTACTCGAAAACTCTTGATTATATTGTTTATCTTCTGAAGGATTTCCCTTGTTACTTGCATCCTCCCGTTCAATATCTGCCATTTCTTTATTTTCGGATATGGATAACTTCCCGCTACTGCCGCCCTCTTGATTTGTCGTTCCTTTTTTTTCAATAATTAACGAAGATGCCAAAACAACCAGTAAAAATAAGGAGGCAGCTCCCGCAATTAGAGGTATCCAGTTTTTCTTTCTCTTTTTATCATCTATTTTCGCAAACACCTCTGCCTTGGTTCTGTCATCTTTTAATTTTGGAAGCTCGCGTAGCATGTCTTCAATTTCGCTTTCTTTCCAACGGGATTTTCTCAATGGGGTGGCCCTCCTTCCCTGATAACTCTTCCATTAACTTTTTAATAGCCTTCAAAGCACGGTGCTGGGTCGTTTTTACCTTACTTTCACTCCAATTCAATACATCAGCAGTTTCCGTAATGGACAATCCCTGAATATATCGTAAAATGATGACGGATCTTTGATCGACGGTACACCGGTTTAAGCATTGATAAATATCTTGGATTTCATCGTTCATGATAGCCACTTCTTCAGGAATGGGCTCTTTATCTTTTATCAATTGCCTATCCCAATCAAAGTTAGGAAAGATTTTGTCTTTCCACCCTTTTTGTTTCCGAAAGTAATCAATCGTCACATTTCTTGCAATCGAATACATCCATGTTTTTTCACTGCTTTTTCCTTCGAAGCGTTCATACGCCTTCATCACCCGGATATAGACCTCCTGAACAAGGTCCTCAGCCGTTTCTCGATTTTTAGTCATATAAAAAATGAATTGATAAATATCCTGATGATATTTTTCATAAAGATCGTGGAAAACGGAATCCATCATTTCCCCACATCCGTTCAATAAATATAGTCGTCAATCCTAAATAAAAGTTACATACCTCGGTCTCTATCTTATTATAAGAATCCGTTAATTTCCATATATCCGGGACCTCTTAACTTGTTTTTCCTAAAAAAAAACAAAGACAAGTTGGAAAGAAATCCAATTGCCTTTGTCTTCTCAGTTCCTTATGAAACAAGATTTTTTAGCATGTCACCCATCATTCATTCAGCATTTTCCATAATTCGAGGAAGAATAAAACTGAACGTCGTCCCTTTATTAGGTAAACTGTTTACCGAAATGTAGCCATCATGGGCATTGATTATATTTTTTACGATTGCTAAACCCAATCCGGTACCCGAACGGCCGCGGGTCCTTGCTTTATCCGCTTTATAAAATCTCTCGAATACAAAAGGTAGATCTTCTTCGGGAATACCCGATCCAGAATCCCTCACATCTATAATCAGACCCCTTCGATCACTTGTCCTCTGAATGACATCAATGTTACCTCCCGGAGGAGTATGACGAATCGCATTATCAATTAGATTGGTCAAAACCTGTTCAATACGGTCGGGATCGAAATGCCATTCGATTTGATTGTCTTGCAGACTGGCTGATATTGTAATCCCCTTTTCTTTGGCTAGCCCAGAGAACTTACTTGTAATCCTCTTTAAATAAGGAGAAATAGGTACGCATTCATAGCTAAGGTTCATTTTACCCGATTCCAATTTAGCTAAATCGAGGAGATCATTGACTAAACGTCCCATTCTCAAAGACTCGTCATAGATGATGCGGGCCATTTCTACCTTTTCCTCTTCACTGCTCGCAATGTCATCCACGATCGCTTCACTATAACCTTGCAACATTGAAATCGGCGTTCTTAACTCATGGGATACATTCGCTATGAAATCCGTCCTAAGTTTGTCCATACGTCTTTCATCACTCATATCCCGTATGATGGCCACCGCTCCGCGAATATTGTCGGTATTTGTATATAGCGGACTGACAATAAATCCCCAATCACGGCCCTGCAAGGTGATTTCACCGACTTGCTCCTTATCGAAGGACTCTGATTCATCAAATAGATTCATCAAAACCAAGGGGACATTCACGTCATCTTCCCGGTTAAATCCCTTTTCAAAGTACCAGGATTGCAGAAACCTTTCTGCTGGCGGATTCGTTTCCAGAATTGTGCCATCTTTATTGAAGGTAATGACCCCATCAGCCATACTACTAAGGATGCTTGAGAGATGTTCCTTTTCCTGACTAAGTGCATTCATATTGAATTTCAGTTGCTTCCTCATCTGATTAAACGCTATGGCCAGCTCACCGATTTCATCTTGAGTCAGAATCGGGACCTTGGTATCAAACTTGCCCCGGGCAATCGCTAGCGCTGCTTCCCTCATCTTCACCAATGGCGCATTAATTCTTGTAGATAAAAAGAAAGCAAAAACCGTTGTCAAAATAATGGCGATCCCCGCTGCCAATAAAATGAACTGTGTAGTGGATTTTGTGGTTTCTTCCATGGACTCCAACGATTGAAATAGGAAAACTTCATCCTGTTCCCCGTTCAATTCAAGCGGAATGCCAACAACGATTGCTGATAATTCCTCGTTACCCATATCATCGGATAGTGCCATTTCTTTTTTTACCGTCTTTCTTTCCGTAAAAACCTTGAGCAAATCAGAATCATTTTTAATGGATTCCGGCGTGATTTCAAACTCATTATCTCCTCTGATGGATGAGAATACCATTTTGTCATCATTAAGAATGATCATTTTCGTTTCGTTGCCTATTAATTCCGAAGCTATTTGTAAAACCTCGTTGCTGGATCCTTGATGTTCATTGGTTACCTTAATAATTTGTTCAGCCGTTTTGGTTAAATCATTTTCAATATTTTCAATTTGAAAATTCTCAAAGAATTCAACCAGCAGAACGGTTAAAACGATTAATACAAACGACACGAGCAACAGGATCGTTGCCCATAGCTTCCCTACAACACTGCCCCATAGCATCAGTCATTAATGACTTCGAACTTGTAACCTACACCCCAAACGGTGACAATCATCTTGGCTGCGTTTTCGGATATACGGTTTAATTTTTCACGTAAGCGTTTAACATGAGTGTCTACAGTTCGAAGATCTCCAAAGAATTCATAGTGCCAGACTTCTTTTAACAATTGCTCCCGATCGAAAACCTTATCTGGGGATTTCGCAAGGAAATATAATAATTCATATTCTTTTGGTGTTAATGAAACCTCTTTGTTATCAGCAAGAACACGGTGTGCATCATTATCGATGGTTAGATGCGAGAAGACGATCACATCTTTTGCCGTCGTTTCCGTCTGCATGTAACTTGTACTTGAAGAGCGACGCAATAAAGCTTTAACCCTTAACACGACTTCACGGGGACTGAACGGCTTCACGATATAATCATCGGTCCCCACTTCGAACCCTTGCACGCGGTTCACTTCTTCCCCTTTGGCAGTCAGCATGATAATCGGTGTCGTTTTCTTTTCCCTTAATTCACGGCAAACTTCGATTCCATCTTTGCCAGGCATCATAATATCCAATAAAATTAAATCATATTCATTTTCAAGGGCTTTCGTTAAAGCCACATCCCCATTTTCAGCTTCATCAATTATGTATTCTTCCCTTTCCAAATACATCTTTAGCAACCGGCGGATTCTTTCCTCATCATCCACCACGAGAATTTTAATAGCATTATACATTATGTAATCAGCCTCCTATCCTATATTCTACAAAATGAAAACTTTCATGACTAATACTTTTTCCTTACAAAGTACGATAAAGAGCCAATTTTGCATGGCTTCCATGAACCTTTCACCATTTTGTCACAAAAAAAGACTTCGACCACTCACTTAGAGTTCATTCATGCTATTCAACCGAAATATTCTTATTAAAGGGAGTGACGGAAAAAGGGATCATTCTCTAGAAAAATCGATAAGCCAAATCCTCGACGTTTCTATCAAAAGACCCCCTTCATCTAAATATTACAATACAGAATCAAGCATATGAATGCAAACCAGCAATAACAAGATTAACGAATATCAAGTTAAACATTATAATGGCAAAACCGATGACGGCAAGCCAAGCTGATTTTTCCCCTTGCCACCCCTTTGACATGCGCAGATGCAAGAAAGCCGCATAAAACAACCAGGTAACCAATGCCCAGACCTCTTTCGGATCCCAGCCCCAGAATCGTGTCCAGGCCACTTGAGCCCAGATCATTGCAAAAATGAGGGCACCGAGTGTGAAAATCGGAAAACCGATAAGGACCGAACGATAACTAATCTCGTCCAATAAATTCAAATTCACATTTTTAACGATTGGTTTAATCAATGCTGCCACTCTTTTGCGAGCAATCAACCTTATTAAACCATACAGGATGATTCCCATACCGACTGACCAAAGTACCGTATTCAGTTTCTTAGCATTGATCAGTGCAGGCATGTCCACCAGCGGTTCAAATCGATCCGTCTCGATAAGTTTCCCTTCATTTGGACCTACCAATGCCGGTAGGTTGAATTCCTGCTTGGCCTCGGCACCATGTTTATCGACCCAATCGAAATTCGCCTTATAATCCATTGCAGCAAAAGAAGAAGTGCTGATGACGAAGCCGACGGTGCAGACTAATATGAACATGATGACTTCAAGCCAGAACGTTCTTTTGCTTGATTGTGTCTGATCGACGAATTTGATTAAATAAATGATGGCAGTAACGAAACTTATGGCAAGGATCGACTGTCCTGCCGCTGCAGTCGTTACATGAATATGAAGCCAATCACTCTGCAAAGCAGGAATGAGTGGCGAAATTTCTGTAGGGAACATACTTGCATATGCAATTATCAATAACGCAATCGGTAAAGCGAATAGCCCAAGGGCAGGTGTTTTATAAAGAAAATAAATTAGTATGAAAGCACCGACCAGCATCATTCCGAAAAAGGTCGTAAATTCAAACAGGTTACTTACCGGGGCATGGCCGGCAGCAATCCATCTAGTGATGAAATACCCAATTTGTGCCGCGAAACCGAGAATGGTGATGAAAATGCCCAGTTTAGCCCATTTGTTTTGTTTCTTTTCCTCTTCTCCGCGTTTATCCTTGATCGATCCCCCAAATAAAAAGGTAGCGATCAGATATAATAAGAAAGCTGCATATAAAAAGTTACTGCTTAATTCAGCCATTTAAAACTTCCCCCTTACTAGAAGATTTCTCCTCTTCAAGTTGATCCATTGGTTCGGAAAGTGATGTTGATTCTATAGCTTGTTTTATATCTCTTTTAATGCCGTGCCAGTTCTTATTTGTATGGCCGGCCATTAATATCTCATCATCTTTCCTCTTAATCCATATACGCCGGTGATTCCAATAAGACCCTTGGACAACGCCGATCATGAAAATGATACCACCCGTGAATAGGATCCAAAGCGTTAAATCCTTCCTGACGGTCAAAGCTGTGACATCCTGGGTTTCCACACCACTAAAAGCCATTTTATAAGTGTTTTCCCCTAAAGGCTCCACAGTCTCCTTAATCGCTACGAAACTGACTTCACCCTCTGGCTTATCCGGAGTATGCATCTTAAAGATAAATGCTGGATTATTCGGAATTTTCGATATCGTTCTAGGTTCGCCTTTTTCATCGAACTCGAAATCGGGGAAGTAACTGATCAAGTCAACGGAATATCCTTCTTTCAGCTCATATTTCTTTTGAGGATTATTCAAATCAACCTTTAAGCTTCCATATTCCTCTTCGGTTTTTTTATTTATCAAATTAAAAGCCATCGTACTGAGCTCATCCAGTTTATAATCTACTTGGTAGAGGGCATAATGATCATGTTTCAGAGGTTCATTGACTTTGATTTTATAATCTTTAAGCTTATCAAGATTCACTTTTTCCCCTGGTAAGGCTTCTCCCTTGCGCTCGTACAATGTTACATCGGATTGATAGGTTTTTACGATCGTACCGGTTTTATCAATTGCAGCACTGTACTGCTCATCTTCTTCATTCTCTTTGTCATACACTTCTAAGGTAAAGTCATTATTCTGGAGGTAATATTCACCATTTGTACCCGGGATTTCTTTTCTCTCGCCTTCACGCAGCCAAAGTACTTTGTCGATATACATTCCAGGGACGGAACGTAATAATGCCCCAATTAAGAAAATGATAAGTCCAATATGGTTTACATAGGGTCCCCAACGTGAAAAACGACCCTTTTCGGCAAGTATATGACCGTTTTCCTCCCGTATATGATAACGCTGCCTTCTTAGTCTATCCTTTACTTCTTCAAGGTTTAGATCTTGGTCTTCAAGCTTTGTCACCCCATAAATCCGCTGACGTTCCATGAAACCTTCATGACGTATGACCCCTTGCTTTTTTAACGATCGATACAATGGAAAAAACCGATCGATACTGGCAATCAATAGCGATATGCCCAGCATGCCTATGATAATCAAATACCACCATGAACTATACAAGTTATGAAACCCTAGTTCATAATACACCATTCCGAACCAGCCGTATTCCTGTTCATAGTGCTCTGCAGGCGTAGCTGCTGAAGGGATGTACATCTCCTGAGGTAAAATCGTCCCGATAGCGGAAGCGATCAAGGCAATGACAATGAGCGTTACCCCTACCTTAACGGAAGAAAAGAAGTTCCATATTTTATCGATGACCGTTTTTTTATATGTTTGTGACCGCCTGGCACTTCCTTCATATCTCATATCAATAAGCTTGTTTTCTTCTTCGTTACCAAGCACCATTCCGCATTTCCCACAAATCTTTGTGCCAAACGGATTTATGTGACCACAATCGCATTTTACTTCTTTCATGTCAAAAACTCCCCAATATTATGGTTTAATTCTCTCCATATACTTTTGGATGCTCTCTTCTGTCAAAGCTCCGGTGATGATATCTATCACTTTCCCCTCTTTATCAACCAAAAAGGTGACAGGCAATATATCCACGCGATAAGCATTTTCCACTTCCCTACCTTTATCGATCATGACAGGAAAGGTCAGATCATGCTTTGTAATGAAATTATTGACGGCATAGTCAGATTCCCCGACATTAACCGCCAATATTTCAACGCCCTGGTCTTTAAAGTTATTATATTGATTTTCCATATAAGGCATTTCATATTCACACGGCTTGCAATATGTACCCCAAAAATTCAGGAAGACGCCTTTTCCCTTGTAATCGGAAAGTTTATGCTCTTTTCCTTCCATATCAGTCAAGACGAAATTGGGTGCAGCGGATCCTTTTCTCAGGCTTTCATTCTTTTCTTTAGTGAAGTTCGTATAAAGGGCAAACACTAAAGCTGCACCTAAAAGCAGGAGAATGATGGTTCTGCTAATTAGGCGTCGCTTCTTTTTATCCATAGAAATCCTCCTAAGCCCACACTAAATTTAACCATACCATTATACCATTTAACTTCATGTCCTTTTTATTTACATTTCTGAAGGTTGTGTGACATTCTTTCCCGATTCATGAAGGAAAAGCCATTTACAGGTTGTTTTCCACCACCTCATTCTTCCAGGCGAAGAATGGGGTAGTGGTTTCAACCTATTAATACAGGAAGAATTCTATCTTACATTCTCCGTTGTTTAGGTTCGGTCGTTGCTAAAGTCCGCATTAATTTAACTTCATGTGGAGTCAGCTCCCGGGAATCTCCTGCTGTTAGACCGTCCAAAGTCAAGAAACCATATTGTTCCCTCTTCAATTTAATGACGGGATGGCCAATTGCTTCGAACATCCGGCGGACTTGCCTGTTCCTGCCTTCATGTATGGTGATTTCAACTATCGCCGTTTCCTTTTTCTTGTCGGTAGACAATACCCTCGTCTTGGCTGGCGCGGTCTTACCATCCTCCAACTTGATTCCTTTATCCAACTTTTTCAAGCTTTCACGCAAAGGCATTCCTTTCACTTTTGCCACATACACTTTATCCACTTCATGCTTCGGATGCATTAACGTGTTTGCAAATTCCCCGTCATTGGTTAAAATCAACAAGCCCGAAGTATCGTAATCCAGGCGGCCAACTGGATAAATCCGTTCATGGATGTAAGGAAAAAAGTCCGTAACGACTTTTCTATTCTTATCATCAGAAACTGCCGAAATGACGCCACGCGGTTTATAAAATAGGAAATAAACCGGGGCTTCTTTTTCAAGCGGGACTTCATTAACCTCAACCTTATCATTAGGCCCAACTTTCACACCTAATTCCTTCACTACTTTGCCGTTCACTTTTACCTTACCTTCTAAAATCAACTCTTCTGCTTTACGGCGGGAAGCCAGTCCAGCATGTGCTATAACCTTTTGTAATCGTTCCATCTATCTTCACCCCATAGTATAATCATTCGTTTGTTATTGTCTATACATACACAATCATACAATTATTACATATTGAGAGGCAAAAACAAAAGGTTTTTCGCGATTAAGAGCTTTTCTTTTATTATTACACCAATAATGGGACGGTTAAATGGGTTGGTTTCCATAATGAGTGTAACATAGCTTATTTTTCCATACAAAAAAATGTTTCTTTTAGATGAAAGTTTGAATCCGCTTAAAAATGGAGAGCTTAACATAGCGATTATATAAGAAAAAGACAAAAAAAAAGAAATGGAATCGCCCATTTCCCTACCTTTAATTCATACCGAAAACCAGTGTGACGACGATAACGGCAGCTATGATTCCGATCAAGTCCGCCAAAAGACCGACCTTGAGGGCATCTCCCATTTTTTTGATCCCGACCGCTCCAAAATACACGGTCAATACATAGAAGGTGGTATCTGTACTCCCCTGAATCGTGGCAGCCAAGCGCCCAATAAAGGAATCCGGTCCATAAACAGCTATCAGGTCGCTGGTTATTCCTAAAGCGGCTGTTCCGGATATTGGTCTAATAATCGCAAGGGGTAAAACCTCAGATGGAAAATGAAGAAGGGAAAGCAGTGGGTTCAGTGATTGTACAATGAAATCCAATGCCCCTGATGCCCTAAATACCGAAATCGCCACAAGCATCCCTACCAGGAAAGGGATGAGGGAAAAAGACATGCTGATTCCTTCTTTCCCCCCCTCAACGAATGTCTCATAGGTGGGAACTCTTTTCAATGTGCCGTACAGTAATATACAGAGGATCAAAATCGGTATCATCCAAATTGAAATGGTGGTCATCCAGTGCAACATCCTATTCCCTCCCGCTCTTCTTTCTCCTGTAATAAAAATATCGATCTATCGCGATCCCCCCAACGGCAGAAATGGCCGTTGCTATTATGGTCGGAAAAACGATGTCCGTCGGGGAGTGGGCATCGTAATTCATCCGAATCGCAATGACAGTGGTTGGAATCAACGTTACGCTTGAGGTATTGATTGCTAAAAAAGTGACCATCGAGCGGCTGACTGTTGCTTTTCCTCCATTTAGTTTCTTTAGCTGTTCCATGGCTTTTATACCAAGAGGCGTAGCTGCATTCCCCAATCCGAATGTGTTTGCCATCATATTGGAAAGTATATACCCCATAGCGGGATGATTAGCAGGCACGTCAGGGAATAGCCATCTCATGAAAGGCTTGAACAAGTTGGATAGTTTATCTAACAGTCCCGATTCCTCCGCTATTTTCATCAAACCCAGCCAAAAGACAAGTATGCTCATCAGTCCCAGGCAAAGGGTGACCGCTTCCTTTGCACTGACAAATAGAGCTTCATTCACCTGGTCCATCGTCCCATTAATCATCCCAAAGACAATACCGATCACAAACATCCCGACCCAAATGTAATTAACCATTGCGTCCGATTCCCAATACCGCTTCAAATATCTCAGCCCATGAAGATTGGAATGATTGTTGCTTGAAGCTTTCTTTTGATTCCCCATAAAAAATCGAACGCGTACCTATTTTCTTACCATCGAGATAGATGGATGCACTGCCGACCACTTCCGGGATTTTCCTTTTATCTTTCCAAGCTTTCTGGGGCTTCAACAATTTCATTTTCACATTGACCAATTTTCTCTCTTCTTTTGTTAGTGGATACGAAAAATCATTTTTAATGTAAACATGTCCTCTATATACTTTATTTTCCATATTTTTCACTATGCCTTCAGGTAAAATTTGGGTCGATTTATACTCCTTAAAGGCTGATTCGTACATTTGTATATGATCATTCCAATCATCCGGACCATTCAAAGTCACAGCAATCAGGTCATGCTCATTTTTTGTTGCCGTGGTGACCAAGGTCCGTTTTGCTAGTTTGGTATACCCTGTTTTCCCCCCTGTGCAATACTCATATAACTGTGTAAGCAGGCGATTTTTGTTTTTCCATACATAATCCCATTGTTCTGTGGAATTAGGTGCCCTGTGTTCCTTTGTACCGGAAATCCTTGCATACGTTTCATTTTGCATCGCATAACGAGTGAGTATGGCCATATCATATGCGGTAGAATAATGGTTCTTCGTATTATCCAAACCATGTGGATTTGAAAAATGGGTATCTTTCATTCCGATTTCTTCCGCCTTTTGATTCATCATCCAGACGAATCCATCCAAGCTTCCGCCAACCTTTTCGCTTATTGCGACTGCTGCATCATTACCTGAACGAAGCATCAAGCCATAAATCAAATCTTCAAGCTTAATTCTTTCTCCTTCTTTTAAATAAAGGGAAGATCCCTCCGTCCCGAATGCATTGCTGCTTACCTTCACTGTTTCATCCATTTGTCCCGATTCAATAGCCAAGATAGCCGTCATTATTTTCGTAATGCTTGCTATGCGATTCTTTTCATGGGCATTCACTTCATAAATGACCCTTCCGCTATCCTCATCCATTAAAATTGCACTATGGGCACTTACGGATACATTTGCTTTAGCGCTTTGAACAGGTGCCATAAAAGACAACAGGAGAATGACAATACACAAACTTGATAACCCTTTATATGGAAAACGCATGAGTGCCCCCTCGTCTCTTTACTTGTTTTTGTACAAGTTTATGCAAAGGGACAAGGGTTATGAATAAAAGAATGTAACCCTCCATGATATATACTGATTTTCAAGGGCATAAAAAAAAATCGATAGGAGGACACGCCCCTATCGATTTAGTGTACTATCATACTAATAATGCAGCGATTTCATCTATTTTCTTAGCTCCGAATACCACTTCTTCATCATTGATGATCATGGCAGGCACGCTCATGACTTTATATTTCTTCTTGATTTCCTGGAAATTGCTTATATCGACCATTTCAGCTTCAACGTTAGGATTTTCAATCGCTATGCGCTGTGCACCCACTACAACATCTGGACAGTAGTGGCATGCCAATGAAACCATAACCTTAATGTTCGCTTTTTTACTGATTCCCTTAATTGAATTCAGTACGACTGAATCCAGTGCTTGACCAGGTCCAGCCAGGTTATAGATAGCCAAAATGAAGGAATTCAACTCATGGCCGCCTGGTATACCGTGGTATTTGACGCCGCTGTATTCACCATTCGAATTCAAGAGGGAAACGACAGGGAACTTATCTGCATTGATTTTTTCTTCAATTTCCGTATTTTCCCCCTTGTTATATAACTCAAGATGAAGCTTATCCCCTAATTCCGCAACATCCAACAAGAAGTCTCGCAATTCGACAGATTTCGGTAAACTTTCATCAACGATGGACACCAATGTAACGTCGCTCTCCATCTTGCCGAAGATTCCCTTTAATTGGCCACGTAACGCGTCACTTAATAAAGCGCTCTTGCCTGCAGGGACAGCTGCCTGTTCTTTTTTCGCCGGTTTTTCAACTTCAGGTTCATCTTTGATTCCTAGGCGATCTTTTTCTTCTTCAATATATTTACCGGCATCCGTTGCTGCAATCGCTCCATCAGATACAGCTGTGATAATCTGGCGTAAGGATTTTGGCCTTAGGTCGCCAGCCGCATAGACACCATTCACATTAGTCTTCATATCATCATCGGTTAAAATGTAACCAGCATGATCCATTTCGATATGGCCCTTGAAAATCTCTGTTTTCGGCTCGTAACCTATGAAAACGAATACCCCAAACGTATTGTCTTCTTCCTTAGCCTTATATTCAAATTCTTCTTTGGTCGCGTTATTGATGAACCGTGCACTTTGAATCATCCCGTCTCCGTATACCCCAAGGATTTCCGTATTGAATTTCACTTCAATCTTATCATTTGCCATTACTTTATCAACAATGGACGGGGCACAAGAGAAGCTTGATTCTCGGGCGATGATCGTAACTTTTGTAGCAAAACGTGTCAGGAATATTGCTTCTTCAGCGGCAGCATATCCTGCCCCGATAACGAAAACTTCCAACCCTTCAAAGAATTCACCATCACATGTTGAACAATAAGCTACACCGCGGCCAGTAAATTCCTCTTCACCTGGAAATCCTAGTGTTCTTGGAGAAGCACCCGTTGCAATGATGACGGCGCGTGCATGGTAGTCCCCGCCAAGGGTTTTAACGACTTTCACCTCACCGGAGAAATCCACGCCCGTTACATCAGCTTTGGCGAATTCAACGCCAAAATCTTCGTTTTGAAGCTTCATTTCCTCAACTAACCTAGGGCCCGAGATATGACGGATACCAGGATAATTGGCTATTTCCGACGTAGTTGCAGCTTGTCCACCGCCAGTTCCTTTTTCAAGAATTATTGTTTTTAACTTTGCTCTTCCTGCATAAACGCCGGCTGAGAGGCCTGCAGGTCCGCCACCAATAATTAATAAATCATATATTTTTTTCATCTTTTGTGCTCCTTGCTGAATGATAATACGTGCTAAACTGATAATTTTGAAAAACAAAAGGCACTTATTTTAGGTAAGTGCCTTTTGTCATAAGATCTTCCAGGACGAATTATCCCAGTAATCGTAATCAATGCTGGTGTGTCCATTACCTGTAGAAATGGACGACCATCCCATTAAAAATTAAAGTTTACCTACAAGGTCTAGGCTTGGTTCAAGAGTAGCTTCACCTGGAGTCCATTTTGCAGGGCAAACTTTATCTCCATGTTCCGCTACGAATTGTGCAGCTTGAACTTTTCTTACAAGTTCTTCAGCATTACGGCCAATTCCTAGGTCATTAATTTCGTATGCTTTAATTTGTCCTTCTGGATTTACGATGAAAGTTCCACGTAGAGCCAATCCATCTTCTTCAATCAATACACCGAATTGACGGGATAAAACGTTTGCTGGGTCAGCTAACATTGGATATTGGATTTTACCGATTGTATCAGTAGCATCCGCCCATCCTTTGTGGCTGAAATGAGTATCTGTTGAAACTGAGTAAACTTCACAACCAATTTCCTTGAATGTTTCATAGTTATCTTGAAGATCAGCTAATTCAGTTGGACATACGAAAGAGAAGTCAGCTGGGTAGAAAAAGAATACTGCCCATTTTCCTTTAACATCTTCAAGTGTAACTTCTTTGAATTCTCCTGCATGGTATGCTTGTACTTTAAAATCTTCAACTTGTTTATTGATCAATGACATAATAAATTCCTCCAATAGCTAATTTTTTTATCTGCTCCTGTTTATAATAATTATTAAATAGAAACTAGTCAATAAATATACCTTAATAATTTTTAATTTCACAAATTGGTCACAGTTTTTATATTGATATAAATTAATTATTTTTAAAAACCCATAGTACTTCAAAGTAGCATTTTTAACACATTTCCAATGTTATTTCAAGGATTTAAATAAGACATATGCTCATTATTTCGTGAGATGATATCATCTCCTTTTCTAATCTAATTATAATATCCAAATGAGAATCACAAGTCGCTTTCAAATAAAATTCGCAGCTCTCTCTTCCTATCTTTCCCATATTCCCCCTAAAAAATTCTTGATACAAAATTTCAAAAAAAAAACGAACCTTCACGGCTCGTATGGTTGTAATTGGTTCTCCAAAGACTTTTCCTGCATTTTACCAGTTATTGTTTTTTCCAAATAAGCTTTTTTGCTTCGGTGAACCTTACGGCTGTTTTCGGCCAGTTTACAACATCCCACCATTTGTCCACATATGCGGCCCGATTATTTTTATATTGCAAGTAATAAGCATGTTCCCATACATCAAGAACAAGGATTGGGATCGTATCCCACTGGGTCAAAACCATATGCAATTCCGATTGAAGTATTTCTAGCCGCCGCGCACGCGGAACCCAGACTAATATGGCCCAGCCAACACCTTCTACTTGCTTGGCAGCTTCACTAAAATGACTTTTAAAAGCTGCAAAGCTTCCAAAATCCTTCTCAATCTGTGTACGTAAATCCCCCCTTGGCTGTCCGCCTCCTCCCGGAATCATCACTTCCCAGAACAGCGTATGGAGATAATGGCCTGATCCATGAAAGGCTGCTTCCTTTTCCCAATGTTTCAACAAGGAAAAATCATTCGTTTCCCTCGCTTTTTTCATCATCAGTTCCGCTTTATTAAGACCATCTACATATGATTGATGATGCTTATCATGGTGCAGATACATGATTTCCCTTGAAATCGTCGGTTCCAAGGCCTCATAGGCATAAGGTAACGGCGGTAGCGTATGCTTCCCAATCGGCACTGATTGCCTTTCCTGTATATTGAATTCCCGAGCGAGTTCTTCAATTTCCTCGTAGACCCGGGCCATCTCTTCTTCAATCAGTGCCATATCCTCATAATCCATTTCTTCCTCATCCATATCTTTTGTCAACTCGGAAAGCCGTTCAACATTTGACAGTAATGGCGAGTCGGTGATATCGATCTTCTCAAGATATTCCATCACTCCATCAACCCAATCACTTACCTCTTTAGCATAATCTCTTACTTCAGACATCTTGCAACCTCCTCTTAACCTTTATACACATAAATCATCAAAGTATTTTATGTTTCGATTAAGAGGAAATTCCATTCATAGCTAAAAAAACAGCAAGGCCTATTAAGCCTAGCTGTTTTCATTATCTTGATTGTAACATTTTCGTCCGGTAATCCGTTTCATAAAACTCCAATTCTTCACGCATGGTCTGGAATCCACTTTCCACGGCCTTCAGAATGGATATTATGCTGTCAGGTACACTTTGGTGAAATTTAATCGAGTTTTTTCCTGTATAGGCAGATCTGCTGTCCTCGAACCACCGATCTGATTTTGGGGAAAAGTATTCTTCGATACATTGATGATAAACTCTATAAAGCGTCTTTTCAGCTGCAGCTTTATTGAAAACATCATTTTTCAGAACGATTTGGCAAGCCTCCAAGCCCTCTTCACAACTTACAAGCATTCTTCTTAAACTAGAAAGGATTCCTTTATAATAGGTTTCATCCCCGCTTTTTTCCTCTTGCAGCTTAGAATAGGTCGTCTCATTTATAAATCCTTCTAGCTGAGCCACTGTCGTTTCTAAAAAGCCTTTTACATCCTCAAGCTGAGATTTTACCAATGTATTCCCCAACCGTGAACCCTCCTCAAAATAATTAAGATTGATTATAAATAGTCAACATGTGATTCTATATCATATGGTTTAGCTTGATCAATAGATATAAACACTTTCTCCAATTTTTCAAAATCTATATTTTCGAAATAACCAGCCAGCTCTTTTTCTGCATTAATATATATACGTTTTCGGTCAACTAGGCCCGGGTCTTTGAGTAGACAGACCAAGGCAATGATATCAGCCATATAAATATCTCTGCTATGGGTTTTGAATATAGGATTGGCGGGATATGGAGTCCAACTAGTGACCATCTCATCAAAATAACGAAGATACAGTACATTCAACGTCATTTCTTCTCCATCCTTTATGTATTGTATAACGGATCGATTAAAGAAGTCCTCAGGTGAATTTGACTTTTCCTTTTCAAGCCCAAACCCATTACATGCAACAATTTGCACCCGCAATCCCCCCGCATTCATTTTTTTCTATATTATCACAATTTATAGAAAAATGTTATTCGATTGTTTGCTGAAATTTTTCAAAAAACAGATCGGCTTCACCATTTTCAAAGCTATCATCCGAATTATCGGCGAGAGGCGGTAATTCATCTATGGAATTCAGGCCGAAATAATCCAAAAACTCTTTTGTTGTCCCATATAAATAAGCCCGCCCGGAGCCTTCGGCACGTCCGACCTCTTTTATTAAGACTTTAGTGACAAGTGTATGAATGGGACGTTCCGTTTTCACTCCGCGAATTTCATCAATTTCAGCTCTAGTTATCGGCTGCTTATAAGCAATGATTGCGAGTGTTTCCAATGCCGCCTGGGACAAGCCTTGAGTGCTTGATGTTTCCACTAGTCTTTTCAAGTAATCCGAGTGCTCTTTTTTTGTCGTCATTTGATAAACACCCGCTATTTCAATCACCTGAATCCCGCGTATATCCGATATATATTCTTCCTTTATACTTTCAACGATGTCCGTTGCTTGATATTCCGTAATTTCCAGGACTGAGGCAATTTGTTTGACGGAGAGACCTTCATCTCCGGCAGCAAACAATAATGCCTCAAGAATCCCTTTCCAATTAATAACTTCCAACTGGTTCTACACCTTCCTTAGCAGCAATCATGATCTCCGAAAAATTATCTTCCTGTTCAACGATGATTTCATTTAATTTCATCAGTTCCAGCACCGCCATAAAAGTGATGACGATATGCTCTTTAACCGGGAGCGAAAACAGTTCAAAAAAACTTTTCTTCCCTTTAATTGATTGTAGCTCAATCATGATTTCATCCATTCGTTTCTCTATCGATATCTCTTGTTTCGTTACTTTGGTGTAAAGCGGCTTTTGAATTTTTTGCCTTCGCAGCAGTTTTTGCAGAGCACCCAACATATCGTATAGACTTACGTTCAACTCTTGTTTATCACTTTCCGCTTCTTTAACATAAACAGATAAATCACTTGGGGGTTTAGTGAACATCAAGCTGCGCTCTTCTTCCATCCCTTTTAATTCTTCAGCTGCATATTTATACTTTTTATATTCTAATAGTTTTTCCACAAGCTCATCCCGTGGATCTTCCTCAAATATTTCCCCATCTTCATCAATCATTTGTTCATCCTCATGCTTTGGCAGCAACATTTTACTCTTGATGGCAAGCAGTGTTGCAGCCATCACCAGATATTCGCTGGCCACATCCAATTCCAGATGCTGCATCGTATGGATGTACCCTAGGTATTGATCTGTTATATCGGCCATCGGAATATCATAGATGTCTATTTCCAGGCGATTAATCAAATGCAGGAGTAAATCCATTGGACCTTCGAAAGCGTCAATTTTTATATTATAACCCATTAAATTACCTCATTTAAATCTAATTGGCCGATAAAGGCCTATTTCTTTTTCTTATCAAGTATAGTGGATTGCCGCCCTTTATCCAAATAATAATTTACTGTCCTCAGAAAAGTTCTTTAAACGGATTTCCAACAAATGGGTCTGCGCCCAATCACAATCCAAAATCCAACATAACCTAGAAATGTAAGAATAGCAGAACAAAGGAGGTACTCATTATGGGTGCAGGTGGTTTTGGAAGCGGCGGCGGATTCGCGTTTATTGTAGTATTGTTCATTTTATTAGTTATCGTCGGTGCTTCTTGGTGTTAATTGAAGACTGATGAATCAAGCTGATTGCCTTGCAATCGGCTTTCTTTATTTTCCAAGAAAAAATTCTATGCTAAACTTATTGAGTATACAAACTTGATTCCAATAAACAAAAGGGGTGCTCCTATTGTATTACGCGGAAGACTACCTTTCTTTCCTTTTCCATTTCCATGGGACAAGGGATTACTTCGAATGTCATGAAATTCTTGAAGAATATTGGAAGGAAACCGCACCAAAAGAGCGTGACTCTCATTGGGTCGGGCTCATTCAAATTGCGGTTGCCCTGTATCATGATCGTAGAGGAAACAAAAAAGGGGCTGCAAGGACCCTGTCTAAAGCCCTGACAAATCTCCACTCTAAAAAGACCGAGCTCCTGAAGTTGGGGCTCGATCCAGATCGCCTGTTCAAATTGCTCGAGGACACCCATGAGCGAATGCTATCACAAAAGCCATATGAAAGCATTAATCTGCCGATAGCTGATCAAAGCTTGATCGAAAAATGCCAGTCCATGTGTTTTCATGAAGGGTACATATGGGGTGCAGATAGCGATATGGCTAATTCATCAATAGTCGATAAGCATCTAATGCGCGATCGTTCGGATGTCATTTCTGAAAGGGCTCGACAGCTATCCCTTCGAAAAACAAGAATGGAGGACCGCCCTTAAAGGTGGTCCTCCATTCAAGCTTTCATATTCAGAATTATTCACACCTGTCAAGAAAGCTTTCCGTAAACTCATTTGCTTTTAATTCTTTGTCAGGATATTGTTCCTTGATGGCCCTGACCATCGTTTTACCGATACCTTGCTTCCGAAAGGATGGATTTACAGATATATGTTGTATCTCAATGTTGTTTGGAGAGACCTCTATCCCGATCAAGCCAGTAATCTCTTCATCTTTCCATAAGAACAGCTGAAGATTTTCATCCGTTTCATAATTTTTCATCGTATTTCGAAGCGTTTTTATCTCTTTTTCATTTGGCATGAAAGATAATAATCCCATGGCAAACTTCTCATAACTTTTCTTATACTTAATCAACATAATATCCCTCGTTACTAAATAACGTTTTTATTATCTACCTATTTCCAATTAATTTGCTTTGAATAATAATCCTCACATATAACATTTACATCATACATAAAAACCTCGTTCGTTTCAACATCACTTTCAGCACTTGATTTATCGATGTGCTATGTGCTATGTGCTATGTGTTAGGCGATAAATAGCCAGTATACGATTCCCCACAGCAAAGAGATAATTAGCATCATAAGTAAAAGAGTCTTATTACTTTTCCTCATCCCATACTCCCTTTATGAATGGTCCAAATATTTAAATAACGAATTCATTCTACTATAACTTAACACAATCTGACAAATATGCTTGCAATCTTGCTTCGATTTTACTACATTGGTAAAGTGATCTAGGTTCATAGAGTACCATCTTAGGTATAAAAGACAAGGATACCCCAGATTCTTCGTTAAAAGAACATAACTATCTTGGGCTATATAAATTTTTTTCAGGAAAATATGTATCTTTTTTATCCTTGGTTTCGTCAAATACTATGAATCTGATATAAATTGCCGCCCTTTTATTGAAAGATTCCCAATTCAGCAGGAAAGGTTAAGGAGGATTATCATGAAAAAAATGAATAAATGGGTCATTGTAACCATTTTATTATGTCTATTATTGCCATATAAAGCTTTTGCAGATGCAGCTGTTGGTGAAATGATCGTCACACTTGGTGAGAATTTGACAAATGAACAAAAAAATATGATTTTATCAGAAATGAAAGCACCTAATGATGTTGAGGTTCTAACGGTTACAAATGCGGAGGAACATGAATACTTAGGAGACTATATCGCTAGCCGTCTGATCGGTACAAAAGCGATTTCATCTTCTGCCATTACTTTGGAGGAAAAAGGTACCGGACTTAAATTGGAGTCGAAAAACATTAACTGGGTTTCCGATGAAATGTATATCAATGCCCTGGCTACAGCTGGAGTAAAAGATGCTAGCGTATATGTCACCGCACCCATTCCCGTTTCCGGTACAGCGGCTTTGACAGGGGTCATTAAAGCCTATGAAATCTCTGCCGACAAGAAGATTCCTGAAGATGTGAAACAGGCAGCGAATGAAGAAATGGTGAAAACAGCAAAATTGGGTGACGAAATCGGTACAGAGGAAGCCTCTGCACTGGTTACGAAAATCAAAGAGGAAATGGCTGCAAATCCACCAGCCAATACTGAAGAGGTCCGCGAAGTTGTCGAGTCTTCAGCAAAAGACCTTGGAATCGCCTTAAATGATGATCAAGTCCAAAGTTTAATTGATTTATTCAATAAGCTAAAAGAATTAGATATTGACTGGAACGCTGTCGGTGATCAGCTTACTGCAGCTAAAGATAAGCTTTCCCATTTTCTTGAATCCGAAGAGGGTCAATCGTTTCTTGATAAATTGAAAGAAGTCTTCAGTAGTTTAATAGACGCGATTAAATCACTTTTCAGCTGAATCAAATAAAAAGAGGATGGCCAATGCCATCCTTCAGACTGTAGACAAACTCGATGAAAATCGAGTTTGTCTACAGTTTTTTTGGCTTGTACAAATTTCAGGCACTCGCTTTCCGCGGGCGGTCCGGGAGCCTCCTCGGCGCAATTGCGCCGAGGAGG
>NZ_JADILK010000021.1 GCF_017355165.1 Bacillus sp. SD075 | reverse complement strand
AATATTTCCCATCGCTTCTTTAGCGACTCACTTAGTCTAACACCATTCAAACACAAAGTCAACAACAAGTTATCATTTACTTGCTTGTCTTTTTTTGTCTCAAGCGGTGTATTTAATATATTAGCACCTGCAAATATATAAGTCAATTTAATTTATCAAAATCCCTCTCTTTTTTTCATTAACCACTACCTCCTTCTATATATACACTACTTTCTTTCTATAGAATTCGCCCCTGCTAACGAATCACCAAAAACAGGAGGGCAGCTGAATATAGCCCCCCCCTATTATTTATGATTATTTATTGATGGAAATTACGTCCGCTTCTTCCCTATCTACATTTCCGCCCTTTTCAATCTTCACACTTTCACCTTCGGAAAGGTTAGTAAAGACGATTGGCGTAATGATAGAGCTAGCGTTGTTTTTGACATACTCTATATCAACTTTAAGCAATGGCTGTCCGCTTGTCACTTTATCTCCTTGAGCAACAAGTGCTTCGAAACCTTTGCCTTCTAACTTAACTGTATCGATTCCGACATGTATCAAGATTTCACGACCAGCTTCTGAAACGATACCTATTGCATGTTTAGTCGGGAATAGGTTAACGATCGTACCGTCTACAGGAGAAACAACCAATCCTTCCTCCGGTACAATGGCAAACCCATCACCCATCATTTTTTCAGCAAAAACTGCATCAGGTACTTCTGTGATCGACTTTAATTCCCCTTTAATAGGTGAAACAAATCGCTCGGAAACTCCATCCGTCCGTAAAGGTTTCGGGACGATATCCTCGATTTGTTTTTCCACGCCCTCTCCAGGAGAGGCTTCTACTTTACGAGGCCTTTTTCCATCGATGATATCTTTCATCTGGCCCTTGATCGTTTCTGAACGCGGCCCGAAGATTGCCTGGATGTTATTGCCCACTTCCAGGACTCCAGCGGCACCAAGTTTTTTCAACCTATTTTTATCAACGTTACCGATGTCATTGACTGATACACGAAGACGGGTAATGCAAGCATCTAAGTGAGAAATATTTTCTTTTCCACCCATAGCATCCAAGATATCCCCAGGGAGACTTCCAGCTGTACTTGCAGATCCTTCCTCTTCCTCATCCTCTTCTACTTCACGACCAGGGGTTTTTAGGTTAAACGCCCTTATCGCAAATCGGAACCCAAAGTAATAGATAAGCGCAAAGATCAAACCAACCGGAATAACAATCCAAGCATTGGTTTGAGGATTAATTAGACCAAACAGAACGTAATCGATCAACCCACCCGAGAACGTCATCCCGATTTTCACGTCCAATAAATGCATCGTCATGAAGGAAAGACCTGCAAACAGACAGTGAATTCCAAAAAGTACCGGGGCAACAAATAAGAAGGCAAATTCAAGTGGTTCAGTAATTCCCGTCAAGAAAGATGTAAGTGCCGCGGAAGCCATCAAGCCCCCGACTATTTTCTTTCTTTCCGGTCTTGCTTCATGATAAATGGCCAAAGCCGCAGCTGGTAACCCGAACATCATAAATGGATATTTACCAGTCATGAAAGTACCTGCCGTTAAATTCTGTACGCCATCTTTAATTTGTGCCATGAAGATGGCTTGGTCTCCTCTGACGGGCGTTCCCCCGCCTTGAGGGATATAGCTGCCAAATTCGAACCAGAATGGCGAATAGAAGATATGATGCAATCCAAAAGGAATCAGTGCACGTTCCACAACCCCAAACACGAAAGCACCCAGAGTCAGATTAGCACCCAACATATTTTCGGAAAATGAATTTAACCCCGTTTGAATCGTCGGCCAAACCAAAATCATCAACAACCCAAGAATAACTGCGCTTGCGGCTGTTACAATTGGTACAAAACGTTTACCCGCAAAGAATCCTAAATAAGAAGGCAGTTCAATTTCATAAAATTTATTATACATAACAGCAGCCATGACACCGACAATAATACCGCCGAACACGCCAGTTCCCAACGTAGGGATTCCCAGAACATTGCTATACACTGCACCATTGTTCTCAATGTCGGCAGCGTCAATCCCAAGAACTGTCCCCATCGTTACATTCATAATCAAGAACCCGATAATCGCCGCCAGGCCGGCAACACCATCTCCACCAGCTAACCCAATTGCGACCCCCACAGCAAACAACAAGGGAAGATTCCCAAAAATAATATTTCCGGCATTCTCCATTACCGATGCGACCATTTCCACTCCGCCACTCGCAAGAAACGGGGCGATATCCAACAAAGTTTCGTTTTGCAATGCATTACCAAACGCAAGCAAAATTCCGGCCGCTGGTAAAATGGCTACAGGAAGCATCAAAGCTTTTCCGATTTTTTGCAAAACACCAAACAACTTCTTAAACATAGGTTTTCCTCCTCTTTACTGTTTTCCATGCTAATAAAACGGTTACATTTAACGATGGTATTCATCTTCCCACGCATCAGAATTCAAATACAAAAAAGGCATAAGCAAAGATAGGATTGAAATGTAAATTCAGGTATATAATACCCTCTTTCATAACAATCATTCTCCTCACTTATGCCTGATCGAATCAGTAACACGTAAGTTAATGTATGTTTATTTTATTTTCTTTTGTAATCGTTGAATATGCATCGTTAGATAGACAGCTTCCGCATCACATACCGGTTTGCCTAATTTCTGCTGCATAATTTTTATTAGCTTCCAAGCGATATTGTAACACAAAGGATATTCTTCTTTCAATAGCAATGCTATTTTTTCGGGTTCTTCTACTTTTTCCTCAGCCAATACCCTGTCTATCATGAATCTTAAATGACGGACCAAACGTGTATAATCAATGCTATCCTTATTAATTTGTACGTTGAGCTGTTCTTCAACTACTCGGATAAGATGATAGATTAACTGCGAATGCTGATTGACTTCCGATAAGTCTTTATTTGATATTGCACTATGAATATGAAGCGTAATAAATCCGATTTCCCCTTGGGGTAGGCCTATGCCTGTCTTATCTTGAATTAAGTCGATTACATCCACAGCAATATCATGTTCAAAAGGATAAAGGGTTATCGTTTCTTTCAAGAATGGATTTTTAATAGTCATTCCTTGTGAAACACGCTGAAGGGCGAACAACAAATGATCTGTTAAACCGACATGTATATGTTCATTGAGTTTTCCAGTTACCCGGTCATTAATGAGATGAATGGATTCTATAATGGCAGCTTGAAGATTTTGATCGATCTGCGGCAAAAGTTTTTTGTAACTTTCCTGTTCCTTAACATTTTTCAGGACAAACGTTTTCTCCGCCAGTTCCGGGCTCAACTCTTCGCCTTTCTTTCGTTTGAAACCTAAGCCCTTTCCAATAGAAACGACTTCTCCATATGACGGATGCGTGGCAATCACCACATTATTGTTCAAAACCTTTTCAACGATAAAACCATTCATTTTTCTCCCTCTTTTTTTCTCATAGTCATCCCTATGCCCCATAAAGGATAAAGTACTTAGTACTTTGTCCTTTTACTATACACGATATGAGCTTTCTCTTACAACACGAAAGAAGAGCCCCGAAATCAGGACTCTCCTTACTTACTTGCATTATTACTTCAAGAAAATGAAATATAATAGGAAGACGATTCCAAGACCCCACATGATTGGGTGAACCTCTTTAGCTCTTCCTTTCATCGACATAGTGATCGGATAGAAGATGAATCCACAAGCTATACCTGTCGCAATTGAATATGTCATAGGCATCATGATAACCGTAAAGAAGGCCGGAACCGCAATTTCAAACTTATGCCAGTCAATATTTTTAAGTGATGATGCCATTAATACCCCGACTATAACCAATGCTGGCGCAGTCACCGCAGATGTTACAACTGAAAGAAGCGGGAAGAAGAAAAGGGATAGGACAAAAAGTAAACCTGTCACTACTGCCGCAAAACCGCTTCGGGCACCAGCAGCTACACCAGATGTAGACTCTACATAAGATGTCGTGGTGGATGTACCAAGAATTGCACCTGAAACGATGGATAATGAATCAGCAAGTAATCCTTTTCCCACTCTAGGAAGAACATTATCCTTCATCAATCCAGCTTGTTGAGCAACAGCCACCAACGTACCCGCTGTATCAAAGAATGCTACAAACAAGAAGGTCAATATTACGATCAACATTTGACCAGTGAAGAGATCGCCGGGATTTCCAAAAGCATCGAATGCAACCCCGAATGTAGGCGCTATGCTAGGAACGGCACCGATTATTTTCTCCGGCACCGGGACTTGCCCAAAGATCATTCCTGCAATGGCTGTAATGACCATCCCTATGAACACGCCGCTTTTGACGCCTCTCGTCATCAAAATGACGGTTACGACAATTCCAAACACAGCCAATAAAGTATTCCCTGATGTTAAGTCGCCCAGTCCGACAAGAACGCTGTCATCATTCGTGATGATTCCAGCATTCTGAAACCCTACAAAAGTAATGAATAAACCGATACCGGCTCCAACTGCGTATTTTAATTCAACTGGAATTGCATTAATGATTTTCTCACGTATTCCCGATAGGGATAACAAAACGAAAATAATACCTGAAATCAATACTCCTGATAAAGCCGTCTGCCAAGGAATTCCAAAACCTAGAACAACGGTAAAAGCGAAAAAAGCATTCAATCCCATACCCGGCGCAAGCGATATCGGATACCTGGCTATGAGTCCCATCAATATCGAGCCGATTGCAGCCGCTAATGCGGTCGCTGCAAAAACCGCTCCGTAGTCCATTCTCAATTCATCCGGATAGTCCTCGATGCTTTGTAAAGTCAGCATCACAGGGTTAACAACCAGGATATATGCCATTGAAAGGAACGTAGTTAGTCCACCAAGTATTTCACGGCGATAATTGGTTCCCAGCTCATTAAACCGAAAATATTTTTTCATTATGAGTCTCCCCTATCATAAAATCGTGCCAACAGAAAATGCCCCATTCGGTTCCGAACGGGGCTTGACTGCGGTCATGTAAAGAAGTGGCGGTTTTTATCCTCGCCAATCCATCCACATCGTAGTCAAGCCGTTCACGGCAGCTTGGTAGAAACTTTTGGGCCATATCCCCAATATTATACGACAATTATGTTTTTTTATTATTATTAGGTATAGTGTACCAGTCACCAAAATAATCGTCAATATACTAAACGAATATTTTTTATGTAATTTTAGACAATGTTCGCTTTTCGCTATATATCCCTTACTTATTATGGCTATATTTTCGCCAACATACGTAAAATGTAAGTTATCTACATATTCAAATACCATTTTAACCAAAAAAATCAGTGAAGGTTAATTCCTTCACTGATTGGTTGATTTCATTCTTCTATTCCCACTCGATCGTTGCAGGCGGCTTAGACGTAATGTCATACACGACGCGGTTTACATGGTTTACCTCATTAACGATTCTCGTTGAGATGATTTCAAGTACATCCCATGGAATCCTTGCCCAATCGGAAGTCATTCCGTCAATGGATGTAACTGCACGGATCCCGATTGTATAGTCATACGTACGCGCGTCGCCCATTACCCCTACGCTTCGAATGTTAGGAAGCACTGTAAAGTACTGCCAAATTTCGCGTTCCAAACCATTCTTTTTAATTTCTTCACGTAAGATATGGTCAGATTCACGAACGATTTCAAGTTTTTCATCTGATATTTCGCCTAATACACGGATACCTAAACCTGGGCCTGGGAATGGTTGACGCCAAACGATTTCATCTGGAATGCCCATTTCACTTCCAAGTGCACGCACTTCATCCTTGAATAGAGTGTTCAAAGGCTCAATCAATTTAAATTGCATATCTTCCGGCAGACCGCCAACGTTATGATGCGATTTAATTGTTTGTGCAGTGGCCGTACCACTTTCAATAATGTCTGTGTAAAGTGTACCTTGTGCAAGGAAATCAATTCCTTCGAGCTTCGTTGCTTCGTCATCGAATACGTAGATGAACTCGTTACCGATGATTTTCCGTTTTTGTTCCGGATCTGAAACGCCAGCAAGCTTCGATAGGAAACGTTCTTTTGCATCGACCTTTATTACGTTCATATTGAAGCCTTCGCTGAATGTTTCCATTACACCTTCAGCTTCCCCTTTACGAAGTAATCCATGATCAACGAAAATGCATGTCAGCTGATCGCCAATCGCTTTATGAATCAATACAGCAACAACGGATGAATCAACTCCCCCGCTCAAAGCACATAACACTTTTTTATCTCCGACCGTTTGGCGGATTTTCTCCATCTCGATTTCAATGAAGTTCTCCATTGACCAGTCACCTTTACAGCCACAAACGCCGAATACGAAATTTTTCAAAATGTCATTACCGTATACGGAATGACGGACTTCTGGATGGAATTGTACGGCATACAATTTACGCGACTCGTCACTCATAGCCGAAATCGGGCATGACGGGTTCGTCCCATCTATTTTGAAACCTTCAGGCGTTTCCACCACTAAATCACCATGGCTCATCCAGACGATTTGTTCTTTCGGCAGGTCACTGAATAACTTAGACTCATTTTGGATGGCAAGTGTAGCTTTTCCGTATTCACGGTTTTTCGCTGGTTCCACTTTACCGCCAAAATGTTTAGTCATTAGCTGCATGCCATAACAAATACCGAAAATCGGTAGGTCCATTTCGAATATGCGTTCATCACAACCAAATGCAGTTGCATCATAAACACTGTTCGGACCCCCTGAGAAAATGATTCCCGTTGGGTTCATTTTCTCGATTTCTTCTACAGTAATTGTATGAGGATGAAGCTCACTGTACACACCAAATTCGCGGATACGGCGAGTGATCAATTGATTATATTGGCTTCCGAAATCAAGTACTACGATCATTTCCTGGTTTTTTTGCAATTCTGTTTTCCCCGGCACAAACGTCACCTCTATCAATGTAATTCACTCATAAAATCGAGTGATAATTTCTTATAAAAAATATTATCATAAAAAAAGAAAAACTAAAAATCCACCCTCAAAAATACAGAAAAAGTATAGACGAAGGCAGATTTTCAGCTTTCCTGTTAAAATCCGCCTTCATAGTCAAATCATTTACGGTGATTCGGTAGAAACTTTCGATCCATATTATCGAGGATATATGAAGGATATATTAGTTTAAGTTAGTTTTTGTTTTTGTTATTGTATCAATATAATAAAAACCTGGTCAAGAGCTAGTTTTTCTCATTAAGCTTTCCCAATCCATTTGAAAGTGTTTCCATTCGTCATCTTCCACGTCTCCACGATATATCATTAACTCGTATCCAGCTGTCAATTCACTCATCTCCTCCGTATCGTACACTGCATCCACATAGGCGGCGTACTCCCTTAAAGTTTGCCCCTCCGGACGAACTAAACCAGCTCGTTTTAATTGTTTCAATAATATTAAATAAGCTGTCGAGAATTGAGCACCTGTTTTTCTTTTATAACGAAAGATCTGAAGATGGGGAATCCACTTCCTTCTAAAGAAATAACCAATGGAGGCGAGAATCAATAAACCTGACAGTATGATAGCCGTCCATTTTAAGAACCCCCTCATGTTCTCAATACCCATTTTCACGGAGGAGTGAGTTTCCCTATCGGGTGTATCCCGGCGTTCCCTGGTCTCTTTCTTTGTTTGCTCTTCATTAATTGGGGTTTCTTCTGGGTTCTTTATCACTTCCTGTTTCAATTCCGAATCGTAAAATTGGACTTCTCCATTGAAACCCTTTGTCGGTTCGAAAGGAACCCAGCCTATCCCTGAAAAATAAACCTCGACCCAGGAATGTGCATTATTATTGGTCACCTTATAAATGGTTTCGCCATCAAGGATTGATTTTTCCCCTTCCGTATAACCCTTTACCCACCTTGCAGGTATATTGGCTGCTCTTAATAAAACGACCATTGCACTTGAAAAATTATCGCAATACCCTAGCTGTGTCTCGAATAAAAATTGATCGACATAATCTTGATTGCTCTCCGGATACGGAATATCGTCCTTAGAATAAATGAATTCAGGACCGTCAAAATAATCCTCAATGGCTTTTGCTTTATCGTACCAATTCGTTTCATTTCTTGTAAGCCGGGATCCCAATTCATATATCCGGTTTGGCAATCCCTCTGGAAGCTGAGTGTTTTTTTCCATTAATAAATCCATCGATTCATCGGGTCCCGTTACCTTCCTTAACGCAGCTATATCAAAACGCGGCATATCATAAACCAGCTCATACTCTTTCATGGACAGTAGTTTGCCATTATCCTGTTCAGAAATAACTTTGTCCATACCTTGATAATATTTGAAATCCATCCCGTTTTTGCCCTCAATCTTTTTTAAATACCCGGACTGCGGATGAAGGATATGGGAATATGATTCTGTCATGGACACTTTTGCCGTCATTTCTTCTGTCCTCACCACTTCAGGAACGTCGTAAATATCTAAAGATGCCATATCCTGCCCGTTGGAAAAAGTGTGAAAGTCAGTTTCCAGTAAGGAAACCCACCCTTTACCGGTATAAATATCCTTGCTCTCGACTTTCCAGTAATGTCCTGCAGGAGCATTATTATAAAAAACGATGGAACTATCCGGCTCTATCGATCCGCCAAGATCCGAATCGTCTTCATCATATCCGACACTTTTGCGCTTTGAATCACCGTCTTCTTTCCCCGCTTTATCAGAATACGAAGTAATATAAGGCACTGGGTCCGGCCACTGCGGAGAGAACTTTGGGGCAACGAAACCAACAAGGACACTTACCAATATCATGCCTGTCAGCATCAAGATCCACTTATTGATGGAAGCCATCGAAAACTTAATCCTCTCCTGTATCATTAGTCGCTGCAGGGACAAAAGGCCAAGCATCAAGAACCCGATGATGATGATTCTAATCATTGCCTTGTCCCCTACATAAGGAGTGAATGTGTCAAGTACAGATATGAAAATCACCGTTAACAAAAAAAAGAAAAAGATGCTTTGCCTCACCATCACCCAGTAATGAATCAAATATGTCACAAGCCAAAGAAGGACAAAAAATAGAAACGTTCGAAATGGATTTGTGATCAACTCCCAATTCCCATCATATATAAAACCAAGATTGCCCTTAAAATCCTCTAGAAGCCCTTTCAGCCATGACAATTGAAATAATGCGTCTTTTGAATGGAGGAACTGTAATGAAATCATTATATAAGCACTAATGAGAATAAATCGGATTGACCAATGTATGCGGAAATAATTCAGCAGTAGGGAATAGAGCAAAAATAAGATGAAAATGCTGATATTACCTGTATCGGTGAGTTTATCGACTGGCCTTAACCATTCAGTAATCAACAACAGACCAAATACATACATGATGACGTGCATGAACCCTTCCAGTCTTTCGGTAGTGACATTCATTTCGCCATCACCTCTGATCTGTCAGTCTTTAGTTGGCCATGTTCAAAAAAGCTAACCTTTATCCCCCTTGAAACAGCTGTAGAACTTGACAACCTTTCCTGATCAGTAAGATCTGCCTGTTTTTTTACACATACCATTAATCCCTGATTAGGCCGGAAGGCACTCAATATGTCTACCTTTTCCAAGGTTAAGTCTGAAACGATGAATATCACAGCAGCATTTGCCGGAAGAATTCCCTTCCTGACATTTTCGTTCAATACGTTTGATTCACTTGGCTCTTCTTTAACAAGTCGGTAAAGAATCTTTCGTTTCTGGTTATTTCCTGCTGCTGCCGGTATGATTAACCTCGAACCCATACTCACATACCCAATTTCCATGCCTTTCTTTAACATGGCGTGTGCAATGGAAGCCGCCATTACAATTGATTCTTCAAATAATTCCGACGGCTTTTCATCAAGCATGATGAATGCTTCACGGTTTTTCTGCACTTCGAATTCCTTCGTCATGATTTCACTCGTTCTAGCCGTCGCCTTCCAGTTAATCCATGATAACTGATCGCCCGGCTGATATTCCCTTACCCCGGAGACAACTGAATGTTCCCGTTGTGTTTTCTTTGTTGAAACCACTACCCCCTGATTGAACACTCGATCAAGATCACTGTAGGCAAGCTCATGATAACGAGGAAAAACAGTGATTTTCAAAGGTGAAAGATATATCGCTTCCTTTTCGACTAGCCCGAAAAAGTCCCCAATCCAAAAGCGGATCGATTGAAACGAATGCTCTCCGCGCCGCAAGTTTTCCAAGGTATATGACATGCTGAAGGTACGCTTGAATCCCGGAAAGATAATTATTTTCCTTTGAAAACCTCTATCTTCCATCTCCTGAGGTAATTCCTCCTCTACCACCATATATAATAGGGGCAGCCGGTTTTTACGGGTAAACGTCAATGCTATCTCAACAGATTCGCCGGCCTGGCATTCCCTTTTATTGACCTTTCTCTCAACGGTAAAATCATGCAGCGGATAAAACAGCAGGATCGACGCGTACACAGAAAACGGCAAAAATGAATAAAAAATGAACCAACTGACAAAACCGCCTTGAAACATTGCATAACAAAAGGAAACGGTCATGAGTAATACAAGTCCGATCACACCCATATTTCCCCTTAAAATGTTGATGAATTTGCGCATTAGGTCACAGCCCGCTTCACAGGGACTTGTGTTGTCGCGACAATTTCATGTATCACCATTCCAGCATCGAAGCCATCATAACTCGCTTCAGGTTTCAAAATAAGCCGGTGGGAAAAAACGAATGGAACTAAATATTGAACATCGTCCGGCAGAACATAGTCCCTGCCCCGGATCAGCGCGTATGCTTGGGCTGCCTTCATCAATGCTATCGACCCACGCGGGCTTACCCCTAAATAAACCCCTTCATGCGAACGTGTTTGATTCGCCAATTCAACAATGTATCGTTTTATTGTGTCATCCACTATCACCGCTTTTACCTCAGCCTGTATTTCTATTAATTCATCCAAGGTGATGACGGATTCCAGTTCCTCAAGCGGCGCCGTGTATTGAGCCCTATGAAGAACCTTTATCTCTTCTTCCACACCTGGATAGCCCATTCTCATTTTTAATAGGAATCTATCCAATTGAGCCTCCGGTAGCGGATATGTTCCCTCGTACTCGATCGGATTCTGTGTCGCCATTACGAAAAAGGGCTTCTCCAATCCCCTTGTTACACCATCAATCGTCACACTTGCCTCTTCCATGGCTTCAAGCAATGCAGACTGAGTTTTCGGAGAGGTCCTGTTAATTTCATCAGCTAAAATAATATGTCCCATTATCGGACCTGGCCTAAAAATGAATTCTTGTTCCTTAGGATTGAAGATTGAAACACCAGTAACATCAGAAGGAAGTAAATCAGGTGTGAATTGAATTCGCTTAAAGCTTGCACCTATTGATTTTGCCAGTGCCCTTACCATGACTGTCTTTCCCACACCCGGAACATCCTCCAATAAGACATGTCCACCGGAAAGGAGTGCCACGATGCTTAGTTCTGCTATATCCCGTTTTCCGATAATCACCTTTTCGATATTCCCCAGAACCATTTCCAGCTTTTGATTGACCTGCTTATAAATCATTCTCTACCTCCCGAGATTCACAGATTCACATTATCACGATTATTCCATAGTTTTCTATATCACTATTTTTACATTAAGATCCAATTAAACCTTACATTGTAAGTTTACTAGATATTCGGTAAACCATAAACGAATTTGTCTAAAAATATTAATGCAGCTTAATGAAAAAGGTATGGTAAACTGTTGCTAAGTGAATATGAACCTTGCAGAAAAGGGTGCTGCCTTGTCAGCTTAATAGGGAATTCGGTTTAAAACCGAAGCTGTTTCCGCAACTGTAAGTGCTAATGAAATAAGATGCATACCACTATTTGGGTTAGGTAATCTCACGCCGATTACCTAACCCAAATGGGAAGGTTCTTAGAGTAAAATGTCGCACAAGCCAGGAGACCTGCCTTTTTTCATCGTATTATGCTCTTCGGAAGATAGGAGATTGTACGGCTCTCCCATCTTTTTTCTACTACAGATACATAGATGCCCGAAGCCGACCAAACCTCTTGGTCGGCTATTTGTTTTGCTGGAAAAAGCAATACGGAGGCCATTCACCCAATACGTAAAAGGAGGAAGAGTTATGGCAAAGAAAGACTTTCGTTTTTTATGCTACCCATACATGCGTGAGTCCGTATCAACCGTCGATTTCGAAATCCGTACAGACTCATTAACGACACAAATCGGCTTGGCCGCCTCGCTTACTGAGGACGTCCCCGAAGTATACCGTGACTTAATGGAACTGTTACCCATGGCTTACCATTTAAATGGTTCAGTTCGTGGAAAATTGGCCATTACCGGCGATGATCTCGACCGTTTAAGTGCAATCTACGACCGGTATGTCGCTGAAGTGAAAGATCGAATAGGAACATTCGTCCTTCCACAAGGCTCAACCGCAGCATGTACTTTGCATACTTGCCGAAGTGAAGCCAAAAAGTCCGTGCGTGCTTTACACAAGGTAAGTCTGGAGAAGGAAATTCCAGGAATTATTTTTGATTACGCTCACTTGCTTGCAAATGTATTATTCGTGATGGCAGTCTATGTCAATAAGCAACAGGGGATCGACGAAATTCCTTTTATAAGTAAATCATACCCGACCAAACCCATGAGAACGAAAACGGAGGAATAAATAATGCAGAAAACCCTACGATTCAGTTGGATTTCCATGCTGATGCTTACCCTTTTCCTTACCGGATGCGGAGTGAACGATGATCAAGCCGCAACGGATAATAAAGCTACTAAAAAGGAAGAAATCAAGGACTATACCGTTACGGATGATACTGGAAAGAAAATAAAATTCGAGAAAACCCCGAAAAAAGTCGTTTCACTTCAGCCAAGCAATACAGAAATTTTATTTGCCCTTGAACAGGGTGATAAAGTCGTTGGTGTGACAGACTTCGATAATTATCCAGAGGAAGCAAAGAATATCGAACATGTTTCAGACTCTGTTAATATCAATGCAGAAAAAATCATTGCCTTAAAACCTGATGCCATCATAGCTTATACCATTGGAGATGATACGGCATTGAAACCACTCGAAGATGCTGGCATCCCTGTGTTCATTATTAAATCTGCGGCAAATTTCGATGATGTATATGGTGATATCGGACAGATTGCTAATGTGATGGGTGTTGCCGAAAAAGGGGATGAATTAGTGAAAGATATCAAATCCCAAATTGCAAGTGTCGAAGAAAAAGTGGAAACTTTAGATGAAAAGAAACAAACATACTTTGAAATTAGCCCTGCTCCGGAAATCTATACAACAGGAGCGGAAACATTCCAACATGAAATCCTGGATACTGCCGGCATTATAAACATCTTTGATGACCAGAAAGGCTGGGTTAAGGTATCTGATGAAGAGATCGTCAAAAGGAACCCTGAGTCCATCATCACCACTGCCACGTATACAGATGATGCTGTTGGTGAAATTAAATCGCGTAAAGGCTGGGAAGATATCGATGCGGTGAAGAACGATGACATCCATTTGGTGGATGAAAATGTCATGTCACGTCCTGGACCAAGAATAGGTGAAGCTGTTGAACTGGCAGCAAAGACTGTTTATCCTGACTTGTTCAAATAACACGAAAGGAGGATGCTCCAAAAGGGGGAGCATCCGCATCCCTTTCCCGCACCGGTCTTTAGGCCAACGTAACAAGGACCTTCTGATCTGTCTATTCTTAAGTAAACTTCCTTCCTGTCTTGTTTATGCTAAAATGATTGCAATCCACTCATAAGATATAAGAGGTAATGAACATGTATAAAAAATTCTTCATTTTGATCTTCGCAGCTGCCCTTCTTTTAGGGCTTATTAAAACCGTTATGGATATTATGTAGCAAAACAGCCCGATCGCTGACTTATGCCAGGAATCGGGCTGTTTTCATTTTCGTTTAACCTCTCCATTCAGCTTCCCCATTTTCGGAATGAGAATAAAAAACAAACAAATGACCAAAAGTGCCAAAACGATGCCGAGCAATATCGTCAGGTCAAAATTAAGGGAAGGTTCAGTTTCTTCTTCGCCTCTCGTTCGAATGCCGACTTCCGAGAATAATCCTAGCTGTTCTGATTTTGAAGCGATGGTATTATTTTGATTCCCCGTTACCGGAGACAGAAACAGTGAGTCCTTCACCGAGTCAACGGCATCATATTTCCCTCTTTCAAAAGTGAGGTCCTTTTGTTCTTCAGGCAATTTCCGCTTCTGTTCCAACAATCCTTCTTCATGGAAATACTCCGTTTGAATATCAATATCCTTTTCTTGATATTCATTGGGCTCCACCATGGGTTCCTCTCCCGCTCCGCCATGAGGTGCATGGCTAAAAAACAGGATGAGCAAGACAGGCATTACGTATTTATTCCACTTCATGGGCCATGGCTCTACTTTCTGTAAGACGCTTCACTATATATGGAATGATCGTTGCTATGAGCGTCAGCACAATCAAGATGATACTAGCAGGAATGAATGCCGTCTGATTACCGAATTGAATGGACATGTATACGTCTGCAACCGGGTGATCCACATTGAAATTAGGCATGATTAAATCCAATAATGGAATGGTAAAGAAACTGATCAAACCGATTACCAGGATAGCACCGACAAACGGCCCAATCGAGAAGGCAAGTCGGGTAAACGCTGAACAGAAGAATAAAAGCAGGACGGTGAAAACGGTCCACTTAATCTCCTGTATATCTCCCAGTGGATAGATCTTCAAACCATACATGCTGATGATTAAACCTACGATCAGATTCAATAAGGTAAACAAGGCCGCATGGACCATCATTGGAATGGTTTTTTTTACTTATTCATGGTAAAAAAAGTTCTTTATACCTAATATTCCTTAACCATTATCCAATATTATGGTTTTCACCATAATAATAGTGACTTTAGACTTTCTTTTCCGGAAAATTAGTCAAACGTTTGATTAAAGTCTGCTACTTTTACAGCAGGAATATGACATCTAGCAAGAATCAATTTATTCAACAGAAACAGGCCATCCTTTCCCAATGGCTTTTGGAAAAGTGATAGCCTTTATACCTAATACATGATTTCAATTACGTTGCTTTGTCAATGAAAGTCCTAATCAAAACATCAAGTCCTCATATAACCCGTTCCAAGAAATGTTTCATAAACCGATCACTTTCCACACTCGTACAGACGCGGATTCTTGGTTCGCCCCCCTTTTGACCGATTGTCATTCCTGTTTCTTCACCTTCGGTCACCACCTTGACTTTCATCCATTCTGTACTCACAAAACTGGAATCAATCGCAACCCCGACAGCAAGCGGATCGTGAAGGGCACAACCGCCTAAACCTGGATGGGAGTTTTCATATGCTTTCATATAATAATCGGTCATTTCCGCTAAAAATTTGGCGCTTTCCTTACCAGTGGCACGCCAATCATCAAGCTTCGATTTCAGTAGGTATGTTTGCAGTGTCACATCAAGCCCCACTAGGGTGATTGGCAGCCCTGAAGCAAATACCAGATCGGCTGCCTCAGGATCTGATATTATGTTCGCTTCAGCATAAGGCGTTACATTTCCTGGTACGTTTACGGCGCCGCCCATAATAACGACCTCTTTTACAAAGGACATGATCGTTGGGGCTTTTTTAATTGCCCATGCGATGTTAGTCAGTGGACCAACTGCAATAATCGTAATTTCATGCGGTCGGCTTTTCACTTGATCGATAATGAAATCTACTGCATTTCCTTGTGAAGCTTTGATACTCGGTTCAAACTGAAGGGTATTTCCTAACCCGTCTTCCCCATGAACATGCTTGGGATATTTCTTCTTCCTTCCGCGCACCAAAGTTTGGTCAGCACCTTCAAAAACCGGAATGCGCCTATTTAATTTCTCCAAAACGGCAAGTGTATTGCGGGTCGATTCAACAACGGGCACGTTACCAAAGCAAGTGGTGAATCCGAGCACTTCCAATTCTGGGGAATTTAAAGCATACGCCATCGCCATGGCATCATCAATCCCAGTATCAACATCAAATATGATTGGTTTCAATATTTCCACACCTTCCAAAATCACTTTTCGAGAGAGCTCTTTCAATGCCTCTCTTTTCTCTTTCCTATGTATAAAGAAACACTGTTTTCCAACTGAATTTTAACATTCAACGATAGGCAGTTCCACAGAAAGTTAAGAATACTCATAATTTGCAAACAAATGACGATGCCGGCTGGTTCTTGCATCTGCCAGTAAAAATAGTTGACCGCTCATAAATATCAATGATATAAAAAGTGGAAAGAAGAAGTTGTATCTTAGTAGTGACCTATTTCCTTTTCAACTTGTTCAATGCTATTACGTCTACTCCATAGGTAGTTATGTATACATGCGGTAATAATTTATAATATCCAAGGTGGAAAAAGGATGAAAATGTTTAAGTTAATTGAAGATGATCCTTCTGCGTATAAGAAGGGAACAAAATTCTTTTTAATATCACATTCAGAATTCATTGGTGTGAAAAGTTACGTATTACTTGCTGAAGATTTGAAAGGAAGGGTCGAAGTAACGGAAGAGGAATTGAGGAGTAAATTCGTTTCCGTACAATGAAATTCAGTTAAAACTAAAAAAAGAGGGAATTTCAATTCTGAAATTCCCTCTTTTTTCTTATTTTAAGTCTTCAATTGAATCAATATCAACGTAATCCGGTACGACCAGACCATTCTTTGTTCCTTTTAAGTTTGGTCCAAGGTCAACCATTTCAGCTTTATACTTATTATAATATTCAAGATGTGTTCCCGGTAGCCATGCAGCCACCATTGCGTCCGCACTTCCGTTTGCAACGCCGGCAAACATTGGTCCGACTTCAACTTGACTTAGTGTTACGTCATAACCATTTTGCTCCAGAACCTTGCCAATCACATTTGTGCTGGCAATTTCAGTATCCCATGCAACATAAACCAGTTTGATCTTTTCACCATTTCCTGATTCAGCACCTTTGGTCCATTCGGATACTTTGTCCTTGTTTTCGCTTATCCATTTTTCTGCTGCTTCTGAAGGAGACATACCTTCAGTAACCTTGACCATTACATCTTCCATATCTTTCGTATCCCAGAAGAATTGATCAAGAATTTTATAAGCGCCGGGGGCATCTTGCTCGAGTCCTTTTCTGGCAATCGAATTGATATTTTCAGCCCCGCCAAAGGATTCATTCGGATCTTCGAGATATTTCAAGTCATATTTCGAGAACATCCAATGAGGTGACCATCCTGTAACGACGATTGGTTCTTTTTTATCAATCGCTTTTTTCAATTCAGCAACCATTGCTGCCGATGACCCTTCAACCACTTTCCAATCATCCAGCTTATAATCATCTATAGCCGTTTTAGTCAACTTCATCAATCCTGCTCCAGGTTCAATTCCGATTATTTCATAATTGGCTTTGGCAGCAAAACTATTTTCATCCCCGTTCACAGCCGTATCTTTTGTAAAAGCACTGAATAGTGCAGTACCCACAACTAGTAAGGCCAGTATTGTAAAAATGATTTTCCTGCTAACGAGATTTTCGTAAGCTGGTTTACGAAGATTTTGCGTGATACGATCGAGAATGATTGCAATGATTACGATGGATAATCCTGCTTCAAATCCTTGCCCCACATTTATCTGGCTGACGGCCCGGTAGACATCCGCCCCAAGTCCTGGCGCTCCAACCAATGAGGCGGTAACAACCATGGATAGTGCCAGCATGATACTTTGGTTGACTCCTGCCATAATCGTAGGAGTAGCCAATGGTATTTGTACCTTGAATAGCTTTTGGCTGCTGGTTGAACCAAAAGCATCCGATGCTTCGATCAAATCATTAGGCACTTCCTGAATCCCAAGATTGGTCATTCGGATTGTCGGTGCGATAGCGAAAATGAATGACGCAATAATCCCTGGCACTACCCCTATTCCAAAGAATAAGATCGAAGGAATCAAATAAACGAATGCGGGCATCGTTTGCATGAAGTCCAAGATCGGGGTAACGATCTTACGCACCGTGTTATTTTGGGCACACCATATTCCGATCGGTATCCCGATCACTATCGTTAAGACTCCTGACAAAATTACGATTGCCAGTGTTTGGATGCTTGATTCCCAATAACCAAGATTATCGATCAATAGTAAGCTGATGAATGTAAATATTCCCAATGGCCATCTGCTTGTATAGGTAACCAGAAGGGTCAGGACTATAATTAAAACGATGGAAGGTCCTGTACTCATTACATCGACCAAGATATTCAATAGACCCTCGATCACATTTGTTATAAATGTAAATAATCCAGCAAATACAATAGTTATCCAATCCACTAAAGAATCGACCCATGCTCCTAGTGGGATTTTCGGCATATTCATTGAATTATTCACTCTCCATTTCATTCAAGGAATCTTTATTTCCTGCCAAAGCACCGATAACGGCACCGCGAAGAAGAATTCCTTTAATTCTTTTCTGCTCATCGATGACTGAGATTGGCAAGCTCGAAGTCGCCATCACATCCATGAGGTTCCCAAGTAATTCATCCTCTTTTACAGTCGGGATATCGGTTGACATCACTTCAGAAATCGATTGGTTATTGCTCATTGCCTGACGAGCCTGTTCAGCAGTCACGGCCCCCAATAACTTCTGCTTTCTATCCACAACAAAAATGCTGGAATACCCTTGTTTGCGCATGATTTCCAAGGCAACCCTCGGACCTCTGTCCACCGCGATCTTCTCTGGGCGTATCATCACATGAGATGCTGTCAATACTTTTGATAGATCCACATCTTCCACAAACTTCTCGACGAATTCATTGGCTGGATTCATCATGATTTGTTCAGGGGTTCCCAATTGAATGACACTTCCATCTTTCATAAGGGCAATTCTATCACCGATTCTTAATGCTTCATCAAGATCATGGGTAATGAAAATGATCGTTTTTTTGTACTGATCTTGGATTTGAATCAGTTCATCCTGCATATCCTTACGAATCAATGGATCAAGGGCACTGAAGGCTTCATCCATCAATAGGATATCCGTATCACTTGCAAGTGCGCGGGCTAACCCAACCCTTTGCTGCATTCCACCGCTAAGCTGTGATGGCAGCTGATTTTCGTAGCCTTTCAATCCAACGGCCTCAAGAGCCTTCATCGCATTTTCATGACGTTTTGCTGGCTCCACTTTTTGAATTTCAAGCCCGAATTCTGCGTTTTCCAATATCGTTTTATGCGGAAATAAAGCAAAGTTCTGAAATACCATGCTTATTTTCTTTTGTCTGACTTCCCTTAACCTGGAAGCGTTCATCTTCACGATATCTTCATCATCAATTAAGATTTCACCCAAAGTGGGATCGATCAAACGATTGAACATGCGGATCAAAGTAGATTTCCCGCTTCCTGATAGACCCATGATGACAAAGATCTCGCCGGGATAAATCTCGAAATTAACATTATTCACTCCGACCGTTTGTCCCGTTTCTTTCAGGATTTCTTTTTTCGATTTGCCTTGCTTCAATAAGTCTGTTGCTGCTTTTGGAGATTTGCCAAAAATTTTCGAGACATTTCTGACTTCTACATTCGGCTTCATCAAGTCACCTCATTCTAATAGTTGCCCATATGATATTCAGTTTTGCTGAATTCCCCCATTTTATGCGAGTGATGATTATTAATACACCAAGTATCTTGAAATAACTGAAATGAACAAAGCTATTCTGCCCTATTACTTTTTCTTCAAAAAAAGCGGAAGTGACACTTTTTCAGTGGCACAGGGCTAACGTGCATAAAAAAATAATCTATATTTATTATTCCCAAGAAGTATTTATTTACTTGGATTATATTATGTGTGATAAATTGAGCATTTCAAGTAGGAAAAAGAGGTCAATCACAACTGAGGAAACTAGCAGGCACAACATATACCAACTGTAATATAAACGATTTCCACTTAGAGTTTTGTCCGGATGGTGGACTTACGACTACCCTCTAAAGTACTTCATTTCCTTAACCAGGTGGAATGATACTTGCAGTGCAGTATAACACCAAAACGCATAGAAATATGATTATGGGATTCCCAATGTGTCTAATTTGTGCTTTGCAGGGAAAAGAGGTGCAATACAACTGAGGAAACTAACAGGCACAGCATATACCAACTGAAATATAATGGTTTTTTATTTTAGGGTTTTGTTCAGTCCAAGCGCACTGACTGATCCCGTATCCCTAAAAGTACTTCATAACCTTAACAAAGAATGAATATAAGTTCAAATGATGTGGGACGGAATTCTTGCCTAAAAAGCCCATTTACCCCATTGATTCTAAAGGTTCCGGAAGACTCTAAAAACGTTGATATACCAGCACTTTGACTTCCTATAATCATAAACGCCGATCATCCGCCACAAATTTTTTTCATTTTTTTTTAATCCCTATATAATCCAAAAAAAGGGAAAATGGATTTTCAGTCCTAAATAACGGGTAAATATAAGCAGTTTTTGATCTGGCAAAATTGGAATTTCATACTTTTTTCATTGGTTATGTTTTTTTCAAACATACATGGAAATGTGTCACATATACAAAAAAACCTTGAAACAACTATTTCAAGGTTTTTGCATATCATCATCGATACATACTATTTGGCATTCCTATGTTCATCAAAATCAATTTGGCATTCCACTAGCGGAATTACTTTTGTTTTCTTAATGAACTTATAACCTATCCACATTACCAGAAAGAATGGGATGCCAAGATAGGCAGCGAACACACCAGCCCAGTTAATGTCATCGCCAATAAAGGCCTGATAGTTTTGCGCCATTAAAACGAAAAAACAAAGAGCGAAAGAAAATATCGGTCCGAACGGAAACCATTTTGACTTATAGGGAAGATCGTCCAGTGAATACCCTTGAGCAATATAAGCTTTCCTGAACCTGTAATGGCTTGCCGCTATACCCAGCCAAAATATAAATCCAGTGACTCCAACAGCATTCATAAGCCAAATATAAATAACTCCATCACCAAAAATGGAAGCAAAAAAGGCCAACATCCCTACAAGTGAAGTGATGACCAGTCCCCAAATGGGAACACCGCGCTTGTTAAGCCTCCCAAAAATACGCGGTGCCAGCCCTTCTTTTGCCATTGAATACAACATTCGGCTTGTCACGTAAAGGCTTGAATTACCAGCTGATAACACGGCAGTCAAAATGATAGCGTTCATCACGGATGCAGCAAATGCTAGTCCCACTTTTTCAAACACCATCGTAAACGGGCTGACCATGATCGTGTGTCCCTGCAGACTGCCATTCGTATAAGGAACGATCAATCCAATAACAAGTATGGCTAGGATGTAAAAAAGGAAGATTCTCCAAAAGATGCTGCGAACTGCACGTGGTACGTTTCTTGCTGGGTCTTCACTTTCACCGGCTGCCACACCGACTATTTCTGTTCCTTGAAAAGAAAATCCAGCAGCAATGAAAATACCCAATGTTGCCAAAAAACCGCCGGCAAACGGAGCGTCACCAACTGTGAAGTTTTTAAAACCAATTGCCTCTCCGTTCATGATCCCGAATATCATCAATATTCCGACAACGATAAAAATGATGATGGTTGCCACTTTAATGAGGGAAAACCAATATTCCCCTTCTCCATATCCTTTAACAGATACGTAATTCAATAAGAATATCAATACTAAAAACAAAGAACTCCATAAAAATGATGGACTGCTCGGAAACCAAAACTTCATTACCATCGTTGCGGCAGATAGTTCCGCGGCAAGAGTCATCGCCCATGTGAACCAATAGTTCCAACCAAGCGCAAATCCTAATGCCGGATCGATGAAGCGTGTAGCATAGGTACTGAAAGCTCCGCTGACTGGCATAAATGAGGCCAGTTCTCCAAGGCTTGTCATAATAAAATAAACCATTATACCAATTACGGCGTAAGCTACCAAAGCACCGCCAGGCCCTGCAGAGTGAATGGCCGGTCCGCTTCCGAGAAACAGCCCTGTTCCAATTGCACCGCCCAGCGAAATCATCGTAAGATGGCGCGCTTTTAGCTTTCTTTGTAAAGTATTTGACGGCTGGTTTTGTTCATTTATGACAGGTGGTTGCAATTGCCGATTTTCCAAATTAGATTCCCCTCCAGAAATGCATATTTAATCTAGCACGAATAGATAAAGTCGATCATCCATCAATAGTCATTTCCTGTATTTATCACTATTTCAAGGTCATTTCCCTAATGCTGAGACCTTTTTTGGATTCTGGAATCTATGTAGCATTTACATAACGATGTCAGGCTTAATAACCCAAGTCAAAGGGCTATAAGCCTAACCTTTATTGAAAAAGAAACACGGTAATCTTAAGATTCGGATATTCCGCACTTACTATTAGGCGGTAGGTAAACTCCTATGAATAAATGAATTCCAGTCGATTTGATGTAACCAGCTTGCCGTTGCTTCAATATCTTTTGAAAAGATACGATCTTGCGTAATACTTGGAATGAGCTTTCTTGCTTCCTTATAAAACTCTTTTGTAAACGGGGCCATCTTTTCTATTCCACGGTATTCCACCGCCTGTAAAGCACAAATGAGCTCGATCGCCAAAACGCGGCGAACGTTTTGAATGATTTGATGGGCATGCCTGGACCCAATCGTTCCCATGCTTACATGATCTTCCTGGTTTGCTGAAGATGGAATGGAATCAACACTTGCTGGATGTGCGAGTGTTTTATTCTCGGAGACGAGTGATGCTGCACAATACTGCATGATCATCGCTCCCGACTGCAAGCCAGGTGAAGGACTTAAGAATGGCGGTAAATCATTCAGCTGAGGATTGACGAGTCGCTCAATGCGGCGCTCTGAAATGTTCGCAAGCTCCGCAACGGCGATTTTCATGAAGTCCATCGCAAATGCAATCGGCTGGCCATGAAAATTCCCCCCTGAAATAACCTTTTCCCCATCGTCAAAAATAAGCGGATTATCCGTCGCAGCATTCATTTCGATTTCCAATTTTTCTTTTACATAATCAAGAGTTTGCCATGATGCCCCATGCACTTGCGGGATGCAGCGGAGCGAATATGCATCTTGTACCCGCAGTTCTCCTTGCTTGGTGATGAGCTGGCTGCCGCTGATCATGCGGCTAATCCGTTCCGCGACCTCTGTTTGCTGGCGGTAACCGCGGGCTAGATGAACATCCGGATCAAAGGCATCTTCAATGCCGCGTAATCCCTCTAAAGTCAGTGAAGCAATCGCTTCAGTTTGGTGGGCCAGCTGTTCAGCTTCAATATAATTTACGAGGCCCATCCCCGTCATGGCCTGTGTTCCGTTAATTAATGCAAGACCTTCTTTTGCTTTAAGTGTCACTGGAAGGATGCCTTCCTTCGATAAAGCTACGATGGCCTCCATTCGCTCTCCTTTATAAAACACTTCCCCTTCTCCCATCAACACTAGCGCCAAATGGGAAAGCGGTGCCAAGTCCCCACTTGCCCCAAGAGAACCTTGCTGAGGGATCACTGGGTGGATATGAGCATTCAATAGATCGATCAAACGTTCAATGACAATAGGGCGGACGCCGGAAAATCCTTTTAATAGCGCGTTGGCACGGAGAAGGACCATGGCTCTCGAAACCACCTCAGGAAAAGGCTCCCCGACTCCGCATGCATGAGAATGAATCAAATTCCACTGTAGCTGCTCTGCGTCCTCTGCATCAATCAAAACATCGCTGAATTTTCCAAAACCTGTTGTGATACCATAGATAACCTTCTTTTGTTTCACGATATTTTCAACTGCTTCCCGACTTTTTTCAACTTTCTTAACACTCTCGGCAGAAGCCGTGACAAATGCCTCTCCATACAATACTTTTTTCGCTTCTTCAATCGTTAAAGTTTGGCCCGTTAACATAATCATTTCCTACACCCCTAATCTTTTTTAAACAAACAAAAGGAGGCCATATTGACAGACTTATCCAGTCTTTCAATACAGCCCCCTAATTTACTAAATAACTATAGGCTTTTAATTATTTAAATGTGGTTAATTCCCAAGCCAACGGCTTCATGTTCAAATCCCCGAACCGGTGCCCCAATCGTTCCATACACGGCGACTGCAATCCATTCACCTTCGTCCCCGTTTTTAAACGGCCTGCCCCGGACGATTGCAAACCGAAGGCCAGCAGTCCTCAAAAGACCGCCAAGCTCGACTTGACCGCGTGTCACGCCTTGGAGTGCTTCGATGATAGCATGGTACAGCGCATGCATTTCACGATACATATCGGGATTGACTAATCCAAGTCTTTTCGCTGATGTCTCAATGGCCGCAACTATTTTCTGCAGCTCCATTGAACCGACTTTACCTTTTCCATAAAGCCAATCCATCCGCTTTAGATCATTCGTCAATATGACTTCTTCCTCTTCGTCCGCAAACGCGTACATGATTGCATGGCGCCCGATTCTTCTGTCGAATTCCTTTGTCATGCAGGTACCTCTTTTACAATTTTCTAAATACACTAATAACTAAATATAATTGTAAGCGGATACAAGCCATTCGGTCAATAAATTTTTAAAAATAGTTCTTTTAGGGGGTTTCTACCCGTACGTACAGCACTCATCAATATTCTTTGAAAACCCGTGAATGCAAAAAAGCCCATTCTCATTAACGTCCTGGAAAATGGGCTTTTTTTCTGTACTTCTCCATGTATATCAAATGTTTTTCACGAGTAAATAGATAAAATACGGCGCTCCTAAAATCGAAACGATAATCCCCACCGGCAATTCCATCGGGGCCATGATGACTCTTCCTAATGTATCGGCAGATAACAGCAATAATGAGCCTAAGATTGCAGTCAGTGGAAGTAGTTTTGCATGTCTCGCCCCCACTAATCTCCTGGCTATATGCGGTGCAATCAGCCCTAAAAACGTAATGCCTCCGCCCACTGAAACGCATACACCTGCCAATGTGACTGAAATCAGCAATAAAAGCCTGCGTTCCTTTTCTATCTGGACACCAACTCCAATGGCAATCGGGTCACCTAATCGCAAAACATCCAATACTTTGGATTTATAAATCGCTAAAGGTATCAATATGACTAACCATGGTAATAACGCCCATACAAAAGTCCAATTCGTCCCCCAGATCGTCCCGGATAACCAGATTAATGCCTTCATGAAATTGTTAGGTTCCATTTTCATCTGGAAGATGACCAGACCTGCACCGAATGCTGCATTAATTCCTATGCCTACCAATAATAGTCTCGCAGGCGTCACCTGCCCTTTTTTCCAAGATAGTGCATAAATTAAAATAGCGGCAAGGAAAGACCCTGCTAAAGCAGTGAAAGGCATGATGAATACCGATGACCATCCCTTGAAAAATGCAGTGCCTTGGAAGAAGAACATATATAGTACAACTGTGAACCCTGCTCCTGCATTGATGCCGAGGATCCCAGGGTCAGCTAGAGGATTTTGAGAGATGCCTTGTAGAATGGCCCCTGAAATGGCGATTCCCATACCAACGAGAATAGCTAAAACGATTCTTGGTAAACGAAACTCCAAAATCGTCAATTCGTTTTGGGCAGTGCCATTTCCTGATAATGTGTGTATGACGTCAATCAATGGAATCTTAATGTAGCCTGCATTAATACTAATGAAGAAGACTATGACGGTTAAAACGCTAGTACATAAAATCAGCTTCTTAAACATTCCCTCTTTCTGGGCTGAATGCTTAGGCATCATAATCCCCTCCCTTCCTTACGTGCTAAATATAGGAAAAAGGGGACGCCGATAATGGCCGTTATGGCTCCAACAGGCGTCTCGAATGGGGCATTCACCATACGCCCGACGATATCGGCGACAATCAATAGCACGCCACCCAAAATTGCAGAACATGGAATGATCAGCCGATAATCATTCCCTACCAAAAACCTTGTAATGTGTGGGATGACCAAACCTATGAATCCTATCATTCCTGCTATCGATACCGCAGCCCCCGTCAGCAACAATACCACAATCGTTCCCATTAATTTCACTATGCCTGTATTTTGTCCAAGACCTTTTGCCACTTCTTCACCTAGGCTTAGAATGGAAATAGAACGGGAAAGGGCTAAAGCTAACAATAGCCCCGCCAATATAAATGGAAGCGTAAATAAAACATGCTGCGGCTGCACGCTTGAAACTCCCCCAGCAAACCAATAGCTTATATCTTTTGAAATATTGAATTTAATTCCTACAGCCGTAGAAAGTGAGCTAAGCAAGGATGTTATGGCCGAGCCGGCCAACGCGAGCTTTACAGGTGTAATGCCCCCCCTCGAAAACGATGTAATCCCAAAAACCAATGCAGCCCCTAAACCTGCGCCTACAAAAGAGAACATCATTAAACCTAGGTAAGTTACACCTGGCATAACCACGAGAGCAATTGCAATTAAAAATGAAGACCCCGCCGTTACACCCATTATCGAAGGTGATGCCAATGGATTTCTTGTCATTCCCTGCATGATCGCTCCTGAAACGGCTAAGGCAGCTCCCACACATATTGCGGCGACCGCACGCGGAAACCTTAATTGCCGAATGATCGTATGAGCCGCATTATCCTCATCGAATTGAAATAATGCGTTATAAACATCACGATAACTTAAATCGGCAGCCCCAAAGTTAATTGAAGCCACAACCGAAATGAGCAATAACCCAATACCGACTATCATTAGTATAAAACTTACTAATCTATTTTTATATGTATTTAGCGGCATCTTATTTATTTCTGTTTTTGATTTCATCTGAACAACTACTCTCTCCAAAGTGAAAATGTAAAAATAACGATTGACAATGTATGGTTTCTGTATTTAAATTAACTGAAATCGATAATCATTATCACCCACAGTATATTCTATCATATCCCTAGGAGGATTCAAATGTATAAAGTAATGAGTACGAAAAAAATGTTGCAGGCGATGGGCGCTGGATTATTAGCACTTTCCTTAGCTGCCTGCGGTGACGAAGAAGCGACGGATAGTCAATCTTCGACAAATAAAACAGATCAAACCTCAGCTAAAGACCAACACGAAGAAGCCAAAACAAGAACCTTAACGGATGCGATGGGGAATAAGGTAGTTGTCCCAGCCAATCCGAAACGTGTAATCGCTACATATCTTGAAGATAATCTTGTCACTCTCGGGATAAAGCCTGTCGCTCAATGGAGTGTGAAAGATGGGGCAAGTATACAGGGGTATTTACAAGACGAGCTTGATGGAATCCCTACCATTCCACATGACCTTCCATTTGAAGCTGTTCAAAAAATGGAACCGGACTTAATCATCATGGACTCTGCAAGCCTGGTAGAAGGCGGAAAGTATGAGCAATATAATAAAATCGCACCTACATATGTAATCGGCACCGAGGTAAACAATGACTGGCGTGATGAGCTTAAGCGCGTTGGAGAAGTATTCGGCAAAGAGGAAGCCGCTAAGGAAGCTTTGGAAAAGTATAATGCTAAAGCTGCAAAGGCAAAAGCAACACTAAAAAAAGAAACGGATAATCCTTCTGTGGCAGCTATTTGGCTAGTTGGCGGAAAATTCTTCGTTGTAAGTGAAACACTTTCAAGCGGAGCCGTAATGTACGAAGATTTAGGCTTGAAAGTTCCCGATGTGGTAAAAGAAATATCAGCTAGTGCAACCGGGAACTGGAGTGCCATTTCATTAGAGAAGTTAGTGGAATTGGATGCCGATCACCTTTTCTTGATCAATAGTGATAAATCCACTGGCTCTAATTCATTGAATGAATCCTTATGGAAAAGCATACCAGCTGTAAAATCAGGAAATGTTCATGAGTTTTCTGCTGATGAAAGCTGGTTATACACTGGCGCAGTCGCTAATGAACAAATCATTGATAATGTTTTAAAAAGTTTAGTGAAATAATAATCAAGGCTATCACAGGCAGTGATGGCCTCTGCCTGTTCCTCCATTGGAGACCTATTATGAATCATGAATGATGAAAATCAAGGAAAAATGAGGATAGATCATGTCAACTGTTATTAAGCGTTTCTTAAATTATTATAAACCTTATAAAAGGCTATTCATTATTGATTTTTCATGTGCAGTTTTAATTGCCGTTTTAGAATTGGTCTTTCCCTTGGCAGTAAACCGAATAATAGACGATTTATTACCAACTAGCAATTGGAAATACATAATAATAGCATGCATAGCTCTACTTGCCATCTACTTATTAAGCACTCTATTAAACTTCATCGTTTCTTACTACGGACATAAACTTGGTATAAACATCGAAACGGACCTAAGGGAAAATCTATTCTCCAAGCTTCAAAAGCAATCCTTTAAATTTTTCGACAATAATAAAACAGGCCATTTGGTATCCAGGATGACGAATGATTTAATGGATATCGGGGAAATCGCACACCATGGTCCCGAGGATTTATTCATAGCGTTCATGACCATTTTTGGCGCCTTCTTCGTCATGTTCCAAATCAATTGGCAATTAGCCATTATCGTATTTACGGTTGTTCCCTTTTTAATAGTCTTATCCGTTTATTTCAGCCGTAAAATGACAAGGGCTTTCAAAATGATGTTTGGTGATATCGCGAATTACAATGCACGTATCGAAAATAATATTAGCGGTATCCGCGTTGTTCAATCCTTTACTAAAGAATCTCATGAAATTCAGCTATTCAATCGCAGCAACTCAGAATTTCGCCTAACAAAGCTCCTTGCTTATAAAATTATGGCGTGGAGTACGTCCATGAACTTCATTCTCATGAAATTAGTTGCCTTAACCGTGCTGGGCTGCGGGGCTTGGTATGTCATCCATGGAAAAATGACTTATGGGGAATTCGTGGCATTCATCATGCTATCCAATATCTTCATAGCACCAATCAAACAAATCAGCTCAATTTTGGAAACCTTGCCCAAGGGTTATGCAGGGTTTAAAAGGTACCTCGAATTGGTTGATATGTTTCCAGATATTCATGATGCCAAGGATGCAATCAAAGTTGATCATATAAAAGGTGATATAGTTTTTGAGAACGTTTCTTTTGGCTATGAAAAAGGCAGAACGATACTAAAAGATATCTCATTTTCTATAACTGCAGGTAACACGATAGCATTGGTAGGTGCTTCAGGTGGTGGTAAAACAACATTGTGCAGCTTGCTTCCCCGCTTCTACGATATCCAGTCGGGCAGTATTCAAATTGATGGCATCGATATCCGGAACTACAAATTGGCATCATTAAGAAAACATATCGGTATCGTACAACAAGATGTCTTTCTATTTGATGGAACGATTCGGGATAACATCATGTACGGCAATACCGAGGCAACCGAAGCCCAATTGAACCAAGCCATCGAAGATGCTCAATTAAATGACTTGATCGAACAATTGCCCGAAGGCTTGGAAACATTGATTGGAGAACGTGGAGTGAAATTATCGGGAGGGCAAAAGCAGCGTGTCTCGATTGCTCGTATATTCCTGAAGAACCCACCGATTTTAATCCTTGATGAAGCCACTTCCGCTCTAGACACCGAGACCGAAAAAGCAGTTCAGAAAGCATTGGAACGACTCTCGATAAATCGGACTACACTTGTTATTGCACACAGATTAGCGACAATTAAACACGCCGATCGCATCATCGTTGTACAAAATGGGGAAATCATCGAACAAGGTGCCCATGATAATTTGCTCAATCAAGACGGTGCATATAAAAATCTGATCCTTGCCCAAACTGTATAAATTAAGCTAGGCTATAAGAATTACAGACATTCTGATAGATCAAGAAAAAGGCCTCCCGACACTAATGGGAGGCCTTTCACTTGATGGATATATATATTATTCATTCATTTCCAATGCTTCATAAATAGCAGTTACAACACTTCCATAGCTTCCTGTTTTGAAGAGATCGCCAAAAAACTGATTGGGATTGGCTACAGGGTCAACGAGTGGAGAGTGCTTTTTGTTTGTAAGTAAAACAATCCCTAAATCCATTTCAGGATCAATGATCGTGACTGTCCCCGTCCATCCAGTATGACCGTAAGCACTGTCGCTCGCATAAGGACTGAACATCCACTCCATGCTAGCATCGCCATTTCGTCTCCACCCAAGTCCATATGTAGGATTCATTTCGGAAGGCGCAACGAATTCATCGATGGTTTCTTGATCAAACAACGTATGTTTACCATATCCCCCCCCATTTAGCATAACCTGCAGAAGGACAGCCATATCTTTTGTATTGGAGAAAAGACCTGCATGCCCTGAAACGCCTCCCATCGAATAAAAGGCTTTTTCATCATGCACTTCCCCTTGAAGTGTGTATGTGCGAATATTTGGGAAATCCATTTCCCCATCCCGGGTGTTACCAAGCAATTCCGTTGCAGCAAAATCCTTTGGTTTAAAGCCCTTTTGAAGAGGATTGAACTTTGTATTTTTCAACCCAAGCGGCTTGAACAATTCATTTTCAACATAGGAGTCAAGCTGCTGACCCGTTATTTCCTCAACAATGGCGCCAAGCAGCATATAATCGACATCACTGTATACATTCTGTGTTCCAGGTACATATGTGAGCGGTGTTTTAGAAATGAACTCGATGGTCTTATCCCGTTCCTGGGAATAAAGTTCTTTCGAAACCTTTGGATTATGGTATTGCGGATCGGGTCTAAACCCTGCAGTATGATGAAGAACATCAATAATCCTCAAATTGTCCTTTCCTTTGACCACATCCTCCTCGGTGTCTTTGAATTCAGGTATGTATTGCTGGACTTTTTCCTGGATATTCAGCTTGCCTTCACTGACTAATTTCTGAATAGCAAAATTGGTTGCATACATCTTCGTGTTTGAAGCAAGGTCAAATAACGTGTCATTTTCCATATTCTGAAACTTCTTAAGAGGCGTATGTTCATTATATTTCTGTTTATACCCGTATCTTTCATTTTTAACGATCTTTCCGTCCTTTATGACAATCAGGGCAGCACCAGGGAAACCGGCAGCCACTTCCAATTCAATAAGCTGGTCCACCTTTTCCAGCTTTTCAGACGAAAAGCCCGCTTCTTCTGGTTTTTTTGCTTTCTTCAATATTGGATACTCGCTGGAAGTTTCCTTACTCACAGCAGCATCCTGTATTGGATTTTCAGTAGCAATAGACACGGATGGTACTAGTAAGGAAAGTGCCAGAATTGAACCTAGTGTGCAGCTTGTCCCTATATTCATCATTTTCCCCCCCCTTTGAAATCGCACTTTAGAAATTAAGGAACGACTTTACCTTTTGACCAATAACGAAAGATATTCTCACTCATTCCATTCTTTTTCACCAGGATTCACAATCCTATAAAGCGCTAATCGTGTATCCTTTTCCGTTCCTGGTTGCTATCAGTATGTCTAATTCTTAAGTTGATAAATGCGGATATTCCCCAAAAGCAGATAATATTTACCAATATTTCTCAATTTTCAGTATATATTATTCCGAACATCATTTCAATTTGTTATTTATATTTTTAAAATTATATTTCGAAATCTTGAGATAGGTCTCCTCCATTTCAAAGAGGAAAAGCCAATAATAATAATAATTCTCTCATTTCCTCGTTCATTAAGATACCAGTATAAAGTGTTGCAAATACGTTAGTGGCTTTTAACTTCATTGCATAAGAAACGAAGAAGATATTAATACTATTCGAGAAATAAAGGAATTTTACATAATTCTACTGCTATCTGAGACAAGTATAGGGTGATGAAAATGTGGAAAACGGTTGTTTCCTACCTTCCAGCATGGCAGGTTTTTATACAAGCTTTTATTGTTTTTCTTATACCGTATTCAATCTGCAAATTGTTTTATTGGCTTCGTACCTCAAAGGATGAGTGATGAGAATGAAAGAGTGGATATCAAAGATTGGTAAAAAAGGGAATAGTACCAATGAAGACAAACAAGAAGCATATTCCTCCCAAGATACAACGCGTCAGTTTACAGATAATCTTAATTTTAATCTTGATTGTGTCAGGCAAGAAATTGGCCATAATTGGGATGTGCATTTTCGAGAATTTAATCTAGGGCGTACCGGAATACGGTCAGTTATCATATTTGCGGAAGGACTATCGGATAAAGATCTCATTGATAAGCATATTATGCCATCATTGATGATTGATTTTTCAGCAAAATATAAACAGGACCAGCCCTACCTCAAAGGAAACATTTCAAAAGAATTCATAAAAAATGAAGTGTTATCCATTAGTGAAATCGAAGCAGTCCGTTCCATTAAAGAATTAGCATCTAAAGTACTCACAGGTTCTACTGCTCTTTTAATTGATGGATCATCGGATGCGCTGATCCTTGGAACTACAAAACTTAAAACAAGGACGATCGAAGAGCCGGTATCAGAGGCATTAGTCAGAGGTCCGAGGATCGGTTTCACTGAATCCTTGAGTGATAATACATCCTTTTTAAGGGGTAGTGGTGAAATTGAGAATTTATCATTAGTAAAATTCCAAGTAGGAAAGCGTTCAAAAAAAGATTTGGTTGTCGCTTACATAAAAGATATTGTTGACCCCGAATTAGTTCAAGAGGTAGAAATCCGAATTAAGAAAATAGATATTGATAATGTTCCTGAATCAGGTTATGTAGAGCAACTTATCGAAGATAATTACCTTAGTCCTTTTCCGCAAGTACAGAATACAGAGCGTCCGGATCGCGTGATCGCTGCTTTGATGGAAGGTCGAGTGGCTATCTTATTAGATGGGACGCCCTTCGCCTTGATCGTTCCAGTTACCTTAAGCATGATGTTACAATCACCGGAAGATTATTATGAAAGGTGGATTCCAGGTACATTCATCCGTATGCTTCGTTACCTCGCAGCTATTCTGGCTCTTTTTACACCGTCTTTATATATTGCTTTCATTTCATTTCATTCCGGGCTGATTCCGACCAAACTGGCCATCTCCATTATAGAAACCAGATCCGGGGTTCCGTTTCCGGCACTTATCGAAGCATTATTCATGGAAATATCCATCGAGATATTAAGGGAAGCAGGACTGCGATTACCTAAGCCAATCGGTCCCGCAATGGGAATTGTCGGCGGTTTAATCATTGGGGAAGCTGCTGTACAGGCAGGGATCGTTAGCCCCGTTTTGGTCATCGTGGTAGCGTTAACCGCGATTTCATCATTTTCCATTCCGCAATATAGTACTGGATTCACATTGCGGATTCTTCGTTTTCCCGCAATGCTATGTGCTGCCACATTTGGGTTATTCGGGGTCATTCTCTTTTTTCTTTTAATGATCAGCCATTTAGTGAAATTAAAAAGCTTTGGTGTGCCTTATTTAAGTCCAGCCGTTCCTTATCGCTTAAGTGATTGGAAAGACCTGGTGGTACGCATGCCACTTATGATGATGAAACGCCGTCCAAAGATGCTGCATACAAAAAACCCCATACGTAAAGGATAACCTATCGGTGAAAAGGTGGTTAAAGAATGATCAGCCCGAAAGACAAAATTACAACTCCTCAAGCAGCTGTCATTGTCATCAATTTCATACTCGGCACAGGATTACTCACCCTACCCAGATCATCTACAGAGAAGGTACAAACACCAGATGTATGGATAAGTGTCATTTTAGGCGGGGCTATCTCCATAACCGCGGGGGTGATTATGGTCAAATTAAGCCAACAGTTTCCCGAAAAAACCTTTTATCAATACATCAATGATATTGTTGGAAAATGGGTGGGTGGGTTACTCAGTTTGGTTGTAATCTGTAATTTTCTTATGACCTCAGGGTTTCAGCTCCGTGCAATGGCGGAGGTAGTAAAGTATTTACTTCTTGAAGGTACACCTACTTGGGCAATTATGATGATTTTCATGTGGGTAAGTCTTTATTTGGTCATCGGCGGCATTAATCCGATCGCCCGTCTCTTTGAAATTATATTCCCTTTGACAGTTATCCTTTTTTTGGTTGTTACCTTTATGAGCTTTAAAATATTTGAGTTAGATAATCTGCGTCCTGTATTAGGAGAAGGAATCATCCCTGTACTAAAAGGAGTAAAAACAACAGCTCTCGCTTTTACAGGACCTGAAATCATGTTACTGCTTCTTCCGTTTATGAATCAGCCTAAAAAAGCAGTGAAAGCCCTGCTTTTTGGAGTTTCCATTCCATTGATCTTTTACGTGATAACGGTCGTAATGGTCATCGGAGCATTATCTGTTGATGGCGTAGTCATGAGAACATGGCCGACACTTGATCTTATACGAAGTTTTGAAATCTCCGGTTTGATCTTTGAACGGTTTGAATCTTTATTGCTCGTGATTTGGATCATGCAAATATTTGCAACATTTACCATTACATACTTTGCGGCTGCATTAGGCCTAGCTCAAATTACGAAAAGGAGCATTCACCCATTTATGTTTGGCTTGCTCCCGATTTTATACATCATTGCCATGATCCCAAAAAATATCAATGACCTGTTTAAACAAGGAGATTTCGTCGGCAATATCGCATTGTTTTTATTTGGTTTACTCCCGCTTCTCCTGCTTATCATCTCAAGAATAAAGGGAGGAAAATATGGAACGATCACATAGCAATATACGTCCCCTTTTCATTTCCCTCTCCGTTCTTTTGTTTTTATTCCTTACAGGATGTTGGAGCAGTCATGAAATTGAAGAGCAAAGCCTAGGTATAGGTTTGGCATTCGATAAGGGCAGGGAGTCCTCCAACGAGAAAGAGTTAAATGAATACGGGAAGGGTTATTCAAAAAGAAACCTGATTACTGCCACCTATCAATTTATCACTCCACAAGTTGCGAGTTCAACAACTAAACAAGCAGGTCCACTACAAAAATCTTATGTGAACGTTTCTGAAACTGGAGACTCCGTCCATCAAATGGTTCGTGAATTATCATTGAGAAGCCAGCAACCTGTAACCGGTCACCATATGAAAGTGGTTGTTATCGGTGAAAATCTTGCAAGATCTTATAAATTGGAACAATTACTTGATCAAAATCTTCGAGAAAGTGAGATCAGACCAAGCTGTCTTGTGCTCATCAGTAAAGGAAGAGCAAGTAAGACACTGGAAACAAAGAAAGCAGGAGAAATTCCAGCGTTCCGTCTGGCTGGCATTGTAGAAAATGCATATCGAACAACGAGGATTTTGCCTCCCATGTCGCATATTAAAGTAGAAAGCAAGATCAAATCGGGCTCCAGTTTTCTGATGCAAAAAGTACTATCAGTGAATGGGCAGGTCAAATTTGCCGGAGCTGCCGTGATTGATGGAAAGACACACAAAATGACTGGTACTTTAAATGAGGAAGAAGTGGAGGGGATAACCTGGATAACAGGTAAGGGAAAAGGCGGTGTAGTGAAAGGCTATGATAAGGAAACCGGTCAGCTGATTGTTTATGAAATAGAGTCCATGAAAAGCACTATCAAACCACGAGTTAAAGGAGATAACATCTCTTTTGATGTAAACATTGAATCAACGGGAAGACTGTCTGAAAACTGGGTAGATTCAGGAGATTCCTTTAAAAATGAATTTCTAAAAAATGCAGAAAAATCAGCTGAAAAAGAAGTGAAACGCTTGGTGGGGAATGTATTAGAAAAAATGCAAAAAGAATACCAAGTAGACATTGCTGGCTTCGGAAACCGCTTGAGAATTGAAAATCCCAAAGTATGGAATAAGGTTAAAAAGGATTGGGACCAAACATTTAGTGAAACTCCGATCAACTACGATGTAAAATTAACTATTAATGATTATGGTACATCAGGAGGATCAAAGAAATGAACCGTCAAGATAAACACATAGAGCTTCTAGCATTAAATGTTGAAAATGCGAACTTTTTCTTAAACATTATAAAGTACCATGGGAATACAAATACGATGAGCATGAAAAGTCCTCCCACAGTATACTGTGGGAGGACTTTAACTTTAAATCTACTGGCAGCCCTTTTTACATAAAACCATGTGGGGACATCTACCATCAAATTGCTTCTTTATTTTTTCATATCTATTACGTGGTGGAATCGTCTTCGCGCACTTTCAGCTACCTCACGTCTCATTTGTTGAAGTAAATCAGCCTATACATGGATGGACATGAGTAACCAATCTTTATATCTGTTGTGTGTTTACGAAAATATTTTTTGTTTAACATATCTTCTTTTAATGAAAGATCAGCTTAATTCCACTTTAGTAATTTCACTTAAATGAACTCCTTTTATAATCGAATCTTCTTCTGCAACAACATATTCAATAACAGTCGGGCTTATGATTCGAATATAAACAAAAGCTGAATCATCTGCATGCTCAATTCGAAGCTTTTTCCTCTGTGCCTGCTTAATATCAAGCTGGTTGGTGTTAGCTTCCGGCAGGCTTGTGTAATAAATTTCAAAATCTTCTTCTGACGCATCAATGAAAAGATGCCATATGTTATACTCTTCTTCTTGATCAATCACTGTTTTTAATTTCCCTTTTCTCCCGATGCCAAGAAAATACTTGAACTTTGATTCGCCATTCACCATATCGCGGTCAATAACTTTTATACTTCCACCTTTTCTGCTTTGTACAAGTCCAAAAGCAACGCCTGTTTTTCCCGTAGGAGCTGTTAAAATATCTCGATTGACCACTCTGTTTCTCTCTTCCTGCTTTAAATAAGCGCCTTCTGTCCCCAGTGGTGGAAGAATCTCAAAAAGATTATCAGACACTTCTCCCCAGTTTTGAGTGTTCTGTACCTCCCTTTCAATCCATTTATTAAATAGATTCATAACGACCGGGGATTTACTTGAATTACCCGCAAGCAGGATATGTACTTTATTAATTTTGCCTGGTTCTAACCGGGCAAAAGCGCGCCTTAATGACTCAAAGAAATTTTTAATGCCTTTTTCAATTCTTTCCTCAATCAGTTGTTCCATTTCATCTTGATCGATCAAAAGTTCCACATTGAGTTTTGCGTGGCCGGCTTTGTCAAACAAGTCTGCCCGAAACATTCCTTTTCCAAACTGTTCTTCATACCGTCCACGTCTTTCCCAAAGTGGCCTTAATTTTTCTACCAATTGTTTCGTATTTAAATAGGATTCTTGTGATTCATTAATCAGCATTTCACTTCCGGGAAATTTCACACATTCTGCTGGGAGAGTAAAAGGAATATTTAGCTCACGCATTGTTCTTTGATTATTTTTAAACACTTGGAATGCCAAAAGCTCTAGCATCTTCTCCCCACCTAAATAACGGTCCCCGCCCGCTGCAAAATGCTCAATGACATAATCATATCTGCTTTCTTTCAAGCCCGCTTCACGCCAAATCCCAAAATCAAAATCTGTCGTTCCTCCACCAAAATCAAACACCCCGTAGTACGTTTTTTCATTCTCTTCCGGTTCAAACCCGTATTCCTGTAAGGCACAAACAGCATAGGCAGCAGGTTCACTCGCCCCAGCGGTGACACGAAACTTTTTCATTAATTCTTCATCCTGCTGAATCGGCATAGGAAGCGTCTTTTTTAACCCACGCTCAAAACACTTTAGCATTTTTTCTCTTACCACTTTTTCATACATCGCCGGGAAAGATAAGGTGTAGTCCAGGTAAATTCCATTGTTCTGGTTATTGATATACAAACCGAGATAGTAGGCGTATAACTCAATTGGGTTGATTTCCTGATCGGTTAAGTCCAGAAAGGGACGCAGTACAACGGCATATCCCTTCTTGTCTTTTAATCGGAGTTCATTTTTCTTTTCTCCAGCCCACTGCTTTAGATTATTCAATATGGAATAATAATGGTCACTCTTTCCATTCATCAAATTGTTGAGGGCATTGTGGGAAACCGTCACATCCTGCCACCTTGTTTCTGGTCTTCCTTCTTTTTCTTGATAAAGCTCCAGGAATTGTTCTAAATCAATAAATTCAATCACGGTCGGATTTTCATAATGCCAGTCTTTTACTTCCGTGTTAAGGTATCCAACCCCAATACGCATGGGAAGAGTAAAATCACTTTCTTCTTGATAAACGACCACTGTACTTTTCGTTCCAAAATCAATGCCAACTATGCCGTCCTCCCTAATATCCATTTTAGGGTTCCTGCCCATTATTTCTTCTTTCAGTTTTATCGTTAAAGGTTTTTCATTAGATTGGACAGGCCATAAATCCCAATGTCCTCGGTTTGGATCTGTTAACATCTTTTCATCATATGTATCAATATCAGCTCTTACTTTTTCAGAGTTTAAAAGCTTTTCATAAAACGTCTTGGAATCGATAGCGATTGATGGCAATTCTTTTATAAAACTTTCTTGGTCTAAACCCTTTAATTGATACAATGCCAGCAAATAATCAAACTCCTTCTGGCGTTCTGCGCTTAATCCACATGGTACTAATCGGTTTTCCAGCCAGAGATGGAGAGCCATTTGATCCTTGATTTCAAAGGAATTTTCCCCATTCAAACGGAAAACAGGAACGAAAAATCCTTTTCCTAGCAAATTATTTTTTTGATTAACTACATCAAAACCTTGAATGTCGTACCCGTTGAATTTAAACGCTATTGATTTAGAAGCGTTTGCCGTTTGATTGGCAAATATCCTTGAGATGGAAGGATTTTTACTCGAGGAATAATCATCTAAAGCTATTATTCTCTTATATACAGGGTGATCGGTTGTATTGAAACTTTTGGCAGCTTCTTCCCGTGTCATGGCATCACCTATAAAACCGGAAACGTCCAAATGCTTTTTGTAGTCAAAATCTTCGCCCACTAACTCATAGTATTTTCTATAAGGAAATACAGCTGCAATGTTGTGATCATATATAGCATTCCCGTTATTCATGTAAACCCATCTGGAACGGAGCATCTTTTTAATGTCTTGAAAAAAGCTCGATTCAACCTTAAAAAAGGTTTCTTCTGCACTCTGATATAAATGGCTGATTAAAGATCTCACTTCTTTATAAGTCATTGAAATGGCAGAGACCGGAACGGTTTGGGAATCAGGTGAGAATAGAACCTGCTCTTCGTTCTTATCCATTAAGTAAATCGAACTGTCTATGTTATTTTTTCCAGCTACACTTGTTACGTCTTCAAGGGGCTCTTTACCTTCTATCGTTTCTTGTTTTTCAACTCCTTTTAATATTTCCCTTGGAAGAGCTTCGCCAGAATCCAAATAACATATCAGATCACCAACCTTGACTATAGTGTCCTCCGCTACATGCAATTCTTTAAGGCTGCCTTCTTTTTCTGAAAAGAGGTCAAATTCGATGCCCTCACAGCTGAATTTGGCTAAGCTTTCGCCCACCGTAATATAATCGCCTGGCTGTTTATACCATTGCACAAGAAGGATTTTTTCAATGCCCTCTTCAATCTCTGGGATAATAATCGATGTCATTGTTATTTCTCCTTTATTATCATTCTCTATTTCGCCTGCTAGATTCTCACAACGGATTTTTTAATGGTTTTACCATTCATGCTTTTATATCCCGGCAGCAGGATATCCGTAATGTTCCCGGATATTTTGCTATTAAGGGCTCTTATGTATAAGTCTTCTCTGAAGACCTCATTCATTTTCACTTCCTCTATTTTATATAAAGGGGTAACGTATGTTTTACTGTACTCTTGAAAAAAATACAGAAAAAGGGCGAGCAAACTCTCTCTTTCCTGCTCTCGTCCTTCCATAATCTCGTTTTTAATAAAATCCCACAAAGAAGAAATGTTTTCATATTGCACACCACAGACAATAAATTCCTGCACCGAACTTCCCTTGAAGATTCCTTTTAAGGAACTTTTGGTGGCTTCGGATAATCGTTGAACAGCCTCGTAAAGTTCTTCTGCTTCCCGACAGTCTGCTCTTCTCTTTTGCAATTCATTAAAATAGGATTCCATTTTCTCATTTAGATGATGGATCATTATTTGGTACTCACTAATTTCCTCTTTTTTCAACTCAATCTCTTGTTGGAGCTTTGCAATTTCTTTTTCTTTTTCTCTCAGCAGCTCCTTAGGTTCCCCCATTTGACTAGACGGGCCCTCTACTGCCATTTCCTTTATCTTTTCAATGACCCTTTCGTCTTGAAGGGAAACCAATAATGCCTCAATAAAACCATCATCTAATTCTTTCTTCATCTTTACACTCCCTTCAAAGTGTTAATCAACCCATAATAGCTACATAAGCTTGCCCAGCTGTTTTTAGGCGTATCAAAAATACCTTCTCTGCACACGAAAATTTTGGATTGCGCTTTTTTTAAATGGTAAACCTGTGGTTTAGGTAGTGAAATTCTGACGGTTCCATATACCCCACTGGCCTTCTAATGGCCCATTATTTTGATTTTCCTTTACCCATCTCGCCATTTCCGCATCGTTTTTGATACAAAATCGCTCACGAAGCTGACGGATATGACCAGCCTCCCTCCAACTTCAAACGAGCAACTTCCCTCTTTAATTCTTCCGTATATGTATAAAAGGCTTGCCCCTTTTTTGCCATAAAAAATCCCCTTCCAGATAGACTGTTAGGAGGAGAATACGACCATAACTTATATTCTAAGAAAGCAGTAGTGAGATTACTTATTTCCATCAAAAATACGTATATAACGTATTAAAGATGTATTGATAATATGATGCTTACTATCACTTTTTACAATAAAATACTCACAGTGTTCCATCTTTTTTAAGACTTCTTGTAAAACATCCTCTTTTTTACTACTCCATCCTTTTTTGATTTTCTCCCACTTAATATCAGAGTCAAGAGTATAACAAACATAGAATTCCTTTAACAGGTTAATCTTCCCCTTATATTCTTTAGTTTCATTAACTGTTTTTATGTTGATAAAAATCCGATAAACAATAAATGAAGAGTAATATTGTTAAAGCTAAAGACAAATTACTATAACTTTATTTAGTTACCCATCTGTTGTATGAAAGAATATTTTGCTAATATTCAATCCAAACTCAATACTTAGCAGTATTAAATCATGCACATCGAATTTAATTTTTCCTCACTCCGATATACTCCCTCATAATTACTACTTAATAATATTCGATAGGATCATATTGTTTAAGTGGGTTGAAATAACTAGGGTTAAACCTCCTGCTACTTGATAAAAATCAGGTCAAGATAATTACTTGCAGTTACATTAATATACTTTATCGACATCTTTGTTCACATGAAGAAAAGGACCATTTATCAATATATCACAGGGGTTCGACTGGATTGATTCAAAATGCGATATTATGAAGAAGAGGACAACCTTAACAAAAAAGCCCTTCCCGTCTGAGATGGCCTCTAGTTATAATTTGTGTTTACTTCGTTTGCTGATTGGAAATACCATAATTAATCTTTTAACTATTATCAGAGTGGGAGTGATACTTATGACAAGACATTCCAACAAAATCAAACGTAAAACAAAAACTACTTTGAATAAAGTAAAGACTAATATTAAGGAAGCTTTATTTAATATCACAGACATTCGATCAATATCTGTACAACAATCTTCTGATTTTATTTAACCTCACCCTGATACAAAAGTCACCAAGAAACAAATGCTTGAAATTTCCTAAACCTTCTACAGTTTAGAAACCAATAAATCCAAAATTTTGAAGGCGGATGGACATTATTAGGATTAAAATGGTACCTTATCGATCATATAGGGATTATGATCCATTAAATACACCAATTAAAATGCCTTAACTAAATTCACAGCCTCTTTAATTACAGTCTTTTAAAGGTTTGTACAATTTGAACGGCGATTTACTCTCAAGAAACTCACTTTCCGCGGCCTTCTCGGTGCCTTTGCGCCTGAATCCCTCCGCTGGACACGCTTTTCCCGCAGGGGTTTCGTACCTTCCGTTCCAATCAACTTTGTTTTTAAATTTAGATAGACCCCTTTCACCTAAAAAAAAGAGCTGCCAAAGCAACTCTCTAATTGAAGTAAAGGATCTGTATCAAATTCATAAACGGCTATTGAGAAATGATTGTCTCTTTTGTCACTTTCCATCACTGCCAGTTTGTGTGAAAGGCTCCTGCTAAATCACGTCGTTCATAGGTATGTGCTCCAAAATAATCACGTTGTGCCTGCAAAAGGTTGGCATTTGAGATGCCTGTTCGATAACTATCGTAATAAGTAAGCGAAGCGCTTAAACACGGAAACGAGATACCAGAATTTATTCCCTCACATACAACCTTACGCAATCCTACCTGATAACCTGTAACCTTTTCGGCAAAATATGGTGAGATTAATAAATTAGCCAGATTCGGCTGCTCTTGATAGGCTTCGCTAATGACGTTTAAAAATTCGGCACGAATGATGCAGCCACCGCGGAAAATCAGCGCGATATCCTTTAAAGGCAAATCCCAGCCGTAAAGTTCAGAAGTCATTTTATATTGAGTGAAACCTTGTGCGTATGCACAAATTTTCCCCATATATAAAGCTTGTCTAATATGATCAATCCACTCATCTTTATCTAATTTTTGCTGAACTTTCTCAGGGCCTGTCAGAATATTTTCTGCATTGACCCGTTCATCTTTTAAAGCGGAAATGTAACGCGCAAACAAAGACTCAGTAATAATCGATGCCGGTATTCCATTATTGATAGCTTGCATGCTGGTCCATTTACCTGTGCCTTTTTGTCCTGCTTTATCAAGAATCACATCGATCAAGGGTAAGCCCGTCACTTCATCTTTTTTCCTTAAAATTTCGGCGGTGATTTCGATTAAATAACTTTTCAATTCACCTTGATTCCATGTTTCAAAGATGTCAGCAATTTCATTAACTTCCAAATGCAACTTCTCTCTTAAAAACGTGTAAGATTCTGCGATTAATTGCATATCCGCATACTCAATCCCGTTATGTACCATTTTTACAAAATGACCTGCTCCTTTTGGGCCGATATAGGTACAGCAAGGGTCATCATTTACTTTCGCTGCGATTTTTGTCAGAATCGCAGCTACTTTTTCATAGGCGTCTTTATCTCCACCTGGCATGATTGAAGGTCCTTTTAACGCCCCGACTTCTCCACCAGAAATACCAATTCCTATGTAACTGATTCCTTTAGATTTCAATTCATCATATCTGCGTTCCGTATCTTCGTAATGGGAGTTACCACCGTCCATGATAATATCGCCTGGTTCAAGATGAGGAAGTAATGAATTGATCACCGAGTCGATCGGCTTACCCGCCGTCACCATTAGAAAAATCTTTCTTGGAGTTTCCAGTGACTGAACAAATTCTTGGATTTCATAATACGGATGAAGCGACTGACTGTCCAAAGTGGCAACAAGCTGATCCGTTAAATCTCTTGTGTAGTTATAGACAGCCACTTGTTCCCCTTTACTAGCCATATTTAAAGCGATATTACTGCCCATGACCCCTAAACCAATGACACCGATTGTATTCAACATTTATTTCTGCTCCTTCTATGTAAGAATAATAGGCAGTAAATCCCTACCATAAGTGGGGGATTTACTGCCGGGAAAAGCCTATACAAATAAGCTTAGTAATAGAATAAATCCTAATCCAGCCACTGAAATAATCGTCTCAAGCAAGGTCCATGTTGCAAATGTTTCTTTCATGCTTAAACCAAAATACTCTTTAAACATCCAGAAACCGGCATCGTTAACGTGTGAAGCGATTAAACTACCCGCTCCTGTAGCAAGTACAACTAGAGCAAGGTTAACGTCCGTCTGACCTAACATCGGAATAACTAAACCAGCTGTCGTTAAGGCTGCAACGGTTGCAGATCCTAAGGAAATACGCAAGATTGCCGCGATAATCCAGGCAAGCAAGATTGGCGATAATGATGTTCCCTTGAATAATTCAGCTACATAGTCACCTACACCGCCGTCGATCAATACTTGCTTGAAGGCTCCGCCGCCCCCTATGATTAAGAGCATCATTCCGATATGCAAGATTGCAGATGTACAAGATTCCATAATATCTTTCATTGGAATCTTTCTTGCTAATCCCATGGAATAGACCGCAAATAATAAGGAAAGCAACATGGCTGTACCGGCTTCACCAATAAAACGGATTGCTGCTAGTAGACCATTGTCTTCAAAGCCCATTGTTTTTTGCATCAAAGTGATGATCGTAGCAATTGACATTAATATAACCGGAAGTAAAGCGGTAAATACACTGATTCCAAATCCAGGTGTATCTTCAAGTTTAAATGATTTTTGTTCTCCTAAAGAGGCAATGCTGCCTGTTTTCGTAAATGATTCAGGTACGAGTTTCTTAGCTATCTTCGTAAATACTGGGCCAGCCAAAATAACGGTTGGAACCGCAATAATGAAGCCATAAAGTAAAACCTGACCAATGTCTGCACCATATTCACCAGCGATAACGGTTGGTCCTGGATGCGGCGGTAAGAAACCGTGAGTTACGGATAATGCCGCTACCATTGGAATACCAAGATATAATATCGAAACTTTTAATTCTCTTGAAATGGCAAATACGATTGGAATCAATAATACTAACCCCACTTCAAAAAATAACGCGACACCGATAATAAATGATGCTGCTACGACTGCCCATTGAATATTCTTTTCGCCGAATTTTTTAACAAGGGTCATCGCAATGCGCTGCGCACCGCCTGAATCTGCGATTAACTTACCCAACATCGCTCCAAGGCCAAAGATCAACGCTAAGTGACCAAGTGTTCCGCCCAATCCAGCTTCGATGGTTTTGACAATTCCATCAAGTGGCATCCCAAGTGCTAAAGCCACTCCAAACGATACAATGATTAAGGAAATAAAGGTGTTTAATTTTAAGCCCATTATTAAAATTAATAAAGCGACAATTCCTAAAGCGACAATAACTAATGGCATTGTAATTCCTCCTTGTCTTTACTTTGTGGCATTTATTAAGTTTCTTTGATAATTCGCAATCTGTGTATACTCGCTTCCCAATACCCTTGATAGGTTAATAAAAATCGGCAGTAATTGCCTATATTCTTTTACAGAATCATCTTCCGGTGTGTGCTTGTGGGTATTGCCTATCATTTCAGAAACTACTTCGAAGGAATCAATTTCCCCGGTGGCATATAATCCTAATATACAAGCACCCAGGCACGAACTTTCGTAGCTTTCTGGAACCACGACTTCCGATTCGAAGATATCGGACATCATTTGCCGCCAAACAGCCGACCTTGCAAAGCCTCCCGTAGCTTGAATTCGGGTCACCGGACCGTCCATGCATTCAGTTAAGGCTAAAAATACTGTGTATAAATTGTAAATGACACCTTCTAGAGCCGCTCGAATCATATGTTCTTTCTTATGCGACAGTGTTAATCCGAAAAATGAACCCCGTACGTCCGGATTCCATAATGGTGCACGTTCCCCTGCAAGATATGGATGGAATAGCAATCCATCAGCGCCTGGTCTTACACGTTCGGCAATCTTGGTTAAGACTTCATAAGCGTCAATTCCGAGTCTTTTAGCTGTTTCCACCTCGGAAGAAGCAAACTCATCACGTATCCAGCGAAGGACCATTCCTCCATTGTTTACCGGCCCGCCAATCACCCAATGCTTTTCCGTTAAGGCATAACAAAAGATTCTTCCTTTTTCGTCTGTTTTCGGCTCGTCAATAATCGTCCGAATCGCACCGCTTGTCCCAATCGTGACGGCGATTTCGCCTTTCCGGATAGCGTTTACACCTAGATTTGAAAGGACACCATCACTTGCCCCAATGACAAAAGAGGTTTGTGGATCAATCCCAATTTGTTTGGCTAAATCGTGGTCACAGTTGTTAAAGATCTTTGTTGTTGGTACGAGTTCAGATAATTGATCACGTGTGATTCCAGCAATCCTTAAGGCTTCCTCATCCCAATCCAAGTTTTTGAGATTCAACATGCCCATGGAAGAAGCAAGAGAATAATCGACAACATATTGATCAAAGAACTTTTTAAAGATATATTCTTTAATCCCGATATACTTTTTAACATTGGTTGCGATCTCTGGGTGATCATTCACAATCCAGGTGATTTTGGACAATGGAGACATCGGGTGTATCGGTGTTCCGGTCCTTTTGTAAACTTCTTGACCATCTAATTCATCTTTTATTTTATGGGCCCATGCCTCACTGCGATTATCTGCCCAAGTGATACAACGTGTTAGCGGCTGGTCATTTTCATCCATAGCTATAACACTATGCATCGCACTGCTAAATGAAATAAATGATATCTTTTTATTTGGATGCTGTTTCGTTATATTTGAAAAGGCTTTCAGGACAGCCTGAAAAATCTCCTCAGGATCTTGTTCCGCTGTTGTCATATCCGGTGTGTAAAGGGGATAACCGACATTCTCTTGTTGAATGACATCGCCATTTTTCGTAAATAATACAGCTTTTGTACTTGTTGTACCGATGTCTACACCTAACATATAGTTAGTCATTTTCCTGTTCGACTCCTTTTGTAAGCATCTGTTGGGCCATCCATAAGTCTTCAACTTCCCCTTGAACATCATCAAAGTTTACATGTAACGACTTAATCATGAGGTCTCGATCTTTTGTTCTGATCGCATCAATATAAAGCTGATGATTATTAATGATCCGTGTAAAGTCTTCATACTTTTCTTTAAAACGACAACGCATGGATAGAAGAATCAAACTTTCCATCACAGGTTTTAAATTATCCCAGATCATCAGAATGTAGGAATGATTGATGGACCGAATGATCGTTTCGTGGAACATGACATCCTGATAGGAAAACTCATCAGCATCTCTGTATTTTATGGAAACCTTCATCATTTCAAGTATTTTACTAAGTTCCATTACCAATTCATCCGTATCCTCCCTAACTAAGCGTTCAAATACAAACGTCTCGATGAGTATCCGTACTTCATATATTTCTGCATACTTTTTTTCTGTTAAACCAATGACAACCGCACCCATTCTTTCTAATCGGATGATATTTTCTGATGCCAGTATTTTTAATGCTTCACGAACTGGCGAACGGCTAACACCAAAATCGGCAGCTAATTTATTTTCAGAAAGGATGGTACCGCTTTCAATCATGCCCGAAATAATACGCATTCTAAGCTCGGATGTTACACGATCACCAGCTGAAGCTTTTGAAAGCCATTTTACAGGATAAAGAAATTCCTTTGATTCAGCCATAAATTCACCTTCTTATAGAGTTCAAGTACACTTGTATACAAGTATTATAATAAAAAAATAATGTATAATGCAAGCTTTTTGAATATAACTAGATTCTCGTTAATATAGTCTAGTTTATTGGGAGTTTAGAAGGTTCTGAGGCAAAAATAATGAAGAAACACAGTATGGTAATATCTGTTAACAAAGGGTTAAGCAGCTACTCTGAACAACTTATGAATGAATCCAACGTCATTTTGGGCAGACTTTGCCCGTTGATGAGGTTAGTACCCTATTAGAAATTGCACGTTACTGGTCGGCTAGTATAGGTTGCTACTCGCGAGGATCTAGCTGCCTTCCAGATAGCCCTCATTCACCGATAAAAAAAGCTATCACTGATAAACCTGCTTGCTTTTGTCTTCGGCCTTGCCTTGTTCTCTTTGACTTGCTTCTAGGTCTTGTTGTGATGTTCGAGCGAGCACAGGTCGCTACTCGCGGCGATTTAGCTGCCTTCAGTACTATCGTAGGTTTTCCCTCATTCACCCCTGTATATTTCTTTAGTACTGAAATGTAGGTAGTACTGCATCAATTATTATTCCGATTGCGATTGGCTTCCTGGCCCAGGGTGGTAATTTTGCTCCTGCACTTACCCTATTGCTTGTATAACCTTCGCAGGAGCACTGTCCTACATTTTCTTGGTAGGTAAAATCGAAAGGGGGCAGGATTTTGCTGATGTTGATTTACGGAATGGTAAGAAGTTACCGGGCTAATTATGAATGCATAGAATATCTACAAACAACAAAGCAGTGCATCCCGAAAATTGAGATCACTGCTTTGTTGTTTGTAATTCAAAGGAGCAGAAAAAACCAGCTCAATTGGTTATAATTTTCACCAATGTTTTACTACATCTTTTAGAACCTTCTAATTTTGTCGATATCTACTCAGAATTTGTAGATATTTCTCGGGAAATTGTTGAAATTTGAAAATAGTGATTGCGAATAGTTGGAACAACGGAATTTCTACTTTTGATTTGATTGCCTTAGGTTTAAATAGTTATTAACAGAAATTAACGCCTGAATATCGTAAAGGAGACTAAAATAAAGGTAATGAATCCTTTTTCTTATTGAAGTAATGCTTCGTAATGGTTTTTTGTTGTTCAGTTTTAAGCTGTGACATATCGTTTGTCAGCTAGATGTTCATTTCACGTGTAGCAGTGAGTTCATTGGTTAAAAGATTAAGCTCTCTTTTAATCGAATGAGAACATGGGTTAAATTGTCATATGTATCGGGTATCGCTATCTTCGTTTCATTGGTTCCTTCTAATCTATCTTTTTGTAGATACAAAGGTCTTTAGCTATATCGTTTAGGGGCTGCCCCGTATCGCGTAACACTTTAAGCGTTTCGATGCCGGATTGAACGAAGGTGTTTACATTTACATATTTTAACAATAATTTCCCGTTTCACTCTAAGTTTTTAACATACTTTCGAACATTGGTTTTGCCTCTTCACTTCTTTGCCACTTCCTTGGAAGAGGATGTATATCCTGTCACATATCGGACCTTCCTTTCTATTAAAGATGAAGGTTCCTTGGATTTATTTTCATGTTATATCGCCCAGCGATACGAAACACAAAAAAGAACAGATAGGCCCCTTTCTTGAGAACACTATTGAGGACATAGATCTTGCTGGAGCTGGGAAACCGTTGGTTTAAGCTGAGACATACGTATGTCAGTGGAATTTCATTTCAAGCGTAGCTGTGAGTTCATTGGTTAAAACAATTAAAAACTCATTTATTTGTTTGGAATTATGAGTTAAGTTGTCATATATATTGGGTATCGCTATCTCTGTTTCATTGGTTCCTTCTAATCTATCTTTTGTAGATACACAGGTCTTTAGCTTACCCTCTAGGGACTTGTCCGTATCGCGTAACGCTATGTGCGCTTCGATGCCAGATTGAATAAAGGCAACCACCATCTTAAAACCTCATATCCGTTTCGTTCTAAGTTTTGACCATACTTTTGAACAGTGGATGTGCATCCCCTCTTCTTCTTCCACTTCCATAGCAAAGAATACTCATTCATTCGGATGTATATCATGTTTGCATATCAAACGCCGCTTTTCTATTAAACCTAAAGGTTCGAATTTATTTACAAGTTATATCGCCCAGCGATACGAAACACACAAAAAAAGAGCCGATCTATCCCTGTCTGGAGCACCTCTAGTAAGGATGACTCCTGTTTTTGAATGCAAGTTTTCAACCTCCGATCAAACATGCCTTTTTAGCTTGCTTCAAATTGTGTATTTTGTTTTAGATGCATATCGCTTAAACAAATCCCCAATGAATTTCAATTGAGCCTTTGGTAGAACGTCCGCTACATTGGTATTGCCGAGCATTTACATAACAGGTGCCAAATCCTGTAAAGTTGTAAAATTCTTTATTAATTCTGTTTTTCAGCTAGCGAATCATATATGTCACTGATTTTTTAAAATTTTGTGGATTCGCATCTCAATGCTTTCATCCATCATTATTTATTTAAAAAATATTTATCAAATGTTCTTCATCAATAATTTGCTTCCACAAATCAATACACAGCTAGGCAAAAAACCTTTACCGTCACCTTATTTTCTGAATATGGAGAAAAGCGCCCGCCATTTTTCGGAACGTTTTTGTATAGTCTCTTCTAAACGTTTATTAAATTCATTTTGTGAACTCCATTCTTTTTTCTGTTCGTCCCGCATATTTTGTATTTCTTTTTGTAAGAGTTCACTTTTTTGTTTTTCTTGTTCCAGCAATGTTTCATAATGGGTATTTTGTTGTTCTGTTAATTGTTCAATTTTAGAATTAGTTCTTTGCGCTGAATTTCCAATACTAGAACTTATAACATGATGATCTTGCTGGAGCCGGGAAACCTTTGTTTTAAGCTGTGACATATCGTTTGTCAGTTGGACATTCATTTCACGTGTGGCTGCGAGTTCATTGACTAAAAACATTAAGACCTCGTTTAATTGATTGGGGTCGTGGGGTGAATTTTCATATGTATCGGGTATCGCTATCTGTGTTTCATTGGATCCTTCTAATCTTTCTTTTTGTTGATATACAAGGTCTTTAGCTGTATCGTCTAGGGGCTTGTCCGTATCGCGTAGCGCTATAAGCGCTCCGATGTCAGATTTAACAAAGATACGTCGATCTCCATCTTTCAAAAACTCATATCCATTCCGCTCTAAGATTTGACCATATTTTCGAACAGTGGGAGTTGCAATCCCCACTTCTTCTGCCACTTCCTTGGAAGAGAAAGCTCGTTCATTCAGTTGTATATCGCGTCGCATATCGGACCTCTTTTCTATAACTAGTTGTATCTGTAGTCTACCTGACCTTATATTTTCTGTCTAGATAAGTATAGCCTATCCAGAAGTCGTTAGGGATAGCGATAAGATTTCCTTTTCCTTTCTTCTGATTTGTTTACTTACATTAGCATTCCATACCATTCAAATTGAAGAAAGACTCGTGAAAATGCTGAAACACAATAGGATTAAGCAAAAAGAAATAAAACTTCAGAGAATCGTTCCTTTACACCAGTTTGGACCGATTCTATTATTTTTTCACACTAAAAAAAGCTCGGCCCAAAGGGCACATTATATGCCTTTTGGGTCAGCTCATTTTTTCATTATTTCATCAGCTTTGCTACTGGCTTCGAAAGAAGCAATAACACAATACCTAAGCCAATTGTTACAAAACCAATTACACTGAAGATTTCCAGGTAACCTAAAGACTGCGTATATGCAGCTAATTGGCCGGCTACCATATTAGCTACCGCGGAGCTTGCCAAAAAAACTGCCTTGTTTTAAGGCAGTTTCTTTGGCAACGATCCATTGATATAAATTTTTCGGTCTTCCTATTTTTTGATAACTCACAATAGTTTCCACTTTTCCTTCATCAAGTAAATGCATAATATAGCGATAGACGGTCGGATAAGCCAAACCAACTTCTTTAGAAATTGTATCAACAGAAAAAGGTTCACGATTAGAATTCAGAAAACCACTAACATGACAAAGTGTTTTCTTACTAATTCCCTTTGTTACAAATACAGCCTTTTCTTCACTGGACTTTTGCTGCGGAGCTGATTGAGTTAATTTTGCAAGGCGAGCATGCAGTTGAATTCTTGAAATCAAATCAGGCGCTTTTACAGGCTTTAACGCAAAATCCGTTGCGCCTGCTTCAAGAAAACGATCAGCAATTTCCTGTCGTTCATCGACTGTTAATACAAGAATCGGAACATCGGCATTAAGTTTACGAAGCTCACCCACTGTTTTTATTCCGTCCATTTCCGGCATATGATAATCAACTAAAACAACATCTGCTCCTTTTTCTGCAAACACATTTCACCCTTCATTTCCGTTGTTAGCCGTATCTACATTCCAGCCGGCAAATTCACAAATTTCTTTTAGCATATATTGAATTGATGCATCATCATCAATGACTAAAATGTTCATCTTGACACACTCCTCTCAGCTAGTTTAATCCAAATTATTGTCCCGTGCCCAAGCTTGCTGTCAATTTCTAAAGATGCACCATGTCCTTTAGCAACTTGTCGTACGAAAGCTAACCCCATCCCTGGATGCGATTTCGTACTAAACCCAGCTTTCCATATTTTCAGCTGCTCTTTAGGTGAAATCCCTTTCCCATTATCTGATACGCCCAACCAAAGTTCATTTTCATAGGTTTTCACCTTAAGCAAAATCTTGCCATCCTCTATTCCATTCACTGCATCGTAAGCATTGTCAATTAAATTCACTAGTGCCCTCGTCATCCGGATTTTATTAATTAGAATTTTAATTTCAGGATCTGTTTGAAACTCTACCTTCAGATTAAGATTTGTCCCGCTCAGTCTGCTTGCTTCGACGTATTCAACTAAATCTTTTATACGGCACCAATGTTTTTTATCATCATATAAAATCTCGGAAATCATGTCGCTAACGGAATGATCGATGATGAAACCTTTTGACAATATTCTTTAATTTTAGAATCGTCCACTTTCAAACTAATTAAAGAATTTAGCCCCTCAATTGCTGTGAGAGGTGTTTTTAAATCATGGACCAGATATAGTGCTTCTCGTCCTGATCTTGACTGCATTGCTTCTAACTGCGCATAATGAAGCTCTTGCTTTATCCGCCATTTTTGTTCAGCTAATGAAAAATACACAGCTAAAATAACAGCATTAATAACAAAAATTAAACACAAAGTTAAACTGTAGAATGTTAATGATTGCTCAAATCCAATTTGAACCGCTAAATCTTTTAATTCCTTTGAAATCGACCCTTGGCCAAATCCATATTTAGATAAAGAAGGAATCTCATTCAGCCATTCAATCCCAAAGATTAATTGAGAACAAATAATCGTTTTAATAATTGGCTTTAGCCTATCCTTTTCAAAGGCTTGCAATAATAAGATGGCTAACAACAATAACAATCCATATGCACTAAATGAGTAGGTTAAAGAATAATAAGCATTTATCACGATATAGTCGAGAGGAATAACAATAAGAGGAATGATAATTTTTAACCATGGACGGTTTAAACGATCACCGATTTCGTCTCCCAACAGCAATGCACCAATATAATGAAACAAAGCTAAAACTGTATTTAAAGAAATTAACAAAAAAACGGCAAGCATTAACTTATTTCCTGTTTCTTCACCTTCTCTTAATGAAATAAGCAAATCAGTAAGACCAATTTCGTCAGGACCCAACCACGATAGTAAGAATACCCCGAATAAAATCACTCCGATTTTCATCCATATTGTCCAAGACTTCATAAAATTAGCTATCATAATCATTTCACCTTTAATAGATTAATTGCTTATAGAATAGAATGATAACCATTCTTTCATTTCGTATTTATTTTAAATTTATGTATACCCTTGCATAATCTCATTATATGCAATTCATCATAATTATGAAAATTATAAAAAAATGGGTTTTGGATGCAAAAATCCGAACAGCTTGCAAGTAATCTCTAAATCTTGAACAAAGCATTATGTACTTGAACTGTTTTCTAACGTCATTTTTAACTGAGGTTTTATTCCATTCGCGGATGGCTAATATTCAATAGGTATGACCCCGGTTAATCGACCTAAGTTATTCAAGAAATGCGCTCTTAGCAGCCCCGTGCCTTTGCATAGGAAGATTGAGGAAGGTAAACAAAAAAATAATAGGTAATAACAGAAATAACAAAATGAATATTCTTATCCCGAGCCTTCTCGAGTAAATAGAGGAGGGCTTTTTCGATGTCGCTGCGAAAACAAATATATAGTAAAATTGTAAGTGTCAAAAGGATGGTAAGATAATGCTACTGCTGATTTGCATGATCCCTTTTATGAAACAGATTTGCGTTGTGTACAATCTCTGTTATATAGTTCATGGTGATTTTTGCAGCCGTTTGAAAATCGTAGCTTTTGCGATTATTTAAAATATTAGTAAACATTCCCTGCCATACTAAAATGGTTAATTCATTAATTGCATCAACGTTTTCCTCTTTAATGTAGCCCTCTTTTAGTGCAATTTCTAAAAAGGATCGCCCTCTTTTTGACACATTACGTTCGAATAGGATAATCTTTAATTCTTCAGGAATGTTAATCAAATCAGAAGGATATATTTTATAATAGTCTTCAAGCAGCTTTTCCGGTTGATCAGCTAGGTCCATAATAAAAACCGCATGGAAAATTTGTGGTTGCTGAAAAGAGTGATTACAAAAACATTCCCATGCTAATAAGTACTTTTCAATTGGATCTTTTCCTTTTTCAATATAAACAGCTACCTCATCTGTGTAGCATTTCAAGAATTTCATGGAAGCGAAAAAAATCAAATGGGAGACCTCAGAAAAATAGTTATAAATGGTTGCACTATTATAGCCCGCTTTATCCGCAACTTTTCTTATTGTTACATTCTCTAAACCTTCTTCTTCGATAATTTCAGCTGTTGCGTCCACAAAGTATTTCCACATGCGGCCCATTTGTATTTCTTTGTTTTTCATTTTCTATTCCCCTCACACTTTCAAAAAAAATATAGGTCCATTTCAATCACTGAACCCTATAAAACAAAGCTTTCTCTATTCTTATCTATATTTTATAGGGGCCTGCTAATCAATAAAGTGCTTATGGTTAAATTATACCAAACTCTGGCATGGAAGCCGAAAGAACATTAGCCCACAATAGAAACGTATACAAATAGAAAGCTGGCAAAAAACAAAACGTTTATCACCAGCCTTTTTACATTTTTGTGGGTCTTTAAAAAACCTCATTATTCTATCACTTGGGAACCCTCTTGCCTTTGCTAACTTGCTTTCAATTCTCTCTTCAGGAGCGAAATCTCTTTTCGTTTTTCTTTCGTTACTCTTTGCCAAATTATAGCCGTAATCAACCCAACAATCGTCAACCCTAATAAAATTGTAAATAATACCTTATAACCGTCTGTACCACTCCAGTGGTCCAAACAAGCACCTGCAACAATTGGCATAAAGATTTCTCCGCTATACCCAATAATCATCAAGGGCATGGCAACTGTTCCTGTTGTTTCGACAGGATAGTCTCCTTCCACCAAAATAGCGAAGTGCGTTGCCTGTAATGCATACATTGATATATAAATAATCGCTATAAAAACTAACAGTAATAAGATGAAAGAAGGCTTTCCGGGTAATACGATGAGAGCAGCTAAACCGAGTGCCAGAACACAATAGCCAATTATGACCATATTCGAAATACCAATTCGATCCCCGATAATGCCAGAGCCAAAACTTCCGATTGGGCGACAATATTGTGAAAAGTAACCCAAAGCAGCGGCAATTATTGTTGAAGCACCAAAGGCGGCCGTTGCATAAGGCGTAATATAATAGAAACTATTAATCATCGCATAAGACGTTAAAATAAGAATGGCTGCCAACCAGGTTGTTGGCATTTTGAGAATCCTCAAAAGTATTGCCCAATCAAATTTTTTATCTGCCTTTTCTTTTATTTCATCACTACTGTTGTTACCATCTTGTTCCTTATAAAGTAACATAATCATGATCCCTAAAAGAATACACATCACGGAATAGAAAATAATCACAGAGGACAATGCCAGCCTGTCACTCATTTGCTTTGCTAAAAAGGCGAAGAGTCCTAATACCAAAGCAGATTCGATAACTTTGGCAGCACCGCGTCCCCCTTCAAAAAAGCCGAATGCTTTTCCTTGTTCATTTTCAGATGCTAACGAACGGACGGCTTTTATTAACGCTACCCAAAAGGTCATGATGGATGTTATACCCCAAGCTGCATAGATTAGCAGCAACACAGGGTAAGGGGGATACAATAGTAAAGCAAAGCCTAGAATCCCTGTCGCAAATAAGGATATGGACAACAAGTGCTTCGTTCTCCATCGATCTGCCACATACCCTCCAAAGATATAGGAAATCAAACAGCAAACTCCATAAGCACTGCCAAGCGTACCCATTTGTGTATTGGTTAAGTGAAAGGCATTTAAGAATACATCATAATAATAGTTTCGAAAATAAGGCAATGTATAAATCATTTCACCTGCAATGATTAAAATGACTAGAGTAGGTATATTTTCCCTTAGTTTACCTTTCATCTCTTTTCTCTCCAATCCCTGGCTTTTTAAAGTCCTAAACGCTCAATCCTTTGATCCCAATTCTTATGAAATGCCGGTCGGCCGTTTTCTTTAACATCCATTTCCCCAACAATCATAAAGCTTTCTGCATCAGAAGTTTGCTTAACGGTAATGTCAGCGTCAATCCACCAACCCTCACGGCCAATCCTCATTTTTTGATAAATTGTATATTTCGCGGAAAGAGGATTGGCATTACTTAATGTCAACTCTCGTCTCAAATTGTGTTCAACAGTAACATCGATGTCATCAAAGCGATAGACCCCTTCACCAAATACCCCTCCAACACCATCGGTTATGCAAGTCCATGTCTCCGTTAAAATATCGTATGTAATGGAACGATCGACTCTTCCCTCCGAAAGTATAGTTGTCGGAGTTAATGGGGCGCTTTGGGGACTCATATTCGGTCCAGATACCCGGCTTCCTTTAAAGATTGGTAATGAAAACTTTGCGGTTTCAAGATTCAGAGTAAGTGTTGCATCCTCAGGCATCGGCCAAAACATTGGCCAAAAAGTTGTTGCAATAGACAAACGTATCCGGTGCCCGGCTTTAAATTTATGCCCGCAACAGTCTAAATTAACAAATGCATTTACCTTTTCACCCGGGGTTAACAAGTCTACTTGATCATGTCCATTTAAATGGGTTAAATTCATTACTCCGTAAGAAACACGGGTAACGGCTCCATTTGGTGCCACATCTGATAGTTGTGCGAAGAGCATTGCCTTTGGTCTGTCACTTGTCATTTGTACTTCAAATCTTGGATAACCAACTATTTCTAATGGGCCTTCTAAGACATCCCCTTCAAATACCATCGCCATACCATCATCCAATCGTTGGTCTGACGGACTTTCACCCGGTACTCCGGCCCCCATCCATTCACCTGATAAAAGGCCGTGATTTAAAGGTGTTTTTAATAACACCCGCTCTTCTGTTTCATCTCTTCCTTCTAGCAATTTACCATGAGTCAATTGATAAGTTTGCGTTAGAACTTCATTTGATGGCCAGGAATCGAGTCCCACCCACTCTCCTTTACTTACTGGTTTAATGGAAGAAGGAGGCATACTTTCCTCCAGCCATACATTCACCATTGGTCCATCCATCGCATCGTTCTCTTTTCCTTTTAGCCAATGGTCCCACCATTTAACAGCTTCTTGCAAAAAGCCCATTGCTGGTCCTGGAACTCCATCATGAGGGTATACGTGTGCCCAAGGTCCAATAATCCCCTTCCTAGGAACCGAAAGCCCTTTCATTAAACTTAATACGGTATTCGTATAAGAATCTTCCCAACCATCGATGGCTAGAACTGGCACTTCAATGTCATCGTAATTTTCACAAACTGATCCATGCCTCCAATAAGCATCTCTCGTTTGGTGCTCCATCCATTGCGCCATCCATAAAGGCATTTCCTCTAATCTTTCCAGCCATTTTTCACGCCAGCTATCCCCAACTATATGAGGGTCAAGTGGACGCACCTGATAGGCTAGCATAATGGCCCCCCACCAGAAATTATCATTTAAGAGGCATCCGCCTTTATAGTGGATATCATTGTTATACCTGTCATCGGTAAACCCGAGTGTTATAATCGCTTTTAAATTTTTGGGTCTTCTGGCTGCAACTTGAAGGGAATTAAAGCCCCCCCATGATTTACCCATCATACCGATATTTCCATCACACCAATTTTGCTTTGAGATCCAATCAATCACTTCCAGAGCATCATCTTGTTCTTGCTTTAAGTATTCATCTCTTAGCAGACCATCTGATTCCCCCGAACCTCTCATATCCACTCTGACAACTGCATAACCGTGCCCGGCAAAATAACCATGCATCGGTTCATCTCTTGCCCTTGTACCGTCTGTTTTTCTGTAAGGAATGTACTCCAAAATGGCAGGTACTTTTTGCCCTTCCCTAACTTCAGGCAACCAGATACGACTTGAAAGTCTAGTTCCATCTTTTAAAACAATCCAAGTGTTTTCAATGGTTTGAAACGCATAAGGAAAATTAGTGATAATTTCTTTTTCTTTATATTCTGTTGACATTTTTCATCCTCCTCTTAGTCATTTTTCATCCGCCGTAAAGTGGTCAATATCATTTTTTCAACTCAATTTAAGCACTTTCTAAAAATTTTTAATCGAAATTATAAAACAATCAAAGTAATTTTATAATCATGATTATATTTGTGGAATTAGTATATCATCCGAATATGTGTTAAACAACTTAAAATTTTCAGAATTTTATATTGAATTTTACTTTACATAAAAGGAAAAGGCCTCCCACAGTAAACTGTGAGAGGCCTTCAACTTTAAAAATATTCACATGTTAGGTGAGCACTCATTCTGAATCCTCGTTAAACCCCTATATTTCAAGGGATTTAAGCGATGATTACATCATGCCGCTTATCTAAGAGGTGGTTTTTTGCCCTTAGATGGTCTGGAAAATTCTTGATGTAACCTAGATTTTAAGAATCGAGATTCTATACGGTGGGATGAAAAATAAAAATTAGGTTAGCAGAAAAGCTAGCAATCCTGAATGGTGAATTTTTATATCATTCAAACCCCTATTAATTTCAGAAGGAGAGATTATCAAATCATGATTGACGATGGACTTGTCGCCTTATTCAAGCACACAAGCTTGAGAAGATGGTATTAAAAATGAAACAACGGTTAATTGAAAAGCAGCATAATCCCCACTTTTTTGTGTCCAACTTATTGAATCAAATCCCTAATCCTTAACAAAACTCAGGCTTTGGCAATTCGACCTTGCCTCATTAACTGCTTCAAAGTAAATAGATAAATACCATTTCTATATTATTTCCTTAAAAATCATCTATATTTGATATTTGTTTAATCTCACATTGAGATATATAATAAAAATAAGAGAAAAGAAAGCGTTTTCAATATTTAAATACTTCGTTACTTCTCAAACTATAAGGAGGATTTAAGATGAGCCAAGTAGAAAGAAATTCCAAAGTGCAGAAATTAATTGAGCAACAAAAATTCAATGAGAAAGACATTTCCAAGATGACAGATTCACAGATTGAATATTATCACTGGCTCTATTTTGATGACTCTGTTTATGATTATATGTAACTCAAATATAAAATGATAAAAAGCGGGAAAAACATTGATAATTCAAGGTTTCCCGCTTTTACTTTTATCACTTTCAGAAATAATTTCTTGCAAACCTGTTATTTGGTAATAAGTGGGTTTTAGTTGCTTTTTGACCTTGCTGACTTTCAGCTTCCTTCCTTTTCCCTCCATTCACTTCCTAGCGGCTGGGCACCCGTACATAAAAGAGGGAATGGGCTCTGCAAAACAGTCGAGGGAACAAAGCCCCCACTCAAGCCAAAACATTTTCTAAAGAACGTTTTATAATCCACGTATCACAGTACACTGCATTCAATACTAATCCTACGTTCATCCTTTTTTCACTTCAATGTTGCCTATTCAACATATTTATTAGGTTAATAGGCATTACCCGTTCAACAGTTACTCATATAAAAAAAGCCCTCCTTGGCTGTTACTCAAAGGGGGCTTATATTTCTATATTTGGCACACCATCACATCTCAAAATTCACTGTTTCCTATACAAAAAATACAGTTTTAATATCAAATTATTAGTCACTTACTGGTAACATTTTGGTCACGCACTATAGAAAACCACCGGAAATCACAGTTCATTTCAACACTTCCAAACAACTTCCAAACCTTGATATAGAGAAGTATCCGGGCCCTTTAGTAAACTATAGGATAGGACATTACACTTTACCACGCTGGCAGCGTAGAGATCAGTAATTGATTTTTCTTGTTTTCCAGATGTTTTTGTAGCTGAACCCAAATGCTATCTGGAACCAGGCATACCCATACATCCTTACTGATCGAAGCAGGAGTGGGGTTGAAAGAAATCCAACAACGATTAGGACATACAGATATTCAAACAACGATGAATATCTATGCTCATATTACTGACAACATGGAAGAAAAGGCCTCCCATCAGTTCAGTAAACTGATGGAAGACCTTCAACTTTAAAAGATATTTACATGTTAGGTGAGCAAATAGGTGAGCATTTTTTTCTAAATACTCTTTAAACCCCTATATATCAAGGATTTAAAACCCTATTACATCATGCCGCCCATAGATTGCAGGGCTTCACCTGGGAATATCATACAATCTAAACTTAATTAAACCACACAATGAAACATTTGTTCTTCACTAGAATATACACTCAACAATATATATAAATATCGTTATCGGCACCCATTCGGCACCTTTCTGGAACCAAGGGTGTCTTTCTTCTATTATACTGATCGTTAGCAAGAAACTATTGAGCTAATTACACAAACGCGCCCGATTCTTTTAATTATCGTTTTCTTTAAATATATAGATAAATCACTACTTAAATCTAAAGACTATACTTTAAATCCAGTTCTATCCTTTTCTGTAATTTCTCAAATTACTCTACACGGTGCACCAGCTGCTATTACCTATAATTGGTGCTACGAAAATACCACATCTTGAAGATGCTGTAGGTGCTTTATCGGTTAAGCTTACACCTGAAGAAAAAAACTAAACTGCCAGTTAACCTAAGTCCAAACCTTCACAATTTTTATGAATTTTATCTATTATACCTTTTTTCTCAAATTTCTTATTAAGGCAGATACCTTCTTGCACCTGATAATTCCTCTATATACCCTATAGTATTAACAGGAATGATTTCAACATTTTTCTTTGAGTTTGGCGAGTGAATCATCATACCATTTCCCGCGTACATTGCTACATGGTGTACACTTCCTTTTCCATTATTATGAGCAAAGAAAAGTAAGTCCCCCGGCTGGAGATCATCAAGTTCAACTGATACACCATTTTTTGCTTGGACACTGGAATCCCTTGGTATGGTAATTCCGTATGATTGATACATCGTAAAGGTAAATCCTGAACAGTCAAAACCAAAACCGCTCATGCCGGCCCATAAATAATGCAATCCAAGAAACATTTTTCCTGTTTCTACTAACTCTTCCCCTGTTGGCGCAGGGATTTCAGCTATTGAGTGAAACATTTTGGCGTGTTCCTTTTTTACAAAAGCAAGTTTGCCATTTGGTTTGAGTACTTTATAAGCATTTTTGGTTTCACCTTCATAGGGAAGGCGAGTATTGTAACTAATTTCTATATTTTTTTCTTTAAAAGATGCTGATGGATAAAGAAAGGTTGTAGGTTCGGTAATCATAATAAAAGGTTGATTTTCTGCCTTTGCAAACTTTTTGCTATAGGTTAATTGGGATGCTGGCATCCAACCAGGGTATCCTAAATCATTTCTTGGGGTTGGTTGACTCGCAACCGCTACTTTCACCCAATCACCTTGTCTTTCAAGAATTGTCACTTTATTTCCGTAAAGAGCTTGAGTTTCCAGCATTCCATCATCGGATAATTGCAATTTCTGCTCAAGTGTCATAGCACTCGTCCATTTTCTCATATTCACTGGGTTGGCAGCAGATGGTTCATCAACGGGACGTAAAATATTTGGAGCTGTCCAAAGTGTCGAAACTGAGACATCAACATAAGCGGTTTCATCCAATTTTTTCTCTTTCGCGTCTGCTTGTACATTCGAACCAAATCCTACTACTAGGAAAATGGCGATAATCGTTAAAATGGAACGTTTCATATCCAAGTCCTCCCCCTTTTTCTATTTAACAATCGTTTGATTCCTTGAAACTATTATCCAATTTATATACTAATACATCGCTATATTAAAACATCCATTACCCTTATTAGACCCGACCAATCCCAGGCAAATCCGATAATCGAATTTCTTCCCCGCCATACATAAGTACATCCGGTTTTTCCGAAAGCCAAAGCGGTGCATCAAGATCAAAGTATTTCACATTAGGATGTGAGGCCGCAAAATGGGCAGCAGCTCCAACAGAAAGGGCTGGTTCCATCATGCTTCCAATCATACAAGCGACTCCATTTGCTTCGGCGATACTCGCAATATTCCATGCTTGTGAGATTCCACCACATTTCATTAATTTAATGTTTAATAGATCAATATATCGACCAGCGACAAGTTTCAACGTATCTTTGGTCGAAAAGAGACTTTCATCCGCCATAATTGGAATCCCAACTCGTTCTGTGACGAATTTTAGTCCCTCCAGATCATAGCTTGCTACAGGCTGTTCGATGAATTCAATGTTAAACTTTTTTCGTTCCATCTCGTTAATCAGCTGTACCGCTTGTTTGGGTCTCCAGCCTTGGTTGGCATCGAGACGAAGCTTAATCGTTTTTGGTATACCATCACGGATGGCTTCTATACGTGCAATATCAAGCTCTGGATTTGCCCCAACCTTCACTTTTAATGTTTGAAAACCATCATCAACACTTTTCCTGGCATCAGATGCCATTTTCTCTGGTGTATCTACCCCAACAGTCATACATGTTTTCAAGTTCTTTTTATCCCCAAGAAAAGCATACAAAGGAATTTTTAATAGTTTGCAATAAGCATCGTGTACAGCAATGTCAGCAGCTGCTTTGGCACTTGTATTCCCAACACAGCAGGATTGAATTCTTTGAAGGACCGTTTGAAAATGAGTAATATCAGCACCCACAAGTTCATTTTTTATTGGCCCAATTAGAGCCGCTTCAATGCCTTCTGATGAGTCTCCCGTAATTACGAATGTTGGTGCTGCTGCCCCCTTGCCAATAATGCCATTTTCAAGCGTTAATGACACTTCAATATTTTCGATTTCGGTTGCTGTTCTTAATGCTGTTTTAAATGGTACACGCAAGGAAACCTTACGACGATTGACTTGTAAGTCTTGTATAATCACAATACTCATTTCCTTTCAATTTTTTTGTAGCCCTTTTAGAAAACACTTAATATTTTAGCAACAATCATACCAAAATAGGTTCCAAGGAATGATCCAATTAATGCCATAATCACACCAACTGGAATAAGTGCGCGGCTATATGCTGCAGCTAACATTGGCGCTGATGCCATCCCACCGATGTTCGCAAGGCTTGCCACCCCAAGTGTAAATAAATCAAATTTAAAGAGTTTCCCTAACAATAGCATGATGATTAAATGGATCAACATGATTAAGAATCCAGAGACAAGATAAATCGGTGCTTGCGCAATATTTGAAAAATCCGATTGCGAGGCAATGAGTGCAACAATAACATATAGCATCACATTGGAAACATCCAATGCACCCGGAATCTTGGCAACTGGTGTTTGTCCTAAAATTAAACCGATAACGGAAGCAAACATAATTGTCCAGCTTGTCCCATTAATTACCGCACCTATTTCAGGAAGATGTTGACCTGCAAAGGTAGATAGAGATGAAATTAATAAACCAATACCCAGTAAATACAACATATGCTGGAATTTTACTCCAGTCTCTTCTTCGGAACTTGCTGCAGCCGCTTCCTCAAACCCCTTTTGAAGAAAGCTTGTATCCGCCTTTGTCCAGCGATTAAACTTACTCGCAAATGGAACAAGCCAAAACATAAACATGACCCAAACTGCGTAATTAATTGTATCCATCATTAAGGCATAACCAAAGATATTCTCCGGCACTTTCAATATGTCTTGAAGGGCTACCATGTTTGCAGATCCACCTGTCCAGCTTCCTGCAAGTGCTCCAAATGCCTTCCACGTATCTTTAATATAAAAGTGTTGAAAAGCGATATAGACTACGATAAAGCCAATCATAATACTGACAACAGCTACTAAAAACCCACCAAGCATCCGCGGTCCTAGTTTGAAAATACTGCGTATGTCACACTTTAATAACATGATGGCCAGCATAGCGGGAAGCAAGGCTCCTTTTACACTGGAATAAACAGTCGCTGTGGACTCATTATCTGCAAAGAGACCACAAGTTTGCATTATCGCAGAACCGATGTAAATAAGAACAATACCCGGTATAAATTTTAAAAAGCGATTGGTGTTAAATTTCTTCTCAAATGCAACCATTAAAGCTGCAAAAGCAACTAATACACTGAAATACATGAATCCATCTTGAATCATTGAAATATCCTCCTTAAAAAGACAAAAAAATCCAGCCTAACAAAAATTCGTTAGACTGGATTTTGTCTAGGTTTATTTAGACAAAGCAGTTATAGCTTGATATTTCTTTAGAGCATCCTGAAAAGCGACAATCATCGCCTTTTGGGAAGAACCAAAATAACGGTTGTTAATATCTTCTACAATTGACTGATCATCCACATGACGTCCAATAAAAAGTGATTGCACAAATCGAATAGTTAAATCTACTGTCGCCGAACAATCCACATCAATAATTTTGCCATCTCTTTGATCGACTACTAATGCCAAAAAATATTGACTGAATTTCATGGTAATCGGGTTATTTTGTGACGACTTCGCATCACCAGTTATAAAAATCGTTTCTTTTTCATACATACCATTGATTTCCTTTCAATCATAATAACAGACGATATAAGGGACAAACAAGGAGCACTTGTAGAAGCTTATATCATGAATTCGTTTTCAAAGGAATACTAATAATATACCATTTCTTTTACTTTCAGACAATAGAGAATTATTAATTATCAGCTTTGAAGAGTAAATTTTATCAAAAATTGCACTAACGGAAAAAATTTCTATTTAGGGTTCTGGTGCAAAAATTACTCGTTAGAAACATAGAGTGTGGTTTCCTTTAAATTGCTAACTTATGAATTAAATTAAAAAACAGACTTGTTTACAAAGATAACGGATTTATTTTTGCTCGAGAGGATGGGCATCCACAATTAAGAAAAGTTGTTGAGACCCTGCTTAAAAGACTTCTGAAAAAAGCAGAAATAGAAAAGAACATTACTCCACACTCATTTAGACATACCCACACTTCATTATTGATTGAAGCTGGAGTTGGCATTAAAGAAATACAACAGCGACTTGGACATACATATATTAACACTACAATGAATATCTATGCTCATATGACCGTCAATATGAAAGAAAAGGCCTCCCAACAGTTTAGCAAACTGATGAAAGACCTTCTCCTATAGTTAGCTTTTTTGTCATAGGTTGCCGTGTTTTTTTATAAAACGAGGACAAATCGAGGACAAGAAAAGCATATTATCATTTTAGACGTTACTATAACAAGGTTTTAAAAACCTAATTACATCATGCCGCCCATAGATTGTGGAGTTTTACATGAGAACATCATACAATCTAACCTTAATTAAAACACACAACAAAACATTTGTTCCCCACTAAAATATTCACTCAACAATATAAACCAATATCGTTTTCGGCACCCATTCGGCACCTTTTTGGTGCCGAGTTTTTTTTCTAATAAACGGATCGTTAGCAAGAAGCTATTGAGTTATTCCACAAACACGCCCGATTGCGGAAGAACAAAGTAATAACTATAATTCGCTAGCCCTAGGTTAAAACAAATGAAAAAGAAATGCGAAAATTGATCATGGAGTAGATAATTTTAAAAAGGAGAAAATATTATGAAAATAAGATCACTTATATAACATTAGGGATACTAGTGTAGCTTTAAATTAATGTTTGATATCCCTCGACTCCAAAATATACGTATTCTTTTCCTCATAGCTCATGAAAACTGATACCCTTAAACTAACGAAGTTTACTTATTAGCTGTATTTTTCTTTCATATCAGACATCCACGCTGGAAGTTGCTTTATCAATCCCATATTGTGTCTGAGCTTATTCCCTGCCGATTGATTAGTGGCTTTGGCAAAATCAACACTTGATGTCAATTCATCAATATACGGAATTACGTCAGGCTGAGAAATTGAAAATGCCTCTACTGACTTCTCAATTAGCTGATTGTCTAATCCCCACTCGTCAGCAAATTCTGTGATAGCTACATGCAGTCTACCTTTTTTCCAAACCTCAAATGATTCATCAAAGTTCAAGTTACTTGATAGATTTCCAGGCACCAATTCGGTATCTACAAACTCTTTGAGTAAGCGAGCTTGTTCATCCTCACCCATATTACTTAACTCTTGAATTTGTTCATAAATGATTCTACGCGTCTCGCTATCGACAGTTTGTACACCGTCGGCAGAGCCAACTTTTGAACCAATCAAACTCAAAATATGCGCGGCATCAATGACCTGCGTACCCGCTAATTTAGTCTTACCAACCAACGGTTTAACCGGTTCGGGCTCTCCTCCGCCGACTGCTGGTGGAAATAAGTTTTTGTAAGCTCCGCGATACTGTAACCAGGTATGTTCGGTAATTCCAAATACGACATCGTCCCATTTGTACTCGTAGTATTGTTCAACAGAATTCATCTGTTCTGCCGTATCCCAAAAAGCAACTTTAAAAGCCTCTTTTGCTTCGTCATCATCTTTGATTGTCTGCCAATCAGTTGGGTCTGGCAGTGTAGGAATCATTTCATCAACCTTAATTTTCAGCTTTTTAACAGCTGTCTCATAGATATCAACGATAGCAGGGCTGCTTTTCCCACCACTACCATAAAGCTCTAAAGCATTATTTACGGTTTCTTCAGTTTTTCGTGGAAATTGGAAATTGACGATAGTTCCGAATTCCTTATTTGATCCAAATACCCTATTCGTCCTTGAATATGCCTGAATCAAACCTTGAAGTTCAAGTGGTCGGTCAACATAAAGTGTATTTAGACGTTTTGAATCATATCCAGTTAATAGTTGTGCAGCAACAATTACTAAGTCAATATTTTTTGGATTTCTTCCACTACCTCCTCGAGTGGCACGTTCTACAACATCTTCAAAATAGGCATCTTCCCCGCGCTTTTTATCACCTGCAATAAACTCAATTCCGGTAAATTCGCTGTAATCTTTAAACATCCCTTTAATGATTTCAGGAGGAATATTATCGGGATCATTCTCGTTACCAAAACTGAATGTCATCGCCACATTCAAATTTTCGTCCCGTTCAGCAAGCTGTTTCTTAAATTCATTGTAATAGGTGATAACACGATTTTTGAATTGAACTGTCAGAATAGCGTTAAATTCTTTACCTTGCGATTGGCTTTCCCAATTGTTTAGGATTTCCTCAACAACTCGTGGGATATGCGTTTCATCTTGGTATTGAAGCAATTTATTCTTTGCAGCTTGAACTTCAACTTCCGCTTCCGACCACCCAGCAACTATTCTCTCAATTTCCCTGTCGCTAAGCTCCGGCTTCTCTTCTTTCATGTGCTCAGCAAGCTGTTCTCGTAAATCATCATAGCTCTTAAATTCCCCAGTGTTGATGTAATCAACATGGAATCCTAGCACATTTCCATCGGAAATAGCTTCGTCAATCGTGTATTGATGCAGTTTTGGTCCAAATAATTTTTCAGTGGTATTGATGACTTCGCTTTTTTCGTTAACTTTTCCTTTAACGTTATTTTCATCAAACAATGGCGTCCCTGTAAATCCATAAAACAGACCATTTTTCTTGAAATAATTTTTAATCGTCCCCATCATTTGACCCATAGTGGTACGATGCGCTTCATCAATAATAAACACGAATTTTTTGTCACGTAAACTACTATCGTGGTTCTCTTCCAACTCTTTAACCAATGAGTTTAACTTGAAGGTTGTCGTTACAACAATCCCTGATTTCACGGCTTTAAGTTGTTTTTTCAGCTGATACGTTTTCTTAGTATCATCAACCGTAACAGACTCATAGGCCGCATAGGCTTTAAAATTCTCACTTGTACGATTATCCAGCTCTCGCCTATCAACCAAAAAGATTACCTTATCAAAACCTGCTCGAGTAGATAAAAACAACGCTGTTTTGAAACTTGTGATGGTTTTTCCTGAACCAGTAGTATGCCAAACAAATCCACCATGAGGTAATTTATCTGCGTTATCCCAACCAAAAGCAGCACCCTCAATCGCTTGAAGGGCATAGACTTGATACGGACGCATTAGCATATGACGCCGATTTTCTTCGTCTTTTGCTTCGTCAATCACGAGGTAATCCCCAACCATTTGGTGAGCCATTGGAATCATCAGAAAATGCTCAACAACTTTTTGCCAGTTATTAATTGGCTTATTCTCTTTATCAGACCAATGGAATACGAAACTTGGGTTAAATTCATCGGCTGATTTTGGTGTTGCAAAGTATCTTGTTTTAATTTCTGTCGTTACCACCATCATCTGTGAGAACGCCATAAAGTTATTGCTATATTCGCCATCTCGATAATATCGTTTAAATTGTTCAAACGCCTCGTCCAATGATTTATCTGTTCGCTTCTGCTCGATATTGATAAGTGGCAAACCATTTATCAGCAAGACAATATCAAACCTATTGCCATTTGGTGTTTGGACTTCTCGGGCAATTTGATAACTGGAATCACCGCCACGAACTTCCGCTTTTTTGAAAATTGTCAGCGTAATTTGCTTTCTTGTAATTTTCGGGTTGTCGTCTCGATAGATCCCATCGATTTTCCCCTTTGCTTCTTCTATCGCTAGGATTTTAGCCGCCTCATAACTATTGTTGATTAAGTTAACTTTCGCCATCACCTGTTTAAACTCACCGTCAGTCAACTCCACACCTTCCAATTGGTCTGCATTAATGCGGTTAAGTTCTCTACGCCAGTTGTTTATCAAGTCTTGAACAGTAACTTTTTGTTTATTGCCATCAAGGAAATCAGGAGCTTCCCATTTATACTGCTTTAGTTCTTTGACAAAGTTTTCTTGGAAGGTTTTCTCTGCCACACTTTTTGGTGCATTACTCATGACCTACACTCCCCTCTATACAAACATCTCATTTAGGTATGCTTTTTTTATATTTTGTAGTTTTTCCAACTTACGCTGATGAAGAGTGATAAGGTGGTCTAGCTGTGCAAAGAAGTCACCAATTTTCTTCTGTTCTTCTTCACTTGGTAACATAATCTCTTGATTCTTTACTAAATCAGAATTCAAGTTGACTTGACTACCAGGCTGTCCGTATTTTTGCCATTTCGGGCGGAACATCTCCAACCACTGGAACATGAATTCACGGTCAAATTTTGGATTTTGGAAGATTAAGAATCCATCGTGTACGCCAGTCTTAACATAGTTCACAACGGGTTTCCCAACCGTTGCAGCGATACTCAATAATAAATGTGGTTCATTTAATACACGAGTTTTTTCTTGACCAGCTTTTGATATACGTTGTTCAAGATAATGAATACGTCCTTCTTGCTCAGTTACATCTGCAATTCGTAACCATCCAATATCAGATTCATCATCAAACCATTTCGGATCTTGAATAGGTCGAGGGCTTGCACCACGTACAATATCAGCTAATTCCCCAACTTTCCGCTGTTCCCAAGCTTGAGTAAATCCAGCAAATCGGCGTTTTGGCTTACGCTCTCCTGCAGCGGGAAACATCTCTGAAAGATAGGCAGATTTCATCGCTTTTGTCTTATTCAACTTACGCTGTTGAAAAGCGATGAGGTTGTCAAGGTTACGGAAAAACGAACCAATTTTAGCCTGTTCCTCATACAAAGGGTACGTTCCAATAAAATTTTCCACTTCCGATTTTGAAAGGTTTGTTTGCCCAACTCCATTGTCAAATTGCAAGAAATAGCGATTCCTATTCATCAAGTTACTAAGAAAATAAGAGTCTGTGTAATCGTGTGGTGTAATTCCAGCAATCCGTTGATTCAAGCTGTATTTATCGTTTTCTTCGACTAAAAACGTCCTTGCTATCGCTCTACCATTTGGAACATCACTGAGGACAAAAGCAATTTCTCCAATACTCAACGGCTCAATTAATTCGTTTGAATATTTTTTAACCCGACGATTTGTGGATACGAATTTTGAGTTTACAACAATGTATTCTCCGTTCTCATCAATGTTCTGCTCGTGAGCTTTCCCATTCCGATAATCAGCCACTTCAATTAACTTACGCTGTTTCCAAGCGTCAGCATTTTTGAACTCTTTAAATCGTCTTTTTGGTACTAACTTTTCATTCTTACTCATCATTCCGCCACCAATTCACTCATCAAAGATTCAAACATACTTTCCAAGTCACGACTTTCAGTATCGATTTTTGAGAAAGTATTCTCATATCTCTTATCAAGCATTTCTAAGGTTGAAAGTTCTGCTTTCAATGGAATTGCAACTAAGCTAACTAATGCATTAACCGTATTACCGAACCACTTTTCATGTACCAGGCTGTCAATTTCTTCATCATTCAGGTTCAAAATCCGTTCATAAATCAGTTCCTTGAGAGCTTTCTCTTTGGCTTTAATAGCTTTGTTTAATAAAGATTTTTCAGTCATCAATATTTCAACTGTTTTCAATAAGTCATACTCAATTGTACCTTTGGTCGCTTTTTTCAATTCAGCTTTGACTGCTTTGACTTCAAAAGAGTCTTGCGGTTCATCTTCATCATTCTTCTTAATTGCTTCATATAAAGCGTTATTCTCATCAGTATCTTCCACTTTAGCGGCTTCAACTAACTCAGATAATTCAGTATCAATTTCTTGGACTCTTGATTTCCCGATCTCAATATCTTCCAATTCAGTGGAGTATAAACGTTTCGCAATTAAATCATTAGGCACAATGCTGCTAACCCAGCCGTCTTGTTCTACACGTTTATTCTTGCCTGTTCCTTTTGTTACCATGTTCGGTTCACGAGTTCGACCGATAGTGTAGAAATCACTTGCTGCAATAAGTTCAGTATCGTGAGTCAAAACATTTTTCCAAATTTCAGCGATAATTTGGTAGCCATCATAGGCATCAATGTACTTAAATTCTGATAATATCTCTTTAACTTCGACCAGCATATCATCCATCAGCTGTGTCAGATTTGACGACCCATCAACATTGCGTAAAATATCCCAGTATTTAGAAACATAATCATGAGCCTTGGTTTCAACTTCCTGCGTCTTAGTAACCACACGACTATCGCTTAATACCTCAGTCGTCAATTCATCAACTGTTTTTACTAACTCTACGTATCCTGGACGAATTGTATTCAGAGAACTCTTCAAAACGTCAGGAACAGTTGAATTCAAGATTTTCAAGTCTTCAATATTCTTTTGCGGAATACCACCAAATAGATGAGCATCGACCTCTTGAGGAATTTCAGAATCATCAGCTTCAACATAACGTGGAATATTCATGTTATATTCGTTCTCGATGATTTCTTCCCGAGTTGCCAAATGACTATAACCTGGAATTTTCGCACGATTTGAATAGGTGTCAACAATCTTAGAGATATCCTTTTCTTGTAGGACATTTTGTTTCCCAACTTTAATAAAGCTATGTGATGCATCAATAACCAATACTGGATCCCCAAGGTCACGATTCTTCTTCAAAATCATAACAACAACCGGAATTCCAGTATTTGTAAATAAATTACTTGGCAAACCAATTATTGTGTCTATACGACCTTTATCCAACAGTCTTTTGCGAATTTCACCCTCTGCTGAACCACGGAATAATACACCATGAGGCAACACAATCGCCATTGTCCCGTTTATACCTAAGTGGAACAATCCATGTAGCAGGAATGCAAAATCTCCCTTTGATTCTGGTGGTAGTACACCAAAGTCAGAAAAACGAGGGTCGCTAACTTTCAATTCGGATTTGTTCCAATTCTTCGCTGAATAAGGAGGATTCATTACTACCGCATCAAACTGCACACCCTCATTTGGACGTTCAGGGTCTTCCGGCCAGTCTTGTGAAAGCGTGTCTCCATTTTTAATCGTCATTTTTTCTGGACGAACGCCGTGAAGCAACAAGTTCATACGAGTCAAGTTATATGTTGCTGTATTTTTTTCTTGACCGTAATATTCCAAATCCTTTTGAACATCCTTGCTCAAATGCTTCTTAACTGTCAATAATAGGGATCCCGAACCGACTGTCGGGTCATAGATAGACTTAACATTTGATGTCTTAGCAGCTATTTGGGCCATTACTTCACTCACTTGTCGTGGCGTGTAGAATTCTCCAGCCTTCTTGCCCGACTCCATCGCAAATTGACCGATTAGATATTCATACGCATCACCAAGTACGTCACCTTTTTGTAGTGCCACCATGTTCAAATCAGCAAACAATAGAATCAGCGCCTTGATGTTTTTACTACGTTCGTTCAAATTGCTACCCAAGGCGGTATCTGTTAAATCCAGAGTTGAACTTGAAAATAAACCTTTAAAGTCATCAGAATCACCCGAAACGGAGATTGTACGTTCAAAATTATTAAGACTATCCGTTACTTTTTGTACCTCAAAATCACCTGAATTAATATCTTTTAACCAAGTCTGGTAAAGATATTCTGGAGAAACATAATATCCGATTACGTTTTGGATCATTTTATCCAGCTCAGCACCGTATTCTTCTTTTGCTTTAGTGTATTCCTCGACTAGTTCAGATTCAGATAATTGTCCAAGTCCTGCATTTGATTTGAATGTTTCCAAAGTTTTATCACTTAAAAACTTGTAGAACATTAATCCAAGCATATAATCTTTGTACCGACTGGCATCCATAGAGCCACGCAATTCGTTTGCTCCATCCCATAATCTGCGTTTAATTTCTTCTGATGTAATCACTTGTTTTCCTCCGTTAATTTATTTAATTTCAATAATATCGCCAATATCAACGCTAAGTGCAACGCAAATCTTAATTAGGGTTTCAATGGAAACAGGCTCATTCTTCCCAAGTTTAGCAATAACGTTACTACTCACTCCTGCTGCATCCTTGAGCTGAGTTTTATTCATCTCACGGTCAATAAGTATTTTCCATAATTTTTTGTAAGTAATTTGCATCGCATTTCACCTCAATCTAATAACCTAATAACAAAAAGTTATCCATCCAAATGCTAAAATAACCACTTTCTATTATATCACGATATATCAAGATAACCTTAAATTTATATGATGAAATTTAAGATGATTTTTGGGGTGTCTTTTTTCATTCAAGTGTAGATTTGAAACAAGTTTTGATCAAATTAATACAAGAAACCTTGATAGTTAAAAAAAATGCATTAATTGGCACAACTAGGGGTATGGAAACGATTCGAAGAATGAGGGGCTCTATGGAAAACAAAACCAAAAAGACAAATTAAATGTTAAATGACAATATAATTGTTCAATTAAAGGGCCAGATTGTGGAACAACAACTAAAAGATTGTGAAGAAATGTACTTAAACTATCGGGCAGGTTAGTTCCATAAGGATTACCTAAATATTAGATCTAATAGTAAAGTTGCGAATGGTGTTATCCATAAAAAAGTTTTTTTTGGACAGAATAAAAAGAAATAGGAATGAAAGAGGATCGGTATTATGGTTTCTTTTTTTAAACAAAAAGGACAAAAAAGCAAGAAGCAAAAGACAGACGAAAAAGATCAATCAATAAGTAAAATACCCCAAAATATTGACAGCTCTATAACAACCAATCTGGATATCGTGAAGCAAAAAACAGGAAGCAGCCCGGATATCATTATCCGAACGTTGAAAATCAGTCAAAATCCTCAAATTAAAACAACTATTTTGTATGTGCAGGGTCTGGTTGATAATCCAAGCGTTACAGACTTTTTAATTGAGTCCATCATGAAAAATCCTCATCTAAAAGAAAAGGTACTTCCACATGAAGCGCTGGAAGTGATCTCTAAAGATGTGGTTTCACTCGGCGGTGTAGAAACCGTCATGGACTGGGAAAAATTATTTTTGTCATTATTATCAGGTGATAGCATCATTTTTATTGATGGCATAAACATAGCCCTGGTTGCCAGTACAAAAGGGGGAGAAAGGCGTTCCGTTCAGGAACCAAGCACAAATTCGGTGGTCCGCGGGTCAAGAGAAGGATTTACGGAATCGAATGCAACAAACATAGCCCTGGTACGCCGCATCATTAACAGTCCGGATTTATGGATAGAGTCGATGAAAATAGGCACTGTGACAAATACGGATGTTTCCATTATGTATATAAATGGGATTGCAAAAAAAGGAATCGTCGAAGAGGTCAAAGAGCGCTTAAAAGGAATAAATATCGATAGTATTCTTGAATCAGGATATATTGAACAATTGATAGAAGATCAGGTCATGACCCCATTCCCTACCCTTGATCATACAGAAAGACCTGATAAGGTCGCTGGAGGTCTCCTTGAAGGAAGGGTAGCCATATTTGTTAACGGAACGCCTTTTGTCTTGTTGGTGCCTGCGTTATTTATTCAGTTCTTTCAATCTGTCGAGGACTACTATGCTCGCTTTGATATAGCCTCAGCTATACGTTTTTTACGTATTTCTATTTTTTTTATTTCGCTAATTGCCCCGGCTGCCTTTGTAGCAGCTACAACCTATCATCAGGAAATGGTTCCAACAGATCTGCTCATCATTCTTGCAGCGCAACGGGATCCCGTTCCTTTTCCGGCAGTTATCGAAGTATTCATTATGGAAATAACATTTGAAATCTTACGAGAAGCAAGCCTACGGATGCCCAAAGCCATTGGGGCGACTATGTCCATTGTTGGTGCTCTGGTGATTGGGCAGGCGGTAGTTCAGGCTGGACTTGTATCACCGGCAGCGGTCATCATCGTATCGATCACGGCCATTGCAAGTTTTGCGACCCCTGCCTATTCCATCGCAATTTCTGCTCGCTTGCTGCGGTTCGTATTTATCATTTGCGCAGGTACAATGGGTTTTTATGGTTTGATTTTAGCTTTGTTTGTCGTCGTAGTTCATTTATGTAGCCTACGTTCATTCGGAGTTCCTTATATGTCACCACTAGCTCCACTTAACCCGGAAGGACTAGGCGATACATTCTTCAGGAGACCAATGTGGGCGTATAAAGACAGACCCAAATTTTTAAGCTCCAATAATAATTTGAAAAGGGAAGGCGATAATCAAAGGCCACTGCCTCCTAAATCACGTGGAATGAAGACTTCTAACATGAAGAAGGGTGACGGCACTGAATCGTGACATGCTTTTACAAAACGGGTGAGTTAGCTGAAGATCAGAGCTGTCTTTAAAGCAGCCTTTTCTTATGTATGGAACCATCGGGGAAGGATAGTTTCACAAGCACAGTGTATTCGGACTGTGACTTAAATTTTTTCATTGTCTGAATAATAACAAATTAAAATAGGAATAATAAAAATTCTGCAATTTATTAGAAGTCTTATGTTTAATGAAAATTTTTCAATTTTATCAGCTGTTTATTGATATTATGAGAGGTGCTAAACCTGTTTTTAGTTAAAATAATTTCACTTTACATACTTATATTTCACTTTATTACTGCATCTATTTATATCTTTCGTTACTTTTCCCTTTAAGGGGAACTCGAGGTGATATTAATGTATGATACATGGGTTTATAAAAATTTCATCAATACAGGGTACTTCGTGATCGTAGTGATTGTCGTATGGATAGTACTATCCGTTCTCTTTATTAATTTTGTAACTAAAAAAGAATAATTCGTTATTTCATGGACTCCTATCTGCACAGTTTGTGTCAACTGTACAATAATCCTTAATGAACTCCCTCAGTTTAATAGATAATGCTCACGAATTCTCGCTTATTCGCAGGATTTCAA
>NZ_JADILK010000020.1 GCF_017355165.1 Bacillus sp. SD075 | reverse complement strand
AAATCGGGCTCTTAAAAAGAAGCCCGATTTTTCTTTTTATTCTTTTTTCCTTCGATGACGGTTAAGTGGCTATCGGTTTTCTTTCTCAATTTTATTTTCTTTGATGATTTTGCTGCAGAGAAGCTTGCCACATTATCTTTTTTCGAAGTTCGGTTCTTTAGCCTTTTTTTCGATTGGCGGGCAGCCTTTCGGAATGCTTGCTGCTCTTTCTTAACTGGTTTTCCCTTTGTTAATCCGGTATAAATCATATAAATAATCCCTGCGACAATGGCTATTATGAGAATGTTCCTAAAAAAGCCAATCGGGTCATTAAATAGTCGGCTCATTAGTCCGAGGACTCCGAGGGCGATGATTCCGTATATCATGAAAGATATGAAACGTTTCAACAAAGACACCTCCTTAAGAGCATCATAAGCAGTTTTTGCTTATTTTAAACATTCTTCATGTAAAATATTTGAAAAAAATGAAGAGCATTCCCTTAGTTAGTATATGATTTTTCATCATCAAAATGTGTATAGATGTTTTACACAATTCCATCCGATTCTAAACCTTTTTCAGTCTCTTTTTCCATCCTTAACAGTTCTTGGAAGGATGCCAATGCGACTTCGACTTGATCATCTGTAGGGGCTTTGGTTGTCAGTAACTGAAGCCAAAGGCCGGGATAGCCAAGGTAGCGCAGCATTGGAATATCTCTTACTTTGTTGGTCAACTGCAAGACCTCGAAGGCTATGCCAAGCACTACGGGGATAAGCAAAATGCGATCCACGATACGGAGCCATAATGGATCGGTCGGAACAACCATATAGACGAACATACCTACAATGACTGTAAATAAAATAAAGCTGCTGCCACAGCGATAATGAAGGCGGGAACTTGCCTGCACATTTGCTACGGTCAATTCTTTTCCGCTTTCAAAACAATTGATCACCTTATGCTCCGCGCCGTGATACTGAAAGACCCGCTTGATCAATGGCGTCATGGATACTGCATAAATGTATACCAGCAATAATATCAACTTGAACAAGCTTTCTATTAAGACCTGGGCCATATGGCCGCTAAAGAAGGGTCTTGTCAATTCGGCAAGAAAGACTGGAATCAACGTGAAAAGCAGCTTCCCGAAAAGGAAGGAAAGAACACCGATTACGGCAACTCCTAGCCATACGCTTATTTTAGAAGGATCCTTCGTTTCTTTTTTCTTTTCTTCCTGCTTTTCCCCTTCTTCTTCATATTGTTCAGTTGAAAAGTTTAGATGTTTCGAGCCGGTTGCACTTGACTGAATCAGTGAAACGATGCCCCGTAGAAACGGTACTTTCTTCAAGCGGTTGACAACAGGTTTCGATTCACGCGGCAGATGATAATATACAATCGTCGAATCTTTGCGGCGTACCGCTGTGACTGTGTGATGTTTGCCGCCGAACATGACGCCTTCCACTACAGCCTGCCCTCCATACACGGGTTTTTGAACCTCAGACATTTCTACACCAACCTAATAGTTATTCACGTAGCTCTCTCAAGGGTGCTAACATGTGTATTATCAAGCATCACAAGGGTTAAACGCGGTCCTCCAAAGTTGAATGGCGGCTTTAACCTTGCAATTACTTTATGAATGTTGAATCACAGGAAGGTATGATCCTGTGTACATTATAAATTTCAACAGAGGATGGGTATTTTCCTCTGAAAAAAGGAGATTATTTATGATTTAATCATACAGAATAAATCACAAAACCTCTAGTGATTCTCCTTCCTAATAATAAAAAAAAAATAGTTCTATTTAACAAGGGGCATACTACGTAGCGGAGGTGTTTGATATGTCTTCTAATGGAAATGGACAAATTCAACAGGAATATCAAAATATGTTGATCTATAATGTACTTGCTGTCGGTTTTGCTGGGGGGGCTTTTGCCAGTTTTATCGGAATCATAGCCGATTATCTTAACTTTATGGATCTTAGCCCGAAATTCATACTGACTTCATGGTCAAATATGACCTGGATCGATCATTGGCTTGGTACGGTAATGACCATAATTTTATTCGGAATACTATCTGTTGGGATCGCTTTTATATACTATAGTCTTTTTAAAAGGATGAAGAGTATTTTTCCGGGTATTGTTTTGGGAGTGGTTTGCTGGGCTTTGCTGGTATTTGTCCTAAAACCGATGTTCATCGATTTACCAACCTTTTCTAAAATGTCAGCCAATACGGTTATAACAAGTTTATGCATTTTTATTATATACGGTCTTTTTGTAGGGTTTTCTATATCATACGATCATCAAGAATATATGCGTCAAAAAAACAAAGGCGAGAAGCAATCGGAAAGCTGATTGCTTCTTGGTTGTAAAAAAGTAGTAAGACAATTTGTAATTATGATAGAATGTTCTTGGAAAGCATTCTTTTAACATGAGCAGGTGTTTGATGATGACAAAAATCTTACTAATCAATGGTCCGAATTTAAATCGCTTGGGGAAACGGGAACCTGCGCATTATGGATCCTCGACGCTGGCGGATGTGGAAGTGCAATTAATGCAACAGGCTGAAGCGTTAAATGTGGAATTAACCTCTTTTCAAACTAACCATGAAGGAGCGATTATCGACAAGCTCCATTGGTCAGAGGATCATGGGATCGACGGGATTATCATTAATCCTGGAGCTTTTACTCATTATAGCTATGCGATTCGTGATGCAATAGCCGGAATTGATGTTCCCGTGGTGGAAGTGCATATTTCGAACATACATGCCCGTGAAAGTTTTCGGCATGAATCAGTGACCGCAGCGGTGACGGCGGGACAGATTGTCGGCTTGGGGATACACGGATATGAATTGGCGTTGCAGGCGATCACAAAGATTGCAAAGGGGAGAAATTAAATGAATAAACTAATGCGCTTAAGAGCCTCAATGGAAAAGGTGGGCATTGATGGTTTTTTGATCACTAGTACATATAACCGCCGATATATGACCAACTTTACGGGAAGTGCAGGCGTTGTACTTATTTCCCAAAAAGAAGCTAAATTCATCACTGATTTCAGATACGTGGAACAAGCGGGCAAGCAGGCACCGGACTATGAGATCGTTCAACACAAAGGAACCATCATCGAAGAAGTCGGTAAGCAGGCTGAAGCGATGAATATCGGTAAGCTGGGCTTTGAGCAAGAACACCTGACTTATGCTACATATAAGGCATACGAATCGGCCATTGATGGTCAACTTTTACCGGTGTCGGGGGTTATTGAGAATTTACGCTTGATAAAGACCTCATCAGAGATTAAGATATTAAAGGAAGCGGCTGCTATTGCTGATGCTGCGTTTACACATATTCTGGATTTCCTGCGACCAGGGATCTCGGAACTGGATGTATCCAATGAACTTGAATTCTTTATGAGGAAACAAGGGGCAACTTCCTCTTCATTCGATATTATTGTAGCATCCGGTATAAGGTCCGCACTTCCGCATGGAGTGGCAACGGATAAAATCATCGAAAAAGGCGATTTTGTCACATTGGATTACGGGGCTTATTATAACGGGTATGTGTCTGACATCACTCGGACATTAGCAGTTGGCAAGCCAAGTGAAGAACTTATTAATATTTATGACATTGTTTTAGAAGCTCAACTGCGAGGAATGTGTGGGATCAAACCCGGTATGACTGGCAGGGAAGCGGATGCACTAGCTCGTAATCTAATTGAAGAAAAGGGATATGGGCAGTATTTTGGACATTCGACGGGACATGGAATCGGTCTTGAAGTTCATGAAGGTCCAGCATTATCCTTTAGGTCCGATATCATATTAGAACCAGGTATGGCTGTAACCGTTGAACCGGGCATTTATTTACCGGGGGTAGGCGGAGTGCGGATTGAAGATGATACGATCGTTACAATTGAAGGTAACGAAGCACTTACTCATTCAACCAAAGAGTTGATCATTCTGTAAACATGTACATGTAGGAGGACAAATTTATGATTTCTGTAAACGATTTTCGCACAGGTGTTACGATTGAAGTAGATAATGGAATTTGGCAGGTTATCGAGTTCCAACACGTTAAACCTGGTAAAGGTGCAGCTTTTGTACGTTCTAAACTTCGTAATCTTCGTACGGGTTCCATCCAAGAGAAAACATTCCGTGCTGGTGAAAAAGTTGCTAAAGCACATATCGAAAACCGCAAGATGCAGTATCTTTATGCAAGTGGAGATAGCCATGTATTCATGGATAACGAAACGTATGACCAAATCGAGTTGCCTGCTTCAAGCATTGAACGTGAACTTAAATTCCTTAAGGAAAATATGGAAGTACATATCATGACTTTCCAAGCGGAAACACTTGGTGTCGAACTTCCAAACACAGTGGAACTTGAAGTGGCGGAGACTGAGCCGGGAATTAAAGGCGATACATCTTCAGGCGGCACGAAATCTGCTGTACTTGAGACGGGCCTTTCGGTTCAAGTTCCATTCTTCATCAACCAAGGTGACAAACTATTGATCAATACAAATGAAGGCTCTTACGTATCACGTGCATAAATGAAAGAAGGCCGAGATTAATTTCTCGGTCTTTTTTTTTGTCTTTTTAGATCCCGAAAGTTATAAAAAGTCAATAAATGGTCTGTTTCTTTAATAGCCTGTCATCATTGCGGGCTGGGCGGCATATATTTTATTGAAAGTGGTGTATACAGGAGGATTGTCAAAATGGAAACGATTCTTTCTTTTTTACCGAAAAAATTATACGAGCAACTCCGGGGTATGACACCGATGATGATCGATAAGATGGAAGAACTACGAATTCGGGTTGGAAGGCCGCTTGAGGTCATTGTAGGAGGGGAACCATACTTCTTTTCCTATAAAGTGACCCATTCGGATGCAGATCAATTATTGAATCAAATAGGTCAGTTTTCGTTATATACACTTGAGGAAGAATTAAAGCGGGGATATATAACCATAGCGGGCGGTCATCGGGTGGGGCTTGCTGGCAAGGTGATCCTGGAAAATGGGTCGGTCAAAGCGATCAGGGATATTTCTTCATTCAATATTCGGGTTGCACGTGAAAAAATAGGGGCAGCTGAACCGCTCACTTCATATTTATTTGACGGGGAATGGCAACATACCATGTTGATCGGTGCTCCGCAAACGGGAAAAACGACCATATTACGTGATATCGCAAGAATCATATCCAGTGGTAATGAAAAACGCGGCATTACCCCTCAAAAAGTGGGGATAGTGGACGAGCGCTCGGAAATTGCCGGATGTGTTCATGGAGTGCCGCAGCTCGAATTTGGAACACGGGTTGATGTGCTCGATGGATGTCCTAAAGCGGAAGGGATGATGATGATGATCCGTTCGATGTCCCCGGATGTATTGATTGTGGATGAAATAGGCCGTGCAGCGGATACACAGGCTGTGCTGGAAGCAGTGAACGCAGGTATTAAACTCATGATAACTACACATGGCCATACACTGGATGAGGTAAAGAAGCGACCATTTATCGCCGAAATATTAAAGCAAAACATCTTTGAACGTTTTATAGAATTACAGAAAAGCAAATCCGGTAAGAGGAGCTACAAAGTCCTTGATGCAGCAGGGGTTCCCATTTTCTTGGGAGAAAGTGTGAACCGTCATGTTTAAGTTAATAGGAGCAGCGATAATTATTATTGCAACGACATGGGCGGGTTTCGAAGCCGCGAAAAAATTAAGTATGAGGCCACGTCAACTGAGACAGCTGAAAGTCGCCATGCAATCACTTGAAGCTGAAATCATGTATGGTCATACCCCTTTAAAAGAAGCGGCAAGGAAACTTTCTAAACAGATGGTCAAACCTTTATCCATCTTTTTCGAAACATTTGCGAATCGACTCGAGTCAGGAGAGACCACCGTCAAAGAAGCATGGGATGATAGTTTGAAGAAAATATGGCAATCCCTTGCTTTAAAACAGGGAGAATTCGAGATTCTTTCACAGTTTGGGGAGACGCTTGGAAAAAGCGATAAATATCATCAGCAAAAGCAAATCATGCTAACGATGGCACACTTGGAACGGGAAGAGAGCGATGCACTCGACCGACAGGGAAAATATGAAAAAATGATGAAAAGTCTTGGTTTTTTATCCGGGCTATTATTGATCATCTTGCTGATGTAGGAATATGTGGGGGGAATGAAAATGGGCATTGATGTGGACATCATATTTAAAATAGCGGGTGTGGGGCTAGTTGTGGCATTTCTTCATACGATACTCGATCAGGTTGGGAAGAAGGAATATGCCCAGTGGGTGACACTTTTCGGATTTATCTATATTTTATTCATGGTAGCTTCTGTAGTAGAGGATTTATTTCAAAAAATTAAATCTGTATTTCTATTTCAGTAAGGGAGGGATTCGCGATTGAAATCATAAAAATCGTGGCCATTGCCCTAGTTGCCACCTTTTTGGCACTGATCGTCAAAGAGCAAAAACCAAATTTCGCATTCCTGCTTGTCGTGTTTGTTGGATGCTCCATTTTTCTTTTTTTAGCTGACAAAATATACGAAATTATTTTAATGTTAGAAAAAATTGCGGTAAATGCGAATGTAAATACCGTGTATCTAGAGACCATCTTAAAAATAATCGGAATTGCCTATATTGCAGAATTTGCTTCTCAAATTACAAAAGATGCAGGGCAAGGTTCGCTCGCTTCCAAAATAGAATTGAGCGGAAAAATCTTGATTCTTGCCATGGCGATTCCGATTTTGACGGTCATTATCGAAACGATTTTACAGATGCTTCCAAGTTAACGGATACTCCTACTAGTCAATGAGGTGAATGTATGAAGCAGCGGATGCCTTACTTATCCATTCTATTCGTTTTACTCATTTTTTTGCATGCATCTATTGGACAAGCTGCCGAAAATCCCGGAAATGGTGAAATCGATCAAGAGCCAATCATGCAGTCCGAACTGGTACAAGCCCAAATAGAAAGGCTGGGTGTCGATGAGCTCAAACAATATTGGGATGACATCGTTACGGAATATGGAGGATTCTTACCGGAAAGCCAGAAAGGGAGCTTCATGGATTTTGTAAGCGGCGATAAGAAGTTTTCCTTTGACCAATGGATGAAGGGAATGACAAAATTCATTTTTCATGAACTGCTCGTGAATGGAAAGCTGTTGGGGTCACTCATTTTGTTAACCGTTTTCAGCATGTTCCTCCAGTCTTTGCAGAATGCGTTCGAGCAAAGCTCCGTAAGTAAGGTCGCTTACGCAATCGTTTATATGGTGCTGATCATTTTGGCACTTAACAGTTTTCATGTGGCGATTGAATATACAAAAGATACGATAGATTTGATGATTTCCTTTTTAATGGCGCTCATCCCTTTACTCTTGGCATTGATAGCTGCTTCAGGCGGACTTGTATCCGCAGCCTTCTTTCATCCGGTATTGATGTTTTTGATGAATACAAGCGGCATCTTGATCCAGTTTGTCGTCCTTCCGTTATTATTCTTTGCAGCGATATTAAGCATAGTCAGCACGCTAACCGAGCATTACAAAGTGACACAGTTGGCACAACTCCTCCGTAATTTTGCCATCGGTATCCTGGGGGCATTCATGACCATATTCCTTGGTGTGATCTCCGTTCAGGGAGCATCCTCAGCTGTAGCCGACGGAGTGACGATCAGGACAGCCAAATTCGTGACCGGTAACTTTATACCGGTAATAGGGCGCATGTTTACTGATGCAACGGATACGGTCATTAGTGCCTCTGTCCTTTTGAAAAATACTGTGGGCCTGTCAGGTGTCATCATTCTCTTGCTCATCACCACTTTCCCCGCCATAAAAATCTTGATGATTTCTTTTGTCTATAAATTGGCAGCGAGTCTTTTGCAGCCACTGGGCGGAGGACCTGTAATAAAATGCCTTGACATAATAAGTAAAAGCATGATTTATATTTTCGCTGCATTGGCCATTGTCTCACTCATGTTTTTTTTAAGTGTCACGGTAATTATCGCCTCTGGAAACATTACCCTAATGGTTCGTTAGAAAGGAGGAGGGCTTGGTGAGTTTTTTAGCTGGCTGGGTATCCAACATCATCATATTTGTATTGCTGGCTACTGTGATCGATATGCTTCTTCCGAATTCAGCTTTACAGAAGTATGCCAAAATGGTCATCGGACTTTTGCTGATTGCGATCATCATCACTCCTATATTGGGATTATTCAACAAGGATTTCGACGATATCCTTTCTGCAGCTACCAGTGAATTTGAGGACCAGGAAAAAAAAGATTTAGGAAATTTGACAGAAATGAAGAAAAAAGAAATACAAGCTACCCAGGGTGCATATATTTTAAAACAAATGGCTGTTGACTTACAGGCAGAAGTGGAAGAGGAGCTGATGGTGGATTATAACATGAAGATTAGTTCAATTGAAGTAGGGGTCAAGGATAAGGAAGAACCGGGTGTTGATGATCTGCAGAACATAACCATCTCATTGGAAAAAGCAGAAGGGAAAGAAAACTCGGAGATAGAGGCAGTAGCGAAGGTTGATATCAATGCAGATGGCCCATCCACTTCGAATGATGCCAATCTGGATGCTGTAAAAAGGTTTCTGGCAACAAGTTGGTCTGTAAATGAAGAGATCATTGAAATCGCCGGGGAAAGGAAGTGACTGAGTATTGAACAAAGAAAAAGGTCCATTATCCTGGCTGCAAAAACTATTGAATAAAGACCCTGACCAAAAAGAGCCTAAGGAAAAAAAACCTTCCCTGTATGTCTATGCTCTAATAGTTGTCCTTTTGGGAGCGGGAATCATGATGGCCGGGAATTTGTTAACCACCAACCAGACGGGACAAACACCTGAAGTAAAGACTGTATTCAATAATGATAAACAGCAGGAAGATGAAGGGGATGTTGAAACATTCGGCCAGAAGAAATCAGAATTCAAGACGACAAAAGACTATGAAATATATCTTCAAAATGAAATGAAGGAGGCGCTTGAGTCCATCGCAGGCGTCCAGGATGTAAAAGTCGTAATTTACGTCGATGCATCCGAGAAAAAAGTATATGAAAGAAACAAAGTCACCCAAAAACAAGTCACTGAAGAAACCGACCAGGAAGGCGGCAAAAGGACGGTCGAAGACACATCTGTTGATGAGCAGCTAGTTTTGGTCAAGAGCGGTGAAAAAGAAGGACCGATTATTTCGGAAACGAAAAAACCTAGTGTGCGAGGGGTCCTGGTAGTCGCTAAAGGGGCTGAAAACATTCAAATAAAGAAGTGGATAATCGAGGCTGTAACACGCTCACTTGATGTACCGAGTCACAGGGTTTCTGTCATGCCTAAAAAATAAGGGGGAAAATCTACATGTTATTAAAAAAACAAACCGTATGGTTATTGACTATGCTAAGTCTGGTCGTTGTGCTTTCAGTCTATTATTTAACCGCTCCTGAAGAAAATGCCGCCGATATGACGGCAACGGAGCAAATGGAAAAGGAAGAAAATAAAACAGAGAACAAAGCGGATACAAAAGGTGAAAATAAAAGTGAAAAAGAAACGTCCAAAAATACAGAAGGTTCCTCTGTAACCATTGCATCCGGAGATGAGTTCGAATCGTTAAGGATGCAGATTGAAGATGAACGGGCGAAGCTGAATGAAGAATTGACTGCAAAGATGGGCAACACAGAACTATCAGCTGAAGAAAGAGACGAGGCTTATGCAAAAATCGAACAATTAAGTGAAACGAAAGTAAAAGAAAATATCATCGAAAACTTAATCGTTGCCATGGATTACAATGCTGCACTGGTCCGGGTGGACGGAACGGATGTAAAGGTGAGTGTCAAGGCCGATAAACAAACGAAAACAGAAGCCAATAACATAATCCGCCTTGTAAGGAAAGAAGTGAGCGATGCACAAAATGTAGTGGTCGATTTCCAACCGGAAAAGTAAACACACATACAAGTTCATCATCATAAAAATTTGAAAGCCCCCTTTAATAAAAAAAGGAGGCTTTTTATTATGATTTTTTCAAACCATCCTACAACCGGAAACTTTAGAGGAAAAGTTTTTTTGTTTAAATTGGTATCAGGGACTCAAATAAAAATGTCAATCATGATCATCCGTTATATTCTAGAAAAGTAATTTTAATGGATATTATTGCGGGTTTTCTACGAATAAAATGCAAAATAGTAGAAAAAGCGTTAAGGTGCCCCAGTTGAAAAATATTCACAATATTATAATAAAGGTGTAAGATAGAAGTATGGATAATAAGTCACAACTAATCTATCATTGAATTTGTATAAGCTAATATTGTATGATGTTAGAAGCTGGTCATAAACTATTCAACTCTCCAAGGGAACAATATTTTGAGAAAGTGAAATATCTGTTATAATACAGATGGGGTTTGTATTTGGTTTATTCGCATAAAGAAAGCGGCTACTTTGTGCAGTATTGGACAAAGTAGGATAAGCTAAGGGTAAGGTTACATAAAATATTATTGCCTCACAAACTCATATTAAATTAGACAAGGGGTGCCACAAAATGAAAGTGCAAGAAATTCGTGAAATTATTAAGCTAGTCGATCAATCAAATATCAATGAATTCGTTTTTGAAAATGAAGGAACGAAAATTAAATTGAAAAAAACTGAAACGGGTACAGTATTGCACCCAGCAGCTGCTCCAGAAGTTGTTCAAGCCAATTCAGCTGTAGAGGTCAAGCACGCAGCTGCCCCAGCGCCTGCAGTGCCGAAAGCTGTTGAACCTGCAAAACCGGCTGCTGCCGTCACTGAACAGGAAAATTTACATAAAATCACTTCTCCGATGGTAGGGACATTCTACCAATCTCCTGCACCGGATTCACCTGCATACGTAAAAACAGGCGATAAAGTAACGGGGGATTCCATCGTCTGCATCGTGGAAGCCATGAAACTTTTCAATGAAATCGAAGCTGAAGTAAGCGGTGAAATCGTAGAAGTCCTTGTAAAAGAGGGTCAGCTTGTAGAATATGGTCAACCATTATTTTTAGTAAAGCCGGAATGAGGAGCTGTTTCTAAATGATTAAAAAGGTATTAATTGCCAATCGTGGGGAAATTGCTGTCCGAATCATCCGGGCATGCAAGGAATTAGGAATCGAGACTGTTGCGGTCTATTCAGAAGCAGATAAAGAGGCATTGCATGTTCAAATTGCGGATGAAGCATATTGCATCGGTCCTAAATTATCAAAAGACAGTTATTTAAATACAACGAACATTATCAGCACGGCCAAGAAAACGGGATCCGATGCTATTCATCCAGGATATGGATTCCTAGCTGAAAATGCTGACTTTGCTGAGCTATGCCGTGAATGCAATATCATTTTCATCGGTCCTAGCCCTGAAGCGATCAATAAAATGGGAACAAAGGACGTAGCAAGGGAAACCATGCGCAAAGCTGGTGTACCGATCGTTCCAGGATCTAAAGGCATAATTAAAGATACGGATGATGGTGTAGCCCTAGCTAATGAGATGGGCTATCCAGTCATCATCAAAGCCACTGCCGGCGGAGGGGGTAAAGGTATCCGCGTAGCAAGGACAGAAGAAGATCTCATTAAAGGCATTAACATCACGCAACAGGAAGCCGCGACGGCATTTGGGAACCCTGGCGTGTATATTGAAAAGTTCATCGAGGATTTCCGTCACGTTGAAATACAGGTCATGGCAGATAATCATGGCAACGCCATCCATTTAGGTGAGCGTGATTGTTCGGTCCAGCGACGTTTGCAAAAACTTGTTGAAGAAACCCCGTCACCAGCATTGGATGGTGAAACACGTGCGGAAATGGGGCAGGCTGCAGTAACGGCTGCACTTGCCGTTAACTATTCAGGTGCCGGAACAGTAGAATTTATTTATGACTATGTGAATAGAAAATACTACTTTATGGAAATGAATACACGTATCCAGGTCGAACACCCAGTTACAGAAATGGTAACGGGCGTGGATTTGATTAAAGAGCAGATCAAAGTTGCTTCAGGTAACAAACTATCGCTTTCGCAAGAGGATGTCACTTTTAACGGATGGTCTATCGAATGCCGGATCAATGCGGAAAATCCAGAAAAGAATTTCATGCCTTCCGCAGGAAAGATTCAAATGTATTTACCGCCAGGCGGCTATGGAGTTCGTGTGGATTCCGCGGCATACCCTGGGTACTCGATCCCGCCATATTACGATTCCATGATCGCTAAATTGATCGTCCATGCACCGACTAGAGAAGAGGCGATCGAGAAGATGAAACGTGCCTTAGGCGAGTTTGTCATTGAAGGGATCAGTACCACAATTCCTTTCCATATTAAGTTACTTCAGCATGAACAATTTGTTTCCGGGGAATTTAATACCAAATTCCTTGAAATATATGATGTAATGAACTCATAATGTAAAGGAAGACAGGAGGTGCTTTTGAATGAGTGAAATGGAAGGCCAATTACTCGAAATGAATGATTATAATAGTGGACTTGGCAAAGTGGAGATCGCGCCTGAGGTGATAGAGGTGATTGCGGGTATCGCTGCATCGGAAGTTGAAGGTGTTGCACATATGCGCGGGAATTTCGCTACGGGTGTTGTTGAAAAGCTTGGTAAAAAGAATCACGGCAAAGGTGTTAAAGTGGACTTAACGGGAGAATCCATCAAAGTCGAACTTTATTGTGTCATGAAGTTTGGTGTTTCAATTCCGAAAGTTGCTCAGGAAGTGCAAGATAACATTCGTGAAGCTTTACTGAATATGACTGCTATCGACGCTGGCGAAGTGAACATTCATGTAGTGGGCATTGCGTTTGAAAACGCTAAACAAGAAGCGGATTACGAACAAGAAGTGTAAGTGGCTTCATTCGATTCACACCTGCAAAAACCCGGCAAAAAGCCGGGTTTTTGTTTTTTTGAATGTATACTCCAGGATACCCTGCTTATAATATTAAATTTAAATGAACATAATAAGGCGGTGTCTGGAAGTTTCCCTTTAATTCAAGGGTGATTTCTGTTAGAGTGTAAAAGGTGAAATATGAGCATGAAAGCTAGGCATGAGCTTTTTGACACTTTCAAAAAGGTTGGAACTGTGTTGGCCATGTAATTGGAAAGTAATCTTGAGATGTTTGCTTGAATCAAGATGTTGAGTCTTTTGGCCTTAATTTTAGTGAGATTTAGCTAGTTTTTAAAATATTTTAGCGAAAATCTTAATATTTTTGAAAAAATGTTATTTAATGTTCGTTTGTTCTAGCGTTTTCATATATAATAGTAGATGTTAAAGGAGTAAGATTATGAAAAGAAGAGAAGCCCGTGAAAAATCCCTTCAAGCCCTATATCAGATAGATATTGCCAACTCGAATGCAGAAGAAGCGATGGAGAGCGTACTGGATGGTGCTCCTACTGATGAATATTTCAAGAAATTAGTAATGGGGATAACGGAAAATCGAGAACAAATTGATGGAATGATCAGGGACAATTTAGAGAATTGGACGTTGGAAAGACTGGCGAACATTGATCGGAATTTACTGCGGATCGCGGTTTATGAAATGCTTCAAAGTGAAGATGTTCCTGTAAGTGTTGCAATGAATGAAGCTATTGAAATTGCTAAGAAATTCGGTGATGATCAATCGAGCAGCTTTGTAAATGCCGTTTTATCCAAAGTAAAGGTGAAAAGCGGCAGCTAAAGCTGCAGCCTTGAACAAGGATTCTCTCGGCAATTTCTTTAGCAAAATTAACTTGGGAGGAATAAACATATGTCAGCTCAAATCATTAATGGTAAAGAAATTGCAGAGTCAGTTAGGCAGGAAATCAGTAAGGAAGTTCAACAGTTACGTGAAAAAAATGTCGTTCCGGGTTTGGCTGTAATCCTGGTGGGCGACAATCAAGCATCACAAACTTATGTGCGCAATAAGCAAAAGGCCTGTGAGGACTTGGGCATGCATTCCGTATTAATTAAAAAGCCTGCGGAACTCTCTCAGGAGGAATTAATTCAGAGCATTGCTGAATTAAACCAGGATGACAGCATTCATGGTATATTGGTACAACTGCCATTACCTGGACATATTCAGGAAAAAGCGATCATTGAAGCGATTTCCCCTGAAAAGGATGTAGATGGATTCCACCCGATTAATATTGGGCGGATGATGACGGGACAGGATGCATTTTTACCCTGTACTCCATACGGCGTCATGGTGATGCTTGAGTATATTGATTATGACCTCGAAGGTAAGCATGTTGTCATCGTAGGGAGAAGTAATATCGTCGGAAAACCGGCCGGACAAATGTTTTTAAATGCAAATGCAACCGTTACTTACTGTCATTCACGGACAAAGGATCTTGCGTATCATACCAAGCAAGCCGATGTCGTTGTGGCAGCTGTCGGAAAGAGGGACACGATCACGAGTGACCATATTAAAGAAGGTGCAGTCGTCATTGACGTTGGAATGAATAGGAATGATGAAGGGAAGCTTTGCGGTGATGTGGCGTATGATGAAGTGAAAAACAAGGCTTCATACATTACCCCTGTTCCTAAAGGCGTTGGTCCCATGACGATTACGATGCTTATGAAGAATACGGTCAAATCTGCTCAAAAAGCACTTGAGCAGAACAAGCAAGCATTAAAAAGCTGAAAAAAACGTTAAATTATTTTAAAGAAGCGGACCTCTTGTTTTATAATAACGGGAGACCGCTTTTTTCCATTCATGGATCAATGAAGTTTTAGTGTAATCTAAGGGCGAGTTTTCTTTATATCCGATTTCCATCGGAAGGAGACATTATATGAGCAACCAACAATATTTGAGTGTGTCGGCTTTGACGAAGTACATCAAAAGGAAGTTCGATGCCGACCCCCATTTGCAAAATGTATACATAAAAGGTGAAATTTCAAATTTCAAACAACATACAAGCGGGCATATGTATTTTACTTTAAAGGATGAGAAGGCCAGGCTCCTCTCCGTTATGTTTGCCGCCAATAATAAAGGGATGAAATTCCTGCCCGAAAATGGTATGAAGGTACTTGTTAAGGGCGATATATCATTATATGAAGCGGGGGGACAGTATCAGCTTTATGTGAAAAGCATGGTCCCTGATGGTGTGGGGGATTTGTATCTTGCTTATGAACAGCTGAAGAAAAAGCTGGAGGAGGCAGGTTTATTTTTGGCCGAACATAAGAAGCCGATTCCCCAGTATCCTAAATCTGTAGGTGTCATTACATCGCCGACCGGAGCTGCACTAAGAGATATCCTGATAACCATCAAACGGAGATATCCAATCGCCAGGATCATCGTTTATCCAGCACTTGTACAAGGGAATAATGCCGCTAAATCGATTGCCAAGGCAATTTCCATGGCTAACGCAAGGGCGGAGAGTGATGTTCTCATTGTCGGAAGGGGCGGTGGGTCGATCGAGGAGCTATGGGCCTTTAATGAGGAGATAGTGGCTGAATCGATTTATGATTCCGATATACCGATAATTTCCGCAGTCGGTCACGAAACCGATTTTACAATTGCTGATTTTGTCGCCGATATGCGTGCTCCTACACCGACTGGAGCAGCAGAGTTAGCGGTTCCTCACCTGAATGAAATACTCGAACGCCTTATGAACCGCAAGAATCGATTGACCCGCTCCATTCAAGAAGCGGTCAATTTTGAACGAACCCGTTTGACCAGGATGGAGAGGTCTTATGCTTTCCGTTATCCACATAAAATGTATGAACAGAAGCTTGAACAGCTTGACAAGACGATGGACAGGCTAGGGAAGACCAGCACGCGATATTTCATGAAAAAGAGAGATGGGCTGAATCAGCTGAACGATATTCTGAAAAAGCAGCATCCGGAACAAGCGGTGAAAAATGCGAAAGATGATTTGCAGCAGCATGTAAAGGGCTTACGAAGGGCCATGGAAGCCATCTATCGGCAAAAATCACAACAGTTCGTCCATATTACAGCCACTTTATCTGCCCTCAGCCCGCTAAAAATCATGGAACGGGGCTATGGATTGGTTTTTGCTGAGGGTGAGACATTAGTGAAAAGTACACAGCAAGTATCCAAAGGGGATAAGATAGCGGTTTCGATTAAAGATGGGACCCTTGAATGTGAAATTAAAGAAATAAAGGAGCGGATTGAACCATGACAAAAAAACCGGAAGCTACATTTGAAGAAGCGATGGAGAATCTCGAAAAAATTGTAGAACAGTTGGAAGAAGGCGATGTGCCCTTGGAAGAAGCTATCTCCATATATAAACAAGGAATGGATTTATCAAGGCTTTGCCATTCAAAGCTTAAGGCTGTTGAAGATCAGTTGACTCAAATTTTACGCGAAGATGGGGAACTTGAAAACTTCGCTGTACAGGAGGAAGAATGACATGGGTACGGCGTCCTTTGAAATGTTTTCTAAAGAATATAAGGCGGTAATCGAACGGGAAATTGTGGAATATGTCAATAAACTTAAGGCTCCGGCAGTGGTTAAAGATGCCATGGTCTATTCACTGGAGGCAGGGGGTAAACGGATTCGCCCGTTATTGGTCTTTGCGGTTCTGGAGGCATTTGGAAAGAGCTTGAGGAGGGGAATTCCTGCAGCGGCCGCCATTGAAATGATTCATACATATTCTTTGATTCATGATGATCTTCCGGCGATGGATGATGATGATCTCCGCCGCGGAAAACCGACGAACCATAAAGTGTTCGGTGAAGCGGTAGCAATACTGGCAGGTGATGCGCTTCTTACATATAGCTTTCAATTGGTGACGGATATGATCGATCCCGAGGTTACGGCTGAAATGAAGCTGAACCTTGTAAGTGAAATTGCGAAGTCTGCCGGAGCCGAAGGAATGGTTGGAGGTCAAGTTGCCGATATGGAAGGGGAGAATAAACAGCTGACCCTTCAGGAATTGGAGTATGTCCATGAACATAAAACAGGAAAGTTATTGACTGCAAGCATCCTTTCCGGAGCTATATTAGCCGGAGCGAATGAAGAACAGAAACGGCATTTACGTGACTTTGCATACCACCTAGGGCTTGCTTTTCAAATTCGCGATGATATTCTGGATATTGAAGGGTCCGTCGAGTTGATAGGTAAGCCGGTTGGCAGTGATGTGGGGAATCATAAAAGCACATATCCCTCTTTACTTACGCTTCAAGGGGCAAAGGAAAAGTTGGAACATCATATAGAACTTGCCCATGCCGCTTTAGGAAAAACAACCTTACAGACGGGTTTGTTGAATGAACTAACTGATTTAATAGCGAACCGTAACCATTGATTGTGGCTAAATTTGTTATCAATTGAGGTTTTATGGTATACTCATTGTGCAAAAATATGTGAAAATCAAAATGAATTTTTTAATGGAGATACGTGATAAAATAGGTATAATAAGCCGCCGAATTCACCTGGGTGTTGGCGGCTATTTTTTAACTTAAAACCAATTTTTCGGTCAAGTCTTCGATATCCCTCTTTTATGAGGATTTGTTTATGCTTACAACCGAAAATGACAGAAAGTGAGTGGTCCTGTTTGGATCTTCTATCTATAAAAGACCCTTCTTTTTTGAAGAAGATGAATAATGAAGAACTAGTCGAGTTAAGTGTGGAAGTACGTAAATTCCTTGTGGAAAAATTATCGGTGACAGGCGGGCATATTGGTCCCAATTTAGGTGTCGTTGAATTGACTATAGCCTTGCATAAAGAATTCGACAGTCCGAATGATAAAATTTTATGGGATGTCGGACATCAATCCTATGTCCATAAAATCCTGACTGGCAGAGCAGGAGAGTTCGACACCTTAAAGAAATATAAAGGTCTTTGCGGTTTTCCTAAAATGATTGAAAGCCCCCATGATGTTTGGGAAACCGGTCATAGTTCGACTTCCCTTTCAGCTGCAATGGGAATGGCGGCTGCCCGTGATATCAAAGGTGAAAGCAGTTTTATTTTACCTGTAATCGGGGACGGTGCCCTAACTGGCGGAATGGCTCTTGAAGCATTGAATCATATCGGCGATGAAAAAAAGGATATGATCGTTATCCTGAATGATAATGAAATGTCCATAGCCCCTAACGTAGGTGCATTACACACGATATTGGGAAGATTGCGGACAGCAGGTAAATACAACTGGGCAAAAGATGAATTGGAGCAGCTTCTGAAAAAAATTCCTGCAGTCGGTGGTAAACTTGCGGCTACAGCTGAACGCTTGAAGGATAGCATGAAGTACTTATTGGTCTCAGGAATCTTTTTCGAAGAGCTCGGTTTCACATATCTAGGGCCAGTGGATGGTCATAATTATGAGGAATTGCTGGAGAATTTAAGATATGCCAAGAAAACGAAGGGACCTGTACTGCTGCATGTCATCACGAAAAAAGGCAAGGGGTATTCACCTGCCGAGTTGGATACAACTGGAAACTGGCATGGGACAGGCCCATACAAGATCGAGACAGGTGATTTCGTGAAATCACCTAGTAAAGGTCCTGCTTGGAGCGCTCTTGTAAGCGATACTGTAAGCAGGCTAGCCCGTGAAGATGAGCGGATTGTCGCGATTACACCTGCAATGCCCGTAGGTTCGAAATTGGTGGGCTTTTCTCGGGAGTTCCCGGAGCGTTTCTATGATGTAGGGATCGCCGAGCAGCATGCTGCAACTTTTGCAGCAGGATTGGCAACGCAAAAAATGAAACCTTTTCTGGCTATTTATTCAACCTTCCTGCAAAGGGCTTATGACCAGGTGGTGCATGATATCTGCCGTCAGAATTTGAATGTATTCATAGGGATCGATCGTGCCGGATTGGTTGGTTCAGATGGTGAAACGCATCAAGGCGTTTTCGATATTGCTTTCTTACGCCATGTACCGAATATGGTGTTGATGATGCCGAAGGATGAAAACGAAGGTCAGCATATGGTCAATACGGCCCTAAACTATAATGATGGTCCGATTGCTATGCGTTTCCCTCGCGGGAATGGTTGGGGAGTTGTGATGGATACCGAATTACAGCAGATTCCAATCGGTTCGTGGGAAGTTCTTAAAGAAGGGACGGATGCGGCCATCTTAACGTTCGGTACAACGATTCCCATGGCTCTTGAAGCTGCAGAACTTCTGGGGAAAGAGGATTATTCAGTCAAGGTGATCAATGCCCGTTTCATTAAGCCTTTGGATGAGAACATGCTAAGCAGTCTCCTTGGAGAAAAAATGCCTATCTTGACAATAGAGGAAGCGGTTCTTCAAGGTGGTTTTGGTAGTTCTGTACTTGAATATGCTCATGATCAAGGGTTTTATGGGGCAATTATAGATCGAATGGGAATACCTGATTATTTCATTGAACATGGAAGTGTGGATGAACTTCTTGAAGAAATCGGTTTAACGACTGAGACAGCCATCAAAAAAATTAAAATGATAACACCCAAAAAAGAAAAAAGGGCCTGACAATATGAAAGTGATGAAAGAAAGAGTAGATGTATTACTTGTAGAACAAGGCTTGGCCGATACACGTGAAAAAGCGAAGCGTATGGTTATGGCAGGCCTTGTCTACGCGAATGAAGAGCGATACGAAAAACCGGGGGAAAAAGTGCCGGTCGATCTCGAATTTACGATCAAAGGAAAAGTCATGCCTTACGTTTCAAGAGGCGGTCTTAAGCTTGAGAAGGCATTAAGGGAATTCGATTTACAAGTGAATGGAAAAATACTGCTTGATATCGGTTCATCAACTGGTGGGTTCACGGATTGTGCTTTGCAAAATGGCGCCACAATGTCTTATGCGCTTGATGTGGGTTATAATCAACTTGCCTGGAAGCTTAGGCAGGATGATCGGGTTAAAGTAATGGAGCGGACCAATTTCCGTTATGTTACACCCGCCGATCTAGATGGGGAGATGCCAAACTTTGCAAGCATTGATGTTTCTTTCATCTCGCTTACGTTAATTTTACCGGTGCTAAAGACCTTGCTCGTCCCGAATAGTGATGTCGTTGCTTTAGTTAAACCGCAATTCGAAGCGGGGAAGGATCAAGTGGGTAAAAAGGGGATTGTTCGTGATCCCAAAATCCATAAACAAGTGTTGGATAAAATCATTTCTTTTTCTATAAAGGAAGGCTATGATATTAAGGATGCCTCCTTCTCACCGATTACCGGCGGTGATGGAAATATAGAATTCTTACTTCATTTACACTGGCAAGGGTCGAAGGAAGATGGAGCGATGTTGCTTTCGAAAACGGTTGATGACATCGTTGGAGAAGCCCATGCCCAATTTAAAAAAGAATAGCTAGAACTTTGTATGGGCTCCTTTGGCTGAATGGTTGGCTAAAGGAGCTTTTTACCTATACATGGTGCGTCATGCACTTGAATCATTTATAGGTGGATACATAAAATAGGTAAGTACAAAAAATAGACTTGTATTCATTTTAGAGAAAAAGTTGTACAATTGCATAAAAATCCGATAACATTAATATTAGCCACTTCCTAAAGCGGCCTATTTGCACGTACTGATGATATCGAAGCAAGCCCATATTGGGGGAGTTTGCTTAAGTAAGAAATGAAAGTGATACATTAAATGAGCAACAGTCGAGAAGAGGTGCTTCTACTTATGAATAAAGGACAACGACATATAAAAATAAGGGACATTATAACGAATAATGATATCGAAACCCAGGATGAGTTAGTTGAAGAATTGAAATTAGCTGGATACAATGTAACTCAAGCCACTGTTTCAAGGGATATTAAAGAACTTCACCTTGTAAAAGTTCCTTTAACGGATGGAAGGTACAAATACAGTCTGCCGGCCGACCAACGTTTCAATCCACTTCAAAAATTAAAGAGAATCCTTGTCGATGCATTTGTACGCATTGACTCAGCCAACAATTTACTGGTTATGAAGATGCTCCCAGGTAATGCGCAAGCAATCTGTGCATTGATCGATAATTTAAATTGGCAAGAAATACTCGGGACGATCGGTGGCGATGATACTTGTTTAATTATCTGCCGCTCTGAGGAAGATGCAAAGATCATTTCCGGCAAATTCTTGGACATGCTCTAATAATTTTGTGAGGTGACCTAGTTTGTTAACAGAACTATCGATTAGGAATTTTGCGATCATAGACAGCCTGTCCGTTTCATTTGAGAAAGGCTTGACGGTCTTGACCGGAGAAACAGGTGCAGGGAAGTCAATCATAATAGATGCCGTTCATCTTTTGGTTGGGGGTCGTGGTTCTGCTGAGTTCATTCGGCATGGTGAGTCTAAGGCCGAAATAGAAGGATTATTCCAAATTGAAGATGAAAAACACCCGGTCTTTGCCAAAGCCGAAGAGTTTGGCCTGGATATGAATGATGGGATGGCGATACTTCGAAGGGACATCTCACAGAGCGGCAAAAGTGTTTGCAGGGTAAATGGAAAGCTTGTAACGATTTCCACTTTACGTGAGATAGGACGGACATTGATTGATATCCATGGTCAGCATGAACATCAGGAATTAATGGATGAACGACTCCATCTTCCACTACTGGATCAATTTGGCGGTGAAAAAATCGCATCTGCACTCACTGAATACCAAAAACTATATAAACGTTATGAAACCGCTTCTAAACAATTGAATGGTTTAAGCCAAAATGAACAGCAAATGGTACACCGCCTTGATTTGATCCAATTTCAATTCGAGGAAATCCAAACAGCCGATTTGAAATTACGCGAAGATGAAGAATTGATGGAAGAACGGAAGAAAATCAATAATTTTGAAAAAATCCATGAAGCGCTGCAAACCAGTTATAATGCTTTAAATGGTGAACAACATGCAATTGATTGGCTTTCCGTAGCCATGAATAATTTGGAAGAAGCGGCAGGTCTTGATGAAGGTTTAAAGAACAGCTCTGAAACCGTTTCAAATAGCTACTTCCTGCTTGAAGAGGCCGTATCGAACATCCGAGACCAATTAGACTCTTTGGATTATGATACAGAACGTGTGGAATTCATTGAAAGTCGCCTTAATGAAATAAATCAATTAAAGCGTAAATACGGACGGACCATCGAGGAAATCCTGGAATATGGAGCCGCTATAGAAGAAGAGGTCGAAAAACTGCAAAATAGGGAAACCCATATAGCGAAGCTTGAAAAGGAAATGAAATCCATCAAGGCTGATTTGATAGTCGAAGCAAAGAATCTTTCTGAACTTCGCCAGAAATTCGCTCAGCAGTTAACCAAAAAGATTCATCAGGAATTAAAAGATTTATACATGGAAAAGACAATTTTCGAACCGCATTTCCTTCAAACGGCCTATACTTTCGATGAATTGTCAGATAGAGGCATTAATCAGTCAGGGCTGGATTCAATGGAATTTTATATTTCCACCAATCCAGGTGAACCGTTAAAACCTCTTTCTAAAATTGCATCAGGTGGAGAACTGTCGAGGATCATGCTGGCTTTGAAAAGCATTTTCTCCAAGCACCAAGGCATAACGTCCATTATATTTGATGAAGTGGACACAGGTGTGAGCGGACGGGTTGCCCAATCCATTGCCGAAAAGATCTATAAAGTGGCAACTGGATCACAGGTACTGTGCATATCCCATTTGCCGCAGGTGGCAGCTATGGCGGATACTCACCTATTCATAGCGAAAAATGTAAGGGCCGGACGCACGAATACCTCGGTCAAGCCGCTAATTGAAACTGAAAAAGTAAAAGAAATTGGCAGGATGATTTCAGGAGTAGAGATAACGGATTTGACGAAGCAGCATGCCAATGAATTAATCCAGCTGGCCAAAAGGCTGAAGATTACATCTTGATGTGCCGGTAAGAAGATAATTCAAACTTATCATAAGCATTCATTGTAAAGCTATCCAAAAACGGATAGCTTTTATTTTTTGCACCTGTTATAAATGACTGTCATGAGGGCTAAATTAAAGGTGTAGCCATAAAGTTTCAGAGAGCGAGGAGAGTGAATGGATTGAAATTTGTATGGATAAACAGGATCATCGGTGGAATTCTCCTTGTTTCGCTATTAACATTAGGGTTATACCAGCCATCTCGTGAATATTTTTTAATTCCAAATCATCTTGTACTATTTGAAGGAAGTCAATATAGTATTTCCAAATCATTGCCTGTTTCTGCAAAAACTTCGGGTTCCAGTGATGGAATTTCGCTTCATGATGAACAAGCTTCGATTACGCTTGGTGCTGAGAAACCAGGTACGAATGAAGTGTTACTCGATGTAGCAGGCTTACCTGCCAAAAAGGTCGACATCAGGGTGTTAAAAGACTTTAAAGTCATGCCTGGAGGCCAATCCATTGGAGTAAAGCTTAATACTCTGGGGGTTCTCGTAGTAGGTCATCATCTTATTGATACTGCGCAGGGGAAAAAATCACCGGGAGAAAAAGCGAAAATTGAAATCGGTGATATTATTACAGAAATCAATGGTCAGACGATAAAGAAGATGGGGGATGTAACCCCTTTTGTTCAGCAGGCAGGCGAAAAGGGTGAGGCGTTGAATCTTGTCATCAACCGTGATAATGAAGTGCTTCATAGTACCCTATTACCTCTAAAAGATAAGAATGAAGGAACTTACAAATTAGGTTTGTATATCCGTGATTCGGCAGCTGGCATCGGAACGATGACGTTTTATCACCCGGATTCGAAAAAATATGGGGCATTGGGACATGTCATATCCGATATGGATACAAAAAAGCCGATTGTTGTTAAGGACGGACAGATTGTTCAATCGACGGTCACATCCATCGAAAAGGGAAGCAACGGTGATCCGGGAGAAAAATTGGCACGCTTTTCTTCCAATAAAGAAAAAATTGGAAATATCAATCGCAATAGCCCCTTTGGGATTTTCGGAAAATTAAATCAGGATTTTAAAAATGGAATTAACGAAAAGCCACTCCCCATCACCCTTTCCCATGAGGTAAAGGAAGGACCAGCAAAAATCCTTACAGTGGTGGATGGTTCTGAAGTGGAGGAATTCGATGTCGAAATCGTCAGTTCCATACCACAGAAGTTTCCTGCAATTAAAGGAATGGTCTTAAAAGTGACGGATAAAGAATTGCTTCAAAAAACGGGTGGGATCGTTCAAGGTATGAGCGGCAGCCCTATCATACAAAATGGGAAATTAATCGGTGCAGTCACCCATGTATTCGTTAATGATCCTACAAGTGGGTATGGAGTCCATATCGAATGGATGTTAAACGAAGCCGGTATAAATATATACGACAAAGATAATTATGAAAAGGCAAGCTAAGAGAATCCGGGTATCCTTTTTGGATACCCCTTTTTAATGGAAAATTATGATTAGTTATAGGTTTGGATAGGAATTATAAATTTGATTTCTTCAAAAAATAGAGGTTTTTTTGAAACGATGTGATAAAATGAAAACGATATGAAGATTTTTCGACAAACGGTTTTTTCGAATAGCAAACGAAGTCGAAAACAAGAGATATCCGGAGAATAATATTGAATTCCTTATATTTTTTCAAAAATAAAAGGAATTTAGTTTCCATTGTCGAAAAGTTCAATTACAATAGAATTTAGTCATATAGAAAAAAAGACCAATTGTAGTTGAGGAGGAAATCAAGCGTGAAAAAAATTAAGGTGTGCGTTGTAGATGATAATAGAGAACTTGTTGGCCTTCTGGAAGAATACATTTCTGCACAGGAAGACATGGAAGTAATTGGGGTGGCACATAACGGACAAGATTGCTTGGCTATGCTTGAAAGCGTTGATCCGGATATATTGATCCTCGATATTATCATGCCTCATTTAGATGGGTTAGGTGTACTTGAAAAACTTCGTGAAGTAAAACGGGGTGCTATGCCTAATGTGATTATGCTTACTGCCTTTGGTCAAGAAGATGTAACGAAAAAAGCGGTTGATTTGGGCGCGTCATACTTTATCCTGAAACCATTTGATATGGAAAACCTGGCCAATCACATACGTCAGGTAAGCGGTAAAGGACAGGCGGTTTTAAAAAATCATAGCCAATTTAGCTATCGTCCCCAAAATGAATCCAAGCCGAAGAACCTCGATGCCAGCATTACAAGCATCATTCACGAGATTGGAGTGCCAGCACATATCAAGGGCTATTTGTATTTAAGGGAAGCCATATCCATGGTATATAATGATATCGAACTATTGGGTTCTATCACCAAAGTTTTATATCCGGATATCGCAAAAAAATACAATACTACGGCCAGCCGTGTTGAACGTGCTATCCGGCATGCGATTGAAGTGGCCTGGAGCCGTGGAAATATCGAATCCATTTCATCTCTTTTCGGATATACCGTAAGCATGACTAAGGCAAAACCCACAAATTCCGAATTCATTGCCATGGTTGCCGATAAGCTGCGTCTCGAACATAAAGCTTCTTGACAGGGGTAGGGGGAACACCGGTTGTTAAGATTCAGGTTAACAATTGACCATATAAAGGCTAGAGCCGCTAAATATAAATAGGAAATCTCCGTCTGGAGTAAAGGACAGGAAGAAGTTGCTTCGTGATTTTTTCTAATCGGCAACTTCAAAATTTTTTACGCTACCGGTAAAAAAATTAAACGCCTTTTATTTATTGGATTTTTCAGGAAATCCCATAAATAAAAGGCGTTTTTGTTTTGGTTGAAAAAGCAGTCCAAAATCATGGGTATGCTTGACTCAAAAGGGGGAGGGGGATGTTACGATTGGTCAAATGGCTTTCCGGATACTCGCTTGCAAATCGAAAACTTGGAAAAGAAATTCAGTGAATGGACGAAAGGGACCTTCTTTGCAGGAAATAATCACCTGCATTTTGATTAAATGATTAATCTAGATGAAAATAATTTGCTGTTTCTATTCATAAAATTGGGATATAACAATTATTGAGAGAGGCGGCGTTTCATCATGACCTTAATCTTTGCACATCGGGGCTCTGCGGGAACACATCCGGAAAATACGATGTCGGCGTTCAAAGAAGCTGCCCGTGTCGGGGCGGACGGAATTGAAACGGATGTCCAGCTCTCGAAAGATGGAGAAGTGGTCATCATTCACGATGAAAAACTTGATCGGACCACGAATGCCTCGGGGTATGTAAAAGACAGGACCTTGATGGAGTTGAAAACTCTTAATGCGTCTTCAACCTATAAGGGTAAATTGGGTAATGAAAAGATCCCGACGCTTGAAGAACTATTTATTTGGCTTTACGATAATCAGCTTTTTTGCAATATTGAATTGAAAAATACGCTTTTTCTGTATCCAGGATTAGAAGAGAAAGTCATCAGGCTCATCCGTACTTATGAAATCGAGGAAAGGATAATCCTTTCTTCTTTCAATCATTACAGTTTGGTCATTTGCCATCAATTGGCACCTGAATTGGAAACCGCACCGCTTTATAGGGATGGTCTATACATGCCGTGGATATATGCAAAGGCAATAGGCGGAAGTGCAATCCACCCAAATATCCGGGCTGCGCCTGATGAATTAATTCAAGCATCGTTGAGTATGGGAGTTCCTGTACGACCATATACCATTAATAAAGAAGCCGAGATGAAGAGGTTATTCAAATTGGGGTGCAGCGGCATCATAACCGATTTTCCCGAGGCAGCCGTAAGGATCAGAGAAGGATTGAAATCAAGATAAAGAAAGGAGGTGCCATATGTTACATGGCACCTTCTTTTTACGTTTAAAATTTATTGAACCTGCTTTGGACCTTATTTTGTTTTCGATCTCGATGAAGGACGAAGCCAGCGATGAAGGCTATTCCGCCAATCATAATGAGCAGTCCGATTAAAAATTGCAGCCAAAGGGCTGGATAGGGAGGCTGTAAAATACCGAATACCATGTCCCTCATTATTTTTATGCCATAGGCAGCAAAGGCACCGGGTATAAAAAGAATCAAAAAAGCGATTAAACGTCTCATGCGGTCAAATCCCTTCCGAAAATTCCGTCTTTTAAAAATGATAAAGGATATAAATTATTTGTCAAGTTTCGGGAATCTAGATAATGACTGGGAGTTAGTGGCTGTTTTTTAAGGGTGGCGATATGGTAAAATGATGTGGAGTATGAAAAAAATTGCAGGGAAAGATCTAATAAAAGGGATAATTATATCTTAAGGGGGATTGGCTCATGCAAAAGGTCATGATAGTAGGGGGAGGAGTGGGAGGGACAACCGTATTGAAACTCCTATCGGAAAGTGAAGTATTCTCCATTGTTTGTATGGCTGATACGAATGAATCCGCTGAGGGGATGCTTGCTGCAAAGGAACGGAAGATTCCTACAGTGACCAATTGGAGCATGGGATTGGAGCGGGATTTGGACATCATTTTCGACACGACCGGTGACCCGACTGTCTATAAAAAGATAAAAAGGGATATGGGTGAACAAACGATTCTCATTCCTGGAAGTGTTGCCCTCATAATGGCTAAGTTGTTTGAAGAGAAAAATCGTTTAATAAGTAAATTGGAGAATGCCTCGGCAAAAATGGACTTAATCCTTAATACGACCAGTGAAGGGATGGTGGTGATTGATCATGAAGGATTCATCATCATGTTCAATGATAGTGCGGAACGTGCATCTGACACCAAGCGCGAGGATGTGATAGGCAGACATATCAAAGATTTCATCCCTTCAACTGGATTGCTGCGAGTGATGCAAACGAACCAAAAAGAAGTAAATCAGGAAATCACCCTTAGCAATGGGATGGAACTCATAACGACAAGGATACCTCTGGTGAATGCCGATAAGGAAATCATAGGGGCTTTTTCCGTGTTTAGGAATAAAACGGAAGCTGTACAATTGGCGGAGCAGATCACTGATTTAAAAGAGATACAGACGATGCTTCAGGCGATCATTCAATCCAGTGAAGAAGCCATATCTGTTGTGGATGATCAAGGCAGGGGGCTTTTGATCAATCCGGCATATACAAGAATCACTGGCTTAACAAAGACGCAAGTGATTGGTAAGCCGGCTTCCATCGATATTTACGAAGGTGAAAGTATGCATATGAAAGTTCTTCAGACAAAAAAGCCTGTCCGGGGTGTCAATATGCGTGTCGGCCCAAAACATAAGGAAGTGATCGTGAATGTTGCTCCAATCATCGTGGATGGGTGCTTGAAAGGGAGCGTTGGTGTCATTCATGATGTATCGGAAATTCAAGCCTTGACCCATGAATTGAATCGGGCAAGACAGATTATTCGTACATTGCAGGCTAAATATTCCTTTGATGATATAATTGGAGCTTCCGAAGAGATGAAGCTTCCCATTGAACAGGCGAAGTTATCGGCAAAAACACCTGCTACTGTCTTATTAAGAGGTGAATCAGGAACGGGCAAAGAGTTATTTGCACATGCCATCCATAATGCGAGCGATAGGAAATTCAATAAATTCGTACGTGTAAATTGTGCGGCCATCTCGGAATCATTACTTGAAAGTGAACTGTTCGGCTATGATGAAGGAGCCTTTACAGGGGCAAGCAGGGGCGGAAAGGTCGGTTTTTTTGAAGAGGCAAATCATGGGAGTATATTTTTGGACGAAATTGGTGAATTACCTGCCAACATCCAAGCTAAATTACTTCGGGTCCTACAAGAAAAGGAAATCGTTAGAGTGGGTGGAACGAAACCGGTTCCCATCAATGTCCGGGTCATAGCCGCTACGAATATCAATCTTGAACAGGCCATCGCAACCGGATCATTCAGGGAAGACTTGTATTTCAGGCTGAACCGTATGCCTATTTTCATTGCTCCACTAAGAAAGCGAAAAGAAGATTTGAGAGAATTGGCGGAGCATTTGATTCATAAAATCAATCAAGAGTATGGACGGAGCATAGAGGGAATTACAGCAGCAGCTATACATAAGATGCAAATCTATAACTGGCCAGGTAATGTAAGGGAACTCGAAAATATTTTAGGTCGGGCGATCATTTTCATGAAATTGAACGAGACGATCATTGATATCCATCATATTCCGGATTTTATCGAAGAGATTCCAGTAAAACAGGAGAAATTATTAATGAAGCCTTCTGGGTACGTATCGGGGAAACCGCTCTCGGAGATAATAGACCAGTATGAAGCCGAGATCATTCAGCAAGCGTCCCATGCACACAAGGGCAATAAAACACTTACGGCAAAAGCACTGGGAATCTCAGTTAGGAATCTATATTACAAAATGGAAAAATTAAAACTGTGAAAAATTTTGCATGCAAATAATTGCGCACTATGAAAAAAACTGCGCAGAATTTTCTGATTTATTTTAATTTGAGCGAGACTCCACTTCTGACATGAAATTTTTTTGAATTTGTTATAGGCTATAGTTGCCCAACATATTAACCAGCATCCCCTTTTTTTGGATAAAAACGCTCTCATTATGTATTTTATTGGCATGTTATTTGCATATTTAAAGGTGCATGGGTTTTTCAAGGGAACCATTCCCCATGGGGAAAATATCATGTGAGTAGCAGATTCCATTTAAAATGAACGTAGGAATAAGAAGAATGAGGAGCAATTCAGTGTCCTCATATCTGACATGTATTAAAACATCTAGGGAGGATTCCTTTATGGAAATTTTTAAATATCTTGAGAAGTATGATTACGAGCAACTGCTATTCTGTCAGGATAAACAATCGGGTTTGAAAGCGATTATTGCCATTCACGATACAACATTAGGGCCTGCGCTTGGAGGCACAAGGATGTGGACGTATGCATCTGAAGAAGAAGCCATTGAAGATGCCTTAAGGCTTTCGAGAGGAATGACATATAAGAACGCAGCTGCCGGCCTGAATTTAGGCGGAGGGAAAACCGTCATCATCGGCGATCCGCGTAAGGATAAAAATGAAGAAATGTTCCGTGCATTCGGAAGGTATATCCAAGGGCTGAATGGGCGTTATATAACAGCTGAAGATGTAGGTACAACGGTTGAGGATATGGACCTCATACATGAGGAGACGGATTTTGTCACGGGGATTTCCCCTGCATTCGGTTCTTCGGGTAACCCTTCCCCTGTAACTGCTTATGGGGTGTATCGCGGCATGAAGGCCGCTGCAAAAGAAGCATTCGGAACAGATTCTTTAGAAGGCAAGGTAATTGCAGTCCAAGGCGTCGGAAATGTTTCTTACAACTTATGCCGTCACCTTCATGAGGAGGGCGCCAAGCTGATCGTTACGGATATCAATAAAGAAAGCGTGGCCCGTGCGGTTGAGTCCTTTGGGGCGACTGCAGTGAATCCTGATGAAATTTATGGAGTCGACTGTGATATCTATGCACCATGTGCGTTAGGGGCTGTCATAAATGATCATACAATCAATCAAATCAGGGCGAAGGTCATTGCTGGTGCAGCTAATAATCAATTAAAGGAACCTGTTCATGGCGATCAAATTCATGAAAAAGGTATCATATATGCTCCTGATTATGTAATTAATGCAGGTGGCGTCATAAATGTAGCCGATGAGCTTCTTGGGTATAATCGGGAAAGAGCCCTTAAGAAAGTGGAAACGGTTTATGATACAATTGAACGAGTCATCGAGATTGCGAAACGTGATCAAATTCCAACTTATAAAGCAGCGGATAGGATGGCTGAGGAGCGCATTGCCCGCATGAGGAATTCAAGGAGCCAATTCTTGCAAAATGAAAAACATATCTTGAATGGAAGAAAATGAATGTAGTTTTACAAGATATAAATTCCTGTGTTTTTTTAAATAAACACAGGAATTTTCAACATGGATAACGTAATAAACATAGGGCAAGTAAAAATGGTGACAATAGAATGTATTTGTGAGGAGGAGCAGTTTTGGCTGAAGAATTTGACCTCGTTATCCTCGGAGGAGGAACAGGCGGGTATGTGGCAGCGATAAGGGCTGCTCAATTAGGATTGAAAACGGCTGTCGTGGAGAAAGGCAAGCTCGGCGGAACGTGTCTACATAAAGGCTGTATCCCTTCAAAAGCACTTTTAAGGAGTGCGGAAGTTTATCAGACTGCAGTGAAAAGTGAAGAATTTGGTGTTGTTACCGGGGATGTAAAGGTAGATTTCCTTAAGGTGCAGGAAAGAAAGAATAAAGTGGTCGATCAACTATATAAAGGTGTCCAGCACTTGATGAAACAAGGAAAGATAACGGTTTATGAAGGGTTAGGACGTATACTTGGTCCATCTATATTTTCCCCGATGCCTGGAACAATTTCCGTGGAAATGAATAATGGCAGTGAAAATGAAATGCTCATTCCTCAGAATGTCCTCATTGCCACCGGTTCGCGTCCGAGGACACTGCCCGGTTTGACGATTGATGGTGAATTTGTGCTTACATCGGATGAAGCCCTAAAGCTTGAGAGCCTGCCAAAATCAATGATTATTGTAGGCGGGGGAGTTATCGGGATTGAATGGGCCTCCATGCTCAATGACTTTGGCGTGGAAGTGACAGTACTGGAATATGCAAATAGAATTATCCCGACTGAGGATCATGATATTTCCAGTGAAATGCTTCGTCTCCTAACGAAAAAGGGCGTCAAATTCGTTACTAGTGCCAAGGTATTGCCTGAAACCCTGAAAACGGATGTTTCAGTATCCATTTCTGCTGAAGTCAAAGGTTCGGTAGAGGAATTCACAGCTGAAAAAATACTGGTTTCCGTAGGCAGATCAGCAAATGTGGAAGGGATCGGCCTTGAAAATACCGAAATTGTGAAAGAGAATGGTTTTATTGAAACCAATGACTCCTTTCAAACGAAGGAATCACATATCTATGCGATCGGTGATTGTATCGGAGGTCTGCAATTGGCTCATGTTGCCTCCCATGAAGGTATTACAGCAGTGGAACATATAGCAGGTCAAAAGCCGGAACGGCTGGATTATTCGCTGATTTCAAAATGTGTGTATTCAAGCCCTGAAGCTGCAAGTGTCGGTTTGACGGAAGAACAGGCAAACAAGGAAGGCTATGACCTTAAAATCGGGAAATTCCCATTCCGTGCAGTTGGTAAGGCCCTTGTTTTCGGGGAAGCGGATGGTTTTGTCAAAATCATCGCCGATAAGAAAACGGATGATATACTGGGCGTTCATATGATCGGCCCACATGTTACGGATATGATTTCAGAAGCGGGACTTGCAAAAGTGCTTGATGCGACACCTTGGGAGATAGGGAAGACAATTCATCCGCACCCAAGCCTTTCTGAAGCAATCGGAGAGGCGGCCCTTGCTGTCGATGGACGTGCCATTCATTCATAAAGAATAAGGTCAGGAGGTTTTATGATGGTAGAAAAACGTCATGAACAATTAGGCTTAAATGAGGAAACGGTTTTAGATATGTACCGGACAATGCTTTTGTCCCGCAGAATTGATGAGCGCATGTGGCTTTTAAACCGATCGGGGAAAATTCCCTTTGTGATTTCCTGCCAGGGGCAAGAAGCTGCACAGGTTGGGGCATCATTTGCGCTTGATAGGCAAAAGGATTATGTACTGCCTTATTATCGGGATGTAGGTGTGGTGCTTACCTTCGGAATGACCGCAAAAGACTTGATGCTTTCAGGTTTCGCGAAAGAGGAAGATCCCAATTCCGGCGGACGCCAAATGCCTGGTCATTTTGGTCAAAAGAAAAATAGGATCGTCACTGGTTCATCACCTGTAACGACACAGGTCCCGCATGCTGTTGGAATTGCCCTTGCAGGGAAGATGGAAGGTAAGGATTTGGTAACATTCGTAACGTTTGGGGAAGGTTCATCCAATCAGGGCGATTTTCATGAAGGGGCCAACTTTGCAGGTGTGCATAAGCTACCGGTCATTTTCATGTGTGAAAATAATAAATATGCGATTTCCGTTCCTATTTCGAAACAGCTATCGTGTGAAAATGTTTCCGACAGGGCAATTGGCTATGGGATGCCTGGAATAACGGTGGATGGCAATGATCCATTGGCCGTGTATGCAGCGGTGAAAGAAGCAGCCGACCGTGCACGAAGGGGAGAAGGCCCTACACTGATAGAAACCGTTTCATACAGGCTCACACCTCATTCAAGTGATGATGATGACCGAAGCTACCGGACAGCGGATGAAGTGGCCGAAGCCAAAACGAAGGATTCCATTAAGACATTTGGAGCGTATTTAAAAGAAGTGGGAATCATGGATGATGACCTTGAGAAACAAATGAATGATGAAGTCATGATGATAGTCAACGAAGCAACCGATTATGCTGAAAATGCTCCATATCCGAAGGCTGAAAGTGCTATGAATCATGTGTATGCACAAAAGTAAGGGGGTAATAGAATGCCAGTGATTTCTTATATAGATGCCGTGACAATGGCAATGAGGGAAGAGATGGAACGTGATTCCCGTGTATTCGTATTGGGAGAGGATGTTGGAAAAAAAGGAGGGGTCTTTAAAGCCACTAATGGTTTATACGACCAATTCGGTGAAGCCAGGGTCATCGATACCCCTCTCGCTGAGTCTGCAATTGCAGGAGTTGGAATTGGAGCCGCCATGTATGGGCTTCGGCCGATAGCTGAGATGCAATTTGCTGATTTCATCATGCCTGCCATTAACCAAATAGTTTCAGAAGCAGCCAAAATTAGGTACCGTTCCAATAATGACTGGAGCTGTCCCATGGTAATCCGTGCTCCATATGGAGGAGGGATTCATGGAGCTCTTTATCATTCACAATCGGTTGAAGCAATCTTTGCCAATCAGCCGGGCTTGAAAATTGTGATGCCTTCCACTCCGTATGATGTAAAAGGCTTGCTTAAAGCTGCCATTCGCGATGAAGATCCAGTGCTATTCTTTGAACATAAACGCGCATACCGCTTGATCAAGGGTGAGGTACCCACTGAAGATTATGTACTTCCAATCGGTAAGGCAGATGTGAAAAGGGAAGGGGAAGACATTACAGTCATCTCCTATGGCCTTTGTGTGCACTTTGCCCTTCAAGCAGCAGAAAAATTAGCTGCAGATGGAATATCTGCACATGTTCTTGACCTGCGTACCGTCTACCCTTTGGATAAGGATGCCATCATAGAAGCAGCTTCTAAAACGGGGAAAGTATTACTGGTTACGGAAGATAATAAAGAAGGAAGCATCATGAGTGAGGTCGCGGCCATCATTGCCGAGCATTGCCTTTTTGATTTGGATGCCCCTGTAAAACGATTGGCGGGACCTGACGTACCTGCCATGCCATATGCGCCTACGATGGAAAAACATTTTATGGTGAATCCTGATAAAGTGGAAAAAGCTATGAGGGAATTGGCCGAGTATTAATGACTGTTAAGAAGGAGGAATGAATAATGGCTATGGAATTAATGAAGATGCCTCAACTAGGCGAAAGTGTCACGGAGGGAACCATCAGTAAATGGCTTGTAAAGCCTGGGGATCATGTCACGAAATACGATCCGCTAGCTGAAGTGATGACGGATAAAGTAAATGCTGAGGTTCCTTCTTCCTTCACCGGCATCATCAAGGAATTGAAAGCGGATGAGAATCAAACATTGGCAGTCGGGGAAGTCATATGCTCGATTGAAGTTGAAACGGCAAAGACGGATAACGAAAATGCTGGGCAAGTTTCACATAGTGAGGAAAATGTTGATGCATCTGTTACAAGAGATGTACAGCAAGCGGTCGAACCATCAAGTAAAGCTCGCTATTCGCCAGCTGTGTTAAAACTTTCCCAGGAGCATGGAATCGACCTTTCAAAAGTTAAAGGAACGGGGAATGAGGGACGGATCACCCGTAAAGATTTATTGAAACTTGTTGAAGCAGGGAATCTTCCTAAGGCGGATGAGCCTTCCACCATTTCCGATTCGGCTCCTGAAGCGATGGCTCCTCAAGTTAATCGTCAAACCAGTCCAGCAACAAATGTGACGACTGCGGCTGGTGACAAGGAAATACCTGTTACCGGCATCCGAAAGGCAATTGCGTCCAATATGTTGAAAAGTAAGCACGAAATTCCACATGCCTGGACGATGGTGGAAGTTGACGCAAGCAATATGGTGAAGTTGCGTGATAATCTAAAATCCGACTTTAAACAAAAAGAAGGCTATAATTTAACGTACTTTGCCTTTTTCGTAAAAGCGGTTGCTCAAGCCCTTACGGAATTTCCAGAGCTCAATTCGATGTGGGCAGGCGAAAAGATCATCCAAAAGAAAGAAATCAATATATCAATTGCCGTTGCAACCGAAGATGCCTTATTTGTACCGGTTATTAAAAATGCCGATGAAAAATCAATCAAAGGTATAGCAAGGGAGATACAGGAACTCGCATCCAAAGTGAAGGCGGGTAAGTTAAAAGCAGAGGATATGCAAGGTGGTACGTTCACTGTTAATAACACTGGTTCATTCGGTTCTGTCCAATCCATGGGAATCATTAATTACCCACAGGCGGCCATTTTACAAGTTGAAACGATTGTAAAACGCCCAGTGGTCATAAACGACATGATTGCAGTGCGAGATATGGTCAATCTCTGTTTATCACTTGATCATCGTGTTTTGGACGGACTTGTATGCGGCCGATTCCTCGCGAGGGTTAAAGAAATCATCGAAAAGATTTCCAAAGATAACACTTCCATATACTAAAATGAAGAAAAGGAAGGCCGGTGGGCCCTTCCTTTTTGTTTTGCATTTCACTTTTCCATAGAAAAACATCGACAAAAATTTTATTTTTGCTATTATTTTATTAAGAGCTGTTCTAATACAGATCAGGGGCTGTACTTGAATTATATAGGCTAGTGGTTTCCCTAATAACAGATATGCTGATTTCTATTGACTTAAATTTCAAAAGCTTATGGTAGAATGTTAGTATAATCCAGATCAAATTGACGGGAGGGTGGTTTTCTTATCTAAAACTGACTGAGCGTTCGTTCTCCCAAAGAAAGGACATGGCGTATGAGTCGGCCAGAAGATAAAGAAAGCGATTACAGATGGAACTGAAAGATGTAAAAAACATTACCTTTCCTAAGCCTTCTTTTGAAGAGTGGAAAGAAGCTGCGGAAGCAAGTTTAAAAGGAAAAAGTGTAGAAAAATTAAAAACGAATACATATGAGGGCATCACTTTATATCCACTCTATACAGAAAAGGCGGATTCAACGGAAAAAGTGGCTGAATTGCCAGGGTTCTTCCCTTTCACCAGAGGAACGTCCCCAACGGGTTATCATGAAAAACCTTGGCTTGCCGTTCAACCTGTAAGCGGTAACACGGCTGAAGAAGCAAATGAAAAGATGAAGGCTACATTCAAGCGCGGACAAAATGTCGTGTCATATCCTGTACGATTGCTTTCCGAGGGAGCAAGGGCAGAAAAATTATTTAAGGATATTCCATTAAAGGAAATCCCGATTTTCATTGACCTTAAGGGGAAACAAAAAGGATTATTCCCTCAATTCAATGCTGTTGCCGAAGCGCAAAATACCCAATTGACAGGCGTTATTGCCGAAGATCCCATTGCAGAATGGCTCATTTGCGGTCAGCTGCCAGAAGATACGGATAACTATTTTGCAGATTGGCTGAAGACGATCCAAGCTTATCAGAAGATAGGCAAGGAGTTAAAGACTGTTTTGATTAATACGGCAGTCTATCATAATGGAGGAGCTAATGCCGTACAAGAAATAGCGTACGGATTATCGGAAGCAGTCCAATATTTATTGGAAGGTCAAAAACAGGGGTTGTCTTTTGCTTCGGTTTCAGAAAAAATAGTTTTCTCTTTTGCTGTGGATTCCAATTATTTCATGTCCATCGCTAAACTGCGGGCTGCCAGAAGGCTTTGGGCAGGCCTTGCAGAAGCTTTCGATACAGGATCGGACCATTTTAAAATGACGATACATGCCGTTACTTCCGAGTTGACAGAAACGCTATATGATCAGCATGTCAATATTCTTCGGACCACAAACCAAGCTTTCGCTGCAGCTATTGGAGGCATTCAATATCTTCAAATTCATCCATTTACACATGCAACTGGTGAAACCGATGATTTTTCAGAAAGAATTGCCCGTAATACTCACTTGATTTTAAAAGAGGAAACAAATATCACAACAGTGGTCGATCCTGCTGGCGGTTCATGGTATGTTGAGCAATTAACGGATGAATTGGCTGAAAAGTCTTGGGCGAAATTCCTTGAAATCGATGCGGCCGGAGGGATTTTAGAGCTAATTAAACAAGGCACCCTTCAGAAAGAAATAGCTGAAGTTTACCAAGGAAGAGTTCAAAATGCGGCTTTCAGAAATGAAAGTATCATCGGAACGAATGTATATCCGAATCCGGCTGATAAGATTAAAACCCCGACACAGGATAACCATGTGTCATATATGAAAGTTGGGAAGCCGGTGAGCATTACCCCACTTGCCACGAACCGGGTTTCCATTCAGTTTGAACAGATAAGACTTCGCAGTGAAAAGTATAAAGAAATAAGTGGGACGGGTCCAACTATTGGTTTGATTAATTTGAAAAATCTAAAATCCCATAAACCTCGTGCAGATTTCGTTAAAAGTCTTGCTGCAGCAGGCGGTATTGAAACAATCGGCAGTAAGGGGTGTCAAACCGTTGAGGAAGCAGTCGAATATGTAGCTGCGACCAAGCTCCCTATCTATTGTGTTTGCGGGAGTGATGATGACTACTCGGAATTAGCGGCAATCACCATTAAAGAAATTAAAAAACAATTCCCTGAAATCACTATTTATTGTGCCGGTAAGCAGCAAGAAGAATGGGAGATTACACTAAGTGAAGCAGGAGTCCAAGATTTTATCCATGTTAAAACGAATGCAAGATCCATTTTACTGGATTTATTGAAGAAGCTGGGGGTGAACTGAAATGAAAAAACCGAATTTTTCTACTATAAATCCTGCTAAGTCTGAGATTAAAGGTACGTTGGAAGCATGGAAAAAGGAAGCCGAAAAAGCAGTTGGGAAAAACATTGAGGATCTTCTGTTCGAAACCAATGAACAAATAAAAATCAAACCGCTTTATTTTGAGGAAGATAATCGTGACTTGGAGCATATGGAAAGTGTGCCAGGCATTGCTCCTTTTACAAGAGGGCCCTATCCTTCGATGTATGTCAATCGTCCTTGGACGGTACGTCAGTATGCAGGTTTTTCAACTGCTGAGGAATCCAATGCATTTTATAGGCGTAACCTGGCGATGGGGCAAAAAGGGCTCTCAGTTGCCTTTGATTTAGCTACACACCGCGGTTATGACTCCGATCATCCACGCGTTGTCGGTGATGTGGGGAAGGCGGGAGTTGCCATTGATTCCATTCTTGACATGAAAATCTTGTTCGATGGAATTCCGCTTGATCAGATGTCCGTGTCAATGACGATGAACGGTGCGGTATTACCCATCCTTGCTTTTTATATCGTGACAGCTGAAGAACAGGGCGTAACACAGGATAAGCTTTCAGGCACGATTCAAAATGATATCTTAAAGGAATACATGGTTCGGAATACGTATATCTACCCACCTGAAATGTCCATGAAAATCATAGCTGATATATTCGAGTATACATCCAAATATATGCCCAAGTTCAATTCCATTTCCATCTCCGGTTATCATCTCCAAGAAGCGGGGGCGCCGGCTGATATCGAACTTGCCTATACGTTGGCGGATGGGCTTGAGTATGCACGTACCGGCATGAAAGCAGGTATTGATATCGATAAATTTGCACCGCGCCTGTCCTTCTTCTGGGCTGTGGGCATGAACTATTTCATGGAAGTGGCGAAAATGAGGGCGGCTCGTTTCATTTGGTCAAAATTGATGAAACAATTCGATCCGAAAAATAATAAGGCGATGGCATTGAGGACTCATTCCCAAACCTCCGGCTGGAGCCTCTCCGAGCAAGATCCGTTTAACAATGTCGCAAGGACCCTTATTGAAGCCCATGCGGCTGCACTGGGGCATACACAGTCCCTGCATACGAACGCACTGGATGAGGCCATTGCCCTGCCAACGGATTTCTCGGCGCGCATTGCACGTAACACACAGCTATATCTGCAGGAGGAAACCGGGATCACAAAAGTAATCGATCCCTGGGCGGGTTCATACTATGTAGAATCGTTAACAAATGAATTGATCGAACGGGCGTGGGCTCACATAGAAGAAATCGAAGGTCTTGGAGGAATGGCGAAGGCAATAGAAACCGGCCTTCCAAAAATGAGGATCGAGGAAGCCGCTGCAAAGCGTCAGGCTAAAATCGATTCTCAGGATGAAACGATCGTTGGCGTCAATAAATATCGTTTGAAAAAAGAGGATCCGATTGAAATACTGGAGATTGATAATACAGCAGTTCGTGAAAGTCAGCTGAAGCGTTTGAGAGAATTAAAAGCGAAACGTGATCAGGCAAAGGTGGATGAAGCTCTTCAAGCGCTATCCATGGCTGCCAAAACTGGCGAAGGTAACCTTCTTGAACTGGCTGTGCAAGCTGCAAGAGTACGGGCTTCATTAGGTGAAATCTCCGATGCGATCGAAGAGGTGGCTGGACGTCACAAAGCAACGATTCGTTCTATTAGCGGCGTATATAGCTCAGCATACTCAAAAGAAGCGGAAATTGAGGAGGTCGTCCGCATGACGGAAGAGTTCCTTGAAAATGAAGGAAGAAGGCCGCGTTTGTTAATGGCTAAAATGGGCCAGGACGGTCATGATCGTGGAGCTAAAGTAGTAGGAACGGGGTTTGCGGATTTAGGTTATGATGTCGATATCGGTCCATTATTCCAAACACCGAAAGAAACCGCCATCCAGGCCGTGGAAAATGATGTGCATGTAGTCGGAATGAGTTCGCTTGCTGCCGGTCATAAAACATTATTGCCGCAGCTAATGACGGAACTGAAGAACTTGGGCCGTGAGGACATTATAGTGATCGTAGGCGGCGTCATCCCTGCACAGGATTATGATTATCTAATGGAAAATGGCGCTACAGCCATTTTTGGTCCTGGTACGGTCATTCCACAGGCAGCAAAGAAAGTGCTCCAGGAAATATACAATCGCCTCGGATATGAGGAAGTGGCCCAATAATGAGTGGAGACAAGAAGCCCGAATGGGTTGATCTTAACAATCAGGAAGGTTTTGCTTCTTCATTAAAGCCAGGCGTGGAATTAGCAGCAAGCCATAACGAACCTTCAAAAAGCAAATTTGTCAAAAAACATAATGTAAACATACCGGTCCATGAACTTAAGGAGGGAATCCTAAAAGGGGACAGGGCAAAGCTAGCTAAAGGGATTACATTGGTTGAAAGCAATGCATCCCAACACTTAGATCATGCACAGGAATTATTGCATGCCATCCTTCCTCATACAGGGAATTCGATTCGCATCGGGATTTCCGGCGTGCCCGGTGCCGGAAAAAGTACCTTCATCGAGACGTTCGGAACCTACTTATGTGACAGGGGCCATAAGGTTGCTGTTCTAGCCGTCGATCCAAGCTCTTCGATCAATGGCGGAAGTATACTAGGCGATAAGACAAGGATGGAGGAACTGGCAAAAAACCCCTATGCCTTCATAAGACCCTCACCATCCGAAGGCACTCTAGGAGGAGTACACCGCAAAACGAGGGAAACGATGTTACTTTGTGAAGCGGCAGGATTTGATGTGATACTGATAGAGACTGTCGGGGTCGGTCAGAGTGAGGCTATAGTCCGAAGTATGGTCGATTTCTTCATGCTCCTTGTCCTTACAGGTGCAGGAGATGAATTACAAGGTATGAAAAAAGGGATTCTGGAACTTGTGGACGGAATTGTGGTCAATAAAGCCGATGGAGAGAACGTTCCACTGGCGATTAGGACTAAGTCCGAATATAGCAGAATCCTGCACTTCCTTCAGCCAGCAACAAAGGGATGGGCAGGAAAGGCATATACTTGTTCCGCCATAACCGGTAAAGGAATTCCTGAGATTTGGGATGTATTGAATGAATTTTCGGATATGACCAAGGGATCGGGTGTTTTTCAAGAACGGAGAAGAATGCAATCTAAGGAATGGCTGTATTCATTGATGGATCACCAGCTTAAAACGATGTTTTATAAAAATGAAACCGTCAAGAGCCTTCTCCCAATCCTAGAAAATCAAGTGATGTCAGGGAATAAAACGGTCACTGCTGCCGTTAAGCAGGTCTTTCAATCTTTTACTGACACATTTAAGTCAAATTAAAAAAGAAATAGGATGGGGCATGCGCGGATTGTCTCCCAAGCATGCCCCATCCGTTTGTAAGTCTTGTTGTTACACACATGATTCCCGCTTCCCTTTCGTTTTAAACATGTTCGGAAACGGTTTATGCGGTTTTAACAGGTAAATTTATTGAATCACGAAGTGGCAATTGTTATGATAGGATTGAAGAGAAAACTTGGAAGGAGCAAATGCCATGAATATGGATTTTAATTTTTTAATGAACGACGTGGTCAAACAGGCTCGCGATGAGATAAAGACTGCTGGATATACAGAATTGACCACTCCCGAGGAAGTAGAGGAAGTATTTGCACAAAAAGGAACGACACTTGTTATGGTAAACTCCGTTTGTGGCTGCGCTGGGGGAATAGCTAGACCTGCAGCGGCTCATGCAATCCATAATGATAAACGTCCAGATCAGCTTGTAACCGTTTTTGCTGGGCAAGATAAAGAGGCGACGGAGAAAGCCCGTAATTATTTCGAAGGGTATCCGCCGTCATCCCCATCATTTGCCTTGCTGAAGGATGGAAAAATCATCACCATGATAGAGCGCCATGAAATTGAAGGGCACCACCCGATGTCTGTAGTAGAAAAATTACAAGACTACTTCGATCAATATTGCGAAGAAGTGTAACCTATAGCGATAAATTAAAAACCCGCCCATTCGGCGGGTTTTTGTCTGACGGCAAAAAGGGGTTCGTCTCTTCCTGACCTTCATGAATTTTTACTTTTTAAATGGAACGAACCCCTTATTAGATTGAATGGATTTTCGATACTCCTTCCTAAAAACGGGCTAGCTGAGACCCCGCAGGCGCTTGTTTTGATGAGGCTTGCCAGACAAGTCGGCGGAAAGGGAACGGATCTCTGTAATTGACTGGAATATTTTTTTAGAAAAAACTGCAGGCAAACTAGCTTTTTTTCGAATTTGTCTACAGTATGGACCCCGCCCAATAGGCGGTTTTTTTTATTCATGAAATTGCATAAGTCAGGATCATTTAGGAAAGAAGATAGATAAGGAAGCCGATATATTCCTTTGGTGGAAAAACGCGGATTTCAGAAATATAATTATATAAAAATTCTGAAAAATGAATCTATTTTTTACGTTATTGAATAATTGTTAGAGTGTGTTAAAATACACATTAGTGTATGAATATTAGTTGTTTGAAATTTAACTAAACCAAATTTAATAACAAGAGAATTGAAAATATCATTTTGGAGGAATAATAATGAAGTTGAAAAAGCAGTTAGCATTGTTGCTTACTTCCGTTTTATTAGTAGGTATTTTAGCGGCATGCGGTACATCGGAGAAAGAAGATAAGAACACAGCTGATAAAGAAGGCAAAAAGGTCCTGGTAATGGGAACATCTGCGGATTATCCGCCATTTGAATTTGTTGAAACATCTAAAAGTGATGAAATCAAAGGCTTTGACATTGATATCGCTAAAGCAATCGGAAAAAAATTAGGTTATGAGGTCCAAGTGAAGGACATTGACTTTAATAGCCTTGTACCTGCCCTTGAGAATAAATCGGTCGATTTCGTTATCTCCGGAATGACTCCGACAGAAAAACGTGAGCAATCAGTCGATTTCAGTGATATTTACTATACAGCTAAAAACATGATCATCACGACAAAGGACAGTAAAATCAAAACTGTTGAAGATTTAAAAGGGAAAACGGTGGGCGTACAGCTTGCTTCCATTCAGGAGACATTGGCAAATGACTTGAATAAATCCCAAGATATCGGGATGAAAGTTGAAAAACGGAATCGTATTCCTGAGGTTGTCCAAGAAATGTCAACAGGACGTTTTGACGCCGTGATCATGGAAGATACTGTGGCAAAAGGCTACTTGAAAGATAATAAAGAATTGGTGGGCCATTTGATTGAGTCCGGTGAAGAAGATGCCGGTTCGGCAATCGCTTTCCAAAAAGGAAGCAAGTTAACTGAAGAATTCAATGCCGAGTTGAAAAAAATGTTAGAGAATGGTGAAATGGAAAAATTAATAATAAAATGGTTCGGTGGCAGTGAAACTGAATAATACAGAGAGATGAAAAGCGTTCAGAAGAGATTTAATATGCCTTCTGAACGTTTTTCCGCGCTTTATTGTTAGTTAAATGAAGCAGGAGGAAGGACCTAAGATAACGGCCTTCATAAGAGAGGATGAATGGAGTGAATCTGGAATTTGAAAGGATTATGCCTTCCCTTCCATATATCCTGGAGGGAATACCGACTACATTAAAGGTTGTAGCGGTAGCGGCAGTAATCGGATTTGTTTTGGGAATATTATTATCTATACTTAAAATCAGCAGAATCAAGCCCTTAAATTGGATTGCTGACTTTTATACATCCATTTTTCGCGGTACCCCTTTGGTGCTGCAATTAATGCTTATTTATTTTGGTTCACCACAAATATTAGGGATTCAAATCGAAGCGTTCCAAGCAGCATTTTTAGCATTCGGGCTAAATTCAGCGGCATACATCTCTGAAATTATCAGGGGAGGCATTTTAGCTGTCGATAAAGGCCAACGAGAGGCTTCGCTTGCACTCGGGGTTCCCTATTCAGGGATGATGCTTAATATTATCCTTCCGCAGGCCATCAAGAATATCCTGCCGTCCCTTGTTAACGAATTGATTTCCTTAACGAAGGAATCAGCCGTTGTCACAATTATTGGATTAGGGGATATCATGCGGCGTTCTTATATTGTCGGCGGTGAGACATATAAATTCTTCGAGCCGATATTATTTGCCGGCCTCATTTATTATGTGATGGTCATGGTTCTCACCATCTTAGGCAAAGTGATTGAAAGGAGAATGAGACGCAGTGATTAAAATTGATGGACTCAAAAAAAATTATGGTAAGCTCGAGGTATTAAAAGGAATCAGCACCGAGATAGGGCAAGGGGAAGTGCTAGCGATCATCGGTCCATCCGGTTCGGGAAAATCAACTTTCTTACGCTGCATCAATATGCTTGAAACTCCAACTGATGGTCAAATCAGGTTTAAAGATCAAATCATCACGGAAAAAAAGACCAATATCATGAAAGTGCGTGAAAATGTCGGAATGGTATTTCAGCATTTTCATTTATTTCCACATAAAACAGTACTGGAGAATCTGACATATGCACCTATGAAGGTGAAAAAATTATCAAAGGCTGAGGCTGTAAAACAAGCTCGTGAGCTCTTGAATAAAGTCGGTTTGGACGATAAAGAATCAGCATATCCGAATCGTCTGTCAGGCGGGCAAAAACAAAGGGTCGCGATTGCACGGGCATTGGCAATGAACCCGGAAGTGATGCTTTTCGATGAGCCCACTTCAGCGCTTGATCCTGAGATGGTAAAAGAAGTGCTCGAGGTTATGAAGTCACTGGCACATACAGGGATGACCATGCTGATCGTAACGCACGAAATGGGATTTGCAAAAGAAGTCGCCGATCGAGTCCTATTCCTGGACGGGGGTCTGCTCGTTGAGGAAAGTGCTCCGGAAGAATTCTTTTCCAATCCAAAAAGCCAGCGTGCAAAAGACTTCTTGGAAAAAGTTTTATAAGCTAAAGTAAATAGTATATAATTGTGAAAAAAGGTAACGTTTAGGTTACCTTTTTTGTTTTTTTCCTATAATGTAATTTTGCGTGAATGGATTTTGGAAAATTGGAAATTTAACTCGCAAAGGACTGTGAAAATATCTGATTTCCTGATAGTATTATAATAGATAGAGAAAGAGCCAGGTGATACATAACAATGTTTAAAATCGGTTACAGGACGATTAAAACTGCTTTGGGGGCCACCCTGGCAATTATTATTGCACAAATGCTTAATCTCGAATATTTCTCTGCTGCGGGAATCATTGCGATTTTATGCATTCAAGTTACAAAAAAGAAGTCGGTGTATGCATCCTGGCACCGGTTTCTAGCTTGTTTGATCGCAATGGCCTATGCATCCCTATTGTTTCAATTCATCGCATTTCATCCGTTGATAATAGGTCTGATTCTCTTGATTTTCATTCCAACGACAGTTGCCTTGAAGATTAATGAGGGGATTGTGACGAGCAGCGTCATCATCATGCACCTATACGGGTCGGGTGACATCACCTTTTCCCTGCTGATCAATGAAACGATATTAATTGCAGTTGGAGTTGGGGTGGCGCTTGTCATGAATCTGTACATGCCCAGTGTCGATGACAAAATGCTGGCCTATCAGGAAAGTATCGAAACGAACTTTAGTGCGATCTTGATGGGAATTGTCCGCTATTTAAGGGATAATGATCACACATGGGATGGCAAGGAAATCACCGAAACAGCCAATCTTCTTAATCAAGCCAAAAGCCTTGCCTTTAGGGACGTGGAAAATCATTTTTTAAGGGAAGAAGACCTGTATTACCATTATTTCAAAATGCGTGAAAAGCAATTTGAAATAATCGAACGAATTCTTCCCCTGGTCACGAATATTCCATTGGTCGTCAAGCAAAGCGGGATAGTTGCTGATTTTATAGAAAATTTGGCGGAAAACGTCCACCCGCAAAATACGGCTATCCTTTATCTGAAGAAGCTTGAAGAAATGGAGATTCATTTTAGGGGAATGGCACTGCCGCAGACACGGGAAGAGTTCGAATCAAGGGCTGCATTATTGCAGCTCATGAAGGAAATGGAGCGCTATTTATTGTTGAAGCATTCCTTCAAGGGATTACCCAAGCTAAACAGCAACCGAATGAAAAAGAGGCACTTGGCTTAAACTAAGCAAAAAAGTAAAAGGAATTGATACAAATGAAATGGATCCTTTCTTTGTTGCTTATGCTATCTTTGTGGCCGTTGCAGGTACAAGCCCAACCTCAATCGGTTAAGCCTGGCGATCCGTTTATCATCATCAATAAAGCCAACAATAAATTGGCGTTCATTGATGATAACGAGGTCAAGGAGATTCTGCCGGTCGGTACGGGAAAGAGCCAGGAACTGACACCTGAAGGAACCTTCACGGTCAAAGTAAAAGCGGTCAATCCATATTACCGGAAAAAAAATATTCCTGGCGGCGATCCCAGGAACCCTCTGGGGTCGCGGTGGATTGGATTCGATGCACGAAATACCGATGGGAGGATTTACGGCATACATGGTACGAATCAGCCATCATCAATTGGTAAATATATTTCAAATGGCTGTGTACGGATGCTTAAATCCGATGTAGAGCGTCTGTACGAAAAGGTCCCCATCGGCACCAAGGTGTTGATCACCATATCGAACGAGGACTTCAAAACGTTGGCAAAGAAAAACGGAGCGATAAAATAAAGAGAGGGAAGCTTTTGCTCCCCTCCCCATTACGGTGTCTATTACAGAAGAAATGCGATACCTGATAGTAAGCTTGTTAATAACATTGAGATAAGCATTAAATACACGACGATCTTCCTGATTTTCTTGTTTCCCATATGCTCTCTCCCTTAATACAGTTTAATTGATTTTATTTTAACTTGAACATTTAGTAGAAACAAGTAAAAGTATAATGTTCATATTATTCCGAATTCTATAAGGCTTTAATGTAAGATTAGTAGTATTTTAATGGAGTCATTCAATAATACATTGCATGGGGGTTTTTTATGATGATTAAAAATATCGATCATATCGGTATTGCCGTCAAGTCACTAGATGAAGCCTTGCCACTTTACACGGAAACGTTGAAATTGAAACTTGAAGGAATCGAGACAGTGGAGAGCCAAGGAGTGAAAGTGGCCTTCATCTTGGCGGGCAATACCCGTTTGGAGCTATTGGAAGCGTTGTCACCTACAAGCCCAATCGCCAAATTCATCGAAAAACGTGGTGAAGGGATTCATCATGTTGCACTTGGCGTCGATGACATCGAAGATAGAATAAAGGAAATCAAAGAAGCTGGATTGCGTATGATTGATGACTCATCAAGAAAGGGCGCGCACAATGCGGATGTTGCTTTCGTTCATCCCAAGTCTACTGCGGGTGTATTATATGAGCTTTGTGAACAAGCCTTATCAAAGGAGGAGCAGGAATGACAGACATATTTGATACGATCAATGACCTATATGACAGACGTCGCAAAGTGGAAATGGGCGGCGGTGAAGAAAGAATCGATAAGCAGCATGAAAAGGGCAAACTTACTGCAAGGGAAAGAATTGAGCTTTTAGTTGATCCAGGTACTTTCATAGAGCTTAATCCTTTTATCAAACACCGTAATACCAATTTTGGCATGGAAAAGGAAGAAGGGCCGGGAGAAGGGGTCGTCACCGGTTACGGCAAAGTCAACGGGCGCGACATATATCTGTTTTCACAAGATTTTACTGTTTTTGGCGGTGCACTCGGTGAAATGCATGCTCTGAAAATTGCCAATGTTATGGATTTGGCAGCGGAAAATGGAGCCCCTTTCATAGGATTGAACGATTCTGGTGGTGCACGTATTCAAGAAGGCGTAGTTTCGCTTGACGGATATGGCCAAATATTTTACCGGAATTCTATTTATTCAGGTGTCATTCCACAGATTTCGGTTATTATGGGACCTTGTGCAGGCGGTGCCGTGTATTCCCCAGCCATAACCGACTTTGTCTTCATGGTTGAAAAAACGAGCCAAATGTTCATAACAGGTCCTAAAGTCATTGAAACGGTTACGGGTGAAAAGATTTCATCTGAAGGGCTGGGTGGGGCGACTGTACATAATACCATAAGCGGTAATGCCCATTTCAAGGGGGCAACTGAAGAGCAAGTATTGGCGGACGTTAGGCGTCTCCTGAGCTACCTTCCACAAAATAATGAAGAGAAGCCTCCGGTTTTGGAAGCCGCCGATGGAGATGACTACCGTCCGGACTTAACGGATGTAGTCCCATATGAAGGAATCCGGCCATATGATGTTCGGAAAGTATTGAAGCAGGTTGTCGATGAGGATTCCTTTATGGAAGTTCAAGAGGGCTTTGCGAAAAATATAGTGGTTGGCTTGGCGCGGATCAAAGGGAAATCAGTGGGGCTTGTCTGTAACCAGCCAAAGGTGTTGGCAGGGGGACTTGATATTGATTCATCAGATAAGGCTGCCCGTTTTATTCGTTTCTGTGACTCGTTTAACATTCCGCTAATTACGTTTGAAGACGTTTCAGGTTTTTTCCCTGGTGTTAAACAAGAGCATGGCGGAATCATTCGCCACGGTGCAAAGCTGCTATATGCCTATTCGGAAGCAACAGTACCAAAATTGACGATCATTCTGCGTAAAGCATACGGTGGAGCTTACGTGGCTCTTAATAGTAAATCCATCGGCGCGGATCTTACGTTTGCATGGCCGAATGCTGAAATCGCGGTAATGGGTTCTGCTGGAGCGGCAAACATCATTTTTGCCCGTGAAATTCAAAATAGCGAAAATCCGGAAGCGACACGTGCAGCAAAAATCGAAGAATACCGTGAGAAGTTCGCCAATCCATATGTTGCCGCAAGTCTTGGAATGGTGGATGATGTTATTGATCCCCGTGAAACCAGGATTAAGATCATTCAATCTCTTGATATGCTACGCAATAAAAAAGAGACACGACCATGGAAAAAACACGGGAATATCCCGTTGTGATCCAACATTGCAAGGAGCCCAAACTATCTGTTTTGGGCTCTTTTTCATAATGGGGAAAATATCATTTTGAAGAAAACCCTTTATAAGTCACCATTCACCTTTTTAAACCGGCCTTCTGGCAGGGAAATGACCAGCATGCTTTTTTTAGCTGGGACTTCCTTTTCACATTATTTGCCGGGGCGCCGCTTTTAGAAGTATAATTAAAGAGGAAAACTTTTTTGGAGGTTTTATTTTATGATTAATGAAGAACGTTTAGTTAATGAATTTATGGAATTGGTGCAGATTGATTCCGAAACGAAAAATGAAGCAGCCATCGCCAAAGTGCTGAAAGAAAAATTCGGGGCACTGGGTGTAGAGGTTTTTGAAGATGATACAACGGCAGTTACCGGTCATGGTGCAGGGAATTTAGTATGTACTTTAAAAGGAATGAAAGAAGGCGTAGATACCATTTATTTCACCTCCCATATGGATACGGTTGTACCTGGGAACGGAATCAAGCCTTCCATCAAAGATGGATACATAGTGTCAGACGGGACGACCATTTTAGGGGCGGATGACAAAGCTGGATTAGCGGTCATGTTAGAAACGCTTAAAGTGCTAAAAGAACAGAAAATCGAACATGGTACAATCGAATTCATCATTACAGTCGGTGAAGAATCTGGCTTGGTTGGGGCAAAGGCATTGGATCGCTCCCTTGTAACGGCTAAATTCGGTTTTGCTCTTGATAGTGATGGAAAAGTGGGCAATGTGGTTGTTGCTGCACCTACTCAGGCGAAAGTGTCTGCAACCATTTTAGGCAAGACTGCTCACGCTGGCGTCGCTCCTGAGAAAGGCGTTTCGGCCATTACGATCGCTTCCAAAGCAATCTCTAGAATGCCATTAGGCAGGATCGACAGTGAAACTACAGCAAATATCGGACGTTTCCAGGGTGGGCAGCAAACCAATATTGTTTGTGACCATGTTGAAATCCTTGCAGAAGCAAGATCCTTGGTTCCTGAAAAAATGGAAATTCAGGTAGCGAAAATGAAAGAGGCATTCGAGACTGCAGCCATTGAAATGGGCGGACGTGCTGAAGTTGAAGTTAACGTCATGTATCCTGGTTTTAAATATGGTGCAGGTGATCATGTAGTTGAAATCGCAAGAAAAGCGGCAGAAAAAATCGGCCGTCCATGCGAACTGGTTAAAAGCGGCGGAGGAAGCGATGCGAATGTCATTGCGGGATTTGGCATCCCTACTGTCAATCTCGCAGTTGGCTATGAAGATATCCATACTACAAATGAAAGAATTCCAGTTGAGGAATTAACGAAGTTAGCTGAAATGGTTGTCAGTATCATCAAAGAAGTCTCAGGGGAATAATTACCCGTAATGTGACAGGGAGATGGAGGGGAGTTTCCTGAGTAAATCAAGAAAGGTTGTCGTATTTCTTGCAGAGGACGAGGAATAAGCCTTGCTGATTGCCGTGTCTCCATCGAAAAACCTGATGCCTTGCTTTCCTGGATTTCCTGCAACCAGGTAAATCGGCTTTAGGCAAATGATGGACAAATGCGGAGTGCAATAAATACCCAATACCCTCTCCATGGAACCATTGTCGAGGAACCCGTGAATGCCTTGATTTTACCGAAAACCCTTTGAACGGTGTCTTATTAAGCTATCAAAAAAAAATATATATTCAAGGTGTTGCCGTTTGTTACGATCATTGATCAGCAAAAAACCCGTATATATTTGCCAAGGTGTTCAAAGTATTGAAGGGATATATGTTCAGTCATCATGACATGATGGCTGTTTTTCTTGGCATCTTTCACCTTGGTTACCAAAGAAAAATAGGGGTACCTTAATAGAAAGGTTTTTTGTGGCCCTATTATCCGGTGTTTTTTATTTTTACAAGGATGTGACGGTCGAACATGAAGGACATGTATCCCAAAAATGGCAGGGTCATTCTCCATGTAGACATGAATAGTTTCTATGCTTCAGTGGAAATGTCATATGATGTTTCATTGAAAGGCAAACCGCTTGCCATTGCAGGCAATGTTGAAGAGAGAAGGGGCATAATCGTCACCTGCAGCTATGAGGCGAGGAAGTTCGGGGTTAAAACGACCATGCCGATTTGGCAGGCGAAAAAACTTTGTCCTCAATTAGTCATACAGAAACCCAATTTCGAGCGCTATCGAAAGGCATCACTGGCTATTTTCGATGTTTTGAGGCAATATACAGAGATGGTCGAACCGGTTTCTATAGATGAGGGGTATCTGGATATTACTGAATGCGCTGAATTGGGTTCACCGTTAGATATAGCCAATAGCATACAGGAAAGAATTTTTAATACGATGGATCTACCCTGCAGCATCGGGATTGCCCCTAATAAATTTTTGGCCAAAACTGCTTCTGATATGAAGAAGCCGATGGGAATCACCGTGTTAAGGAAACGGGACATTTCAGAAAAGCTCTGGCCTTTACAAGTGGGCGAGATGCATGGCATCGGGGATAAGACTTCTGAAAAGCTTCAAACCATCGGGATAATGACGATCATGGACCTTGCACACGCCAATGATAGTCAACTTAAACAGCTTCTTGGGATCAATGGCATCCGTTTGAAAGATAGGGCTAATGGAATTGACCCAAGGGTAGTGGATCCAGAAGCGATTTTTGAGCATAAGAGCATTGGGAACTCCACCACTCTTCCGCATGACTCCACCAATCAAAAAGAACTAATCGGTGTTTTGGAAAAGCTTTCCGGGAAGGTAGCCGTCCGTTTGAGAAATAAACGTTTGCTGGGCCAAAAAATAGGTGTGACGATCCGTTACAAAGACCGTCGCACAATAACGAGAAGCAGAACGGTTCCTAATCCAGTTTTTGAGAAACGGGATATTTTGGATGGAGCGATCGATCTCTTTATGAAAAATTGGAATGGGGAAGGAATCAGGCTTCTTGGTGTCACTGCTTATGATGTCATCGAAAAAGAGTCTGCCTTCAAGCAACTGGATATTTTCTCCTTTCAAGAGGATGCGGAAAAAGAACCTCTGTATGAAGCGATGGAACACTTGCAAAATAAGTACGGAGAAAATATTATTAAAAAGGGATTACCCTTGAAAAACCGTTCAATTGGAACAGACACTAGCTTCAGTAAAGATTTCTTTGAGCAATCCAGGAGGAATGACAAAGAATAGCGTACAAGCTGTGTAAAGATATAGAGAAGGGAAAGATGATACATGACAAAACAACAGATTGGCGTTATCGGACTAGCCGTAATGGGCAAGAACCTTGCATTTAATATTGAAAGCAGGGGATATTCAATATCCGTGTATAATCGCTCTGGATCAAAAACGGACGAAATGATGAAGGAAGCGGAAGGCAAAAACGTAACGGCTGCATATACGCTTGAAGAATTCGTCAATTCTTTGGAAACACCACGCAAAATTTTATTGATGGTTAAAGCCGGAGCGGCAACAGATGCAACAATCGAGCAATTAAAACCGTTACTTGAAAAAGGTGATATCGTGATTGATGGAGGGAATACCTTCTTCAAGGACACTCAGCGCCGCAATGAGGAATTAAGCAAGCTAGGCATCCATTTCATCGGTACAGGAGTGTCAGGAGGGGAAGAAGGAGCTCTGACAGGCCCATCCATCATGCCTGGAGGTCAAAAAGAAGCATATGAACTGGTCGCACCGATCTTGAAGGATATTTCAGCTAAGGTCGATGGTGATGCTTGCTGCACGTATATCGGACCGGACGGAGCAGGTCATTATGTTAAAATGGTACATAATGGTATTGAATACGGGGACATGCAATTGATTTCCGAATCTTATTTCCTTCTGAAAAATCTCCTTGGACTATCTGCTGAAGAATTCTATGAAGTTTTTACTGAATGGAATGAAGGGGAACTAGATAGCTATTTGATTGAAATCACTGCTGATATTTTCAAAAAATATGATGAAGAAACCGGCAAGCCGATGGTCGATGTCATTTTAGATAAAGCTGGCCAAAAAGGTACAGGGAAATGGACTAGTCAAAGTGCGCTTGATCTTGGTGTTCCGCTTCCAATCATTACGGAATCCGTATTCGCCCGGTTTATCTCAGCAATCAAGGACGAGCGTGTTGAAGCGAGTAAAATCCTTCGCGGTCCAAAAGCCGAATCATTTACAGGCGACAAAAAGGCTTTGATTGAAAGTATTCGTAAAGCACTTTATATGAGCAAAATTTGTTCATATGCACAGGGATTTGCGCAAATGAAAGCAGCTTCAGAAGAACATGACTGGAACTTGCAATATGGGGAAATCGCAATGATTTTCCGTGGCGGCTGTATCATTCGTGCCCAATTCCTCCAAAAAATCAAGGAAGCGTACGATCGTGAAGGGAACTTGAACAATCTTCTCCTAGATCCTTACTTCCAAGGAATCGTCGAAAGCTATCAAGGAGCTTTGCGTGAGGTAGTGTCAACGGCTGTGATGAACGGAATCCCGGTTCCTTGCTTGTCATCTGCACTTGCCTATTTCGACAGCTATCGTACAGAAACGCTGCCAGCTAACCTGATTCAAGCTCAGCGTGACTATTTTGGAGCTCATACTTATCAACGCATTGATAAAGAAGGCACGTTCCATACCGAATGGATGGAAAAATAAAAAGTTCTAGCCGGTATAAAAGGGGATTCCCTTTTATACCGGCTTTTTTATTAAGGAATCCAGTTGTAATATCCATCATGTGAATGTACAGAAAAAAAGAGGGAGCTACTATTCGCCCTCTTCTTTACTATCTCCAACGCTTTACTAGGCCAATGACCCCTAATACAACATGTGCCAAACCGAAAATGGAAACGAATACTGCACTAGTTATCACATTGTTCCTCATTGCTAACCCTCAACTGTCACGGCTGTGCCCAATGCTGTTGGTATCAACCCTTCACGAATGTCCATCGTTTAATCCTCCACATCGAGATAGTGGTACTGTCACTGGCACCTTTTTCAATAAAGAGATGGAAATGATAAAATAGAACTAATTGTAAATAGTGCCAATTCATTTACCTTTTTTAGGGAAATGTAGTATGATGTATGTCATTCATCCTTGCTTTTAGGTTTAAACACCTGCGGAAAAAGGAATATAAACATTGAAAGAGATGGACGGACTGTAGGATATAGTAGGCAGAAAGAAGAGAGAAGGAGCGGATGACTTATGTTCATCATCTGGTGGGCTGTAGCCATTTTTATATTTTTCATTGCCTTGGAATCTGGTGTTTCATTTTGGCTTAATTCAGCAATAGAGGAAGAAGTGTCTAAGCCCAAGGAAATGTTTGATATTATCCGGAATAAATTGCTGAGGAAGAGTGTTTCATGAATGAAAAAGGGGATGCAGATTCAAAGCTGCATCCCTTCTTCAATTCAATCATTATTTTCATTTTTCTTGACCTGCCACCAAATATGTCCATCTTCTGCAAGGAGTTCATCGGATGCAAGTGGACCTGTGGATCCCGCTTCATAGTTAGGGAAAGACTCGTCTTTAGTGTTTTCCCATGCATGGGAAATGGTATCGACGAACTTCCATGAGAGGGCAACCTCGTCCCAGTGCGTAAAGTTTGTAGCATCCCCGCGCATACTGTCAAACAATAGCTTTTCATACGCTTCGGGAGAATTGATGTGTTCTATCCCTTTGTTTGAGACGGTCAGCTTCATTGGCTTTGTATTGGATGTCGTTCCGGATTTCTTAACATTTAAGTACAGGGTGATCCCTTCGTCAGGCTGGATATTGATAACGAGAAGATTCGGGTTCAGCGTTTCTTCCGTTTTATAATACAGATTCATTGGGATATCTTTGAATTGAACAACGATATTCGTTGATTTGACATCCATTCTCTTACCGGTACGAATATAAAAAGGAACACCGGCCCATCGGAAGTTATCAATCATCAATTTACCCGCAACATAGGTCTCTGTGTTGGATTCTGGATTTACGTTATGTTCATTGCGGTAGGCAGGAAGTGTTTGACCGCCTAACGTTCCTTCACCATACTGGCCACGGACGAAGTATTGATTGACTTCGTCCGCTTTCATTGGTCGAAGTGAACGCAATGCCCGCACTTTTTCGCTTCGAATCTCTTCTGTCGTCAAAGCGATCGGGGGTTCCATGGCAAGCAAGGCCACCATTTGGAGCAGGTGGTTTTGGACCATATCCCTTAGGGCACCGCTGGTTTCGTAATAACGGCCACGTTCCTCAACACCAAGTGTTTCACTTGAAGTAACTTGGATGTTAGATATATACCTGTTATTCCAAAGCGGCTCGAATAGGGCATTGGAAAAACGTATGACCTCAATATTTTGTACCATTTCTTTACCTAAATAATGATCGATACGGTAGATTTCATCTTCGGCGAATGCAGTTCGAATCTGTTCATTCAATTTTTGTGCTGTTTCGAAACTGTGCCCGAATGGCTTTTCTATGACCAAGCGTTTATATCCATTCGTGTCAGTCAGGCCTTGAGCTTTAATCTGTTCGGCAATCGTTCCGAAAAACTCAGGTGCCATCGCCAAATAAAAGATCCGGTTTCCTTCTAATTGATATTGTCCGTCTAATTTTTTTGCAATGTCTTTTAATTGCAGGTATGATTCCGAACTGGAGACGTCATGGGAGTGGTAATGGAAATGGGAAATGAATTCATCGACCTTTTCTTCCGCATGCCCGAACGTAAGTATCGAGTCCTTTACACTTGTTTGGAACTCCTCGTTCGTCAATGGCCTCCTTGCCACTCCAACGACGGCGAACTTATTGATTTTCTCTTTTTGAAATAGTCGATATATGGAAGGAAACAATTTCCTTTTCGCTAAATCTCCGGTAGCACCAAAAATCATGATTAATGCTGTGGGTTTATTATTTTCTGTCATGTTAAAACCTCAACTTTCCGTTAAATCTGTCTATAAAGTTGGAATTCCCCTATGTGTACCAATTTCTAATTTTACGTTTAGCTTTCCCTCAAAGCAATCAATTTGCGCATTTTTTCTCATATTTCATTAAAAGTTTAATTTGGGTTTTGGTTTTAATGGGTCATAAATGAAAGAGCACCTTGGTTATGCTATAGTTAAGTCATAAAGTATTTGCAACGGAGGTAGTATCGTGGATTTCGTTTTATTGGGTACAGGCGCTGGCGTTCCGGCTAAAGCGCGTAATGTGACATCAATCGCCCTTCAATTATTGGAAGAGCGAGGGACGGTTTGGTTATTCGATTGTGGGGAAGCAACACAGCATCAAATTTTAAAAACGGCGGTCAAACCGCGAAAGGTTGAAAAAATTTTCATCACCCATTTACATGGTGACCACATCTTCGGACTCCCTGGATTTTTAAGCAGCAGATCTTTTCAGGGCGGGGTGGAGAAATTGACCGTATATGGTCCACAAGGCATAGATGCATTTATTAAGACGAGCTTACAGGTGAGTGGAACTCATTTAAAATATCCCTTGGAAATCATCGAAATAGAGGAAGGCACAGTGTTTGAGGACGAACAATTCACAGTGACGGCCATGGCGCTTGATCATGGCATTTATAGCATCGGTTACCGGATTGTGGAAAAAGATCGTCCGGGAAGTTTACTGGTTGACCGGCTGCGGTCCGAAGGTGTGAAGCCGGGGCCGCTTTTTAAAGCATTGAAAAATGGACAGACGGTCTGTCTCGACGATGGCCGTGTCCTAAATGGGAAGGACTACCTCAGTGCTCCGCAAAAAGGTAGGATCATCACGATTCTTGGTGATACAAGGATGTGCAGCAATGCTCTCGTCCTTGCTGAATCGGCGGATTACCTTGTTCATGAAGCTACCTTTTCGGCGGAAGAATCTGAATTGGCATCAGCCTATTATCACTCGACCACCGTTCAGGCTGCAGAAACGGCTTTGAAAGCGGGAGCCAAGCATCTAATCCTTACCCATATCAGCTCACGGTATACTCCGGAGGATGCTGAGAGGTTAAAAGAGGAAAGCGAAGCGATCTTTTCAAACACGATAATGGGTGAAGATTTAATGACAATTAAAGTGCCTTTATATTCAGAGGAATCGGGCAGCTGAAATCAAAGCCGATGTTTGATATAATGAATCAATTGTTTCATTGGAGACTTAAAGGAGTGTAAATATGACTGATAAAAGTGACCTACATACTAAAGCAATGGATTTTCTCTTAAAAACTAGCCGGACTTTTTTCATTCCAATCAGCTATCTTCCAAAGGGATTACAAGAGGCCATTGGAGCTGCATACCTTTGCATGCGCGCGATCGATGAAATCGAGGATCACCCCGGTCTGCCAGCAGATAATAAGGTTTCCCTGTTACAGGCTCTTAGTGAGCTTCTTGATGCGGATTACAGGGAAGAAGATCTTCAATCGTTATTTGAACCATATAAGGATGATCTGCCCGAAGTGACCCTGCTTCTTTCTGACTGGATTGAATTTTGTCCTCCCGGTGCAAAAGCCAAAGTCTTGGAATCGACAAAGGAAATGGCCGAAGGTATGGCAAAATGGGTTACGAAGGACTGGCAAATCCATAATGAAGAAGAGCTCGATGATTACACATATTATGTTGCAGGTTTAGTGGGAGTCATGCTGTCTGATATGTGGAACTGGTACGATGGAACCGAAACGGACCGTGAACTTGCCATCGCATTTGGCCGTGGACTCCAAACAGTCAATATCCTGCGTAACCGCGAGGAAGATGCAGAACGTGGTGTGAACTTTTATCCGGATGGCTGGGGTTTCGAGGAGATGCTTGCCCATACAGAACATAATCTTGCATTAGCAGATACGTACATTGGAGAAATTGAAACGAAAGAGATCATCCAATTCTGTAAAATACCCCTGGAATTGGCAAAAGCCACATTAAAGGCCCTAAAAGAAGGCAAAGAAAAAATTGATCGAGCGACAGTTACAGAAATTGTCAGCCAGGTTGTCGAACACTGATTTTTCATAAAGCTGCCGTGAAAGGTACCATACCCTTCACAGCAGCTTTTTTCATGTTTTACATGTAGAACTCGAAAAATTCTAAAAAGTTAAAAAATATATTGGAATAATTGGGACTAAACGATTATAATTTAGGACATAAAAGCGAAAAAGCTGGTTTCGCTCGAAAAATAATCTTAAATTAAGAAAAAAGCGGGGGGAAAATATGAAAAAGAAATTATATTCAACTGCAGCTATGACATTAGTCGCAGGTTTATTATTGGCTGGGTGTGGAAATGACAAGGAAAAAGATGCGGCAAAGGATGAAAGCGGGAAGGATACTTTCAACATTGGTGTATCACAAATCGTTCAGCATGATTCCCTGGATCAGGCATATGAAGGCTTCCAGGCGGCCTTGAAGGATAGTGACATCAAGGCCAAATATGATCTTCAAATTGCACAGGGTGACCAAAACAACAGTCAGACGATTGCCAATAACTTCGTTGGGGATAAAGTGGATCTGATATTTGCGAATTCCACTCCTAGTGCTCTAAGTGCTTTAAATGCGACCAAGGATATTCCAATCGTTTTTACCTCGGTTACCGATCCTGTATCGGCGGAGCTTGTTTCTTCTTTGGAAAAACCAGGCGGAAATGTTACGGGTACGACGGATTCCCATCCTGAAGCCATTGCTAAGTCAATGAAATTCCTAGGGGAAGAACTTGGCGCCAAGACAATTGGGACTGTTTATAATACAGGGGAGCAAAATTCAGTCGTGCAAATAAAAAATGTGAAAGCGGAAGCGAAAAAAGCAGGATTGAAAGTCGTGGAAGCGTCCGTTTCGACTTCAGCGGAGGTTAAACAGGCAGCGGAATCATTAATCGGAAAAGCGGATGCTTTCTATATCATTACGGATAATACAGTTGTCTCGGCACTGGAATCGGTCATTTCTGTAGCGGATGATCAAGATATCCCATTGTTTGTTGGCGAGCTTGATTCTGTGAATGCTGGTGGTTTTGCAGCCTATGGCTTCAGTTACTATGATATTGGTTATGAAGCGGGGCAAAAAGCGATTGAAATCCTGAAGGATGGTAAAAAACCTGGAGATATCCCGGTTCAATATCCACAAAAACTGAAATTGGTCATCAATGAAAAAGCAGCAAAAGATATGGGTGTTGAAATAAAAGAAGAATGGAAAGCAGATGCTGAGTTTGTAAAATAAACTCTGCTTTTGTTCGGGGAAGGAAGAAAAAAATGTTCTCAGCCTTATTCAACTCTTTTGAGTCGGGAATGATTTATGCGATCATGGCACTTGGTGTCTATTTAACATTCAGGATTCTCGACTTCCCGGATATGACAGTGGAAGGCAGTTTTGTGACAGGGGCCTCTGTTGCTGCCATTATGATCGTTAACGGTTTCTCGCCGATGGTTGCCACGTTTAGTGCGATGGTTGCCGGGTTCATCGCCGGGACGATAACGGGTTTCCTGCATACGAAAGGGAAAATCAATCCTCTTTTGGCAGGTATCTTAATGATGATCGCGCTCTACTCGATCAATTTGAGGATCATGGGCGCATCCAACATTCCGTTGCTTTCTCAAACAACCATTATCACGAATATACAGGATGCCTGGGCTGCCACCGGGCTGGACAATTTGCTGAATGGTCTTTTATCATTCGTGGGTCTCGATGACAGCCTGCCAAAAACGTGGGCCATATTAATCGTTATGCTGATTGTGGCTGTAGTCATCCAGACTGGAATGTCAGCTTTTTTAAAAACGGAAATTGGTCTTGCTTTACGGGCGACTGGTGATAATGAGGCCATGGTCAAGAGTTTTTCCGCCCATACCGGCAACATGAAGATCCTGGGACTTGCAATCGGAAATGCACTAGTGGCTTTCTCGGGATCCTTGGTTGCCCAATATAACGGTTTTAGCGATATAGGCATGGGGATTGGAATCATTGTCATCGGATTGGCATCCGTCATTATCGGAGAGGCTTTATTTGGTGCAAAAACGATTGCGCGTGCGACGCTTGCGGTCATTGGAGGGGCGATCATTTACCGAATCGTCGTAACTTTGGCACTTCGCGTAGAATTCCTTGAAACAGGTGATGTTAAATTAATTACCGCACTTATTGTGGTCGGGGCACTTGTCATTCCTAAAATTTCCGATAAACAAAAGGAAAAAGGCCGAAAGAAAAGGCGGCTTAAAGAAATACAGATGCGTCATGATCGGACTTTATCGAAAGGGGGGGAAGAATATGCTTCGATTAAATCAGATTTATAAGGTTTTCAATGAGGGAACACCAGATGAAAAACTAGCCCTAGGAAATCTGGAACTGCAAATGACAAAAGGTGAATTTGTAACAGTCATCGGTAGTAATGGAGCAGGTAAATCGACTTTGATGAATATGATTTCCGGTAAAATTCTCCCTGATGCCGGTGAAGTCATCATCGATGGTGAAAACGTATCGGCAATTGAAGAACATGCCCGGGCTAAAATGATTGGACGCGTTTTTCAGGATCCCATGCTGGGGACGGCACCACATATGACGATTGAAGAAAATATGGCCATTGCCTATGGCAGGACCAATAGAAGAGGGTTAGGCTTTGGGGTGACAAAAAAACGGAAAGAACTTTTTAAAGAATGTCTGGGCACCCTTCATTTAGGCTTGGAAAACCGGATGACTGCAAAAGTGGGATTATTATCAGGAGGGGAGCGCCAGGCACTATCATTGCTGATGGCGACCTTCACTGACCCTAAAATCCTGCTTCTTGATGAACATACAGCAGCACTTGATCCTTCACGGGCAGAGCTGGTTACAAATCTGACGAAGGAAATCGTCGAAAAGAACCAGTTAACGACGTTGATGGTGACTCATAATATGCAGCAGGCTATCGATCTTGGAAATTCCTTAATCATGATGGATAAGGGACAGATCATTTTTGAAGCTAGAGGAGCTGATAAGCAGAAGCTAACCGTCGAAAAACTGCTTAACGAATTCCAGCGGATCAAAGGCGAAAAAATGCTCAATGATCGTGCAGTGTTGATTTAAAATGATGAAAAGGCCCGACCCAAGTGAGATTAACCTTGGATCAGGGCCTTTTTATTTTGGGGTGATTAATCAGGTCAGGTTCTATTACTGAAGAAATGCTTGGCATAAGAAAATGGCCATCGTGGGGTGCTCATGAACGATCTTGAATGTTAATCACTGTCAGCTGTGCTCCATGAACTATCGTTCTTTTTGTTTCCAAAAATCATTTTGATGAATGGTCTTTTCTTCGTCTTTTTAGTGGCGGCAGCTTCTTCAGCCGCAAGGAAATAATCAATTGGCTGACCCGTTGGTGTTTCTAACGCTTCGATTCGGGCTTCGAGCTTCTTAACGAGTTTGTGCATTTCCTCCATTTCACTTCTGTGCTGTAAAATCTGATAGGATACAACGTCGTCCGCTTTTGTTTTCAGTCCATTTTCAAGCCTGATCACCCGTTCAAGCAGTTGATCATGTTCTTTATTCGGTTCGGAGTGTTTCTGGATGGTTGCTTTCCTAATCTTTTTCTCTGAGATGCTGACCTTTTGGAGAATGATGCCCTCGTTCAGCTGATCTTGGATTTTTCTCAATAATGCAATGTCTTCATCCGAAAACTGGTAGTGGCCAAGTTGATTCCGTTCTACTTCCATGTTCAATTGGGTGACCCAGCGTTGGATCGTACTATGGGAAACATTCAGTAACCGGGCAACTGCACTTGTATTCATCGAGATTCCCCCTTTTGGTTGTTGAATTCGATAAGTATGGGTGAATTCCTTTGCAGATGACAAAACATGTATGCATTCGGCAAAGAAAGTGGAATTCCTACGTAATTTGCATGGAGAGCAATCCAAGGTGGAGATTCCCCTTGGATTGCTCTCCATGCAAATGGTTAGTGTCGTTAGGAACTTTAAGAAGCATTTGTGATGATGTGACTGATGGTCAATCAAGTTAAAAAGGGAAAAGTGATCCAGATGTCGAATTACCCCTAACACATGGAAAAAGGAGGACTAGTATATGAACAGGATCAACATTATAACTTTAGGTGTCAGGGATATTACTGAATCATTAAGGTTTTACCGGGACGGGTTGGGATTCCATACATCGATTACAGAGGACGAACCCGCAATCGTTTTTTTTAATAACGCCGGAACGAAACTTGCTTTGTATCCTTTAGAGGAGCTAGCAAAAGACATCAAGGAAAAAGAACCGCCTAAGAAAAATGGTTTCCGGGGTCTTACGCTCGCTTATAATGCTAAATCAATTGAAGAAGTGGATGATGTGATCAACAAGGCCGAAAAGGCTGGGGGAACAATCGAGAAATCTCCTCAGGATGTTTTTTGGGGAGGATACAGCGGATATTTTTCAGACCCCGATGGTTACTATTGGGAGGTCGCGTATTCGAAGGAGTGGAGCTTTGATGAAAATGATATGCTGATTATAAAGTAACGCTCACACCGAAGGATTACCCCTTATAAAAAAAGGGCTGTTGCCTGGTCACTGCCTTACGGGAGTGACCAGGTAACAGCATGCGCTCTTAATGTGAAACTACATATTTGGCTAGTTCTTTACTTATTTGATCGCCCATTCGCTTCGATTGCTCCGTCGCTTCTTGTACACAGGCAATGAATGCTTCTTCCACTTGATGTGCTTGAAGTGCTTTCAGACCTGCTTCAGTCGTTCCGCCTGGTGAAGTTACTTCCTTTCTTAGTACGGCAGGCGTTTTAGGTGAGTTCTGTAACATATCGGCCGCACCCATCAGTGTCTGGAGAATCAATTGCTTAGCGGTTCCGGAATCGAGACCTATTTTTTCTGCTGATTTTTCCAATGCCTCGACCAAGTAATAAATATAAGCCGGACCGCTGCCTGATAGGCCTGTTACCGCATCTAGCTGGGTTTCGTCGACGACTGCCACCGTACCTACCGTTTCGAAAAGGGTAATCGCCGTTTGTAATTGCGATTCTTCCGTATGACAGTTAGCCGCAAGGGCAGTTGCTGATTTTCCTACAGCTGCCGATGTATTAGGCATGGCACGGACGATTGAAAACCGCTTGTTGGCGATTCCTTCCAAGCTTGTTGTATGAACCCCGGCAACAACGGAAATGAATAGCATTTCTTCACGAATGTATTCTTTTATTGATTGCATCGTTTCTAAAATATCTTTCGGTTTCACCGCCAGTACGACAAGGTTTGCATCCTGTACCAATAGCTGCAGCGATCTTGTGGCAGTTACACCATATTGGTTCTTCAAATAAACGAACCGATCATCATTTGATTTATTTGTTACAAAAATATTTGCTGGTTCAATTACCTTTTGGGTCACCAGCCCCGAAATAATTGCTTCTGCCATCGAACCAGCTCCGATAAACGCGATTTTTTTCATAATTTCCGCTCCTTTTGCTTATAAATTTCGGCCTTTTGAAAAACAAAAAGACCCCTCATCCAATAAAGGACGAAAGGTCTGCTTCCGTGGTACCACCTTTGTTCAACTTTTCCATTATAAATAACAGAAAAGCTGCACTTGATTCCTCTAACGCGGGAATTACGTCAGGTTTTCCTGAAGGCTCATAAGGTAGGTTCAATAATGAGGGGGCGATGAAGCCTTTCAGCACATTCCGAGCTTCACTCTCTTTACGCCATCAATATTTACTTGGCCTTAATCAAAGCCACGCCGTCTTTAATTACTTTTGATTATGAAGGATATATCAGCACTCTGTCAATGATAATATATGCATGGACGATAAAAAATAGACATGAATTATGTGAAAATAATGACAGTAATTAAAAATACATGTAAAATGGTAATTATACATGATAAGTATACTTAGAATCCTGTTTAGCGTATAAAAAGATTTATATAAATATAATTTTCTAAGGTGGAAATGATTATGGCGAATTGGAATGGAGATATTGCGAAAATTGCTTTGCCCACACCGTTTGCAGTGGGTGATGTGAATGTTTATGTAGTTAAAGGGGATGCTTTAACGTTAATCGATACTGGAGTGAAAACAAAACGATCAAAGGAAGCCTTGACTAACGGACTTGGGGATTTGGGTCTGAAACTGACTGATATCGAACAAATCATTTTAACCCATCATCATCCTGATCATGCTGGTGCACTCGATTTCTTTGAAAAGGAAATCCCGGTTTATGGACACAAAAATAATCAGCGCTGGCTGACTATCAGTGATGATTTCCTTGAAACCCATAATCGTTTTTTCCTTGATTATGCCAAAAAGTTCGGAGTGGCAGAAGAGCTGAAAAATAAACTGGTCCATAACCGCGACGAAATCAGTTTTCTTAGTGAACGGAAGCTGCATGGATATTTGGCTGAAGGGGATGAGCTTCCTGGTCTTCCAGGCTGGAAAGTGATCGAGACTCCAGGTCATGCGCAAAGCCATTTATCCTTTTACCGGGAAAGTGACGGAATCATGATCGCTGGCGATCACTTGCTTGCCAAGATTTCACCTAATCCATTAATGGAACCACCTTTACTTCCCGGAGGCATGAGGCCTCGTCCGTTACTGCAATATAATGCGTCACTTCAGAAATTATTGGATTTTTCCATATCCACTGTTTACTCAGGACATGGATCTGAAGTGGAAGGAGATGCGGTTGCCGACTTGATTCAATATAGATTCGAGCGGCAGCATAACCGTGCCATGCAGGTGAAAAGCATGCTTCAAGATAAGCCTTTATCGGTCTTTGAAGTGTGTCAGCAGCTGTTTCCGAAAGTATACCTTCAGGAAGTGGGCCTGACCCTTTCGGAAACGGTTGGTCAGCTGGACTATTTAGAAGACTTGGGTGAAGTCCAAACAGAAATCCAATCAGGGGTCATTCTGTATTCAATCGCTTAATGTTCGCAAGGAGGCCACTTTTTTGAAAAAGTTGCAAGGAAAAGTTATTGTTATTACGGGTGCTTCCGGAGGGATTGGCAAGGAAGTTGCCATTCAAAGTGCAAAGCAGGGAGGCCGTCTCGTCCTCTTGGCCAGAAGCCTGGATAAATTACTACAGTTAAAGAATGAACTGATCAACCAATATGGGATTGATGCATATGCCTATAAGCTGGACGTTGCAGACACCGATCAGGTGACAAATGTATTTAATGACATCCATGCGCTAATAGGTGAAGTCGATGTGTTGGTTAACAATGCTGGTTTCGGCACGTTTAAAGAAGCGCAGGATACGGAATTGGATGAAACGAAAGCAATGTTTGCTGTCAACGTCATTGGATTAATGGCCTGCACAAAACTGGTTCTTCCGTATATGAGGCAGAGAAAATCGGGGCATATCATCAATATCGCTTCACAGGCCGGTAAAATCGCCACTCCTAAATCAACATTGTACTCTTCGACCAAGTTCGCAGTACTCGGATATTCAAACGCACTTCGGCTCGAGCTGATGGAAGATCATGTTTTTGTGACCACCGTCAATCCAGGTCCCATAGAAACGAATTTCTTTAACATTGCGGATGAATCAGGTGCATACTTGAAGAACGTTGAAAAATTCATGCTCAAGCCTGGAGATGTCGCTACTAAAATCGTAGCGGCGATGCTGACCAATAGGAGGGAAATCAATCTCCCTGGCTGGATGAATATAGCTGGGAAATGGTATAACATGTTCCCGAAGATCACCGAAACATTAGGAAAAAAAGCATTTTTTAAAAAGTAGGCTAGTTCAAAAAGGCGAAAGATGGTCTATGATAGGTGAAGAGGCTGGGACATAAGTATTTTAGTCAACGATAAACCCGAACTATAAGCGGAATTTCCGGCTAATAGATCGGGTCTTTATTTGTTCTTTTCCATAAATTTTGTTGTTTTTTGCATCCTATTTTTAAAAATCTAGTGTAATGGAGCGGAAGACAATCGACTACTAAGGGAAATAGAGGCTCCGCTTCCTCCCCGCGGAAAGCGAGTGTCTGTGGGGCAATGGAATGAACTTGTTCTTACAGGTTGAATGGATGAATAAAAACAAAAAATACGAAAGCTGCATTATATTTAAGTAGAATAACGTAGAATGATCCGTCTTTGAAGATGGTTTATTTAGTTATGTCCCATCCTCTTTTTTATGAAATAACGGAAGTTTTATTCTGGAAATTGGTAACTATTTCATGAGGGATCCGTCTACTTCTTAGGGGGGATTTTCATGAAGATGATTGTAAACCTTTTTATATATATAAGTGTTGCCTTTATTCTGGTTAGCTGTCAATCCTCTGATTGGAACATGGATGAGGCCATAGATAAGGGGGAAGAAGGTTTCATTACGGATCTTGACGATAAAAGGATTTTGATTAAAGGGACGTACTATAAGGTGAGCAATGATACTTCACCTCGATTTCTCTGACCTGGAAATCGGGATGAAAGTGAAACCATGGCACCGGGGCGGGGTGAAGAAATCATTTCCTGGGAAAGCGGAAGCGGAATTGATTCTTGTTTTGACGGATGAAAAAAGCTTAGCCGAACAAAGGGCGGTCACTGCTGCCCTCGATCATGTCAGCAAAGCGGAAAGTCAGCGATTCATGGTCCTCGAAGTCGTCCATTTGCCCTTAGAGCATGTTTATACTATCGAAATGATGAATCGTTCCAACTTGGATTCTTCATTCATGGTGACAGTCGAGGATTTAACGGATGAAATATTATATATAAAATAATAAAACCGGACTGAATCACTTTGAATTCTGTCCGGTTATGGGATTTCGCTCACAAGGATGAGCTCATTTCCTGGAGTTTATAAAGTTTTCGCACCTAAATATTTTGGTTTCCAATAAGAATTATCCATATCCGCGATGGTTATTCCTTTAGAAGACGTAGCACTAATGAATTGACCATTTCCGATATAGATCCCAACATGGGATACTCCTGTTCTTCCAGAAGAAGTATCAAAGAATACAAGATCACCTTTAGCTGGTGCTGATACTTTTAAACCTGTATTGGAATAGAGCAATGATGTTGTACGCGGTAAGGTAATTCCTTGTGATTTCTGGAATACGTAATAGACGAAGCCTGAGCAGTCGAATCCAGTTGGTGTTGTCCCGCCCCATTTATAGGGTTTGCCTATTAATGTTTTTGCATAGCTAATCAGGCTTGTATTATTGACATTATAAACACCAAGCGCATTAAATGTTCCTCGGCCGGCAATTCCATCGACAGTTAACCCTTTGGCTTTTTGGAATTTTTTCACTGCCGATACAGAATAGGTGCCGTAATATGTAGTCAATGAACCTGAATATGTGAAATAACCTTTGGTTTTTAAAAGTTGTTGTAGTTGTTTGACATCACTATGTGTCATTCCGGGTCTGAGGGTTTGGTCTCCAATATTGGCAAAGGCTTGCAGGGGGGTTAGCATCATGGCAGATGCAACAGCAGCTGAAGCGATCCATTTCTTCATAATTTTCATTTCCTCTCTATCTATCTCTCTATTATTCTTAACAATATTATCCTACAATACCATTATGACAATTAGACATATTTTTGGTTACAGTTTCATTACAAAAAATGAATATTAAGACTTAGGTTTAAATAGACGAAAGTCTGTTGAAAAGGGTGGGTGAAGTTTAAAAAACTAAGCATATGGAACCGTTAAAAATTATTCAAGCTGCTAATTGATTATTTTTTTAAAAAACTAATTGGATTTATAGTATAAATTTGTCATTATACCCATTTTTATCATACATTATACTTTTTAAGGAAATTAAGATAAAAAGTAGAAAATTGCATGAAAACTTCCATTGAATAAGAACGTATATTCGGTTAAGGTTATGAATAAAATAAAAGCGAACGTATATTCTTAATAGGGTGAAGAAATGATGGATTATGGGACAGTGCCGAAACAATCAATTATGTGTATCGATATGAAAAGTTTTTATGCAAGCTGCTCAGCGGTCATGCTTGGTCTGGACCCGCTTGATTGTTATCTGGCGGTGGTCGGGGATTTGAAGAGAACAGGGAGCATTGTGCTTGCGGCTTCTCCAAAGATGAAGAAGGAATTTGGCATCAAGACAGGTTCGCGGATGTTTGAGATCCCGAATGATTCAAGGATCGTGGTCGTTGAACCTAAAATGGCGACCTATTTAAGGGTCTCCACGGAAATCACCCGCTTGTTCAACCGTTATGTGCCCAAAGAAGCGATTCATGTATATAGTGTGGACGAAAGTTTTGTGAAAGTCGATGGTGCCGCTTCTTTATGGGGGGATGCCCGGATGATAGCTGAAAAGATAATAGATGAAATCGAACGGGAATTACAGCTCCCCTGCGCCATTGGGATTGGACCGAACATGCTTATGGCAAAACTTTGCCTTGATTTGGAAGCCAAACACAAAGGGATTGCAGAATGGAAGTATGAGGATGTGCCAAGCAAACTTTGGCCGATTTCCCCGCTTCGTGAAATGTGGGGGATCGGCAGGCGCGTAGAAAAAACCCTTCATGGAATGGGAATATTTACGGTTGGGCAGCTTGCCAATTATGATCTTGAATTACTTGAAGCGAAGTTTGGAATGATGGGCAATCAGCTTTACCACCATGCGTGGGGAATAGATTTATCTGATATGGGGGCAGTGATCATCGAAGGGCAGGTCAGTTTCGGCAAAAGTCAAATCCTGCTGCGGGATTATAAAGAGGAGCATGAGGTGAAGCAGGTCATGCTGGAAATTTGCGAAGAAGTTGGAAGAAGGGCACGCACCCATCGCAAGGTAGGAAGGACGGTGAGCCTAAGCATTGGTTACAGCAAGGATGAGTTTGGCGGAGGTTTCCACCGTTCGCGTTCGATTAGCGAACCGACCAACATGACGATGGAGTTATATAAAGTGTGTCTGGAGCTTTTTCATGAGAACTATAAGCAAAAAACGGTTCGGAGCATAGAGGTCAGGCTCTCGAATATTGTGGATGATAACGAAATGCAGCTGACTTTATTTGATGCTTCGCGCTGGAAGAAGCGGGAATTGAGCTACACGGTTGATCGAATCCGCCATAAATATGGAGCCAAATCGTTATTGCGTGCAGTTTCATATACGGAAGCGGGTACAGCCGTTTACCGAAGCAGGCTGCTTGGTGGGCATAAGGCGTAAGGGTGACTTTGAAGGGAGGGAAAAGAATGATTCGTGATCGCGGCCGTATCAAATGGACATCGATGATGTTGCCTGAGCATGTGAAGATGCTGCGGGATTGGGTGGTGGAAGATGACTATGAAACGAGGCGCATCCTGGATGAGCAGCAACTGGAAGAAATGAATGCGGTAATGGGGGAAGCGATGGAGGAAAGAAAGGGGGTCACAATTGCTCATTATGATGGAAATCGGTATCAGCTGTTAATCGGCAGGATCCATTACTATAATGAGCTTAGCCAAAAGCTTCACATCGTTGATCGGTTTGAGCAGGCTCACTATATCAGGCTTTCCGATATAGCGGATGTAAGGATAATGGAATGATGAGCGGAAGGGCTGTTCCCAAGGGGCAGCCCTTCATTTTCGAAATGACATCGTGATGAAAGGAATCACGTGACATAAGAGAATCAGCTTTTGTTAGCACGGTCAATGAAGAATGTGATTTTCGTATGGGCTGATCTTGCAAAAGGAGGCAGTTTCTTTAACAGAAGCGTTTTTATCGTTTATAATGGGGGAATGCAAAGACATCGGGAGGCGTGCAATCATGTATATTGAATGGACGGAAACAGCGGCTGAGAAAATAGCCGATAAGGTACAGGGACAAGGGTATTTACAGTTGAAATATGATACTGATGGCTGTGGCTGCGTGGTAAGTGGTGTAACGGCGCTATGGTGGGTCAACGAACCTGAGGAAGGTACCGAAAAAGTGGAAACAAACGGAATTCCTCTATATGTAGAAAAATCAAAAATGATTTTTCTTGATGAAGTCATGAAAATAGACTTTGTTCCGGAAGCGAACAGCTTTCAATTAAAAAGTCCGAATCAAATCTTAAATCCGAGGATGAGCTATTTTAATAAGATCTAAATGAAGCCAAAGAGGGAATCTTGGATACCCTCTCTCTTTTCTTTTCAGACAAGTTTTAGAAATTGATCGATTTGATCTTCATATTCTTTTGGATTTTCATTATAAGATTGAGCGTGGGCCCCTTTTTTAGCGATGTACAGCTGCTTTGGGCCCTCTTTTGCTGCATATAATTCCGCTGTCATGGAAGCGGGAATGAAACTGTCATTTTCACTATGGATGAAGAGCACGGGGTTTCGGATATTTTTCATATAATCGATTGGGGATACTTCATTGGTCCAATATCCATCACGGAGTCTGATGAACGTACGCCCAAGTGGAAATACCGTCCAAGAGGGAAGTGGGACTACATGCTTAAGCTGGTGTTTGATTTGATCCTCGAAGTTTGAAAATGGACAGTCGGCAATGTAAAAATCAGCACCATCTTCAAGCATCCCGGCATATAAAAGCAGGGTTACGGCCCCCATGGATTCTCCATGGATGCCAATATGAAGGTCAGCACCTTTACGTTTTTTCAATTCATCGATTACGGCCTTCAGGTCGAATTTTTCATAATGTCCATAACTGCTCGTCTTGCCACCGGAATCCCCATGCCGGCGGTGGTCATAAATGATGGTATTGAAGCCCCGCTTAAGAAAAATATTCATGTACTTAATCGAATTGACTTTGTTCTCCGTCACGCCATGGGAAATGACCACCCACTTATTGGTATCATGCGGTTCGATAAACAAGCATTTCAAGGAATATCCGGATGGTGACGATACCCAAATTTCCGTTTTAGGCAGATTATCAAAATCCTCCGTGATCAGGCGTTTAGCCAGGATTTCACGATTCTGGATAAAATCATCTTCCTTCTTTTTCATGTACATGATCCGATTGGAAAAGTAAATGCCGACGCCGATGATATACGATAGGATTCCAGCCAGTGTAAACCACCATTTCTTCATGAAGGGTCCTCCTTGGTTGATTTTCTTTATTTTACCATGAGGGGAATGGGAAAACACTGTTTGAAAACCATGACGAGGAAAACGGCAGTCGTGATATAATAATTTCATAAATGGCCAGGGGGGTTTTAAGGATGAAAAAGAAACAGCAGCGAAATCAAAATCAAAGCAAAAGCAAAGATAAAGATTCATCTTCATTGAAACTTGGTGATATGATCAATCAAGATATCATGTCCCAGCTTCGTCAAAAGCAAAAGGAACTTAATGAGGCTGAACAAGGGAAAAGGGCAGCGGAAGAAGAAAAAAAACGCGAAGAAAGAAAGCGGCGGGAGAAGAATAAATCATTCGAAGAATTATTAGGTGAAAGCAATCTGAACTGGAAGAACTATAAATGAAGAGAAGGGAGCCGTTTTAAGAGGACTGGCTCCCTTTTTCTGTTCAGGAAAAACCATTCCTTGCCGATAGTCCTTTATTTTATAAAGTATAACGATTATATTAAAGATACGTTCGATATGCTTTCATATTGGATGGACTACTCATTAGCTGGTGATATGATGCAAAGTAAAATAGAAAAAGTACTGGAAGACCAATTATGTTTCCTGCTTTATGCAAGTTCAAGGGAAATGACGAAGAAATATAAACCGCTGCTTGATAAACTCGAAGTGACATATCCTCAATATCTTGTTCTTCTTCTATTATGGGAACAGGATACACTTACAGTGAAAAAACTAGGGGAGCTCCTTGCCCTCGACTCAGGAACGCTCACCCCCATGTTGAAACGAATGGAGCAGAATGGCTTGATTATCCGTGAACGTTCCATTAAAGATGAACGGTCTGTCATGATTAAGCTGACGGAAAAGGGACTTGGTTTACAGGTAGAGGCCTGTTTCATTCCCGATCGCATTTCGGCTATGTCGGGTGAAGATAAGAAGGTGGTTGAGGATTTAAAAGCTTCGCTGCTCCAACTATTGAAAACATTACAGGAATTTTAGTAAAGAGACGCTTGGGCAATCCCAAGCGTCTGAGTTTGCAACAAAAGGAGATTCCGAATGGGCTCGCCCCGAACCGTGATTATAAAAGAAGACTTGGTTATCCTTCATAAAATTTTTACCTTTCTTTATGGAATGAAACCCTACTAGATTGAAGAAATTTGAGGCACTCCTGCCGAATGGGATCCCACAGGCGCTTGCTACGATGAGGGTTGGCAGACAGTCGGCGGAAAGGGATGTGATTTCCTGAAACCAACTGCAACTTTTTTAATAAAAAAACTGCAGGCAAACTCGCTTTTCTTCGAGTTTGTCTACAGTCTGAGACGCTTGGTAACCCCAAGCGTCTTTTTGTCGGATATTCACGAAGAAGGTCCGTTAATCTACATCTATTTCAAAGGCGACGTCCAAATTGCCATTGATTGCTTTTGAATAAGGGCACATTTGATGCGCTTTATGAACAAGGGTTTCGAATGTCTCCAGGTCGACCCCGGACCCCTTCACAGCCAAAGTTACAGCTAAATTGTACTGATGCATCTCACCCATCAATAGACTGACGCTTGCGGTGACTTTGGAATCGAAGGAAACGCGCTCAATTTTACCAACTGATTGCAAAGCACTATCAAAACATGCAGCATATCCAGCTGCAAAAAGCTGTTCCGGATTAGATGCTTCAGGCATCTGTTTAGCCCTTGGTGTACCAGGCATCGCGATATCAACCGTGAAGTTGCCGTCAGCAGAAATTGCCGTTCCTTCTCTTCCGCCATCAACTGTTACAGACGTTGTAAATAATGTTTTTGTCATCATTTTTTTCTCCCTTACATTTTTATTTTAATTGTGGACAATTGAATTGTACAATATTAATTTTGGGATGTCCAATGAAAAAGATTGAAATTGAATTGCTAGGGATTGGAGTGATGGGAAACTTGAAAGGCGAAAAAACGATGGAACGGAAAAAGGCTGCCTATCACGTTGGTTAAACGGCGATAGTGCAGCCTAAAGGTCATCTTGATATTTCTTTGAAACATTTAGTCATGTTCTATTCTATTCTTTTTAATCCCGGTGACTTTCATATTTGCTCGCTTTGGTCAACTGCTTCAAGATATCCAATTCGGCTTTGGAGAGAGAAGGACTATTAGCTGCCTGACAGTTCTCACGAAGCTGCTGTACTGAACTTGCTCCTGGTACAACGGTAGCGACGCTAGGATGGGACAATACATATTGAAGTGCCGTTTCATTCAACTTCCTATCAGAAAGTTTGTCCTTTAATTGCGGAAGCAAATCTTTAAGTTCGTGATAGCTATAGTCAAGGTATCCATTCTCATTTGCCTTTTTAAGCATTTTTTCACTAAGCAGCCCTTTGGCAAGGGGGCCACGGGCGATGATGCTGATCTGTTTATTGTCCAGAAGGGACATCCACTCTTCTGGGCGGCGGTCAAGTAGATTAAACTGCATCATCACGGAATCAAGCTCAGACTTTTCAGTGAATTCCCTGATTACATTCGGACGAATCGAGGAAATTCCATAATATCGGATATAGCCTTCTTTTTTCAAATCTTCAAATGCTTCTACCGTTTCTCCGATATTGTCTGAAATGGTGCCGCCATGTAACTGATAAAGGTCAATATAATCAGTCCCCAATCGCTTTAAGCTATCTTTTACTGCCGTTTTAATATAAGCGCCAGATGGATCCCAGCTCCAGGCATCTTTATTTTCATTCCAGCGGTTTCCGACCTTGGTGGCTATGTATACCTTATCGCGGACCGATTTTACATTTTTTCCGACGATTTCTTCATTCATACCGAAATCATATAAGTCAGCAGTATCAAAATAATTGATTCCTTCATCTAAAGCGGCCTGTATGATTTCGGATGCCTGATTTTCAACAGTCCCCAATGACATGCATCCGAGCCCGATTTCAGAAACAATCAAGTCTGAATTTCCTAGTCTGCGTTTTTTCATGTTATCCACTCCCCTTACATTCATTGTAAAGGAGAAATCCATTTCACTCAAAGAATTCACTTGATCCGCTTTAAAGGAGTGGACGGCACCTGATCATGTATGTCGGCAATCCAATCATTGATATAGACATATTGATTTTGTAATTGTTTTAGTTTTTGAAGTATTTCCCAACTCTTCCCGGATAAAGTAACGCTTTTTTCCAATACGTAAACTTTCATTAAATCGCCCTCCATCTCTATTATGGTAAAATGTATGAGGAATCATGCTGCAATTAGAACAGAGGAGTGGTCAGGATGAAAAAATTTGAAGAAAAAACGCTGTCTTCGGAAAAAATTTTCACAGGGAAGGTAATCAGCCTGCAAGTGGATGATGTAGAGCTTCCTGATGGGAAAACGGGTAAACGTGAAATAATTAAACATCCGGGAGCGGTTGCCATCATAGCTCTCACGGCAGAAAATAAAATCATCATGGTTGAACAGTACCGTAAAGCGCTGGAGAGAAGCTTGGTGGAAATTCCTGCAGGAAAGCTGGAAAAAGGGGAAGAACCGGTTCTGTCGGCTGAACGGGAGCTGGAAGAGGAAACAGGTTATGAATGTGAAAAAATGGAGCACATCATATCCTTCTATACATCCCCAGGTTTCGCCGATGAATTGGTCCATTTGTATGTAGCCCACAATTTGAAAAAGAAAGAAAATGCGGCCCCACTGGATGAAGATGAATTTGTCGAGATGCTTGAACTCACGTTGGAGGAAGCTCAAACTTACCTGGATGAAGGGAAGATCCTGGACGCCAAAACGGCTTATGCAGTTCAGTATCTGCAGTTGAAAAAGGTGATGACATCATAAATGAAAGAGTTTTACGCAGACCTGCATATCCACATAGGAAGAACGAGAAGCGGAAGGGCCGTTAAAATAACCGGTGCTAAAACGTTAACCTTCAGCAATGTGCTTCAAGCGGCAAGTGAAAGGAAGGGTCTTGATCTAATCGGGATAATCGATTGCCATTCTCCTGAAATTATCGAAGAGATCGAAGCAGGGATTCTGGTTGGCGAAATCAAGGAAAAGATTGAAGGCGGACTTCAATACAAGAATACAACCATCATTCCAGGCTCGGAGATTGAAATTTATGATCAGCATTGTAATGGACCGATCCATGTCCTCGCCTATTTTCCCACTTTAAAAGCGATGAAGGAATTTTCTTCATGGATGAGCGGACATGTTAAAAATATCACCTTGAGCTCTCAAAGGATTTATTGTGATGGAAGAACGCTGCAAAAAATGGTGAAGTCCTTGGGCGGCCTGTTTATCCCGGCACATGTTTTCACCCCATTTAAAAGCTTGTATGGAAAAGGGGTGAGATCCAGTCTGACAGAAGTGTTCGATCCAAAGCTAATTGATGCCATCGAACTTGGTTTAAGTTCGGATACAGAAATGGTCAAGGATATCGGGGAGTTGGACTCCTATGTATTCGTGACAAATTCCGATGCGCATTCGCTTGGGAAAATCGCTCGTGAATATCAAAAAGTCCTGCTTGAAGAACCAAGTTTCAATGAGCTGGCAAAAGCCCTTAAAGAAAAAGGGGATCGTAAGGTGACCGTTAATTATGGATTGAACCCCTTATTGGGGAAGTATCATCAAACCGTATGTTCAGGCTGTTTACAACAGGTATTAAGGGATAGTGAACAATGTCCCGAATGTGGTAATAGATCCATTATTAAAGGGGTATCGTCCAGGATCGAAGAACTCTCCATTTCCGAGATGGGAGGAAGAGAGGGAAGGGAAAGGCCGCCATATATCCATCAAGTACCACTCGATTTCATCCCAGGACTCGGACCTAAATCCATGGAAAGACTGCTGGAGGCTTTTGGAACAGAGATGAATATCCTTCATGAAGTCACGCTTGAACAGCTCATGGAAATCGTTCCTGAAAAATTGGCGGTCTACATAGACTCTGCAAGAAAAGGAACGCTTTCTTTTGAAGTGGGGGGCGGAGGAAAGTACGGTAAGGTCAAAAAGGAATTAACCTAAAAAAAGCCCTGACAGATCTCATCTGT
>NZ_JADILK010000002.1 GCF_017355165.1 Bacillus sp. SD075 | reverse complement strand
CGTCATGCGAAGGTTCGATCCCTTCTAGCCCAGCCATATGCGAAAGTAGTTCAGTGGTAGAATACAACCTTGCCAAGGTTGGGGTCGCGGGTTCGAATCCCGTCTTTCGCTCCAAAAACGTTGGCGGCATAGCCAAGCGGTAAGGCAGAGGTCTGCAAAACCTTTACCACCGGTTCGATTCCGGTTGCCGCCTCCAACATACATGCCGGTGTGGCGGAATTGGCAGACGCGCACGACTCAAAATCGTGTTCCTCTGGAGTGCCGGTTCGACCCCGGCCACCGGTATCATGAAAGCTTATAGAATCAAGGTCTCAACTTAATTGTTGAGGCCTTTTTTCTTTGTCTTTTACACGACAAAAATAACTAAGAATCGTGTGCTGCGAATCGTGTGCCTTGAATTAGACAGGAGGAGAGTATGGCAAGACGTGGAGACCTTACAAAGGATGAATTAAAAATCATTAAAAAGAAAATAACAGATGAAGAAGCATTTGAAAATTTCTTTAGAGATTGTTTTTTAAGAAATCTAAGACCAGCAACAATTGATTATTATAAAAATGAATTTCATGCTGCTAAGAAGTTTATTAATAAGACACTGGTTGAATGTGAACAGCAAGATATAGAAAATCTGATTATAGAAAGCAAAAAGTTAATAAAAGTAACTACTATAAATACTCGGTTACGTGCTCTCCGATCATTTTACAATTATCTTTATAAAAATAAGTTAATTGATAAAAATCCGATGAAAAACATCAAATTGTTAAGAGACAGATTGAAAACAATAGAAACTTTAGATAGTAAAGAATTGGAGTTGTTACTAAAGACAATACGAAAACAAAAAACGTTTGTAGGATTTAGGGATGAAGTAATTTTGCTTGTATTTTTAGATACTGGAGTGCGATTGTCTGAATTGGTTGGGGTTGAGGTGGAGGATGTCAGAGAAAATAAAATTATCATCAGGAAGACTAAAAATTCATTTGAAAGAACTGTTTATTTGTCTGAAGCAACCCAGGAGCAAGTAAAAAGATATATTTCAATAAGGGGTAATTTAGAAACTCAGAAATTATTTATCAACCAAGATAACAAAGAATTGAAATCTCATAGTATACAAACAAGATTCACGAAGTATGGAAAGGAAGCAAAAATCGATAAAAGAGTGAGCCCTCATACTTTTCGTCATACAATGGCCAAGAGGATGATTCTGTCTGGAATTGATGCTTTTAGTCTAATGACATTGTTGGGGCACCAAGACATGTCTATTACAAAAAGGTATGTAAACTTATGGGGACCTGATATTGAACGAAAGCATGAACAATACGGAGCGTTAAAGGGATTAAAATTATAAAATTGTACGAATGTTCGGTCACATAATAAAATAAATAAAAGAGATGGTAATGGAGTTTGGCGGCTCTACCATCTCTAAATAAAATACAAACAGGAGTTAAGACCCCTGCTAACTAATAGTAGCATGTCTTCTTTTGTTGTGTCAAAAGGGGAAAAAGATGATTAAGTATTACACTGAACAGCAAATCGATAACTTGATTTATGTTCAAACACCTAAAGTATTGATATATGGTTTAGAGTACAAAGATATGATGCCCCAAGCAAAGCTACTTTATATTACACTATTGGACAAATTAAAATTAAGCATGATAAAGGATTGGAAAGATGATGAAGGTAGATACTTTGTAATCATGTCCATCGATTATGGGGCAGAAATGCTTGGATTCTCACATTCAACTTTTAGAAGATGTAAATCTGAATTAAAGAAATTTAACTTAGTTGAAGAAAAACGAATGGGGCTAAATAAACCAAATAGAATTTACCTTGGTAGGTTATCGCATACTAATAATGACCTTTATAATATGGACGAATCAAGGAGTGTTCAATTTGAACAATCAGAAGTGCTCAATGAGAGCACACATGAATGTCAAATACGAGCAACAAATAATAATAAGAGTATAAAGATTGAGAAAAATAATAATATGGGAAATTTCAATTGTAATTACAAGGAATCTTTAACACCTGATAAATTTAGAGAATTACTGATTGAGGAATCAAATGAATTCTATACTGAACTCTCAATTGGAAGATGGTCTAAGAAATCATGGAATATTTTAATCAATAAATTTGTTGATGATACTATTTCGAGTGGCAGATGGACTAATGTACCTGAAGAAAAGATAAAGGGATACGCATATAAATCACTAGAGAGGATTTGCAATAACTCGGACTATAAACATGATGAAGAATTAAATGAGTTTCGAAGCATGAAGATCAAAGTTCCAGAAGAGAGCTATAATTGGCTAGAAAGTTAATTAATTTAAAGGAATGATAGGGATGGAAGCTTATCACAAAGTTGATGAGGTAGCAAAAGTGCTAGGTGTCACTCCTTCAGCAGTAAAGAAGTATTATTTAATGTTTGAAGAGCAGAACTACAAGTTTAAGCGAAGCAATCAGGGTCGCCTAATGTTTTCAGAAAAGGATATTGATTTATTTAATAAGTTGATTGAATTAAAGAATGAGCCTGGTATGAAGGTACATAATGCGGTAAAACAGCTGATAAAAGATAATGAGAATGATGTTTCTAATGTATATCAACTAGTCTCGAATATGATGGCTGAAATTACAAATTTAAAGAATCTCATTCGGCAACAGCGAAAGATTATCAATGATCAACAAGAGAAATTAAAAATAATTGATGATAAATATGGAACTTTAACAAAGATGGTAATGGAACAAGAAAAGAGAATTAGTCAGACTTTAGTAATTAGCGATCAAGAATTAGAGTCTTCAATTAAAGAAGTGAAGGAAGTAATTGGATATCAACTAGAAGAGCTTGAGGGGAAATTGAAACATAGCTTTAAAAAGTCATAAAAGAAATAAAATAGAATAGCGCTCATTAGCCCCAAAATGTCCAACGTTGGATTTTAATAGAGTTTGATATAGAATTATATTAGAACTCCTTCGAAGCTCAATACAGGCCAAATAAAAGATTAAAGGATTATCGTGTTTATGGTGCCTATTATTGGCTTTTAACTATAGCTGTACTGCCTGTAACGATAGTAATGTTATAAAGTTACATGTTTAAAAATCACGTTTAATAATGAAGAAAATAGGGGAGGAACTATTAAATGGCTGATAAAGTGACTGCTAATGAAGTAATAGAGATAATAAACAATATGGACAACGGAGAACGTATAAAGCTACTCGACAATATGTATGATAAATACTATGACGGGGGCGGTGCTGTTCGTTATAACGAGAAACTTACTAAAAACCTTGAAAAAGATATCGAATTTCTTAGTAAAAAGGTTGGAAAATTTGATATGTATTTCAATCGGTTAAATATTCAATTTTCAACAGAGCGTGAAACGGAAATAGCATTCCTTGCAGACAAGCTTAATAAATTGGAAAGGGAAGTGTTTTTGTTGGAAAGAAGGGATAATACTGATGATTATTGATTGGGCATATGTCCAATCTTTTTTTATTTTAAAAAAAGTTTCCAATTTGCTTTACGTTCTTAATAACGTCCATATAATGACTCCGTAAGATGAAGAAAATTAATTAGTAGGGAGTCGGTTTAATTGAGAAAAATGATAGTAAAAATTTTCAGTAATTATCTTTATGGAGATGATGGATGTTTTAATCAAGAAAATGCTGATAAAATTGGATTCAAAATTCTTTTGGTTCTATTATTGAATCCAAAAAGAGCAAAACAGTGGTATGAAGAAACTAGAGAAGAAACAAGAAAAGAGAAAGAAAAAGAAAATATTTTAAATCACTTAGTTAATACTATCTCACTAACAGACGACTTTTTAAACATAGGGTTCAATCACTTAAAAATTGGAAATGCAAATACTAAGATAATAAATCATATGCACATATTGATTTCTCTATATAGTAGCAGAATTGAATTGGAATGGGTGGATCTGGAATGGATGGATAAAGACAATTTTTTCGATCTATGCAGTATTGAGGGGGAAATCAAGCAAATCGAAGAAGAAATCGTTAGATTATACAAAGCTTTAAATATACAAGATCGGGCATCTTAATGCTCGGTCTTTTTTTACATAAAATCAATATTTTATTTACCATAAAAAATGGTTTACAAAGGAAATCATATTCTTCATTCAAGAAAATTTCATAATTCCAGACACTGACACTTAATAGCTATTTCATCCTGGGTAAGTTTTAAAGCTCTTCAAGTTTCGGCTTACTTCGCCAAAATAACCATTTACAAAACGTTAGTATATCCTATTTTGCACAAAAATATAAAAAAATGTATTTTTTTTGGTGTCGAATCTAGTATAATTGACTTGTTTGGAGAAATTGGGAGGGATTGGAAGCATGAAATTTAAAAAAGGAATCGTCAGTGTTGTATCAGCCGTTACTCTACTTAGCTGCATTTCACCATCTGCATCATTCGCTTCGACAGGAGTCGAGACGCCAACCGTGCAAGTTAGTAAAGAACAAATTGGTGACACGCAGGAATTAATCGATGTAGTTAATGAATTGGATCAGAGTAACTTAAATATGGATAACCTGTCCAAGAACAAGCAAAGTGAAATTAACAAACTTAGCAAAGAGGCACAAGAGTTCTATTACATATTTGAACAGGTAGTCAAAGAGAATGGTGATGATGCTGAAAAGGCTATAGCCACGCTTGCAACTTACTATCAGTCTATGAATAATGTAAATGTAGCTTCTACTAAACAAGAAGCTAGTGGACAAGTTTCTGCCTCATCCATAGGCGCTGTTAAAAAGTATTACCTTTCAAATACGCAAGTTAATAATATTATTAAAGATGCAGGACTTTATGGTGGAACATGGGCAGTTTTATCGGCAATAGCGAAGGCTTTTGCAAAAAACCCTACTCTTCTGACTGCAATGCTCGTAGCTATACCTGTATTGGGAGTAGCCGCCCTAAACAAATGCAATAAATACAGCAAAGGCGTTGTTATTACAGATGTTAGAATAGGTGCAACTCATAGCTGGTCTTGCGCTGCAAGAAAATAATAAAAGAGATCTCAGGCTATTTATGAGCCTGAGATCTCCTGATTTTAGAAGCGATAAATTCAGTAAGAAAGAAAACGGCTAGTCCCATTAGAAGAATAATAAATGAACTAGAAATGAATTCCTTGTTATAGAATTCGAAAGCAGAATTTATAAGAAGTGCCACAGACCAGAATATAAAGGTTGCAAAATAAGCAATATTCACGGCTCTGCGGTCAATCTTGTCATCGTTTTTAAAGAACACGTAACTCCTCCTCAATTAATATAACCTAGTTTATTAACTCCACTTTACCTTTTTTCACCAAGGAAGTCTAACATTATAAGTCCCACGTAGGAGCCAATTTTAGAGGAACAAAAATTCCTTGATTCTTAATACTTAGCAATCAGAGAAAAAAGTGACATCTTAATATTCTTATAAAAATACCTTCATGGCCAAAGGCTCAGCCTTTGCCAGCGTCAAGGCGTGTTCTTGCCTTGAACGCTTTGTTAAGTTGTTATGAGACGGAACAAAAATTCCCTGATTGCTAATACTAGCAGTGGAGGAAAAAATGTTCCTCTTGATTAGGTGTGCTACAAACGTATGTAAGTAGGGAATGATATACAGTTAAGAGCAATATAATTTCTCCGATAGAATTTACGTTTTTATTTATTCAGATAGAATAACAGCGTCAAATAAATAATCGGAGGAATTAACTACTATGAGATACCTATCAGAAAGATTCAATGAACAAGATTTTAAAAATATGGAGCCAGGCCACAATTATGCTTTTTGGTCAGAACCTGACAGTGGTAAATCAACGATGATTGGTATGCATCTTATTCCGTTATCAGAAAGAGAGAACAAGTCAATATTGTATCTGTATCCTAGATCAGCCATTGCAAATCAACTTAAAAATAAATTTACATCTCATGTAATTGATTATCGAACTTATCAATCTTTAGAAGAAGACTTGAGTAAAGGGATAATCATAAATCACTATGATTACATAGTCTGTGATGAACCTCATTATTTTGTAGAAGATGCTGACTTTAATGATGAAACTGAACGGTCATTCGATTTCATTAATAATGAAAAAGAGGCAGTGAAAATTTTCCTTACAGGAACTCCTGAACCATTGCAGTATGTAGAATTTAATAAACCTGTTATTATTATGACTAATGTCGATTATTCAAATAATAATGTTGAAGTAGTATTTTTAACTCGTTCCACAAAGATGATTGAAAATCAAATCAGAAAAGAATTGCACGATGGTCAACAGACTTTAGTTTTTTCATCATCAGCAACTGCGGCATACGAAATGTCTAGAAGTTTCTTAGAACACAATCCATTCTTTATTAGCAGTAAGGGTAATCAAACTTTCAAGAATAAAAATGATGAAGATATTCGAGAGAAAATTTTCAAAGAAGAAAAAACCGATCGTCAAATTGGATTTATGACTGCTGCTATGGATACTGGAATTAACTTTAATGAAGATGTAAAAAATGTCGTTATTCTAGGTATACCTTCTTCTGTAAGTATTCGACAATCAGTAGCAAGAGTTCGTAAAGGCGATAATAATAGAAAAGTACGATTGTTTATTCAAGTTCCTTATGGTCAAGCTATCAGGACTAAAATTGAATCAATGAAGCGTGATTTAGAGTTCTTAGATATTGGTATTCATGAATGGCAGAAAAAATATGGTTCCAAAAAAGTCGCAGATTTAAAAGCCTATTTAAAGCAAAATGAGATTATAGAAGAAGAAATAGACGCATTAAATTTAAAAATAGAGAAAAAACAACAAGAACTTTTTTATGCTCAGAGTCATTTACAAAACTATAGAAATTCTACTATTACTAGAGATAGAAATCCTATTTTGATAAACAAAAAGAAAATACATATAGAAAAAATCAACTGGAGAATAAAGAATACCCAAAAGTATCTTCATATTTTTCAAAGACTTCTTGAGGGTGGAAATGAGTCTACATCATTAAATAGCTTAAATAATGCCATCCAAGATGTTTATGCCTATTTAGTTAATAATAATGAAAATAGAATTTGTCCTGTTTGTTCAGCTGATAGAGGAGATAATTTACATTCAGAAATTGTAAATAATATACAAAACAATCTAGACAAGATTGCACAAAAATCAAATAAAATTAACAAAATAAATGAAAAAATAAAAACAGTTAAACAAAAAATTGAAAAACTCGAAATTGATAAATTAAAAATAGAGAAAGAAATTAAAAATTTAGATACTGAGTTTTTAATTTCTGAGAAGAATGTTTTAGATATACAAAATAATATCTTATATAACAGGGCCTTTTTTGAACGAGAGCTTCTTGAAATTGAAGGCTTATTAAAATTATCATCAGAAGAAATTACTAAAATCAACAATTACAAAGTCAATTTTCATACACTAAGATCTCTTCAGCGTAAATTAATTAATTTGCCTCAAAAGGAACTCAAAGGTGATCAGAAAATATATGATAACTTAAAGAGCAGAAGTTTAACACTTTCTAAGAGAGAGAGCGTATTAAAAGAGTTTCAAGAACTTGAACTACAAAATATACATAATAATGAAAAAGAGTATGAGACTTTAAATAAAAATATATTTTTATTATCTAAAGTCCTACCTAGTGATCAAAAGCATATTTCAATCGAATTCTATATCAACGAAATTCTACAAGAAATTAACAGTATTAAGACACAGTTGGAGAAATTAAAAAAGGCTTCTAATTTCTTTCAAATGCTCAAAGATAATTCTAAAATAGAGAAGAATATCCAGCATTACAAAGATGTAATTTCTGCCAAGAAGAAAAAAATAAAGATTTATGACGCTGAATACCAAAGTATTAATGAACATAGAGATTCTATATATAATGAAATTGGAAGTAAAGCTTCGGATCTTTTGAATAAGCCTAATTCTAGTATTCAAAAATACTTTAGATATTTAAATCCTGTACCAAGTGTAAATAAAGTTTTATTTAACTCATCGAGTCCTGAAGAATTAGAGATTGTTCTATCTTATAAAAACGAAAAAGATTTATCAATAAATCAAAGTAATGTTCAGTATTCATTAAGTTCTGGTCAGTTATATGTATTAGCTATTTCTATTTTTTTAGCGATAAATGAAGTCCAGAGTGTCAGTAAGCTTAGTTTTGTTGGAATTGATGATCCAATACAGAATATGGACGATGTTAATCAATTTTCTATCTGTGACGTATTATCTTCTATTAATAAACAGTTAATTTTCTCAACACATGATTTTGAATTCTTAAAACTTTATTTAAAAAAGAATGAATATAAAAAAGAGTCTATTCAAGTTTTCATGCTTGAACATAATGATTATTCAGTAACCAATGTAAAAGAGATAAATTTTAATAACGATTAATTCATTTAAATATAAACGCTATTGTGTCAAAAAACATGTTGACTTATGTTGTTATTTTATATAAGTGCTTTAAGTTTTCATATTAAGTATAAAATATCAATTTTATTATTTATTTTGTGATTCTCTCTTTAAACAATCTTAAAAACTCTTTCATCCACAAATGGACCAGATTGCTGCATATTCAATCTTATAGGGTGGCCAATATTGGTCAAACCATTGAGTTTTCAAGTTCAAGGATAAACAAATAAGTACTTAGATTCGTCCAAATGTTACAAAATAAGCCATTATAAATTTTAAAAGTGCTAAAAGAATGTATTTAAATCACATGAATGTTTTTGGGAATGACGCTACTTAAAATGCTCACTTTCCAATCAATATGAGGTGGAAATATGGTTTCGTATTTCATGAATAATTATGACAATATAAATTATCCTAAGAGTTTTGAAGAAATACCGGGACTACGGAATGCTCAATTAGGAGCAATTCATGCAATATCTTCCTTTTTTACATTAAATAAATCAAATGCGGCGATTGTTGTGATGCCTACTGGTTCAGGAAAAACAGCAGTTTTAATGATGGCACCTTATGTATTAATGGCCAAAAAAGTATTAATCGTTACACCAAGTAGGATGGTTAGAGGACAAATAGTAGAAGATTACAGTAATTTGAAAACACTATGTGATGCAAGAGTGTTAAATACAAATATTGACAAACCTATAGTTTATGAAATGGAAAATCTATATAAAGAAGAATTTAAAGATTCTATTATATGTTCTCAAATTATAGTAGCAACTCCAGCTTGTGCACTATCATTAACAAATAATACTGAAATAAATAAATCAATAGACATAGTTTTAATTGATGAAGCTCACCATGTACCAGCAAAAACTTGGGAACAAATTCTAATTAATATGAAACATGCAAAGCAATTATTGTTTACTGCTACACCGTTTAGAATTGATAAGAAGGAAATTAGTGGAGAGTTGATATATAATTATCCTTTATCGTTAGCTTACAAAGACGGTATCTTTGGTGAAATTCAATATGTTCCAATTGATGAAGCTCCTGATAAGGACAAGTTAATAGCTGAAATGGCCGAAATAGTATTTCTTACTGATAGGGAGAAAAATTTAGAACATTACTTGATGATTCGAACTAATAGTAAAAAGAAAGCCAAATATCTTGAAGAGTTATATGGAGAAATAACAAATTTAAAATTAAAAAGAATAGATAGCTCTATGGCTAACTCTACAATAAAAAAATGTATTAAGGAATTAAAAGAAAGAAAGCTAGACGGAATTATTTGTGTAGATATGTTAGGAGAGGGATTTGACTTCCCTAACTTAAAGATAGCAGCAATTCATGATCCTCACAAATCATTGGCTAATACCCTGCAATTCATCGGTAGGTTTGCAAGAACTAATGCTGATAATATAGGTGCTGCAAAGTTCATTGCTATGAATGATAGTGATCTACTAATTGAAAATAATGTCCTCTATTCTAATGATGCAACATGGCAAGAAATGATTATTGATATGAGTGAATCAAAGGTTATACAAGAAGAATCTGAAAAAGAATATATATCTGAATATCACATAAGAAATAGTGAGAATACAAGTTCTATTCAAGACTTTTCTTTACATGGCATAAGGCCTAATTGTCATGCAAAGATATATAAAGTGAACGATTTTATTATTAATGCAAATTTCCCTAGGATTTGTAAAGTGGAATTAGGTCCATTTTTAAATGAAAATGATAATACAGTTGCTGCAATTGGAAGGGATAGGTTATCTCCAAGGTGGTCTATTGGGGGGAAATTAGAAGATTTAGAAAATATTCTATATTTGGTTCATTTTCAGGCAGAAACTAAATTATTATTTATTTACTCACAAATTAAAAGTGAATCCATTTATGAGGAAATAGCCGGTGCGTTTTGTGGATCATTTGAAAAGATACCAAAACATGCCATGAATCGGGTGCTTGGCAACTTGCAGGAATTTGAGATATTTAACTCAGGTATGCAAAATAGGTTTAATGAATCTGGGGAATCATACAGAATTTCTGCAGGTGCAGATGTAAGTAATGCTATAGATCCAAGTACAGGTAAGTTATACTCTGCTGGACATGTTTTTTGTAAAGCAACTACAAATGAAGGTAGTATAACAATCGGTTATAGTAGTGGTTCAAAGTTTTGGAGTTCCTCATATCTAACATTAAGAGACTATATAAGATGGTGTGACATAAATGGTTTGAAAATAGCAAATAGTGATATTCAGGTGAAGACCAATACAAATTTTGACTTCTTGCCCATTCCTCAACAATTAGAGAAATACCCTAGCAATATATTTCTATGTGATTTCTCTGGAAGGACTTATTCTAACCCTCCAACTATTTATGAGGTAGGGAAAGATGAGCCTGAAGGAATATTACTGGATATACTAATAAAAATTATAGATATAAAAAAAGAAAATATTAAGCTCTCATTTAGTATAAATGATGTCGAAGAAGAGATAGTTTGTGATGTTAATGGTAGATATAATTCAGCTGAAAGTAAATTTCTAGTATCAGAAGGGCGCAGAAAAGATAGCCTTTCAGATTACCTAAATAATTATCCCCTAACTTTTCGTACTACTGATGACGTTTTGATTCAAGGAATAGAATTAAGTCAAGGTGATCCGAATGCAATAGTATTTAGTAATGAAAATATTCTTCCAATTGACTGGAAAGGAAAATATGGAACTGATATAACGGTTGAATTCAATGATGACTCTTCTAGTGTAAAGTCAATACAGTCATCATTAAAGGAGATATTGGAAGAGAATACTAAATTTAAGTATATTATATATGACCATTCAACTGGAGAAATTGCAGATTATATAACAGTATCTGAATGTGAAAATGAATATGAAATTACCCTATTTCATGTAAAAAAGATGAGTGCGGCAAATTATAATAGTAGTATGAATGATGTTTACGAGGTTGCAGGACAAGCTGTAAAATCAATTATTTGGCTAAAAAATAAATCTGCTTTATTAAAAAAGGTTTCAGAAAGGAGAAGATCAAGCCACTGTAATTTTATTCGTGGAGAGTATGAGGCATTCAGAAGAGATATTAAAAATGAAGATAAAATGATAAAAGGAAAGATTGTAATAGTACAACCATCTATTAGTAAGAACACTGATATGCCAGAGAAAATACAAGAAGTATTGGCTGCCGCAAGATATTATATCAGTAATTCAGGAAAAGTTAGGAATTTAGAAATATGGGGAAGTAATTAAACATTTTACTAAAACAAAAACTGCTATTGTTCAACACTCAAGCGCTAAAGTTGAATAGAAATAATAGAGATTGATGTCATATTAAGTTGATTTTATGACAAAGAAAAAATTAATATTTCAATTTACACTTCATTTTACTTAGATATAAGTAAAATGAGGTGGTTTTTCATGGAACCAAAAAAAGAGAAAATTATATTGCATCTATCCGATAAAATGACAAATCAAGATATTGCAAATATATACGGTACAACTTTTCAGAAAATAATTTATCTGATAAAGAAGTACGAGCTTAACCCAAATGAACTAAGAAAAGTTAATAAATATACAGTTTATGAACATTGGCACCATGGAAAAGTCGTTTATGTTGGAAGCGGTGTTTGGTATAGATGCAGGAGATATAAAAATAGAAGAAACTCGGAACATGTGCATCTAATGGAATCTGGAAAACTTGAATATCGTATAGTGGGTGAATACGAAAAAGTAGAAGATGCAAGGAAGTACGAAGCTGTGCTCATTCAAAAATATAAACAATTAGGACAGGCAAAATTCAATAAGAAAATGCATTGATTCTTGACGATTATAAGAAGTAAAGGCATAATTATCAGTAATCGTGTTACTAATAAAAATGAGTTTGTTCAACAAACGTTGATATTACTGATTATATAGCTTTTGTGGAATATAATGGGACTCAAAATCGTGTTCCTCTGGAGTGCCGGTTCGACCCCGGCCACCGGTATCATCAATAGCGAAGAATCGCTATTACATCAAGCTTCACGCATAATTGCGTGAAGCTTTTTTGTGTTTATCACGCACTACAAAATATGTGGAAATAATGTGTGGGGGAGGTGTGTGCAATGTTTTTTTATCACTCAAGGAGAATTGAAACCAAGGGGAAAAAACCAAAACGAATCAAGCATATTAAAGGTGTTAGGATCTCATGTCATACACTTAGACACACTCATGCTAGATTATTCATTTAAAATGGATGGGTAGCATATCGCTTTCAATTAAACTATGACATTGGTCTATGGAAGATCCGAAATGATACATGAAGTTGTTGGCCACAGATATTGGGGAGAGATATAATAAATATTCTCTAATAAATAATATATTATCAGCATTAGTTTATTGCACGTTTGTTCTTGCGATGAAAATAAAAACGAATGGGTCAAAGAGTATTAACTCTACCATTCGTTCCGTAAACAGATGGGCCAATGATTTTAGATTTCAATATTCATAGCACTTAGCTCTGCTTCCGTATAGCCAGAAGAGGATAGTGCGATTTCAATTTCTTCAGCAGCCTTATAATCAAATAATTTAAATTTAGACATTAAAGCGAAAGCATTTTGATTTTCAATTGCCAAGGCAACAGCTTCCACATCTTGCAGTAACTTTAGGTCTTCAATGTAGAATTGAGCGGTTCTCATCGCTAAATACTCATTCATTGTAGTCGAACTGTAGAAAAGTCTTGTTAAAGTGGCGATTGCGTTAGGAACGAAAATCTTATTCATAATTACCCCTCCACTATTCTTAATATTCTGTCATTTGAGTTACTACTAGTATGAGTCACTCTAAAAATGTTGTCAATCTTTATCTTTTAAGCATTTTTACTCACAGTTGAAAGTAAATATGAACTCAAATTTAGTAAATAGAAAACAGGCGACTTTTACAAAGGCAAAAGTGATTGAACCGAAGTGCACGAAGTAAGCGAAAGAAAGAATGTTGCATGAGTTTACGAAGCAAACAAAAGACCTGTGGCATGCTGATTCAAACTCGATTGCTAGGTCTCAGGACCGAAAGAGATACATATTATTTACTTCACTTCAGTTATTTTATTTAATAAATGGTCGATTTTTTTTAGAATCTCTTTCATTGATAAGATTCTTTCTGTGTTCGAAAATTTCAAAGGGCTTATGAAACATCAGATTCTTATTAACTGTATAGGAGACGGGCCTCCACATTACGCAGCTCTCCAGATGAAACACTATCAGCCACAATTATTTGCAATGTTCTCGTAGCTGTCATTCGTTTGTTAGGATGCTTCAATTGTAGATGCTGTTGTATCTCTCGGAAAAGTTCCGTATTTTCTGGACGGTTTGCGTTATAGATTTCTTGTAAACTCTTCGATTTTCCCATGGCTTATCCTACTTTCCATCAAATGTAAAATGCTTATGAAAGCTTATGCGATAATATTCGTATGGTCTATATTTCCCTCTGAGCGCTTCTAATTCCTTCTTTTTTCAATTAACTCATCTTTAAGGAACAGTGAAGTGGTTCCTGATTTTTTTTACAAGGCATTAGTTTACCTGCCTTACGGTTTGGCGGATGCCGTATATTTTGTATTTTTTTTCTTTAACACGAGGAAAAAAATTCAAAACCTGTGCATTAGATTTACATGGGTGAGTTAAAATCAGTAAATAATAGATGGAGAAGCATTTGGAAATTTCTTTAAAGAATTTTTATTCAAGAAATCTAAAACCAGGAAAGTAGTTCCTCTAACATTACTTCTATTCCGCTTCCTGGTTTTGTAAATAATATCGTTGAAATATGGTAATAACTAATAAAACCACTATTAAAGAACACTTCACATGACAAATTTTCTAAGGGGCGGAAAATTGTGAACAATATGGGATGTCAATGCAGGTCCAATGAAGAATTACAGCATTTGGTCGATGAGGCAAAAAAATATACAAATATGGGAACAGTGGCAGACTATATACCCGCTCTTGAAAAGGCGAATCCTGGGGATTTGTCTGTTGCTATTTACTATCCTGACGGAAAAGGGTATTGTGCGGGGGATGTGAGCGGAAAAATGACGCTGCAAAGCATATCAAAAGTTTTGACGCTTGCACTGGTATTAATGGAAAAAGGGGAGGAATATGTCTTTTCCCAAATAGGAAAAGAACCCACTGGCGATCCTTTTAATTCAATTTCCAAGCTAGAGACAAACAAGCCCTCTAAGCCGTTAAACCCAATGATCAATGCAGGAGCATTGACTGTGACCCACATGATTGCAGGTGACAGTGTAAATGAGCGATTTCAGCGTGTTTTACATTTTATCCGGGAGCTGACGCAAAATCCTACTATTGGCTTTAATGAAGAGGTTGCCCGGTCGGAATACAATACAGCAGACTTAAATAGGGCGTTAAGCTATTTTTTAAAGCAGCATAATGTAATAAATGAGGATGTTGAGGAATTAATCGAATTATATTCAAAGCAGTGTGCCATAGAAATGGACAGTCAGGATTTGGCGCGGATAGGCTGTGTGCTGGCCATGAATGGGAAAGATTTGCAGACGGGTAAGCAAATCATCCCAGGGGACATTGCCCGTATTTGCAAGACATTCATGGTTACTTGCGGCATGTATAACGCATCAGGTGAATTTGCCATTAATGTTGGCATACCGGCTAAAAGCGGTGTGTCAGGGGGAATCATGGGGGCCGTCCCGGGAAAATGTGGGATTGGGATTTATGGTGCTGCCCTGGATGAGAAGGGGAACAGCGTTGCCGGGATAAAAATCTTGGAAATGATGGCGAAGAAGTATTCCCTAAGCATGTTTAATTTGTAAACATTGACATCATTAGTGATGAGCCGATGATATTGATCACGTTATTTTTGAATGGAATGTTGTCTATAGTTGAAGATTATTTCGTTAAAGAGAGAAAATGAAGCTTGGAATAAGAGCTTTTTCGTTAGGGTAGGTGTGGTAAAAAGAGGAAGAGGAGAGGAAATGCGAGTGGTACGGTGGCAGTGCTCATGAGATTTAGTCTAAAGCCTTACAGATACAAAGCATTTCCTTTCACGGCAAAAAAAGACCTCTGCACATAAGGGCAAGGTCTTAAGCTGATTATAACAAGTTGGAGAAAAGAGATACTTTTTTATATAAAGCATTTACCTCTTTATTTCGATGTTCCCCGATTTCATTTCTTAGCTGAATTTCCATATCTGTCATTAAATCAGCTAATTTCAATGCCTTTTGTCTGTCGGAAATATTGCTGCGAATGATATATTCATATTTTGCATTGTATTCAGTCAGTGACATTTCTTCCGTCCTCCCATAGTACATAGTCATTTAAGCTGTTATCTGTTCCTTCATCAGCAATCCCAATGTACTTAAGTGTAATTTTAGGGTGTGAATGGTTAAGGATCATTTGTAACTCAGCAAGGTCCTTACTTCGTTTATAGAACCAGTACCCGAATGTTTTCCGCATGGTATGGGTACCGACGCTCTCGATGTCTACCATTTCTGCTGCTTTATTAAGTTGCCTGTAGGCTTGTATCTTACTTATAGGCTTATCGCCCTTGCGTGAGGGGAATAGCCATTCACCATCAATGGTGGCTATATAGGCGGCCAATTCATTGCATACAGTATTAAGCTGTATGGTTCTTGGCTTCTTTGTTTTCCCTTCCTTGATGATGACCTCCATCTTGCCTTTAATGTCCTTTATCCTCAGCGATAATAGGTCAGACACACGCAGGCCGGTATTGATGCCTAACAAGAACAATATGTAGTCTCTCTCGCTGCAATGTCTTTTCAATGACCATTTCATATCAGCTAATTTTTCCAATGATCTGATTGGTTGTACGTCAATTAAATGTTCTTTTGGCAAATGTGATCCCCCTTATTTCACTTTAATGGAATCAGTGTTTTGAATGTATACTTTTTTATTGATTTAAGAGTAACACTGAAAAAGGATGGAAGTCAATGTGAGGAGTATATTGAGGGCAATGGATTCGGGGGTGTAGGGGGGAGGTTACGGTAACTGGACGAATTAAGAAGAAAAAAATACGATCTCCTCTTGAAGAAAGGGCCGCGTTTTTAGGTAAGTGCAAACTTCACTATTGATAGTACATTCCTAGATTTGATGAAGAGGGTATAGAGTTCTACGATATAGTCATGAACGGCCTTGCTTCTTTTTATTAAGGTTGAAATTAAAGCGTGGATAGTTATAAAAACTACTGAAACTTGATATAATGAATCAATAGTAATATTTTTCTAAACTAGTGTTATTGATGGATATTTAATAGGTTTCATTCAGAAAGAATGGGTCTTTAATAATCATTATGCTTTATCAGGATTGAGGAAACCACCATGAAAAGTTTTTTTGTTATATCGAAAAAGTCACCGCCTTTAATATCAAGGTTTTTTACTATGGCAATTATGATTGCGGTTTTTTACTGTATGTTCATGTTCGCAGACCTGGAGAATGAAAAGACCGACAGCGAGCGGCATAACGAGCGATCAGTGAATCTGGAAGAGATGAGCGATCAGGAATTAGAAGAGAAGCCAGCAGGTTCTTTGGTGAACTATTGTAAAGATAGCGCTAATGAGAGTCGATCCTCCAGTTGGTTTGGCATTGAAGAAAACGAAATGGAACCTAGCGAATACACGGTTGAATGCATTGAACACTTGGAATAGCAACAGAGTTACTATGGATCACCCGGAAATTTGGAATTTAGGATACACCACACCATACATCCTGGAGGATCGAACAAAACGCGATTTGGGATAACGTAAGCGGGTGGTCACATCAAAAGATTTGATTGTGAACGGAGCGGAATGCACGGAGATATTAAGTGTTTCGGAAAATAAGAGCTTCGTTGAAATGATTGGTGACGAACCAGGTACAAGCGGGGGACGCCCTATTTTTGCATACAGAATTTTGAGATTAGCCTGTTTGGATTTTAACCAAACAGGTTTTTAGTATGAAAGGAAATCCAATGGAAAAAATGGAATAGAATAATGAAGAATGAAGAAAAATTTTTCACCCCCATATCTTTTTCTCTTTCTGAAACGTTTATAGGATAGAGGGTGTTGAAGGAGTGAGGAAAATGATAAATAAGTTAAGGGAAGACATTTCTGAAGAAAATGATAACGGTTCGATTTTGCGTGAGGTCTATCCTGAATTGCTTCGGTTTTGCCGATTCCTGACCCAAAATAATTGGGATGGGGATGATTTGGCACAAGAAACGATATTGAAGGCAATGCAGGGATATGGGAAGAACAAGGAGATAACGACCGCTTTATTGAAGACGATAGCCCACCATTCCTGGATTGATACGATTAGAAAAAGAAAAAAAGAATCTTTAGAGGATTTTTTGGATACCGAACAGCAAGGGGCAGGTGGGGAAAATGTCTTTGAAACGGTTGAATATATAATTAAATCCCTTACTCCGAAACAAGCTGTAGTGTTCATATTAAAGGAAGGATTTCTCTATCGGTCCAAAGAAATATCGGATTATTTGAACACCACGGAAATGGCAGTGAAGGCCATCTTGAACCGTGTGAAAAAGCGTTTTGACAATGACGTTGATAAGTGTAAGCTGTATTTCGTGGAAGATTGGCAAGACGAGGAGGAACAACGGCTCATATCCCTGATGACACAGGCTTTAAAAGCCCAAAATCCTGATATCCTCATTAGAAGCATCCCATCTTTCAAATCCCTGAACAGTGAATCGGTGGTACCTAAACTGATGAATCATTCGATCCTTTCCAAAGCAAGCCTCACTCCTTCAAACACACTCTCAATGGCTGCATAGCCAATACCATTGTTAGGAGGAAGAAGAGATATGACCACCATACCATATGTAATTGAGCATTCAGGCAAGGGTGAGCGCTCATACGATATTTATTCCAGACTTCTAAAAGACCGTATCATCATGATTGGGGAAGAAATCACCGATCATTTAGCCAATAGTGTCGTTGCCCAATTGTTATTCTTGGCAGCAGATGCACCTGATAAAGAAATTACCATCTTCATAAACAGTCCGGGGGGATCGACTAGTGCCGGTTTCGCCATTTATGATACGATGCAATATATTAAGCCCGATATCCGGACTGTATGTACGGGGATGGCTGCTTCATTTGGTGCCATGCTTTTATTGGCGGGTACGAAAGGGAAAAGGTGCGCTTTGCCAAATAGTGAAATCATGCTTCATCAACCTCTTGGTGGGGCAAGGGGGCAAGCAACGGAAATTGAAATTTCTGCCCGAAGGATTTTGAAACTGAAGGATCATATCAATCAGATCATTTCTGAAAGGACTGGGCAGCCTTTCGAAAAGGTGGCGAAGGACACAGATCGTGATTACTTCTTAAGTGCAAATGAGGCGAAGGATTACGGTTTAATCGATGAAATTATCATTAAAGGTAATTAATCAAAAGACCTGGTAAGCTGGATGAAAACGAAAAGAAACGGTCGATATGTAAATCGGCCGTTTCTTTTTTTACCCTCTTACATTACACCATATATTTATCCGCAAACACCCACACCTTGTTCCAATACTTTTCCGGATCCACTCATTCGGCTTCACGATGCACTGCCCCGGTATTATCAATTTCCTTAGTCTACTACATTTGCTGCGTTGTATGCGTCATCCAGCATGGCATAAGGGACGAATGAATCATCTTCCCCATGGATGCAAAGCCTGGGCGGATTAAGGCTATCGTTCCCATTGATTTACCATACCCAAGGACTCGAACAAGCAAAGCGTTTCAGGTCCGACATATTAACCCAACTTGATCATTATCCAGTGGAAGTGGAAGATTGGAGCATTTAATTGAATGTTTGAAATAAGGAAGGATGAAAATTATGTCTACACAGATCGTTGCTCAAAACAATCCGCTAGTAATGAGGGAAACGACAAAATAATCCCAACTTGTCAAATCGGCATTGCGGGGTTCGGTCCTTCCTGTTGGCGTGTTGATTGCATGGGCAAATATTAGGCTCGGTTGGCATCTTGCCCCAATCATTCTTATCACCTTTATTGATCGTCACGACTTTCATTGATCTCGTTCAGTCGGGGGAATTGGGCTTGCATTTACAAATCAGTTTAACGCGGGCTCTATTTGGCTTTGCATCGGTGTTTTTTTAGGCTTATTGTTAGGAGTCATCGTTGGCATGAAATAAAAATCAGAAAAATATCTAAACCCAAGCATTCAAATGTTATGAATGGTCCCTTTACTTGCGATTACCCCTTTATTCATTATGTGGTTCGGATTTGGTGAACGATCTTAAGTGCTGCTTATTGCTTTAGGTGCTTCTTTTCCTTTATATTTACAAACTTTTTTGGGCCTTCGGGATGTGAATGAAAAACTATACGATGTTGCCCCAAACTTGGAGTTTAGCCTTAAGCTAGGCTTGGATGTGCCTGGTCGTCGCTGAATTGCCGGATTGAGGATAAGGGGGGCTTCATGATCCAGGATGCCCATTCATTCATGCAAACGGACGTCGTATTCGTAGGTATCCTCATTTTTGCCGTCGCTGGTAAAATCTCAGACTCGTTTGTACGCTTTTTAGAAAATCATTTGCTGAAATGGCAGATAGTTGTAAAGCCTAATTGAAAAAGGATGACCGCCCGCTGATGGGTGTTCATCCTTTTTCTTATTTGGAATGCATGTTTAATCTATTTCTTTATATAAGGGCAAATAAATGGTGAACGATGTTCCTTTGTTCACTTCGCTCTGTACCACGATTTTCCCTTTGTATTTTTGAACGATGGAATAACAAACGGTCAGGCCGATACCGGTTCCCCTATCTTTAAGTGAAAAAAATGGGGTACCTAGTATTTCAAGCTGTTCTTTTGAGAGCCCTATTCCTGTATCCGTTATTCGTATTTTTGCCATGGTGCGTTCCTGCTCCGTTTCCACCTTGATGAATCCGGGTTTGTTCATTGACTCAATTCCATTTTTCATGATATTGACCAGTATCTGTTTAAGCTCGATGGGATTCATGTTAATGAACAGGTCGTCACGGAAATCCAGGAGAAAGCCTATGTTTCGATTATTGGCGAAACTGGTTAATAGATCGGAAATCTTTTGGATTTCATAATTTAAAGGAATGACCTTTACATTATCCGTTTGCGGTTTTGCCAAAGACAAATAGTCATTGATTATCACTTGTGTATATTCAAGTTCTGTAAGCATGGTCTGTACATAAAACTTTTCCGTTTCATTCAGTTCCTTCTCTTGATCTAATAACTGGGCAAAGCCTTTAACGACTGTAATCGGATTACGTATCTCATGTGCAATGGTGGCAGCTAGCTGTCCGACTGAGTTCAATTGCTTAGCCTGCTGCATTTCCTTATGAAATGCATTAGTGGATTCCACCCTATTATTGGTTCCTATGAATACGAATACCAATATGATTTGTATAGCGATGAAATTAAGCGTGTTGCCGAAACTATCCAAAGCGACATATTCATAAGTGTATTGAAGGTCCGTTTTTGAAATGATCAAGATGGAAGCGGGGCCTAATATGATATTTAAAGTGGCGACAATATAAAACCCGATTTTATCAAAGAGAAAAATGGGAATCAAGGGCGCAATGGCAAATAAGGCCAGCATGATGGCGGTATCTGGAAATATCCAGAATTTGCTATATAAATAAACAGTAATTAAGAAAATGAATAGGGTCTTATAAAAATTGACTTCTGTTTTTAAGAAAAATAACAGAGAAATTATCATCCCCGATATTAAAATGACCTGTAATATCATCTCGTAGGGATTATCTTTCCAACTTATAGGTGATACAGAAATCCCAACTAATAGTAAAAAGGATATCATTGCCATGAATGCTTTCAGTATAAATCGGTGTTTGTTTTGATAATATTGATAATTTTTTAACATAATTCCCCTTAATATTAATATTCTGTTTGTTTGTTTAATAGTAATATGATACTAGTTTTTTGTAAATCAGAAAAAGATAGATTTTGTCTATCTATATTTTAGAAAGGGCTTTTCTCCAGGCAAGGTTCAAGTGAAAATTAGTACCGGAAGGGGTGCAGTATAGGAAATCATTTGTCCAGGTCCCTTCGTAAGTCAACATTGGCATATCTGATCCGATATCTGGAGTTTATGGGTTCTAAGTTTGATTTATTATGGATAGGAAGACTATTGAGAGAAGGAGTGATAAAGAATGAGGCTAGCGAAAGTATTGAAATATTTAGTTCTGTTCATTTGGGTGACTGTTTTTTTCTACTATTTTAATATGTTCATGCCAAGAAACTTACTATATTTTCTTATTGGTTTACCAGTATCCATATTTAGCACATTTTTCATTTATGATTTTTTTAGAAAAAGGGGATTATAGTGGGTTTCTAATCCTGTCATTCCCCTGTTTGGTCAGGTACAACGAACTAAATGAGTGCACTGCGGGTAGGGTATTTGATAGGTTATTTACCCGTGTTTAATAATATATTATTTCTTTACACTATATTCGCTGTAGATTCACATTCCCCTTTTAGAATAATGGTAATAATAGGAGGGAGAGAGGGAAATGAAAACGAATATAAAGAAATTCGGTTTATGTATGATGAGTGCGGCCTTTATATTGCAGGCAACTTCCATGGGGGTTTCAGCAGCAAAAGGAAATCATTCCTATTCATCTATTTATGAGAAGAAAATCGTGAATATCGCACATCGGGGAGCTTCTGGTTATGCACCTGAACATACCATTCCCGCTTATCAATTGGGAGAACAAATGAAAGGCGACTACATAGAAATCGATCTTCAGATGACCAAGGATGGAAGATTGATAGCCATGCATGATGAAAAGGTGGATCGTACAACGAACGGTACTGGCCTGGTGAAGGATTTAACGCTGGCAGAAATCAAGAAACTGGATGCCGGTACATGGTTCAATGAAAAAAATCCGCAATTGGCAAAAAAGGTCTATGAAGGGTTAACGGTTCCCACTCTTGAAGAAGTCTTTAAGAAGTTCGGCAAGCAGGCAAATTACTATATCGAAACAAAGTCCCCTGATGTGTATCCAGGAATGGAAGAAGAACTCCTGCAGGTTTTGGAAGAATATAAAATGGTGGATTCAAAAGGCCGTACCAAGAATGTATTAATACAATCTTTCAGTAAAGAAAGCCTTATGAAGATTCATGACATGAATCCAAAGTTACCGCTTGTGCAGCTTTTTTCTTATAAGAACCAAGCGGCCATTTCCGATGAAGAATTGGATTCCATTAAGGAATATGCAATGGGAGTTGGTCCGAACTTCAATAAGGTAGACGGACAATATGTGAAGATGGTTCGCAGTCATGACCTTCAATTCCATCCATATACGGTAAATGAAAGAGCCGATATGAAAAAGGCTCTCGAATGGGGTGCTACGGGGCTGTTTACGAATTATCCGGATGTATTCAATGGGGTGCTAAGAGAGTACAAGCGCAATAATAATGGCAATAAATAAAGTGCAAATAAATGATTTCATAGGTGAGTCCCGGTTTTCCGGGACTTTTTTGTAATGTAGGACATCTAATTCTTGGGAAAATTAGGTTTCATAGGCTTAGTAGTCTTTTGGACGGGTATATTAAATGTAATAAAAATGTTTTAGGAGGTTGATTATGAAGGCTGTAACGTTTCAAGGAGCAAAAGATATTCAGGTAAAACAAGTTGAAGATCCGAAACTTCAGCAAAAGGATGATATCATCGTCCGGGTGACTTCAACGGCCATATGCGGGTCCGATCTCCATATATATCAGGGTGCTTTGCCGACGCATAAAGATTATATCATTGGCCATGAACCGATGGGCGTCGTTGAAGAAGTGGGTCCGGAAGTGACGAAGGTGAAAAAAGGGGACAGGGTTGTCCTGCCTTTCAACATTTCTTGTGGGCACTGTTATTATTGTGAACATGATATGGAGAGTCAATGTGATAATTCCAACCCCAATGAAGCGGTGGATACAGGTGGATATTTTGGTTTTACTGAACGATATGGGAACTATCCAGGCGGGCAGGCAGAATATTTGAGGGTCCCATATGGAAACTTCATGCCGTTTGTCATCCCAGAGTCATGTGAACTTGAAGATGAGGCACTATTGTTCATGTCCGATGTGCTGCCAACCGCATATTGGAGTGTAGAGAACGCTGGCGTCAAGAAAAATGATACGGTAGCGGTATTGGGCTGTGGCCCGATTGGTTTGATGGTTCAGAACTTCGCTTGGATGAAAGGGGCAAAAAGGGTCATTGCCATCGATAACCTTCCTTATAGAATCAATAGGGCAAAACAGATGAATAAGGTTGAAGCGTATAACTTCGATGAATATAACGATATGGGCAGCTACATTAAGGAAATCACATCAGGCGGGGCGGATGTGGTCATAGATTGCGTGGGAATGGATGGAAAGAAATCAACGATCGAGGCGATTGAGCAAAAGTTGAAACTTCAGGGCGGGACGTTAAGTGCTATCGAGATTGCGATTAATGCCGTACGTAAATTCGGCACGATTCAACTGACTGGCGTATACGGATCCAAATACAATATGTTCCCATTAGGCAATTTATTTGAGAGGAACATTAACATGAAAATGGGGCAAGCACCGGTCATTCACTACATGCCCAAGCTTTTTGATAAAATCATGGCAGGAGAGATAGACCCCACGGAAATCATATCCCATAAAGTCCCTCTTGAAAAAGCGAGTGAAGCTTATCAAATTTTTAACGATCACGAAGATGAATGTATTAAAGTGGTGTTAAAGCCATAGTGTGAAGCTAAAAAAAGTCCAATGCATCTCCATGCATTGAACTTTTTTTAGTTGGGCATACAAATGGATCGAAGTTCATGCTGTATTAGGAATCCGTATAAAAGTGATGTGAAATATGATTGATAAGTAAGCCCGTGAATGGAAGAAATCAGGATTACAATGATTTTTTGACTATAATCGTGGCCTTCGTTTCAAGGGAATCTGGATATGTGACGATTGTCCCTTCAGATGACCAAGGAGCGTATGATTTGAAAAAGAAGAGTTGATTTAAAAATAAGATGCAGTGCCAAGTGAACTTGATTAAGGGTTTTTGGTAATGAAATGAAGTATTTTTATTATATAATGATAGTGACAAAAGGAGGATGTACAGATGGTATATAATTCGGCAGCAGAAATTTGTGAAGGGTTTGGATATCCGCCCGTTCACGGTAAATTGACGATAGAGATCATAGATAAGAGATTGGGACCTGTAAAGGCAGAAGCGGAGATTGCCATCAAACCTGTTAAGCCAAAGGAATATCTAGAAGTCTTGGTGGAAGAATTGGAATCGGAGCATATATTTGCTGATGAAAATGGCAGTATCTATGGCAGCTTCGGCATCGATCAAAGCATCCAGATATATGATGAAGTGTTGACTACCATTCCGTTCGAAGAATTAATAGGAAATGAAAATTGGAAAGAGACTGTTGAGGAAACCCTCACGTTGGATAAGCTAAAGGAACAACTGGGGAAATCCCTCAATGAATATCAATTCAGTGATTTGAGCGGGAAATATAAATTTAGGAAAAGGTGTACGATAACAGAACTTCAATTCATAGATTAAACCATGACTGGAGAAGGCGAGATGCTTTCTCTTTTTTTCGATGCTATCATAATCAAAGCCTAGCAGTGACACAAACCGTAAGAATTTTTTAGCGGACACAATGTCAAGGAGGATTCAGTAAGGTTTTTACTGGTTTCAACTTGCATTAATATATAGTTTTACATAGGGTAATATATTGATAAGGGTTTTTTCCAAGAAAAAGAAACGAATATTTTAAAAGATAAAAAGGAGAATATATGAAAATTGGTTTGGTACGGCATTTTAAGGTGGCACATGAATTTCCTACTGGGAGATCTGTGACTGCGGATGAAATGAAGCAATGGTTTGAGGACTATGATGCAGCGGATATTATTTATGGAACGACTTTATTTGGCGTGAAGGAATGGCAGGAATGTTATTGCAGTGATATGTCGAGGGCTGTCAAGACAGCGGAACATATCTATCCAGGTACGGTTCATCGGATGGAGGAGCTGCGGGAAATACCTTCTCCCCCACTTAAAGGGCGGGTGAAACTGCCGTTCATCCTTTGGGCCATCTGGATACGCTGCTGCTCGGTGTTGAACAAGCAGACAAGGGCGGAAATTAAGATTGCAGAGCGAAGGATCAATAAAGTATTGGATGAAATCTTTGCAAAGGGGGAAAGGGATGTTCTGATCGTGAGTCATGCGGCCCTCATGGTATATATAAGGAAGGAGCTGATCCGACGGGGGTTCACAGGCCCGAAATTCAAGATTGCCAGTAATGGAAAGCTTTATGTATTTGAAAGATGATGAGGGGGAATATAGGGTTTCCTTTCCAGAAAGAGTAAGCCGTTTTGCTGATTTTAAGAAAGAGGAAGGCATTTTCCGAATAGTTATTCTTTTTTCATTGGTTGTGGTTTATTATTGTAATAGTGTAATTTTACGAATTCAATAATAGGGAAAGAGGGGTGGACATTTTGCTTAAAGCAGTTTTTTTTGATTTAGATGATACATTACTATGGGATCAGAAAAGTGTAAAAGAGGCTTTTGTGGCCACATGCGAAGTGGCCAAGGAGAAATATGATCTGAATGTCGACGAGTTTGAGGAAGCGGTACGAAAAGAAGCACGTGAGCTTTATTCTTCTTACGATACATATGCATTCACTCAAATGATCGGAATTAACCCATTTGAGGGACTATGGGGAAACTTTCAGGATGATCATGATGAATTCCGGAAGATGGCCGGGATTGCACCGGCTTATCGAAAAGAAGCATGGACGAGAGGTTTAAAGGCATTAGGGATCGATGACCCGGAATTTGGGCTTGAACTGGCAGAACGTTTTCCAGCCGAGAGACGTAAAAAGCCATTTATCTATGAAGAATCATTCCGTGTTCTGGATGAATTAAAAGGGAAGTACAAATTGCTATTGCTTACGAACGGATCTCCTGAACTGCAAAATACCAAACTGGAAATTACGCCTGAACTGGTTCCCTATTTCGATCAAATCGTGATTTCAGGCGCATTTGGACGAGGTAAACCAGATGCCTCCATTTTTGAGCATGCTTTGGAAATCATGGAACTAGATAAGGATGAAGTATTGATGGTCGGCGATAATTTAATGACTGATATCCTTGGAGCATCACGGGTAGGCATAAAGTCGGTCTGGATAAATCGCCATGATAAGCACCGGAATGAAGTGCTACCAACTTATGAAATCAAGCATTTAGAGGAGCTTTTCCCTATCCTTGAGAGCCTGGGGAACTAATTGACGGCACTCCCTGAAATAACTATTTTTGGGATTTGTAAAGGGGATATTAGGTCTTTCAAAGTATTTACAGAATGAAAAGGGTGATATATAGTTACCCTGTATTCAATAAAATAATTCAGACTAGGGGTGTCCAATAAAAGTTGGGCTGAGAGAGAAGCGCTTAAGCTTCTTAACCCTCAGGACCTGATCTGGTTCATACCAGCGTGGGGAAGTTAGAATCTACTAAACAATGCCATTCCGATTGGTCATTTTTTGTAGTCATACTAACGTTAGCCGGGTCTTAAATATGAGATCTGGCTTTTTCGTGCGAAATGGATTGGATTTTGTTCTTTTTAACTGAACTTAAAAAGGAGAAATGAAATCATGATGAGTAATTCAGTAAATGACATGAACGTTTCAATTATGTCCAGTTTTGCCGGAAGTAAAAAAGTGTATGTTGAGGGATCTAGACCTGATATTAAAGTACCTATGCGTGAAATTAAGCTAAGCCCGACTACAGGGGCATTCGGTGAAGAGGAGAATCCGCCTTTGCGAGTATATGACACAAGCGGCTTTTATACGGATTCAGAATACCCCATTGATATTCATAAAGGTCTTGCCCCGATTAGACGCAGCTGGGTTCTGGAACGGGGCAATGTTGAAGAGTATGAAGGGCGTGAAATAAGGCCCGAAGATAACGGGTATAAAAAAGTGGATGCAAAATCCAACGCCGAAGTTTTTCCGGGATTGAAAAGAAAACCATTGCGTGCAGTGAAAGGGCAAAACGTAACCCAGCTCCATTATGCCCGTAAAGGTATCATTACTCCGGAAATGGAGTTCATTTCGATCAGGGAGAATGTTGCCCCTGAGTTTGTAAGAGAAGAGGTAGCTAGCGGGCGTGCGATCATTCCGGCAAATATTAACCATCCTGAAAGTGAGCCCATGATCATCGGACGTAATTTTCATGTGAAAATAAATGCGAATATTGGAAATTCCGCTGTTAGTTCATCGATCGAAGCTGAAGTGGAGAAAATGACTTGGGCTACACGATGGGGTGCAGACAATATAATGGATCTTTCAACCGGAAAGAATATTCACACGACCCGGGAATGGATTATCAGGAATTCACCTGTTCCAGTTGGGACGGTTCCGATATATCAAGCATTGGAAAAAGTGAATGGAGTCGCGGAAGATTTAAATTGGGAAGTGTTCCGGGATACACTAATCGAGCAGGCTGAGCAAGGTGTCGATTACTTCACCATACACGCTGGTGTGCTTTTACGATACATCCCCATGACAGCAAAGCGAGTTACGGGAATTGTTTCCCGTGGGGGCTCCATCATGGCACAATGGTGCTTGGCCCACCACGAAGAAAGTTTTCTCTATACTCACTTTGAAGAGATTTGTGAAATCATGAAGGCGTATGATGTCTCGTTCTCATTAGGTGACGGCCTCCGTCCGGGTTCCATTGCAGATGCAAACGATGAGGCACAATTTGCTGAATTGGAAACACTTGGGGAACTGACGAAGATTGCTTGGAAGCACGATGTTCAAGTCATGGTGGAGGGACCCGGTCACGTACCGATGCATTTGATTAAAGAAAATATGGATAAGCAGCTGGAAGTCTGTCAAGAAGCCCCATTCTATACCCTGGGACCATTGACAACGGATATAGCCCCTGGATACGATCATATAACTTCTGCGATTGGTGCTGCCATGATTGGATGGTTTGGTACTGCCATGCTTTGTTATGTGACACCGAAAGAGCATTTGGGCCTTCCAAATAAAGAGGATGTTCGAGTGGGGGTCATTACTTATAAAATTGCTGCACACGCAGCTGACCTAGCTAAAGGCCACCCGCATGCAAGAAAACGGGATGATGCGCTTTCTAAGGCTAGATTCGAATTTCGTTGGAGAGACCAATTCAATCTTTCACTCGATCCTGAAAGAGCAGTCGAATATCACGATGAGACCCTTCCGGCTGAAGGTGCCAAAACAGCCCATTTCTGTTCAATGTGCGGACCAAAATTCTGCAGTATGAGAATCTCTCAGGACATTCGAGATTTGGCGAAGGAAAAGGGTCTGGGTTTTGGGTCGGTGATCGATGAAGGGCTTAAAGAAAAAGCGAATGAATTTAGGAAAACGGACGGGAAGATCTATCAATGATTCCGATGAGAGGGAGAATTCGATGAATCGGGTAATCCAGATAAAAGTTGAAATGAAACAGTTGGAAACTCAATTAGAACAGCTGAAAAGAGAGTTGGATATTTTTCGGGAGAATTGTAATCATGAATTTATAAAAAATGATTATAGTCAACAATGTACAAAGTGCCACTTAATCGAAAGTCTGCAATGGTAGTGTTTCCTTAATCGTCCTTTCAATATCGGAATCACCCCTTAAATCATGTTGGGATTCAATCACAAGGCAACATGATTAAGGGGATATGTTTAAGATCAGCCATTAAAGCAAGGTTGGAAAATATAGATGCTGCTTGATACTTAACCTTTTATTGCTTACAGCCATTCTTGAAAACATTCATGAAAGTGCATTTTCATCCGTATCAGTAACTTGAAACGTTACGATATGGATTTTTTTTGGCCGTTTCACCTATATAATAGAAGCATTTATATGTGTCATTAGAAATCCTTCCCTGCAAATAAAAGTGTTTATAGTTTAAGGCGCCACGGCTTTTTTTATACAGAAAACATGATGTAGGCAGCTTAACCGGTCTTCCTGGAAGAGTTTAGGTTGAATAATCCTGTTGGGTTTTAACATACTAAACTTGTTCGCATGATCGATAAAACGAGGAGGGAAATACAATGCAAAATCAATATCAACAAGGTCAAGTACACCAAAACATGCAAACGGGTGCTATTCCTCCACAAATGAATCACGGTGGCCACGAAGTATTCGATGTACATGAAGTGTTATCGGGAACGATTGGTACATTAAACACTTATATGCTTTTGCGTCAGCATGTACAGGATCAGGAATTGCTGGACATTTTGGATCGCCAATATCAGTTCATCCAAGATGAATATAATATTACATTGGAGTGCTTTCAAACAGGCCAGGATCCTTCTAAACCGACCCAGAGTTACAAAATGAATCAAGGTAACGATTTTATATATGGATTGACTCCAACCCAGCCAAAGAAACCTTTGAAATCCGTCTCGGAAATCACGGATGAGTGCATTTCAGGCATGATGCTTGGAGCTGTTAAGTCCGCAGCATCCTTGAAGGCGATGTCAGCGCTTGAAATAACGAATCCTGTGGTTCGCCGCGTATTTGCGGATTCCGTTCCGAATGGCATTGAGATGGCATATGAGATTTCGTTATATCAAAACAAGCATCATTACTACCAAGTTCCACAGCTTGCACAGCAGGATATGCAACAAATGATGAATTCATATGCACCCGCACAAAGAAATAACAACATAAGTCATTAAAAGCACACATTATATGACAAGGCTTTTTGGCCATGAATGCTAAACGGATTTCCTTGTCAAGAACATAAAGAAGGGGTAGGACTAAGACTGTCCTATCCCTTCTTTATTACTGTATCATCTGATTTATTTCCTGGATGCATTCCTGGACGAGTGTCACAGCCTGACTCTGGTTTGCCCCTCCGCCAAATGCTGCTGTGGCGCCAATCGCTTCAAGAATTTCTAGTTCGGCACAGCCTTGATCAAGACATCCTTTTGTATGATAGATTAATCACGAAGAGCATTTTTAGTAGAATGGTTAGCCTCAGTTTTCCATTCAGCTCCATCCTGTATTTTTTTATCAAAAATTAGTGTTGGACGATTAAAACATAAACACAGGGGTTTACCGAAGCAATCAGAGGACCGTGCCTGCTACAAGGAAAAGGTGCCTTTAGGACGGCTGGCTATGAACCATTGATAGCAAAGGATGCAGATAAGTGCGACGTCAATGGCATCACCGGCATAGTACATTAACATTCCTCCATTTTCCGCTTGTTCCTTGGTGATCCCGCTTGGCGGATGGGCAAAAATATATTTAGATAGAATATCATGGCCGGCCAGTGAAATTGTAAATACGATAGCTCGAAACATGAAGCTGAACCTGTGGGGTGTCGGGTCCATATAAATCATCGAGGCAGTGAATAGATAACCCGCTGTGAACACGTGAAAATGCACCAATGCATGTAGAGGGGCGTCCTTATGCATCGTCCCAAATAAACCGGTTGTATAGAGTAACCAAAGCCCCCCAATATTAAGTGCGGAGGCAGTGATAGGATTGCTTAAAATGCGCAGCGGCCAACTTTTCAATACCTGTGAAAGGCGTCTTGCTGATGGCACATCAAGTGTTCGCAGGGCAAGAGTAATAGGTGCAGCAAGCACGAGTAAGATCGGTGCAATCATTCCAAGCAGTAAATGACCAACCATATGCGCCGTGAAGTCCATATACGCGCGATTGGCTATGGGGCCTGTAATTGCAGATGCTGCACAGAGGGTGCCAAGAACCCAAAAGAACGTGCGGAGTAAGGGCCATTTTTTTTTATAGCGGCGGTTCGAAATTACGACAGCTGCGATATAAATCATTATAACAAGCGCGAATAAAATCAATAAACTCGGTTCAAAACCAGGACCATTATCATGAATATGTCCATTACTGTGCATTGCGGGCGTCATCTTTCATTTTAAGTAAGCTGCGCCTTGTTTGAATGACGAGGGTAATGCCAATCAAGATCATGATTGTGGCTGCTATGTTCCAAATCAAGTCGTATGGAAAAATGTCGACATTGTAACGGATTTGATGGAGACGCATGAGCTTATGCTGGATGATCCCGTCATATAACTGAAATGAACCTGCACCGAGTAAAACTCCTCCTATCCACCTTTTCAGCCATAATCCCTTTCTGCGACGAAGGTCAGCAAACATGAACAAAGATCCGACCGTTGCAAACCAGCTTAGGGCATGAAATAAACCATCCGAGACCAGCCCGATATTGGATGTGGACTTGTCATAGAAATGGTGCCAATGTAATAGTTGATGAAAAATGGCCTCATCGATGAATGCCACCAATCCGATCCCGAATAGAAAACCGGACCATAGATTACGAGCGGAATAAGTATAACGCAATTCTGAAATGGATTGAGCTTTTTGATTTCGGGGCTTGAACTCCATTTACCATCCTCCTTCCGGATTCTTTTATATGGATCGTTTTCCTGTATATGGTTCTTTCTACTTTACCCTGTATTGTAAAGTTATAGACAGGTAAATGGACCTTTTATAAATCTATATCTAATTATCGAGCCATTCATAGCCCAAAGATAATCCTTTGCTTTTAAGTTCAGTGATCATTGTTATCTGTATGTAAAATTTTTCTAATTGTTATAGGTTCAAGTTTCAAGGATGGACAGGCGGGTAATAAAAAACCGTAGATTATAAAAACAACCTATAATAAAGGAGGAGTTAATATGTTTCGTCATCAAAAAGAATTGCAATTTGAAGTCAAGGTAGATCGACCAGATCCGATGCTTGCCCGTCAAATTCAGGAAGTGTTAGGTGGACAGTTTGGGGAAATGACTGTCATGATGCAGTATCTTTTCCAGGGTTTTAACTGCCGTGGAGAAGAAAAATACAAAGATATGCTGATGGATATTGGGACAGAGGAAATTGGACATGTAGAGATGCTTTGTTCGCTCATTAGTCAATTGCTTGATGGCGCTTCTCCGGAAGATCAGGCTGAAGCCGCAAAAGATCCTGCTATGGCAGCGATCATGGGAGGAAACAATCCCCAGCATTTGATCGTAAGCGGGCTTGGCGGACTGCCAACCAACTCGAATGGGGTGCCTTGGAACGGATCTTATATTGTAGCGAGCGGAAATTTATTAGCTGACATGCGATCGAATCTGCATGCTGAAAGCCAAGGGCGCCTTCAAGTTGCCCGTTTATATCATATGACCAAAGATGAAGGGGTCCGTGCTACGTTTCGTAAAATGTTAGCCCGTGATCGTTACCACCAATATCAATGGATGGCGGCCATTGCAGAACTTGAAAAGAAAAATGGCGTTGTCGTTCCCGCGTCATTCCCACCGGAAGCGGAAATGGAATCTCAACCGGAAGCGTACGAATTCTGGAACTTGTCAGAAGGTAATGAATCAGCAGACGGCCTGTGGGCAACCGGAAGCGCCCCAGATGGTACGGGAGATTTTGTTTATGTAGCAGAACCAATTGCAAAAGGGCAGATTCCTAACCTTAAGGTACCTGCAGCACAATTGCATCATGACCTGGATAGAAATCAATCGCTTAATGAAAGATAATAGAATCCTTTAAAATATGCTCGATGGCCCCTAAAGGGACATCGGCTTTTTTTATTCTCTCATTTTTACCATAACCTAATTATTTGCTTGTGGATATTTTTTGGAGTAGCATAGTTTCCATCTTCAAGACAAATCATTTCAAAGGATGGTCACTAATTTAATGGTAAGGAGTGGGTCAAATGAAAGCAGTAGTAGTTAAGGAACCAGGTGGAGCAGAACAATTACTATTTAAAGATTTTTCAAAGCCCATGCCCGGAAAAGGGGAAATATTAATTAAGGTGAAAGCCTCTGCGATAAATAGAACGGATATTATTTCGAGAGAAGGGAAATCCGGTTATATGGCCAATCCAATATTGGGGATTGAAGTTTCTGGGGAAGTAGTGGAAACAGGTGAAGGTGCAAATATGCAATTAGGGACAAGGGTGATGGGCCTTGTAAACGGCGGCGGTTATGCTCAATATGCCTTGATGCCGGCTGATCGGGCGATTAAGATCCCGGATAATCTGTCTTTCGAAGAAGCGGCAGCAATTCCTGAAGTATTCTTGACGGCCTACCAAACCTTGTTTTGGCTAGGTGAACTAAAGGATCAAGATACGGTATTGATTCATGCTGGAGGAAGCGGTGTAGGCACAGCCGCTATCCAACTGGCAAAAAAATTGACAAAAGCGAAGATCATCACTACAGCCGGATCAAAGGGGAAATTGGATTTCTGTCACTCACTAGGAGCGGATATCTGTATCAATTATAAAGAACAATCTTTTGATGAGGAAGTACTGAAAGCTACAAATAATCAAGGAGTGGATGTTATCCTGGATTTCATCGGTGCTTCTTACTGGGAGAAAAACCTAAAAAGCATAAAAACTGATGGACGATGGGTACTGATAGGCATTCTAGGAGGAACTGTAGTCGAGAAGGTGAACCTGATGGAACTTCTCTTAAAAAGAGTCCAATTAAAAGGAACTCTATTAACTCCTCGGAGTGATGAATATAAAAAAGAGTTAACGGAAGAATTCATTAAAAAGGCCATGCCGTTGTTCCTCCAAAATGAAATCAAGGCAATCGTGGATCATGTCTTCGCTTTCGAAGAGATAAAAAGGGCGCATGAACATATGGAAGCCAATAAGAATTTAGGAAAAATCATCTTACAGGTAAATGAATGATTACAGAAAACTGCTTCGAAGCATGAATGGGGGAGGTTGCCCAGGATTCAGACATTATTGGGCGACCTCTTTTCATGTGATAAGGAAAAGGTGGAGCTAATGGCAGATTGATTGGAGAATGAAATATAGACAAAGTATAATGAATAGATACAAAGTCAGATACTCTTCATCGGTGTCTGTCTAAAGAGGAGGATCATAATGAATGAACTGAATGCATTATTCAGGAAAAGAATAGGGATTCAGGAAGATGTGAAACTGACATTTGAAAAATTAGATGAAATTCTGGATAAGACAGCGAAAACCATTCCTTTTGAAAACTTATCCATCATGGCATCCCATCTTTGTGATATCAATAAAGAGAATATCATAAACAAAGTCCTTGTGAGGAATGAGGGGGGACTATGCTATGAATTGAATGCAGCCCTTTATTTTTTCCTGATGGAAAATGACTTTGATGTATTCTTGGTTCGGGGTGTCATCCATAATAAGGGGTGGATTACGATAGGAAGGACCCATGTCACCATTCTATTGAACCATGAAGGCCAAACCTATTTGATCGATACGGGTTTTGGCGGGAATCTACCTTTAAAACCAGTTCCGTTGAACGGAGAAACGGTCGTTTCCCAAAATGGCGAATTCAGGATAAAAAAAGAATGTACCGACCATGGAGATTATATCCTTGAATTAAAACTGAAACATAAAGATCGCGATTGGAGAATAGGTTATGCTTTCGATTCTTCAAAACCAGTAGGAAATGTAGCGGAACTTAATGAGGTTCAAACGATCATCAGGGAAAATTCCCAATCGCCATTCAATAAGCATCCATTAATCACCCGTTTGACAAACAGCGGGAACATCACTTTAACTGATACATCCTTTACACAGTGGGAAGATGGGAAAGTGACGAAAGAAGAAATAGATGGAACACGATTTAAAGAATTAATGAAACAACACTTCGATAGATAAAAGGTCTAAATATCGAATGCTACCTCACCGAAAGACTGTCCATTCTAGACAGTCTTTTTATGAATAGTATGATAATCCCATGGGACGTCAATGATATAAAAGAAGATCTAACTTTGCTGAAAGCAGGACAATTGTCATTCCTTGTCGAATGAAGTAGTTGAAAAGAGGCTGATGAAATGAGTAATGCAAAATATAAATTTTATTATGTGAATGGTGAAACAGAAGAGTTAGAGACGAATGAGCAATATTCCGATGAAGCGAATAGTATCCTGAAATTGCAATTAATTCAAAATGCGACGTGGCTGCAAGCTGGTGGCAAACATATCAATTTGGCTAATGTAATCAGTATTGAATATACAGGAGAAAAAGGTAATCATAAATCGGAGTCGATAAAGTTCAGGCCAAATAAGTAAAACGTCCATGAGAAATGTTCAGTTTTTCGCTAGAAGGGGGTTCGGAATGTCTCATTCCGAACCAATATTAAGAGTAGTATATAATTTATGTTTTATGAATTTTTCTCAGTGAATGGAAGAAATTTGCGACACTCCTGCCGAATAAATAGACTAGTCGAGACGCTGGATGCTTGCGGCAAGGAGCCTTGGCAGACAGTCGGCGGAAATGTAGCGAATTTTTGAAAAGATTGAAACGTTTAAGAAAAAAATGTAGGCAAACTCGCTTTCTTTGAATTTGTCTACAGTCTAAAACATCCATTATGGATGTTTTTACTATTTTTTCAATAGATTCGAATTCAGTGGGGTGAAAGGGATATGGAGAGGAAGAATCGATTGGTTTTTACTAGATCGAATGCAGCTGCTAAACGAAAATTTGATGAAGCGATCACCATTTTGGAATATAGTGTAATGCTTGTTGAATTCTTTGGATTAGAAGAGTTCAACAATATAATTGCCGGACAGTTGAGGCTGATTCTATGTGAAACGAAAAATACGCGCATAAAGCGGGAAAAGGTCACGATTGACCAATCCTTAATAAAGAAAATCAATCCTAACCCGAAATTGTATCCCATTAAAGACTCCATTCAAATGGGCAATGTTCCTATTACGGAAGACCTCTTCGATTATACTAAGCAGAGGGTTGAGCTTAGGCTTTGGAGAAATCAAATTATCTATAAAGCAGATATCGAAGGGAAAATCCAGGAAATTAAAATCATTGATTTTATTAAGGAAACAGCTAATAAGATTGGTGGTGCACATGCTGAATCAAGTTTCCCTAATAAGTCCATGATTTTGGATGGACATACCAAAATCATATTAATAGGTATAGCGAAAGGGTTATTCAAATCGATAGGCAGGGATTATAAAAAACGTGCCTCCATGAACCTTTCACATATCATACAAAAAATCGAACAATCAACTTTGGAAGACTAGACTTAAGAAGGACTTTTGGACAAGTCCTTCTTGCTTTGTCTTCAAGCAATCTCCGGCAGGATTGAAAACCTCAAATAACCTCTATCAATAAATCATCTCTTTTTACCTTCGTTTTACCACCAGCGATAGATGCTATTCACTTTTATCAATAAATAATTATGGTTATTAATATAGAAGAATGGGGAATTACTTGATTACATAACAAACGTGGGGACCTTATGTAGACTTTTTAAATGTACACTCAAATGCAGCTATAGATGATCGAGCTAATTTATCATTAGATAAAAAGAAGGAGATGATGTGATGAAGGACTTTGATGGAAAACTCCCTGACGAATGGGTGGAATTAGTAACATTGGCAATGAAATCGGATGTTTCAAAAGAGCAATTCAAAAAGTTTCTGCAAGAAAAGTCGAATAAAAATAAAAGCAGCGATTGTGGTGGCTAAATAGAATTCTGTTCGGGCAAGTAAGGCGATTTACATAAAAAATATGAGGTCCCATTCCTTTTACCACGAGTTACTCCACATTTTCTGCATATTTAATTGGTAAGATCGATGTAATCATAAGGGAGGTTTTATTCAATATGAAAAAAAGAACAAAATTGCCTATCATTGTTTCGTTGTTAACGGCCCTGTTTTTAATTCTTGGCGCATGTTCCAACAGCGATGATAAGAACAATGAAAATAAAGAAGAAAAGGAACATAGTCAAATGGACATGAATCATTCTAGCTCGGGTGATGTTCCAGAAGGATTAAAAGCTGCAGAAAATCCAACTTATGAAGTTGGAAGTCAAGCGATTATCGAATCAGGTCATATGGAAAGTATGAAGGGGGCGAAAGCAACAATAGTTGGTGCCTATGATACGACTGCTTATGCAATTTCGTATACACCAACTGGCGGAGAAAAAGTCAAAAACCATAAATGGATCATTCACGAAGAAATTAAAGATGCAGGTGAGAAAACATATGAACCAGGAGCAGAGGTCACAGTAAACGCTTCTCATATGGAAGGGATGAACGGGACAGTCGCTGAAGTTGAATCTGCTGAAAAAACGACTGTTTATATGGTCGATTTCATACCGACTACGGGAGGAGAAAAAGTGAAGAACCATAAATGGGTAACGGAAAGTGAATTATCGGTGTCTGAATGATTTAACATCATGATTTGCAAGAAAAAGTGGTTGGGAATTCCTTCAGTTTGTGACGAAAATTGGTTTGGGACGGTCTCGTCCCGAACCATGATTTTAAAACAAGACTAAATAATCCTTCATGTTTTTTACTATAAATTCTTATTGGATTGTGAAAATTGGCCCCGAAATTTTAATATGGATACGCTATTTTCGTAATTCATGGAATCCATCCTATAATTTCTAAAAGCGTCAGAACAATCTCAAAGACAATGAGAATCACAATGATCCATTCAACGAATAGTCCCCTGATCGAATGGCTGATGTTAGAAAACCCATCCATGATGTTATATAAAATTTCGGTTTTACTTTTCAAGATTTTATAGCGATCATTCAATTCAAAAAAATCAAGCATTCTGTCATAAAATTCACCGGCAATACTGCTTGTCCATGTAATATCAGGTTTATCCAAGATCATGATATACGCTAGGGTATTATACTCGTGACGTACGATTTTTGCCGTCGTTCTCGCTAGTTCCTTGTTGCCGATTCTCAGCTTGCCTTTTTCCAGTCGGTCTATCATGGCTTCCAGTTTGTCGTGGATTTTTCCGAGTTGTTCCTCCGTTTTTTCAAGTGCCACCGATTTTGCGAGAATAGTGGAAATTAATTCAGGGTAGAAAAATTCATATTTAGGCACAACAACATATTCGTCTGTCAAATTAATGTTTTCAGTTTCACTGAAGTGAAGGCTGTAATCATCTGTAAATCTATCTGCAGTGACGAGATCAATGTCCGGTTCGAAAGAATGGATAAAGGATGAAAATTCCTTTAGTTCATCCGCGTGTGAGTAATTAATGAAGACAATGCTGCCAAAGGAAAAAACCAGTACCTGTTGCGATTCGTCCACATTTTTTTTTAGGATGGAACTTAGAATATCGCCTTTAAGGATTAAGGGCTCTTCCCAGGTGAATTTTTTAGGAATGCCGCAATGAATGGCGATTTTGTTCAAATCAATTTCATTAGTGATTGCACATGCTTTAAAGGTAATTGGTCCCATCAATATCACTCTCTTCAGCAAATTGGTCTTTTTTCGATTCTATTCTATTCTTACAAAAACATGCTTGAATAATTCTTGAAGGTAGAAAAAAGTTTACTGACTGTTCAAGGGATAAAGAGAGTGATACTGATGATCAAGTAACTACACAAATAACTTCAGGATATAAAAAATAGTTAACAACAGAAAAATAGGCTATCTACTGTATTCAAACAACCCATATTCCGTAAATTTCTTCAGACGGTATATGGACAAAAGATAAAAGTTTCGTAGAGATGCCTCGAACATAAATCCCGCAATCTAGCAATATGTTCGTGCGTTTTTTTATAAAACCGGTATATGTCTACCCTCAACTTTGGCCGATAAACAAACATCGTTTGATTTCTAACTGCCAAACCACGGTATAACCAAGGCATTTAAAAATATCTTCCTCATTTCTTCTTACTGGGAATTCACCTGAAACACAATAATCCAGTTTAGCCTCATAATGTAGGACGATGTGAGGTGACGTAATTTATCATAACAAATCTTAACCACTTTTCTTTCCTATAAAGAATATTCTAGGATCACCTCTTGGTGGATTGTTTTATTAGGGAAATAACTTGCGAAAGAGGGGAGTTTTTCCTTGGAGGATATGAAAACATTGATACATATAGCTTATCATTTGCTATATACAAATGAAGTGGCAAACATCGTTACAATAGTTTAAATGTAAGAGGGCGATTTCGATAAAAGGATCGTCCTTCTTTATTTTGCTTGTTTATACGAATACTGATCCCCCTGTGTTAAGGCATTAATGAAACTTTACAAAAATGGATAAAAGTTCATGAAAACTTCACTTTTATTTACAGAATCCTCATATTGATGTCAATATTCAGTAATACACGTTTGTTATAATCGATTGACGGTTTTAAAAGTAATTGGAAAAGGGTCTTCTAAAAATCCTTCATTAACAGAAAGTAGCAGGTTGGTTGAAGATGACTGAATAGTAGGGGTGAACAAAATGGAGGAATCTGTAAATCTATATGAGCTTGCATTTAGTGAAAAAGATAGATATGTAATCATTACGAATGCTTATCCACATGAAGATCAGTTATATCGGAATGGGTTTATCCACCGAAGAGTCAAGGCTTATCTGGATGAGGGTTTGAAGGTTGATGTCTTTGTCTTGCATCCTTCCTACAAAAAAGAAGAAAAGTATACGTTTGAAAATGTGCCTGTTTATCGAGGAACTGAACAGCATCTGCGCATTTTCTTAAATCATAAAGTACATAAAAAAGCGCTCATTCATTTTGTTACCCCCAAAATGGTACAAGTGATAAAAGAAACGAACACAGATTTACCGATTATCACTTGGATACATGGATTTGAAACGGAAGCATGGCATAGAAGATGGTTTAATTTTCTTGAAAGCCCTGAAAGCCTGCGAAAGATACTTGAAATGTCTGATGACTACTATGTAGCACAGCTTTCTTTCATGAATTGGTTTTATCAAACGAATGAATTGGATACAACCTTTGTTCATATTTCCAAATGGTTCAAAGAACATATAGCGGAATGTGACGCAAGAGCAGAGTCGAAAAATTCAGTAATCATTCCTAATGTAATAGATGACAACCTGTTTACCTTTATTGAAAAGCCAGTTGAAATGCGGACAAAAGTCCTTTCAATCAGGCCATACGCTTCACGAAAATACGCTAATGATTTATCGGTGAAGGCAGTGCTGGAACTATCGAAGAGACCATACTTTTATAGTTTGGAATTTGCATTTTATGGTGATGGAAAATTGTTCGATCAAACCGTTGAGCCAATCCGGGATTTTGAGAACGTAACGATTCATAAAGGTTTCCTACCTCAGGAGAAAATCGCTGCATTACATAAGGAGTATGGAATTTTCCTTTGCCCGACCCGTTTGGATTCTCAAGGGGTTTCTATGTGTGAGGCAATGTCGAGCGGACTAGTGCCGATTTCAACAGATATTACGGCAATCCCGGAATTCGTTGAACATGATTTTTCGGGCCTTCTAACAAAACCTGAGTCTCCTATCGATATTGCCGATGCAATAGAGCGTTTATATTACAACTCGGACGTATTTTTAAGAGTGTCAAAACAAGCTTCTCAGTCGATTCGAGAAAAATGCGCGGTAGATGTCGTTATTAAAAGAGAATTGGAGATTATCCAAGGTTAAAAGAGGGGAGTTTTTTCAATATGGACGAACGAAACGAATATTGGAAAACTATGTATGAGGAACTTGAATTACAAGTGAAGGACATGATGTCCATGACATTGGAACTCATAGAGGGCAATGGCATTGAAAAACAAAAAATAATTGAGAACGTTATAAAAGAAAATAATATGCTGCGAGAAGAATTAGAAAAGAGTAAGACGGCCCAAATAGAAAATATTAAGCTTAACAAAGAGATACGAAGACTTAAGTTATTAGAACACAAATTCAACGTTACATATGCAGGGAAATTCACGTTAAAATATCTTGCGCTTAAATCATCTATAAAAGAACAAATAAAAAAATAAAAATTCATATCAGATTTCAGTCATTGGAGTGAAAACTTTGAATTCACATGAACTAGTTGAAAACAGAAAATTGAAGGTACTTCTATTTGGCTTTATTGACATGAATTCAATGGATGGATCTGCAGTATTTTTATCTTCCTTAGCATCGACCATTGCGTTAGATTCTAACATCGAAGTTGACTTACTTTTAGCTAGCCCGGTAAAACGCGATATCTTAATTCAGCCTCTTGAGAAATTTGATAATATAACCATTCTCAATCCTTTTCTTGATCCTTTTTTTAGTACCAATGATGATGAATGGGTAAAAAAAGGTGCCATTGATTTTGATATAGCTGAAATGCTCATTTCTCATTATTGGAGTCAAAAGGAATATGATTGGCTATTTGTTAGAAGCATCGAGACTGTTGAAAAAATAGCAAAGCATAAGCATATCATAAAGAATACATTAGTATATGCTACTGGATTGACCCACATAGGCCAGGATATTAATGAAGAAAAATTTGAGAGCATCAAAGATATATATGATCAGTGTGCGTATTTCTTATGTCAAACAGAAGAGATGTGCGAATTTGTCATTGAGATTCTTAAATTGAATAAAGAAAAAAACAAAGTTTCCTTGCTTACCCCGATGATACCGAACATTGAAATAGCGGAAGGGCAGACCTGGTTAAAAAACAAACTTGTATATACAGGGAAATTCGATCCAGATTGGAAGACCATTCCCATCATTACCGCTTTTAAAGAATTAAAACGTGAGATTCCGAATCTATCACTTGATGTAGCGGGAGATAAATTCAAATGGGCTAAAGATGATTCTCTGTTTAAGGAAGAAGCGGCATACCTGCTTAAAAATACAGATGGGCTTACATGGTACGGGGCATTGACAAGGGAGAATGCCCAACAATTAATCGTGAACAGTGATATTGGGATAACCTGGAGAAGTGAGGAAATGGATAGCAGTCTGGAACTGTCTACAAAGCTATTGGAGTATGGGATTTTAAGGAAGGCTGTAATAATGAATCCAACCGAAATGCATAAAAAGCTTTTTGGTGAAGATTACCCGTTATATGCTGTTACAGAGAAGGATTTCCGAGACTCAGTAAAATTAGCACTATGTAACAAGGAGATATATGAGTTTGCGGCAAAACGAATGTATCAGGTCAGCAGGCAGTTTTTATTTTCGGAAGCAATAAAAAACCTGCAAGGACTATTATGGAGCAAGCGTATTACAGATTATGTAGATCAAAGCACAAACATATTTTATATTGATGAAGATGACTTTGATGAACTGAATAAGCATGCACCATCAAAAAAAGTGAAAAAATTGCCTGCAGAGTTTCATGTGGACGAAGTTTTCACCTATATTGTCAAAAATATACCTGAAGAAATAAAACGAGTCGAGAAACTATTTAAACTGTCTGGGTATGGACAGATCTCTTCAGCAGAAAAAGCTGGATGTTATACATTTCTCCACATCCATAAAAGTTATGGGAGTTTTGAACAAAACTTTCAATATAACATGCCATACCTAAAAACTATAGAATTCGAAACCTATGGCAATCCTAAACTAAAACCAAAAGATGTGGAAATTCCCATGAAAGAACGGGCAATAGTTGATAAACAAAAAAATGATATGAAAGTGAAAAATAAAGAATTGGCAAAAGAAGTAAAGCAATTAAAAAGACTTAATGCAGTTCAACTTAAACAAATCACTCAGCTAGAAAAACGAAACCTAGCAATTGGGCGTAAATATGATTCACTTTCGAAGTCGAAGATGGGTAAAATGACATTCAAGTATTGGGATTTAAGAAAAAGGCTTAACTTTTAAAAAGAAGTAAGCCTGCAACAGAAAAGTAGACGATGTAATGAAAGACACTTCTTAACTAGTGAATAGTCAAAGGAAAGCTCCTGAATGCTGCTCGCAGGGGCCTTTGTCATTTCTAGTAAAGGAACAGGGATTCTTGCGAATTTTTTATGTTGGAGATTTACACAGCATGTATAGAGCTGCGTAAGTTTTACTAATCTATGAAAATCAATAATTGGATGTAAGCTTAACAAAGAATCAAGGAATTACAAAAACTAGCCTTTCAGCAATTATCTAAATAGACCGATCATCCTTTGGAAATGTTATAATATTCCGAAAAAGGAGGAGAGCTGATGGAGGAGAATGTGCTAAAAGCGATTCAAGATGATTATCCAGATGCATATGCATGGTGTTATGGATGTGGTCGGTTAAACAAAGATGGTCATCATTTTCGAACGGGTTGGCAAGGCGAGCTAACAAGGACAATTTATACACCACGTCCAGAGCATATCGCAATTCCAGGATTTGTTTATGGCGGCTTGATTGCATCTTTAATTGATTGTCATGGAACAGGTTCCGCTGCATTGGCTTTACACCGTAAAAATGGTCATGAAGTTGGAGATGGAGTGGAGCCTCCCAGGTTCGTGACTGCGTCACTGAAAGTGGAGTTCGTAAAGCCAACCCCAAATGATGTGCCATTAATAGCCGTTGGGACGATTCATGAAGTTCATCCTAAGAAGTGGAGAATCGAAACAGAGGTGTTTGCCATCGATAAACTTTGTGCCCGTGGTGAGGTAATTGCTGTGGTGATGCCAAGTACTTTTACAAGCAAAGAGTGATTGAACCCTTAGAGAAAAAGGACATTAAATAGGTTAATTAATGTAAACGCATCAAATGAGGGAGTAGATTTTTCATATCAAAAGGCCGTCCAATTATTATTTGGACGGTTATTTAGTGTATCTGAGTATCCATTTCAAGCATGTTATCACTGTGAAGTTACATGTAGCCGGAAATCATAAGCAAATTGCCAAAAATATCAATATACTTACATTATAAGCAAAGGGAGGTCGCAGAAATGAAAATAAACGTAGAGATAGATGAGGAGATCAAGGCGATAGAGGTGCTTATTCGTAATAATGAATGGAATGAGGACGTGGAGGAATTGATGGAGCGTTTGAAGGAAAAGAAAAGACCGTATTTTGTTGGCAGGAAAGAAGAAATGCAGCACGTATTCCGGGCAGAGGAAATTATCTGTTTGTTCACTGAGCAAGATTCCATAAAGGTGCGGACAAAACAGGGGACTTTCGAAATGAAAGAAAGGTTATATGAATTGGAAAGGGACCTTCCTGGTAATCAATTCGTGCGCTTGTCCAAGTCAGTGATTGCCAATTTAGATGAGTTAAGCAGATTCGAAGCATCTTTCAACGGGACTTTATGTGTGTATTTCCGATCAGGGGAAAAAGAATATGTTTCTCGGCACTATGTTCAAGGGATCAAGAAAGCATTTCAATGGAAAAGGAAGGGATTATGATGAAAACACTATTATTCCGTAGCTTTGTTGGGATTTGCTTTGGGGCACTCGTGATGGTGCTGACGTGTTTTGGAGTGATCGCTTTTGGGGAGGTCACTGCATTAGACAGTGGAATATTTGTAAAAAACGCGATAGGCTGTATATTATGTGGCTGGTTCTTCAGCACGGCAACAATCTTCTTTGAAAATGAAAAGTGGAGTTTGTTATCTCAAACTATTCTGCACTTCCTTACTGTCAGCATTCTTTACTTCCTATTATCTTTCTTTGTTGGTTGGATTCCATTCAGTTTAAAAGGATTAGCTATAGGAATGGGGATTTTCATACCATTTTATATGATCATTTGGACCGTATTCTATCTCTACTTTCGCTTCCAAGTGAAAATATTGAATGATGGACTTGATAAAAGAAGAAATTGAGAGCGGATTGAACTAAGTAGAGCAACTTGGAGGGGGAGGTGTCCCGTAAGAAAAAAATAAACCGACAGGAAAGACGTTTTCATATAACTGAGTGGGTTCAATTGTAACAACAACTGCTTTTTACTATAAAATGGGGAAGCTCTCTTTGAAGATGGCTGTTTTCGCATACTTTGTTGCTATTTACTAAGTAGTGCGGTGTGGTTGATTTCCCCTCCAGATGCTCGCTTTCTGCGGGGCGGGCGGTGAGCCTCCTAGGAAACGCCTGTGGGATCTCACCTGTCCCGCTGCTCCCGCAGGAGTCTCGCACTTCCGCTCCAATCGACCTTAAATAGTTTCGTTTGAAAAACAACAATCTTTACAAAAAGAGCCTTGAAGATAAAGCTGCAAAACGGTGATTTAACTTACCATTGTGACCAAACAAGAACCCCAAAAAGAATTATGGGAAGAGATGCCATGAGGATTTCGTACCAACTTAAACTAAAATCTTCTGGATTTCCCATGAAAGCCATTATACCTGCTCGATCTATAGCACGTCTTTTCATTTCATTTTTCCATAGTTATTCCTCCATTTGTTTTACCCCCTTTGGTTTTAAATAAAGAGACACCCTGTTGCATCGGTGTCTCTTTATAATTTATCAATTTTGTATCATTAACATTTCATCATAGATTAGGTTTTGTCTTAGCTCAGTTGCCGTTTGCATGGATATTTGCTCATCTTCAACCATTTGCTGAATGATATCCCGTTCGATTTGCATCGCATTCAACTGAAAATGACTCACCATCTCTTCAAAGCGATTTGCTTCTTTTTCACTTAATGTTCCGAATGGATTCAAATAACGATTATATCGTTGAATGACAAGCATGACTTCATGACGGTTTTTAGGTGTAGTTTGTTGTTTGATCAATGAAATGGCTTCCTTTGAAGCTTCTTTTTGTGCTTTACGGAACTCCCGGATCAGGTCCGCATTTTTAACGATGGACTCCTCTAATTTTGCTTCCCATTTCTTATCCCATTTTATATTGATCTTTTTCTTGAAAAGAATGGATTGCAAATTGATCCAAGCCCTTTTCAGTGAAGATTTTTGCATATAATTTAAGTTTCTTGAAATATACACTTTATAAAGGTCAAAGGCTGTTTCAGATATAGTCCCTTTTTCGACTAATACGGAAACGATCTCCAATTCCTTATTGGCCCCTAGCTCCACTAAACCGCGTATTGTTGGATTATCCGGTTTATTCGTTATTCCTCGTTCCAAATCTATCAGTTGTTCATTTAAGTCTTCCATTACTTGATGGACAGCTTTCTGATTATCCATGGTTGCTTCTTTGCTAAGCTGATGGATCGTTTTGTTTAAAACAATTTTATAAGCCTCCTTAGTGGTTAGGCGTTCATCTTTGTATTCAATCGGTGTCTTTACCAGTAATGGCAAGAGAACCGTAGCCAATGTGACGCTTAACAATATAACGCAAGCTGCGATAAACAAGACTGTATTACGCATCGGGAATAAAGTGTCATCCGGCATAAAATAGGGTATGGATAAAGCTGTAGCTAATGTAATGGTTCCATGAATGCCGCTAACGGATGCCAGAAATGCAAATCGTGATCTTGAAACATTCTCCTCATCGGTGTCATTGCTACCTTCTGGGTGAACCCTGGACATAATGAATTGCTCTAATGGATTCACTCTGTTTTTCGTAAAAGTATCATGCAGAATGTATACCCAAATAAAACGGATCACCAATAATAAAAGAACAATCAAGACACTTATCCCAAAAAGATTACCCCTATTTAAGCTGGACTCCATTTCCTGATAAACATTCGGCAACATAAATCCTAACAAAGCAAATACAAGTCCATTCAAAACATAACCTAATACAGACCATGTATTAGTTGACACAATTTGTAATTTAGTTGTGGAACTCTGAAGGCGGTCCCGCTCGATGCCATGAATTACACCAGCAGCAACCACTGCCAAGATTCCTGATACATGGAATTCTTCAGCTGCCATATATATGGAAAAAGGAGTGATTAGTTCAATAACAATAGACATGGGGATTTCTTCAAGTCCATGAACCCGTAAAAATAATCGTAATTTAACGATTAAATAGCCCAATAGGATACCTATAAAGATACCGCCTAAAGCTACAAATATAAAATTAAGAGAAGCATCTTTTATAGAAAATGCTCCAGTTAGGGCAGCTGCCAGGGCAACTTTAAAAGCAACGATTCCGGCAGCATCATTGAAAAGTGATTCACCTTCCAGGATGGGCATCATATTTCCGGGTAATTTCAATCCTTTAGTAATCGATTGTACCGCTACAGCATCCGTAGGGGTAATTGTAGCTGCCAAAGCAAAAGCAACAGCCATCGGCATATCAGGTATTAACCAGTGGATGAAAAACCCTCCGGCAAAAACGGTCACAAATACTAACCCAAAGGCCAATAACAAAATAGGCTTACGCAATTCGAGCATTTCTTTACGGGACGTATTTTTTCCTTCTGTAAAGAGCAGCGGTGCAATGACACAGATCATAAATAATTCTGAATGAAAATCAAAGGATAAGTGAAGTGGTAATAATGAAAGTACTGCTCCCATGGAAATCTGATATATCGGAAGTGGAATACGAGGCCATTTGGCATTTAATATTGTAGCGATTATTGTCGAAACTAATAATCCGAGCAATGTGATTAAGAATGGCATAGAATCTCCCTTATCTTCTATATCTTCTATTGTTTAGTTTGAATGCTCATGGAACTTATAAAAAAAAGAAAGTAGAGGTATTTTAAAGAGAAGATCCATCCTTTAAAAAAATTACCGCTACTTTATGGCCTTACGTATCAATAAACAATATATAGTCAGAGACAGTATTTTTGAATAATATGTAGTCTCGATTTTTGATATACCCCTTAGTTATTAATTACAAACAGGATATCACAAAGGTTTACGGTTTATTCAATATCGACTTTTAATATAGCTTTTCAATCTGCTGAATATAAGTTCATGCCGGGCTCAGGATTTTCTGTATAAAATCCCCTTAATGAAGAAACATAGAAAAATGGAGTTAGAGCGACCTGCAAAAAAAAATGGGGGTAACCAGCTTGATTCGTAATGTAGGCAAATTGTTAAGAAAAAAGAATGTGAAAAAATCCCTGATGCAAGATAATTACCTGGATTCTAAGCCTGCAGATTCACTTGATGCCAATTTCAGTCGGACATTTTAGGATTAGGCAAAGATTTCTATCAGAAATATCCTAAACAGTTTAATAAGGTCGAAAACCATTGGGATGAGATATTCGCGGAAATGGAAGTGGAAATCGATGTAGTGGCCCATATTCGAAGACAAGGCTATATAAACAAACCGATGGGTATGTCTGAGAAAGAGGTGAAGGACAAGTGAGATGGGGGGCTTTTTTTTGTACAACCGCGATTGTAACTCTAATCATTTTGTATGAATGGCCGAAAATGAAAAAAAAATCCTAAAAAAGATAAAGTGGCATTTCTTACACTGCTCCTCATGGGCCTGGTTCTGTCCATGTTCAATCTCCCACAAATGTCAGGGCCTACTGAATGGATTCAAACTTTGTTTAGACCGTTTGGGGAATTTATGGAAAAGTGAATCTATCAGTAGGTTATGTGATTTCAATTTTCCATTCTATCCTAGAAAGGAGGAAGATGATGGAGAAAGGAAAAATTTCATCTTTGCAGATGGCATTCATGATGTATCCGACGATTGTGGCAACGGCCATTCTCGGAGTTCCAAGCATCACTGCCAAATATGCCAAAACAGATTTATGGCTGTCCCCCATTTTTGCTGCTCTCATAGGTTACCTGACGGTGTATATCGCATGTAAACTGCACCGAATTTTTCCGAAACAAACGGTTTTCCAATTCACTGAAAAGATGATTGGTCGGATTCCGGGGAAAATTCTTGGTTTTTTACTCTTGTTTTTTTATATCGAAAACACGGGACTAATCGTTAGAGGCTACGCAGAATTTGTTGTCGGCTCTTTTCTGGTACGTACCCCGATTAGTGTGATCATGGCATCGATGGTGCTTCTGTGTGCTTTCATTGTACGCGGGGGAATAGAAGTGCTGGGACGAGCTGCTGAATTGTTTCTACCTGTTTTCATTTTTCCAATCTGTATCTTAATCCTCTTGCTGATTCCCGATCTCGAATTTAAGAATATATTCCCGGTATTGGAGGATGGTATAATGCCCCCAATCAAGGGAGCGATTGTTCCGGGGGGATGGTTCAGCGAGTTTTTCCTGATCATTTTTCTTCTTCCTTTCTTGGCGGATATGAAAAAAGGAATGAAATCCGGGATGATGTCTGTGTTTGCCGTGATGATGACGTTAGTTGTGGTGAATCTTCTGGTTCTTTTTATACTTGGGTCAGCCACATCCACAAAACTGTACCCCTTGATGAGTGTATCTCGATACATTAGTTTGGCCGACTTTTTTGAACATGTAGAGTCTGCCGTCATGGCAGTATGGATAGTAGGGGCGTTTGTGAAAATTTCCGTTTTTTATTATGTTTCTGCTTTAGGTACAGCGCAGTGGCTGAATCTCTCCGGCTATCGTGCTATTGTATGGCCGGTAGGGATTTTGATTGTCATATTCAGTTTGTGGTCGTTGCCTAGCTCTATGGAAGTCAGTCGTAATGATGTCAACGTATTTCCATTACAAGGAATTTTGATGCAAACGATTATTCCTCTGTTATTGCTGGTGATTGCTGTGATTGGTAAAAGAAGTAGACAGAGAAAGGGAAGGAATTCAAGCTAACTTTTGTTGCCACTGCCTAGAATTAAGAGACTTGAAAAAAAGTGGGCATGAAAGTAGGCAAAAGGGAGTTCTATCTTAATTTAAAACCAAAGTTGATTGGAAAGGAAGAGTACGGGACTCCTGGGTGATAACGCGTCCAAGGGATACCAAGCAGCCGTAAAGGCGCCGAGGGCGGACCGCCCTCGGAAAGCGAGTGCCTGAAGTGAACGCAACCTTCAATTTATACATATCCTCAAAAAACCGTAGACACACCCAATTATTATCGGGATGGTCTACTGTCTGCAACCATTCCGTTTTCGAATGGTTTTTTTGTTGAGGCAAAAAAGGGAATAGCTGAAGACCATAAGGTTTATTTGGCAGCAGGATAAAAATAATTAACAATTTTTTTCAAACCGTTTTGGGATTAGTCCCGTTATCTATTGTACAAAGGCTTTTTAGAAGGGAGAGATGAAAAACTTGAAAAAGGTCATTTTTGTTGGGTGGATATCATTGATGGCAGCCTTGTTAGGATTTTCACCGGAAATGGGTTCGAATCAGGGGCATGATGTCAACGACGCCGTAAAAGTATATGGTCCAGGCGGACCTCTTGGACCTATCAAGGAAGTGGCGGAACAATTCACTAAAGAAACAGGGATAAAAGTTGAAGTAACAGCTGGGCCTGAAGAAAAATGGATTGATCAAGCCAAACAGGATGCGGATATCATTTACGGAGGGTCCGAGTATATGCTAACTGAATTTATGCATGATCATCCGGAGGTCCTTGACGAAAAAAAACGTACCCAATTGTATGCACGGTCAGCTGGAATTCTGGTCAGAAAAGGAAACCCAAAGAATATACAGTCATTGGAGGGTTTAGCGAAGGAGGGCGTTAAGATTGTAGATGTTAATGGAGCCGGACAACTGGGGCTATGGGAAGATTTGGCTGGAAGAAAAGGATTGATTCCTGAAATTAGCAGGAATATTGACATTTCAGTGAAGTCCAGTGCAGATGCCATCGATCTATGGAAGGCAAATTCTAAACTGGATGCCTGGATTACATATGAATCCTGGCATTACCGCCTGGCGGATGTGACGGACCTGGTTCAACTCCCTGAGGAAGACAAGCTCTATAGAGGAACCCCAGTAAGCATAACAAGTAAGAGTGAAAACAAGAAAAAGGCAAAACAATTCATTAATTATCTTAAAACGGAAGAATCCCATCAAGTATTTCAAAAATGGGGATGGAAGTAAATTGACGAGGAGTGAGAGTGTATGAAAAAGTGGTTGGTATTTTCAGTTTTTATGATGGTCCTAGTTTTGGCGGCATGTGGAAATGAAGCTAATGATTCATCCCAAAATGATCAAGTGGATAGTGGTACTCCCGGTGAAAAAGCAGTAACCCTGAAATTATTGGAAAGTGAAACAACAGGCGAATACCTGGCTGATTCCAAGGGAATGACACTTTACTTTTTCAAGAATGATAAATCAGGAAAAAGCAATTGCATGGGTGATTGTCTGAAAAAATGGCCGCCGTTCATGGAAAGGGATTTTGCTGTTCCTAAAGGATTTGAGGAAAAAGACTTTGGAACCGTTCAAAGGGAAGATACAGGGGAAGAACAGGTAACGTACAAAGGATTTCCACTCTACTATTTTGTGAATGATAAGGCAGTGGGAGATGTCAATGGCGAAGGTGTGAAAAATGTTTGGTATATTGTAAATAACAAGACGGTTTTTCCAAAATAAGAAAAAGGGCCGATCACTGAGGGTCGTTCCTGTTACACGTTTTTTCCAAATTTACTGGTGAGGAGTTGCAGGTGCGGTTGAAAGAAAAACTTGATAAGGAATTGATGGCATTAGTAATGAAAAACCATCGTCCTGCTCTGGAAGAACTTTATGATCGGCATATTAAATTAATCTATGGTTTTATTTTTAAATTCACAAATGGAAATGCTGAAAAAACTAAAGAGGTTGTGCAATTGGTCTTTTTAAAGCTCTGGACCACAAAAAGCAGTTACAATTCCGAAAAGGGGCACTTTGTAAGCTGGCTTTTGACCGTTACACGTAATGTGTGTGTGGATTATGTCCGTAAAGACAGCGTTCATATTCGGAATAACAAACACATGGACATGTGTTATCCAATTGACATAGAAGATCCGAATAATGATATAGAAAATGGGCTATTACACAGTGAAATTGCCAATGCAAAAAGTAAGTTAAGCAAGCCGCAAAAAAGACTGATTGATTTACTGTATTGGAAAGGCTATTCGTTATCGGAAATTGCCAAAATCGAAAATGAACCGATTGGTACCATCAAGAGCAGACTTCATCAGTCGCTTAAATTGTTGAAAAAGCATTTGGAAGTAGGTGGTTTGTAAATGAATACAGAGTGCGCTAACCTGCTTTCATTTTTATCGGGTGAACTGGGAGAAAAGGAAAAAAAAGCATTCGCGGAACACTTATTTCAATGCTCTGGATGCACTAAGGAGTATGAGCAAATGACGGAAGCCTGGATTTCATTGAAATGGGATTTCGAAGAAATAGAACCATCTTCATCCCTGAAATCAGAGGTTATGAATTTCGTCTTTGAGACTGATGATGAAGTTCCGATGAGAAAGGAAAAGAATAAGAATTGGAGTATTTATTTCATTAAGCAATTTACACCAGTGACTTCAGCTCTCTTGCTTGCCGCTCTGGTTTTAGTGTCTGTGCTGTTATATTCCAATATTCAACTAAAGAAAGAACGTGCAGCTATCAATCTGCCAATGGAAGTTCAGACGGCTCTACCTCTGCAGCCATCCGATAAAATGGCTGTAAATATGAATACAGAGGGAGCAGCATACATTTTGCAGCAAGGTGAAGAAAGAAGGTTAATCGTGCAGATTCAGAATTTGCCTAGCCTTCAAGAGTCCGAGGTGTATCAGGTATGGTTGCTGAAAGATGGAAAACGGACAAATGCAGGAGTTTTCAAACCTGATGAAGCCGGCACGGGATCATTGACATACAAACTGTCGATTAAAGATAAATTCAATCAAATTGGCATCACAAGAGAACCGGATTCTAATAGTACAAAACCGAGAGGTGAAAAAATAGTAGGATCTTCATAAAAAAATAAGAGACTTGCCGCCAAAGGGTTAAAAGGATTTCAAATCATAGTTACCGAAGCATCATTTGGATTAATTCCCCCAAACGGTTGGCGTTTGATCGGAATGCTCTGCGTAACTGGTTTTGTATATGTGTCAGGAATTCACGGTTCTGCTCGGACCGAAGTATTGGAATATATCCCATTCTTGTCATAAGTGTGTTTTTGGTCATATATTTGCCAATGCATTACTTCTGTGGGATACAACCAATGTTCGAAACTCTAAGTTGTTGGTGAAGCAGGCCTTGGACTATGTTCGATGCTAATCTTGACAGCAGCCACGATTTGATCAAGGAATATTACAAAGCCGTTAACCTGACACATCGAATGAACAGCTTGCTTAAGAGAAAACCGGCAAGTAAAATGGGGGACTCTGCGGGAATGGTTTTAGGGGTGGTGTTTGGTCGCTTACTTTACGCTGGCAGAGGCAACAATGGCCCCTTTTTCCCAAAATGCACCACATTTCATACAGGATCTTGATAGAGGAATCGTCGCCATTACCTTTAACCTTATCGTCATGCTGGCTGTCAGTGCTTTCACTAGAAAGAACCAACAAACGATGGGGTTAAACGAATAATCACTTCTTGATCAGAGGGAGCGTGGTATATTAGACCGTCCTATTCGCCTTATCTTCTATGACTATCGATAAATCCTATAAAGAACCATACAAAAAAGGATAGTCTTTGAAGCTATCCTTTTGTAGTTCTCCAAGTTTGCAGTATATCTTTACCATGAATCTACTTTAAGTAATACGCAATTAAAGGAAATGTGTTAAGTTAGACAAAAATGATTATGGAGGCAGCGATGAAATACGAGATTATCTTATTTGATGCTGATGATACATTGCTGGATTTTGGAGTATCGGAAAAAAAGGCACTGCATGAAGCTTTCTTAGAGTTCGGTGTTCCCAGAGGGGCAGAGGATTATACGGGATGCTACCAAGAAATCAGTGAGGTATTATGGAGAGATTTGGAACAGGGGCTAATTGATTTAACAAATCTAGGCGTTGAAAGGTTCAGGCGGTTGTTCCTGAAGCATGGGCTTGATATCAATGCGGATGCCTTCAGCCGTACGTACTTAGAACATTTGGGAAAGGAAATACATCTTGTGCCTGGTGCTTTTGAGGTTTGTGAGAAGCTTGGGGGATGCCGGTTGGCCATTATAACGAATGGCTTCACGACAGTGCAGAAGGCAAGAATCGGGGGGTCACCCCTTTGCAATACCTTTGAAACTTTAATAGTTTCCCAAGAGGTGGGGGTTCAGAAGCCTGATAGAGGGATTTTTGATTATGCATTTTCCAAGTTAAAGATTACAGATAAATCGAAAGCGCTGATAGTGGGTGACTCCTTGACATCAGATATACAGGGCGGCTTGAATTATGGAATGGATACATGCTGGTACAATCCCCATCAAAAGGATAATAATCTGGGAATCAAGCCTACCTATGAAATCCGGACACTGGCTGATCTTTTGGAGATTGTAGGAAGTAAGGAAGTTTAGAGAGGTATATGCGTTTTAAGAAAAACAGAGGCCGCTTGTCCAAGCGGCCTCTGTTTTTCTTATGCCAGGGACTTTAGAATCAGTTCATATCCAGCTCATGGGGTTTGTGTGTTTGATCCTTTACAGGCTTTCTGCTGAAATGCGGTGCTAATATACAAAGCGCAAGGGAAATTGCGAGACCTGCCATCATGAATCCGCCAAATACCAAAGGGGATGGGCCATATGATACTGCCATGGTAGTCCAGATGAGCGGACCGAAACCTGCAATGGCTGCAGCGATCTGATAACCGACAGATAATCCAGTATAACGGACCTTAGCTGGGAAGAGTTCGGAGAATAATATCCCTTGTGTAGAAAAAATGGCTCCCCAGATGACGCCGAGCACAACTGCCTGCATAAAGTAGAACCAGCCGACCCCACGCCCAATCATTGTGAAATATGGGATGGCCGAGACGAAAAGGAGAATCAGGCCCCCAAAATAGATGATTTTTCGATCGATAAAATCAGAAATGTACCCAATGACAGGAATGGTAATTAGCATTGTAGCGCAGCCAATCGTTAAACCGGTAAGGGCTGAATCTTGGGAATAACCAAAATACAGTGTAGTAAAGACGAGAACATAGGACATGATGAATACATTGAAGAACCCGTCCCCAATTTTCAGTCCGATTACTTGCAGCACACTTCTCCAATCGTGTTTCAACGTTTCAATAATGGGAACTTTCGCAAGATCACCGCTATCTTTCTGCTGTTGGAATTCCGGAGTTTCTTCAATGCCACTCCTCACCCAGATTGCCAATCCGATCAGTACACCGCTTAAAAGGAATGGAATTCGCCAACCCCAAGATAAAAATTGGGCATCGGTTGTCAAGGAACTGATAAGGGTTAGGCTAAACGAACCGGCAACCAAACCGATGGGGACCCCTAGTTGGGGAACGGAACCATATAACCCACGGACCCCCTTTGGAGCAGACTCCGTTGCCAATAGGATGGCTCCTCCCCATTCACCACCCAAGGAAATTCCTTGAATCAACCTTAGCACTACCAAGATGGCGGGGGCGGCCAATCCAACCTGGGCGTAAGTGGGAAGAACACCGATAAGCATTGAGCTCCCTCCCATACCAATGAGGGTGAACATGAGTGCTGCCTTACGTCCGATGCGATCACCCATATGACCGAATAGGATACTTCCGATTGGACGGGCTGCGTAGCCAGCCCCGAAAGTAACAAAGGCGAGAAGAAGTGAAATAGCAGGATCATGATTGGGAAAGAATAGAGTTGTAAAAACTAGACCTGTTGCCGTCCCGTATAAATAGAAATCATACCACTCAATAACGGAACCAGCTAAACTAGCAAAAAGAACTCGACTTTTTTTCATGGAAGATGCTCCTTTAATGCATAGTTTTTCATCAAAATTGTTAATAAAAATAAATACAGCCGAAATGAACAAAAGCGGTGGTTGAGGAATATAAGTAAAAAATGGATTATTTAGATTATTTTAGAGGGGTTATTCATATGGGTCAATATATTTCTGGCTTTTCTGAAAAAATGAAGCGAATAACTTAGCTCTTATCACCTGTATTGGAATATAATTAATTCTAAAGTAATGGAAATAAACGATCCGACCTTCCCTTCCCGGATAAAATGACTAAAGAGAAATAAAATGGAAAAGTTTTGACTATTTTTCATGTATAGAAGAGTGGCAAAGTGGAAATCATGAGGATAAGGAAATGAAAACAGGATAAGATTTTAATAAATAATAATAATCTCCAAGTTATTTAGTATAATAGAAAAAAGGTTAAGGAGTTGGTTTCGTATGGAGAAGCAATTGCCAGGAACATCGCTTGAACCTGAAGAGATGGCTGAAATGGTTTTAAAAAAGGCCCTTAGTGATTATCGGAAAGCACAAATTGAAAAAGAAATCGATGACTCATTAAAGAATCGTGATAAGGAAGAGTTCCTACGTTTAACAGAAATTTTGAAGGGCATCTCATGAAATTTTAAACACTGTGAACAAGACAAGTATAGGAAGTACACCTAAAAACCAGCACAGCTTGATAATATAAATATGATGATAAACCTTCATTTATCTGCAACATTCTAAGTAAATAGCAATCTATAGTATTATAATATTTTACATTGTAAGCGCTTTCTTGTATAATTAAATAAAGAAAATGATGGAGAGAAGATATGTAAGTAAAATGGCTGGATTCACAGGTATTAGTGGCTGAAAAGCTTTTGCACCGGGATAAAAACTAAAAGGGGGAAAAGGTATGAAAAAGAATGGAGTGTCTTTAGTTGAATTTGTTCAGGAGGATCGATTCGAACTCAGCTCCTACATTACTTCTTTATTTAACAAACTGAATGACTATGTTCCCAAAAGTCTTAAAGATAAAAGGTGAATGACAATAAAAATGGATCAGGAAGATCTCATAGCTTCCTGATCCATTTCTGTTTTAGGAATTTAAGTTTTTAAGTTGTATCCTAAAGTCAAAAGCTTAATAATTGACAATGAGAATCGTTATCGACTAAAATCCTTCATATAAGTATATCGATTGGAGTTGTTCATATTGTTCGTTCAGATGAGAAAAACGGTGGTAAAAGAAGGTAATGCAGAACAAGTAGTAAAACGGTTCAGTGGGGAAGGGATCATTGAAAAGCAGGAAGGTTTCATTGATTTAAGTGTGTTGGTGAAAAAAGTGCGACGCGGGGATGAAGAGGTCATCGTTATGATCAATTGGGAGTCGGAGGCGCATTGGAAACAGTGGGAAAAAAGTGAAGCCCATATCGCAGGTCATAAAGCAAACCTAGGGAAACCAAAACCTGAATATATTGTCAGTTCGGAAGGGTCTTTATATGAAGTGAAAGCTACTAAAAAGGCAGTGAAATAATGACGTTAAGCTAACCTGTTCTAAATTTCGGCTCCCATTAGTGGTGCCTTTTTTTTATTATGTAATGCCTATTCTGTTGATATAGTAAAATATCTTTTATTTTATTAAATGGTCACATTGATGGAAACGTGAAGTAAAGGAATGAGCAGGAAGGTCGTTCGATATGTTTATATAAACAGTTTATAAGGGATGCAGTTCTAATTATCGTTGGTATCCCAACGATAAAGTCAGTTATGATTAGAAATATTAATATTCAAAAATACCATTAAGGATATCGTGGTTATTATATAGGATCAAGAACTGTCCAAGCTGGGATTTCAATGACGATGAAGAGATATTCTTCCTCCTGGAAATGCGGTTAACTAAATATACAAGCCCATTTCCATAACTATCAATGATTTGAAGTGGATAGAAGAGGGAATATTATGAAAAAAACAAAAAAAGTGTTTGCGGGAAAAAATCCCATTGTATTATTTCCTTATAAAGTAAATGAAAATGATTTCATCCCGGAAAGCAATAATGGACAAGCTTATTATTCAGAAGTTGACGTGCGAATATTCATGAACTATTCCATGTTTAAGGATGGTTAGATATTCCTTAGCCTGGATTGGTTTTTCTTCAGGTGAAACTCCCCCAAAAAATGAAATCGATTTCATTCGCGGTTTTATGAGCTTTGATATTGGGAAAGGTTTCTTCAATGGAATTCCATGTATAAGGACGGTAATCCAATTCAAACACGAAACAATGTAAGCAGTGCCAGAAAAGTAACGGAGCATTTAATCAAGCTTGGGCATAGACGGTTTGCCCATATAACAGGGCCAATGAACATCATTCTTAGCCGGCATCGCCTAGGGGGGATTCAGCAGGCAATGAAGAATCATCACTTGAAAGTCAACCCAGAATTCATCCAGGAAGGGGATTATGGCATTGATTCAGGTTATGACCAGATGGTGAAACTATTATCGCTGGAAAACAAGCCTGAAGCATGTTTGTTTTTAATGATGAAATGGCGCTGGGAGCTGTAAAGGCGATCCAGGATCATGGGTTGAGCGTTCCCGAAGATATTGCTGTAGTAGGTTTTGATAATTTGAAAATAGCATCGATTTTTAGTCCGTATATAACGACTATTGACCAGCCTAAGTACGAAATAGGGAAAAAGGCAACGAACTTATTGCTGACCTTAATGAAAGGCGGAACCATTGAAAAGAAAAAATTTGTTTTGGAAGATGAGTCATCCGCGAATCTTGCGGTTCCAAATTGGAAAAAAGCTTGAAAGGATAAAAATGGTTGGTAAGATTGCTATGGTAGTAAGTGGATGGCTTCCTTTTATGGGAGCTTTTTTGCATTAATACTGAGCTGTGAAGTAACCACATTTGGGAGTTGGCCAAACATAGCAGGAGGGTTTTTCAGTATGTATCTTTGAGTTTATAAAGCAGGGGGCAACCGGAACAACGGAAATAATGGGGGCTACTGGATCACCCGGGAAACTGGTACAACTGGAGCAAATGGATAAACAGTAGCCACAGGAATAATGGGTTTCAGTTTTTTTATGGTCAAATTCAGGGTCATTTTCAGTGAGTGGAGGAAACACTACGTTTACCGTTCCTGTTACTGGTCTTAATTATTTGATGTATCAAATAATTACAACCGCTGGACTTCCTGCTGGTACGAGGTTTGATTCTAAATGGTGCTACACCCATTCCCAGCTTCATAATACCACCAGCAACGGCGATTTCTGCTGATAATAATGATGTGATTTTAAATGTGTCAGCAGCTGATACAACCTCCCTTCAGATATTTGGTTTAGCGGCTACCATTGTCTTGACAGTGGAGGGGATGCAGGAGGTTCACTGACAATCATTCCGTTGAATCCATGTAATCCTGCAAAACTTTAACTTTAATAATAGGGAAACGTAAATGATACTTGTGAATCATTCATCTTGAATATGGATTTTTTTCGGTCGAATGTATGTAGTCTTTTTAATTGGACTTATTGTCGATAACATCATAGGTTTCACTGATTTGCCGGAATAAAAGGTTTCAAAAAGCACCCTTAGCTTGAATACATCTTTGACTAAAAGTTTAGGACCATTCAAGGTATACAGGGATTCTAGTCAAGATGAATTTACAAATATTTTTTGTATTTCTTTAATTTATAGATGACTGTTGGCTGGCTGATGCCCAAATGTTCTGCCATTTCGTATGTGGTTCTACATTTTTTCCATGCTTTTGCAATCAGTTGCATTTCAACCTTTTCCAGTGTCTTCTTTAAATCGAAATTCTCTTCACATTCCTGTTCGATAGCCAAGAAGGTGGATTCTTCAGGCTGTTCTATTTGCCCTGTGATGGATTGCGGAAGGTGTTCGGGAAATATAATTGGTTCTTCGATGGTCAGGATTAACCGTTCAATTAAGTTTTCTAATTCCCGTATATTTCCGGGCCAATGATAATGGGTTAAAACCTCATAAGTCGATGGATGGATTTTTTTGAATTTCTGGTATTTATCATTGGTTTTCTGTAAGTAATGCTGAATTAAGAGCGGGATATCTTCTTTACGTTCATGTAATGCCGGAATTTGGATGGGAATCACATTCAAACGATAAAATAAGTCCAATCTAAACTTACCTTGACTTACCATCTCCTTCAAATCTTGATTAGTTGCTGCAACCAGGCGGAAGTTAATATGGTTTTCTTTTTTTCCACCGATGCGCTTTATCTTTTTTTCCTGTAATACTTTCAGTAATTTAGCTTGCATGGTAAGTGGAAGTTCACCGATTTCATCCAAGAAAAGAGTTCCGCTGTCAGCCTGCTCAATCAGACCTTGCCTCCCTTGTTTATTTGCCCCTGTAAATGATCCCGGCTCATAGCCGAATATTTCTGATTCAAACAAACTATCAGGTATCGTACTGCAATTCACTTCGATAAAAGGTTCTTTCTTTCTGTTGCTTTGGTCATGAAGAGCACGGGCAAAAGTGGTTTTCCCTACCCCCGAAGGTCCTAATAAGAGAATCGTGACATCGGTTTTTGCAACATTATGGATCGTTTTTAAAATATGCTTCGTTTCATTACTTCTAGCAATCATATAATGGTAATCCAGTTCCTTTTCTCTTAAATCCTCGACTTCCGTTTGATAGCCTTTTACTTTTCGTTGCAATTGCTCAAATTGATCCTGCAATTGCAGGATCTCGGTTTGATCCTGACCATAGCTGATTACCCTAACGAGAAGTCCTTCCTTATTAAAAATGGGATAGCCAGTCGACATGACAACATGCCCGGTTTTTGTTGCTTGCATTATGCGCTTCGCTTTCTTTTCTTTTAAAACAATCGCATTGATGGAAGGTGTGAGAAGGCCCTCGCTTTCCAATTGATAGACGGAGGTACCGATATAAGAATCACTTTCCATCCCATAAATCTCCCAAAGCTTTGGGTTGGAATATAAAATGATTCCATCTTGATCGGTAATGAGAATGTTATTATTCGATGTCTCAATAATCTTATTTAGTTCTTCCTCCAGCATATCGTCATACATGAGTTCCGCTCCTTTGGGTTTTTGGATGCTGTTTAATTAAAATATAAATCAAAAAGTCTAAATAATCAAAAATTAAATCAAAAAACAAGAAAATGATTAAGTTTTTAATCGTTTAATGAAACAAAATAACGAAAAGCCTTATAGACTGCAGCGAAATAGTTGGCCTGAATCTTGCTTGTGTAAAAGGTAAGAAGAGAATTTCTAAGGGTGTTATATAACCATTCTATTAGAAAAGATGGAAGTTTGTATGGCATCTGCAATTGCAGTGGTGTAAAAAATAATAATAGCAGAATTAGAATTTAGGAGGATGTTACATGATGAAGTATCAACCGAAAGACTCATTCAAATCACCCCGTTTTTGTGGAGTGCGTACGTTTATGCGGCTCCCATTTGTTGAACAGATAGATGAACATATGGATTTTGTCATTACGGGAATTCCTTTTGATTCCGGGCAATCATTTAGAACGGGTGCGAGATTCGGACCAGAAGCCGTTCGTGATTTTTCAATCCTTTTACGTCCTTATAACCCAGAACAAGATATTAATATTTTTGACTACATATCAGGAATTGATTATGGGGATATTCCGATCATTCCGGGATATATTTCTGAAACATATAAAAAGATCGAAGAAGAGCTTACTCCCATCATTGAAAAAGGGATCATTCCCATTTCATTGGGAGGCGATCATTCCATTACACTAGGGGAGTTACGTGCGATCGCCAAAAAGCATGGACCTGTTGCCTTGCTTCAATTCGATGCTCACTCTGATACTTGGGATAGTTATTTTGATCAAAAGTATAATCACGGAACCGTTTTCCGCCGCGCAATAGAAGAGGGTCTCATCGATGTATCGCGGTCTCTTCAAATTGGTATGAGGGGCGGTCTTTATGGACCGGAAGATCTTCAGGATGCCCGGGATTTAGGTTTGGGCGTTTATACGACAAACGATTATAAACGTATCGGGGTCGAAAAGATGCTAGGGATCATTCATGAGCGTGTTGCAAATGGTCCAGTGTTTTTATCTTTTGACATTGATTTTTTAGATCCGGTCTATGCTCCAGGAACGGGCACCCCTGAAGTTTCCGGTGCCAGCATTGATGATGCTTTAGCCTTAGTGAGGGGATTGACGAATATAGATTTTGTTGGATTCGATCTTGTTGAGGTTTTACCATCATACGATCACGGGCAAATCACAGCTGCCGCAGCCGCTAATATCGTCTATGAATTCATCACTCTCATCGCTCTCGCAAAAAAAGGTAAACTGGAGAAAAAAGAGAGAGTGGGAGATATGGAAACGCAGCTTAACAACTAGTTTCCTCATTTAAATGTAAAGAAGGAAGGAATGGGTGAAATCCCTTCCTTGCCTCATTACAAAGCGAAAAGAAAAAAACAAGCCCAAAAGGAGATGTGTACATGCATATTTTGGATATATCGATCATGATTCTATATTTTTCTGTTTTGATCATTGTGGGAGTAATCGGATCCAAACGGGCAAAAACAGCAGATGATTTCATTGTGGCAGGACGTAATCTCGGTCATTTTATGTATTTATCCTGTTTAGCTGCTGTGATATTAGGGGGTGCTTCTACTCTAGGAACAGCAAAGTTAGGTTATCAGTTTGGGATATCCGGTATTTGGCTAGTGGTGATGATCGGGCTCGGCATTATCGCCATCGGGTTGTTTTTAACAAATAAGATATTTGATTTAAAAGTATTGACGATCAGTGAAATGCTTGAGAAGCGATACAACTCTCAAACAAGATTGATCAGTGCCCTTGTCTCTGTTATCTATACATTCATGCTGACTGTAACGCAAGTGATTGGGATGGGGACGATTTTACATGTTTTGGCTGGCTGGAATTTAACGGTTTCCATGATAGTCGGGGGTGGGATTGTTTTATTTTATACAATTTTAGGAGGTATGTGGTCAGTCACCATGACTGATGTCGTGCAATTCGTCATCATGACGATCGGGATTTTCTTTATCATGCTTCCAATGAGCATCTCTAAGGCAGGAGGATGGGGCTCGCTTAAAGAAAATCTCCCTGCATCACATTTCGAGTTAGGCAATATTGGCGGAGAGACAATTTTTCAATATTTCCTACTATTTACTCTAGGGGTGGTTGTTGGCCAAGATATTTGGCAGCGTCTTTTTACCGCACGAACCGAAGCGATCTCCCGGGGTGGAACGGTAGGAGCGGGAATATATAGTGTTTTTTATGCGATCGCAATCAGTATCATTGGAATGTGTGCTTTTATTATCCTTCCTAATTTAGGCGATGCACAAAATGCATTTACGAGTATAGCGATGGAAACTTTACCTGCGGGTCTATTGGGGGTTGTCATAGCGAGTGTGGTATCTGCCCTTATGTCCACAGCTTCAGGAACTTTGCTTGCTTCGTCCACTTTAGTCGTTAATGACATCATAAAAAAATATATCGGTCCAGGAATGAGTGAACGCCAATTTTTAAAAACATCTCGAATTACAACTTTAACGATTGGTGTATTGACCATAATCGTTTCGATATGGATTCAAGATATTTTAGTTGCATTGGATGTAGCTTACGCAATTTTATCCGGTGCTGTGTTCTTTCCAATCATCCTTGGCTTCTTTTGGAAAAGGGTCACGGCTACAGCAGCATTTTACTCCATTCTGGCCAGCATGATTGTTATTATTGTAGGATTGGTGATTAATGGACCTTCCTCCACGCAACCGATTCTGTACGGGCTCGCTACTAGTTTTGTTGTCATCACCACGATTACTTTACTAAGTTCCAATCATGTTCACAAGAACGAAAGTGAAGGAAAGCAAGACGTAAAGGGTAAAGCTGATATGGATACCATGGCTAATTGAGGGTTCAGAAAAAAACCGAAAAAATTGAGGAGGAAAGGAAAATGACAAAGGCAATTTCCCTGCAACCCGCAACATTCAATACAATGGAAGAAGAACGCAATCACAGGAAGGAACGGTTGGCAGCTTCATTCCGACTTTTTTCAAAGTTTGGTTTCGATGAAGGGATAGCTGGCCATATTACGGTCCGGGATCCTAAATATACAGATCATTTCTGGGTCAATCCGTTTGGGATGCATTTTAGTCAAATTTCCGTTTCGGATCTTATATTGGTCAATCATAAGGGTGATATTGTAGAGGGGGAACATTCAGTGAATGGTGCTGCCTTTGCCATTCATTCCGAAATTCATAAAGCACGGCCGGACGCAATTGCAGCGGCACATGCTCATTCGGTCTATGGGAAGACATGGTCTTCCTTAGGGAGACTTTTAGATCCGATTACGCAAGACGCCTGCCAATTTTACAATGACCATGCATTATTTGATGATTTTACTGGTGTGGTTTATGCATCAGAGGAAGGGAAAAGAATTGCCAGGGCTTTAGGTCAATACAAAGCTGTCATCCTCCGTAACCATGGTCTGCTTACGGTGGGCCAGTCTGTAGATTCAGCTGCGTGGTGGTTCATAACGATGGAACGTTCATGTCAAGCACAGATAATGGCTGAATCTGTAGGTAAGCCTATTTTTATAGAAGAAGAGTATGCAAAGTTAACGGCAGAACAAACGGGAACGGAATATGAGGGCTGGCTGAGTTTTCAGCCTCTTTGGAACAGAATCAGAAAAGAGCAACCTGATTTCCTGAAATGATCATAAAGCATAGCATTGTATAATCGCAACGGATTGCCTTCCCATAAATGAGGAAAAGGGAATTGTAGGTTCTTGAGGAGGTTTTATAATGTCCGCTTCTAAGAAAACAGCACCTTCACTATATATCAGGGTCGATATACCGGAAAAATATATCAATGAGTTTAAGGAGATTTGTTCAGAAGTTGTTGTCGAGCCATGGGAATTCGGCCAACCTGAACCACAGCCAACAGTTGATTTATCAAAGTTCGATGTCCTTTATACGATGGGGCTTCATGATAATCTTAACATTATAAAAAAAGCTCCAAAGATTAAATGGGTCCATTCAGACAGTGCTGGAGTGGAGGCCATGCTAAATGAAGATATTCAAAACAGCAATGTAATCATAACCAATGTTAAAGGCTGCACATCTATCCCGATAGCCGAGCATACAATTGGGATGCTATCTTCGTTAGCAAGAGGCGTACCGACAATGATCAGAAATCAAATAAACAAAACTTGGGATGAAATTCCCGTGAAAGATCTTGAAAATTCGACAGTGGGGATAATTGGGTACGGTGATATTGGCTATGAGATAGCAAAGAGATGTAAAGCGTTAGGTATGACCGTTATTGGCTGCCGCCGGAATCCCTCCAAGAGAAACAAAGAATATGAACCTGCTGATTTGATAATGGGTTTGGATCAAGTGGATGATGTCCTTTCCAATTCCGACTTTGTCGTCTTGGCACTCCCGTTTACAAAAGATACCTCATACTTTTTTAATAAAGAACGCTTAAATAAAATGAAAAAAGGCAGCTATGTAATTAATGTCGGCCGGGGTAATACGATTGTGGATAAAGATTTAATCGAATCCTTGAATAATGGGCACCTAGCTGGTGCCGCGCTCGATGTATTCGAAGTAGAACCTTTACCTGGGGATCACCCTTTCTGGAAGCTGGAAAATGTCATGGTTTCCCCACATAATGCATATAACTCTTCCAAACACCTAGATCGTGTGATGGAATTATTCCTGAAAAATTTAAAGCTTTTTTCTGACGGTAAACCTCTAATGAATGTCGTGGAAAAAAAACTTGGTTATTAAGAGTGATCGGTCATTTGAACAGAAAAAATTCAACGAATGATTTAAATGGAATAGAGGGCAGACCCTGAGTGGGTTTGCCTTTTCTTATTTAAAAGCCACCCCTTCATTTTTTTCTTGTATAGGACAATCTCCGATCAGGAAAAGCTGGATATAAGGAGGCGATGTATGAATGGGTACTTTCGAAGTCATTTCCCTGATGCTAAGCTTTGGCATGTTTGTAATTGCTATTCTTGATTTCAAAAATCATGACAAGAATCCTTGAAGATATTGAAGGCCGGCCAATTTGTTTGAAAAATCATGAAAGCGTTTAAAAAAAATGCAGATTTTATATAGAAGGCAATGATCTTCTCGATTTTTTAAACTTGCAGAGAACACCATTTATGAGGTGTTCTTCTTGTTTTCAATGAGTTCAATAGCATATTCCATTCTAGGCTGTCATTTTTGACAAAACAATGAATTACAAGTATAGTCTCTAATAGACCGGTTGATATAATTTCAAGGAGTGATCCAGCTATGGCAGAAAAACGAAACTCGAAAGACATTCTTATTGAAGCTGCTTCCCGACTTTTTCGTATACGTGGATATTACGGTGTAGGGCTCAAGGACATTATTGAGGAAAGTGGTATCCCAAAAGGTTCGCTGTATCATTATTTTCCGAAAGGCAAAGAAGAATTGGCGATCGAGGCGATTATTCATACAAAGGAATTCGTGATAGGTGAAATTAAAAGGGGCTTTAATGAAATCGAAGATCCTATCAAAGCCATTCAGGCTCATATTTTTCATTTATCCGAGGTTTTTGGAGATAGTGAAAATCTATTAGGACTGCCAATCGGGACGATTGCAGCGGAAACATATACGACGAGTGAGCAGATAAGAACGGCTTGTCAAGAAGCGATAGAAGATTGGCAAGCCATATATGTGGAGAAATTACGCGAGGCGGAATTCAGTGAAAAACGGGCAAAGGAATTGAGTATCGTAATTAATGCTTTAATTGAAGGCGGTATCCTTTTATCCTTAACTGCGAAAAACGGTGAACCTCTTCAAGCCATCGCGGAACAGATACCATTATTGCTGATAAATAAATAAGTCATGCGGAAAAATCATCTTAAGCTAAGGTCGAACTGTTAGTAATTGGAGGAATTATTTTATGTCTACAGATGCAACACAGCAACAAAACCCAGTCATTAGAACGACCCCCATTTTAATTGCTTTTTTAATTGCAGGGTTCATTGGGTTATTCAGCGAGACGGCATTAAACATGGCGCTGGGGGATTTAATTCAGGAGTTCAATGTCAGTCCCTCCACCGTGCAATGGCTGACAACGGGTTACCTATTAACATTGGGGATATTGGTTCCCGTTTCGGGACTCTTGATTCAGTGGTTCACTACTCGTCAATTATTCATTGCATCCATGGTGTTCTCCATCATTGGGACGCTCACTGCAGCAATTGCACCTGGGTTCGGCCTCTTGATGCTAGCCCGTGTCATCCAGGCAATCGGAACGGGTCTTTTATTGCCTCTCATGTTCAATACCATATTATTGATTTTTCCTATTCATAAAAGGGGAGCGACGATGGGATTGATGGGGCTGGTGATCATGTTTGCCCCAGCCATCGGACCGACAGTTTCAGGTTTGATTATCGAAAACTTGAATTGGAATTACATTTTCTGGGTGTCGTTGCCCTTCTTTGTGATCGCTTTACTATTCGGTTTCAAGTATATGCAAAACGTTTCAACCATCACCAAACCTAAAATCGATGGAATATCCATCGTTTTATCGACCATTGGTTTTGGGGGAATTGTTTATGGCTTTAGTATCGTTGGAGAGCAAGGATGGAGCAATGCGATAGTTCTATCCTCGATCATTGTCGGACTTATATCGCTATTCCTGTTTGCTGTGAGACAATTCAACATGGATAAACCGATGATTGATTTGCGCGTTTTTAAATACCCGATGTTCTCGTTAGGGTTAATAACCGTCTTCATCACCTTCATGATCATCATGTCATCCATGATTCTCTTACCGCTATACCTGCAAACCGGGCTTGCATTAGCTGCGTTTTCAGCTGGCCTGGTACTTTTACCGGGTGGAGTGCTTAATGGTATCATGTCTCCGGTTACGGGGCGCATTTTTGATAAGTTCGGGCCAAAAGGGTTAGTGATCCCAGGCTTCATGATCATGATTGTCATGTTATGGACTTTGACGAACGTAACGACTGAAACTTCGATCATTATGGTAATCGTCATGCATTCTCTCCTAATGATTGGTGTTTCGATGGTCATGATGCCAGCCCAGACAAATGGGCTGAATCAACTGCCGAAAAATCTTTATCCGGATGGAACGGCTCTAATGAATACATTGCAACAAGTATCGGGGGCCATCGGCACAACCGTTGCCATTACAATCATGTCAGCATCACAAAAAAATTATATGGCAAATGCAGAAGATCCGTTCGATCCATCTGCCATTAGCGGTTCATTGACTGCAGGCGTTCAAGATGCCTTCATTTTCGGTCTTGTCCTTGCAATCATTGGTTTGATCGTGTCGTTTTTTATCAGGGCAGCACGAGACTAATAAGATATTGATGAAGAAAAATAAATTAGCCAGCAGGGACAAGATATTCCCTGTTTGGCTTTTTTGTTTGAAAAAAAGCAGTGACACCATGAGCAACATCTACCTATTGGTGAGGAATAAATCGGTTTTTCATTGTCTTTATTACTGTATTTTACCAATAATTATTAAAACAGAGTGAATTATTTGAAAATCAACCACTTATCGGATAATCTTACACAGTAATAGTTACTAAAAGTTAGTTCAATAAAGCGGTTAACAGGAGGAATTCAAATGAATAAAATAAAAACCAAAATGTTTGAACCTGTAACAATAGGAGCATGGAATTTAAAAACAAGAACGGCAATGGCTCCTATGACACGGTCGTTTGCCGATAACGAAACTGGTGTTGTAAGTGACTTGACCGTAGAATATTACCGGAAACGGGCCCAAGATGGAATCGGACTTATTATTACTGAAGGGGTAGTAATTTCACCAAGAGCAAAGGGGAATCCTGGCGTTCCCGGAATATATACTCAAGAGCAAATCAACGGGTGGAAAAAAGTAACGGAAGCCGTACACGCAGAAGGCGGAACGATTATAGCGCAAATCTGGCATGTGGGCCGTGCAAGCCACCATGAAATTGCAGGAGGACTTCCTCCCCAGGCTCCGTCACCTATTGCTGCGGAAGGAAAGGTATCACGATTCGGCAAACCTTTTGACATTCCTGAAGAAATGACGGAGACGGATATTTCAGAAGTTGTGAACCAATATAAACAAGCTGCCAAGAATGCAATGGATGCTGGCTTTGACGGCGTTGAAATTCACGGTGCACATGGCTACTTGATAGACCAGTTCAATTCTGACACTTCCAATAAAAGGACCGATCGGTACGGTGGGGATTTAAAACAGCGCCTGACATTTATGAAGGAGGTGCTAAAAGCTGTTATGGATACGGTTGGAGTGGATCGTACCCTTATTCGTTTCTCAGCTTTGAAAATTGACCAGCCATCTTACATGTGGGAAGACCCTGAAACAGCGATCCAAACATTTATCGAAGCGTTCAATGAAACAGGAGTCAAAATGATTCACCCATCCACGATGGAATTTACCAAACCGATTGCAAGAGGATTGACCATGCATGAATTGGTACGCAGCCACTGGGATGGAATTATAGTCGGTGTGGGCGGGCTTGATCCGGAAACTGCAGAAGCCGCACTGGAAAAAGGCATCATTGACGTTGCGGCGATTGGACGCCCGCTTATAGCCAATCCGGATTATCTGGAACGAATTAAGCAGGATGAAAAACTTGTTGATTACGAGGTCAAGAAACATTTAGGGCAGCTGATTTAATAGAGATAAAAAGATGAGGCAGGCTTGTTCATTGCCAGGGCAACTCAGTAACCATACTTCCTTTTCTATAACTGGTGCGATTCTTCATTCAAGAAGGGTCGCCTTTTTGTATGAAAACACTTTAGTGAAAGGCCATACTTAAATAAGCCCACCATATTCTAATTTTGTTGAAGGACGTAAATGCACTATGTCGTTATTTTAATTGGTTATGCAGTTTGTTGTTCAGATGGAGCGATTGTATAGCCTTTCTTTTTTAGGTATTCGATCATTTTTAATTCTTTGTTCGTTTGTTTTTCTTAAAAGGTGATTTGAGCCTAGTTCTTGATAGGGTTCCCCTGTTTTTAAGATGTTGTAAGCAATCGTTATTAGTAAATGAGCAGAAGCGATTCGTGCCTTCATTTTTCCCGAACGTAGAGAAATGAGGTACTTTATCATGGAAACCATAGCCTAAGAACCAACGGTAAGCCATATTTGTTTCAACTTCTTCCATCGTTTTACGCATGGAACGAATACCGAAGGTATATTGAATGAATGTCAGTTTAACTAAAATAACGGGATCAATACTTGGGCGTCCTACCTCTGAATACCTATCTTTCACCAAGTCATAAATGAAAGTGAAGTCAATGGCAGCCTCCATTTTACGAACCAAATGGTTCGCTGGCACCAGTTGATCTAAAGTAATCATTTCAAGTTGATCTCGCTGAATAGAATCATGTTTAGAAAGCATCCTCATCACCTCAAGTTTTAATACTTCTATTTTAAAACAAAAAAGACTCTAGGCAAAAGGGTTCCATCTAAAAGGTAAAACAAAGTTGATTGGAACGGGTGTTCGAGACCCCGCAGGCGAAAGCCGAGGAGGCCTCCGGGTCCAAATTGTACAAGCCATAAAAAAATGTAGACAAACTCGATTACCATCGAGTTTGTCTACATTCTGAAGGGATCTTCCAATCGAAGATCCCTTTTTTATACATCAAACGTTTCTATGAACTAAATCACCATACTGATACGAACAATGGACGATTACTGCAACTCACTAATCCAATCTATCATCTTTTAACTAAAGGCATTACATCTTGCGGTATAGGGGAGATATAGCTCTTCCCTTGTAATCGTTCTTTTAGCTCTGTTTTTGCCTTTTCAATCAATTCAGGATTTTGAAGTACTTCTACTGCAGTGGCCGCAATAACCTTGCCAGCATGAAGCATCCCCTTATGGGCAATGGATGTTGATCCGAGTGTAACCCACTGCCAGCTATGCAAAGGGGAACCAAGAACAAAACAAGCTGTTGTGCATTGGGCAGTAGGGACAATCCAACTAACATCTCCCACATCCGAGGAACCTGTTAATGGCGCTTGTAATCCCTCAATGGGTTCTAACCAATTTGCCAGTGCATCATCTTGATTATCTTTAAATGGATTGATTGTACTGTTCCTTTCTTGTTCGCTTAAGGTAGCACGGACTTCTTTGGCAAGCTGTTTTTCCTTATCCTCGTGTTGGGGAATGCCTAATTCCTGGAAATTCTTATGCATGACGGAATCCAACACAGTGTTTTGGATAACATTGGAACAGGCCTTATCGAAAACGATTTCCACTTCAGTTCCTGTCATAAGGGCAGCTCCTCTAGCAATATTACAAACTCTCAAGTAAATATCTTGAACTTGCGAAACTTCTGGAGCGCGTAATAAATAAAGAACTTCTGCATCTTGTTGGACCACATTAGGCGATAATCCACCTGAATTCGTTATCGCATAGTGGACTCTTGCTTCTTGGATAATATGCTCTCTTAAATAGTTCACGCCAACATTCATAAGTTCAACGGCATCTAAAGCACTCCGTCCCAAATGTGGTGATGCTGCTGCATGAGAGCTTTTACCTTTAAATTTATAATACACTTGGAAATTGGAAAGTGAATCCATTGACATAACGCCGTTAACATCCAGTGGATGCCAACAAAATGCAAAATCAACATCATCGAACAAACCTTCTCTGACCATGAAGGTTTTGCCAGATCCGCCTTCTTCTCCTGGACATCCATAATAACGAACTGTCCCATTTATATGATTCTCTTCCATATACTCCTTCACTGCAACAGCCGCAGCTAAAGATCCGGTGCCAAGTAAATTGTGACCACATCCATGTCCATTTTCACCTTGAACAATTGGCTCTTGTTTAGCTGTAGCTTTTTTTTGACTCATACCTGACAACGCATCAAATTCTCCCATGATTGCCACAACAGGTTTACCAGTTCCAAAGCTGGCAATGAATGCTGTTTCTATGTTTCCAACACCTTTTTCAACAGTAAATCCTTCGTTCTCTAAGGTGCTGCAAAGCAATTCAGCTGATTGATATTCTTCAAAGCGTGTTTCCGCAAAATTCCATATACAGTCACTGACTTCAATGAATTTTTCTTTTTTTTGTTCGATGATTTCCGATAATCTATTTATATGTGTCATTTTACACTCTTTCCTTCCTATATATATTCTGAAGAATTATTTTAATAGGCGTCTTGCAATTAGATTCAAAAGGTCTGCACTCCTTGGTAAAACTTCTTCTTGAATATCAAATTTAGGGTGGTGATGTGGTGCAGGAATATCAGTCCCAATAATCATATATGTCCCTTTACCGCCATTATCCTGTACTCTTCGAATCATAAAACTTGCATCTTCGCTACCAGCAGAACCGGATTCCCTGCATGCTTTGATTGTTGAAAAACCATCTACATTCCTGGCTTCTTCCATGGCCAGTTCGACAAGTTCTTGATCACAACGAATCGTAATTGCTTGACCTATGATTTCAATTTCATGTTCAAGCTCATGCATACCTGCACTATGAGCCACGATATTTCGAACACGTTGCTCCACTTCAGCATTTATTTCTTCGGATATAGACCGGGTTTCAATGACCATTTTTGCATGCGCTGGAATAATATTAGCTGCTGTTCCTCCGTTAAGAATCCCTACATTTATGCGGGTAGAACCTGAACTGAATCTTGGAATAGCATGTATATTTAATAATGCGGTTGCTGCTCCTAACAATGCATTTTTCCCTTTTTCCGGAGAAGCACCTGCATGAGAAGATACCCCATGAAAATGGGCAGCCATTTTCGTACTTGCTAAAAAGCCGGAAGAACCACCATGGAATTCTCCTAGGGGGACATCTGTGCCAAGGTGCAGACAATATAAAAAATCCACATCATCCAAAATCCCTTTTTGTACAATTGAATAGGCACCGCGTACTCCCTCTTCAGCAGGTTGAAAAATAAGCTTTACCGTTCCTGCAAAATTCCCATCCGCTAATTTTTCAGCAAGTCCTAAGCCAATTGCTGTATGGCCATCGTGTGCACAGGCATGCATATTCCCTTCATATTTGGAACGAAAACCGTTTATTTGCGGGAAGTGGTCAGAATCAGTACTTTCCGTAACAGGCAATGCATCCATATCAAAGCGGAAAGCTACGGTTGGGCCATCAGTTTTTCCTTTTAATATACCAATGACGGCAGTATATCCACCCTCCATTTCTTGGAGGATTTTTGGATTGGCGCCATCTTGCAATGCTCTATTAAATGTGTCCTCTAATACTTCTATAGGGGGGACTCCGCGGCGAGAATCACCATCTAAAGCATCTTTTCCAAATATCACGTTATATTTCAGAGAAGTAAGTGCCTCCACTACCTTTGAAGCAGTTCGAAATTCGGTAAAGCCAACTTCTGGATGTTGATGAAGATCACGTCTTAAAGAAATAATATCCAATTCGTTTCACTCCTAATTTATTTGATGATAATTCAGATAATCCGATTTGGTGTCCATTCCAAGCAGCCCAGCCCCTCAAGTCGGATAAGGGGCATGCGGGGCGCTTGAGATTTTTTCAAATTACGGTAATTTCGGATATACTCCGGGACCAATTGGGAGGCCAAGGAAATACCAAACGACTACCAATAGCGTCCAAATGATAAAGATGATAATCGGATAAGGCAAAATAAGAGAATAATAAGTTCCTAGTTTTGCATCTTTCCGATACTCTTGTAAGAAACTTAAGAATAGTGGGACAAATGGAGATACAGGTGCCAATGGCAGGACAGATGAATCTGCTACCCTGAACAACATTTGGGCGAAGGCAGGATGATAGCCTAATACCATGAACATTGGAACAAAAACAGGTGCCAATATAGACCATATTGCAGATCCGCTAGCAATGAACATGGAGAGAAGCCCGGATAAGAACATTAGTCCAATTAGGACAGGTGCACCTTCTATGTTTAGCTGTTCCAAGAGGTCCGTGATGGATAAAGCCAAAAATTTACCCATATTACTCCAGTTAAAGCAGGCGACAAACTGGGAAAGCGGGAAGACCATAATAATAAATCCGGCCATTCCTTTAATTGGGTCCACCAATAATTCCGGAATGTCATTTTGTTTCTTGATTGCTCCCACCTTAACTCCATAAGTAATGGAAACTGTAAAAAAGAAGAGTAAGATGATTGCGACAATTCCAGACATGAATGGAGAGGGGAGAATGGCTCCAGTTTCTGGATTTCGTAATAGAGCTCCTTCTGGAACGACCAGAACGGCCATAACAGCTATAAAAATCAATGCTGAAATACCTGTAGCCAGGAGTGCTTTGTTTTGTTGCTTCGTTAATTGCTCCAATTTTTTATGCTGACCGCCACCTTCATACTTTCCTAAGCGCGGCTCGACAAATTTATCTGTAATCAAGGATATAACTACCGTGAGTAAGAGAACGGAAGTCGCCATAAAGAACCAGTTATCTGTAACATTAACGGTCAAATTTGCATTCATGCCCTTCGCTACTTCCGAACTAATTCCTGAAAGCAAGACATCTGTTGTGACGATTAATAAGTTAGCAGTGAAACCTGAACCAACCCCAGCGATGGCAGCGAGCAACCCGGCAACAGGGTGACGTCCTACAGCAAGGAAAATCAAGGCACCAAGGGGAGGCATGATAACAAGCGCAGCATCAGAAGAAACATGACTAAAAAAGGCAACAAATACAACTAAATAACTAGCGTATTTCCCTGAGACTTTTAACGACATTTTCCGAATCAAAACTTCTAACAATCCAACTTTTTCCGCTAATCCTACTCCTAGCATAAGAGCTAAAATAGATCCCAGTGGTAAAAAGCCGGAAAAGTTTTTAATCATATTCGGCAAGATCCATTGGATGCCTTCACGGCTTAAGAGGTTTTGAACTTCCACTTTCTCTCCACTTATGGGGTCCGATGCCGAAACATGGAAGACTGATAAGAGAGCGGTTACAACAAATAAAAAGGCAATCATATAAATAAATAAGATAAAGGGGTGGGGGATCTTGTTTCCTATTCGCTCTACTCGATTGAAAAATCCACCCGTTTTATGATTTTGAAGATCAGTTGTATCTTTCATTAACTTTTGTTCCATTACATTCTCCTCCTAAACCTTCTTCCATTTGTAGTTTGTGCGTTTTACACCATTCCATTTATAAACTTTTTCTCTAAACTTGCCTTAAACTCAAATTACCATCTTTCATCCTTTGTGGACTCCATTAATTCCTTTCAATATACTGGTTTTTATTTAACGAACATTTAACGCTATTTTCGTTAAATGTATTATATAATTAAGAATAATCTATTTCAATAAAATTTTCAGAAAAAGGGGAAATTATTTTCTGGTAATTATTTGAAGTGAACTCTGGGATTCTAATCCTTTGAATCAATAAGTCCTGCCACTCTTGAACTCACGATAGATAAGAAACCATATTAAGTAGCACCGTTTATTTATAGCAAACGGTGCTTTACATGCTTTTATATGTTGAGCTCATATTTTATTCCCTGTTAGGGTTGGTTATTTTGATATAATAAAACTAATAGTATGATGTAGGGGTGAAATAAACTTGTATAAAATTGGTGTTGTAGGTCCACTTTCATCTATAAAGAAAATTCGGGATGTTACTAATGAATTTGAACATGAAATAGATTTTATTGATTTTCCATATGAAGATGCACGTGAGGTAACCGACATTATAAAAAATCACCAAAATGCAGTAAATGGTTGGTTTTTCTCTGGACCGGTCCCATATAGAATAGCTAAAGAAATGTTAGATTCAGATGCCAATTTTACGTATTGTCCTCCTGTAGGATCTAGTTTATATAGATGTTTTCTACAAATGTCTGCTGATCAAAAATATTTTTTCGATAAGATATCCATCGATATGATCCGATTGGAAGACTTTTTTTTGCAAGAATCGCTACAAGAGCTAGGGATTTCCACCGAACATATTTATGTAAAAACATTTGATGAACAATATGATTTTCAAGACATTGTTCAATTTCATCTTCGTTTGTGGAGGGAAGGGGAGGTACATGGTGTCCTTACCGTTTTACAATCTGTATATGAAGCATTGAAGAAGGAGAATGTTCCTGTCTACAAAATAAATATGACTAAGATGGAAATCCGGCAAGCGGTCAAGATTTTAATTGAAAAAGCAAAAAGTACTTATTTCAAGGATAGCCAGATAGGTGTAGAAATCATTGAGATTGATCAGTTCGATCAATTTGTTGACGAGGTTAATATTCGTTACCATCTGCAGCATGTGGAGCTTAAGATTAAACAAACCTTACTTACATTTTGCGAAAAATTAGATGGATCCCTCATCGAAAATGGAAACGGACGCTATCAAATATTTAGTTCACGAAAGGCAATTGAACGGGAAATTGGCAGCTTGCAAAGTACTGTTCAACAACTGGCCCTTGAAATGGATGTCCCAGTTGCAGTTGGTATTGGTTTTGGTGAGACGGCTGCATCGGCAGAAATCAATGCCCGCAAGGCGATCCGTCATTCGAAGAAGCAAGATAGTTCCGGAATTGTCGTTATCCAAGAAGATGGTGTAATGATTGAATCCGTAGGTCAAGAAGAACAATTGGCATATACCTTTCGTTCTGATGATAAAGAACTGCTAGATAAATTGAATCAGGCTAACATTAGTGTAAAAACGTATAAAAAGATAGAAGCATTGGTTGATCGTATGGGCTGGGACGGCTTCACTTCCTCAGACTTGGCTTCTCATTTATCCATGACAGTTCGAAATGCCCAGAGAATTATGAGTAGTTTGAGTGATAGCGGTTTAGTGGAGTTCAAAGGAGAAGAACTTCAATCACCACGGGGAAGACCTCGTAAAATTTATATGTTAAAGAAGTAACACCTCGACGATCTTGGTATACACGTAAATATTTCTTATAATGCAGTAGTGACAAATGGCGTTCGGATACCACCTGAAAGGTTTGTACCACCTGGAGCTATTATTGATTCGCAGGAAAAAGCGGATGCACTTTCACGAGTACCAAAGGGGAGTAAGGAATTTGCAAATGAAATTCAACGAGTCAATCAGGAATTTCCCGCATCTTATCACCTGTTATTTGGGAAAAATCGTTGCTCCTGGGAATTTGCCTATGACCAGTGATATGTATGCTGGATCGGGTCCTATTCGTAAGGATTCTTTATAGAATTGCGAAGCTGCCATTGAGGCAGCTTTTTTATTGCATTGGGCAGGAAAGTATAATAATTCTTAAGAGGAGGTGTTCACGTATAAAAGTGTTGCATGATAAAATGATTCAAAAGAGAAAAGTTTGGCGTGGTATGAATACCACTATCTATACCATTGCCATCACTCTTTTCTTTTGGCTGCTGATAGGATAAGAGTAACTAGACAACTGATAATCATGACTCAATAGTTAGACAGCAGAAGAATTAGGATTACGATAATGACTTAGATTAAACTGGGATATTCTAAAAAGAACAATGAATCTATTACAGATTATAAAAGGAAGTCGATTACTGGATGTATAAAATCGGACTGGTCGGTCTAAAAACTTCTATTGAACAAATTTTAATCTTGGCAGAAGAATATAAACATGAGTTGGAATTCATCTCTTTGCCCTATGTAAAGACAGAAGAGGTAGGAAATATTGTAAAGGAACATGATTCTAACGTACATGCATGGCTTTTTTCTGGTCCGCTTCCCTTTGAAATTGCAAAAAAAACACTAGGTACGGATAAAATAATGGTCCATGTTCCTGCCACGGAATCAGGTTTTTATAAATCCTTTTTAGAGATGATCTACCAACAAGAGAAAATCATTGAGCACTTAAGTATCGATACAATGTCCTCAAATAATATTAGCGAAGAAGCTTTGTCACAGTTGAATATAAAAACCCAAAAGGTTTATACGAAAGTGTTTGAGACAGATGTTGATACGGATGAATTGGTACATTTTCACTTGAATTTATGGAATGCGGGAAAGACAGAAGGAGCTTTTTCTTGTTTTCCGTCCGTGTGTGAAGCTTTAAGGGGATATGGCATTCCAGCCTACCGTATGTCGATGAGTAAGATGGAAGTACGGCAAACGCTTCGAATTCTTTCTGAAAAAGTAAAGACATCCTACTTTAAGGATACACAAATCGGAGTTGAAATCATTGAAGTCGAATATTTTAACAAAGTGGCAGAGGAAATGAAAACTCCATATCATTTACAGTACTTGGAGCTTCGCCTAAAAGAAATGTTGATTCAACTTGGAGAAAAAATAAATGGTTCCTTTTCAGAAAAAGGGAATGGAAGGTACATGATTTTTAGTTCTCGCGGCGCAATCGAGCGAGAAATCATTACGCTCGAAGATACCATTCAAAAATTGGTCTTTGAAGCAGATACACCCGTTACCGTTGGAATTGGCTTCGGTGAGACTGCCTATTCAGCGGAAATCAATGCTTTTCGTGCTATTCAACATTCAAAAGAGATGAAAAAGCGTGAAATTGTGATTATTCAAGATGATGGCAAGATTATCGAATCACCAGGCAAAAATAAAGAACTGCAATATGATACCCGTTCCCACAATAAACCCCTTATAGAAAAGTTGAAAAACGGAAATATCAGTGTTAAAACGTATAAGAAAATATCGGCTCTCATTCAAAGAATGGGCTGGAGTGATTTTACTACAAAGGACTTAGCAACACATCTTGAGATGACAGAGCGCAATGTACGACGAATTGTTGCAGATCTGTGCGAAGTTGATTTGGCACAATGCATTGGTGAAGAGGCTAATGCCACCCGTGGAAGGCCGAGTAAAATTTATCGATTATCATGAATTGCAGGCACCCATAATTTGGGTGTTTTTTTCTGCCTTCATTTCGCATGTGAAAGTATTTTTGAAAATTTAACAAAGAGATGCAGTGTAAAAAAAACAGTTTGGAATTTTCAAAAAATATTGTAATGAAGACCTTGTGAGATTATACTCTATTTAAGGAATTTTTTCCTTAAACTATCCTAAATTAATGGTTGTTATGTAAATTGAATGAAAAAGGGGTTGTAGTGGGTGTCTCAAACGATAATAATTCATGATTTAATCGAGGCGGTTAAAGATGAAGTGGTTGATTGGAGAAGATATTTACATAAGTATCCGGAGCTTTCTTTTCAGGAGGAAAAAACAGCACAATTTGTTTATGACACGTTGCAAACTTTTGGTGAATTGGAAATTTCACGTCCGACAAAAACGAGTATTATGGCTCGTTTGATCGGTCAGCAGCCTGGGAAAGTGATTGCACTTCGGGCTGATATGGATGCGCTTCCAATTGTGGAAGAGAATGATTTTGACTTTGTGTCACAGAATTCTGGAGTCATGCATGCTTGCGGTCATGATGGGCATATGGCGATGCTGCTTGGCACAGCAAAAATTCTTACTAACTTAAAGGATCAAATTAAAGGGGAGGTACGCTTTTTATTTCAACATGCTGAGGAACTTCCGCCCGGTGGAGCTCAAGAAATGGTGAGAGCCGGTGTGCTTGATGGAGTGGATATAATCATTGGCACCCATCTTTTGTCGACTCATCCTTTAGGGAAAATTGGTTTGGGCTACGGTCCGGTAATGGCTGGAGCTGATACTTTTAACATTACCGTGGTGGGTAAAGGGGGGCACGCCTCACAGCCTGAACTTACCGTCGATCCCATAGCAATTGGAACACAGGTTGTATCGAATCTCCAGCATATTGTTTCGAGGTATCGGGATGCCCAGGAATCCCTTGTGATTTCAGTGACTCAGTTCCATGCGGGAAGTGCGATTAATGTCATTCCAAGTACGGTAAGCATTGGTGGATCAGTTCGAAGCTTCAATCCGGGGCTGAGGGAAAACATTCCAACCTTTATCGAACGCATAGTAAAAGGGATTACGGAAGCACATGGAGCCACTTATGAATTCGATTATCAGTTTGGTTATGCTCCTACCATTAATGATGAAGAAGTTACCCGATTGATGGACGAAACGATCTGTGAAGTATTTGGTGAAGGAAGTCGTGAGATAGTAAAGCCGATTATGGGAAGTGAAGACTTCTCTGCTTTTCAAAAAGTGGTTCCGGGATCTTATATTGTCATAGGAGCCCGTAATGAAGAAAAGGGGATTATATATCCTCACCATCATCCCAAATTCACAGTCGATGAACAGGCTTTACAATATGGGGTGAAGTTATATGTTCATGGGGCTTTGAAAATGTTAAATCTAACGTACTAGGGGGTTAAGAGGATGAAAAAAATATATTGGCTCGGAGTTATCCCTTTTCTTGGCTTTATAGTAGGCGCTTTGTTTACAAATAAAGTGACTCCCTATGTTCTGGGAATGCCATTTTTCCACTTTTGGATTGTACTCTGGTCCGTGCTGACCACAGGTATTATGGGGGTTATCTATCTACTGGATCCTGCTAATCAGAAGGGGGATTCAAGATGAATATTGCCGTGTTTTTTATCCTGTTTTTTTTCGTCATTTCTGTTTTGATCGGTATACAGGCTAAAAAAGGGAAAGAAATGAACTTGGAACAATGGTCGGTTGGAGGACGCGGGATGGGAGCCCTATTGATTTTCCTCTTGTCCGCTGGTGAAATGTATACAACCTTTACCTTTTTGGGTGCAAGTGGATCTGCTTATGGGGAAGGGGGTTCCATCTTTAGTATCGTATCATATGGCTGCCTGGCTACAGTGATCTCCTATTGGACATTTCCTGCTATCTGGAGGTATGCAAAGAAACACCAATTAGTTTCCCAATCTGACTTTTTTGTAAAAAAATATCAAAGTCCTTATCTTGGTGTGCTTGTTGCGGTTATAGGTGTTGTAGCTTGTACTTGCTACCTGGTGCTGCAATTGAAGGGGTTAGGATATATCGTTTCAGCAACATCCTATGGGGCTATTTCTTCTAAAGCTGCCATTTGGGTAGGAGCAATTGGCGTTACCATTTTTGTCATGATTTCCGGTATTCACGGCTCTGCCAGGACAGCTATTTTGAAGGATATTCTGATTCTTGGCATTGTCGTATTTTTAGGAGTTTATTTCCCTCTTCATTATTATGGCGGTCTTCAGCCTATGTATGAGGCAATTGAACAGGCAAAGCCGAACTATACCATACTTCCAGATCAGGGAATGAGCGTTTCGTGGTATATATCCACTGTTATATTAAGCTCTATTGGATTTTATATGTGGCCGCACGGTTTTTCTCCCATATATGCTGCCTCTAGCGAAAAAGCTTTACGGAAAAACGCAATCCTAATGCCAATGTACCAATTGATTTTATTGTTTGCCTTTTTTGTTGGATTTGCAGCTATCTTACAGATGCCTGGATTAAAAGGCGGCGAAGCCGATCAAATCTTGCTGCAGCTTTCTAAACAGGATTTTGATCCATGGTTTGTGGGCTTAATTGGTGGAACTGGCGTGTTAGCCGCTTTAGTGCCAAGTTCCATGCTGTTGATGTCAATATCAACATTGCTTGCAAAAAATATATATAGCGTATTCACTCCATCAGCAACGGAAAATCAGATTGCAAAACTGGTAAAATATTTGGTTCCCTTAATTTCTCTCATAGGGATTTACTTGACCTTTAAAGGTGGAAATTCCCTCTTTAGTCTTGCTTTAATCGCCTATAATTTCATTACACAACTTGCTCCTGCCTTTTTCGCAAGTTTGTTGAGAAAGAATTTTGTAACCAAACATGGAGCATTCGCCGGGATTATAACAGGAGGAGTGCTAGTCTCTATTATGGAACTGGGGCACATAAAAATTGGACAACTGTTTCCTTATCTTCCTCAAGCCATTAAAGACCTGAATGTAGGAATTATAGCCCTAGTTGTCAATATCGCAGTCTTGGTGGTGGTAAGCCTGATGACCAAAAACATTACTTATACTCATCAAGGTACCGATGATTTGGAGACATCAACAGCAGGGCACAAGGTCCTGATGCAAAAAGAATCAAATAGCTAACTCTACATGGTTTTTATACTAATTTCCAATATGGTTTTGAAAAACGAATGCTCTCCACTTAAAACTTTTTTCGGGGCAGTCATGAACGCAGATAATGAATTGGACTTTTTGGAACCAAAGTGTGTCCAGTGGACACAGGATCATTCAATGAGTCGCCCATTTTGGATTGAAGGGGGAAGGGTAACTTTCAGAATGATTATTTGGCTTTCTGCCCCAATAACAAAGAAGACTATCTACAAATGAAACAAACCGGTCTGAATATGGCCGGTTTGTTTCATTTAGTTATTCTGTTTTAGAGCTCTGATCTTTATTTCTTTTATTTCCTTTGCTGTTGTCCCCACTAACAGGAGCTTGTCCGTGTAATTGCGGTGAATTTTGATTACGGCTGCCTTTATTGAATTTTTTTGTCATGTCTCACATCTCCTTTCTTTTTCAAATACAGTTTGTCCCTTTTTGGTGAACTTATGTTTTCACTTGAAAGGAACAGCTTTATTCAAGTGATATTTTTTAATCATTACCTGTTGAAAAGGGGCTCAGCTGCATATCGAGTCAGGTTGGTTAGAATTGAGTTGCAGAGGGCTGAGTTAAATTCTAAAAAACGTCATCCTCCAAGTTAATCGATCTGGAACCAAGTAAAGGGAATTGTCATTTGCCCTTGAGATGGTCTTACGACAAAGCGTGCAAAAGGCTATTTGGATGTTGAAAGTTCTAATTAGGGAGATGAAAATAAAATAATCGTTAGGGAAAGTTGGAACTAGAGGATCTTTTAACATAGGTTCATTCAAGAGGTTTAAATTGAAGGAAGGGTATTTTGAATATATTTTCACGTGCTATCATGCTATGTACTTTATGAAAGGTCATTATGCTTTTACAGAATTTACGGTGATCACCGCCTTACCGAAAAAGACGATACCAATTTCCCCAACCCATCGTAAACACCAAGAGCAGATCCAGGTAGAAAGTCGCGGTGCAGCGTTGCCCACAAATTAGATGCATTCTTCTGTTCTCATGGTTTTATTATCATTACCCCATAAGGTCAATAAGGGGATGCTCCACATACTCCAGTACTTGTTTATCAAATATAATTATTTTGTTCGCTAAGCAATTTCTTGTTTTCTCAGGATTTATCCGCCAGGCAGTCAATCACCATAAATCATGCTTCATGAAACACCAAAATCCTCCGTGGGATTCATTGTAACAGTGCCATGCCAGATGTTCAGAAAATGAAGAATCATGACATTGACCTGTTAAAAAAAAGCTCAAATGTGAAGGGTAATGAGTAAGAAGATCCATTTTTTCAACATTCGTTGAATTCTGAAAACCACCGTGTTAAAATTTGGGAGCACCAGCAATCATTTTACGTATTTACATATTAATAGGGCCCTATTATTCAGAAGATTGCTAGATTTTTTTGCATCTAGACTTTAGTGATTTACTGCGTAAAAATAAAATTAATAGGAGTGGAGCTAAGTTAATGGGTGTAGATACTCATGCAAGTACAAAGAATAAATTAAAAGTTGATTATGTCTTTAAAGATGCAGAGAATCAACTTCTGACTAATAAATTTTTGGATTTAAAATGCAATCCCTATGAAGATTACGCTTCTTTTCGTTCGGAAATAGAAAGCATTGTGGAAAACGATGATGAAATAAAGGATATTGTGGAAAAAATAAAAGCTGCCGGCAATAGGATCTGGAAGGAAGAACCATACTTATATCTACAAAACTGCCCTATAGATAAAGATGTTCCTATTTTTGACCATGAATCACCAGTTCAATCAAAGAGGGAGCTTAAAAAAACATATGTTGGGGAAGGTTTCCTTCAATTCTATGCACAAGTAATGGAAATTCCAGCTATTGGATATATAAATGTAAACGATGGCGATGTCTTTCAAGATATTTATCCAATGAAATCTTTATCAGAAACACAATCACAAAAAGCACTGGTAGCTTTAGGATTTCATAAAGACTTAGCAAATCATTTCGTTCGACCTGATTTTGTGAATATGTTATCAATGAGGGCATATGAAGGGAATCAGATCTTTACGACATTCGTCAAAAATATCGATTTAATTCAGAAACTTGATTCTTCTGATTTACATTTGATGCGTCAAGAGCTATTCTATACACCTTTTGATGATTTATCGACATATGGTAATCGTACTGAGTTAGGGCGTGCAAAAAATCACGCTATCCTATTGAATGAAGAAGAATTTGATATTGCATATTTTGAAAATCGGACAGTTGGTCTTACAGAAGAAGCACAGGAAGTTGTAGATAAAATAAAAGTTTTATTACATGAATTAAAGGCTCCACACCTACTAAAAGCGGGGGAGTTTATTTCCTTGTCAAACAATCATTCTATCCATGGCAAGGATGTTGAAGAAATCACGGATGTGGAAAAGCAAAGGACTCGTTGGATAATGAAAACCGTCAATTTGTGGAATTTAGAAGTACACAAAGAGCACTATGTTGACGGTACAGATTGCATTGTAAATGGATAAATAATAAATCTGTCGGGATTTAACGCCCGACAGGTTTATTTCCTCTAATAGCTTTGAATTTAAAATACATACTAAGTAACCTAAAGGAGGACAGCGTTATTGATTTTCCAATACGCTAAATTACTATGAATAATAGGCTTCTTCAAAGTACTTTTGAACTTATGGTAACTATCTATCCCAATAACATTGCAATAAAAGATAAAGATATGGTCATATCATATAAAGAATTAGATAATTGGGCAAATGCTCTTGCCCATTTGCTTATATTGAAGGGTATTAACGAGGGAGACCGTGTTGCTATCGCATCAGAAAGATCCATTTCATTAATAGCTGCTATGCTTGCAACGCTAAAAGCGGGTGCTGCGTACGTACCACTTGACCCTTCTTATCCAATAGACAGACTGAGGTATTGTATTGAAAAAGCAGAAGTAAATGTATTAATGACTGATGGTTCTGTCCCAGATTTAACCTTTAATCTCAATTCAATAGATTTAAGGGAGCATTCCAAAATTAGAGCGGCAGATCCTCCAATAGTTCTGATAAATGATGAAACACCAGCTTATATCATTTTCACATCGGGTTCTACCGGAAGACCAAAAGGTGTAGTTATCCCGCATCGTGCCATCGTCAATCATATGCAATGGATGCAAAAAGAATTTTCTTGGTCTAAGGATGATGTTTTTTTACAAAAAACTGCATCGGGATTCGATGCTTCCGTTTGGGAGATATTTGCACCACTATCGTCTGGGGCTACCATGGTTATTGGATCATCCAACCCATTTGATATTGCAACTGATATCAAAAGGCATAATGTAACAGTTGTACAGTTTGTACCAACTGTACTTAAATTATTGTCAGAACAAGAATTATTATCTGATTTTACATCTTTACGTCTTTTGTTTTGCGGTGGAGAATCCTTGCAAACATCATTAGTAAAGAAAATCCAAAAGAATTTACCCATACCGATTATAAATTTATATGGTCCTACGGAAGCAGCTATTGATACTACTTATCGAGTTTGTTTGCCAGATGAAAATCATTTTTTTAGAGAAATCGATCTGGGAAAGCCAATCGATAATGCTTCCGTACATGTTGTGGATGAAGGGTTGAATATTTTAGGTACTGGTTGCGAAGGAGAACTACTGATTTCAGGTGAAGGTCTGGCGCTGGGGTATTTTGGTCTACCGGATGTTACAAAAGAGAAGTTCGTAATATGTCCTTCTACAGGTCAATTGTCTTACCTCACTGGAGATCTTGTTTATATTAGAGAAGATGGTAATTACGAATTTCGAGGCCGTAAAGATTTACAAATAAAGTTAAGAGGGCTTCGTATAGAACTTGGTGAAATTGAAGAAACCATACGAGAAGCATCGTTCGTAAAAGATATAGTTGTAGAAGTTCGTGAAGAACTCGAAGAACAATGGCTTGTAGCTTATATACGCTGTGATTCTACGGCTTGGAATGAGATTGAGTTAAGAAGCTATATAGAAAAACGTTTGCCTTCCTATATGATTCCTAATTTTTTTGTTCAGATGGATAGTTTTCCTTATTTAGAGAATGGGAAAATGAATCGACGGGAATTATCCTTAATACCTTTTAGAAGTAATAATGATTTTGAAGGACTTCATGATAAATGGGAGCAAGTTATTGCGAATATTTGGGAAGATGTTATTGGGGAAAAAGTTCCTTCTGCCACAACTACATTTGCCTCAGTAGGAGGGCATTCATTACTGGCCATTCGATTAGCAAACCTTCTTTCCACTGAGTTTCAGATATCGTTAACACATGGATTTGTCTTTTTGTATCCAACAATCCGAAAACAAGCAGATTATCTGAAAAAGAATAATTTAAAGAATAGAAAGAATTCTGAAGTACCTAAGAAACTGGACAAGATAAACCAAGAATTTGATGGTAATCTTGAAGCACCATTATCTTTGGGACAACAGGGGATACTATTCTTTGAACAGGAAAAAGGAGCATCTCAATATCATATAGCGTTTCTGTTACACTTTGAAAAAGGTAAAACTGCAAAAATAGAAAAAGCAATTTCCCATTTACGCAGAAGACATCCGATTTTATCATCACGAATTATTTTAACTAACAATGGTGAATATATACAAAAATACGACAGCTCACTTAATTCGGGAATAAGGGAATATCCAGTTACGGAAGCGAACCTAAGAAAAGTAATTCAAACTGAAGCACAGAGCAAATTTGAATTAAATAAGGGAGGATTTCGTGCCTCATTATTTAGTACTGATAAGGCGGAATATTTATTATTAACTTTCCATCATCTAATAGTTGATGGTTGGTCATCACAGTTATTTGTAGACGAGTTACATCAACTTATTGAAGCTGATCTAGTGGTAAATAAGGAACGGAATGCTGCATTTTTCGAATTTGCACATCATCAAAATTCAATGGATTTTAGTGAGGGTCTTAAGTTTTGGAAGGAGTATCTAGAACGGATTCCAAATAAATCAAGATTCTCAACAAGCATGATGAAGGGCAGTACCCAAACATTAAATGGAAAACATATAAAGTTCTCACTACCAAAAGAACTAGAGCAAAAGATACTATCTTTTAGTCAGAATACATCAATTACAGAATTCTCCATTCATCTAGCAATGGCAGCTTATGTCCTTGCTAAAATGAGTGGTCAACGAGATATCTGCATTGGGGTGCCAGTGGCTAATAGAACCTATGAACAGGATTTTGAAGCAATTGGTAATTATGTTAATGTTGTGCCGTTTAGAATGAACTTTACTGATGATGCCACATTGAAAAGTATTTCCGAAAAGATTGCACAGGATTACGCCGAGATCATAAAGTATGAGCATATTCCCATAGAAAAAATCATTCCTTCTGTTCTAAAGAGTAGAGATAGTGACTATCGGCCACTATTTCAGGTTATGTTTGTATACAATAGATTTTTGAAAAAGCAACCCTATACGCAATTTAAAATGGAATCGGTCTTAAGTGATACTTCCAAATGCGATCTTAGTTTTATCATAGAACATGATGGAGAGAATTCAACATTCACTATAGAATACTGTAACGACTTATTTACGGATCATGTAATCTCAGAAGTGAAGCAAGAATGGATCTCTCAAATGGAAAAAATAGCTGATGAAACAATCAAACTTGAAATTCAAGAAAATAGTATTGAAGCTACAAAGATAGAGAATGACAAAAACTATCATACAGATAAAGAAACCTTAATGAAAGTTCAAATCATATGGAAGGATATCTTCAGAAACTCAGACGACGATATAAATAGTAACTTTTTTGAAATAGGTGGCCATTCGTTGTTAGCCATGAAATTCATTGCTCAACTAAATAAGAAATTCGAGCTAACTTTGCCAGTATCTATTGTATTTGATTATCCAACTATACAAGGAATAGCCCATGTTATAACAAACTCCATTAAACCTAATGGCGTAGTACACGTCTCACCAGCTGAGAATCGCCAAAAAATATGGTTCATTCACCCAGCCGGAGGGGCACTTTGGTGTTATAAAGAAATGGCTGCGGAATTAAATGAAATGTTTGACGTATGGGGAATAGAAAGTGCGGAGATTCCCGAAAGTGATAAATTTGAAGATGATTTATTAAATATGGCTAAACGATATGCTTCTTATATTTTATCTGTTCAACCTGAAGGGCCATATTATATTACAGGCTATTCGTTCGGTGGTAATGTGGCTTATGAAATAGTCCGTTCCTTTGAGGCTGAAGGAAGAGACGTTGGTTTGTTAACATTATTGGACTGTCATTTCAGTAAAGCTCGTGATTTTGACAAAATGGAATTTGTTAAATCGTATGCATTAAAGATTACAAACGGGGCAAATGGTAAGTTTAATCCTGATGAGTTAACCCTTATGGACAAAGAAGAACTATTGGAATTCCTTTTAAACTTAGGAAAAGATGGCGGTCATCTCCATATGGACGCAGAAGTTGAGGATGTTAAGAGTGGCTTGGGAATTTGGGAGGCAAATAATATCGCCATTCATCGCTACAATATTTCAGGAACTTTTCATGGTAAAGTACTGTTTATACGAGCTGAAGAAAATGAGCATGATACGACTGTAGGTTGGGAAAATTACTTGGTTGGGGAACTAACAGTGCGTTCAGTTCCAGCTCAACACTTTACGATTTATAAATCTCCAAATGCTGAAAATGTTGCTAAGATCATTATGGGACAAGTTGCTTCTCTTAGATATGTATAAATTTAAGGAAAAAGGGTTTTAAGTATGAAAAAAAATCAAATGCGTTGGAGATTTTTTGCTGAGGGTATTCAAAACACATTATTTTATATGCTATTTCCATTTATTGTTTTATATTTAAACGATGCTTGGAACCCTTACCTAGCATCTGTTAGTTTAGCCATAATTTCAGTATTGGGTGTTATATCAGGGATTTGGGGCGGGATCTTTGCAGATAGGATAGGGAGAAGACCTATGATGATATCTTCAAGTATAGGTTTTCTGCTTGCGACCATATTATTTATCATTGGAAGAATAGTTGGAAGTAATATAATGGTATTTGGCAGCTTCGGTTTAATGAGTATAGCTTATTCTTCATATTTACCTGCAGGAAGAGCTTATATATCTGATTGGCTCGATGAAAAGGAACAAAAGAAGGCTTATGTATTCACCTACCAAATATTCAATGTTGCGGTGACGCTTGGTCCTCTTATAGGGAGTTTTATATTTGATTCAATGCCTATTTGGTTTATCGGTACATCCTTAGTATCTGTTCTGACTTTAGTGTATATATCACTATGGAAAACTCCAGAATTTCAGGTCAATAGAAAATTAGGTAATGAAGAAAGAATAGATTCAAATGGTAAGTTTACAAAAGCAGTAGTTCTGATTGGAAAAGATAAACGTCTTTTAATTTTTGTTGTTGCCAGTGTATTTGCAGCTCAAGCCTTCATGCAGTTAGAAATATTGCTTCCTTCAACTTTACTGGATAGTTTCACTGGAAGCACATCAATATTCGGTTTTTCAATCAATGCTTCCCAAAACTATGCTTCATTGTTAATGACGAATGGCGTTTTGGTAATTATTTTAGGCAGTATGGCGGCTAGGCTTTCTTCAAAGTACAGCACGCGTTTTGGATTTGTAGGTTCCAGTATATTATATGCTTTCGCTATGGTTATCTTTGGTTTTTCTCAAAACTATATGGGTTTTTTTATAGGAGTCTTAATCCTTACAGTAGCTGAACTACTTGTTGTAAGTACACAGGATTCTTACATTGCCGGTATTGCACCTGCCAACCAAAAAGCACAGTACTTTGCCGCGGCAAATATTCGATATTCAATAAGTCGAATATTTGCTCCACAGTTACTAGCATTCGTACCATTGATTCGGCATGAGGGAGCTTTTCTGGTCGCAGCTTTTTCTTCCTTAATAAGCGCTTGTTTATTTTTCATGCTTTTTCAAAAAAGAATATTAGCTTATAATTCAAAAGTGGGACAGAGCATCTCGGAGAAAATATAAAAAAGGCAGAAAAATTCTGCCTTTTTTTGACTTCTACATAGTAATATAAAGTTAATTAAAGTGCTTGCAATTTATTCAGTAAATTCTTCAATTCTATAATATCGATATCATCTGGGAATTCTAAATGATTTTCATTTTCGTTATTAATACAAACACTTAGGGGATACCCAGGCCTAAGATAGTATAACTTAAAAAGATAGTTAGACGTATCTCCAATTTGGATGCCCAGTGTTTTTAGTTTTGAAAATTCCTCTGTGGGTATTTCTAAACTATATTGATTACTTCCATTCAAGATTGAAAAAGTATTTGGGGGAACCAAAAAACCTGAACCTATACACTTTAACCAGCTTTCCTTCAGCGTCCACATTTTAAAGAAAATCTCGATATGTAAGTCTTTGGGTGATTTAAATAAGTACCTAAATTCTTTACTGCTGAAAGTACTTTTGGTAATTTCATGGATATTAAAATTTTTGATTTCTTCTATATCAATGCCTATGGGATCATTATGAATGCCAACAACAACCCAATCACCTGAATGGGAAATATTAAAGTGAAGTCTTCCTCCTACTAGATTGGGTTTCCCGTTTTTATCTAAGACAAAGTGGATATCTTGAAACGGTTCTTTTAAAATGTCACTTATGAACCACTTAGCTAATAGCTCCCCAAATAACGAACGGTATTTATCGTTTTTCTTTTGTAATTTGTGTATGCTTATTTGTCTTTGTTTAGGTAACAAATTGAGCATTTCTTCATAAGTAATCTGATTTAAATTAATTGGTAATCTTAAAGCAATAATCTTCACTTTTAATCTCCTTATTTACCCCTATATCGGAGGTGCGAGGATCATTTGTGTAGAGCTGTGCGAACTCCGGGGGAGACAGGATTCTCAATTGTCCTTACTATGATCGTCGTTACTGGTGATGTCATTTTTGTTTAAAAATTCAATAATTCCATTCACCAATCCAGGGGATAATGGCAGTTCGGAATTTGTATAGGTTGCTAAATTTCCCTTTCGATCTGCAGGGGCTTCTTTCAATATATGATTCATCTTTTCAAGTATAAGTAACTCAGAATCGCTTTTTTCCTTATGTAACGCTCGTGCGTTAGCAGCAGGCACCTGAATGTCTCTATTGCCGTTTACGATTAGAACAGGGATATTCAGTTCCTTTACTGATTCTATCGGGTCATATTGAATCCAAGAAATCATGTAAGGCTGAACGGAAGGACGGAATACACTTTGCAAATCAGCACTGACTGTCTCGACTTGTTTTCCTTGCTTTAGCTTTGCCAGTATATCCTTGGATTCCGTTAATAACGTCGGTGTAAGTTGCTCTCCAAGCTGTTTAATGAGTACTTGGTCAATAGGTTCGCCTGCACCCGCTAATGAAATGAATATGTCTGTTTCTGTTTTCTTTGCAGCTGCCATTCCAATTAAAGAGCCTTCACTATGGCCGATGATGCCGACTTTGGAAAACCGGCCATCTTTTTTGGCAAATTGAACCCAAGCAGCTGCATCATCAATATATTGTTCAAATCTCAGGTCCTTTTCATTTCCTGCCAATTGCATATTTTCACCAATTCCGCGCTTATCATACCTAATGCTTGCGATGCCTTTTTCAGCAAGACTTTCGGCTAGCATTTTCAAACTATTATTTTTCCCGGGATTTGCAATGGTGTTACCATCTTTATCGGTCGGACCGGAACCCGCAATTATAATCATCACAGGAAAAGGCCCTTCATTTTTTGGTGTTTCTAAAAGGCCTTTAATGGTTCCGTTCTTCAAGTCGGCCTGCACGATTTCACCTGATTCTTTTTCTTCAGCTGCCTGATCATCGGATTTCTTAAACAATTCAAAGGGGAACGTTTGCCCTTTTTGAACAAATGTTCCGGCAATCCTTTCCTGATCTACTTTCCCATCAAACGTTATTTGCTGATTTTGGATTTTCATATCAAAAAACAAGTCTGACTTACTTAACTTTACACTTGTTAGGGGAAATTCATTCAACCCTTGTACAGGAATACTAATCGTTCCATTTTCCTTCATAAAATGAACAATGAATGGAAGCGGTTGATTTGGAATCTTAATCTCTCCCTCCCACCTGCCTTCAATAGCTTTCAGCGAGCTCCCTTCCTTAGATTTCTTTTCCATCTGTACCATGTCCTCGGTGCTGCACCCTACCATTAATACAAATGCACTTACGATAATACATATAATCGAAAAAGGTCTTTTCATTTGAGCTATTTCCTTTCTTTAAATAATTAGGGAAAAAAGGTATTTTTTTATTAGAACATCTACCTTTTTTTGTTTCAGTCATTCATATCCGTCTTCATTATAAGTAAGTCCCACTATAAATATCCAATATTTTCCCTTGAGGTTGCGTTTATTCTTCCGTTGTATCCTTTTAAATGGTGGTACTTAAGGGTGAACTGAGGGGGTAAAAAATATCGATGTGACATTCAAACGGTCAGTTTTAATCGAAGGCGTTTAAGCCGGTGTTGTTTTCATGGTACTTTAGAATTTTCGAATCAAACATTGACATCTAAAAGAAACTCTTTTAGAGTGGATGTGTAAATTAAATATCCTCGTTAGGTGAGGCTCCTGTGTAGGAGATACGCTACTGCCCAAAAATGTCGAAAGACGCCAATGGGTCAACAGAAACCATCGACATAAGGTGGTTTTTAATGTAGCTGGCTTTGTCCTATGCCACACAGTGCTAAAGCTCTACGAATGGAGGAACTGGATTTATGCTTGTATTTGTCATTCAGTCGTATACGGCTGTTTGAATTTGTCATCCAGACAAGGTACGCATATACCGTATTTGAACACCTTCATTTGTAATGGGGGTGTTTTTATTTTTACAAGAGGTGAGGATAGTGGATAACTATTCACGATGAGCTTAATGAAACTTGAATGAACACAAAGATTTTAGATGGGGAATAATAATATTTTTTTACTCTTATTATTTAAGGGAAATATTTTTTAGCTCCCTAAAAAGGAGTGAGTGACGAAATGATAAAAGTCCTGACGGAAGATCAAATAACTTTACAAATCATAAAAGTTTTAAAAGAAGGAAAAAAGAAAGAGTTCCAAGCAATAGTAGAAGAACTCCAACCATATGACATTGCGCGAATTTTTGAGGGGCTGCCAGAAAAACACCATACTCGTTTCTTGTTATTACTTGATTCAGATCAAATCGCTGAACTGATTCAAGAAGTTGAGAAAGTACATCAATTAAAAATCCTTAGTAAATTAGGAATTGAGAAATCCGGCCATGTAATGGATTTAATGGATAATGATGATCTAGCTTCATTGTTAGAGGACCTATCCCCAGGGAAAATCGAAGAACTTCTTTCAGGCATGAAACAAGAAGAATCAAAAATCGTTCAAAATATCATGAATTATCCCCCTGAAACGGCCGGGCGAATAATGACAAACCGCTTTGTATGGATTCCCCAACATTATACGGTTCGTGAAGCTGTTGAAAAACTGAAGATCTTTGCGGAGTTTTCGGAAACGATCAACTATCTTTATGTTATTGATAATGATAAAAAATTAGTAGGTGTTGTGTCATATCGGGATTTAATAATAAATGATGAATCTGAAAAAATTCAAGATATTATGTATAGCCGGGTTATTTCCGTATCTGCTTATGAAGACCAAGAAGAGGTGGCTCGTGTTATTGAGCGATATGATTTTTTAGCAATTCCTGTAGTTGAAAAAAATAATGGGTTATTAGGAATTGTAACCGTCGATGATATTATTGATGTTGTCATTAAGGAAGCGAATGAAGATATTGAAAAATTATCGGCATCCGGTAAAGCCATAGACTTTGACACGAAGGCGCACGTGGCCGCATACCGTCGGCTACCCTGGCTTATTTTACTTTTATTTATCGGATTAGTGTCTGGAACCATTATAAGCGGTTTTGAGGAAACATTGTCCAAAGTTGTTGCACTTGCTTTCTTTATGCCCATGATCGCGGGGATGACTGGAAATACAGGTACTCAATCTTTAGCTGTTGTTGTAAGAGGCCTAATCACCAGTGATACGGATAAAGGAGTCGTAACCAGGCTTATTATTCGGGAACTGAAAGTTGGATTGATAATAGGTATTACCTGTGGAATATTAATTTCCATCATAGCTTATATTTGGCAGGGAAATCCCGTTCTGGGATTAGTGGTTGGAAGTTCGCTGGTGATGACCCTAATTATCGGGACCTTAGCTGGGACCATTATTCCTCTGATCTTATATAAATTCAACATCGATCCTGCAGTTGCCTCTGGTCCGTTAATTACAACACTAAATGATATACTCTCGTTACTTATTTACTTTGGGATTGCAACGATGTTTATTTCAAAATTGATGTAGACTATCCATTTCCATTAAACTAAGTTCACATTTTCAAGGACGTACATGGACTTCATGTTTTCAGTACAAACTATCCAGGCTGACATTTTATAAAAATAGTGTATTTCTAGCTGCGGCCTTTTCTTGGTATACAAACAAGGAAAGGCCGTTAAATTTTCCAGGAAGTGCTAGATACATTATTTATTCTTAAAATGAACATTGGAGGCAACAAAGCCTTTTACTCATGAGCTTTATATAGATGAAAGACATGGACATAATAGCTTGTAGTGAGTTTGAGGTTTTCAGGAAAGTCCGCATAAGGAGTTTTTTGGGAGCAATAGCCAATCATATTCTTTGACCTATGAACTTTATCAGTGATACGCTTCTTTTCGAAATTACGTATTCAAAACCAAGGAGGAACAATGATGACACAAACCAAACAACAAATAATCACCCTGGCAAACCGTCCAAAAGGTATGCCTTCGAAAGGGGATTTTAACTTTGTTGAGCGTGAAGTTCCCACACCAAAAGATAATGAAATTTTAGTGCGTACACTATATTTATCTGTCGATCCATACATGCGTGGCAGAATGCAAGATACTAAATCATATATTGCTCCATTTGAATTGAATAAGGTTATCACGGGTGGCGTTGTTGCTGAAGTGGTTGAGTCCAAATCGAGTTCCTTCAAACTGGGGGATGTCGTTGTTGGGAATATCGACTGGGCAGAATACACAGTTGTCACCGAAAAGGAAATCCGCGTGATTGATCCCAAGGTGGCTCCGGTCACAACTCATTTAGGGATTCTTGGAATGACCGGTTTAACTGCTTACTTTGGTTTGCTTGATATTGGTAAACCTCAAGAGGGTGAAACTGTAGTGGTTTCAGGAGCGGCTGGAGCTGTTGGTTCAGTAGTCGGACAAATTGCTAAGATTAAAGGTGCAAAGGTTGTTGGCATCGCTGGTTCAGATGAAAAACTTGAGTACTTAACGAAAGAGCTTGGATTTGATGGAGCGGTAAATTATAAAAGTGATAGTTTTGCGACAGATTTAGCTAATGCTGTTCCAGATGGAGTGGATGTTTATTTCGATAATGTGGGCGGCGAGGTTTCCGATGCTGTTTTCGCACTTTTGAATGCGAATGCCCGAATTCCATTATGCGGAGCGATTTCCTCATATAACGCAGAAGGGAAAGATCTAGGACCGCGTTTGCAATCGGCGATGATCAAAACAAGTGCACTTATGAAAGGTTTCACAATTGGAAATTATGCCGCTAGATTCCAAGAGGGTGCTACGGATTTAGGCAAGTGGCTTCAAGAAGGAAAATTGAAGTATGAAGAAACGATTATTGAAGGGTTCGAAAACACACCTGATGCATTTTTAGGCTTGTTTAAAGGAACGAACCTCGGTAAACAGCTTGTAAAAGTTGCGGAACCTGAATTCGCTCAACTATAAGATTTTGGAAATAAAACTGAGGAATGTCCTTTGTCGTGATCTTTAAGCAGTTTATAAAAGCGGCTTTTTTTCGCTATTCAAACGGGGAAAGGCTGTTTTCCTTTTCATAATAAGATATAATTCCAGATTGTAGACAAACTCGATGAAATCGGGTTTGTCTAATTTAAACGTTGCCTCCAGGCGGGCGGTCCGCCCGGCGCCTTTGCCCCTGCCGAGGTATCCCCTGGACGTGCTTTTCCCGCAGGAATCTCGCACACCGCTACAATCTACTTTGCTGTAAAATAGAACCCCTTTTGACTACAAACTGATCATCCTTCATACCTTTAGTGGTATCTTTTTATCCATATGAAGGATATTATTTATTATTTCAAGTCCCCTCATCAGACATACCCTTCACTGCTGAGTCAATAGAATCATTAGCGGTCTCCAAGGTATCCCTTGGTGAGATATTTACAAACAAGGCTAGTCTGGAATCTATTTGGCAAAAAAGCTCGCTCAGCTGCTGTATGTTTTCGAAACCATGGCGATAGCGGCAGGTAAAGGTAGTTCACATACTAATAAAGGAGTGGCCGAAATGGAAGATATTCAAAGATCCGCCTGGGAATTTTGGATCTTCGAGAAGCGCTTCAGTTTTGCGGAGGAACAAGTGGCTAATCTATCTATTGATTCTAATAAGGGAGTTCATATTGACCTCCATTCATTTAAGGGTGATTTCTTCGCCTCTGTTAATAGGATTGAATTATAGAAAAGTCTGTAAAAATGCCGGTTTTCATTATAAAATGTACTTAGAAACAGAAAGGTGATGAACCATGTCAAACGTTGCTAAATTTCGTGATTTTTTAACTAGTGAGAAAATCTATATGAATGAGTTGAATGAAGATGGCACCACCTTTTTTAGAGCTGAGCAAAAGTTAAAGGACGGCTGGAAGGTCCTTTTAGTATTTGCATTCAATCAAGATGAAAATGTGGCGGACTTATTTTGCTTTAATGTCGCAGAGTTGAAGAACCCTGAAAAGAAACAGGATGTACATACACTGTTGAATGAATATAATGCTAATTTTAGGTATTCCAAGCTGTATGAAGAAAATGGGACCATTTCCATCCGGTATTCATACTCCATTGAGCGGGATATCGTACCGGATCTGGCTTTCAGGAAGTTAATCATGCTGCTTGAAACGGCACAGCAGGTTTATCCGCGGCTAATGGAAGTCATTTGGTCTTAAATCATCAGATAGGATGAAAAAGTTCTCTGAATCAGGGGACTTTTTAACATCTTTACTAGAGTGAATGAATATATTAACGTTACAATACATTAATTATTAAATTTTTTTAAAAGAACTATTGCATTTTTTCACATTAAACTATATAATTAATTTTGTTGGTAATTCGACAAAGTTCTACAAGGATATGCGGGTGTAGTTTAGTGGTAAAACCTCAGCCTTCCAAGCTGATGATGAGGGTTCGATTCCCTTCACCCGCTCCAATACATACTCATAACGTAGGGTTTCGTTACCTGGAGAACGAAGCTTTGCGTTTAAATATTTTCACAAGAATTCTACTGTTTACAGTGGGATTTTTTTATTGTCCAAATGCCATTTCCATCTCTTTTTACCTACATTTAAATACGAATTGATGGGACGGGATGGGGATTAATATGGACAAAGATAACCATTGCATAGGTATCTGTTCCAATTTCGAACTTAATTTGGTGGAGAGATTGAAGAATTAGGAACCGATGAATGGATATTAATAATACGAAGGTCTTGATTACTTCTACCGTAACAAGGGTCGTGTTTCTGATGAACTGGCGCACTAGTATAATGAATCTTAAAATAAAACATTTTTTAAGATACCTCCCATCTTTAAAACATGGTACTAATTTTATACAGCATACACTTGTTCAAAAGTGATTACCTACATTAGTGGAATCAATTTGGACAGGTGTATGCTTTTTTGCTTTCCAGCCCGCCATAATGCCCCTTTCCATCTCTATTTAAAAGGGATCATTATAGTGGTAAAACAAAGTGTTTATGTGATTCGTAATAAAAACCATTTATTCCATGAATTAAGACCCATGACTAAATAATCATACAGAACTCCAAGGTAGAAAGCCGTCCATGGCTACAGTTCTATTAACAATTGCTGAAAATCCTTAAATTTCCCATCGTTTTTTTAATTCCTGATTCGTCTGCGTTTAAATTATTTACAGAAAATTACTAGAGGTAAGCATGTGAACAATTCTTTTATTTGATATTTTACATTAATAATAACTGTAAAAAAATGTCGATAACTTTATCTTCTAAATTTTCAAAAAAATGCTATTATTATTTTTGAAATCAAGAGGAGGTGACAGGAAAATGGAATTTAAGGATTTGACTCGAATTCATCTTGATAAACCAAAAGAGGGTATCGTGTTAGCTGCTAACGGTGCTGGGCAAGCAATTAAAAAGCCACAACAATAAAATTATTCATATAAAGGACAGCTATGGGTATAGCTGTCCTTTATATGAATTTTATTAGAGGAGAAATATAAATGGAAAAAATTCCGTATCAAATAAATGATGGTGGTATCGTTGCTTTACTTCCTGATGGTAGGGTGGAATTTTTAAACAGGCATATTGAAAGTGAAATAATTCGAATAAATAAGGGGGAAATTGCCAACTTTGATTTCGAACCATACATCATCTATGATCCTCTTGTAAAATTGGAAGAATTTCATTTAAGTGCTCCGGCTATTGCGTTCATAGAAACAACCAACCTGTGTAATTTAAGATGTAAGCACTGTTATGCTGATTCAGCCTTTAAGAGACCGAACGAGATGTCCACTGAAAGAATTTTAAGCCTGATCGATGAATTCGAAAGTTTGGGAGTCTTGCAATTATTCTTGACAGGCGGAGAAATTTTCTCGCATCCTGATGCTGTAAAAATTATTAACTATGCATTAGAAAAACCTTTTTCGACTCAGATTTTCACTAATGGCCTATTAATAACAGAAGAAATACTGGCAGGAATTAAACCAGGTGCATCATTCTTTATCAGTTTTGATACTGCCGTTCCTGAAAGAACAATTAGGGGAGGGATGAACTATCCAAAACTTAAACGTGCTTTCGAATGGATGAAAAAATATGGTCATACATTACGGACAGCGGTATCTGTACATAGTCAAAACTTAGATGATATAGAGGATATTTTTCAGTGGTGTGTAGATAATGAATATCCTAGGCCGCAGTGGTTAGAAACCCATCCAGTAGGAAGAGCTTTATTACATCCGGATATGTTATTAAAAATCGATGATATTGACAGAGTATTCAATATTTATAGGCGTTGTATGGAACGTTTTAGTCAAGGGCCGGAAGATTACGATGTATTGATTAACCAAGAAGTTATGGATTCAACTGCTGCTGAAGTTTATTCAGTCCAAACAATAAGTTTTTGCCAAAGGTTAGAGGAAGCTACAGGTCAAGAAAAATGCGGAAGGTCATTCGTATATATCAACAGTGCGGGAGATGTATATCCTTGTAGTAATTGTATGGCAGGTAAATTATATGCAGGGGGAAATATACAAGAAAGCAGCTTTAAAGATGTATGGGACCGCGGTTTTTCTGGCTTTCGTTCAATAACGTTCAACGACTATGAATCTTGTACAAGTTGTGAAGTATATAAAGAAGGAATTTGGTGCCAGTTTAGGTGCCCTCCTCTTGCTAAAAATGTTTCAAATAATGAAAAAGGTTGTGGAGCTACAGAATACATTAAGAACTTCATGTTAAAAACGAATGAATATTGGGATGAAAGAAAAAACAATAATATCAAATTAACTTTAACGGCTAAAAAATCATTATAGAAGGTGGTTATTAAATGTCTATAAAATTAAATGAAGCTGAAAGCAATGAACTTAATTTGGGGAAATTATTGGAAAAGCATCCTGAACTTCAAATCGAAAAAAATGATTACAACATAAATGTTACCGCAAATTATGGCGAAAAGTTGACTGAAGAGGAAGTGTATCAAAAGTATCTTTTACATGATGGTGCTGAGAAACCCACTCACTTATATTTTCATGTACCTATATGTTCATATATCTGTCATTTCTGTAATTATGTTAAACAACTATTGCCTGAAGATGGTAACCAAATTGAAGTGTTAGACCAATGGACAGAATTACTAATAGAAGAATCTAACCGCTATTTGAAAAATGTAGGATGGATAAGTAGAGCTAAAATAGAATCATTTTACATGGGTGGCGGCACCTCATCTTTGTTAAGCCCTGCCCATTTAAAAAAGATAATAAGTCATGTTAGGGAAAATTATCATGTGAGTGATGATTGTGAATTGTCTCTTGAAGGTAATCCGGACAACTATCAAAATGATGAACTTGAACACGCAATAGAAATAGGTTTCAATCGTTTTAGCGTTGGTGTCCAATCTCTGCAGAATGAAGTGAATCAATTTGTAGGAAGAAAACATGATAGGGATATGTCACTTAATGCAATTCAAAAACTGCTTGCAACAGATAAACCATTTAATGTGGATATTATGTTCGGATTGCCTTATCAAACGCCGAAGTCAGTTGCAGCCGATATTAGGGTTTTGTGTGGGTTAGGTGTGCCTACTATAACAATCTATCGATTGAGAAATGCCGATAGGCAGAGTATGGGGATAGGTAATCGTTCAGCTTGGAATATCCCTTCAGTTCGTGAAAAAATTGAAGAAAAGGGGTTATTCCCCACTCTGCTTCAAACTTATGAGATGCGGGAAGAAATCTTGAAAGTTTTTATGGAATTTGGCTATCAACCTAGTCCTTGTGGGTGGTGGAGTAAGCCGAATGTTTATCCTGAAGGCAATATACCCCGGGTTTCCCGGAATAAATGGCAGCGTTATGATTCGATGATTGCATATGGTCCAGGAGCATATGGCTGGTTAACCGGAGGAAGTGACCAAGTTATTCAAACACATAATATTCCTGATATAAAAAAGTATATTGAGCATATGAAAAATGATGATAATGTTCCACTAGCTTACGGTCGATTATTATCTGGTCATGAAGCTGTTGCCTCAGCTTTGGGCTTTAATTTTAAATCAAATCAACCCATTGATTTAGTCCGCTTCCGAAATCAGTATGGTGTCGATTTGTTAGAAGACGAACCGTATCAAACCATATTCAGTGAATTAGAACAAAAAGAACTTGTTTCAATAAATGAAGTAGAGAATGTAATCCTGCCGACTGTTAATGGGGAGGCGTTACACGAGGAAATCATTAGTGTATATTTCCACCAAAAAATCGGTTCTTATTCTGAGCCGTTATGTCGTAGATTTTAGGTGATTACATGGAAGTTCATCAAATGCATATTGAGTCAACAATAATAAGAATGAAAGTGAGCATACCTGAAAATGCAAAGGGCCTTTGCATAATTGTACCATCGGGGCAATTCGGGAAATTTAATGAAGAGGGTGCAGAAGGTGAACTAGCATTTTATTCTTCCCTTTTTTCAGCACTGCCCACTCTAGGTTATGGAGTATTACAGCCTGATATGCCAGTAAGAAATGATAGGAAGGCCCCTGCTACCATGGAACATATTACCGAACGCGAGAACGTCTTGAAAAATTGTTTGAACTCGTCCATTGTTAAGAATTTTGGTTGGGATCGAATTGTAGTAATCGGCATGTCACTTGGCAGTCAAATCGTTTTAAAAAATTTGAATAAACCGTATGCAGGGGCGGCACTTATAGGATGCGTGATTGAGAGTGAACCGGTTAATTATGGCCTGGTTAACAATATTCATTTAATCTATGGATCACATGATTATATAGCATATATGGGTGATGAAGGAGAACTGTTACCAATCCCTCCTGAAGATTATTCTAATACATCACTAAAATTCTTGGAAGAAGCAGGTGTGAAAAATGCTTCATGCACCATTCTTGAAGGTTATGGACATACTCTAGCAATCAAAGAGGAAACTCAAGAAAAGCCGGTGGACTTTTTAATATCTTTGCTAAATAAATGGATAGATAAAACTGGAAAGTGGAGGTAAACAAAAATGAAGAATGTTAGCAGTGAGAGATTTGATAAAATTGCAACTCAATACTCAACTAGTGAAGTTCATAAAATGAGTCAAACAATTAAATTGGCACATGAAAAAAGTGAAAATTGGGATATTGGAAAAATTTGTGATATAGCATGTGGAGCTGGACATTTCGGTCTTTCCTTCAGTCATATCAGCACTAATATAACGGCTGTTGACCCATCGAAAAATATGCTGGATATTTCAAAATCTTCCGCAGAGAAAAAGGGAATCACCAATTACAAGACTATTCATGGGTTTGCTGAAGAATTGCCCATTCCTGATGAAACGTTTGATTTGGTCATTTCCAGATTAGCACCTCACCATTTTAATGATATACAAAAGGCCATTAGTGAAATGTATAGGATCACAAATCCTGGAGGGCATGTAATCATTATAGATTTAGCTGGATATGATAATCATGAGATTGATAAATTTAATCATAAGCTAGAACTTTTACACGATCCTACTCACATTAAAAGTTATAGTGCCGAAGATTGGAAGCGCATATTTGATCAGAGCGACTATAAGAATGTTGAAATAATTAAGGATCAATCAGAATCTCAAACAGGGGTTCCGGTAAAACGTTGGTGTGAAATAGCTAGTTCAGGGATTGAGGCAGAACATGCCATTCGAGATGCATTGAATGATGCTCCATTGAGTTACTTGGAGGAAATGGGTATTAAAAAGATCGAGAATGAATTTTATTTTCCCATTAAAACAAACCTAATATTGGCTGAAAAGGTAAAAAATCATGCCGATCATTAAATTTTACAGTCCAGACTCTTGCCCGGATACAAATATCTTAAGTGATATTTGTAACCGGGTAACAGATCATCTTGATATACCAGTAGGGCATGCATGGGCATTTTGGCATCAACAGGAAAGTTTTCATAAACCAGAATGGGGTTTGAATGGTAACAATGCTCCAGTGATTATGATTTATTGTAAAAATTCCTATAATAAACAACAAATAAAAGGGATTATAGAGATTATTAGTAATGTAATTACCCAAGCTTGTAGCTGTGATAAAGAGAGTATATATATTTCATGTTTTCGAATAGAGCCTGGTCATTTAATGGTAAGAGGTGAATTATGGGAAGGGAATTAATGATTGTTAAATGAATCCATTTTGAATTTAAACTTTGCATGTTGAGGAGGAAGCGAAATGTCATTACTTATTGAACCAATAGGTTTAATCAAAAATAATAGAGTCAGTTTAGAAGATGATTATTGGGGAGAAGTAATTTCTGAGATAATTTTGGATCGCACTAAATTCAAGGAAGATTGCCTTTTTGGATTAGAACAATTTTCACATATCGAAGTCATATTTTATATGAATAAAGTGGACCCTGACAAAATTCAGTTCAATGCCAGGCATCCAAGAAATCGAACGGACTGGCCAAAGGTGGGTATCTTTTCTCAGAGGGCCAAAGCCCGGCCAAATCAGATTGGTGTATCAAGATGTGAGGTGTTAAAAGTAGACGGTCTAAAGATAACTGTAAGGGCTTTGGATGCCATTGATCAAACGCCTGTTTTGGATATTAAACCGTATATGGCTGAATTTGGCCCGATTGGCCAAGTTAAACAACCCAATTGGTCAAAAGAGGTAATGGAAAACTATTATAGTAATGCGCTAACAAAATGAGCGGCGTTTCTCAGGAAAGAAAAGAACTTTTCAAAAATCGTGCATATTTTCTTTATTTTATTGCTACCACTTTTTCTTTTTTTGGTAATGGAATGCAATTTATTTCAAGTAGTTGGCTTGGATTGACCATGACCCAATCTAATTATACTATTGCGATCATCCTTATATGCTCTTCCATTCCAGGAATCATTTTATCCCCTTTTTCGGGAGTATGGGTAGATCGGTTAAATAAAAGGATACTTGCTGGTTTTTTAGATTTTTTTAGAGCACTGGTTTTATTAATTATACCGATAATTTGGTGGATGGGTGATTTGAACATTTGGCATATCTACTTAATGACATTCTTGGTAGCGGCAGGAGATGTCCTGTTCCAACCGACAATTGTAACATTAATCAGAGAAATAATACCTCGTTCCCTTTTGCTGACTGCAAATAGCACCACTCAAATAACAGCACAAATAGGTTCGGTTGTAGGAGCGGGAATAGGAGGAATTATCGTTGCATTATATGAACCTGTATGGGTCATGCTTATTAATGGATTGACATTTTTTGTATCTGGGATATGCATTCTATTAATGCCGAAATCTACCTATAAAACGAATCAAAAGCAGGGTATGGAAGTAAAAGAAACCAAGTTTTTCGAACAATTCATCGAAGAATTAAAGGTGGGGTATCGGTATATTCTACATAATAGGCAAATTTGGATTCTTTATGTTATCATGCTTTCTTATCCAATTACGCTTAGAACGATAAATTCTCTGCTACCGATCTTCTCAAAAGATGTTTTAAAAGTAGGGGCTGCCGGCTTTGGATATATAGATGCAGGCTTTGCACTAGGAGCAATAGTAGGGGGATTTTTCTTACCTGCCATTGTAAAAAGAATGGGAAATTGGTTTACTTTGGTGGGGGGGATTGGAATTTTAGGGTGCAGCATCCTGTTCTTCTCTTTATCATTTAATCTATTTACAGGCATTTTAGGGTATTTTTTGGTAGGATGCACATTTCAAACCCGCATTGCCTATTTAACAACTATACAATACCAGGTAAATATAGAAGTTCAAGGGCGAGTTCACTCCTTTTACACCACCTTTGTTTCAATATTTGCTTTATTGGTATACATCACGCTTGGAATATTGAGTGAATTGGTATCATCAAGGTTGTTATTCGTATCCCAAGGTATAATAATACTAATTGCTTCAATGGCTGCCATGTATTTTATACCGAAAAAAAGCGTCAATCAAAGCTATTCAGCATAACGGGATGAAATCATGAAAAGACCCCTTCCGATTGTGGAAAGGGTTTATTTCCATTCAATTTTAATTATCCTTCCACAATCGAGTAAGTCCCTTCGCCACCGTGGATTTCAAGGAACATGTCCATCAAGGATTTCGTTAGCTGATTTGCTTCCGTAATTGGAGTATTGGGCTGTAAATAAATGATTTGGATGGCTTTTTTCGTTTCTTCCGTGACTTTCGTGCGTTCTGAATCAACGTAAGGGCTTCCGAATGCGCCCTCATGATCGGCTGATGTAATCATATTCCCCATGGAATTCAAGCGGCCGTTCAAACCGTCATAACCATCTGACCCCTCGCCAATCTTAATCAAGATGTCTCCTGATAATTTTTCCGCATCATAAATGCCGATCGGAACTTCATATAACAGCGAGAAGAAGTTATTCAAATCGATGGCTGAATGGATGGGTGTCAAGTAATTTTGTTTTTTTACGCGGCGGTAAAGGGCTTCAACGGAGGGGCGATACCGCGACGGGTTTGTGCCTGTAGCTTTGAAGATCTCCCGCCAGACTTTAATGCCGGAAAAATCGGCCAATTCCTTTTCCTCAAGGTCGAAGAAAAGAGCTTCCTGAAATAGTTGAAGTCTCCCTTTCACCATTTGCGGGGAGGGACCTACTTCGATGTTTTCATATGTAATGATCCCAACTTTAAATTGAGGGATTTTACCGTTAAGATTAGGCGATACGGTAATTTCCAAGCGTTTCACCTCCAAAAATGATTGCAATTAGTTTATCATAGAAAGCAATGGTTTGAAATGAATTCAAGCTTCAATGGGAATACTGAATGAACGTAGGTGATTAATATGGATATGAACACATTCAAGCAAGAAGTGATTTTATATAGTAAGGAAATCGGCATCAATAAAATCGGTTTTACATCGGCCACGGCTTTTACCGAATTGAAAGGCCGGCTGATACGTCAAAAGGAACTGGATTATCAGTCAGGGTTTGAAGAAGCCGATATAGAAAAAAGGGTAAGGCCTGACTTGATATTCGATAAACCGCAATCTATCATTTCGATTGCGCTTGCTTATCCCTCGAAATTGAAGGATGCTCCGCAAAGTACAAAAGGTGAGCGTCGCGGGATCTTTTGCCGGGCTTCTTGGGGAACGGATTATCATACCGTTCTTCGTAATAAATTGCAGTTACTTGAGGATTTCATTAAAGATAAAGTGCCAGGGGCAATGACGAAGTCCATGGTTGATACGGGCGAATTATCAGATAGGGCAGTGGCTGAGCGTGCAGGGATTGGCTGGAGTGCAAAAAACAGTATGATCATCACTCCTGAATTCGGGTCTTATGTATACCTGGGCGACATGATTACCAACCTGCCATTTGAACCGGATCAGCCGATGGAAGATCAATGCGGGACATGCAATAAATGTGTCGATGTTTGCCCGACTGGTGCACTCGTTCAGGGCGGGCAACTAAATTCCAAGCGTTGCATTGCGTTCTTAACGCAGACGAAAGGCTTCCTCCCTGATGAGTTCAGGACAAAAATAGGCAATCGTTTATATGGATGTGATACATGCCAGACCGTTTGTCCGAAAAACAAAGGAAGGGATTTTCATTTTCATGAAGAGATGGAACCCGACCCTGAACTTGCGAAACCGCTGTTGAAACCACTGCTTACGATTTCAAATCGTGACTTTAAAGAGACATACGGCCATGTATCCGGCTCTTGGCGCGGAAAAAAACCAATCCAACGAAATGCCATTTTAGCATTGGCCCACTTCAAAGATGAAACGGCATTGCCCAAATTGATACAGGTGATGAAGGATGATCCTCGGCCCGTCATTCGGGGAACGGCGGCCTGGGCAGTTGGGAAAATTGGACGGGAGCAGGCCATTTCCATTTTGGAAGAAGCAAGAATGAAGGAAACGGATGAAGAGGTACTGGCGGAAATTGAGAAAGGGCTGCAGTTTACCTTGGAAACAAAATGATATATAAGATGTAGCCGCTCCGGTAAATAGTATCGAGGCGGCTTTTTGATTTAGATATTTCGCTGCCTTCAAGAAAACCCCTATAGTAATTTTCTTAGACTTAAAGTCGATTGCCCCCCACATTTTATGAAGTTGTGTTTTTGTCATGCTCTCACACATACACATTAGCATAGAAGGTAAGAAGGAGGGCATGAACTTGAGGAAACAATTACAACGCCTTTTACAAGAAAGAGTGGAGTTTTATACTTCCGATGATCTGGAACGGAGTGAAAGGAAGTTACATTTGAAAAAGGAATTGATGAGGAACCGCGCTGCGGAAATTGTTCGGGTGAATGCGGCAGGCAAGGTTCATTCGAAGAGGAAGGAAGACAGTGATACAGTCCTGACATATCATGTGCACCTGCAATATTTATTGAAACAGGAGGATTCCTTTTATATAGAAGAAGAAATGGAAGAAAGGGAGGCCCGGTTTCGAAATGGGTATATAGTGGATGAGCGTGAGCTGATTCCCAGCTTTGAAACCGAAGAGGTACCGTCAAAATGTGATCCAGGCGCAGAGCGTCTCGCATATAAGTACGATCGAATGAAGGCCGTCCAATATGCCGAGCGTTGGTGGAACGAATTCAATCCGGCTTATCATAAATTCACTGATGATTGTACGAATTACATTTCACAATGTTTACATGCAGGAGGAATACCGATGTGGGGGGCGCCAAACAAAAGTAAGGGCTGGTGGATAAGAGGGAAAAGCTGGAGTTATACATGGACGACGGCCCATTCTTTATATCATCTGCTCAGAGCAGGGAATGCCATCAGGACAAAGCAGGTGGCGTCGGCCAAGGAACTGAATTTGGGTGATATCCTCTGCATAGATTTCGAAGGGGACGGCCGGTTTGATCATAACTTGATTGTAACCGCGAAGGATCAGGATGGGGTGCCGCTTGTGAATGCACATACGATGAACAGCCGACACCGGTATTGGACCTATGAGGATTCAACTAGGTATACACCGAACATCGTTTATAAATTTTTTGTAATCTTGGATGGAGGGTGATTGGTTTTTAGTCTTTTTTGTTTAATGCTATAATTAAGGTGAAGTTCAAACTAGAGGTGAAAATGAAGTGTCAATACATGTAGTTTTATATCAACCACAGATTCCAGCAAATACAGGAAATATCGCAAGAACGTGTGCAGGGACGGATACGTCTTTACATCTCATTCGCCCGCTCGGTTTCTCAACGGATGACAAACAGCTCAAACGTGCCGGGCTCGATTACTGGGAAAATGTAAAGATTCATTATTATGATTCGTTAGAAGAGTTTTATGAAAGAAATGCCGGCGGTGAATTTTATTATTTAACGAAATTCGGAGAGCAGCCGCATTCCAGCTTCGATTACAGTGATCAAGACAGTGAGATATACTTCATTTTTGGCCGTGAAACGACGGGTCTCCCGAAAGAGCTGATCCAAGAAAATATGGATCGGTGCCTGCGGATTCCAATGACGGATAAGGTACGTTCCCTTAATCTGTCGAACACGGCAGCCATCTTGGTTTATGAAGCACTGAGACAGCAAAATTACCGTGAATTGGATTTGAAAACAAAAGGTTGAGTTTCATCCAGGCCATACTGTCATCGGGGATACTTCAGCCCCGATGATGGATACTTTACATATTCTTTAGGGGTGGGAGCAATGAATAATATTATTGAGAAGATTTTAGATCACCGTTCCATTCGTTCTTTTGAGGACAAGCCATTGTCTGAGGAGCAAATCCATACGATTGTGGAATGTGCCCAAGCTGCATCGACTTCAAGTTATATTCAAGCGTATTCAATCATAGGGGTAACCGATCCGGAAAAGAAAGGCAAGCTTGCTGAACTTGCCGGACCACAATCTTATGTAGAGAAGAATGGACATCTATTCGTCTTTTGCGCGGATTTATATCGTCAGGATATGGTTTCCGAATTGGAAAACACGGACCTGTCTGAATCGATTGAAAGTACCGAGAAATTCATGGTTGCCTGTATTGACGCTGCTCTTGCGGCTCAAAATGCAGCATTGGCAGCAGAATCGATGGATCTTGGCATTTGCTATATAGGAGGGATCCGCAATAATCTTCAGGAAGTGTCAGCGATTTTGAATATACCGCATCGCGTTATACCGTTATTCGCTCTAGTGGTCGGATACCCGAAAAATCGTTCGGACAAAAAGCCGCGTTTGCCGCTGTCCAATATCTATCATGAAAATGGATATCAGGAGGATAAGCAGGAATTCATCGAACAACTTGAAGAGTATAATGAAACGATTTCCAGCTATTATGAGCGTCGGACTAAAGGTAAACGAAAAGACACCTGGACCAAGCAAATGGCTGGCATGCTTGGAAAGAAAAGCAGGTTATATATGAAGGATTACGTGGAGAAACAAGGATTTAAGAAACATTGAACGATGAAAATGGATTTTAGGAATAGTCTTGCCATTCCCATAAGGGACATTTTTCAAAATCCTGAATTATGAGCCAAGCAGTAAAAATCTCGGAAATGTTTCCGGGATTTTTACTGTTATCCTTTGTCAGTTGGTAAATACGGGTAGGCTCAATCTTGGCAGAATTTCTTCTTGTTTTTTCACCCATGAAATTACTATTGACAATCTATTTAGATAGAATTATAGTAAATAAGTAATGGATAATGATAATCATTTTCATTTGAGTTTTTACTTGCCTATTTTTCAGTAAATGGAGGTTAAAAAATGGTTCGCCTATATACAGAGAATTTAAATATTGGTTATGGTGAACGTTTAATTGTAAAAGATCTCAGTGTGGAAATTCCAGATAAAAAAATCACAACGATCATCGGTTCAAATGGATGTGGGAAATCGACACTTTTGAAAGCAATCACCAGGATCATTCCAAATCAATCAGGTACGGTTGTTTTAGATGGGGTGAATATCTCAAAGGAAAGCACTAAGGTCCTTGCAAGGAAAATGGCCATACTTCCGCAGACACCCGAGAGTGCAAGCGGATTGACAGTCGGAGAGCTCGTATCATATGGACGCTTTCCCTATCAAAAAGGTTTTGGGCGCCTGACCCCAAAAGACTATGATGTGATTGATTGGGCACTTGAAGTGACCGGCACGAAAGACTTCAAATTCCGTCCGGTGGATGCTCTTTCAGGAGGTCAGCGCCAGCGTGTTTGGATTGCCATGGCCCTTGCCCAGGAAACGGAAATCATCTTCCTTGATGAGCCGACTACTTATTTGGATATGGCGCATCAACTGGAGGTTCTGGAATTATTACAGAGGCTGAATGTGGAACAGGGACGTACGATCGTCATGGTTCTTCATGATTTAAACCAGGCTGCTCGCTTTGCCGACTATATCATTGCCTTAAAGGACGGGGAAATAGTCAAAGCGGGAGATTGTGAAGAAGTCATCACTCATGAAGTGCTTAAGAAAGTATTCCATATTGATGCGGTTATCGGACGAGATCAACGAACGGGCAAACCAATGTGCAGCACATACAATTTATTAAAAGGAGATTTGACAACAAATGAAAAAGGTAATGATCCCGTTTATTCTGCTGTTAGTGTTAATTATTAGTGCTTGTGGTAACGAGTCAACCGAAAAAGAAAAAAGCACCGCTTCAAAAAAGGAAAAATCAGGTACCATCACATATCAATCTGAAAATGGTCCCGTTGAAGTTCCGGCAGATCCTCAGCGTGTTTTAGTACTATCTTCTTTCGCAGGTAACGTGATGGCATTGGATGTTAACCTTGTAGGGGTTGATTCCTGGTCTAAAATGAACCCGAACTTTAAAGAGTTAAAAGATGTCGAAGAAGTGACGGACGAAAACCTGGAAAAAATCATCGAGTTGGATCCGGATTTAATCGTTGGTTTATCAACGATAAAAAATGTCGATAAATTAAAGGAAATTGCTCCAACTGTAACGTATACATACGGAAAAGTGGACTATTTAACACAACATATAGAAATTGGTAAACTTTTGAATAAAGAAAAAGAAGCTCAAGCATGGGTGGATGATTTCAAAAAACGGGCAAAAACCACTGGTGATGAAATTAAGGCTAAAATTGGAGAAGATGCTACCGTTTCCGTTTTCGAAAAGTTTGACAAACAGTTCTATGTATACGGCGATAATTGGGGCCGTGGAACGGAAATCCTTTATCAAGAAATGAAATTGGGCATGCCTGAAAAGGTAAAAGAAACGGCATTGAAAGATGGTTACTTTGCTTTATCATTAGAAGTCCTGAAAGACTATGCCGGTGATTATGTGATTTTGAGCAATAACAAAGATCAGGACAATTCATTCCAACAAACAGATACGTTTAAAAACATACCTGCCGTTAAAAACAATCAACTATATGAAGCTGATGCAAAAAAATTCTACTTCAATGATCCAATAACTTTAGAATACCAATTAGACTTCTTTTCCAAAAAATTTCTTGGAAAATAATTCGAAGGAGAGGGATTCCAATTCCTCTCCTTTTATTCTATAAAAAAGAGATGAGAGAGACAGATGACTAACGAAAATCAACGTTTCATCCCATTTATATATAAACTAATCATAGGGATCACTCTATTCATAGGCATGTTCATTATTTCAATGGCATTTGGTGCGGCGGATGTTACCGTAAAAGATGTCTGGCAAGCACTGACATCGAATGCTGCTGGTGAAAAGCTTTCAATCATTCGGGAAATCCGTTTTCCTCGTGAAGTGGGGGCAATGTTTGTTGGTGCAGCACTTGCCGTTTCCGGTGCCATCATGCAGGGAATGACCAGGAACCCACTTGCTGATCCGGGGTTGCTTGGATTGACGGCAGGAGCCAATGCAGGTCTCGCCATTACTTTGGCATTTATTCCAGCAGCTAATAACTTAGGGATTATGACTGCGTGTTTTATAGGTGCCGCTGTGGGGGCAGTCATGGTTTTTGGCATTGCATCGATGAAGAAGGGTGGTTTTTCTCCTATAAGGATCGTATTGGCTGGTGCTGCAGTCTCTGCATTCCTTTTTGCTATTTCGCAAGGGGTCGGCCTTTATTTCAAAGTATCAAAAGATGTATCGATGTGGACTGCAGGCGGGAATATCGGAACATCATGGGACCAGCTTCGTGTAATCGTCCCATTCATTTTAATAGGCATCCTGATTTCCCTTATCTTTTCCAGACAGCTCACCATACTTAGCCTAAGTGAAGAAGTCGCGGTAGGATTAGGTCAGAAGACAACACAAATAAAGGCGGTTCTTTTCGTAGTCATCATTCTCCTGGCAGGCGCTGCCGTTGCACTTGTTGGAAATATGGTATTCATTGGATTGATGGTCCCCCATATGGTCCGGGCTTTCGTGGGTACGGATTATCGATTCATCCTGCCCATGTCTGCGATTTTAGGAGCCACTTTCATGCTACTTGCCGATACGATCGGCCGTACGATCAATTCTCCATATGAAACACCTGTGGTAGCGATTGTTGCGATGATAGGTTTACCTTTCTTCCTCCTAATCGTGCGTAAAGGAGGTAAAGCATTTTCATGATCCAGTCAGCTTTAGTCAAAAAACAGCGATGGATAGTAGGTGCATTGTCCGCACTCATTATCATCACGATCATTATAGGGACGTGTTCTGGATATTCGAATCTTTCTTTAGGGAGACTCTTACCAACGCTTCTCGGGCAAGGGACGTTTAAAGAGGAATTCATATTATTTTCCGTCCGCTTACCACGGATCATCATTACCATTTTAGCAGGCATGGCCCTTGCACTGTCGGGAGCCATCCTTCAAGGAATCACCCGTAATGATTTAGCCGATCCCGGAATCATCGGGATCAACTCAGGGGCTGGTGTTGCCATAGCCACTTTCTTTCTGTTTTTCCCGCTTGACGCCGGATCATTTGTTTATATGGTTCCGCTTGTCGGTTTTATCGGCGCGTTATTGACGGCCTGTTTAATATATATTCTCTCTTTTAAGAGAAGGAGCGGCCTTGAACCTGTTCGGTTAGTGTTGATCGGGGTTGGTTTTTCAATGGCCCTTTCAGGCCTGATGATTGTCCTCATTTCATCAGCGGAACGAGCCAAAGTCGATTTCATTGCAAAATGGTTGGCGGGAAATATATGGGGAACGGATTGGCCTTTCATTTGGGCGGTTCTTCCATGGTTAATCATTCTCATTCCATTCACTTTATATAAAGCAAATCGTTTGAATCTGCTTGGTTTAAGTGAACCGGTCGCAATTGGGGTCGGTGTATCGATTGAAAAGGAGCGGATCGTATTACTAATCACGGCTGTAGCACTGGCCGCGGCTGCCGTTTCTGTTACAGGCGGAATTGCATTCATTGGGCTCATGGCCCCGCATATAGCAAAATCTTTGGTAGGACCTCGAAATCAACTATTCATTCCGGTTGCCATTTTAATCGGTGGATGGCTATTGTTGCTTGCCGATACGATAGGCCGTAATATGATTGAACCCGAGGGGATCCCTGCAGGTATCATGGTTGCATTGATCGGTGCTCCTTATTTCATGTATTTATTGTTGAAAAAATAAGAACTTGCTAAAATCCCTTGAAATCTTTTAGGGGATTTTATTTTTGAGTGATTCCTTAGTTTTTTGTTTTAGTCATTGAGTATCTATATCTAACTATTTCATCAGGATTCATTCGTTTCATTTCGAAATAAAATACTAGAATAAACTTATTTGTATTTACCCGGGGTAGGGTAAGTACTTTGTTGAATCATTTTGCAGTTCTTTCATCTTTTTGCGAACGACGGTGAAATCAAAAAAATCAAAACTTAATTTTCAAACTTTGGATGTGAAAAACCGTTAAAATGATCGAAGCAAAATGATTTAACGAATGGCTAATCTTCTGCGTATCCGCTGTTCGGCAGCTTTTATGTCCCGGTTGATATCAACCTGCATAAGCTATTACATTCGTTGAATGACTTCGAAAGTGTTTTTTTCTATTTAATTGATAAGGACGCAAAAAAGGGAGACGACAAATTTAATTTGCTGTCCCCCTTTTTGAAATTTAAGAAAAGGCTGTTATTTTTTATTTCACACCTGGTTTATCGTCATACCCGGCAGTGAATATAGCGGCTAAAAATGTAATAGCAACTGCAACGATAATAACTGTGCCCATGTTGTGACCTCCCTTTACCCATATTGTCCCACTTAAGTATAGGCTTAGTATACCCTAATTTTTAGCAGGAGTGCACACAAATTTTCTTGTCAGCAAATTTGTCATCAAATCTTCAATGATTAAGCCTGTTTCGATACATGGATAATCAAGGGGGATTCGAAACAATGCACATCCACTTTTTAAAGTCTGACATGTTTGTCAGACTTGGAGCATAGATTTAAGTATTCTCTGAAAGTGACAGGGGGAGGTTCCTTAATGGATATTTTAAAGAAAATCGAAAAATTTAGAGAAGATGAACAGAAGCTGAAGTGGGAAGGCACCTTCGCAGAGTACTTGGAAATATTGAAAGAAACGCCTTTAGTTGCTCAATCTGCTCATTCACGTGTATACAACATGATCAGAGATGCAGGGATAGAGGAAGTAAATGGGACAAAGAAATACAATTTTTTCAGCGGTCAGTTGTTTGGTCTTGAAGATTCACTGGAAAGGCTCATCGAAGAATATTTCCATCCGGCGGCCAAACGTCTCGATGTCCGTAAGAGGATATTGCTTCTCATGGGTCCGGTGTCAGGAGGGAAGTCCACGCTCGTTTCTTTACTGAAGCGTGGTCTTGAAAATTATTCGTTAAAAGACACTGGTGCAATTTATGCAATAAAAGGATGCCCGATGCATGAAGATCCACTGCATCTCATTCCGCAATATTTACGGAATGATTTTTTTGAAGAATATGGAATCCGGATTGAAGGAAACCTATCGCCGCTTAATGTAATGAGGTTAGAACAGGAGTATGGGAGCAGGATTGAAGATGTGATGGTCGAGCGTATTTTCCTTTCGGAGGATAAGCGTGTTGGAATTGGGACATTCAGTCCTTCTGACCCTAAGTCACAGGATATTGCTGATTTGACGGGTAGCATCGATTTTTCTACCATAGCCGAGTACGGATCTGAATCAGATCCGCGTGCCTATCGATTTGATGGCGAGCTGAACAAGGCGAACCGCGGGATGATGGAGTTCCAGGAGATGCTGAAATGTGATGAGAAGTTCTTATGGCATTTGCTATCATTGACACAAGAGGGGAATTTTAAAGCTGGCCGTTTTGCATTGATCAGTGCAGATGAACTCATTGTGGCTCATACGAATGAAACGGAGTATAAAGCGTTCATTTCCAATAAGAAAAATGAAGCATTGCATTCCCGTATCATTGTCATGCCTATTCCCTATAATCTGAAGGTTACCGAGGAAGAGAAGATTTATGAAAAAATGATCCGTGAAAGTGATGTCTCTGATGTTCATATAGCCCCGCATACATTAAGGGTGGCGGCAATCTTCAGCATCATGACCCGCCTGAAGGATCCCAAAAAGGGCGATATCGATTTAGTGAAAAAGATGAGGCTTTATGATGGGGAAAATGTCGAAGGATTTAATTCCGCAGACATCAATGAATTGAAAAAAGAATATCAAGACGAAGGGATGAGCGGAATCGATCCGCGTTACGTGATTAACCGAATTTCCTCTACGATCATTCGTAAGGAAAATCCGTCCATTAATGCATTGGATGTACTTATGTCGTTAAAAGCAGGACTTGATCAGCATCCGTCCATTACGAACGAACTTCGGGAAAGGTATTTGAATTTCATTTCACTTGCACGTAAAGAATACGATGCCATTGCAAAAAATGAAGTGCAAAAGGCATTTGTTTATTCATATGAAGAGTCGGCGAAGATCCTCATGGATAATTATCTGGATAATGTCGAAGCATACTGCAATAAATCAAGGCTGCGCGATCCACTGACTGGGGAAGAAATCAACCCTGATGAAAAATTGATGCGCTCGATAGAAGAGCAAATTGGCATTTCTGAGAATGCAAAAAAAGCATTCCGCGAAGAAATATTGATTCGCATTTCTGCATATGCGCGTAAAGGTAAGCGATTCGATTATAATTCCCACGATCGTTTACGGGAAGCGATCCAGAAAAAACTATTCGCGGATTTGAAGGATGTCGTTAAAATCACTACTTCAACGAAGACGCCAGACGAAAGGCAACTGAAGAAAGTTAACGAAGTCATCACAAGACTTATCGACGAGCACGGATATAATTCGACTTCAGCCAATGATTTGCTGCGTTATGTGGGCAGCTTGTTAAATAGGTAATCCTTACTTTTCAAACCCCTGCCCCATGTCGGGCAGGGGTTTGAATTAGAGGAAACCAATCAGTTCCCTTCAACCTCTGAATTCCCATTGACATCATTTATCTTTTGAAGGTGTTAAAGGGTGCTCTGACAAGGAATGAGAATAATCAATCAACAAAGCACCGGGCCCTTCTGATGGGGGGAGCCCGGTGCTTTTGATTTCTATTTAGTTACATTTAAGCCATACTGTTCAATAAGTGTAATAAGTTGATCCGGTGATAGTTTGTCTCCGCTATGATCAATTTTAATTTCCCCATCATCAACATCGATGATTGCACGTTCCACACCTTCCGTTTTCAGAAGTATGGACTCCAGATTTAAGATCGGTCCTTCTGACGTTGCTTCCTTTACATAAAGGGTAGTTGTCTGCATACCTTTTGCACCTCCTTGCATTTGCTCATAATGTCTTATCTATACCCCATATTTCCATTAGATATGTTACGTTTTGGATTTGGAAATATTGGGTATCAATAAGTAGAGGTGATGGCAAATGAGTAAAGAGGAATTGAAAAAAGAACATGTTCCGGAAAATAGCTCGATGGCTAAGGACTATGAAGAGATGAAAGAACTTGGTAAGCAGATGGAAAATCAAAGGACGAATGAAGAATTGAAAGATGGGGATAAACGCCCAGGTACAGTTCAACATGAAATCGCGGAAGACAAAGATTGACGAAAATCTATACCAGAATGATTCTATCTGTGTAAAAGGGGGGCCAGAAAAACTGCTGGGACACCCTTTTTGCTGTGTTTCCTTGCTTTTTAACAAATGTCATTGGAAGTCTCTGGTTTGCAGATCCATTACTTCTTGCAAGTTCAAAAAGATATATTAAATTATTCTTGTAATCCGACAAATGAAACCTGTATAAAAAATGAACAGACCTGATGATCATAGGTCTGTTCGTTTGGAATGCTTATTTTGCAGTAACATTTAGAAAAAAAGTTTAAAGGGCCTCTAATGCCGATGTTAGGACTTGTCTAGTTCGTAGGCAAACATCCATTATTGAATTTTTTTGTAAATTATCCTGCATCGCTGCATAAGATAGAGTAATACTTTTCTTTTAATCCGTTTTTTCGCACTGTATTTTTTATTGGAAAACCGGAATGATGTGGGCATTCCCATACTAATTTATAATATGAAGGAATGATGAAAAGCGTGCAAACATTTTTAAGGGGGGAAGAGAATGTCGGAAGAGAGTAATCAACAATATGTTATCTCACAGGAAAATTGGTCCCTCCATCGGAAAGGCTATGATGATCAACAACGTCATCAGGAAAAGGTGCAGGAAGCGATCAAGAATAATTTACCTGATCTAATTTCAGAAGAAAGCATCGTAATGTCCAATGGCCGGGATGTAATCAAGATTCCCATTCGCTCCTTGGATGAATACAAAATTCGTTATAACTATGATAAAAACAAACATGTAGGGCAAGGCGATGGGGACAGTAAAGTGGGGGATGTGGTGGCAAGGGATGGCTCACCGTCCGATGCTGGAGCCGGTAAGGGCCAAGGTGCAGGTGACAAGGCCGGCGAGGATTATTATGAAGCAGAAGTGTCGATGATGGAATTGGAGGAAGCCTTGTTCAGCCAATTGGAACTCCCTAATCTTCAGAAGAAGGAACATGCGGAGCACACGCTTGAACACATCGAATTCAACGATATCCGGAAGACAGGACTAATGGGAAATATCGATAAAAAGAAAACGATGATATCGGCTTTCAAACGGAACGCCTTAAGCGGGGAACCAGGTTTTCATCCTATTTATAAGGAAGACTTTAAATTCAAAACCTGGAATGAGATTCAGAAACCTGATTCAAAAGCAGTTGTACTGGCAATGATGGATACTTCTGGGAGTATGGGGCTGTGGGAAAAATATATGGCTCGAAGCTTCTTCTTTTGGATGAACCGTTTCTTGCGGACAAAATATGAAACGGTGGAAATCGAGTTCATTGCCCATCATACCGAGGCGAAAGTTGTACCGGAAGAAGATTTCTTTTCGAAAGGGGAAAGCGGAGGTACGATTTGTTCGTCCGTATACAGAAAGGCATTAGAACTTATTGATCATAAATATGACCCCGCGAAGTTTAATATCTATCCGTTTCACTTTTCCGATGGAGACAATCTCACTTCTGATAACGTTCGATGCGTAAAGCTTGTGGAAGAACTCATGAAGGTTTCCAATATGTTTGGCTATGGGGAAGTCAATCAATACAATCGCCATTCGACATTGATGACAGCTTATAAGAATATCGACAATGAAAAATTCCGGTATTATATTCTAAAGCAAAAAGCTGACGTTTTCCACGCGATGAAGAGCTTTTTTAAAGACGAAGAAACAAAGAAATTTGCGTGACATAAGGAAAATAAGCTGGTGCTGAAGGATTCTCTATTCTGTACCCAATTAAAGATAAACCTATAATAGAAGTCTAAAAGACATGCGAATCACTTGGTGATTCACATGTCTTTTTATTTTGCATGGTTTTATTATTAGCTGAAGAAAAGTAGAAAGACATTTGAAATCGGAAGCTACAAAGAGTTTAAAGAAGTGTATAATCGATGGAAAGCAGGAGAATTGACTGTATATTTGTAACGCAACATATAGGATTAAAGAAAACACCTGTAGAAAGGATGAAGTACTTGATTATATTATAGACAAATTGCTTTTAAAAAGCATTTGGCGCTGTAAAAGAGGTTTTTATCATGCATAAGCTAACACAACTGTAGATTCATTCTTTTTAAACTATGATTCGACCCAATTTCTTTATAAAGTTGTGAAAATTGAATTTTGAGTCAAAGAATAGAAAAATGTATTTCTGTTGAATCGAGGTGTTTAAATGGATCTAATGGATATTCAGCCTGTTGTTCAGCGGATAGCGGATGCAATTGCGGCTGTCTTGAAGATTGAAGTGGAGATTGCAAACCATCACTTTATAAGAGTTGCAGGTACTGGAGAGCAAAAAACAAGTATTCTCCATAAGATGGAAGGCGATTTAGTTTATCAATCTGCCATACGTACAGGACAGCCAGTAATTATCGAAAACCCAGGGTATGAGCAGGTTTGTGAAAGATGCAGGTTTTACGGGAATTGTTCGGAAACAGGAGAAATTTGTGCACCTATTACCTATAAAGACCAAGCTTTAGGTGTAATAGGATTATTGGCTTTTGACCAGGAGCAGCGAAGGCGCTTGTTTGAAAATACTGAAGGTATCTTAACCTTTCTGAAAAAAATGGCTGATCTTTTATCGAGTAAATTACATGAGCATGATATGATTCGACAACTTACAAGAAGTTCAGAAAAGATGGATAAAATCATGAATCTCTTTAATCAAGGAATTATTGTAATAAATGAAAGGGGATGGCATCAAGAAATAAATTTAAAAGCAAAAATGTTATTAGGTATGGATGATGGATCTTCTCTTCCAATGCAAGTGGAAAAGTTATTAAGAGGTATAGTTCAGAAATCGGGAGAATTTAGCCAAACTATTTCTCTCACCATAAGGAAACAAAAGAAAACTTTGTTTATTATCAAACAAAAACTCGCTGGAGTTGAACCATATTCAGAATATCTAATAAGTATTCAAGACGTTAATGAAATTCGTAATCTTGCAGAAAAGGCTACAGAGGAACAAAAGAAACCGTTTGATCAAATAATTGGTGTAAGCCCTTCGATATTAGAGGTTAAAGAATATGCATTTAAAGTTTCACAATCTAATTCTACAGTTTTAATTCAAGGAGAAAGCGGGACGGGTAAAGAGGAATTTGCTAAAGCAATACATAAAGCAAGTATGCGGAAAGAGGAACCATTTATAACGGTTAATTGTGGCGCTATTCCGGAGAATTTATTAGAGAGTGAGTTATTCGGGTATGAAAAAGGGGCATTTACGGGTGCTAATAACAAAGGGAAATTAGGAAAGTTTGAGTTGGCAAATAAAGGTTCTATTTTTCTGGATGAAATCGGGGAAATGCCGCAGCTTCTTCAAGTTAAATTACTGCGTGTTTTGCAAGAAAGAGAAATAGAACATCTTGGTGGAACGCACCCTATCCCGGTTGACGTCCGGATTATTGCAGCAACGAATAAAGACTTGCAAGAAATGGTGAGTATGGGTGATTTTAGAGAAGATTTATACTTTAGATTAAACGTTATTCCAATCACCATTCCTCCTCTGCGAAGCCGGAAAGAAGATATTCTTGCTCTCAGTGATCACTTTATTACTAAATTCAATGAACTTTTTCAAGCGAATGTATTGGGGATGGAGATAGGGGTCAAGGAACTAATGATAAATTATCCATGGAAGGGAAATGTCCGGGAATTAAAAAACTTTATTGAGTACTTATTTAATTTCATAACAAATGGGTGGATTACAATGGAAGAAGCTGAGGCTTTAATTCATCGTAAATTATCCATTAATAAGCAGAGTATTCCTAGAGCTACATCATCCTTTTCCCTTGTTGAGATGGAAAAGGAAATGATTAAAAAGGCTATTAATTTTGTACATTATCATAATCTTAATATTGAGGATGCCAGTGATTTATTAGGAATCGGAAGAGCCACATTATTTCGGAAAATTAAGAAGTATCAAATTGATACTTAATCTCAAATTGATACTTCTTCCTTATTTATATAAAAAACTGAATCTTTAGATAAAACGACAACCATGCGCGTATCAAAATGAGACGCGCATGGTTGTCGTTTTTGTTTAATTCTCTAATTCTTAAGGCTTTACCAAATTGGCATGAATTTTGCTTTTTAATATTATTGAACACACTAAAGGAGGATAAATTTATGATTCAGCAAGTTAACACAAAATATGGACCAACAGCCGTTGGTCCATATTAACAAGCAGTTATAGTCTATTTATCAGGCATGTTGCCATTGGATATTGAAAATGGAAATATTGTAGGAAATACAGCAGCTGAGCAAACAGAACAAATAATCAAAAACATTGCTGGTTTGTTATCGGAGTTGAATCTTACATTGGAAGATATTATAAAAACAACAATTTTTCTGGATTCAATCGAATCATTTCAAAGCGTCAATGAAGTATAAGGTTCATATTTTTCTCTACATAAACCTGTAAGGAGTTGTGTAGAGGTTTCAGCTATTCCGAAAGGAGCATTAGTTGAAATAGAAGTAATCGCCACATTAAATTAGGAGGGGTATTCATGCAAAAAACAGTACAAACCGATATAAAGTGGATCAATAATAATTACTATTCAACTGAATTAAACGATGAGGAATTATCATTTTTTCAAGAAAAAGAAATAGAAACAGTTCATGAGTTTCAAAAAACCCATAGCTCATACTCGGAAACTCCTTTATACCATTTGAAAAATTTAGCCGAACATTTGAATGTTGCAGATATAAGAGTAAAAGATGAGTCATATAGATTTGGCCTCAATGCTTTTAAAGTGATGGGGGGGATTTACGCAGTTGCTAAGTACTTGGCTTATCGTCTAGAAGAAAATATTGAAAACCTTTCTTTTAAGGCATTACAATCGTCAACATATAGAGAAAAGCTTGGTGAATTGACATTTATTTCAGCAACGGATGGAAATCACGGCCGTGGGGTTGCATGGGCAGCAAGGGAACTTGGCCATAAATCTGTTATATATATGCCAAAAGGATCATCATTACACAGACTGGATGCGATTCGCAAAGAGGGGGCTGTGGCAGATATTACAGAATTAAATTACGATGATTCTGTTAGGATGTGTGCAGACTTAGCAAATGATAATGGATGGATCATGATTCAAGATACTGCCTGGGAGGGATATGAACATATTCCGCTGTGGATTATGCAAGGGTATGCATCCATGGCGAAGGAAGTGATAGAACAATTAAAAGCGGAGGGTGGGCAACAACCGACACATATCTTTCTTCAAGCTGGTGTAGGTTCTTTTGCGGGGGCTATAGCTGCCTACATGAGACAGAATTATAAACATAATCAGCCAATCATCATTGTGGTCGAGCCAGATAAAGCAGATTGTTATTATCAATCTTTTGCAAGTAAAGGCGGGAATAGAGAAATCGTGACTGGAGAAATGAACACAATTATGGCAGGCTTGGCTTGCGGGGAGCCTAATATAAGAGCTTTTCGTTTACTTCGCCAATACGCCAAGGGTTCGTTTTCATGCAACGATAATATTACTGCACTTGGAATGCGAGTATACGGTAATCCATTAAAGAGTGACCCACGAGTGGTCTCGGGGGAATCAGGAGCAGTAACACTTGGTTTGTTATATTATTTGCGGAGAATGACGAATGATCCTCAAATATGCCAAGACATATTATTAGACTCTAATTCTCGGGTTCTGCTTATAAGCACTGAAGGTGATACGGATCCTTCGCATTATCAAAAAGTAGTATGGGAAGGTTATTATCCAAATTGATTTTTTGAAAAGCCAAGTGTAAATATGAAGGAGGAGATATGTATGTTATCTGAAAAAAGGAAACGAAATGTAATCGACCTTTGCCAGTCATTAGTAAGAATAGAAAGTTATTCTGGTCAGGAAGGCGTAATTGCGAACCAAATTCAATCATACGCAAAACAAAACGGCTTTGATAATGTAATTGTAGATGAGTTAGGGAACGTCATGCTTGTCATGGTAGGGAATCAACCAGGTCCAACTGTATTGTTGGATGGCCATATTGATACAGTACCCGTGCATCATGGTCAGTGGACACATGATCCTTTTTCAGGACGAATAAAAGACGGGAAAATATTCGGGAGAGGAACATCAGATATGAAGGGTGCAGTCAGCGCCATGATTTCCTCTAGTTTACATTTTGCTGAAGATACTAGAAAATCCTTTCCCGGAAAAGTAGTAGTTTCCTGTAGTGTTCACGAAGAGTGTTTTGAAGGTGTAGCAACAAGACGTGTTAATGAATTAATGAACCCAGATTATGTTGTGATAGGGGAGGCTACAAATTTAAAACTTAACCGTGGACAGAGAGGCCGAGCAGAAATAGTCATTGAAACGGTTGGAAAACCTGCTCATTCCTCTAATCCAGAGAAGGGGATAAATGCTGTATATCAAATGATGAAACTTATTTCAGCCATTCGCCAATTGCCAGTCATGGAGCATAAAGTCATGGGACAAGGAATTCTTGAATTAACAGACATTAAATCATCCCCATATCCAGGAGCGTCAGTGGTTCCATCGATATGTACGGCAACATTTGACCGCCGTTTATTAGTTGGGGAAACAAAAGAATCTGTTTTGAATCCTATTGTTAAATTAATTGATAAGCTCAGTTCAGAAGATCAGGCATTTAAAGCAACAGTAAAATATGCAAAAGGAGAGGAAAGCTGTTATACGGGATCCTTAATAAGTGATGAACGGTTTTTCCCAGGCTGGTTATTCGATGATGACGTAGATTTTGTACAAAGGACTTATAAAGAACTGGTTTCCATTGGACTACCAATAGAATTATCACATTATTCCTTTTGCACAAATGGAAGTCATTTTGCTGGGGAAGCAAATATTCCGACTATTGGCTTCGGACCCTCACTAGAATCTCTAGCTCATATTGATGACGAATATATAGAGATAGATCAATTGGTCAAAGCTACAGCAGGATACACAGCCATAATAAAGGCACTAACATCAGTAAAATCTATAGAAAAGGAGAATGTAAAATATGTATGATCTTATTATTCGAAATGGGAAAATCATTGATGGTACAGGGTCACCATGGTATTACGGAGATATAGCTATAAACAAAGGGGAAATTATAAAGATAGGGAAATTGATGAATTGCCGATCGAAAGAAGATATTGATGCAAAACATCAAGTTGTAAGTCCTGGATTTATAGATATGCATACTCATTCCGATTTAGTTATTCTTGACGAACCTTTGATTGAAGCAAAAGTTCGACAGGGGATTACGACAGATCTCCTTGGACAGGATGGAATTGCGGCAGCTCCTTTACCCAAAAAGTATGTGTCACCATGGAGAAAAAATTTAGCAGGATTAGATGGTACACCTCCGATTGATTGGGATTGGACAACAATCGAAGAGTATCTAAAGAAAATTGAAGCTAATAAACCCAGTTATAATTTAGCTGTTCTTGCTCCACATGGCAATATTCGAATGGAAGTTATGGGCCTTGATAACCGACCAGCAACAGATGAAGAAATAAGAAAGATGCAGGTAGTACTCCGTCGTTCATTAGATGAAGGAGCTGTTGGTTTATCAACTGGATTGATATATCCACCTTGCTGTTTTGCAGAAATGAAAGAACTAGAGGCCTTATGTGAAGTGATCGCAGAATATGGAGTTCCCTTAGTAATCCATCAACGCAGTGAAGGCGATGAAATCTTAGAATCTATGCAAGAATTAATTGATATGATGAAGAGATGTGGAGCACATCTGCATTTTTCACATTTAAAGAATTGTGGGAAGGATAATTGGGATAAGACACCACAAGTGTTAAAGAAAATTGACAATGCTCGCGAAGATGGCCTGGAAGTAACGTTTGATCAGTATCCATATACTGCTGGAAGTACAATGTTAAGCGCGATCCTACCTCCTTGGGCTCATAATGGGGGAACTGAGGAGATGCTAAAAAGACTTAAAGATCCGGGTATGCGCAAAGTTATGATTCAGGAAATGGCTACGGCATTCAAGGGTTGGGATAGTATGTCAAAGTGGGCAGGATGGGACGGGATTGTCATTACCTCCGTTGTATCAAATGAGAAGCAAAACTATGTTGGAAAGACAATTGTAGAGATCGCAGATATAGAAGGCCGTAAAGACTATGCGGGTGTTGCTTTAGATTTAATCTTATATGAAAGAAACGCGGTTGGGATGATAGATTTTGTAATGAATGAAGATTCAGTGAAAATGGTTCTAGCACATCCGGCCGGTACTATTGGAAGCGACGGTTTACTCGGGGGAGAGCCACACCCAAGAGCATATGGTTCTTTTCCTAGAATCCTTGGGAAATATGTAAGAGATGAGAAAATTTTATCTTTAGAGAATATGATTCGAAGAATGACCTCGCAACCAGCGAGAATCATCGGTCTGCAGGACAGAGGAATTATCAGAGAAGGGATGGCAGCGGATATTGTCATATTTGATCCAAATCAAATAGTCGATCAGGCGACCTACGAAAATTCTAGGCAATACAACATAGGTATTGATACAGTTATCGTTAATGGCCAAATTATTATCCAGGGTCAGCGTGCCTATCAGAAGCCGGCCGGAAAAGTTTTCAGAAGAAGTTATCGGAATATTGAAATAGAAATAATTGAGGGGAATCAAGATAAAAGCTTATTTATTAAATGACTCATTGAGCATGGCTAAAAAGTTGCTTAATCTGTATATGAGATGGGGGGATATTTGATGGGAATTATTTGGACAATTATTATCGTATACATGGCAGCCATGATTGGTATTGGGTTATATGCGAAAACAAAAATTAAAGATAGCGACGATTACCATCTTGCAGGTAGAAGGTTAGGTCCGATTATGCTTGCCGGCACGCTTGCAGCCACTGAGATTGGGGGAGGAAGTTCAATCGGTGTAGCTTCTAAAGCTTATGGTGAATGGGGACTTTCAGCTGGTTGGTATGTTGTTTCAGCAGGAATTGGAATTTTACTAGTATCATTTATTGCACCTCTCATGCGCAAAACTATGGCAACAACTGTACCAGAAATCATTGGAAGAAGGTATGGGAAAAGTAGTTATGCGTTTTCCAGTATATTATCTGTGATTGCCTCGGTAGCCTTAGCGGCGGTTCAAATTACTGCAACGGCAACAATTGTCCATGTTTTAACAGGGTTTAACTTAACTTGGGCAATATTAATATCGGGAATTGGTGTAGTTTTTTATACGTATCTTGGTGGGATGTGGAGTGTTACTCTTACAGACTTTGTTCAATTTTTCATCATTGTTTTTGGATTTGCGATCGCTGTTCCATTTGCATTATCGAATGCAGGGGGCTTTGATACTGTGATTTCTAATATTCCGCCCGAACAGTTAGGGTTTACCAAAATCGGTTGGAAAACCATATTAGGACTGATTGTGTTGTATTTCATGACCTTCTCTACAGGTCAAGAAGCTGTCCAAAGATACTACTCTGCACGAAATGAAAAAACAGCCGTTATAGGTTCTCTCTTATGTGGAATCCTCATGTCTGTATATGCCTTTATCCCAGCCTTACTAGGATTAATCGCATTATCAGCTTTCCCTAATATTGATGCAAACAATGCATTAGCTACAGTTTCTGTTGAACTATTGCCGCCTCTAATTGCAGGACTGCTCCTCTCAGGAGTAATTTCCGCTACATTGTCTAGTGCCTCAGGTAATTTGCTTGCTGTAGCTAGTGTATATGTAAAAGATATCCATGGACCAATCTTTAAAAAATCAGTGCAAAATGAGTTGAAGTTAAGTAAAAATCTAGTAGTTTTATCAGGCCTCCTAGCTATAGGAATATCATTATTCAGTCAACAAATTATTCCTTTACTCGTGTTTGCTTTTACAATTCGCTCCACAGGACCATTCGCCGCATATCTCCTTGGATTGATGTGGGAAAAGGTAACTCCTAATGCTGGTTTTTACTCCATAATAACAGGAACAATCGTTGGGGTTGCATGGCAACTGGCAAAAGAACCATTTGGTATTATGGCAGTTGTCGCTGGAAGTTCAGTAAGTCTTCTTACATTTTTAATAGTCAACTGGATTGAAAGAAAAAGAGGAGTTTCTGCAGCACCTTCCGCATTTGATTCTAATGATAATAATATATCTGCTTAATAATAATTTCAAAATCGATTAATATAGAAATCACCGAATAATGTATGTAAAGAACAAGAAGAAGTAAAAAAGCAGTCAATCCGTTATTAAAAAATAAAACAGCCTTACCCCTATATAAAATAGAGATAAGGCTGTTCTAACAGAAAGCTCGTGCTTAAAACCATAAAAAAGCACGATATTTATGCACATATCAGAAAAACTATTTAATAAAGTGATTAATGAGTTGTTACATATTCATTTTTTCCTGCACGCATTCCAACAATGAAAATTAGAGCGGATATTAGGATTAACATGAATAAGGGAATCGTCCAACTATGTGTAATGTCATGTAGCCCTCCAAATAATACTGGTCCAACAGCAGCTAAAAGATAACCAAATGATTGAGCCATTCCGGATAGTTCCGTCGCCTCATGGGTACTTTGTGTACGAAGACTAAAGAACATCATGGATAAACTAAATATAGTTCCGACTCCAATCCCAATCAAAATCATGCATGCCGGGATAAGCAGTGTGCTTCCGTACAAAATACCGAATATCCCTACAATAAGAAAAATAACAGGAGGGACTACTAACAAACGCTGACTTTGTATGCGTCCAGCTAAAATTGGCACAATGAATGTTATAGGAATGACGGCAAGCTGCATGATGGATAGCATCCAGCCAGCTTCATCAGCAGTTAGTCCTTTTTGCTCGAGAATTTCTGGCATCCAGGTAATTACTGTATAAAAGATAAACGATTGCAGTCCCATGAATAAAGTGATCTGCCATGCTAGACCCGAACGCCATAAGTTAATGTTTTTTACCTTTTGAGCGGTTTGTTCATTCTTATTGGACTTGAATGGCTTTTTTAATTGTGGCATCCAGAAGAAAACGGTAATAAGTGATAAGATCCCCCAGCATCCAAGGGCGCCAGCCCATCCTAACCCTGATAAAGAGGAAATGGGAATACTGATACCGGATCCTATTGCACCACATAAATTCATGGAAACTGCATAAATCCCTGTCATCAAACCGATATTCCGTGCAAAGTTATGCTTAATGAGACTGGGTAACAATACATTGCCAATAGCGATGGCTAGCCCAATTAAAATGGTTCCTAAAAACAATGTCGTCACTCCGCCAATTGATCGTATCCCAATCCCGACCGTTAATAAGATTAAGGAAATGAATAGGGTAAGCTCCATTCCAAAACGTCGAGCTAACTTAGGTGCAAATGGAGATAAGAGTGCAAAAGCAAGCAAAGGCAATGTCGTTAATGAACCTGATAATGTATTGGATATCCCCAAGTTATCACGGATCGAAGTGACAAGGGGGCCAACCGATGTTAAGGGAGCCCTCAGATTTGCTCCAAGAAGAATAATCCCGATGATGAGTAATCCAACTCTGGGTTTAATATCCATTTTTGTTTGTTCTAGTTGATTTGCCGCTTGATGAATGCCCATGATTTGTCCTCCGTACTTAGACTAAAGATTTTTTGAATTGTGCAATATATTCATTCACTGTATCAATTGCCCGATTTACATCTTGTTCGATGATGGCATCTACAAGGTTACAATGAATGTTCAAATGAAAGTTCGCATCTGAACTCATCTCAGCTATCTGATGGATGGAAGCATGCAAAGAATCTTCCATATGTTCGTACAAATCAATCAATAAATCATTATGTGATGAACCCATAATTGATTTATGTAACTGAATATCAGCTTCTTCGTAAGCCTTACTATCCTTTGCTTCAGCAGCCTTACGACATGCTTCTATATGAATTCTCATCTGTTCTATATCTTCTTGGCCACGTCTTAATGCAGCTAATTGTGCTCCTTCTCTTTCAAGTGCATGACGAACCTCTAACGTCTCTAATATACCTGACTGCTGGATCCTTCTTTGAAATGCAACCCCTAGGGCACTAGATGACTTGACGAACGTTCCCTTTCCTTGTTTTGTTACTAAAAGACCTGCATAAACAAGTGATCGTACAGCTTCCCTTAATGTATTTCTACTCACATCGAACTGTTTTATCAAATCCATTTCAGGAGGAATCTGATTTCCAATCTTCCATTCGCCAGATTCGATTAACGATTCAATTTGGAAAACAACTTGTTCTACAAGTGATAAACGATTTGTTTTAGATATGGTCAATATAAACACCTCGAATTTGTAGGATGATTGGTTCATTGGTTATTTTAACATATGTATGTTGAAAATATAAACAAGAATATGGTTAAAGTACGGTATTCAAAACTTCCTTCCCCATCCAATTCTCACCTTGGCTGTATAATCGACACAATTTCCTATAAGAAAATTTAATGTTCATAACTTATACGATACATGGGGTGTTTTTCCTCTTGTCCCCCATTACTGGCTAAATTCCGTATGCCGGTAAATGAAAATACTCGAATAATACAGTCCGGATTCTCGCAAAAGAACTTTCTCAATTGTACAGAAAGCCTTTAAAAGTGGAGGGGAAATCCCTGAAATCACAAATTTCAGGGATCCATTTCTTATAAGGTACTTCATGTTAAAACTAAATAAGGGATTATAAATCAAGAGAGTTATGTCTATTTCTTAGCTGATTTTTTTTGTTTGACTATAAAAGAGAGCAGGATAAATGCTGCTACAGTTACAAGACATACTGTGGTCCCAATGATATTTTGCGTATTAAAGATAAATGCCAAAAAGATAATGCTTAAAGCCGTGATGGCTAATATAGTTGTATACGGGTACCATTTTACCCGGAAACCTGGTTTACCAGTGTATTGGCCATGCAGCTTCAATTGCGCGGAACAAATACTGATCCATAATAATAATACTGTGAATCCAGGAATGGCTATAGGTGGCTTAAAATCAGGTCTGGAGTCAAATAGGATAAAAACACACCAGCCAATATACATAATGTAGTTAAAAATATACCATTAAGCGGGATACCCTTTTTGATTGTTTTCATAAATACCTTTGGGGCTTCTCCGTTCTGAGAAAGAGTAAACAATATTCTTGATGTAGCGTATATACCTGAATTTGCAGCTGATAAGACAGCAGTTAAAAGAACGAAATTCATAATATCAGCGGCTTCGGGAAGTCCTGATAAGCTGAAAACCTGAACGAAAGGACTTACTTCAGTGCTTACTTGGTTCCAAGGTATTACTCCACAAATAATAAGTATCGGCAAGACATAGAAAAGTATCACCCGCCATACTGTTCCTTTAATGATTTTTGGTATGACTCTCTGACTATCTTTTGTTTCCGTGACCACTACACCAATTAATTCTGCTCCTCCATATGAAAACATTACCACTAAAAGTGCACTTAGCATTCCGTCAATTCCTTGGGGGAAAAAGCCCCCATGTGCCGTGTAATTAGAAAATGAAGCCGAACTAGGAAGAAGTCCTAGCATGATCAAAGCTCCTAAAATAATAAAGGCAATTAAGGTTATAATTTTAATTCCTGCGAACCAGAACTCGAGTTCTCCATAGTATTTTACTTGAAACAAATTTATTCCTATAATGACTGAGGCGCAAAGGATACTTAACACCCATAATGGTACTGAAGGAAACCAATATTGTAAAAAGCTACCGGCTGCGACTATTTCCACAATGATCACTATAATCCAGTTAAACCAATAGAGCCATCCGACAATGAAGGATAGTTGAAACCCAAAAGCTTTTTTAATGAGATGTTGTACGTTCAAATTAGGAAAAGCGGTTGCCATCTCTCCTAATGCCGCCATTACTATAAATAACAATAGCCCCCTATTAAATAGGCTATCACAACACTTGGACCTGCCATATTTAATGTATCCGAGCTCCCCTTAAAAATCCCTGTTCCTATCATTCCGGCTAAAGCAATGAACTGGACATGCCTCGGCAATAAGCCTTTTTTTAAATCTTGATGAGTCTTTTCCATTATATTCATGCCTTTCTTTCATTATTTTAATAAAATAGTCTGTCACTAAAACTAAGATTTCTTCTGTTGTTGAACGCTTTCGTGTACTAAAGCGGACATGTTAATATATCATGATTCGGAAAAATTTCAATTAGGCAGGTGGACTGGAAATTATTCCTTTAACCGTAAAGGTTCAATTTTACTTATTATGTAATAGTAATTAAATTTTATGAACTGGAAAGCAAACTGATAGTTGATTTATACGGATGGATGGAATTGAATTTAATTTATCAAAATGCCTCAAAGTAATTCTGCATCTTTTGAAATCCACTTTGAATGTTCGCCTGAATTTAAGAGATTAGGGCTTTACGAGCCCACTATGTTAGGTCAGTCTTGGCCCTTGCCATGTCCAATTGGCCATCTTCTTTACATGCATGGTAGCCTCCATTTTACGAACCAAATGGTTCGATGGCATCAGTTGATCTCGCTGAGTAGAATCATGTTTAGAAAGTATCCTCACTCCCTTAAGTTTTAATGCGTTTATATTAAAACAAAAAAGACTCTAGGCAAAAGGGCTATATCTTAAAGTTAAAACAAAATTGATTGGAGCGGGTGCCTTCCGTTCCAATCAACGTCCAAATTGTACAGGCCATAAAAAAATGTAGACATACTCGATTTTCATCGGGTTTGTCTACATTCTGAAACCGACCTTTAATGGCCGATATACGGTTTGAAGTGGGAACTATCCGTTCTCATATATAAAGGGGAGAGGGGACGGCTGTAGGTTTTCGGTTTCTTGTAACGGTTCAATTTCGCTTAGAAATTCCAAATAACCGGTATATACTTGCGAGGCCATCCCTAAATAGTGCAATTCAGTGTGGATGATCCCCTTTCGTGGTGAATGGAGCATGTACATTTTCTTCATCCCTCCTTTCTAAAGGAATAGCCAGTCTGTTATAGGATTAATATCGAAACAATATGAATGTTATATTTATATGTGATCATTCTTATTCATTCAAAAATTGGATGCTCCAGGTTCGAAGGCTTCTGCACCTCTATCTTCAATCATTATGCGGAGTCCATTCTTGGGTCTGAGTGTAAGGGATGGAAGAGGGGTTACTTCATGATGGTCAGGAGCAAGCTTTATCCTATAATTTTGGACAATGCAAGCCAGGACAAACACCGCTTCCATCATGGCAAAATGGTTGCCAATACAAACCCGCGGCCCTCCGCCAAATGGAAAGTATGCGAACGCAGGCAAGCTTTTCATAAAGTTATTTTCAAATCGCTCAGGAATGAATGATTCCGGTTGATCAAAATACTCTGGATTATGCTGCATCACATAAGAACTTATTAGAATCATATCGCCTTTTTTAAAACGATATCCTCCTATTACGACATCCTCCGTCACATCGCGGGATAAGATATACAGTGGGGGATACGCGCGAAGTGTTTCATGAATGATATTTTGGGTGTATGGTAATTTCATGAAATCATCAGGCTGGGGTCTCCGGTGACCGATTATGCTATTCACTTCACTGAAAAGCTTGGCTTGAATTTCTGGATGCTTCGAAATGGCATACAGTGCCCAGGATAGAGCGTTTGCTGTCGTTTCATGACCGGCCAGAAAAATAGTCATTAATTCATCACGGACCTGCTTGCTTGTCATACCAAATCCGTCGTCGGCATCACGGGCGTCCATCAGGATCCCAAGCATGTCTTCATGTTTTATTATGTCGTTCTTCCGTTTTTCAATGATGCCGTAAATGACTTTATCTAGTCTTTGAATCGCCTTTTTATATTCACGGTTGATTTTAGTCGGTACCCATAATGGCATACGGAAAATCTTTCTCATCCTTTTGACTGCTATTCTTAAAGCAGTTTCCAGAGGTTTCCCAACAATTTCATACCCATCCTTGAATTCCATGCTGAACATGGTCTTGCTGATTATCCCGAGAGTGATGTTCATCATATCCTTCGTTATAATTCGTTCATCATCATGTTGCCAAGTTGATATATAATCCATTGTGGTATCAATCATATCCTTGGCGTATTGGCTAATATGAGTCTTTTTGAAAGAGGGTTGGATAAGCCTTCTCTGTCGCATATGAAAGTCTTTTTCGCTTGTAAGTAGACCTTCACCGATAAGCGGTTTTAAAACATTGAAGTCCTTGGATTTGATGAAGGATTTTTGTTTTGTTACTAGTATTTGTTTTATTAAATCAGGATTTAAAACGTGATAAACATTTTGGAATGGTCCTAAACGGAATTTAGCGACTTCCCCATATTCCTTGGCCAATCGGGTCAGAAAGCCAATGGGATCTGTTTGAAACTCCTTTGTATGTCCGGAAATCAGCCTTCCTTTCTGAACCTTTGGAGAAGTGCGGAAGGCATCATCAGCTTGGCTCAATGTAATTTTCCCCTTTCTTTAAAATAATTACATGTAATCATTCTATGAGAATATGCCAAATCGGTTTGGACAAGTCGTTAAAGAAAGGGAGGATTATTCTATGGAAAGAATAAAGGTACATAAGTTAGCCCACTAAAAAACTCTGAATGAATAGAGACAGAGTCTTTCATGAAGCTTAGATTCCTGATGCGGAAATAGCCCAATCACCTCTAGGTAATTGAGCGTGGGTTATATTGACTTCTTTATGGGAACAGCTGCCTTATATATGTTAGTAGCTGATCACGAAGTTCAGGTCGTTTCATGGCAAAATCTATTGAAGCTTGGAGGAAGCCGAATTTATCGCCAACGTCATATCGATTTCCTTCGATGATATACGAATATAATGGTTCCTTTTCTAACAAAAGGTCCAAAGCTTCAGTAAGCTGGATCTCCCCCTTCCGATCGGGCTGTACGGTTTCAAGGACTTCAAAAATCGCAGGTGATAAAATATATCGGCCAATAATCGCCTGTGTTGATGGTGCATCCTCCACTTTTGGCTTTTCCACTAAGTTTCTTACCAGAAATAAATCCTCATATCGTTCTTGGAAATTTACGATCCCATACTTGGAGACATCGACAGGTGAGACTTCCTTACATCCGATAATGCTCGCTCGAACCTTGTCATACCGTTCCATTAACTGCTTCAAAGCTGGAACCGGGCTATCCACGATATCATCCCCTAACAGGACGGCAAAAGGTTCGTCTCCGATAAAAGTTTTGGCACATAAAACGGCATGCCCCAGACCTAAAGGTTCCTTTTGTCTTACATAGTGGATATCCACCATATTGGAAATGTTCTCCACGACCTTAAGTAAATCATTTTGACCTTTCATTTGCAGAAGCATTTCAAGTTCAATGGATTTATCGAAATGATCTTCGATGGCACGTTTGTTTTTACCCGTAACGATGATGATATCTGTAATCCCTGATTGTACCGCTTCCTCGATAATATATTGAATGGTCGGCTTATCGACAATTGGCAGCATTTCCTTTGGTTGGGCTTTCGTAGCAGGTAAAAATCGTGTTCCTAAACCGGCTGCTGGAATCACCGCTTTCTTTATCATAGCCCTGCCCCTTTTTAAGGTTCTTTTATATGCTTTTTGTTCTACCCTTCATTTTATGTGGCCATTGGTTGACCTATATCAAAAAAGGTTAAAATAAATCGCTGAAAAAGAATAGATTTATCTCCGAAGCAAATATTATGGATATATGAATTTGGTCAAGAGGTGTATATTTTGCCAATTGAAAATCAAGAGAGAAAACAGATCCTTTTTGCTTTTCTCGTCATTGTTTTATATCTTTCTCCTTTATTCATCCTTGGAGAAAATGCGCATATTCGCGTCCATGATAATTTGGATTCCAACCTTGCCTGGTATAAAGTCCTTTCAGAAAGCGGTGAGTTATTCGGTGCAATAGACGCCAAGATTCCCCAGATTATGAATGGCCTGCCCCGAAATGCTTTTGGCAGTGAGTTCAGTATTATCGTGTGGCTTTATGCTCTTTTTCCAACAATGGTTGCATATGCCATAAGCCAGGCATTAACAAGGTTCATTGCATTCTTTGGTATGTATATTCTATTAAAGCAACATTTAGTTAAAGGAAGCCAATCAGGTTGGATTAGGGTTGGAGCATCCTTAGCCTTTGCCCTGACCCCATTTTGGCCATCGGGAATGCTCAGTACACTTGGTATGCCACTAGCACTTTGGGCTTTTTTGAATATTCGCAGCAAGGACCATTCTTGGAAGAATTATTTGGTCCTTACACTTTTACCGCTTTATTCAAGCATCGTGCTTGGCTTTTTCTTTTTCCTTGTTGCAATGGGATTTCTTTGGCTAATGGATGTGATCAGGAGAAAAGGGTGGAATATAACGTTTCTTCTTTCGATCGTGTATATGACCGTCATTTTTGGTTTGGTGGAGTATCGTTTGGTCGCTTCATTCATTTTTGATTCGGAGCCAAACAGCAGGGATGAATATTTTCACGCAAGGCTGCCGCTCGATTGGGTCATAAAGCTTACTTTCAAAAATTTCGTTCTAGGACATACGCATGTCATGACTGTACATGCGCTTATCATCCTGCCGATTACAGTCTTTGCCCTTTATATTATTCTGACCAAAAAACTATGGAGACAGGAAAAGGTTTATGTTTTTTTATTCGGCTTGAATTTTATGCTCTCAGCGTGGTACGCATTTTGGTTTTATAAAGGCTGGCTTCCTTTAACGGAAAGGTTTCACACGATGGATACCTTTAATTTTGCCAGATTTCACTTTTTAAGGCCGATGGTGATTTACTTGGGGTTTGCCCTCGCTATAAAGATCATTTGGGAATACAGCCATTATGCTAAGAAAACCCTTTCCATTTTCATCGCCATTCAAATTATGATTTTAATGGGTTTCAATGAAGAAATCACTCACAATAAAAAACCATCTTTTAAACAGTTCTATTCAGAAAACCTATTTCAGGAAATAAAAGATCATATTGACCTCCCACAGGAAGAATATCGTGTTGCTAGCATTGGGCTGCACCCCGCAATTGCACAATTTAATGGATTTTACACGCTCGATAGCTATAACAATTTCTATCCGCTTACTTACAAACATCACTTTCGTCAAATAATTGAAAACGAATTGGCTAAGAATAAAAACATCAGAATCTACTTTGATGAATGGGGAGGACGTTGTTACCTATTTACCGATGAGCTTGGGAAGCATTATATGTTCAAGAAAGGCTCCAAGAAAGAGCTGGAGAATTTGGACCTTAATATGGATGCGTTTAAAGGATTAGGTGGCAAGTATATATTTTCTGCCATACCAATCAATAACGCGAAGGAAAATGGATTGGTACTAGATAGGATTTTTATAAAAAAAGGAAGTGTATGGAAAATTCATTTATACAGAGTCATGTGAAAAGGGGGGAATAGAGTGAATTCACCGATACTAACAATTGTTGTACCTTGTTATAACGAGGAAAGCGTATTGCAGGATACCATTTCCCAGCTTTGCGGATTGGTGAGGGGGTTAGTTGAAGAAAAGGTTGTTTCTGGTCAAAGTAAAATCCTATTGGTTGATGATGGAAGCAAAGATCAAACATGGAAGATCATTTATAAGGAAACGATTAATAATGAATTTGTTCGAGGGCTAAAGCTTTCCCGGAATACTGGACATCAAAATGCACTCCTGGCAGGATTGTTTACAGCCAAGGAAGCCTCGGATTGTGTGATTTCCATTGATGCAGATTTACAGGATGATATTCAAGTCATCCCTGAATTCATTAGCAAATTCAATGAAGGATGTGAAATTGTATATGGTGTTCGCCAGAAAAGGGACCTTGATTCATTTTTTAAACGAACATCAGCCACTGGTTTTTATAAATTGATGAACAAGATGGGGGTTAACCTTGTCTATAATCATGCTGATTTCCGGCTAATGAGCAAAAGGGCGATCGCGGAGTTGGAACGATTTGATGAAACGAATCTTTTTTTACGGGGGATCGTACCGCTCATTGGGTTTAAGACGGACTCTGTTTATTATGATCGAAAAGAAAGATTGGCTGGGGAAACGAAGTATCCATTTAAGAAGATGGTTGCGTTTGCGTTTGATGGCATCACTTCTTTTTCAGTTACACCGATCCGGATTGTATTATGGCTAGGATGTCTTTCCTTTTTCATTAGCTTACTCTTTGGGTCTTACTTTTTATGGTTAAAGTTTTATGGGCAGACCGGAACTGGCTGGACCTCATTAATCACCTCCATATGGTTGATCGGTGGACTACAGTTGATCGCCGTCGGCTTGATTGGGGAATATATCGGTAAAATCTATAATGAATCCAAACACCGGCCTAAATATATTGTTGATTTGGATTTATTTAATCCGCTCGATTTAAAAAAACGGGAGCAACTAGACAATGAACGGAACAGTATTGAAAAACTATCTAAATCAAACTAACTCCTTTATCCGCTTTTTATTGGTTGGATTAGTCAATACAGCGGTTGGACTTTCCATCATGCTTTTTCTCATGAATGTTCTTGAATTATCTTACTGGATCTCCACCTTTTTCGGCAATGGTACGGGAGCTGTAACGAGTTTTCTTTTGAACAGGACTTTTACTTTTAAAAGCAATATAGAATGGCGGAGAGGGGGTGCCCGTTTCTTTTGCGTCATCCTGATTTGTTATTCCGCTGCTTATTCTTTAGGCCAAGCTATAGCAGGCTCAATGGAAGGATCCGTTCATTTATCCATACAACAAAATGTGGCTGTGCTGATAGGGGCAATTTTTTACACAGTTCTTAACTATATTGGCCAGAAATACTTTGTCTTTAAAAAAAGCAATTTGAGACCAATTCAAGAAGGAAGGAACTAATTAAGGTGGATCAGTGGTATAATGCCCCCGATTGGACGGGAATTAAAGTGGATTCGGAAAGCGAAATTAAATGCAAATTTGATGACTATCCAAGCTGGGGCAGATCTGTTTAATTTCGTTCTTCACGTTCTCTATGTGGCGATCATTTTACCATTTTGGGACCACCTTTTGTTCATTGACCTCTTGATCAATTTTTTTGCGTATTTACTTCCCCCTCTTCCCCCTCTTCTCCCTTCGGATCATGTGTTTGCGTGATGATTTATGTTATAAGAACAAAACTTCATCTACAAATATTATTCTATTAATGTGCAAAAATTTCATTTACTTTTCCATTTCACGGGAGTATGATAATCAACAGTTTCATATTTCTAAATCGCTTAAACCTTATGGTGCGGGGGACCCGTTCTAGGGATTGTTACTACAATCCAAGGGGTGAATCCTTTCAAGGTAGGGCTACTCTTAGGTCCGAATCCGACAGCTAACCTCGTAAGCGTTATATGAGAAGGAAGGTGGAGCTTGTTAGACAAAAAAATAATGTCTACAGGTCTATTTAACTATGACTTGTAGGCATTTTTCTATTTCGTCTTGTTTTTGCTGCAGCTGTGTAACATAAACTTATTAATTAAGTATGGTGGTGAATTCTTGATGTTATCTTCTATAAAGAGGTTCTTGATTGGGAGACCGTTAAAATCAAATGCACTTGGTGAACAAAAGCTTAACAAAACAAAGGCTTTGGCGATATTATCTTCTGATGCGTTGTCTTCGGTTGCTTATGGACCAGAGCAAATATTGATCGTCCTGATCACTGTCGGTGCTGCGGCATTTTGGTATTCCATTCCTATCGCGATTGGGGTATTGATCCTGTTAACTGCTTTGATTTTGTCCTATAGACAAATCATTTTCGCTTATCCAAATGGCGGGGGGGCCTATGTGGTTTCAAAAAACAATTTAGGAGTGAATCCAGGGTTGATAGCTGGAGGATCCTTATTGGTCGATTATATATTAACTGTCGCCGTAAGTGTTTCTGCAGGTACGGATGCCATCACGTCCGCATTTCCCGGCTTGCATTCATATAATGTCAGCATAGCCATCATGTTCGTCATTCTACTTACAATCCTGAACCTTCGGGGGGTTACGGAGTCGGCCTCTGTTTTGGCTTATCCGGTGTACCTATTCGTTTTAGCATTGTTCACCTTGATTGGTGTTGGCATTTACAAGATCTTGACGGGTGGGGTTTCACCAGAATTGCACACTTCCATAGGGACTCCTGTAGCGGGCATCAGTTTATTCATACTGCTAAGGGCATTTGCATCAGGAAGTTCCGCATTGACAGGAGTCGAAGCGATTTCCAATGCAATCCCGAACTTTAAAGATCCAGCTCCGAATAATGCTGCCAAAACTTTAATAGTGATGGGTTCCTTACTAGCTGTATTATTTTCGGGAATCGTATACTTAGCCTATTATTTAAGCATTGTTCCAAGCGCGGAGGTAACGGTCGTCTCCCAGATTGCTGAAGAGATCTTTGGACGGAATTTCATGTATTTCTTCATTCAAGGTACGACTGCATTGATCTTGATACTGGCGGCCAATACTGGCTATTCAGCTTTCCCTCTGCTTGCGGTAAATTTAGCGAAGGATAAATTCATACCAAGGGCGTTTACGATAAGAGGGGACCGATTAGGGTATTCCAATGGAATTATCATACTGGGACTTGCATCCATCATCTTAATCGTCGCATTTGAAGGACATACAGAAAATCTCATTCCGCTTTATGCAGTAGGGGTATTCATTCCATTTACGTTGTCCCAGACCGGGATGATTGTTAAATGGATTCGCGAAAAGCCAAAAGGCTGGATGATGAAACTAACCATTAATTCAATTGGTGCCATAATTAGCTTTATCGTCACGATGATATTCTTTTTAACCAAATTTACTCAGGTTTGGCCTGTTTTGATTTTTTTACCTATTATCATTTTAATTTTCCATCGAATTAGAAAGCATTATGAAGCAGTTGGTGACCAACTAAGGATTACAACATGTGAGCCGATCTTACCAATTGAAGGAAACATCATCATTGTACCTGTGGCTGGAATAACTCATGTTGTTGAGAACTCATTAAATTATGCGAAATCTCTATCAGCACATCAGCTTATTGCCGTTTATGTTGCTTTTGAAAGAGAAGATGAAAAGAAATTCGAAGAAAAGTGGAAAAAATGGCAGCCTGATGTCAGACTCGTTACACTGAATTCTTATTACAGAAGTATCATTCAGCCGCTAACTAAATTTGTGGATACAGTTGAACATAAGGCTAGGGAATCCAATTATAAAGTTACGGTGATCATCCCCCAATTCATTCCGAAGAAGGGCTGGCACAATATACTTCATAACCAATCAAGTTTACTGATTCGCGCCTATTTACTTTATAGAAGAAATGTGGTTGTTACGACAGTGCCATATCATTTGAAGAAGTAAGTTCCATTTCTAAGAAAAGAAGTGAACCCTTCATCAAGTTTCCTGAGACTGTAGACAAATTCGTAGAAATCGAGTTTGCCTACATTTTTTTTATGGCTTGTACATTTGAATGTTGATTTCCGCTCCAGGCGCCCGCTTTCCACAGGATGTCCCCTGGACACGCTATTCCTGCAGGAGTCTCGTACACCCGTTCCAAAAAAATTTGTTATGGCATTTAGGTAGAAACCATACCTGAGGAGTTGAAGGTGTTGGTTTGGGTCAGTTGGTTCGGGAACATCATTTGATGAAAGATGCGTTTCCTGCCCCCCTTTTTGTCTACAGACTGAAGTAGCAAACCTCCATATGGTTTGCTTTCTTTAGTGTGCCAGGCATGGCAACAATCTAGGTGGTGAAAGTCCAATGAGGTGGTACACATCGACCAACCACTAAGGAAGCGTGGAATAAAATCTTGACTCGACGAACAGAAATTTGATACCAAGGCTTACAGTTCACTTTCTATAACAGTAAGTGTTGGATTCGCATTTCCTAAGCAAGAATTGCGCTCTTTTTTGGTTACAAAGGAATATTTATTGGCTTAGTAGTCACTGCGTATCGCCATCAATGGTTAGGACAACCTATAAGTGGGAGGGATTGATGATGGGCTTGCGGATAGTGTTACTACTAATCATCAACTGTTTTCTTTTTTCAACAATGGCCAGTGCAGAAGTGCCACTGACTGCTGCATTTATCCGTGATCATCAGCTATGGATCAAAAAGGGAGAACAAGAAATACAAATTACAAAGAATCGATATGTGTATTCTCAGAAATGGTCATATGACGGTAGGTTTATTGGTTATATCGATGGAGATGAAAAGGGTGAAAAGTCAGACCTATTCATTTATGATACTAAGGAAAAAGAAAGTTACCAGCCTTACGTAAGGGTCGTAACCTCTGACTTTAAATGGTCACCGAACAAAAATCAATTGGCCTACAATGATCAAGGTTTATTAAACATTACGAAAACAAAAAGTGGTCGCCCCCAGGGTTTTGAAAATGTCTCGCTTGGGGTTAGTGGTTTTGAATGGTTTCCGAATGGAAAAGAATTTATCGTTTCCTCACAATCCAGCTTACGTCCCACTGGATGGGGTCCAATCCCACTTTATAGAATTCCAGTAGATGCAAATCTTGCAATAGATAAAATGGATCCTTTTTATACCATTCAAACAAATGATACTGACTTGTTTGCGATTGATGCTGACTATTTTAAGTGGAGTTCTGATGGAAAGTGGGTTAGTTATTTAGCCACTCCCACTGCTTCCTGGTCCATGGATAGCAATACATTATGTGTCATATCGTCAAAAGGAAAACACTTTCAAGCAGTAGGTAAAATGCTAAGGTTCAAGGACTGGATGAAGTGGGCTCCATCAGCCAATCAATTGGCCTATATTTCTGGAGAAGGGAGGTTTTTCGTTGAAAACAAGAAAACTACGGTTGCTGACATGCCAACATCAAAGCAACAAAAGGAATATACACCTAAAGGTTATGTTGACCTTGATCTAGTATGGTACTCACCATACAAGGTGATTGTGGCTCGTTCAAAAGAGTATAAGGAGTGGAAGGAAGGGCCGGTTCCAACCATGTTCACAGCACTTTACGCTATCAATACAAGAAAGGAAGAACAATTACAGATCTCTTTTCCGAAAAATAATGAACTTGATGAAGATCCTCAAGCTGTTGGTTCATATCTGACTTGGTTACGCAAAAAGGATAGGGAGTATAACGGTGATGTATGGGTGAAGGAAGGTTTGGATGATCAAGAGCACATATGGCTTAAGAATGTTGATTCTGCTCCAGTGTTTTTTACAGAGAAGTAAACTGTTTTTTTTTGTGACATTTGTTGAAAGGCGTATTAAACAATCGGGCGCGATTGCTGAACAATGAGCAGTCGCTTTTTTACTAGGCGGATACGAATAGTTCTATAAATAATTAGATGTAAATAATTAAGAAACCCAGCTAATCTTCTGATGTGGAGGTAGTTGGGTTTTTAAAGGTGGATGTGCAAAATAACACTTAAAATATTCGCAAATTATCGGTCAAAGTGACAGGGAGAATCTTTATGTTTTATTTAGTGTCTCAAACTTGTAACTTCTAGACTAAAAAAAAACTAAAAACTGTACTGTCTAACACTAATAAATAAAGTAATTCAAGCTGAATTACCTTTTTTACGTTAAAGAAATACCTTTAACGACTCCTTTCTTTTTGACTCTTTGTTCTCCATCATCATTATCGGATCGACGGCTGTTTGGACATGGTCGCCGATGATTCGAAAATGGACATGCAACATCATCAAATTGGTGGCTAGCTGCAAGATTATCAGCATCTTAAGCCCATTTTGTGTTGTACACTATTTTTGCAAAAAACACTTCATAAAATTACCAAGGGTCATTTCAAATAATGCGAACATATTAAAAGAAGACAAAATGAAATTTTCTGCTTAGTTTTGAACTTACATATATGGGGGTTGAAAATGGATATATTATTAGCTCTCTTGCCTGCATTATTCTGGGGAAGCATCGTTTTATTTAATGTGAAACTGGGGGGTGGACCCTATAGTCAAACACTGGGTACAACGATTGGCGCCTTGATTTTTTCAATTGGTGTTTATATTTTTGCCGATATTAAGTTGTCACTTCTGGTGTTTGGAGTCGGAGTCGTATCTGGATTGTTTTGGGCCGTTGGACAAGCTAATCAGCTTAAGAGCATTGATTTAATGGGAGTATCCAAAACGATGCCGATATCAACTGGACTGCAGCTCATTTCAACCACATTATTCGGGGTCATAGTTTTTAACGAATGGTCTACAATGAAAGCGATAATTTTAGGCGTTTTGGCATTAGTCTTCATCATTATAGGAATCGTCTTGACATCATTGGAAGATAAAGAATCAAAAGAGGGCAAGTCGGGAAACTTGAAGAAAGGAATTGTTATTCTCCTCATCTCGACATTCGGTTATTTGGTTTATGTGGTCGTGGCCCGTCTATTTGATGTTGATGGCTGGTCAGCGTTGTTCCCTCAAGCGATCGGGATGGTGATAGGCGGCCTGTTATTGACTTTTAAACATAAACCATTTAACAAATATATGATCCGCAATATCATTCCGGGATTGATTTGGGCTGCAGGGAACATGTTTTTATTCATATCCCAGCCCCGTGTGGGAGTGGCTACTAGTTTTTCGCTTTCGCAAATGGGCATAGTCATCTCAACACTCGGCGGGATCATCATCTTACGTGAAAAGAAAACGAAGCGTCAACTAATTGGAATTGTAATTGGAATTATCTTGATCATAATAGCTGGGATTATGCTCGGATTGGCAAAAAGTTAATTGGAGGGTGAATAAATGTATACAGATTTAGAAGGTAAGGTCGTTGTTATAACGGGTTCATCTACTGGTTTAGGAAAAGCGATGGCCATTCGCTTTGCTAAGGAAAAGGCAAAGGTCGTGGTTAATTATCGCACTAAATCAGAGGAAGCGGATAGTGTAATGGAAGAAATCAAAACAAATGGTGGGGATGCCATTGCAGTAAAAGGCGATGTCACCGTTGAAGAAGATGTGATTAACCTTGTTCAATCAGCGATAAAGAATTTCGGGAAACTCGATATATTCATCAATAATGCAGGAATTGAAAATCCTGTTCCATCTCACGAGATGCCGTTAAGTGACTGGAATAGGGTAATCAATACAAACTTAACCGGAAATTTCTTAGGCTGCCGTGAAGCTATCAAGTATTTTGTAGAGAACGATATTAAAGGGAATGTGATAAACATGTCCAGTGTACATGAGATGATTCCCTGGCCTTTATTCGTTCACTATGCGGCAAGCAAGGGCGGGGTGAAGCTGCTTACGGAAACCCTGGCTCTTGAATATGCACCAAAAGGGATCCGTGTGAACAGCATTGGTCCTGGAGCCATCGCCACGCCAATAAATGCCGATAAACTTGAAGATCCCGAAAAGAAAAAGGATCTTGAAAGCATGATTCCAATGGGGTATATCGGAAAGCCTGAAGAAATTGCTGCGGTTGCTGCATGGCTGGCATCTTCAGAGTCCAGTTATGTAACGGGCATCACTCTATTCGCTGACGGAGGAATGACAAAATACCCTGCATTCCAAGCGGGAAGAGGGTGAATTTTGTTTAATCCCCTCTTTTTTGATGCAACAAGAATCTCAGCAGGATCAAACCTGCTGGGATTACTGTTAAAAAGCATTAACGAGTATGATGATTATACCAGCTAATGAAGTTATCGACGACAGTATCGATAAACTGGACAGTTGACTCATGTGTAAGCCTGCCTTCGTTATCGATTTTGTCATGCACTGCACCAACATATACTTCATTTCCGGGAAGGAGTGGGGAGGAGATGCCTATTGCGAATAAGATTTCACGCAAATGCAATTGAGCTTTAACCGTTCCTAATTGCCCCATTGACGCACCCATGATCCATGATGGTTTGCCGATCAAGACTTTATCGACACGTGATAACCAATCGATTGCATTGCCCAATACGCCTGGAATCGTACCATTGTATTCAGGTGTTACCCACAAGACTGCATCTGCTTCGGCTACTTTGCTTTTAAATTCTGTTACGACTAATGGAGGGTCATTTTCAATATCTTGATCATAAAAAGGTAAATCCCGAATATTCAAGATTTCGAGGTCAAACCGATCTTGATATCTAGCTTGAATATATTTGGCAAGTTTAAGGTTGTAAGATTCTTTACGGATACTTCCCACTAATGCAACAATTTTCATCTTCAATACCTCCAAGGATTTTTAATGGATTATCATGTGAATGTATTCCACTCACCTATTATAATTGGAATATTAATGAAAGGGAAAAAGGATGCTTTGGGAAATGATCATTGGGCGGATCTCCCTTCATTCACACCACGATTAAAATGCTTTTCCATGGCATAGCCAAAAAAGGAGGCAAGCATTTGTTGAAACAGCATGCCTAGTACAACGGGTACCGCGACAGCAGCGGGGAAATAGGTGGTCGCTAGAACGGCTCCTGCACTGATGTTCCGCATACCGCCTGTAAATGTCAAGGTGATGATATCCCCCTTTTCCCATCTTAAATATGCACCGACCATCCAGGATAGGGCATACCCTGAAGCAGCTATGAACAAAACCAAAAGGGACAGTATCATTAATTTCTTATCGAAATGGGTTAAGTAAGGCGCAATTTTTGAACTATTCAATATGACTACGATTCCAACGCTTAACTTGGAAAAAGGAGCTAAGCGGGGGGATAATGTATATTGTATCTTCCCTTTTGTAACCTGATTCAAGAACATGGCAAGCACTGAGGGAAGAACGACCATTCCGATTAATCCTTTCACCATCGACCCTAAATCCATTTCGATCGAACCGCCTCCAAAAAGGGAAACACTGTAAGGAACGATGAATGGCGAGAGAAGGGTGTCGATTAAGATGATGGTTAGGGCAAGTACGGCATTCCCGTTATAGATGGATACCCAGATCATACTGGTGACACCAGTCGGAATCACTACAGCCAAGACTAGGCCGGTAATCGTGAAAGCATCACCATGAAACACTAAATGGCCGAGACCAAAAGCCCAAATAGGCATAAGCATATGTAGGATGATCAATACGATTAATACAGGTAAGGGGTGGGTGACAGCCTGCTGGAGAGATTTAAAGTTAGAGCCTAAACTTCCGGAAAATGTAATGAAGGCAAATACCCATGGAACAAGAAAGGTGTAATCCATTAGATGTTCGGCCAATAATACCCCAATAGCCACGCTTAGCGGTGTGATAAGAGGCATAACTTTATCCATTTGTTCATTTATTGTTTTCAGCATCATTCATCCACTTTCTGAGAAAAGTAAATACTATTATTTTTAAGTTTACCATATTCCAATAAATATAATTTGTAAGACAAGTAATTTGTCTATTTATTTTATCTTTTGGAAGATAGATCTTGTGAGGATTCATCGTTCCTATCACTGCCCTGGAACCCCCCAGTGGTCCATAAAGGTTTTTCCGATGATGTTCGATAAAAAGAGATTTTGGCAGGATTGTTCGGTGCAGCGTTGTATATTCATTGAAAAATAGTTTAAAGTAGAGGAGTGAGGTGAAAGAAATGTCAGAAAAGGTTTCCAGTATAATGTGGTTTAGTCTTGCAGTACAAGCCCTGCTTGTTCTTGCTGATCATGATGGATTATGTAACAGTAATAAATTAGCAGATAAGCTTGATTCGGAGTCAGGCTTTCTTAGAAAAATATTAAGTAATTTAGTGAAGGCAGGGCTGATTCAGGCGAAGGAAGGAAGGGATGGGGGATATTCACTTGCCAAAAATCCCGAACAAATCATTCTTGCAGATATATACTCTGCAATTAAATCCGAACCTTTTTCAAAAGGCTTTTTAGATGTGAATGATAAAAAATGCTTTCAGCCATCTTCCCGCGAGGCTTTATGCGGTTTGAAAAACGAGATGGAGAGCTGGATAATACAGGGCTTGGAGCAGAAAACAATTGCTGATTTACTATCAAAATCTTAATGTGAGAAACGAAACTGATAAGGTTTCGTTTTTCTTTAACTGTATTTGACAAAGGAACAGTATACGTTATATACTGTTCCTGTATTTATTACAGTTAAATGGAGGTCATTATTAATGACAAAAAATATAATGAGTAAAGAAGAGTACCTAAATAAATCGAAAGAATTGAATATACCGCGTGAAAAGCCAAAGGTTCTTACTGATACGGACTTCATTACGGTAGCAAAAGAACGGAGATCTGTTCGCCAGTACGATGCTGAATACGTGATGACTGAAGAGGAAATTCGTGAAATCCTGGAGATTGCGATTCAAGCACCGTCTTCTTCCAACTTACAGCCATGGAGATTCCTTGTGATTCAAGATAAGCAAACCCAGCAAGAATTACTCCCTATCGCCAATAACCAACAACAAATCGTCGATGCATCTGCTGTCATTGCCGTTTTAGCTGATATAGAAGGTTTCAAAAATGCAGAGCGGATTTATGGTGAATTAGTCAATAAAGGAATCATGAAGAATGAAATCAAAGAGCCATATGTAGCATCAATCATGCATAATTACGGTAACTTTTCTGCTGAGAAAGCTTTAAGTGTAGCCATGATTGACGGTGGCTTGGTTTCCATGCAGATCATGTTAGCTGCAAAAGCAAAAGGATATGATACAGTTCCTATGGGAGGGTTCGATGAAGCCAAATTTGTGGATGCATTCAATGTACCGGAAAACTTCAAACCTGTCATGTTAATATCCCTTGGAAAAGGAACTAAAGCAGGATTTGAAAAAGTCCGTTTGCCACTCGATACTATGTTGACTTGGAATAAATACTAAGGTTTTTGACCAATATTTGTACTGAGTAAAAGGATAGCTAAAATTCGCTATCCTTTTTTCGTGGTTTTGTGATTTGCTCTGCACTCAAAAAAAGATTCATTCTCGCAAGCTATAAATGGATATGTTACAATTTTTCCATATATTTCTTTTTAATATTTCTGAAAATCACCGACTGCTCAGCATTAAGGGATTAAAAGAGCTAAAGAATTGGTCTTGAAGCTGCGTGCCAATATTAGCCGTTGACAATGGAGGGGAGGGAGCCCTTATGAAGAATGAAGTGGAAAGTGAAGTGTCCTCGTGGTTGAAATCTATCTTATTCGCTTTAATCATCGTGTTCATTTGCCAACAGTTTTTATTTACACCAGTCACAGTAAAAGGTGAATCAATGGAGCCGACTTATGAAAATGATGATCGGATCGTGGTAGCTAAAATCGGAAAGCCGGAACGCTTCGATATGGTCGTATTTTATGCCCCGGACGTGGAAAAGAATTATATAAATCGGTTTACCAGGTGACAGTGTCGAAATGAAAGATGATGTCTTATATATCAGTGGGAAAAAGTATACAGAACCATATTTGAAAACAAAAAAGAAGGAGATTCCACCAGAAGGAAATCTGACGGAGAATTTCACTCTGAATGATTTACTTGGGAAATCCAAGGTGCCTGTTGGCCAATTATTTGTCATGGGGGATAATCGAAGGAATAGTTGGGATGGAAGAAGATCTGGTTTTATTTCTGAGAAATCACTTTTGGGCAAAGTGAAATTTCGAATCTACCCATTAAATGAAATGGGAGTGCCGGAGTAAATAAATCACAGTGAATACAAGTGATAAAAGGATAATTATATGGACTAAGTTGTATTTATAGCAGATGATGGTTAAGAACCTTTTCCGATGGTTAAGGTTTTTCATTTTGAGTTGTGGGGGGGATTAATATGACGAATGGGTTAGCTGCCATCTCCATCCCGATGCTGGATGAAGAAATGGGACGGCGGGTTAAAGGCCATGTCGATTCGCTGACGGTTCCTCAGGGAAGCCTAGGTCGGCTTGAAGAATGGATAATCGAACTGGCCAAGATGACCGGAGAGGCATTCCCGGACATTTCGAAACCGGGAGTGATCGTGTTTGCAGCCGATCATGGTATTACGGAAGAAGGGGTTTCGGCTTATCCAAAAGAAGTGACGGAACAAATGGCACTCAATTTCCTGAATGATGGTGCTGCCATCAATGTTTTAAGCCGCGCGATAGATGCTTACTTGGACATTGTCGATATAGGGATCGATGCAGATATCGAAGCTCCGGGATTAACTTCGAGAAAAGTCCGCAATGGAACTAGAAACTTTTATAAGGAAGAGGCGATGACAAAGGAAGAAGTAATTCAAGCGCTTGAAATTGGATATGACCGTGCACAGAAAATGATTGCCCGTGGAGCGAACTGCCTGATTCTAGGTGAAATGGGAATAGGAAATACGACTTCCAGTACCGCCATCATCTCCATCGTAAGCGGGAAAAGCGTCGAATCACTAGTGGGGCAAGGAACAGGATTGAAGTCAGCAGGCATTTTACATAAGCGGAGAATAATAGAAGAAGCGATTGCATTAAGAAATCCTAATCCTGATGATCCAATCCATATTTTGATGAATATCGGTGGATTCGAAATTGCAGGTATGGCAGGGGCGATGCTTGCTGCAGCTAATAACCGTATACCCATTCTTGTTGATGGTTTCATTACAACCACGGCTGCTGTATTGGCAAACCTGATTTCCGAACGTGCAGCCGATTATATGTTTGTTGGGCATCGGTCTGCAGAACCGGGTCATAGAACGGCCATAGAACTGCTGGGCAAGGAGCCGGTCCTTGACCTGGGAATGAGAATCGGGGAAGGAACAGGGGCCGCACTGTCATACCCAATCCTTAAGGCAGCGACATTGGTCATTAAGGAAATGGCAACATTTGAATCTGCAGGTGTGTCAAATAAGTAAGAAATAGGGGACCTTCATATGAAGGTCCTTATTCTATATACTTAAAAGGGGAGATTGCAGTGAAATATTCTTTTACTTAATGGGTAATTGACCTTTATATTTCTTCATTTTCCTGACGACGGAAGGCTGGCTGATCCCTAAGAATTTAGCCATTTCATATGTGGACTTACATTGTTTACCCGCTTTCATCATCATCCATTTTTCCACTTGTTCGAGTGCGGTATTGAGATCACGATCATCAACCATCATATCGTCGATCATTAACGTATCATCTATTTTCGTCAATGATTCTTGCCCATGGAAATGGGAAGGGAGAAAGCCTGGGAAAATGATGGAGTCTTCCGAGGTCAAAATGAGCCGTTCAATCAGGTTTTCCAATTCACGCACGTTTCCTGACCATTTATGCTGAATAAGTATTTCGTAAGTGGAAGGGTGCAATTTCTTAGCAGACTTATATTTCTTGTTGATGATTTCGAGATTATGATTGATTAAAATGGCAATATCTTCTTTTCTTTCTCGTAATGGCGGTATTTGGATGGGAATCACATTTAAGCGGTAATACAAATCGAGCCTGAATGTTCCCTTTTCCACCATTTCCTCAAGGTTTTGATTGGTTGCCGTTACCAGCCTGAAATCTATCTTATGCTCTTTTTTTCCACCCACTCTTTTAAAAGTCTTCTCTTGCAGGACATTTAACAATTTTACTTGCATATCGAGGGGAAGCTCCCCGATTTCATCGAGAAATAAGGTTCCGTTATCTGCTTGTTCTACCAGCCCTTGCTTCCCCTGCTTTTGCGCACCAGTGAAGGATCCCCCTTCGTATCCAAACATTTCAGATTCAAAGAGACTTTCTGGGATGGTACTGCAGTTGACTTCGATGAATGGCTCTTTGCTGCGGTAACTCTGATTATGTAGCCGGCGGGCGAAGACGCTCTTTCCCACACCGGATTCCCCAAGAAGCATGACGGTTGCATCCGTTTTGGAAACACGGTGTATCGTTTTGGCGATTTGCCGCATTTCCTTGCTGCGATAGATCAGCTCTTCCTGTTCCCTAAGTTCCTCGACCTCCGATTGGTATTCTTGAATCTTTTTCTCCAATTGACCGTACTGATCCTGGAGGTTCCTGATTTCAGTTTGATCTTGGGCATAACTGACGACACGAATCAATTCACCATCATCATCAAAGATGGGATAGGCAGTCGACATGACGATTTTTCCCGTCTTCGTTTGCTGCATGATCTGGACAGGTGTTTTCTCTTTCAATACCATGGCAGAAATCGAAGGTGAAAGGATTCCTTCCGTTTCGAGCTGATAAACGGATTTCCCAAGATAATGTTCTGGTTCGATTCCATATATCCACCAATGGTTAGGATTCGTGAATAAAATGAATCCTTTTTCATCTGTCACGGTAATATTGTTATTGGATGTGTTGATGATACATTCCAAAACTTTTTTGACATTGTTATCACTCATCATTTTCCCCCTTATCCAATGTTCCGGTGATTCAAATATAAATCAAAAATAGAGGTGAAATCAAGAATTTTCAGATATTTCGATTTATATTTGAATCATTTTTAAGAAGATTCCATGCTGGAATGATGACACTCACTTCTTTCATCAAAGCTATAACTAGAGTAATAGAATGGCTAGACCCATTAAGAATATGGATACTTATACGATTAACCTACTTATGATTGGGTATAAATAAAGTAGATAGTAATCGAATGAAGGAGTGGTTGACTTGGCTGGAAACAGAACCCTGGGACAATATTTATACGACTGCTTAAAGGAAGAAGGCATTACAGAGATTTTTGGTGTGCCTGGCGACTATAATTTCTCATTGCTAGATACTTTGGAAGATTATGATGGGATTGAGTTTATTAATGGAAGAAATGAGCTAAATGCTGGATACGCAGCGGACGCTTATGCCCGGGTGAAGGGTATGTCGGCACTCATCACCACCTTTGGTGTTGGGGAAATGAGCGCATGTAATGCAATAGCTGGCGCGTACAGTGAAAATGTGCCGCTCATACATATTGTCGGCTCTCCAAAGTCCATGATGCAACAGGAGAAGGAGCTTGCCCATCATACGTTAATGGACGGAGATTTTGATGTTTTCCGTAAGGTTTATGAGCATATCACCAGTTATACGGCGATTCTTACACCAGAAAACGCAGCTATGGAGATACCGGCTGCAATCAGAATCGCTAAAGAAAAGAAAAAGCCCGTTTATTTGGTAGTGGCTATCGATCTTGTTGAAAAACCGTTGCTTTCTCAAAGTGAGACTTCTGAAAATGTGCATAAAACGAATATCGATGCGGTACAGTCAGCAATGGAACATATAAAAGGTATGTTAGAACATGTAAACAAAGCGGTTTTGCTTGTCGACGTGAAAACAATTCGGTATAACCTGCAGAAACCCGTACTGCAGCTCGCCGAGAGGTTAAATGTACCAGTTGCTTCGTTAATGCAGGGAAAAAGCGGGTTTGATGAGAGCCATCCCCAGTATATTGGTGTATACGGCGGCGCTTTGGGAAGTATGGATGTAACTCAGACTGTTGAAGACGCGGATTTCATCATAGCTGTTGGTGCTGTTTGGTCAGACGTCAATACTTCCAAAGGTACAGCAAAGCTTAACCCGTTGAAAATGGTGGAAATTCAACCTGACACATTAAAAGTGGGAGAAGCCAGTTATATGAATGTCAGGGCGGAGGAAATTCTAAATGCCCTCCAGGACATTGGCTACCGGCAGAACGGATCTGTCGGAAATATCTCGTTTCCATATGACACAATGGTAGAAGGCCAATCAGCACCACTGGAAGCCGCTTCCTATTATCCTCGATTTCAGCAAATGTTGAAGGAAAATGACATTGTGGTCACGGAAACAGGAACATTCTCTTATGGCATGTCACAGGTCAGGTTGCCGAAAGGGGCGACCTACATAGCTCAGGGAGGCTGGCAAAGTATCGGATATGCGACGCCTGCAGCTTTCGGTGCTTGTATAGCAGATAGAAACCGGCGTGTTCTCTTGTTTACCGGAGACGGCTCGATACAGCTGACAGCACAGGAAATAAGCTCGATGCTGGAGAATGGCTGCAAGCCCATCGTGTTCATCCTCAACAATAACGGCTACACGATAGAAAAATTCTTAAACGTAAAAGTCGATATAGAAAAACAGAAATACAACGAGATACCAGAGTGGGATTATACAAAACTGGCTGAAGCGTTTGGTCAAGAGGCATTTACAGCAAAAGTCGAGACGAATGGTGAATTGGATGAAGCCATTCTAAATGCTCAGGACATGAACGCCGATAAGCTTTGCCTTATAGAATTGGTCGTGAAAGATCAAATGGATGCACCTGATTATTTGCAAAAAATGAGGCAGTATCTTGAAAGGCAAGAAAAACTAAAGTAATACCAAAAGGAAGTTCGGAATCTCACCCCGAACCATGATTTTAAAACAAGACTGGATTATCCTTAATGGTTTTTTACTGTAATCCTGATTGGATTGAAGAAATTTGGGACCCTCCTGCCGAATAACTGTCTAGCCGAGACTCCGCTAGGTGCTTGTGGAGAGGAGACTTGGCAGGCAGTCGGCGGAAAGGGATTTAAAATCAATGTCTACAAAAGGGAGCGGGTATTTGAAATCAACTGCAATTATTTTAAAGAAAAAACTGTAGGCAAATGCTCTTCTTATCTCCAATCTGAAAGGTCTTCTGTGATGAAGTCCTTTTTTGTTGGCAATGTAGATACTGCTTACTATATATAAATGGGCCGACCAAGGACAAGAATGGAAAGGTGAAAAAGTAAACAGGATATATTCAAAATGACAATATCAGTATTGTCACTGTCCTATCAAAATTGAAACCAGGAATTTTTAAATTAGGAGTATTTTGAAAATGTCACGAAGCAATGGGGCCTATTTTTTTCCTAAGTGGAGAAAACCATTCTTTTTAGCATGGCAATTTCTATAGTTAAAGGGACACAAAAATGCGTAAAAATGTATCATTGGCACGGTTAATAGAGTCGAATAAAGAATCTCAACAGTATATGCTGTTCATCGATCTTACTGAAGAAAAAGTCCATTACAAGCAAGTGGAAATGCAGGAAAGACATCTAACAAAACAGGCAGGTGATGAAAAAGTTATTAAGAAAAGCATGGTATTTACAATAAACGATTGTCTGTCATAGAAAAAAGAAGGATGAAATAGCTGAACGAAAGGAATTATTATGATTGGAAGGAGTACGTATCAGTAAACAACTCACTTATGCGATTATGGAGATGCAAAGTTAATGCGGTGAGAGGATGAGAAGGGTTATAAGCCATAACACCAATTGGCGGCTATTTGACATTATAACACGCAAAGAAGCGTGTATGATATTTTATCAATACACACTTTTTTGCTCTTTAATCAAGGCCTATAGAGTTTATTTTTTAGCCAACAATTGTTTAATGCCATTTCATTATTTAGTTAAGAACTCGGACTGCCTTTACAAAGCTGGGTCCCCAATAAGAATTGTTAATGTTAGCGTAGGATACACCTTGAGATGTAGAGGCATTCAGCATTTGACCATCACCTGCATAAATTCCAACATGATTGATTACACCATCATTATTAGTATCAAAAAATACTAAGTCCCCTTTTTGGAGGGATTTTGAAGATACAGCTTTACCAACGTGCGATTGAGCCACTGAATTTCGAGGCAAGGAAACACCTGCACTTTGGAATGCCCTTAATGTGAATGAAGAGCAATCAAATACGTCAGTGCGTGAAGTGCTCGCACCGTAAACATACTTGGCTCCCATGTATTTAGCGCCAGCAGCCAAAACTTGATCTGCTTTGGTCGATTTGGACGTTTTTTTAATCGCAGATGCCGGGGCTTTCCCAGAAACACGGATGGTTTGGCCTATACGAATACGATCTGAATTAGAAATATTAGGGTTTATTTTAAGTAAGGCACTAAGGGAAAGGTTGTATCTTTTAGCGATTGTTGATAAGGAATCCCCTAATTTAACCACATAAACTTCTGTTGTATTTTTACTATTATCCGGATTGCTGGTAAGGGTATTAACCTTCAAGACCTGTCCGGGAAAAATAAGGCTGCTAGTCAAATGGTTTTTAGACTTTAATTGTTGGATAGTCATATTATTGGATCTCGAAATTTTGTCCAGTGTGTCCCCGGATTTGACTGTATATGTAGCATTAGAATGACTGTTTGTAGCCGTAGAGCTGGATGCAGGGGCTTGTCCGGAAACCCGGATGGTTTGGCCAATATAAATGCGATCCGAATTAGAAATTTGAGAGTTTAATTTAAGCAGGGCAGTAAGGGAAAGGTTATATCTATTAGCAATTTTAGATAAAGAATCCCCCAATTTAACCACATATTTTTCGGTTTTATCAATATTTTCATCTGTCTGGGCTTTAGTATTAACCTTCAAGACTTGTCCGGGAAAAATAAGGTTACTAGTCAAATGGTTTTGAGATTTTAATTTTTGGACAGTTGTATTATTGGCTTTAGAGATTTTATCAAGGGTGTCCCCGGATTTAACTTGATAAGAACCAGCATAAGCAGAGGTGCCGGCGATAAGGGTACCTATAATCGTTCCTGCAAGAATGAAAGAGTTTTTCGAATTGTTCATTTAGGAAAGTTCCTCCTGATGTGGTAAAAAAATATGTAGCATTTATATTATAAAGGTAAGCCATATAAAAAACATGACCCATATAAATAAAATTCAACTTTTTCGTCATTTTTTAGAGTATTTTGTAGATCTGTCACCTTGAGTGAATTCAAGTGGGGAGTAAGAGGGCCATTTCGCATAAAGAGATAACTAGTAAAAAGCCTTTCATAAAATGGAAGTTTGAGGTAATAAAAAAGAAAGGAAGAATAATATAATCCTTACCTTTCCATGATGAATTTTTTAATATTGTCTATAAACGTAGGGATCATCGGGTTCAGCGATTTTACTATGTGATGATACCTTGAGCAGTGGAATGGTTTTCTTGAATGGCTGATAATAAATGGATTCCAATTCACCTGTCACGGAATACCACTCATCATTTTTAGGGTGCATTCCTTCAGGAAATTCGATTAGCATACCGAATACCCCAGAGTCTGCGACACAGTGAATGACCCCAAAACGAAACAGGAATACCTGGTTTTTGGCTAGCTCATCTGAATTGTACGAAAACCCGGTTAACGTTATTTGCTTGCCAGTGAACTTTCCAGGAGCGTAATAGATGGCTTCTAAATCGTTTAGATAGTTTTCATCGGTTAATTGAAGACTATCACGATCAACCAATCCTTTGAGAGAGTTATCCATTAGAGTTAAATAGTCATCCTTGCCATAATAAAGACTCGTATCCGGCTGCAGAAATTGATGCTGGCTATACTCATCCGAGTCCTCATACACCGGGAAATGAAATCCTTTTTTTTCTACAATATTGGAGTCCATAGTGGCAACTGGCAAAAAGAGGCCGGTTAAAATGGGAATGAAGAATAGGAAGTAAGTAAGGTTCCTTGTCCATTTCTTATTTTCCTGGGAGTGATCATGCCCGCACTGACAATCCATACATTCTTCTTGATTATCTTCCTTAAAATATAAGTAAGATCCCATTAACGTGAGTATTGCCAGTATATAGATAGCAATCTGTGAAACATATGAATACTCCATATTAATGTATTTCGATATATTCCCCGAGGCGTGTAAATGCATGAATAAAAAAGTAAGTCCAAGTAATATGAATAATTTCCCCATATAAAACACCCTCTTTAAGAAATAAACAATAAAGTTAGGCCTAAGACGGAAATAAATATATAGGCCATCAAACATAAAACGAATTTTGTTTTGAAGGTACCTAATAGCATGATCGTATTTTTTATATCAAACATGGCCCCAAATACAAGAAAAGCAACTAGTGAAGAGGGCGAGAAGGTACTTCTAAAAGAACTTGCAACAAAGGCGTCGGCTTGGGAACACAAGGACATGACATAGGACAAAGCCATCATGACTGCATTCCCGGATAGTTTTTCTTGACCTATTTCAAGCAATAGGGATGTTTTCAAAAAGGTTTGGATGACAGCTGCCAACAGTGCACCAATGATTAAGTATTTTCCAACCGAAAAGAACTCTTCAATCGAGTGTTTAAACATCCCTGTTATTTTGTCTTTAAATGTAAGTTTATGGTGATGTATATGATCGATAGGTTCCTGTTTAAGCTGATTTGTCTTAAATTGAAAAGAAAGGATGCATGCAATGATCAGAACGACCATGAATGCAATTCCGCCACGGTAGAAAACCATGCTCCAGCTATTACCAAACGCTATATAGGTGGAAAACAGGACGATCGGATTGAGAATGGGTGCAGAAAGCATAAAGGCAATGGCTGCTGAAAGAGGAACCCCTTTAGCGATCAAGCGTCGGGTAATCGGGACGATCCCGCACTCGCAGGCAAGAAAAAAGACTCCTGCACCTATTGCGGATAGAACAGATAAGATCGGATTTTTCGGTATGATTTTTGCAATCATCTCTTCTGACACAAACATTTGGATGATTCCAGATATAAGGACTCCAAGTAAAATGAAGGGAAGGGATTCAATTAGGATACTAATAAAAATTGTATTCATTTGCAAAAGGGCCTGAACGTTCATCATAAACCACCTTCCATATTGCTGACTTAACTATATTAGGTTCGTAATAGAAAGAAGTCAATTTATTATTACTGGGGTAATAGGTTGGAAGTTGAAAAAGTAAGGGAATTATGGTAATGAATAGGTTTGGCAGGAATTAAGTATTACTTCAACTTAAGCCATTTTCCTTTTGGGCTATGAGTGCCTCCAGCTATTTCCTAATCCTTTCATTCACGAATTTTGATATTTCGGGATGATTCCGGGCGAAGTAAAATCCCCTCTAAGTGAACAGTGTAACATCCGCAGTTTTTACGCTGTTCACTTAGAGGGGATAAAATCATGTTTTCCTTTTTGGTAACACTTTATTAATTAGGTTTTTACGGGATATAAACGGATTGTTGGTAACCCAGAAACGCCAAGGATAATCTTTTGCTACCCCGGAGTTGTCGATTCCGACGCGGGGCCCGCTGGAAATGTGTTCAGGCTTTTTTCCGGCAGCAAGATATAGCGGGGGGGACGTAAAAGATCGACCATAATCATCCATGGTGATGCCTAGTGCCTTTGTTAGCTTCCCAGGTCCATCGGTCCATTTATGAATATCGGCAATTCCGCGTCTTTCATGCATTAACTCAAGCCCGGAAAAGGGTTCAACCGCCCGGATTAAAATGGCCTCCGGATTTTCAGGTCCTCCGCTTACGACATTGACCAGTGTATGTGTGTGCATGACGTATGTATATATCAATCCGGAATTACCGAACATCACTTCCGTCCGTGTTGTCCTTCTATTTCCGAAACTATGTGCAGCCCTGTCCTCAGGTCCAATATATGCCTCTGTTTCAACAATGAATCCAGAAGCGGTTCCATCCGCTGTTTCTTTTACTATCAGGCAGCCAAGAAGGGATTTTGCCAGTTCAAGCGTGGGCTGCTGATAAAAATCCTCAGGTAAAATTGAATGGTTTATCTTGTTCATAGTATCACTCCATTTAGTCTCATACAGGTAAAATTCCCTTATCAATGAAAAAGAAACATGAAGGGAATAAAAAGCCCGGCTGTTTATATCAGCCGGGCCCGAGCAAATTTTTAGACTGTTTCCTTTTCCGTTTCTTGATCTCTTTTGATTCGGCCCGAACCCACGGAAAGTGCCACTAATATCCCCGCGGAAACAAAAAAGATACCGGTGATGAAAACACTGGAGAATGCATCGATCCAAGCATTTTCAATCGTTTGTACAAGGACATTGCTGACTTCTGCCGGCATTTTAAGGTTTTCCGGATAAAGCATGACGTTGAATAATGCATCCGTTTTATCGGCTAATGCTTTCAGTGCCTCATGCAATATAGGGTCCTTTTGGCTTACGACCGCATCATCCATATTTTGCTGGAGATTGTGATTCATGACAGCGTTCAAAATCGTGATGCCCATCGTTCCTCCTATAGATCGGAAGAATGTCGAAGCCGCTGTAACCGACCCTAGCTGGGATTTAGGAAATTCGTTTTGAACGGCAATCATCAATGTCGGCATGACAAGACCCATGCCTATTCCAAGGATGGCCATGAATGAGTACGCAGTGAATATGGTCGTACTGCCGTCCATCATGCTCATTAGGAAGAAGCCAAGCGTTGCAAAGGCCATTCCAAAGGTAAGCACGGTACGAAAACGGAATTTCAATAGTAACCGCCCGCCAATGATACTGGAAAGAATCATACCGATCATCATTGGTGTCATGGTCGACCCAGCTTTTGTTGGTGAAACTCCCAGTACGCCTTGCATGAACAGCGGGACGAACATGATTGCCCCGAACATGCCAAGGCCCAGCAAGAATCCCAAAATATTCGTGGTGGAAAAAACTCTATTTTTAAAAAGGGATAAATCAAGAATCGGTTCGACTGCTCTTCTTTCAAAAATGATGAATAGGGCAATGAAGACAAGGGTGCTGCCAAATATCAAGAGAGATTCGAGTGATAACCATTCGAATTTATCACCACCGAAGGTCAAGCCCAGCAGTAACAGGACAATACCAGGAATCAATGTGAAAATGCCCAGATAATCGATATTCACTTTCTCTGCTTTTCTTATGGCTTCATGTTTCAATCCTACATAAATCAAAATGGCAGATAGTAAGCCCGTCGGTACATTGATCAGAAAGATCCAATGCCAGCTTATATGGTCAACGATCAGTCCGCCCAGAAAAGGGCCAATGACGGAACTTAAACCAAAAAGGGCTCCAAATACACCCTGCCATTTGGCTCTTTGTTCGGCAGAGAATATATCGCCGATTATCGTTTGGGATAAAGGCATGATCATCCCGCCGCCTATTCCCTGAAGCCCTCTATAGATGATCAATTGCTCCATCGAAGTGGCCGTGGCACATAAAAACGAACCGATCGTAAAAATAATCGTACCAAGCAGATAAAGGGAACGTCTGCCATATAAATCAGATAGCTTTCCAACAATGGGTACAACAGTCGTTGAGGCTATTAAATAGGCAGTCGTTACCCATGCAAAGATAGTAAAACCATTCAATTCGCCGATAATTGTCGGCATGGCCGTACCGACGATCGTCTGTTCCAATGAACTGAAAAACATTCCGATAATCAATCCTGTTAAGACTAGCTTGGTATTGACCGCTCTTTTATCCATTTCCATATGATTTCTCCATTCCTAGAACTGTATTTCTTATTCGTTTTATGACTAATAGGTCAAAATTATAAATCCGAAATGACCAATTAGTCAACGGTTTTTTCGCTGAAAATTCCAATTGCATGAAGGTGGATATAAAGGTCATTCAAAACACTTAAGTAATTCGACTAAAAACCATCAACTCCTCCAGATTAATATCTCCTACGTGTTTCCATTTATCAAATCCGATATAATAAGAAGGAATATAGATGAACTTATGATTGGAAGTGTAAAATATGAATAAAAGAATCGGGTTTATTGGATGCGGTAAAATGGGTGAGGCAATGCTTGAGGGCATGTTGCTTGCAGAGGTCATTTCACCAGAAGGAATCATGGTCAGTACTGCGAGTGTGGAAACCAAAACTAAAATCACCATGAAATATAAGGTTAAAGGTACGTTGGATAATAAAGAAGTTGCCGGTTTTGCCGATTTTCTCTTTTTAGGGATCCAACCTGCCAAGCATAAGCAAGTGCTTGAAGAAGTGAAGAATCATGTGAAAGAAGACGCTGTGATCATCACTATGGCAGCGGGGATCACGATTTCTCTAGTTGAGAGCGGCTTTGGAAAAAAAGTGAAGGTTGTCCGGACGATGCCAAACACTCCTTCGCTTGTTGGTGAAGGCATGACGGCCATGAGTATTAATGATGAAATGACCGATGCTGATATAGAGGGTGTGACTGAACTGCTGAATAGTTTCGGTAAAACGGAAATCCTCCATGAAGATTTAATGGACGCAGTGCCGGCCATCAGCGGTTCGTCACCTGCTTATGTATACATGTTCATCGAGGCGCTGGCTGATGGAGGGGTCCGTGATGGCATTCCACGAAAACAAGCATACCGAATGGCTGCACAAGCTGTAATGGGAGCTGCTAAGATGGTCCTCGAAACGGAAAAACATCCTGCTGCTTTAAAAGATGATGTCTGTACACCGGGCGGTTCAACGATATCTGCGGTAGCTTCTTTAGAAGAGAATCAGCTAAGATCCAGCGTTCTACAAGCAATGAAGGCCTGCACGGATAAAACGAAAGGTTTCAGTAAGTGAAGAAATGGATTGCCAGTTAGCGGGCAATCCCATTTGTGCGATATTTTCAGAATATTTGTAAAAAAAAGAGGGGGCAGCATAATGAATAGTTATATAGAAGAATTAAGAAAGATACTTTCGGAAGAACAAGTAACGGTGAATGAAACTTTATTGAAACAGCACAGCCATGATGAATCCTACCACACTCCGCATTTACCGGATGTGGTCATATACCCAAGGGATACCGGGGAAGTCAGTTCAGTCATGCGGTATTCGAATGAGCATGAAATACCGGTCATTCCTTTTGGATTAGGGTCAAGTTTGGAAGGGCATGTCGTTCCAGTCAAAGGGGGAATTTCCATGGATTTGTCCTTGATGAATCAAATATTGGAAATTAGGGAAAATGATTTCCTTGTGAAGGTCCAACCAGGTGTGACAAGGACGCAACTCAATAAAGAATTAAAAAAATACGGTTTGTTCTTTTCCGTCGATCCTGGTGCCGATGCAACATTGGGAGGGATGGCAGCTACGAATGCAAGTGGGACGACCTCGGTCAAATATGGGATAATGCGTGATCAAGTCCGGGATTTAGAAGTGGTTTTAGCAAACGGTGAAGTGATTCATTCCGGAAGTTTAGCGACAAAATCATCTTCAGGCATTCATTTGAATGGCTTGTTTGTCGGCTCTGAAGGTACGCTAGGTGTATTTACTGAACTGACTTTAAGAGTTTATGGCATTCCTGAGGTCACAATGGCTGGGAGAGCTTCATTTCCAACCGTCGAACAGGCAGTATCTGCGGTTAATGGGATCATGCTTGCCGGCATCCCGATTGCACGAATTGAATTGGTTGATGCCGTGTCCATAAAAAAAGTTAATCAATTTATGGACAAATCCTATGATGTCCAACCAACTTTATTCCTCGAGTTTCATGGAAACTTTGCCGGACTGGAACAGGACGTCAAGTTTGCCAAGGAAATCGTAAATGATTTTGGCTGTGGGGATATCCAGTTTGAAACCGATTCAAAAGCACGTAATGCCTTATGGGAAGCGCGCCATAATCTCGCATACGCATTCATTCACAGCGCACCTGGAAAGAAGCTGATGGTGACCGACGTAAGTGTGCCCCTTCATGAATTATCGAATGCCATACTGGATACAAGGAAGAAAGTCGGACAATCCAAAGTGGAGGGTGCGATTGTAGGACATGTAGGTGACGGGAATTATCACGTATTATTCATGATCGATCTGAAAAATCCTGAAGAAGTTAAAGAAGCGAAGAGGTTAAATGATGAAATCGTCGAATTTGCATTAATGAAAGGCGGTACATGTACGGGTGAACATGGGGTAGGACTTGGAAAATCGAAGTATCAACGAAGGGAGCATGGAGGAGCTTACGAAGTGATGAAAACGATCAAACAGGCATTGGATCCGAAAGGAATAATGAATCCTGGGAAGATTTTCGTAGATTAAGAGGAATACTCCATTTTATTAGATTAGTAATAACTCGACTTGATCCCATATAAAATGTAGTGGCATATCTTTGCCTACTATATGGGGATCAAGTCAAAAATGCCAATTACCTATCACGTAATTTAAACATATAAACGTATAAAAATAATGATTTTAGTCTTTAATTCGAGCTATATCCGGAAAAATCGCCCGTTGTGCGAGATAATTCGGCCTGACCTAGACATTGTCGGAAGAAGTACAGCTTCAACGAGTCTCCCGTCCAAAAAAATAAGACTCCAGACAAGATTGCGTCGTCCGGAGTCTTATTTTTTATTAAGCGTTAATGTTATTTGAGTTTAAGGCGTTTTCAACACTTACATAGTTGTAGCCAAGGTCTGTGGCAACTGCTTCGAACGTGATTTCACCATTCGCTACATTGACGCCTTTTGCAAGTGCATCATTTTCAAGAATAGCTTTGATGGCACCTTTGTTTGCAATTTGAAGTGCAAATGGCACTGTTACGTTAGTTAAAGCAACTGTAGAAGTTTGAGGCACTGCCCCTGGCATATTCGCCACTGCATAATGTACTACTCCATGTTTAACATAAGTAGGGTTATCATGTGTTGTTATGTGGTCGACCGTTTCAAAGATACCGCCTTGGTCGATTGCAACATCGACAATGACTGAACCTGGAGACATCGATTTAACCATTTCTTCAGTAACGAGCTTAGGAGCTTTAGCACCTGGAATCAAAACAGCACCAATTACTAAATCGGCATCTTTGACTGCTTCTGCAATATTATATGGGTTGGAGATAAGTGTAGTCAGTTCATTTCCGAAAATATCATCAAGTTGACGAAGACGGTCAGGGCTTAAGTCAAGAATGGTAACATCTGCGCCTAATCCAATAGCGATTTTTGCAGCATTCGTTCCAACCATACCTCCGCCGACAACAGCGACCTTACCACGTTTAACTCCAGGAACTCCGCTTAAGAGAATTCCTTTCCCACCGTTATTTTTTTCAAGGAACTGAGCACCGATTTGTGCAGCCATGCGTCCTGCAACTTCACTCATTGGTGTCAATAAAGGAAGTGTGCGGTTTACTGCAACCGTTTCATAAGCAATAGCCAAGACACCGCTTTCTTTCAGGGCCTGAGCTAGTGCCGGTTCAGCCGCAAGATGTAAATATGTGAAAAGGATTAAATCTTTTCGGAAATATTTATATTCAGATGAGATAGGTTCTTTTACTTTCATGATCATTTCTGTGCTTGACCAAACGCTAGCAGCGTCCTCGACTATCACAGCACCAGCTTCTTGATATGATTCATTTGTAAAACTGCTTCCTAGGCCTGCGTTCATTTCGATTAATACTTCGTGTCCTGCATTGACTAATGCCACAACCCCAGCTGGAGTGATAGCTACACGATTTTCATTGTTCTTAATCTCTTTTGGAATTCCTATTCTCATCTTAATCCCTCCAATAATATGTTTTACTATTTGTATCACAAGTATAGTTGGAAAAAGAAGTAGTTAGTATGTGGAAATCAGAAAAATGAAAAAGGTGTATTTGTGGAATTCCACAAACGCAATTTCAAAAAAGATGGACTCGCCAGAATCAAGGTCCTTTTAAGCTGTATTCAATTCTATGCAATAGGTTCTTGAATGCGCTCTAAAATCCTTCTTTTTTTATATAGCATGATTCCCGTATTGGCTATATCGGCAATCATGGAACGATTTGTAAGGGCGCCAAATATTATTCCGGCAACAGGAACCATTTGCAAAAGTTTTTTCCAGCCAAACTGATCACGGTATGTATAAACAACTTCTCGCCATCCTTGCAGTTCGGATGCTATTTCCCTTTTTGATTGGGAATCAGTCTGGCTCATTTTTGACAATTCATTTAATAGAGCCTTTTTACCGACAACATCCGAAGTTGTGAATTGCAGACATTTGACGATGAAAATACGTTCTTGGCGGTCTCTAGGATTGAAGCCATATGTGATGGAGATATCCTGAAGGGTTTTGATCGACATGCCGAGAAGAAGGGGGATGTCGATGGCCAAGGTGAAGATTCCGCCAATCCCCGTAGTGGCACCTTGAACCGCTGCAAATTTACTGCCTGAATTTTTAATATCCTGACTCACGCTATCCATGATATGGAGGGGGATGTTTGAAAGATCTTCCAGGGAGGTGATGTTCAACTCGGGAACCTTGGCCTGCAGCTGACTTAGAATATGGGCTTCTTTCGTTAAATATTTGCCGCCATTCTGAATGTAGCTGCCGATTTCATCAAGCATGACACCTAACTTTTTCTGAATGAAATCAGGTGTCAACTTATCCAATAGCTTGAAGGGAATCCGCCCAATCCGTTCCCAAAACCATAGTCCTTTCTGGTCTTTCTCCCATTTTTCAATGATTATTAATTCCTTTTCAAGTTCATCTTTTGTTTCAAATATCATATGATCAACCTTTCCACACTTCTAGTATTCCATTTTAAGGAATATATCATGAATTTTTCTTGAAAAATTCATCATATTGATTAAGTTTAATGTTAAGAAAGAGGGATATTTTTTGAATCGGGTCTTTTAACCGTATATTTCCCACTTCAGATATCCTTTTTAATCGGTAATTCAAAGTATTCACATGGATATGAAGATTTTTTGAAGCTTCATTCGGGTTGCAGTCTTTCTCTAGATAGACAGTGAGTGTTTGCAGCAATTCCGTCTGGTTTTTCATGTCGTATGCTTTTAACTTAAGGATGGAGGGATGAACACGGCGCTGTTTGTTGCTTGCGAGTGTTTCAATCATTTGAAACATGCCAAGTTCTTCATAATGTAATATGAGTTTCATGTCATCAGGGAAAATATTCTTCATTTTTAGGGTGTATTGAGCTTCTTCGTAACTTGATTTAACATCCATTAAGTTTTTATACATATTTCCAGCCGTTCCAAGGATATGCTCAACACCGAAACGCCGTTTCATCTCCAGAATGAAAAAAGGAATGAATTCATAAATCGATGAAGTGAAAGAAGGGCTGTTCTCCTGGTTGGCTCCCGCGAAAAGAATGAGCTTATTATGGTCAATGGCAAATAAGGAACTGCTTATCTTTTGAGTGGTCGTTAACATGTATGAAATGTATCGCTCCACTTCGCGATTGATCTCTTTAGGAAATTCGAATACCAATATGGAAAAAACCACTGGTACATGGATGGAGAATTTCGTGTAATTTTCAATTATTTCCGATTCTTCTTGATAGTGCCCGGTCAACATGCGCCAGAGGAAATCTTGATGGCCTGCTTCTTTCCTTTTCTTTTTCAATTGCAATTGCTGTAACTGGTTTTTGGCCTCCTTGGCAGCGAATTGCAGAAATTTCATATCTTCTTCGGAGAAAGGTTCATTTACTTCCAAAGCCCAAATGAATCCAAGTACTTCGTTATTCTTCCGGATGGAGACCGCGACCCTGTTACCAAGACCGACATCATTGATGGCTCCGATCTTAATGGGGGCATCTTCTTTCAATAACGCTGGGATGAAGCCATCTTTCCATAAACTGTTGATGACCTTTTCAGGGACACGTCTTCCGATTATGGTCATGATACGAGCCTGATCCGTAGTATCATCGTGTGTGCTATAAGCAAGTAAGCGGTGGTTACCGTCCTCGATTGTAATGGGACAACCTAAAACAGAACTTATTCTGTCGGCAAACTCCATCATATCTCCATAAAGGTCTTTAAAAATATCTCTATTTTTTTCGAATTCCTTCATTTTTATTTTGCCCCTCGCTAAAAAAATTCCTTCTCCTTGAATTTTAAACGATTTCCTATTAATAAGCATAGATAAATCCTTTGTTAAAACAGAAAATCCCTACCGATGGTAACCGGAAGGGATTTGATTTTTCATTTTAGAATAGCAAGTTAATTAAAAGATAGAGAACACCTGCTAATGTTGCCGAGATGGGAATGGTAATGAACCAAGTGATGATCATTCTTTTGGCCGTTCCCCATTTTACACCCTTGACACGATGCGCTGATCCAACACCAAGGATTGAAGACGAAATAACATGGGTTGTACTGACTGGCATGTGTATTACAGTTGCGCCGAAAATGATAAAGGCCCCGGTTAAATCCGCTGCAACACCATTGACCGGACGGATTTTCATGATTTTGCCGCCAACCGTTTTAATGATTTTCCATCCGCCAACGGAAGTTCCAAGTCCCATTGCTAGCGCACAGGAGAATTGAACCCAGAAGGGGATATCGGTACTTGATGCATAACCATTTGCAATAAGGGCCATCGTGATGATCCCCATCGCTTTTTGAGCGTCGTTCGTTCCGTGGGTATACGATTGAAGTGCTGCAGTAGCAATCTGTATAGTACGGAATTTTTGGTTTGTTTTTGTCAAGTTATTGTTTTTAAAGACTACTTTAAAGATGCTGTATACGATAAACCCGATTGCAAAAGCAATTAGCGGGGAGAAGATCAAAGCTTGAAGAATTTTCATGAATCCTTCCCATTTAATGCCGGAGAAGCCAGCTGCTGCAATGGCAGCCCCTGCAATCGAACCAATCAATGCGTGGGAGGAACTGCTTGGTATTCCGTAATACCAGGTAAGAAGGTTCCATATGATGGCGGCAAGCAGAGCAGCCATGATTACATATGAACCATTCGGAAGCGTGAACGGATCCACGATATCCTTCGTTATGGTTTTCGCTACTCCAGTAAAGGTCATAGCTCCGACGAAATTCATGATGGCTGCCATGATGATGGCATGCCTAGGCTTCATGGCCTTTGTTGAAACAGCAGTCGCTATTGCATTGGCTGTATCATGAAAACCATTGATGAAGTCAAATGCTAAAGCAAAGAAAACGATTAATATTGTTAAAATTAATAAAGTATCCATTTATTGGGGTACTCCTTAGGCGTTTTTCATTATGATTGTTTCAAGTGTATTGGCCACCGCTTGACAGTGATCGGCAATCTCTTCAAGACTTTCATATATTTCTTTATATTGAATGATCCTGATTGGATCTTTTTCAACGGTAAACAAGTTTTTGATTGATTGACGTTGGATTCCGTCACAAACGGATTCAAGATCTTTAATTTTGATTGCATTTTCACGAATCATTGGCAGTTTTTTAGTGGATAGCGTATCGACGGCATTTTCAATTTCATACGTACATTGTTTGATTGCATCCACAAACTTAAGCATATACTCGTCTGCATTGACAATTGAGTACATTTCGAATAATGCCGCACAGTGTTCCAAACCGTCTATGACATCATCCATTCTCATGGTTAATTCAAGGATATCCTCCCTTTCGATAGGAGTGATGAAGGCATTGTTCAGCTCTTTAATGACGTTATGAACCATTGAATCGCCTTTATGCTCATAGTCTTTCATCGTATCTGAAAATACTTTTAGATCGGAGATGTTTTTGAGTTTATAATCCGCGAAATAATCCGCACCTTCTTTTAGGTTTTGAGCGATGTTAAAAAGCATTACTGCGAATTTGTCTTTTTTTGATTTAAAAGCCATGTTAAAGCCTCCCAATTAGTCATGCAAATTTACGCACCTTAGTCGTACGCTTAGTATTAACAAATTGATTGTAACGAATTCATGTAGTATCCGGGAAGGTTTTTCGACGAAAATTTACAAAATCTTAATAAAACTTTACATAAAAAAACAAGGGAAATTAAAAAACGGTAAAAACAAACGCTTATAAAGGAAAAATCTGTAGAAAAAAAGCCTTTCCTAATATGAAAGGCAAAAGTTTTATAAAAATAAAGCAATCAAATAGTAAATGATTCCTGCTAAGGAAGCGGAAATTGGCAATGTAATGAACCAAGTGATTAACATGTTTTTCGCTGTTCCCCATTTTACCCCTTTTATGCGGTGTGCAGAACCGACTCCAAGTATTGAAGAAGAAATGACATGTGTCGTGCTGACCGGCATATGCAGGAAGGTTGCACCGAAAATGATGGCCGCCCCAGTCATATCGGCCGCCACACCATTAACCGGGCGGATTTTCATGATTTTACCGCCAACAGTTTTGATGATCTTCCAACCTCCGATTGATGTTCCAAGCGCCATGGCTATTGCGCAGGATAATTGTACCCAGAAAGGAACTTCAGATGTAGAGGCATATCCGTTAGCAATCAAAGCCATCGTGATGATCCCCATGGATTTTTGTGCATCATTCGTTCCATGTGTATAAGACTGGATGGCCGCCGTGAGAATTTGTATTCTCCTGAATCGCTTATTGGTTTTTCCTAAGTTATTATTTTTGAATATGACCTTGAAGATACTGTATACAATGAATCCAAGCGTAAAGGCAAGGATAGGAGATAGAATCAACGCTTGTATAATTTTAGAGAATCCATTCCATTTAATCGCATCGAATCCACTAGCCACGATGGCAGCTCCCGCTATTGAACCAATGATCGCATGGGAGGAACTGCTTGGAATGCCAAAATACCAAGTGATTAAATTCCATATGATTGCCGAAAGCAGGGCAGCAAGGATGACATAAGAACCATTGTTCAATGTGAAAGGATCCACGATATCCTTCGTAATGGTATGTGCTACACCGGTAAAGGTCAATGCTCCTAATAAATTCATGATGGCAGCCATGATGATTGCATGACGTGGTTTAAGCGCCTTGGTTGATACTGCTGTAGCGATGGCGTTAGCCGTATCATGGAAACCATTGATAAAGTCAAAGACCAAAGCAAAAATAATAATTAACGCGGTTAAGATGAGTATGCTATTCATACATGGAGGACTCCCTTGATATCAATTATGTAAAGTGTATATGGAATTGTGGCAAAGAATGGGCGCAGGACTGTTTGCAACTCCTCAATATCTAGAATGGGAGTTTTACGTTTTGATTATTCTTTAAAGATGGCACCTTCTTTTTACTCGGGTTAAAGTCGAACTATACAATTGTAACGAATTACATACCTATAAAGATAGATGTTTCGTCATTTTTTTACAAAATATTTAATTTAGTGAATGATTAAAAAGGTAAAATGTTCCCTTTAATATATATAAATGGTATTCAAGGGCGTGTTTTCACTTAAGGGACTCTTTAAATCCCGAGGCTTATGGTTAGAAATAGAATGTGGAGGGATGTATAATTGGTAAATAAAAGTAAGGGGGAATGATGGAATGATTGCAAATATTGGGAAAACGATCACCTTACATAATGGAGTTAAAATGCCACAGTTGGGTTTCGGTGTATTTAAAGTTAAAAATGGCAATGAAACGGTTGAGTCCGTCAAGAAAGCGATCGAGATTGGTTACCGTGCGATTGATACGGCCGCCATTTATGAAAATGAAGAAGGTGTTGGTCAGGCGATTCGGGAGTGCGGAGTGCCTCGTGAAGAATTGTTCATTACATCTAAAGTATGGAATACTGAGCAAGGATACGAAACCACTCTCCAAGCATTTGATGATAGTATTAATCGCCTTGGTTTGGAATACCTGGATTTATACTTGATTCACTGGCCCGGAAAAGATAAATATCTGGAAACCTGGAGGGCATTGGAAAAGCTTTATAAGGATGGTAAGGTGAAATCAATCGGTGTAAGTAATTTTCATGTTCATCATTTGGAAAATTTACTTGCAAACAGTGAAGTGAAACCGGTCGTCAATCAAATTGAATTGCATCCACTTTTGACTCAAGTCAAAATTCGTGATTACTGTGCAAAACATGAAATAAAGGTAGAATCTTGGAGCCCGCTAGGCAGGGGGAACCTATTGGAAGAGCCGACAATTAATCATATAGCGAAGAAGCATGGGAAAAGTTCAGCACAAGTGTTGATTCGGTGGCATCTCCAAAATGATCTAGTTGTAATTCCTAAATCGATTACGCCGTCCCGCATCGAGGAAAATGCACAGGTATTTGACTTTACATTAAGCCTGAATGAAATGAATCAAATAGATGCCTTGAACAAAAATGAACGGTTCGGTAGCAATCCCGATGAACTTATGTTCTAAAAAAGAATACTAAATGATGGAGGGTGTCCAGATAATGGGGCACCCTTTTTCTTTTACCTTTATGAACATAATTGAAACAGTTACTGCTTATACTAACTATGTGACAAAGTTAAGCCTATGGTATACCCGTTTAATATGTCTGATAATCCTGTTTCCATTGCCAAATATTTATTAAAAAAATTAGGTTTTAGATTAATTAAACGGGGAAAATAATGAGTACAGCGGCAAACAAAAAGAAAAAATTCACTATCATGAGGATTGTCCAATCAGTTACTCAAGGGCTATAGCTGGCTAACTCCACCCAATAACTAAAACATTCACATTCATTAGATATTGTGCGAATCGGCATCATACCATTTGAATGTAAAAGTTAAAAGAGCTGAATACAGGCATGACAATATGGAAGTGATTGGATTTCTTGGAGTCTGCTGCAGGAATTGAAAAATTAACTAATTTGAAGGAGGAAATATATTATGGGATTTTTATGGTCATTAATTATCGGAGGCATCATTGGTTGGTTAGCAGGTATGATCGTTGGACGTGACGTACCATTTGGAATTATCGGTAATATTATCGCTGGTTTTGTGGGAGCTTGGTTAGGTTCATTAATTCTTGGGAACTGGGGACCTTCAGTAGCAGATTTCGCTATAATTCCAGCACTGATAGGTGCAATCGTATTTGTCTTCATCTTAAGCCTTATCTTAAAAGGCATGAGAAAAGCGTCTTAAATTACAAAAATAATGCTGGCCCAAGTGGCCAGCAATTTTTTTGTGCAAAAATGAACGGTTTCCGTCTCAACATGCGTGTATTCTAACCGTAGAGGTGAAAATTCGAACCAAATGCAGTTAATCTGTTCGTAGAGAGTGAAAATTCCAGCAGATAATCCGTTCGATAGAATGATTATCCATCCAACATAGTCTGTCCGCTGGTTGCGCAAAAAAAACAAGCAACAAATACGGAATAATAATGAAGAAATAAAGACACCGTTCCGAAATGGAGCGGTGTTTTCTATTTGTATTATTTGTGATCGTCGAATATTTCAGGTCTATCAATGAAAGGAGCTTCAATGATCATTTTTAATTCCGAAATGGGGTGGATGAATTCGATTTTCCTGGCATGCAGGGCTTGACGATGAAATGTCTTTTTTCCGCCATATAAGGTATCTCCGGCCAAGGGGTGATTCAAATGACTGAAATGCACCCTGATCTGATGGGTTCGGCCGCTTTCCAGGGTGCAGCTGACGAGCGTCAAGTTTTTCTTGGAATCGCGAGTGATTACCCGGTAATGGGTAACTGCCGTCTGGCCTGTAGGGGAAACCCTTCGTCTCGTGGCATGGTGGCGGTCACGGCCAATTTTTTCTTTGATATCGCCTTCATCCTTTTTAATGTTTCCTTCAACTAATGCTAGGTAAGTCCGTTTGATTTCCCTTTCTTCCAACATTCTATCCAGCATGGACCCGATGAGGCGGTTTTTGGCAAAAAGGACCGCACCGGTGGTATCTTTATCAAGCCTATGAATATGCTTGATCATACAAACCTGGCCGGTATTTTGAAGATGGTGCACCACTCCATTTATGAGGGAGTGTGCTTCACCGGGTTGAGATGGGTGAGTGTCCATTCCAGCCGGTTTATTGGCTATCAACAACACATCATCTTCATATATGATGGAAATTCCTAAGTCTGTCGCTTGAACTGTTTCATTTTCAGCGTAATCCAATAAGGGGATGCTGATCGTATCTCCTTCGTTAAGGATGGTTGACCATGGGACGGCATTCCCATTCACTGTCACTTCCTTACTCATCCTCCATTCATGCACTAGCTTCTTTGGGGCCTTCCAATGCTCCCTAAAAAGCTTTTCCAATGTTAATCCATTCCAACGTTGGAGAACTTCTATTATTAAATATTGGTTAGTTATTTTGAAATTTTCCAATTTAACCCCTACTTTCGACTCGTTTGGTTGTGCTTAAATGAAAAAAATATATAATAATTACGGATAAGCTGTAAAAAAGTAACCTTGTGCCTATTGATAAGAACTTCAGTGGTGGAAATTACCACGTATTTTTTACAATTTTTATGTTATTCTATGGGGAAAGAAATCGCTTGTCCTAGAATATACATATATTAGATAGGTCTAACGGATCTGAAGAAAGGTGGTTTTTTAGTGAAGACGGTCTTTTCTTCAACGGAAGAACAAGAGCAAGAAATAGCGAGTCTCGTTTCTCGTTTCTACGAATCTGTATTTCCAAAATACTTTACGGAAAGTGAAATCCTTCACTTCCGCGAGATTGGCGTTTTAGAGCCCAATCAAAGTTCTTTCACTTACTTGGCAACATTAAGAGACGCATTCCAAGTCATGACATGTCTTCAAGTCCTCATGTCGATATTAGACAAACAGAAGAGAGAAGATCCTATAGTGATGGAATCTAAATCTGAAGAATTGTTCCAACATAACATCACTCTATTGAATGAATGCGGAATATTCTTCCCTTTTTATTATGACCATTTTTCAAGTATAAACCATGAAGAGAGTAATGAGATGCAGATGTTGGACATCCAGGTGGCGAATCAATATTTAGTATAAGGCAAAAAAAATGAGCCGGCTATAACGGGAGATGCATTTCCGTTAGGGCCGGCTCATTTTTTCCATCCTTAATTAATATCATGGTCCTCGAACCATTTCTCGAACGTTTCCTTATCTTTATAGCCAACGATCCGTTCTTGTTCCTGACCATTTTTATAGTGAACGATTGTCGGTGTCTTTTTGATGCCATAGTCGCTCCATCCTTGTTCAAACTCCAAAAGATTGTATTGAACTAGGTCGATGCCCAATTTTTCTGCCAAAGGAGCTACGATTGGCGTGGTTTTTTGACAGTGCGGGCAATCAGGACTATAGAAATAAACGGTCATATCTTTGTTATCCTGGAGGTCCTGCTCCAATTCTTGCGGCAGTATCAAGTTTTGGTAGTTGGGGTCATTCAACTGATCGACCGTAGCGGATTTAAGCTTATCTTTGCCGTATGGATTTCCTTTTGATTTTTCTTCTTTTTTCATGTTTGTAAAAACGCCCAGCAGGACAAATAGCGCGACGATTATCACTAAAAATATAGCCATTTTCTTCATTAAGCTGCAACCTCCTTGGATCTTGTCCATATGATGTAACTGCAAATGAAAATAATGATGAATGCAGTCAAGGCTAGGAACGGGATGGTGATGAAACCAAATACGTTTATATATTGTCCTGTACATGGAACCCTTCCGCATGCAAGGGTGTGGTCAGAAAAGAATGAAACCTTTTGTATCAAATAATGGTATGTGGAAATGAATGCTCCGATAGCGGATAATATCATGGTATAAAAGCTGATCCAATAATCTTTTCGAATGATTGCAATTCCTAATATGATTGTAAAAGGATACATGATGATCCGCTGATACCAACATAGCGCACATGGTTCATATTGCTTGATTTCAGAAAAATATAAGCTTCCAAACATAGCAATGATGGAAGCAACCCAGGCAACAAATAATACGTTTTCCACACTGTGTTTTGTCTTGTTCATGGTTCCTCTTCCCCATCTCTTTTTGCTCTCATGAAAAGTATAGTATGTATGGATGGCGTCTGTAAAATATATATTCTTTTTAACGGGCATTAAGAATGGATTTTATCCATGTGATTTTGAAAACCTTGGGTAGGTTCGTCTGTTTTAATTTTTGAATAAGGGGTATAATCCTTATGGAAGAGATTAAAGGAGTCTGAGGAAAATGCCTAATTTGGACCTGCATAAATATGAAAAAATAATGGAAATACGTAATATGAGGCTAGGAGACATAGATGAAATAATTGCTTTGCAGTCGAGTTGCTTTCCTGGAATGGTTCCCTGGAAGCGAGATCAGCTTGAGAGCCATCTGGCGATTTTTCCGGAAGGGCAATTCGTGGCTGAATATGATGGAAAAGTGATTGGCTCATGTTCCAGCCTCATTATTAATTTTGACGAATATGATGATCGGCATACATGGGACGATGTAACAGATGGTGGGTACATCACGAATCATAATCCGGACGGTTATAATTTATATGGAATCGAAGTCATGGTCCATCCTAAATTCCGCAGGATGAAAATTGGTCAAAGACTATATGATTCAAGGAAAGAACTTGTTGCCCATTTGAATTTAAAAAGCATCATTATCGGCGGCAGGATCCCCAATTACCATAAACATGCGGGTGAACTGTTACCAAGGGAATATGTGAAAGAAGTGCAATTGCATAAAATATATGATCCGGTTCTATCGTTCCAGCTTTTAAATGGGTTCACGCTTATGAGGATCAATCCGAATTACTTGCCGGATGATTTGCAATCCAATAAGTATGCTACGCTCATGGAGTGGAATAACGTCGATTATCAGCCGAAAACAAAACGTTATTATAAAACATCCGAACCGGTACGGATCTGCGTCGTGCAATACATGCTGCGTAAAATCGATTCATTCGAAGACTTCGCTAATCAAGTCGAGTATTTCACCGACGTTGCTTCGGATGCTAATGCGGATTTCGCCGTGTTTCCGGAATTGTTCACCACCCAGCTGATGTCTTTCTTGAATGAGAGGTCACCAAGCTTGGCGGTAAGGAAACTGTCAGACTTCACGGAGCAGTATATTGAGTTGTTTACCACTTTAGCTGTAAGGTATAACGTCAATATCATCGGTGGTTCCCATTTCGTAAAAGAAGATGATGACAATATCTATAATATCGCTTATTTATTCCGTCGTGATGGGACGATTGAAAAGCAATATAAAATTCATATCACGCCGAATGAAAGAAAATGGTGGGGGATTAACGCAGGTGACCGCGTCCGTGTCTTTGATACGGATTGTGGAAAAATCGCCATACAAATTTGTTATGATATTGAGTTTCCGGAACTCGCCCGGATTGCCACCGACATGGGGGCCAAAATCATATTCACTCCATTTTGTACAGAAGACAGGCAAGGCTATCTGCGCGTTCGTTATTGTGCCCAGGCCCGTGCTGTGGAAAACCAAATTTATACCGTCATTTCCGGAACGGTCGGGAATCTTCCGCAAACGGAAAATATGGATATCCAATATGCCCAATCTGGAATCTTCGCTCCATCGGATTTCGAATTTGCACGTGACGGCATAGTAGGGGAAACCAGCCCAAATCTTGAGATGGTCCTGATAGGCGATGTTGATTTGGAAATCTTAAGGCGGGAGCGTCAGTCTGGTACTGTAAGGCAATTGAAAGATCGCCGCCATGATATTTACAATCTGCATTACAAAGATGGCGAAAAATAAAGAGGTAAAGGGGCTCGTAATGGAAGAACGCAAAATTTGGTTCTTTTCATTATGAGCCTTCTCTTCATTTATTGGAATAAATGTGATAATTTTGTATATGTAGGCAGATACATAATTATTTCAAATAAGGCGTTTGGGAGGAGATGTGGGAGATGGAATGGAAATCTTTATACACCACTTGGGCAGGATACCAGAATTTAAATGGGGAATTACGTGTCCTCCTTGAGAAAATGCAGCGGGATGAAGCACAACTCGAAGATGCCTTTTATAAAAATTTAGAATTTGGAACAGGCGGAATGCGGGGGGAAATCGGAGCGGGAACGAACCGGATGAATCTTTATACTGTAAGGAAGGCAACGGTTGGGCTAGCTCAATATATCTCTTCGTTTGGGGAAGAGGCAAAAGGAAGAGGGGCTGTTATTGCTTATGATTCGAGACATAAGTCCCCGGAATTTGCACTCGAAGCAGCTAAAACCTTGGCAACATTTGGGGTGAAGGCTTATTTATTCGATGAATTGCGTCCGACACCAGAATTATCATTTGCGGTTCGCGAACTGAATGCATTTGCTGGAATCGTCATAACGGCGAGCCACAATCCACCTGAATATAATGGATACAAGGTTTATGGGCCAGATGGAGCGCAATTGCCACCGGAAGCAGCGGATCAAGTCATCAACTATGTGAATGCCATTGAAAGTGAGCTTGAAATTCAAATTGAGGAAGCTGAAGTCCTTAAGGGACAGGGCCTTATCGAAATGATTGGGGAGGAATTGGATACGGCATATAACCGTGAGTTGCTCACAGTTCCCGAGAATCCGCAGCTTGCCGAGGAAATAGATGTGTCAATCGTTTTTACGCCGCTTCATGGTACGGCAAATAAATCAGTCAGACGGGCGCTCAAAAGCTTAGGGTATCAAAATTTGCATATCGTTAAGGAACAAGAACTGCCAGATCCAGATTTTTCAACAGTGAAGTCTCCAAATCCAGAGGAACCAGCAGCATTTGAAATGGCGATCGAGCTTGGAAAGAAAGTGGAGGCGGACTTATTGATAGCAACGGATCCGGATGCCGATCGGCTTGGCATTGCCGTGAAAAACGAGATGGGTCAATATGTTGTCCTGACTGGAAATCAAACAGGTGCACTATTCCTGGATTATTTACTGTCTCAGAAAAAAGAAAAAGAGCAGCTTCCTCAAAATGGAGTCGTCTTAAAAACTATCGTCACTTCTGAAATCGGTCGGACGATTGCAGAGTCATATGGCTTGAAGACCGTTGATGTACTTACCGGGTTTAAGTTCATCGCCGAGAAAATAAATCAGTATCATGAAAGCGGGGAAAATAGCTTTTTGTTCGGATATGAAGAAAGCTACGGTTATCTGATTAAAGACTTTGCACGTGATAAGGATGCCATTCAAGCGGCAGTGCTGGCTGTTGAAGTCTGTGCTCATTATAAAAAGCAGGGATTGACACTATATGAAGGGTTGCTGTATGTGTTTGAAAAGTACGGCTATTACTTGGAAGGATTGCGTTCATTGACTTTAAAGGGCATTGAGGGAGCGAAGCAGATTCAGGGAATATTGGATCAATTCCGTCAAAATCCTCCTGCCCGAATAGCTGGCATTCAGGTAGTCGCTGAAGAAGATTATCAAAGCGGAAAAAAACGTACATTACTTTCAAATGCTGAAGAATTGATCGAGCTTCCGAAATCAAATGTATTGAAGTATTTCCTTGAAGATGGTACATGGGTTTGCCTCCGTCCTTCAGGAACTGAACCGAAAATAAAATTCTATTTCGGTGTCCAGGGTAAATCAATGCCGGAAGCTGAGTCCAAGTTATCGGGAGTCATGGGAGATTTCATGAGCAAGATTGAAGCATTAGTTTAAATGTATGAAAGCTAAACGAAAGACTTCTTTGGTCTTTCGTTTTTTTATATAAAAGTTGATTCTGGTATTTTTTTGCAGCGTGAATGATCAAAATTCTAGGAAATTCCGCTTCGGTTTTGGTATACTGTATTGGCGACTGATCCCGGAAAACTTCGGGAATAATGGAGGTATATATTCATGAAATTAGTAATCATTAACGGTTCACCACGTAAACAAGGGCGTACGGGGATAGCTTCACGCTACATATCCAAGAAATACGGAGCGGAACTTATTGATTTAAGCAATAGTGAAATCCCTTTATATTCAGGTGAAGGTGAGCAATATCAATTGGAAGTCATTCAAGGTCTTAAGAAAAGCATCGAGGAAGCTGATGGTGTGATTCTGGCCACTCCGGAATATCATGGCTCCATGAGCGGTGCCTTGAAAAATGCCTTGGATTTTTTAAGCAGTGAACAATTCACGCATAAACCAGTAGCATTATTGGCTGTATCCGGCGGAGGAAAAGGCGGGATCAATGCCTTGAATTCCATGAGGGCAGTGGGTCGAAGCCTTTATGCAAATGTGATCGCAAAACAATTGGTTCTGGATCCACATTGCTTCGATTATGAAAATGATGGTTTATTTGAAGAGTCTGCCGTACTTGTAGAAGGTATGATTGAAGAGCTTAAAATGTATGCGACTGCATATGCTACAATGAAAAAATGATGAAATGAGGGTCAGGTATTTAAATACCTGACCCTTCCTTGTTTTTATAGGGTTTCACCAGCCAAAGTTACATCCCCGAGAATCGATCCTCTTGTATAAATTTTCCCATTTTGCAAAAACTATAGTTGATTTAGCTTGGAAGTTCACTTAAATAATCACTTGTTTTTTCTGCCGCATGATCTAGATAACGAAGCAGTGCATACAACTGGGATTGAACAATTTGATAATCATGCTCAAATCTGTAAGCGTGCAAAAAATGTTCTATTTTTTTCGAAAGAAAGTGATCTTTCGTTCGAACCATCAATACTAACAAGCTGTCCCAATCAGAACGGTGTGTGTGAAACAATGCTTGATCATAATCCGCAATCCTCATGTTCTTCTCCCCCTTAATAAGGAGCTATTTGTATTTTGTTCAGATATGACAGAAGATTTCCTTACAATAAGTGGCGATGTATTTGGACCGCGGTTGTTGCTTTTTACCTGAATAAAAATAAAAGGTGAGTACATGAGAAAAATAATGGTAATTGGAATATTGGTGCTCCTTTTTTTTCCTGAACCATCGCTGGCGGCAGAAGTATATTCCCCTGAACAGATGGAATTGGAACTGCAAGGAATCCAAAAGCAATATGAACTGGACGTTCAAATAATCGGGAAAACTGAAAAGGGGAAAAATATCAAGGCAGTTAAGTTAGGCAAAGGAAAAAGATCGATTTTGCTAGTGGGATCACATCATGGACGGGAATGGCTTAGCTCCATACTTTTAATGCGTATGCTTGAAGAGTATGCAGCCGCCTATCGAGCAGGCAAACCTGTTGGGGAATATCGGACGGAATCATTGGATGAAGTGAGCATCTGGTTCATCCCGATGCTGAATCCAGATGGGGTCAGCATCCAGCAAGGAGATTTCTCCAACTTAAATGTTCTTGAAAGGGCTGCAGTATGGAAAATGAACCGATATAGCAGGAATTGGTCCCGGTGGAAAGCCAACGCTAAAGGGATAGATTTAAATAGGCAGTATCCGGTTGGATGGAATGAAGTCATGAGTCATGAAACGAAACCAACGTATCAATTTTTTAAAGGCGGCAAACCATTAGAAGCAGCTGAAGTAAAAGCGCTTACGGATTTCACGAAGGAAATCGATCCACTTATTGCTGTTTCCTATCATACCTCAGGAAGGGAAATCTTTTGGCATTACAAAAATAAACGGAAAAACATGGCAAGGGATTATGGGATTGCCAAAAAGACTGCCGAATTGACTGGATATGAACTGACCTTTCCAGAAAAAGAAGCGGTAGGAAGCGGCTTTACGGATTGGTTCATAACTGAATTCCGCCGTCCGGGAATGACGATCGAACTTAGTTATTTAGTGGATGAAACCAATCCGCCGTTGGCTGTGTTTCCTGAGGAATGGAAGAGGAATCGATTAGTTGGAATCATGCTTGTAAAAGAAGCGAAACAGCTGCATAATAACTGAACAATTTTACATAATAATACTAAGAGGAAAGTATAGGAGGATAACATTTTGAAAAAGATCATCGTGATATTAATGGGAATTTTTTTGATTATACAATCAGGGGCGATTTCAGCACAGGCCCAAAAACCCGATTACGAAAAATACGGAAAGATTGCAATTGCAGTAGTGCAGGCAGATTATCCTGAAGTTGAGGTTACTGATTACGAATATAAAGGCAGAAAAACTGCAGCGGAAAATCTAGTCGAAGACGATTTCAGATTTGTGGTCAAGGATAAAGGCCGGGAGTTCAATGTCATCGTGACCGTACAACATGATTTGAAAAATGAAAAATTACTTAGCTTGAAGGTCACAGAGCAAAAAGGGAAGTGAGATCTAAACAAACGGGAAATTAAAGGTATGCCTCTTATCGGACATCTTCACCTCAGAAGATGTTTTTTTCTGATTTCATTTAAATATTTTCCGGAAAATGATGGATATTGGATTGGGTGCCAATGGGAAGTGATGCCTGTCCAAGCAGCTGCCATGAAGTTTTCATTGCATTTATGAGCAGCGAACCAGTATAGTTAGTATCAGATTGAAACAATAAGCTTGATTGTAGGGGTATTAGAAAATGAGAAAGTTTAAGAAAGTTTATGTGGAAATTACGAATATATGTAATTTGAAGTGTAATTTTTGTCCAAGCTCCAGCTTGCAAAGGACCCTGAAATTCATGGATCCTGAAGGGTTTACGGAAGTAATCGAGAAAATCAAACCACACACCGATCATATATATTTTCATCTGATGGGTGAACCATTTTTAAATAAAAATTTGGGTACATTCCTTGATATCAGTGCTGAAAATGACCTGAAGGTTAATATTACAACGAACGGTACGTTGATTCAAAAGGTAAAAGACAAACTGCTCTCCAAAAATGCCCTTCGGCAGGTGAATATTTCACTTCATAGCTTTGAGGCAAACGATACGAGCAATAGTCTTGACTCATATGTCAGTAATATAGCCGATTTCATAAATGAAGCAAATGAAAAAAGTGAAGTGATTTGTGCCATTCGTTTATGGAATATGGATACGGATGAATTAAAAGCGAGTAATGGCCTTAACGACGATATTCTTAGCATGTTGGAGGAGAAGCTTTCATTGGACATTCGATTAAGTGAAGCTCTTCAGCAAAAGAATAATATTAAGTTGAAGGACCGGGTATATATAAACATGGCCGAAAAATTCGAGTGGCCGGAATTGGACCGTGACATTATCGATGAAAATATTTTCTGCTATGCCCTTAGAGATCAGTTAGGCATCTTGGTAGATGGTACAGTCGTACCATGTTGCTTGGACAGTGAAGGGAAAATGCCGCTGGGAAATATATTCGAAACATCACTTGAAGACATTTTAAATGGTGAACGGGCGAAAAATATGTACGATGGTTTTTCAAGAAGATGTGCAGTTGAAGAATTGTGTAAACGCTGTGGCTATGCAAAGCGCCATAAAAAATAAGGGTAAGAAAACCACGGAGTCCATCTTCGTGGTTTTTTGGATTGAATCATCGCAACACTTATTTATGTTAAAAATTCAGAATATTATTGTTTTATCAAAAGTACCGTGATAAAATACTCTCTATTGTAAATGAAGTCAAAACTTCATATTTTCATATAAAAAGTTTTGGATTCATATCTTGCTTTAGAGGGGATGTTTTATGGATTTACAGCAAAAAGTTAAAGAAGTATTCCCTGATTTATCTACTGGCCAAAAAAAAGTAGCAAAATACTTGTTGGTGCATTCACATACATTTGCAGTCACTTCAGCTCAAAACCTCGGAAAAAATATAGGAGTCAGTGAAACGACCATCATCCGCTTTTGCTATTCATTGGGGTTAAGTGGATATGCGGAACTACAAAAACTTATACGCAATCAGTTGATATACGAAAGCAGCAGTTTGAATGAATATCATTCTTCAAAGCTTGAAGCCGCTAATCAGCCGAATTTCATGGCTCAAGTGATGGGACAGGATATCATAAGTATCGAAAAGACAATGAAAAATTTATCAATTGAAGATTTCTCCAAAACAGTTGATAAATTGGCGGCAGCTGACAATGTTTTGATATCCGGACACCGTTTATCATTCTCGGCAGCACATTGGTTAACCTTTACGCTGAGGCTTGTTAGGGAAGAGGTCCATTTATATAGGCCTGATACAGATGATATTTTTTTACTGTTGGATAAAATGACTGAAAATTCCGTTTTTGTAGCCATTTCATTTCATCGCTATGTCAAAGAGACTGTGAAAATCACGGAAATGGCCAAAAAAGCGGGTGCATTTGTAATTGGGGTCACGGATTCTGAACTGGCTCCAATTGCTGAATACACGGACATTTTATTGCCCATTTCAACACCTAGGACTTCCACTATCGATACGGCACCGGTGTTATTTTCCTTATTGAATAGTTTAGTAGCCGGTGTATCGATTAAAAACGAACAGAGTTTCAAGGAAAGAAAAGCTATATATGATGCGTTCGATCAAGATGATTACTTCTTTTGAGATAATACTTCCATCAGTTTGGTGAATATGCCGATTAAACCGGGATACAAGGGGGAGACAGAAATGGATATCAAACAATCTATCGGAAAATTAAGGCCTCGTATACTCGATATCTTTGACCAGTTACATGCACATCCTGAAACGAGTTGGAATGAAGTGAATACGACAGCTTTCATTTTAAAGGTTTTAATGGAAAATCAATGTACGGTGAAAACATTCGAGGACTGTACGGGGGTGATTGGGGAAATCGGGGAAGGGAATTTCACAGTCGGGTTACGATCGGATATCGATGCACTTTGGCAGGAAGTGAATGGGACGTTTCAGGCCAATCATTCCTGTGGACACGATGGACATATGGCCTTGGCACTTGGAGTATTCCTGGTGTTGAAGGAAATGGACTTTCGACCAAGAGGCAAGTTGAAATTCATTTTTCAACCTGCTGAAGAAAAAGGTACGGGCGCCTTGAAGATGATTGAAGAAAAGATATTGGATGATGTCGATTTCCTGTATGGGGTGCACTTAAGGCCGGTTGAGGAAGTGAAGGATGGGCAAGCGGCACCAGCCATTGTCCATGGAGCCGCTCAGTTCATTAAAGGAGAAATAGCGGGGACGGATGCACATGGAGCCAGACCGCATCAAGGGCAAAATGCCATCGAGATAGGAGCAGCATTCATCACTTTATTAAATGGTATACATCTTAATCCATCCATTCCTTATTCGGTAAAAATGACGCAGTTTTTTGCTGGCGGTGAAAGTTCCAATATCATCCCGGGGAGAGCCACTTTCTCATTGGATTTACGGGCACAGGATAATGCTGTTATGGAAGAGCTTACCAAAAAGGTGGAAAAGGTTGCAGAATCTTTGGCCATTGTCCATGGAGTCGATGTGAAACTCGAACCGGGAACCAATGTTGCTGCAGCCATCGTGAACGATCAAGCACAGGAAATAATGTCTGAAGCGATCGTCGATACACTCGGGGAAGAGAATCTGGTAGCACCCGTCATTACATCAGGAGGAGAGGATTTTCATTTTTATACGTTGAAAAGACCTGAAGTCAAGGCGACGATGCTTGGATTGGGCTGTGATTTAGCACCAGGGCTTCATCATCCGAACATGACGTTCAACAAAGAAGCGTTGTTATCGGGTATTGAAATCCTGACGAAAGCCATCATACTGACTTTCGAGAAATATGGAGAGGAGGCCCACTTACATGACTGATGAATTGATCATTAGATCCCTATCAACACTAGAGGATTTACAAGAAGTGCAGCGATTGGAAGTCCTTGTATGGGGCATGGATTGCGTTCCCACCCATCAGACGATTACGGCAGTCAAAAACGGAGGGCTTGTTTTAGGCGGCTACATCAATGGCAAATTAGTAGGGTTTCAATACAGTTTCCCTGGATTCAAGGATGGAAGGGTGTATCTTTGTTCACATATGTTAGCCATCCATCCGGCTCATCAAAAGAAGGGATACGGCAGGTTACTTAAACTGGCACAAAAAGAAGAAGCACTCAAAAAAGGCTACGACTTGATCACATGGACGTATGACCCGTTGGAAAGTGTGAATGCGAACTTGAATATCGGTAAGCTAAAAGCTGTTTGCTCTACATATATGGAAGATTGTTATGGAAATATGAATGATACCCTCAATGAAGGGTTGTCCACTGATCGGTTCATGGTGGAATGGAATATAAGGCAGGAAGCAAAGGGAGTGACCTCCCCTTCTGATAAAGCCATACACATCGTAACGACAGGCTTGAATGACCAAGGCTTTCCATACATCAAGGATTATCATTTCGAAACCAATGCCGAAGTGATCGCGATACCCATTCCGACGGATATTCAAAAAATAAAAAAAGGTGATCTCCGCCTTGCGATTGATTGGCGGTTAAAAACGGGTGAATTATTCAAAACGCTTTTTGCCAAAGGATATGTCGCAGTCGGAATCGAACGGGAACAAAGTGAAAGCATTCAAAACTATTTATTAAAAAAACAAGAATAGAGGGGAATCGGGATGAAAATAACTGAAGTGCGTTTACGTCATTTAAATATGGATTTGGTAGCTCCCTTTACAACAAGCTTTGGAACGTTTGTAGATAAGGAGTTCATTCTTGTGGAAGTTAAAAATGGAAAGGGGCTTTCTGGTTGGGCTGAATCAGTGGCTTTTTCAGCACCTTGGTATAACGAAGAAACAATAAAAACCAATTGGACCATGCTGGAGGATTTCCTGATTCCGCTTGTATTGGATAAAGAAATAGAGCATCCTCGTGAGGTATCGGATATGTTCTCGCATATTCGTAAAAATAATATGGCAAAATCGGCTATCGAGGGAGCCATCTGGGATTTATATGCAAAAGAAAAGAATATCCCATTAAGTATGGCCTTGGGCGGGGAAATGGAAAAAATCGATGTCGGGATCAGTATCGGCATCCAAAAAACGGTACCTGAATTACTGGCGAAGATAGAAGCTGGATTGAAGGATGGGTATAAAAGAATCAAAATGAAAATTCAACCAGGTTGGGATGTAGATGTAATCAGGGAAGTGCGCAATCGATATCCCGATGTCCCGATCATGGCAGATGCAAACTCCGCTTACCGTCTGAAAGACATCGAATTATTGAAGCAGCTTGATCAATTTGATTTAATGATGATCGAGCAGCCCTTGTCATCGGATGATATTGTCGATCATGCCACATTACAAGCAGACATCAAAACCCCGATTTGCTTGGATGAAAGTATACATTCCGTGGAGGATGCAAGAAAAGCCCTTGAATTGGGAAGCTGTAAAATCATAAATATTAAGATCGGCAGGGTTGGCGGTTTAACGGAAGCAAAGAAAATTCATGAATTATGTAAAGAAAGGAATGTACCGGTTTGGTGCGGAGGCATGTTGGAATCTGGTGTGGGACGAGCCCATAATATCGCATTGACAACACTTGATAACTTCACGATGCCTGGTGATACCGCAGCATCCGCGAATTATTGGTATAAAGACATCATCCAGCCGGAGGTTACAGTGATTGATGGGGTCATAACCGTTCCAAAGGCGGCAGGCATTGGCTATGAAGTCGATTACGCTGCGGTCGATGAATTCACTTCCTATAGTAAAAGATATACCAAATGATATGTAAATAAGAGTAGGAATTAAAGGACCTCCCAGTTTAGCTGGGAGGATATAGAAGAACTGGATTTGGTGGAAACGAGGTACTTCCTTTAATTTCAATTGTCAGAATAATCATATAATTAGGGTGGTATTTGATATGAAAAACAGTATAAATCTTGCAGGAGCATATATTGGAATCATCATTGGAGCAGGTTTCGCTTCAGGACAAGAAGTATTACAGTTCTTCACGAGTTTTGGAATCTTCAGTGTATTGGGAATTGTTGTGGCGACGGCTTTATTCGCATTTTTAGGCATGCAGGTTACCCAATTGGGGAGCACTCTCCAAACACGCTCCCATAAAAGCATCATCGATCATATTTGCGGGCGCTATATAGGCAGGATGGTCGATATTATTATCACATTTTTCTTGTTTGGCGTAACAGTCATCATGATTGCTGGTTCCGGAACGATTTTTGAAGAACAATTCGGGATTCCAAGTATAGTTGGTGCAATCGTCATGACGGTGCTCACGATTGGTACGCTTTTACTTAATGTAAATAAAATAATGTCCATCATTAGTGCCGTCACACCGTTTTTATTTGTTATCATGATCATTATTTCAGGTTATTCATTTTTCACATCCGATCTAAGTTTCAATCAAATCATTTCATCTTCTAGTAAAGGAATGGCTGCTACCGGAAATTGGATGATGGGTTCATTACTTTATGTTTCATATAATATGACTGCCGGAATTGCCATGCTGGCCGTAATGGGAGGGACCTTCAAGAATAAGAAAGAGGCTGGTATGGGAGGAATTCTAGGAGGTATCGGATTGGGGATCTTGCTATTCTTGATCAATCTGGGGATGATGTCCGACTTGAAGGGCATAGAAGGCTCAGGTATGCCTACCCTTCATTTAGCGAATCAGATTTCTCCATGGTTGGGATATATCCTATCAATCATCCTTTTAGGAATGATTTATAATACCGCTGTCGGGATGCTATATGCATTCACTGCCAGGTTGGTGACTGCCGAAACGAAACGCTTTAAAATATCCGTGATAATAGTTGGTATCCTCGCTTTTCTCGCAAGTTTCGTTGGCTTTATTAAATTGGTTGGGACGGTATACCCAATCACGGGATACTTAGGTTTTGTCATCATTGCAGCGCTTATCGTTTCCTGGGTCCGTTCAAAAATGAAAAAAGAGGCTGCGAATACAGGATTCGCGAAATATTAAAATTAAGGGGAAAATTAAAATTGAGTGCAGAATACATGAATGACTTCACCTGACATCTTCTTCATGGAGGTGTTTTTTTTCCATTATCTAGGACCTTTACTCATGATCACGGCATTTTTCCTCCTTTTTTTCATACATTAGTTTAAAGGCGGAAGACAAGGGGGATATCGGATGAATGAAGCGGAGCAAAAGGCTCTGGAATATGCCATTAGTGAAATTACCGAAATAGCAACTGGGTTCGGATTGGATTTTTACCCGATGCGTTATGAAATATGCCCTTCAGAAATCATTTATACATTTGGTGCCTATGGAATGCCTACCCGTTTTTCTCATTGGAGCTTTGGGAAGCAATTTCATAAAATGAAGCTGCAGTACGACTTTGGATTAAGTAAGATCTATGAACTGGTCATTAACTCTGATCCTTGTTACGCTTTTCTGCTGGACTCCAATTCACTTGTACAAAATAAATTGATTGTTGCCCACGTTTTGGCTCACTGTGACTTCTTTAAGAATAATGTACGTTTCAATAATACTAAGAGAGATATGGTGGAAAGTATGTCGGCAACGGCGGAAAGAATACGTGAATATGAAATCCTGCATGGCAAAAAGGAAGTGGAAACCTTCCTCGATGCACTTTTAGCGATTGAAGAACATATCGATCCGTCGCTGATGAGACCGAAGCTTGCCTGGACGATGGAAGATGAGGAAGAAGAAGAGGAAATAAAACCGACAGCCACACAATACGATGATTTATGGAACCTTGATAATAAGGGGAAACCGCAGAAATCCAACATTAAAAAAAGAAAAAAATTCCCGCCAAGGCCTGAAAAGGATATTATGCTTTTCATAGAACAGTACAGCAGGGATTTAACCGATTGGCAACGGGATATCATGACGATGATCAGGGAAGAGATGCTGTATTTCTGGCCGCAGTTGGAAACGAAAATCATGAACGAAGGCTGGGCGTCGTATTGGCATCAGCGCATAATCCGTGAATTGGATCTATCCTCAGGGGAAGCCATTGAATTCGCAAAACTGAACGCAGGCGTCGTTCAGCCATCACGGACCAGCATCAATCCTTATTATCTTGGATTGAAAGTGCTTGAAGATATTGAAGAACGCTATGATAATCCCTCCGAAGAAATGATCAGGCTTGGAGTCAAGCCTGGATCTGGCCGGGAAAAGATGTTCGAAGTCAGGGAAATCGAATCGGATATTTCCTTTCTCCGCAATTATCTGACGAAAGATCTGGTCATGCGGGAGGATATGTATTTATTCCAAAAGCAGGGCAAGGATTATAAAATCGTCGATAAGGCATGGGAACAGGTTCGTGACCAACTCGTCAGCATGAGGGTTAACGGCGGGTTCCCCTATATCACAGTAAATGATGGAGACTTCATGCGTAATGGGGAACTTTATCTAAAGCATTGGTATGAAGGTATTGAACTGGACCTTAAATATCTCGAAAAAGTCATGCCATATATCCATCAGCTCTGGGGCCGCTCCGTGCACATGGAATCAGTCATGGAAGGGAAAGAAGTCCTGTTTTCCTATGATGGAAAAGGTATTCACCGGAAATATTTATAAACAAGAAAACTGCCGGTCATTCGGCAGTTTTCTTGTTTAGTCTGATAAAGCCCCTGGCTGTTCTTTTAATAAGGATACTTTTTAATTCAAGATGCAGTACAAATTCCTTTTGGAAAGGCGTTGTTAAACATTTAATTTTTTCATCTACAATTCGAAATCTTTAATAACAGCAGTTGGGTGTAATACTTTTTCCGAATCGAACGCTTCTAAAGGATCTTCATTATGAACTTTCTTTACCCAGTCATGATTAGCCAATGCTCCTTTACCTAAAGTTATAATATCAGCATGACCTTTATTAATCATTTCAGCAGCTCTTTCTGGCTTCTCTAACTGTCCATTTGCGATTATAGGTCATTGACTAAACTCTATTTCTTCTTTTGTTATTTCTCTAGGTAATTGAAAGGTTCCTTCACCTAAGTGAAATGATTTCCCTGAGATAATGGCCCAGTATGTTGTACCTGCATAAAGATTGTTGCTCCTGCTGAATGAACGGCATTGAAACTCTTTTCCACTCTTGTGCTTGCTCATCAAATGCAATACCTGGATGAAAATCGTAAGTTTGACTATACTTATCATCAATATAGTTCCTTCTGTAATAATAAGACCAACCCCGCCTACAGCAAAGGATCTATAATATGATTTAACATCTGTTTGATATTAGTTTAAATCTTCTATAACCCTTTAACAGAACCTTTGGATAAGATTTCCCCATGCTAGTCGTGGGAGGGGGGGACAGGCTAAGTTTGCGGGGATATTTTAATATTATTTTCTTGAAAATTTAATGCTTGATTATATAAGGATATGCTTATATACTGATGTTGCAATGTATAAGCATATTCTTATTTGTTCGATTGTGCGAGGAGGGATAAAATGCAAACGAATGAAGCGTCGGATTTAGAAACCACGGCAAACATTCTTAAATTACTAGGTGATAAAACTCGGTTGACCATGGTTAAGATCATGGCTGAGCATGAATGCTGTGTCTGTGAATTTGTGGACCTATTCGAGATGAGCCAACCGGCTATCAGCCAACATTTACGAAAGCTGAAAGATAACGGAATTGTGAATGAAGCGAGAAGGGGACAGTGGATATTTTACTCGTTAAATTCGTCTTCTTCCTATTACTCATTTATTCAGACGGTCATCAGGGACTTACCAAGTCAAAACTTTAAATTAGAAGAATTAACAGCACAAGGAAAACGGATTTGCTGTGACTAACTAGGAGGAGAACATCAGTGGGTACAGTTATATTAGCTAGTATCATCTTTTTGCTGACGTTGACATTCGTCATCTGGCAACCAAAGGGATTGTCAATCGGCTGGTCAGCTTGCGGGGGAGCGGTGCTTGCCTTACTAGTTGGAGTTGTTGACTTCAACGATGTAATGACCGTTACGGGCATTGTTTGGAACGCGACGTTGGCGTTCATTGCTATTATCATTATTTCTTTGATTTTAGATGAAATTGGTTTCTTTGAATGGGCAGCTCTACATATGGCTAGAGCGGCCAAGGGAAATGGAGTAAGGATGTTTGTGTATGTGAGCATTCTCGGAGCCCTAGTCGCTGCGTTCTTCGCAAATGATGGAGCCGCTCTCATCTTAACTCCGATTGTATTGGCAATGGTTCGGAACCTGAAGTTGGAAGAGAGAATGATCTTCCCATTTATCATCGCGAGTGGGTTTATTGCGGACACTACATCCTTACCGCTTGTGGTAAGTAATCTGGTCAACATTGTTTCTGCTGACTTTTTTGATATCGGGTTTATTGAGTTCGCCTCTAGAATGGTCATACCAAATTTCTTTTCATTAGTAGCAAGCATCCTGGTATTATATTTGTATTTCAGAAAGAGCATTCCGAAGAATTATGATATGGCTCAATTGAAGAAGCCAGTCGAAGCCATTCGTGATGTGAAAATGTTTCGCCTGTCTGGGATTGTTTTAGGTGTTTTGTTGGTAGGATATTTTATCAGTGAATTTTTCAGCATTCCTGTATCCATCATTGCAGGTGTTATCGCAATTTTCTTCTTGTTTATGGCAAGGCGAAGTCCAGCTGTAAATACCAAGACAGTTTTAAAAGGCGCACCATGGGCGATTGTGTTCTTCTCAGTTGGAATGTATGTCGTGGTGTATGGATTGAGAAATGTTGGATTGACGAATATTTTATCTGACCTTATACAAGTGACAGCAGATCAAGGATTATTTGCCGCAACGCTGGGAATGGGCTTCATCGCCGCCATTCTGTCTTCCATTATGAATAACTTGCCAACCGTTATGATTGATGCCCTTGCCATTTCCGACACCCATACAACAGGCGCAATCAGGGAAGCCCTGATTTATGCAAATGTCATCGGTTCGGACTTGGGTCCGAAAATCACTCCGATCGGTTCATTGGCTACGTTATTGTGGCTGCATGTCCTTTCATTAAAAGGTGTGAAGATTTCATGGGGAACCTACTTTAAAACGGGAATCATCTTAACCATCCCAACATTGTTCATCACATTGGCTGGCTTATACATATGGTTACGAATTATTCATTAAACAATAACTTACTGACGGAGGAGAAACTACATGGCTAAAAAAACACTCTACTTCTTATGTACTGGTAACTCTTGCAGAAGCCAAATGGCAGAGGCTTGGGGGAAGAAATATTTAGGGAGCGAATGGCAAGTGCTTAGTGCAGGAATCGAGGCACATGGATTAAATCCAAAAGCTGTAAAAGCAATGAATGAAGTTGGAATGGACATCTCCAATCAAACATCGGATATCATCGATCCTGACATATTGAATAATGCTGATTTTGTCGTTACGTTATGTGGCGATGCGGCAGATAAATGTCCAATGACGCCACCACATGTTAAACGGGAACACTGGGGCTTTGATGACCCGGCAAAAGCGGAAGGATCAGATGAAGAAAAATGGGCGACCTTCAAACGTGTTCGTGATGAAATTGGTGAAAGAATGGCACGTTTTTCGAAAACGGGTGAATAAATAAAATGGAAAGGCCGTGGGGTGCGGTAGCAGTTGTTATAAAGAAATTGCTCGGCAGTTTATAATCCCGCAATACCGGAGTGACCTTAAACATGCTTATAGGGTGTAAAACGGTTAGTGCGTTTAGTAGGCAACCAAAGACCCTAAAGAAAGAGCTGCCAATTTTGGCAGCTCTTTTCATCATTAAATCTTAATATCGACCTTAGCATTTTTCTGAAGTTCTTCCACATGCTTCACAAGCTTTTCCTGTTTCTTTTGCTGCTCTAGTTGTTCCTTGATTTGCGGCTTCATCTCTTCGAGTTTTTGTACCTTTTGCCCACTTGTTTTAGCCTGCTCCGCAACCTGATCGTAATATTTTTGGATTTCTTCATCAGTTGCTTCTTCCACTTTAATCTCTTTTTCAACGTACTTCGTATATGGGATGTTCTCTGCGATTTGTGCATTCAGCATTTCCGAATTAAGACCTGCTTGCTTCATCGCTTCCTTGAATTTCTCTTCACTCTCATATTGCTTTTTGATTTCGGCAAGTTGCTCTTCAATTTCGGCCTTGGAAGCTGTGTAGCCCTTTTTATCAGCAGCTTGAAGCAGTAGTGTTTGCCCCACTAAAGAGTTGATCGTTTGCTCTTTAATTTGTTTGGCTCCCTCCTTGGATGTTGGGTCTTGTCCGAATTGCTGCATTTGCATTTGTGTGGTAGACAGCACGGTATTATATTCCGCACCTAATATTTTTTCGTCATTGACGATGGCCACCGTTTTCTTTTCATCCACCTTTTGCTTGTCTAGTTTCTTCTGCATTTCTTCCATCTTTTTTTGCTGTTCCTCAGTTGCTTTAGCCGTTTCTTTCTCAGTTGTTTTAGTTTCTTTCTCGTCATTTTTCTTATCAGCTTCATCGTTCGAACCACAAGCTGTCAGAACAACTGCCAATAATCCTATGATGATTGGGTACATTAGTTTCTTCATATTCAGTCTCCTCTCGTATTCAGTGCTAAAAAATCATCTAATGCGCATTATAAAGGAATTTCCCATTAAAACACAATATATTCATTCTTTTTTCCAGGAAACAGGAAGATAGTATAGGCAATAGCTCATTATATAAGTGTTACATTCGTGGAAATGGACCAATTTACCCTTCGACATGCAATAAGCTTAATGAGCGTGCGAATTCTGATGCCTGGTGCAGACAGAAACGTGTCATCCATCCCTTAATCACAAACTTGGATGGTATTATATACCTTATCATCCAGGTATAGTTCATTTGGGCTATGTGTTGAAATTTTTAATAATGAACGGAGTGGGCCATGCCAGTGAGAACCGTGTAACTAGGAGACAGAATTGGAAAATCCAGCAGGTTATTGGAGGTATAGATTTTATGATAGGAAAATCAAGGCTGTCATTTGAATTGGCAGGGCATTCAAGGAACAGTATCATTGGATTCAAAGCTGGGTTGTTAAAGTCAGGGTTTACACCTTTTTGTACATACGCAGCTCTGAAAAATGAGTTAAGGAAGGGAAATCCTTGGTCAGGAGTCTTCACCAATCGAAAGAAATCGGGTGACATTTGGCATTCCTCGATTACGATTACTCCCATTCATTTAGGGTATCTGGGGTATTTCGTGGAAATTTTTACAGTTCAGAAAAGAAAAGGGCAGAGGCTCAAAGGGAATTGTTAAAGGTCCTTGCCATTTCATGCAAAATCCTGATCCCGGCATTGAAGAGCATTTATAGATAGTTAAAATCTAACCGAGCAGCTAAGTATGGTTCATAATCGAAGATGTCAGCTGAAACTATCTAAAAGTTATATGAATCATATCATTCATTCAAGTATTCTACATGGTATCGGGAAAGTTGAGATACTGAGGGGATTTTATACAAACGTGGCCTGTTATCTCCATATGAAAAAAATCATCGCGATGCATCCGTTAATGGGATCCGATATTTTGGATAAAATTTCAAGGGAAATAACAATGATGTGATCAGCAGCCTGGAAGTGGCTGAAAACATGATCTTCCAACATCATCAAAAATGGGATGGTACTGGATATCGGTTTGAAAGGTAGGAAATCCCATTGTGGGTATGTTCGATGAATCGACCAGCAGAAGGCTTTATAAAGATTCCTGGTCCGTGGAGCGGGCATTATCTTTCATAAACGAACAAAAAGGAAAGCATTGCGATCCATCCATAGTGATGTCTTTCTTCTGTGTTGTTTTAATGAAAAGGCTGCGAAACCGTTCGCAGCACAGGGATATATTAAACACCGAACTCGCCGGATATCTTTTCCGGATATAATGGGGGAATGCCCTCGAGGAAAGAAAAGGTCGCATCCGCCTTCTGGTAACCCCTCGAGGACAAGGGTTACCGATTATTGGAAAAATTTAATGGATGGAGCCTGTAAAATGGAAGTTGAACTTCTTCCAATTTAACGAAAAAATAGAGAAGGTTTTTACTACATTCCTTTTTTATTATTTCTATTAAAGTAATAAACGACCGCGATTAGAAGAATCAACAGAACCAAAACGATCCTTACATCGTCCGATGTCTTCAATACTTGTGTCACCGAATAGGCTTCGACAAGGAGGGCAGGGAGTTTTCCGATGGATGTCGCGATAAAGAAAATCATCATTCCTGTCTTGCTTAATGCTGCTGTAAGGTTGATCACGCCGGATGGTATAAAAGGAAGGAGCCTAAGCATCAGGATCATCCAAAAGGCATGAAACCCTTGTGACTCTTGCAGCTTCATGACCCACCTGTTCTTCATGAACTTGGGTTGGAATGTTTGAAAGCCCTTTCGATATAACCAAAAGCTGACCACTGCTCCGGCAATTTCCCCCATGTAAGATAGAATCAATCCCTTTTCAAATCCAAATACGGTGATATTGGCGGCCGTGATGAATACGCTTGGAATAAAACCAAGCACGCTAATCAATATATTGGATACTAAACTTACAGCAATGGAAAAAGGGCCGCTGGATAGTAATGCCTCAGAAATGAAATTCATATCAATCCAAAGAACTCCATTTATATCCGATGCCCCAGACCGTTTTCAAATGGTGATCTGCTGGAAAACCGGCATGACGCAATTTCTCTCTAATATTTCGAATATGGGAATCGATTGTCCGATCTTCCGTATCCGTTTTAAATCCCCATATGGTCGAAAGCAGGTGGTCTCTGGAATACACTCGATCTGGGGATTTTAAAAACAAGCACAACAGTGAGAACTCTTTTGGCGTTAATGGGATTGTCTTAGTACCATAGTGTGCTTCATAAGCGGATTCAGTTAAATTTAGTCCTCTAAAGATCACATGATCATCCTGATTTTGCATTCGCCGCGTTACCGCTTCGATTCTGGCAACTAAAACATCCTCATTAAAGGGTTTCGTAATATAATCGTCTGCGCCTTTTTTCAACCCTTTCACCACTTCTTGTGCAGCATCCCGGGCGGTGAGCATGATGATGGGAATATTGGAAAACGCACGGATCCTTTCGCACGTTTCCCACCCATCCATCTCAGGCATCATGATATCAAGAAGTACTATGTCCGCATGTTTATGCCTCAAGAACTGTAAGGCTTCATGTCCAGAATTCATCTTCATGCATGTATATCCATGAGGTACAATGTATAGCTCTAATAGATCAAGCATTCTCTGTTCATCATCAACCAGAACTACTGTCTTCATTTGTTATCTCCTTAAATGTGATGGTGAAGCACATTCCTTGTTCCAAGTTGGTTTTAACCGAAATGGTTCCTCCTTGTATTTCCACTAATTGCTTGACGATGGAGAGCCCCAACCCGAATCCACCGGTATCTCTTGCGCGTGATTTCTCGACACGATATAAGCGATCAAAGATATGGGGGATATCTTCAGGGGGAATGCCAACTCCTTGATCGATTATGGAGATGGAAATCCTGCCAAGGCATTTAGTGGCTTTGATGGCGGTGACTGTATATTCGTTCGAGTACTTCAGCGCATTATCCAGCAGGTTAAGAATGACTTGCTCAAACCGTGAGGGATCTATATCTATAAATAAATCATCCTTACATTCCAGATTCAATTGAATTCTTTCGTTTGCAAAAGCCGGTAAGACTTTTTCATGAATATTTTGCAGGAATGAGGAGATCTGGACGGTTTCCTTTGATATGGTGAATGTATTAACATCCATTCTAGCCATATTGAATAGTTCGTCCAATAATCCGTTTAATCGTTCGGATTCATCTTGGATGATCTCTAAGTATCTTGTTCGTTCGGAAGCATCCAAATCTTTCCGGCGGGCAATATCAGCGTATCCCTTGATATAAGTTAGCGGCGTGCGAAGTTCATGAGAGATACTTGCCAAAAATTCATTGCGTTCCTTCGTTAAATAGTTCAATTCATTAGCCAAACCTTGAATGGATTGGGCAAGCTCCCCAAGTTCATCATGAGATCGTACTGGTACAGCCACTGAAAAATTTCCTTTGCTGAGTTTGGTTGTCGCTTCCTTCATGGCAATAAGCGGTCTAGTCAAAGCTTTTGAGAGAAAATAGATGGTGATAAGCATGAAGAAAAGGAGCAATGCTGTCGCAAGAAGGAAATGCCTATTCAATTGTGCGATTAACTCCTCAACATTCCTAGTATCTTTGAACATATAAACATAGCCTTTGTTTTCTTTATCACTGATAAATGGAGTAACGGTGGCTATATACCTGTCATCCTTCCAACTTGATTGTATGACCAGGCCTTTTCGGGGTACTTGTGGAATGTTTTTTGCTAAGATTTTTTCCATTCCCCCATTTACCTTTTTGGAAGATATCAGAATATCCCCTTTTGTGTCCGTAATCACGACATCTGTATCGGTATGTGATTCCATCAGGCCGATATGCTGAAGTGTTGAGTCGGAATACGTGATTTCCAACACATCACGATGACTATTGCCACGGGCCTTCAGTGATTCCAATTCTTGATTGATACGGGAATGGATCACTTTATTATGCAAGTAAATCATGGAAATGGTTTCCATTATAAGAATGCAAATAAATATAGATAGTCCGAGTTTAAAGGAGATTTTCAACGTATTCACCTTCTTATGGAATAAATTCAGTTTAGCGAAAAAGTATGAAGAAAGTATGCAGTTTTTTCAATTTCTTCGCATCTTCTTAAACAACGATAATCCGAATCATCACTTGTTGCAAGAAGGACAACATTTTAATGGACCTAAACTGCATTTTTTCAGTCTTGGTTATATGGTAATCGGAAATCAGGTTGTAAGGTTGTATTTTGACACTTAATCTAAATGAACATAAGCATTACTAAACAGCATAAAAATCAATTGGGAATATACATAGCGTTTTGGTTAGTGACTGACTTTTACCTTCAATTTTTTTGATTTAGCCAATTCAAAATGTTTTGTATTGAGGAAACATTTTGTCGTAAATGAATACTATGTAAAAAAGGAGCTGATCCATATGAATTGTACAAACCGTACGCAAAAAAAAATAATGGCTTATTCCGCATTATTCAAAAAAATGGGCATTCTCAATGAAGAGGAATACAAAAATATCGCGAAGACTTTTCAAACTAAGGAATGAGGAAGTGTCCATTGGATATTCATAAACTTTTATCCTGCATTAAACGGGCTGTAAAACCCCCGCCTTCTCAAATGAGGAGGGGGACTGCAGTTTATTAGGGACTCCCATTAATTATAGAGGGGGATGATGGTTTCCCTTGTTGCCTCTTAAGGGGTTGTCTCCGATGTGGTTAATTTGTCCTGTTCTGATTTCTATCGGATTTCATCTTTTTGATGGCTTCGCTTTTAGCCATACAGCTGGGCGGAATATGTATCCTTAGTTTGAAAAACTACATATATGATGGACGTTCATGTGCAGTTTGGAGGGTGATTATTGAAAATGGGCAGGCCAATATATATTAGGCTATTGCTTAAGTTCTCCGTTTTTAATGGAGGTTAAAAAGTGAAAAGGAAGATTGTTGTGATCCGAGGGTGTTCTCTGCGATAATGGAATAAAGAAATCGAAAAGGAGTTACGTAGGATGGCAGAGGACTTTAAGATTCCCAGTTTGAAAGTTGATGAGATCGATAAGAAAATCATATCGGTTTTACATGAAGATGCGCGAATTTCATATACCGACTTAGCGAAGAAAGTGGAGCTCTCCAGGGTTGCGGTTCAAATGAGAATTAATCATCTTGTTGAGAACGGTGTGATCGAGAGGTTTACCGCAGTCATAAATCCAGCTAAGGTCGGCATCCATGTTTCGGCTTTCTTTAACGTTGAGGTTGAGCCTAAATATCTGGAATCGGTAGCGCAGCAATTAGAAAGTGAACCGGCAGTAACGAGCTTATACCATATGACCGGTCCGAGTAAACTCCATATGCACGGAATCTTTACTGATAACCAGGAGATGGAACGCTTTCTCAATGAGAAGCTGTATGCGGTCGTCGGTGTTGTCAGCGTTGATTGCCAGATTCTAATTAAACGTTATAAAAGCCGGATGGGCATGAAGCTTTAAATGAAAAAATCCCCCTATAATAGGTGGATTTTTTATTATCATGTGAGCGGTATGATAAAGCCGCCGTACGCAAAGGCAAGAATGATTACGAATGCAGGGTGAATCTTGAATTTACCTAAAGCCAGGAAGGCCAATCCAGCGATGACGATTGAATGGATGTAGCCGATGGAACCGACGGCATCAGTAGCCATATTCCAGGTGAGCAATAACATCATGATTGCGATCACGGGCTGCACAAGCAGGGACATGCCTTTTACGATAGGTGATTGCTTGTATTTTCGCAAGATTCTTAATAAGTATATTAAAGCCACGGCTGAAGGGATGATCGTACCCGCCAATGCAGCTAAAAATCCTGGCCAGCCATATACATCATATCCGACATATGCAGCTATTTTGGTGGCGATCGGACCTGGGAGTGAATTTCCTAACGCAAGCATTTGTGAGAACTCAGTATTATCAAGCCAACCGAAACGAGTGACGATTTGATCATACATTAGCGGAATCGAGGCTGGACCTCCGCCGTATCCAAGGATATTGGCTATGAAAAACGCTAGGAAAATAGTAATTCCAATAGGGATGATTAGACCCATTAAGCGGATTCCTCCTTCCTATCAACCTTTTTATTTTTCAATCTATCCTTTAATTTAAAATGGAACGCCCCATATAAAAGGAAAATCATAATGACGATACCTGGATGCAGGGAAATGACCTGCAAAAGGAAAAAGGAAATCGCAAAAAAGGTGATTCCGACTACCTTTCCTAAACCTTTTACCGCCTTTTCGCCAAACTCATAAGCCATTTGACCAAGCATGACGGCAACAACCGGCATGACAGCAGCGATCATATTACTGATCATCGCTGAATTACTTAATACATTAATGAACGCTATCAAGAAAACCATCGCAAAGCCTGAAGGTAAAATGTGAGCGGCCACACTTAAGAGGGCTCCCGGCCAGCCTTTTAATTGATAACCAAGATATGCTGCCATCTTCGTGGCAATCGGTCCTGGGAGTGTATTGGCAATCGCCAAAGTGTCCCCGAATTCATCATCGTCGAGCCAGTGATAACGGGAAACGGCTTCATGGCGGATGAGCGGGATGACAGATGGCCCGCCGCCGAAACCTAGAATCCCCGTTCTCATCATCCCAACCGTCAATTCCGTATATGGATTTTTCAAAAACGATTCCTCCTTTGTTTAACGTTTAGAGTTCATTTCCATGATTATGAATTAATGATAACAAAAATGATTACGAAATGTATATAAAATTTAAATGATAATTACGTAATGAATGTATAAATGGTATTTATTGATAAAATAGACGGATTAGGATGAAAAAAAAAACCTTTTTGTCTTAAATAGGGATTTGGATTTCCTTTAAAAAAACAAACAAGTTATAATACAAATATCATAATTTTTTGAAAAATGAAATAATGGAGAAGGAGTGAATTTATGACCCAATCGATAATTGGAACGAAAAGTATGGTGGTAAGCCCTCACTATTTAGCATCGATGGCAGGAAATAAAATTCTTGAAAAAGGGGGGAATGCTTTTGATGCCGCAGTGGCAGTCAGTGCCTGTTTGGGTGTTGTTTACCCACATATGACTGGACTTGGAGGAGATGCTTTCTGGCTAACATATGAAAGGGAGGACGGGAAAATTCGTGCTTTCAATGGAAGCGGACGCTCAGGAAGCAATGTCAATCGAGAGGCATATAAAGGGGAAAAGAAGATTCCTTTTCGAGGGGTGAGAAGCGCAATTACAGTTCCTGGGATGGTAGACAGCTGGGATGAGATATTGAGAGAATGCGGGACACTTACGTTAGCTGAAGTTCTTGAGTCGGCGATCGAGTATGCAGAAAAGGGTTTTCCGATTACGAAAAATCAAGTGATGTATACGGAGGAAAATTGGGGTTGGCTCTCGACGACACCGATAACATCTGAAATATACGCACCGGGTGGACATGTTCCGCAAGTAGGTGAACGGTTTGTTCAAAAAGATCTTGCTCGAAGCTTAGCATTGATTGCTGATCAAGGCCGTGACGTTTTTTATAAGGGAGAACTTGCAAAAGCAATCGTATCCTTTTTAAAAGAGCAAGGAGGTCTGTTATCCGCAGTTGATTTCGCTGATCACCATGGCAATTGGGTAGAACCCATTTCAACTCAGTATAGAAATTATACGATTTATCAGGTTCCGCCAAATTCTCAGGGGTTCGTCGGGCTGATGGCGCTCAATATTCTTGAGAATTTTAACTTTGACAACATTGATCATGGTTCTGCTGAATACTATCATTTACTGGCAGAGGCTCTGAAAGCAGGTTTCCGAGATCGTAACGAAGTCCTTACAGACCCTGAATTCTTTGATATTCCGCTAGATAAGCTGCTAGATAAGCAATATGCAGCGAAGCTAGCATCAGCAATTCAGACAAATGCCGTGAAAGTCACGAGTCCTTCAATGGGAAATGACACGGCCTATGCCGCAGTGGTCGATAAAGATGGAAACTCGGTTTCCTTTATTCAAAGCCTTTATTTTGAGTTTGGATCAGGTGTAACTGCCGGTCAAACGGGGGTCATGTTACAAAATCGGGGATCGTTTTTCTCGCTTGATTCCAACCATGTCAACTCACTCGAACCTAACAAGCGTTCATTCCATACATTGATGCCGGCAATAGCCTGCAAAGATGGAAAACCCAGCATTTTATATGGTACTCAGGGTGGGGAAGGACAGCCGCAAACACAGACTGCTATCATTACCAGGATGATAGATTACGGAATGGACCCACAAGCTGCTATCAATGAACCGCGATTCGTCTGGGGAAGAACCTGGGGGGAAGATAGCGAGTCGTTGAAAATCGAAAGCCGTGTCAAAAAGGAGACAGTAGATGGACTGAAAGAAAGGGGACATCATGTCGAAGTGGTAGAAGAATTCGATGGGGTGATGGGCCATGCACAAGCCATTCGGATTGATGAGCATAACTTCCTCAAAGGCGGGGTCGATCCGCGTGGGGACGGTGCGGCGGTCGGTTCTTGAGGAAGTTAAGTATGGCAAAGATTTCAGGGGAAACCGCATTTTCGTATTAGAGGATGTGGAGAATATATAGTGAAAAAACGAAACTTAAGGGAAAATACGAGGGGAAAACACATCCAAAATATAGGGAGTAGAGTCTTCTGGAATGAGTACCTAAAAAACTCGGTTTCTGAGGCAATTTGATTCCCACTCCAGGCACTCGCTTTCCGCGTGCTCCCATAGACGCGCTTTTCCCGCAGGAGTCTCGAACACCCGGTCCAATCAACTTCGTTTTACCTTTAAGATAGAGCACTTTTGCTTAGAGTCTTTTTGGTTTTAAAATAAAAGGATTAAAACTTGAGGGGATGAGGATGATTTCTAAACATGATTGTATTCAGCGAGATCAACTGGAAATGATTACTTTAGAACAACTGGTGCCATCGAACCATTTGGTTCGTAAAATGGAGGCTGCCACTGACTTCTCTTTCATTTATGACTTAGTGAAAGAGAAGTATTCAGAGGCAGGAAGCCCAAGTATTACATTTAGGCGAACATTCAAAAGGGATTTCAAAAGGGGTTCGGAATGTAGACAAACTCGATGAAAATCGAGTTTGTCTACATTTTTTTTGGCTTGTACAAATTTGGACGTTGATTTCCACTTCAGGCACTCGCTTTCCGCGGGCGGTCCGGGAGCCTCCTCGGCGCAATTGCGCCTGTGGGGTCTCCCTTAGACTCGCTATTCCCGCAGGAGTCTCGCACCTTCCGTTCCAATCAACTATGTTTAAAATTTTAGATGGAAACTCCTTTTGTCTACAAACTGCAGCAAGGTTAATTGACCTTACTTTTTTAATTGAATTTCAAAAAGTAACAGTGCTTTTGAGTTTCCGATTCATTGTCCTCTTCAATTTTAGAATGTACATACTCTCTTTACTCGAATTGTCATAAAATTAATTACCCATGTAAAAAAAATTTAACGCATTTTCGATTTTAATAGATTTTCACTGTGACTATTTTTAGATTTCCCTTTTATTTACTCCATTTTTCTGCTTCCAATGTGCAAATTCCAAAACTGGCACGCTGCTTGCAATATCTATTCATGAAAGCTTTTAAAACAGTATTGGAGGTAATGGAAATGATAGAGCGTCACATTCAATTTTATAGTGAAGGTTACAAATTAGACGGCACGGTATATCTTCCCGACGATTATAAAAAAGGAGAAAAAAGACCAGCGATTATTCCGAATTCTGGATATCAAGGGTTTAATGAATTTTATCCAAAGTTATTTGCACGAAATTTAACAGCGGCAGGATATGTCTGCTTAGGATTCGATTATCGGAGCTTTGCGCAAAGTGAAGGAGAAGAAGGTCGCGTTATTTTGGATGAGCAGGTAGAAGATATTCATAATGCGATAACATTTCTCTCCCTCCAAGAAGAAGTAGATTCAGATAGAATAGGATTAATAGGTTGGGGTATGGGTGGTTCGAATGTTGTCCGTGTGGCTGCAAGAGACAAACGGGTCAAGGCAGTGGCAGCACTGAATGGTTTTTATAATGGCCAAAGATGGTTACGCTCTATTCATTCCTATGTTGAATGGAATGAAATCTTAAAGACGGTTAAAAAAGATCGAGAACAACGAGTATTAACTGGAAAGTCGCAACTTGCCAATACGTTTATTCATTATCCACTTGATCCGGAAACAGCGGATTATGTTGAAAAGGAATTGGCCATTCTATCCCCATTTGGTAAGCAAACCGTGTTGCAGTTTACGGATTCAATAATAAGCATGAACGCCGAAGAAGAAGTGAAAAATGTAACTGTGCCACTTTTCATAGCTCATGGGAAAGATAACTTATTACATCCACTGGATGAGGCGAATGGGCTGTACGAAGCAGCAAATGAACCTAAGGAACTTTATATAATAAATGGTAAGCATAATGATTTTATGTATCATGAGCATGAAATTTTCCAAGATTTGAATGAACAGCTAAAAGCATTCTTTAATGGAATTCTAACAAAAAAGGAAGAAGATAGTAAAGTCACCCAATTGCAAAGGTGAATTAGATAATAGCTTGGCAGGTGGCAAATTATTTGTCATCTGTCTTTTCATATCATTTATCAAAAGGAGCCACTTTATGGGAATTAAGCATCCTTTCAAAACAGCCGTTATTGAATTTAATCCACAATTAAATCAATTGGACAACAATCTGGATAATTTGCTAGAAGCGGTAACAGAAGCAGCAAAAAATGGAGCAAAACTAATTGTCACTCCGGAAATGGCTACAACAGGTTATCATTATGAGAATCGTCAGTCTATCCTTCCATTTACAGATACCATCCCTGGAAAAACGACCAATCGTTTTGAAGAAGTCGCAAAATTATACGGTACACATATTGTCATAGGAATGGCGGAGGTGGATGGAGAGGACGGACTTTGCTATAATTCCGCTGCGCTAGTGGGTCCTAAGGGATATATCGGAAAATACAGGAAAGTGCATCAATGGGCAACGGAAGATAACTGGGCTCATTGGGGAGACTTGGGTATACCAGTTTACGAAACGTCTATTGGTAGGATTGCCATAATTATCTGTATGGATTCAACCTATTTTGAATCAGCCAGGATTGTTGCAGTGAAGGGAGCTGATATTCTTTGCTTTCCGACGAATTCAACAGGTGGATCGCTTTCGATGCTACAGGCATGGGCTGAAATGAACGGTCTGTATGTCATAGGTGCGAATCGTTCAAATACGGAAACCGATTATCATATGGTCGGTGCAAGTGCCGTTTGGTCACCTTTAGGCAGGAAAATTGCTGAAACTCCATACGTGGAAGAAAGCCAAGCAAGAGATGAGACCGTCATTTTATATGCCGATATTGACCCCGAACTATTTGAGAACCCTGCAAAAAAAAGGATGGAAAAACGAAAGCCGGGCCTTTACTCTGATTTAATGTTGCATGACGGACCATGGGAAAATAAAACATCGATAAATCCATTAGAGCAAATTAGTACGGAGAATTATGAAAAAAGGATTTCTACTGCTTTATTGCAGTATGAACCGGTAATAGGAGATAAAAAAGAAAATCTAAAGAAAATAAAAAGGCTCTTGGCGGACGCTGCCGTAAAAGCAAAAGAACAAAAGAGCGAATTATCATTGGTTATTTGCCCAGAGCTTTCTTTAACAGGTCCTGTTCATTCACTTAGTCCTGAGGAAATTCTGAAACTCAGTGAACCCATACATGGAGTAACGGTAAAAGATATGAGAAGGCTTTCAGCTGAATATCAAATTAAAATTATATTTGGTATGATAGAGAGGGAAGAGAATCTCCTTTATAATACAGTTGTTCTTCTGACGCCAGAGGAAGATAGGGTAATTAAAGCCCGTAAGATTCACTTGTCAGAATCGGACGAACGCTGGGCCTCGGCAGGTTGGGAAATTGTGGTTGCAAATGTTACAGATATTGGTCGTGTGGGCCTAATAGTCGGTTCTGATGCTACATTCCCTGAGGTAGCTGGCATTATTGCCGTAAAGCATGCTGATGTTATTATTATCCCCTCATGCTGGTATGGTGAATTTGGAGAAATATTGGCACTTCCTGAAAAAATGATGGAAAATAAGTTTCCGTTTAATTCAATGACGACATGGGATGCCACGGCAAGATTTTCGCAAACGAAAACATTCATTGCGAATTTCATTGGTACTGATATCGGTTGTAAAGGTGGGAGTGCTCTTTATACGCCCGATCCAATCTATGGAAGTGATATGCCGGTAGTTGCCTCTTCTCAATATGAAGCAGTATTGATGGTGGTTAATTCTAAAATGGAACAAAATGGGTGGTTTGATCAACATAAGCTTTTACGATCAAGAAGGCCTATTTTTTACAGGCCGTTGGTAAAAAAAATAAAAATGTAAACGTTTTATATCCGAATTAGATAATTGTTAATTTGAAACAAACATATAAAGTACTTTGATTACATGGGTAAAGTACTGTTTCAATTCTCCCATATCGAGGTTTTGTAAATGAAAGTATTTCAATCAAAGCTAATGAAACGTTATGTAGCTATTGTTTTAGTTGTCGTTCTATTTGTACTGGCCTCGCTTTATATGATTGCCGTAAATGTAATAAATGGATCCGTTCGGTCTCAAATGGAGTATCGAGATGAACTTATAGCAAAAACCCTAGGGAACCAAATTGAAAATGTTTTCGAAAATTCAGTTTCTGATATGCGCCAGATATCACCCATTGTTACAAACTTTGATAATGATGCAGAAAACGCCTATCGAGCAGAAATGGAAACAATCTTGTCACACGATCCACAATATCTGTTTATTGAAGTATATAAAGAGGATCAGTTGGCCCTCCGTCTTCCGGATGTTCCCTTTTCGTATTTTGTAGAAAACGCTTCCATTATAAAAAGACTATCCTGGAGTCAGACAAGCTATATTTCAAATATGATTGAACTGCCGGACGGGCGCAAGACCATTGCAATTGCCTATCCATCCATTAATGAAAAGGGAGAATTTAAGGGGAGTGTAGTCGCTTATTTGAATCTACAGGTTTTATCAGATCACCTTCAAAGGTTTGCAATAGGGAAAGAAGGAGTGAATGCGATGATTGACCGCAATGGAACCATTATCGCACATACCGACCAAAGTTATATTGGCAAATCCATTCAGAAACATGAAGTTGGAATTCATCTTCAAAAAGAAGATTTTGATATATGGAATGGTGAGATTTTCAGCAAGGATATGGTCATTGCCTATCGCCCCATTCTTTTGGGAGATATCGGTCTGATTGTGGGAGAACCTATTAAACAAGCACTACAGCCAGCTAGGTTGGTGAAATTTTTACTTTTTCAAGGTTTTTCTATCGTTTTTATTATAGCCATAGGACTTGCTATGTTCAGTGCATCAAGAGTGATTCGCCCTGTCACGACGCTTATTAAGCATGTGCAAGAATATAAAGAAGGTAAGCGAAATGCATTTGTTAAAGTGAAAACAAATGATGAAATAGAGGATCTATCGATTGTTTTATCAGAAATGGCTACGGAATTGAGGGAAAAAGAAAGAAGTATGTTTTATATCCTGGAGTCCATTCCATATTGTGTTATTACTACAGACAAAGATGGTAGGATCATGACCTTCAATAAGGGCGCTGAAGATTTAATGCTATATAGACGCGAAGAAGTATTAAATCAGCTTATTTTTAATTTGCCGATAAAACATGATATACAAGAGTTTGTTCTGTTAAAAACGTTTAATGCAGGGAAGTCTTTTGAAGAAGTCGAAAGCTATATTATTGATAAAGAAAAGGGGTTCCATGATGTTCGTATTTATGCCTCTCTACTTAAAGGGGAACAAGATGAGTACATCGGCTCCATTCTTGTCATTCGTGATGTAAGTGATGTTAAAAAACTTGAAGAATACTTAAAACAAAGTGAACGGCTGGCATCATTAGGTGAGTTGACTGCTGGGATAGCCCATGAAATAAAAAATCCTTTAAGTATTATTCAGGTTGCAGCTGAAACGATTCGACTTCAAATTGAATCTGAATTTGAAGAAAATGAAGTTATTGATGAATTGACAGGAGATATTTTAACAGCATCGGATCGGATGAACAAACTATTAACGGATTTTCTGAAGCTTACCAAAGATGATGAATATAACAAGCATGTTCAAACGGATTTGGTTGTTATTACAAATGAATTGCTAAATTTATTAAGAAGGAAATTTAATGATGCAAACATAATGGTCACAACCGAATATAAGTTTAGTAAAGCTCCAGTTTTAGGGGATCGGCATAAATTGACTCAATTGCTTTTGAATGTTTTTTTGAACAGTATACAAGCGATAAAAGATGAGGGCGATATTCATATTTCGCTTAATGAGAAAGGGGCATATTGGAAGCTTTCAATTTCGGATACGGGAGAAGGCATTAAAGAAGATAAACTAAATTGGGTTTTCAATCCATTCTATTCCACAAAACCTGAGGGAACTGGTCTAGGGTTATCTATTGCTCACGAAATAATAGTTCAACATGGTGGGGAAATCTGGGCGGAAAGCTTAGACTCTCAAGGAACCACAATCCATATTGAGATACTAAAATATGAGGAGAATCAATATGAAGAGCATTCTGTTTGTGGATGATGAAATTAGACTTTTACGCGTTTTATCACTGTCATTTCGAAAGAAGGGATACGACGTAATTCTAGCTGCGAATGGACAAGAAGCACGAAGAAGAATGAAAGAGGACGATCCAAACCTTATTTTTCTGGATTTGAATCTTCCTGATGCAAATGGTTTGGAACTCTTAGAGGAATTCATTGCACTTTATCCTCAAAAAGTGTTCGTCATTATGACAGCTTATGGTGATATAGAAAGTGCTGTATCCGCAATAAGGGCAGGCGCATTCGATTATTTAGTAAAACCAGCAAAACTAGAAGAAATAGAACTTGTGATTAATAGAGCATATACACTACTCGAAGTTAAACAAGAGAATATCCAATTGAAAAATCAGTTAAACAAGCTTGAATCGTTAGAGGGCTTTATTAGTATAAGCAAGCAAATGAAACAGATTTATGAATTAATTGGACGTGTCTCGGCAACCGATGCAACAGTTCTTCTTCATGGAGAAAGTGGAACAGGAAAAAGTATGATAGCCAAAATGATTCATAGCTTAAGTGATCGAAACCAAGGTCATTTTATTTCTGTAAACTGTGCAGCTATCCCTGAAAATTTATTGGAAAGTGAGCTTTTCGGTTATGAAAAAGGTGCTTTTACCGGAGCTGCAGCCAGCCGAGCGGGAAAATTTGAAGCTGCCCAAAACGGTACTATTTTTTTGGATGAAATTGGTGAGGTGCCTCTTACGCTTCAAGCTAAGCTTCTTCAAATCGTTCAGGAGAAATCCTTTATGCGTTTGGGAAGCAATCAACTAAAACAAGTAGACGTTCGAATTATTTCTGCAACAAATCGCAATTTGAAACAAATGGTACAAGAAGGAACTTTCCGCGAAGATTTGTATTACCGCTTGAATATTATAGATATGCATATTCCTTCACTTCGAGAAAGAAAAGAGGATATTCCTCTTTTGGTTGGGGAATTTTTGGAGAAGCACCGTAAAAAAATGAAGAAAGATTATCGTGTATCACCTCAGCTTATGAATATTTTGACAGCTTATGAATGGCCAGGTAATGTTCGGGAGCTTCAAAATGCTGTAGAGCGGGCAGTTGTTTTGTGTAAGGAAAAAGATTTGTCGTTACAAGATTTCCCTTGCGAAATAAAGGGATCTAGTGAACTGCTTTCGGAGTTACCGACCATCGTTTCTTTTAATAAAAAGAAAACGCTTCCTGAACAAATGGAAGACATTGAGCGACAATTTATTTTGTCTGCAGTTGAGGAGAACAATGGCCAAATTGCTGCAGCAGCTAGAGAACTAGGAATTTCAAGGCAGCGGCTATTTTACAAGATAAATAAATATCATGAACAAATGAATAAGTCATCTGAGGAAATTAAGCAAAAAAAAGAAGAGTTTAATTAATTCTTCTTTTTTTTCTGCTTAATATTTCTAATATTCATATTTTTGTAAAAGTATTTTTTCAAATTGAAAAAATTTTTTACAAAAATATGAAAAATTTTTAATAAATCCTTTATTATAGCGTGGCATAGTTCTTGCATTCATTTCTCTGTTAAAGGAATAAATTTTTAAAAAGGAGTGGCATGATGGGTTTTCATCCTTTATTAGAAGGTGCAATTGAGTTGCATTGCCATACGTATCCGAGTATTTTCCCAAGAAAGCAAACTGATTGGGAATTTATAGAAGACCTAAAAAAGGCTAAAATGGCGGGGGCCGTGCTAAAGGCACATGAGGCATCAACTGTAGACCGCACTACATTAATACGCTTAAAAGATCCTGATCTTCATATTTACGGTGGACTTGTATTAAATGAATTTACAGGTGGCTTATCACCCAAAGCTGTTGATGCTGCAATTAGACAGGGTGCCAAAATAATTTGGATGCCTACTATTTCAGCAAATCAGCATTGTTGTAATTTTGCCAAGAAGAAAACCCGCTTTTTCAATAGTGAACGGAGCCTGCCCATTGAAGATGGTTTAACCATTTTAAATGAGAATAAACAGTTAAAACCTGAAGTCATTGAAATTCTGGAACTTATTAGTGAGGCAAATATTACCCTTGCAACAGGTCATTTATCTGTAGAAGAAGTGGCTGTTTTAATTGATGAAGCCAAAGAACGTGATATCGATAAAATCCTAATTCAGCATGCAGATCTAGGCATTGCCCCTATCCCCATTGAAATGCAAAAAGAGTTTGCCAAAAAAGGCGCTATCATCGAGAAATGTTATTTAGCCTGTAGTGTGGATTTTCAAGACTTAACGGTAGCTCAAATGGCTGAGTCTATACGTGAAATCGGGCCAATGTCCTGTGTGCTTGTAACGGATTATGGCCAAGAACACAATATTGCGCCAATAGAAGCATTAAGTCGTTTTGTCGGGGAAATGATCGAAGAAGGTATAACGGAAACCGAGATTGAAAGGATGATTGTTCATAATCCAAAGCAGCTTTTAGATATTGAATAGTGAGGGTGGTGACGTGCGATGGAAGAGCAACTGATTAGACTTATATATACCATAGTTCCAAAAGAAAGGGTACTGACAGATTTAGCAGAGCTATATTCTTATAGTTTTGATGCTTCATTCGGTGAATATTTGCCGGAAATCGTTGTTCAACCAAAAAATAAAGAAGAAGTAGCAGACTTAATCAAACTAGCAAACGAGTTTAAAATTCCTGTTTACCCAAGAGGGGCGGCTACCTCTTTAAGCGGGGGTTCCCTTGCTGTCGAAGGGGGCATGATTCTAGATATGTCACAATTTGAGAAAAAACTAGTGATTGACCGTGAAAATTTACTGGCAATCTCCTCACCAAGTGTCATTACAGGATACATACAACAAAAGGCCGAAGAGGTGGGCTTATTTTATCCTCCCGATCCAAGCAGCTCCCATGTCTCAACAATTGGAGGAAACTTGCTGGAAAATTCAAGTGGTCCAAAAGGTTTGAAATATGGCACTACGAAGGAATATGTGATTGGTTTGGAAGTTGTTACTCCAACCGGAGAAATTATTCGGACAGGGGGGCAAACGGTTAAAAATGTAACAGGCTACGATTTAACAAGACTCATAGTTGGATCGGAAGGCACACTGGGAATTGTAACAGAAGCCATTTTACGTCTTATTCCAAAACCGATAGCAAGAAAAACACTATTAGCTTCATTTGTACGAATTGCTGATTCGGGGCACGCCATAACAAAAATATTATCAAATGGTATTTTACCTTGTGCGATGGAATTAATGGATAATGCATGTATTCGTGCGGTTGAAAATTACTCACCAGCAGGTTTGCCAATAGAGGCGGAAGCGATTGTCATCATTGAAGTCGACGGTCATCCAACAGCAATCGATGCAGAAATAAAAAAGTGTGAGAATATCTGTCTCTTACAAGGCGCAACCAATGTCAAAGTGGCGGAAACAGATGCTGAGCGAGATGAGATATGGAAAGCGCGTAAAATGGTTTCTCCAGCTATTACACAAATGGGACCAACGAAAATTTCTGAAGATGCGACAGTGCCAAGAAGCCAAATCCCCGCGATGATTGAAAAGCTTTATCAAATTCGAAAGAAATATCAGTTGAACTTAGTCGTTTTTGGTCACGCGGGGGACGGTAACCTCCATCCCAATATTATTACCGACAAGAGAAATATAGAAGAAATGAAACGTGTCGAGGATGCAGTCAGTGAAATTTTTGAAGCTGCTATAGAACTTGGCGGGACGCTTTCAGGGGAACATGGGATTGGTATATTAAAGTCTCCATATATGGAATTGGAGCTTGGATCTGATGGTCTGCTCATGATGAAAAAAATTAAAGATGCATGGGATCCAAATTCTATATTAAACCCAGGAAAAATATTTCCACAGCCTGGAAAACTAAAGGTGGAACTAACATGAATAAAGCTCCTCTTGAAAAGGAACTAGCGCTTTCAGATAAGTTTACCCAAAAATTGCATGACCTGTCGTATGAGGCAACCAATCAATGTGTGCAATGCGGTTACTGTCTCCCTGCTTGTCCAACCTATGAATCCATGGGGAAGGAATCGCAATCACCCCGCGGACGAATTAACCTGGTCAAAATGGCGGCAGAGGGAAAAATCGATCTTCAAAAAGATCTCGCTGAACCCATTGACCTTTGTCTCGGTTGCAGAGCTTGTGAAGTAGCGTGTCCGGTTAATGTTCCATACGGACAAATTTATGAGGCAGCCAAACAAGTCATAATTGAAAATCAAAAGCATGAACATCACAAAAAGCAAATTAGTAAACCAAAGATTCAAACAAAAGTGGTCAAATTTACGTTGACAAGTTTATTTCCGCACCGCAAGCGTCTTCGTACATTAGGCAACCTAACCTGGCTGTATCAAAAAACGAATTTAAATAAAGTGGTGCAAAAAACAAAAATGATTAATACAGTGTCAGAATCCATGGGACAGTTTGAAAAGGTCTTGCCGGAGCTCGAAGCACCATATAAACGTTATAAATACGGTCAAAAATTCCCTGCAAAAGGTGAGACAAAAGCAGTAATTGCCTTCTTCCCGGGGTGCATCATGGACGCTATCATGTCTAAGATTAATAGACTTACAATTGAACTGCTCCGAGTAATTGGCTGTGAAGTGATTATTCCGAAAAATCAAAATTGTTGCGGTGCCCTTCATTCCCATCAAGGCTTGAAAGAAGAGGCTGTAAATCTCGCAAAAGCAAATATAGAAGCATTTGAAGCGTCCGGTGCTGATTATTATGTCAATAACGCAGGAGGCTGCGGAGCAATGCTTAGTGAGTATAATCACCTTTTTGGCCAAGAATCTGAATGGAAAAAGCGCAGTGAAGCATTTGTAGGAAAATCAAAAGATATTACCGAAATTCTGGTGAAATTTGGCCCTCTCCCATTTAAAAAAGAATGGAATGGTCGTATAACGTATCAAGATTCTTGCCATTTGAGAAATGTCCAGGGAGTATTTCAAGAACCTAGGCAACTTCTTAGGTCCATACCAGGTGCAAGTTATTTGGAGATGGAGGGAAGTGACCGTTGCTGTGCTTCTGGTGGTATTTATAATTTAATCAATTTTGATGAATCAATGACAATATTAGATGAAAAAATGCATAAAGTGGGGAAAACCGAAGCAAAAACAATCGTTACAACCAATCCGGGGTGCCTGCTCCAAATGAAACTAGGTGTAGAGAGAAGCGGTACTAGCGGTGATGTGGATGTTAAACACATTGTTGAAATATTAGCGGATGCTTGTTTAATTAAGTAGGCAAACGCTTGAAGTGACACTAGAGCTAGCATTTCCATATTTTAAGAGATTGGTGGCCTTGAATAACTATAAGTCAGCAGCTCGTCATTAAAATTAAAGGAGGGAGAACGAAGTGGAACTATTAGACTTTATCGGCTCGAACTGGGGGGACCTTTTAGCAATGACATGGGAACACATCCAATTAGTTGGATTAGCGGTTGGGGTAGCCATCTTACTCGGTGTTCCATTTGGAGTTTATATTACACAGCACGATAAGTTATCTAACCTTATACTGACGGTTGCAGGTATTATTATGACGATACCAAGTATTGCACTGTTCGGTATCATGATTCCGATTTTATCTATTATTAATCAAGGAATTGGGTTTTTACCAGCGTTTATCGCCTTGGTCTTATACTCGCAGCTTCCAATAATCCGTAATACATTCATCGCTGTAAAAAATGTGGATCCCAATATGCGTGACGCGGCTATAGGAATGGGAATGACCACATGGCAGCGTCTTCTAAAAGTTGAAATCCCAATTGCCCTTCCAGTCATTATGGCAGGAATTAGAATGGCCGTTGTGTTAACGATTGGAATTGGGGCTATTGCAGCCTATATCGGTGCGGGTGGACTTGGTGTATATATCGCAAGAGGGATATCAACAAGTTACACAGAGATGGTTCAAGCTGGAGCCATTGCTGTTTCAATATTAGCGATCGCTGCTGATTATTTACTAGGTCAGGTACAAAAACGGGTTTCGCCTAAAAAAGTTCATATAGGATAGGGAAGGGGACGTCTTATGATTACATTTAAAAATGTGTCGAAGGTATATAAAAGCTCTGGCAAATCGGTGAAAGCAGTGGATAATGTAAATATGACAATAGAAAAAGGCGAGATTTGTGTATTCCTTGGCCCTTCAGGATGTGGGAAAACAACACTTTTACGGATGGTTAATCGGCTGGTTTCGATTACAGATGGGACTATTGAAGTCGGAGGCAAAGATATTTACTCATTGGACCCAATCGAATTAAGACGCTCAATCGGCTATGTGATTCAACAAAATGGTCTGTTTCCGAATATGTCGATTGAAGAAAACATTAATGTTGTTCCAAAGATGCTGAATTGGGACGAAGGGGAAATGAAAAAACGTTACAAAGAATTAATGGAAATGATGGGATTGAACCATGAGGAATACCGAAAGCGTTTTCCTTGGGAACTATCCGGAGGACAGCAACAGCGTATTGGAGTGGCAAGAGCGCTGGCAGCAGACCCGCCCGTTATGTTGATGGATGAACCATTTGGAGCACTGGATCCGGTTATTCGTGATAAGTTACAAAATGAATTTTTACGAATTCAAAAAGATGTAAAGAAAACAATCTTATTTATTAGTCACGATATCGATGAGGCTTTGTGCCTTGGGGATAAAATCGCTATATTTAACGATGGCCAAATCATGCAATATGGAACACCGGATGAGATTTTGTCTAATCCCAAAAATGATTTCGTGAAAAACTTCATTGGCAATGATCGTGAGATTAAACGGTTACAGCTATTAACGGTTAGGGATCTATTGAATAAAGCGAAAAAGGTGAATCGTAAAATGAATAGGACAATGGAATCCAGCGAATATGTCGTTCATATTGATACAGATCTTCGTACAGCACTTTCACTATTATTATCATCCCCAAAAGGGGAAGCCGTGATTATGGATCATAAAGGACAGCCAGGCGGAGTACTAGGTATTGGCGACTTTGAAGTTTTGACAGGTGTTCACCCTTCGAAGTTAAAGTCAATAGTTCAATAAGGAGGGTTTTTGATGAAGGAATTTAACAAGATAGAAATAATGATTCGCGCGTTGTTGGTGTTAATTATTATTGCCCTACTCGTTTATACTTTCCAATCCGGTGCGTTTCAATATATAAAAGAAAACTCTGGTGAACTACTATACTTAGCTGGACAGCACATGAAATTGGTGGCGCTTTCATCAATGGCAGCCATTCTTGTGGCCGTGCCACTGGGGGTTTTCATTACGAGACCTCAGTTTAGAAAATTTGAATTTATAGTAGTGAATTTTGCGAATATCGGGCAAACGGTTCCTAGTATAGCCATTTTAGCGCTTGTAATGAGTTATTTAGGTTTAGGGTGGCAAACAGCGGTATTTGCGTTGTGGTTCAGCTCACTTCTCCCAATTTTACGTAATACAATCGCTGGAATTCAATCGGTTCCTCCATCAATTATTGATGCTGGAACAGGAATGGGGATGACGCAAAAACTCATTCTTTTCAAGCTTGAACTCCCGAATGCATCATATGCGATTCTTGCTGGCATTCGTACCGCAACAGTTATTAATGTTGGATCAGCTGCACTTGCCTTCTTAATTGGCGGTGGTGGGTTAGGTGACCTTATATTTACCGGAATTTCACTTTACGATCCAGGCATTATGCTCGCAGGTGCCATTCCTGTTATCTTTTTGGCCGTTGCAATTGATTTTCTATTAGGGAAAATTGAAGAAGTCACTACACCGAAAGGATTACAAAGAAAAGCTGATTTAATATAAGACAATAAAGGGGGAAGTAAAATGAAAAAGTTTAGCCTATTATTTTGTGTCACGCTTCTTGCCTGTATGCTTACAGCATGCAGTTCTTCTGAGTCCAATGCCGGTTCAAATGCAAGTAAAGGAAAAATAACGGTAGGCGGAAAAGATTTCACTGAACAGCACATATTAACGCAAATTACTTCTATTTATTTAAAAGAAAAAGGGTATAAAGTCGATGAAGCAAGTAGTATGGGGAGCACAGTGGCCCGGTCCGCGCTTGAAAATGGTCAGCTCGATGTGTACTGGGAATATACGGGAACGGCATTAATGGTTTATTTAAAGGAACCTGTTGAAACTGATCCAGATAAGGCATATGAAAAAGTAAAAGAACTGGATAGTAAGAATAAACTTGAATGGTTAAATAAATCCGAATTTAATAACACATATGCTATTTTAATGCGGGAAGATTATGCAAAAGAATTAGGAATCAAATCAATATCCGACCTTGCTGATTTTATAAAGAAAAATTCTAGTGAATTAAAATTTGGTTCAAACTCTGAGTTCTATGCACGAAAAGATGGAATGAAAGGTTTAGAGAAAAAATATAATTTCTCTTTACCAGCTAAAAATGTCGTCAAAATGGATACGGGACTTCTATATAATTCTTTAAAAGAAGGCCAGGTTGATGTGGCTGTTGGTTTTGCTACAGATGGTCGCATTAAAGGGTTTAAACTCCTCGTTCTGGAAGATGATAGTAAGTTTTTCCCGGCGTATAATGGAGCACCTGTCATTCGTCAAGAAGTATTGAAGGAGTATCCGGAATTAGAAGAGCTTCTTAATGAACTGTCAGATCATTTAGATGCAGATACAATGAAGGATTTAAATTATCGTGTCGATATTAAACATGAAGATATAAATGAAGTTGCTAAAACATGGCTGGTTGAACAGGGAATGCTAGATTGAGATGAAAGAAAATAACTCCCTCATCACCTACATAGAATCTGAGTCGATAAAATATTTGGACGGAGGCACATTAACCTCACTCAAAGAAGCCCTAGCAGACATTATCGCTTGTACTATTGCAGGTCGAAATACGAATGCAGCAGAGATTTCAAAAGAATTTGCTGTATCGCAGTGGGGGACAGGCAATAGTTCGCTCATCCTGCACCGTGAAAGATTAACGACTGCCGGGGCAGCTTTTGTCAATGCGACAATGGCAAATGCCCTAGATTTGGATGATGGTCATCGCCTCACAAAAGGGCATCCCGGCGCGGTTGTTTTTCCAGCGGTACTCTCCGTTGCAGAAGAAAATGATGTAAGCGGTGAAGAGTTTTTAACGGCGCTCCTTATAGGCTATGAAGTGGGTATCCGTGCTGGTATTGCCGCACACCTGAGCCGGCCAGATTATCATTGCACAGGATCTTGGGGAGCAGTTGGTGCTGCAGCTGGTGTTTCGTACATTTTAGGGCTTAAAGGGAATACGATCGGGAACGCACTGGGCAATGCGGAATATTTTGGTGCTTATTCTCCCATGATGCGCTGCATCGAACATCCATCCATGTTAAAAGACGGAATTAATTGGGGATGTATGGCAGGGGTTAGTGCAGCTCATTTAGCAAAAGCAGGCTATACAGGTATTCCATCATTATTTACACAAAAAGAAACAGAAGGCCTTACACACGATTTAGGAAAAAACTATCGTGTAAATGAACTGTATTATAAGCCACATGCTTGCTGCCGGTGGGCACAGCCAGCTATTGAGGCAATTAGGGAAATACAAACTAAAAATATACTAATATCCACAAATATTAATAAAATAGTCATTCATACATTTACAGAATCGGCAGCATTATCGAAAGATTATCCAGAAACTACAGAGGAAGCACAGTACAATCTGTTTTTTCCTGTTGCATCATTTATTTCTTACGGTGAAGTGGGTCCAAAACAAATACTAGATCATCTGGATGATCCAAAAATTTTGAGCATTATGGACAAGATATCAGTGGTAATTGATCAACAACTTAATGAAGCATTCCCAGAAAAAGCATTAAGTAGGGTTAAAATACTAATGCAGGATGGATGCACTTATCAATCTGAAACCATGCAAGCCCGTGGAGACTATAATTACCCTTTAACGGCTGAAGATAAAAAAGACAAGTACTTCTGGCTGACCACACCATTTCTAGGAAAAGAACCTGCGCAGAGGTTATTAGAAACCATTCATAACCTTGAACATAAGAAAAGTATCCGGGAGCTTATGAGTGCTATAGAAGCTTCTGCAACATAAAAAAATAGGAGCATCTAATGCACTGGTAAGTAGTACGATTTTTAAACTATAAGAGGTCGAATTTTAGGCACTTGTTGTAGCTGTCTGTAGTGATCCCTTTCTCTTTATATTGGCGCTGAAAATTACAAATGTATATAGGATAAATGAGTAGCAAAAATTTTTCCAATCCTATTTTTCAGTGCATAAAATACCCTATAGGTAGGAAAACTTTTTTTAAAGTGTCTATAGGGTACTTTTTAATATAAAACGCCATTCAATGTTTTTTATTACGGTTATTCTTCCCGAATGAATATTGTACCTATCCAAAAAGAAAATCCGATTTGCCTGTCAGCGCTCTTTCGAAAATATTTATTTTCAATGATTTTAGTTAATTATTAAGCTATTCCGAGCCGCTACTAATCAATCGTTTTAAATATCAGTAAGTTATAACAGAAAACTCATTTAAATATACAAGATTTTAGATTAATAAAAAAACAAATAATAGTCTTAGACCTAGCGTACCTTTAGAAATCAGCAAGAGGATTGTACATTCTAATTTGCAATCTTACATAGAAGCAAAAGATTATTCGTCGATCAGGATAGTATGTAAGACTTAAACTACATGACAAAACCCCACCTGTTACTATTAACAACTAGTGGGTTTTCTATTTGGCTTATTGGATTCTAGTTGAAACGAAAAGAGGGATTTATAGGGGAGGGAAAGAACAAATGGTACAGTGTTAATGTTAGTCAAGTTGTCGATAGCGATAATGATCGATTTTACATAGTAAGTTATAAAGCTGAAAAGAAAAAGTGGATTAGGATTTAACGGCTCCCTTAGGGAGTTTAATCCTAATCCACCATTAAGTTAAATTTAGTGTTTGACCTTTCCAGAAACATCACAATTCGTTATATTTTCTTTCAATTTTCCTGAACTCGTCTGATAGTTCAAACAGGGTGTGTAATACAGCTGTTTGAATATATAGATTCATATAATTATCATTGCTTTTCTTTTGAAAAGATAAATCATGTTTTTCATTAATTTTCCGAGTTATACATGCATTTATTTCGCTCCACATTTCTCTCGTTCCTTCTTTAATTTTAGTCTCCATAATCCCTCACTCCTTTTTTATTAGTTTATCCACTCTATTACCTTCTTATACTTATTTTTTTGGCCAATCTGGTAACTTTTTCTTATCTTAAAATTAATTTCTATGTTAATTTGCTCAAACTGCCGTTTATGAATGTGTTTAGGCTATAATCTCTGCATGACTCCTTGCGTTGGAAAAGGGAAAGCAAAGGGAATATGGGGTCAGTCCACAATTGTTTTTTTAGTAATTAATAACCTCTAATGGATGATGACTACTCCTTATTTTTCCTGAAGAGGGATTTCGGGATTAATCACAATCGCATTTCTGCAATACAGCCATTATCGTTGAGAAGGATTCAGGTATGATTCATCAGATAATATCGCGGGTGAGGATATTTTCTCAGATATCCAAGCTAACCGCGGGTTTTCACTGCTTTTGTTGTTGCTCCGCTAAAATATTTCATATCACGATTAATGCGTTTTATGAAAATCACAAAGGGTCTGTGCATTTTGTAAAATTCAGAAAAATGAAAAATATCGTTGCCATATGTCTTGGGTGTTATGTATTATGTATACATAATACATAACACCCAAGACATATGGACTTTTAGCCAATTAATAAAGACTCATCATAAAGGACGGATTAATAATATGGCAGGGATTCAATTAAAACCAATCGAAAAGGAAAGAACAACGCAAGATAAAGTTTATAAGCAAATAAAAAAGGCAGTTTTATTTGGTGGTATTACCAGTGATGAAATATTTACAGAAGTTCAATTAGCAGAAAGGTTAAATACTTCAAGAACGCCGGTAAGGGCAGCCATACAAGATTTGGTGAAGGAAGGATTGCTTGTTTCTATCCCAAGGAAGGGGTTAACTGTAAGAAAGATTACACCAGGGGAACAGGATGAAATCTTTTTGCTAAGAAGTGCTATTGAAGTGGAATCGGTGAAAAAACTAACACAAGAAATTACATCACCTAAACAACTGAGATCACTTAAATTAATTCTGAAGCAACAAGAAGAAGCATTGCAAAATGATGATGCTATTAGTTTTATTAGGCTAGACCATGAGTTTCATCTCTCTCTGACAAGACTAGCAAACTTCACCATAATAGAGCAAGTTTTGAACAATCTTCATAACCTTACTCAGCTCATGGGGTTAAAAGCAGTCAGTAAACATGGGAGAATGAAAAATGTTTTAATGGAACATAATCAAATTATCCTGGCCTTAGAGAAGAAAAATCCCGAACTAGCTACACAGGCGATATTAAACCATTTAGAAAATACAAAAGAAACATTAAATATTGTTGATAATTCCTGAATTTCTATCAATTGCTTGATGGGGAGGATTGCTCCTATTAAAAGGTAGCTTACTACATCTCTAGGGACAAAAAATGGTTTAGAATCAACTTCAGCCCTTGAGATTTGCCTATTTCCTGCAAGGTCAGACCAATTCTTCTTTTCAGGTTTAGAGAGAAAGCCTTTGGAAAACTATTGATGTATACACAACACATAATACAATTAAGGATTGCTGATAAGTTGATAAATTGTGGTATCCATCCCTTGGCAAGATATTTTTGTTTACAAAAATATTGATATCAGTAAGAGCAGTTCCATGAAACACTAGCTCACATATTAGGCAATAATCAAGTGCAAATAAGATTTAGCAATAAATTGTAATTTTTGATTGGTGCTGCTCGAAAAGTCAACGCTATGATGGAATTGATAAAATCCTTCAGTTCAAGAGAAGTTAGGGGAACTTGCTTCTATTGCGGCTTCTGTAGAAGGTAATCTTTTAGATTCTGAATATAATTGTACCATCGACAAAAACGGTGTGCAAAACCGAATCCACGTTTTCTTTATGGTGTAGTAGGTCAACAGTTAACTATTTATGCTTCCACTATTATAATTTTAAGGGAGTTATGCGGTGGAGGTGTTTTACAATTACCATCTTCATATAAAGAACCCATCGATCCTGAAACGAAAGATGATATGTATCAATATATACGTTCTACAGGAGTTGGGGCTGAGGAGAAAATTAACTTATTTAAGTTAGTATGGGATATCATTGGTTCAGAATTTGGTGGTAGACATCAACAGTATGACATGTTCTATAATGGTGCAGCCTTCGTCACGAAAGGCTTTTCATTTAGAAATCACGGATATGATGAGCCGGTTCAAATGGTGGATGGATTTTTAGGAAGCTATCCACTTCCCACTCAGGTGAAAGAACTAATATAACAAATATAAATAAAAGGATGGTTGAAGAAATGAAAATTGCATCAATCCAATTAGAGATTAAAGATAGTGAACCTAAAAATGCTCGCATAGATCGTGTGGAGTCAATGATTGACGGATTAAAAGGACAAGATTTAATAGTTCTGCCAGAAACGTGGGCAACGGGGTACTTTTCATTTGATCGTTATATTGATGAATCGGAAGAATTGAATGGGAGTTTTGTACAACGTTTTTCCTCAAAGGCCAAAGAAGTTAATTCATATATATTTGCAGGTAGTTTTATAGAAAAAAATAATGGGAAATACTATAACACAAGTGTTCTGTTTTCTCCTGTTGGGACACTTATAGGAACCTATCGAAAAATGCATTTATTTCAATATGGTTCAAAAGAGGGGCAAATATTGACGAGGGGGAATGAAACGACGGTAGTGGATACAGAATTCGGGAAAATGGGCTTATCAACTTGCTATGATTTGCGATTTCCTGAATTGTATCGTGCAGAAGTAGATTTAGGAGCAGAACTTCTTCTTGTTACATCTGCTTGGCCGCATAGAAGGCTTGAGCATTGGAAATTATTCAACTCAGTTCGAGCATTAGAAAACCAGTGTTTCTTGATTTCCAGTAATTGTGTTGGTAATACTAATGGCGTCCTTTTAGCTGGTCATAGTCAAGTGGTTGACCCATGGGGGATTGTTGTGGCTGCTGGAGGAGATGAAGAAACGATTATAAAAACAGAGATTGATCCATCTCAGATTGCTAAAATTCGTGATGTATTCCCTAATTTGAAGCACCGAGTCTTAACTAGGCAGGAATCTTTGTGAAAAGTAAAAAGGCAGCGAACCGAGTAATGAACACAATCGTGAGATTTATAGAAGAGAAATTAGGCCTGATAGTCAACGGAGAGAGTAGAATCTCACGTCCAAAAGAGTTGAAATTCTTAGGATTTGTGTATTATTACGGCACGAATAACAACAACTACAAAGTGAAACCCCATCCAAGTCTGTACAGAAGTTTCAAAGGAAACTTCGACAACTGACAAAGCGAAATTGGAATGTTCCACTAGACTGCCGAATATTGAAATTGAACCAAGTAATAGTTGGATGGGTAAACTACTTCAGAGTGGCAAACATGAAAAAACGACGGAACGAATAGAGACAATTCTTCACTCTAGAATCAGGGTCATCATATGGAAACAATGGAAAGTAGCGAAGAAACAAATTAAATCGCTTATTCAACTAGCAATTCCGGAGGAAGCAGCGAAGGATTAACCCGCTGTCGAAAAGGTTACCGATTCATAGGAGTATCCAAAGTTGTCCAAAGAGCAATCTCAAACAAAAGACTAAAGCAGAGGGGACTTCCCTCTGCTTTAGAACATTATCTAAAAGTACACACTGTGATATAAATTGAAACGCCGTATACGCGAACCGTACGTACGGTGTTGTGAGAGGGGCGAAAATAATACACTTATTTTCCCCCTACTCGATATACGGCGGTTAGCGAAGAACAATGTGGGAAATACTAAGACAATGAAGATATCACCGAATTTTCGGAAAAATACATTGACGGGAAAATACAGTTGTTATATATTATTAATAAGTTAAATTTATTGTTATATAACAGAAGGGAGAATCAATATGATGAATATTCATGATAAAGCCTATGAAAGTTATTTAAAGATTTGTGAAAGGTATGAAATCGAGTCGGTAAACTTCGACCACTTCATCAAAAATCTAACCAAAGACCAGTTGAATGAATACAGTAAATTAGCCGTTTAAATGAAAGGGCGTGATTGCACAAGATGGATCTCCCGATTGATGTAGATGTAGAAGCCAGTTAGAAACCCCACCAGTTGCTATGGGAACAGGTGGGGTTTTGTCATGTGTGTTATAGTTGTACACATTTAGATTGCTCATCCAGCTTATGATCCAGAATGTAATCAATTAAACAAGAAACTGCCGGGGAAGCAAGTCATGTTCTCCGGCAGTTTCTTTAACTTCCCCGATACACTTGATAGCCCCATGGGGAAACGAGCAGTGGCACATGATAATGAGAGGTTGGGGAAGATAGTCCGAAACGGACGGGTACCTGGTCCAAAAAGGGCGGATCAGGAAGTTCGATGGACTTATTCCGAAAGTAATCCCCGATATGAAAAATGATTTCATAATTTCCTATTTTAGTGTTTTCTGCGTTCAGCAGCGGGGCATCGAGCCTCCCGTCTGTATTTGTGACAGCCGACTGGAGCAGCAGCCAGTCAGATGTGGATGATTTGGAAAAGTATAATTCAATCGTCACGTTTTCGGCCGGCTGGCCATGCATTAAATCCAATATATGTGTTGTTATACCAGGCATAATTAACTCCTTACCCGATGTTTTCTTCAGCAGCAGCCAGGATTATGTTGTTTTCGAGATTTTCTTTTTTAACGGTGAAGACCTGAAAGCCATATGGCGGGCGCGGCTCTGTATATACTTTTCCTGTGGATTCCGGGATTTCGGGAACGACTGTATCCCACGTGTGGTTTTGGGATTCGAATGTAACTTCAAGAAGCTGAGGGAATCTAGTTAAAATACGGCAGCCGATTTCATAAATAAGATTTTGAATAGATGGAGTCTCCAATTCATGGAAAACGGATGTAGCAATATCGATTACCTGTTCAGCAGCTACGTATTTAGAGGGATCCACGCCGAATGCATCCTTTTGATCCTCGTAGACCCAATGGAGATTCAAATAGATGAAAAGCGGACGATTTCCATCTTCGGGAAGCGTGGTATACTCATCACGGACAAAACCGACAAAGGAGTTCCCGCTTACCTTGATTAATTGAAGGTCGAGGATGGAGCTGCTTTGCTGAATGATTTCACTGCCATTTTCCCCGCGGATAAGTTCGACGGCAGCCCTGGCCCGTTCATTGCGGGACTTTTTGAATACAAGGTCGCTCGGTTTCAATTGAAGATCCGTCGCTTCAGTAACAGCTTCGAAAGGGATATCTTCGGTAATCATTTTAACCGTATCAATTTGAGGATATTTGTTCAGGAAGGCTTTTGATACATATGAAGCAAACCCTTCTAATGTTGCCCCTTTGAATGTTGCTAAATGCTGTTGGATGAAGTTTTTCATCGAATCTGTCGCAACGACCATTGAATTGTCTCCTTCGGTGAAGGATGGAAGAAAAGAGGAGCCTCCAACGGAAACTTTTACATTGGTGCCAAAAATGATATGATCTCTGCCTGAAAAAGTGGATTCAGGTATTTGTTTGATTCCGGTTAAAGGATTTGAATAGGTCCTATAGGCAAAAACATTCCCTTTTCCATAGCTGAGCATTTGTGCGGCTGATTTATTTTTCATTAAATTCTCTCCTTCAATTTTGATTTTGTCCTGTAAACGAAATAGGGCAATTTGATGAATTTCAGATAGGGCCTTATCGAACTCGGCTGTTTCGGAATGGTGAAACCTTGTTTTCATCGATTGATATATGTCATTTTTATCTTTGCCGCGTACTGCCAGGATAAATGGAAAGCCGAATTTATTCATATATTGTCGGTTCAATGAAATGAAATTTTCATATTCATCGGCAGTGAGGTCCTTTAAACCGGCGCCATGCTGTTCCTTAATTGAATCCTCACTCATTTCAACTTTGTCCCCAAGGTTCGGATGCTTCCTGATTAACGTTAACTTTTCTTTCTTTGACGAATTGCTTACAATGTCAACCATGCATCGATGCAGGTTGATTATTGATGAAAAGGGCCTATTGGCAGCCGATTTTTCTGCAATCCAAGGTGAATGTTCGAAAGTATCACCAAGGAAATTCGTGAACTCTTTTTCGCTTAGTGCATTTAGTGACTTAAGAGTAATCATTCTAAAGGCTCCTTCTTATATACTTTTTGCCATTAACTGATCTGTATCAGGAATGGTACTATCTGCTTCTTTCCTTTGCGGAGACAAGATCACATTCAGGATGATGGCTGTCAGGCTTCCTGTAATGATTCCATCGCCGACAACGATACGGATTGCTTCAGGCAGGCTTGAGAATAATTCGGGAACGACGGTGGCGCCCAGTCCGAGTGAGACTGAACAAGCAATGACCAATAAATTAGCATTATCCGAGAAATCGACGTCATTCAACATTTTAATTCCCGATGAAACGACCATTCCGAACATGACTACGGTAGCACCCCCGAGGACGGCAGTAGGAATCAGTGTAGCGAGTGCTGCGATTTTCGGCACAAGTCCAAGCCCGATTAAAATGAAGCCGGCTACAATGGTGATCGTTCTTTTTTTCACACCGGATAATTGAACGAGGCCTACATTCTGGGCGAATGTACTATAAGGAAAGGCATTGAAAATCCCGCCTAAAGTGAATGCCAGACCTTCTGCCCGGTAGCCTTTGACAATATCTTTTTCACTCAATTCCCTGTCGGTTATTTTTCCGAGAGCAAGGAATGCGCCAGTGGATTCGACCAGGATGACTGTGCCAACCAACATCATCGTAAGTATGGGTGCTATTTCAAAGCTGGGTGTACCAAAGTAAAAAGGAGCAGGGATATGGAACCAAGAAGCCCCCACAACAGCTGAAAAGTCCATTTTCCCAAAAAATGTCGAAGCGATCGTTCCTGCTATGATGCCGATCAGAACGGAAATGGAACGAATGAATCCAGTGAAGCATCGATTGATAATCAGAATAACAGCGAGGACTCCTAAAGAAAGCATCAAGTTCTCGGCTGAGCCAAAGTCTTTACTGCCGGATCCGCCAGCCATATTCCTTATGCCGGTGGGTACTAAGGATAATCCAATGATGATGACGACGGTCCCGGTCACGACAGGTGGAAATAATTTAAGCAGTTTAGCAAATATGTTGGAGAAAAAAATGATGAATAATCCAGCGGCGATAATTGATCCATAGATAGCGGAAATGCCATAATTACTGCCAATGGATATCATGGGGGTGACTGCGACGAAAGAAGTTCCCAAAACAATCGGGAGGCCAATGCCAAAGTATTTATTTTTCCAAGATTGCAATAATGTAGCGATCCCGCATGTCAATAGATCAATGGCAATAAGGTAGGCGAGCTGTTGGGAATTGAATCCCAATGCCCCGCCGACTATGATCGGCACCAAGATGGCACCAGCATACATGGCAAGAACGTGCTGAAGACCTAACGAGAAGGCCTTGGACTTGTTAATTCTTTCATTCATAAAAAAACTCCCTTCTCTAATGGCATGTCATTTTATATCACGTGATTTTGTTATGAATAATATCATCATAATAAAAAAACAGAAAATTGTCATTAGTTAGATTAGACAATTTTTGGTTACGGATATAGACAACTTGCATAAAGCGAAGGGAGACTTGTGTTTTATATATTAAGTAAGGATTTGATGCGAAGGGCAAGGCGTATCTGGAGTGTGGTCTCTGAATCTTTTAAGCTCTTGCCGAGCATTTCTTCACATTTCTCGAGTCTGTATACAACGGTGTTCCGATGAACGAATAATCTTTTGGCAGTTTCGGATATTTGGCAATGCGTTTCGAGATAGACGGATAATGTCTGTAATAAGGTTTGTTCCTCATCGGTGAAAATCTTTGAAAACCCCTGTAGTGCAAAATGGTGAAAATTCATTAGGTCTTCTTCGGGGATGATCCTCAATAACTCCATAATATCCTTTGTCCGGAATATTTGGATGTATTCGGTCCTTTTGGAAAGACCTCCTTCGAGAAGGGAGTCGTTCGCTTCTTTGTAAGAGTTCTTGGTCTGTAAAAAACTTGGGCTCATATGGCTCACTCCGAAAGAAATCGTGCAGTCGAACTGGCTTGCCGTTATCCTTTGCAATGATTTTAGCGAGGTTTCGACGGTTTGGAGAGCATCGGCAGAAACTTCATTCACTTCGTATAATAGAATGCATTTCTTGCCTTTTGTAAAGAGATGAATGGGATTAGGTGATAGGTGAAGTTCATCTTCCAAAAACTCGTATATCGAATCAGCCCTTCGTTGCAGCTGTGTGTAACTTATGTCCGATTCGGATTCATCCATCTTTCCAACTGCACATATATAGGTTTGTTCATTGCGTAAGGAAAACTCTTTTGCTCGGTTTATGATTTCCTCCTGTGAGGAGAAACTGCCATCCAGAAAATGAAGGAAGAAATCATTTCGGATATTCCGATCATGCTGTTTAAGTGCATGTTCTTTCATCAGGGCAAAAGAAATGACATTAGTCGCCTGTTCTATCGTCAATGTCATGAGGTGATCGCTAGTCTTAATTTCTCCCGATATTGTCAAATAACCAAATTTTTCTTCATTCATATAGATGGGGAAAACGGTATAGGGCTGTTTATTGGAAAGGGATGAAAATGAAAAGAATGAAGTTTTGGTTTTATGGAATCGAAATCCCTCTTCGCTCATTTTTTTGATTATTGGAATAATTCCGGATGTTGAGATTGGATGAAATATCGGTTTTAGGTACTGGTCAACTAATAAGATGGGATATCCAATCATATCCGATAAATGATCAAGCAGTCTTTGAATCCCTTTACCCCGCATGATTAAGTTGGTGAATTGCTTATGTGTTTCCATGGCAAAAGTCAATTCCGCTGCACGTTGATCCAAAATCCCCCGTAATGTATGGTTGATGATTTCCCCGAGTGACAATTCTGCCGGGAGTTCAATGATTGGAAAGGAAAAATCATTGGCGAGAGCCAGTGCTTCCGCCGGTATTTCTTTTAGGTACCTCCTTGTCTTAATCCCTAGGGCTGCGCAGTCTTGTTTTGCCATCGCTTCGACGAGTGATGACAAGAGTTGTGGCTTGTCTTTTATGTGATAAGCCGTGGTTACAAGGAATTCATTTGGTTTTAAAAAGTTGATGATATCTGGAGCGTCCATCATATTTACTGTGCGGACTTCCCTTTCGATCCCTGTACCTCCGGCAATTAAATGCATGCCGGTTAATGCCGGCAATGTTAAAAGCTCGCTTACCTTCATCTGAAACACCTCATTTTAAAAAATAGAGTATGGAGTGTGATTTTATACATACGGGAAAATTGAATTCGTTTTGATAGTGAGTGATACTGATATTTATCCGAATCCCTCCGTTTAATAGTTGCTTTGCGGATTTTCATTATCATATCATACAAACCCTTTGGTATATCCTACAAGTTTTAGTGTTTTGATTATGGGTATAAATTAAAAGGTGGTTTTTTGTGTTAGGTTTTATAACATTGAAGGTGACATATTATCTTAATTTTGTTAATATTTATAAAAATAACATAAGGATAAGGGAGACGATAAAATGAGCGAAGGCACAGTTGCTTCAAGTAAGAAAAAAAGAGTCACGCCGTTTCCTAAAGAATGTACATTCAGTAAAGAGGACTGGGATATATTATCTCAATACTGGTTCCCTGTGGCTGCCGTCGAGGAAGTATCGGAAAAACCGATAGGTATTAAACTTTTGGATGTACACCTTGTTCTTTATCGGGCCAATGGAAGAATTATCGTTGCAAGGGACCTTTGTCTGCATCGCGGTGTGCCATTAAGCATGGGGTGGGTGGAAGGTGATGATATCGTATGCCCTTATCACGGTTTTAGATATGGACCTGAAGGGAATTGTACGGGGATTCCCGCACATCCCAATGCTAAAATATCCCCGCGCCTTTGCATTAATATTTATCCTGCGGTAGAACGCTACGGTTTGATTTGGACATCGATTGCGAGCGATAAAGAGGATATTCCGAAATTACCTGCCTGGGATGATGAGGAATATTTGAACATCCTGCCGCCGTCCATAGAAATTGCCGGTTCAGCCGGTAGGCAGATGGAAGGTTTTCTGGATGTGTCCCACTTTGCTTGGGTTCATTCGGAAAGCTTCGCTGATCGTAACAACCCTATCGTTCCTAGTTATAAGGTGGAAAAAACGGAGTATGGCCTGCATGTGGAATACTTAAGTTCCGTCAGTAATTACGGAAAAGGCATGCGGCATTTAGAACCTGCCAACTTTGAGTGGCTGCGTGTTTTTGATATCTATCCGCCGCTTGCGGCCAGACTTACTGTCCATTTTCCGGAGGATGGAAAACTTCATATCCTGAACTGTGCCAGTCCAGTTTCTGCACGGAAGACAAGAATGTTTTCGCCGATGGCCCGTAACTTTGATTTAGATGCCCCGATTGAAGATACCTATGAATTCAACCTGCAGATTTTCAATGAAGATAAGGAAATGGTGGAAAATCAAAAGCCGGAGGAGCTGCCTCTCGATTTGCAAGCGGAAGCACATATCGCAGCAGATAAGACGTCGATCGCTTATCGTCAGCTATTAAGGGAATTGGGCTTAGGTTCGAATTATACAAGCTGACAAAAAGAGGGTGTCCCTGTTAAATGGGCACTCTCTTCTTTTATTGGTTTGCTTTCAGTTGGTTATTTTGCACAAAAAATCATCAAATTACTAACAGAATTGTCAATGAAGTTAGATGCTAAAGTAAGTAAAATAATAGATAACATAAATTTGTGAATATTCATAACATGAATGGATATTGAGAAGGGAAGCGATGTGATGGGCATTCAAATCGAAAAATTCATAGATGAAAAGGATGATGTTGCGTCGATGATTGAATGGTTAGCAACTTTCGGGGCAACGGAGAGTAATGGGGTGACCCGGTTATTATATTCCAAGGAATGGATGAGCGCTCAGCAGGCAATGAAAGCCGAGATGGAAAAAGAAAACCTTCTTACATATTTTGATAGTGTAGGCAACTTGTTTGGAAGGCTTGAGGGAACAGATCCCTCCGGTGGAACCATTCTGACCGGTTCTCATATAGACACGGTCAAGGATGGGGGGAAATATGACGGCGCATATGGGGTCATTGCCAGTTTCCTCGCAGTTAAGAGGTTGTATAAAGCGCATGGGGCGCCGCGAAAGACGATTGAAGTCGTTTCCTTTTGCGAGGAGGAAGGAAGCAGATTTCCCTTAACGTTTTGGGGGTCGAGGAATATTAAGGGCGTCTATGGTCTTGAGCATGTCAGGGATTTAAAAGATACAGAAGGAATTCCTTTTTTGGAAGCCATGAAAAAATCAGGGTTTGAACCTGAAACCTATAAAACCCCGGTCCGCGATGATATTGACCGGTTCGTCGAAATTCATATAGAACAGGGGATGGTACTTGAAAAGAATGAGAATACAATTGGGGTTGTCAGCCATATTGTGGGGCAGCGCCGTTATACGGTGAAAATCATTGGGGAGAGTAATCATGCGGGCACCACTCCGATGTCATATAGGAAGGATGCAGTAGGTTTTGCATCGGAATTCATCTCTTTTTTAACGAAAAAAGCGAAGAGCATGGACCCGGGTCTAGTTGCGACGGTTGGAAGAATGGATGTCAAACCTAATGTTCCGAATGTCATTGCTGGTGAAGTGGAACTCAGTCTCGATATAAGGCACCACGAGGAAGTGGTTCTGGAAAGGTTTTGTAAGGAAATCTTTTCGACTTTCGATTCCTTGGCAAAAGAAGTTGAAATGAAACTGGAGGTTTCACAATGGATGGATGTCAAACCTGTTGCGATGGATCTGGATATGAATCGCCTTGTCCGAAAGATAGCTGAAGATAAAAATATACCTTACCAAGATATGATCAGCGGAGCCGGGCATGATGCACAGGTGTTCGGTTCGTTTTGTCCGACTTGCCTGCTGTTCGTTCCGAGTGAGGGGGGAATCAGCCATTCTCCCAAGGAGTTTACGAGTGTTGGGGATATGGAAAAGGGAATCGACGTTTTAAGTGAAATATTATATAAATTAGCCTATTAAAGGAGTTGGGTAAAATGGCATATTCAGAATTGAATGCCCCGATGAGAACAATCATGACACCAGGACCGGTCGAAGTGGACCCGCGTGTTTTAAGGGCGATGAGCACACCGATATTAGGGCAATTCGATCCTGCATTCACTACTATCATGAACGAAGTGATGGAAATGCTGCGTTCGGTTTTTCAAACGAAAAATAAATGGGCGTTCCCGATAGATGGCACCTCAAGATCGGGTAATGAAGCGATTCTATGCAGCATCATTGAGCCGGGAGATAAGGTCCTGGTTCCCATATTCGGAAGGTTCGGTCATTTGTTGGTGGAAATTTGTGAGCGATACGGAGCTGAAGTCCATACGATGGAATGTCCTTGGGGAGAGGTGTTCGAACCGCAAGCTGTCATCGCGGAAATCAAGAAAGTCTCACCTAAAATAACAGCAATCGTCCATGGGGAAACTTCCACTGGGTGTATGCAGCCCTTGAAGGAAATTGGGTTGGCCTGCCGTGAATTGGGTGTCCTGCTTGTGGTGGATGCGGTTGCCTCCATCGGTGGCACCGATGTTAAGGTGGATGAATGGTGTATTGATGGATTGGTAGGGGGGACACAAAAGTGTTTGTCCGTTCCTTCAGGTATGGCACCGATTACGTATAATGAGCGAATAGAAGAAATCATCCAGTCCCGCAAAAAGGTGGAACGTGGTATTGCGACGGATGAAGACAACCAAAAGGTTTCGCCCCGCCGTCCGATCACCAGTAATTATTTCGATTTAAGTATGCTGCAGGATTATTGGGGGCCGCGCCGCTTGAATCACCATACAGAAGCTACTTCGATGATTTATGCGTTGCGTGAAGGGTTGCGCCTTGTTCTTGAAGAAGGTCTGGAAACGCGCTTTGCCCGTCATGAACTCCACGGAGCTGCTCTCGTTGAAGGCATCAAGGCGATGGGACTGTCGTTATTCGGAGATGGGAAAAACAAACTTCCATGTGTAACTTGCATCGAAATTCCAAAAGGAATCGACGGTGAAGCTGTAAGGGCGATGCTGTTGAATGAATTCAGTATCGAGATTGCGTCCTCGTTTGGCCCACTTCACGGAAAAATCTGGAGAATTGGGACCATGGGATTTAGTTGCAGGAAAGAAAACATCCTCTTTGTATTGGCCTCCTTGGAAGCTGTCCTTTTGCGCCAGGGGTTCCAAGTCAATCGGGGAGAGGCCTTACAGGCAGCACTAAATGTATATATGGGAAAGACGGGGAATGTGGTTGCATCTAGGGAATCTTTTTGATTAAAAAACTATTTTGGAGGAGTGGTCCGTATGTCAATTTATGATCTTATTATCCGCAATGGATATGTAGTTTTTCCTGATGAAGTGAAGAAAGCTGATCTTGCCATCCAAGATGGGGTGATTGTTAAGATTGGGGATCGCCTGGATGGTAAAGCGGATGTAGAATATGAAGCAGGTGGCCAGCATATCTTTCCTGGTATGATTGATGTCCATGTGCATTTTAGCGAACCTGGCCGCGCTCATTGGGAAGGCTTTGAAACGGGATCGCAAATGATGGCAGCGGGGGGATGCACCACATATTTCGATATGCCATTGAATGGAATCCCTTCAACCATCGATCGAAAGGCTCTCCTTGAAAAGGGCAAGATCGGTGAGATGAAGTCGGTTATAGACTTTGGGTTATGGGGGGGACTGGTCCCTGGAAATATCGCTGATTTGGAGGATCTCGCTAAATCCGGAGTCATTGGATTTAAAGCATTTCTCTCAGCGACGGGAAATGAGGAGTTTGAACGAGCGGATGATTTCACCCTTTTACATGGAATGAAGAAAATTGCAGAATTGGGCAAGGTCTTGGCCCTTCATGCGGAAAGTGATCCGATCACTCAGTGGTTTAAACAGGAAAAAGAGAAGAATGGACTATTCAGTGCGAATGATTATGCAGCTACAAGACCTGTACAAGCGGAAGCGGAGGCTGTGGGGCGTGCTATTACATATGCAGAGTTAACAGGCTGTCCGCTGCACTTTGTCCATATTAGCAGTGCCTTGGCTGTCGAAAAAATTGAATCGGCCAAACAAAAGGGGCTGGATGTGACGGTTGAGACGTGTCCGCATTATTTATTATTCAATCAGGATGATTTAATAGAAAAAGGCGCGGTTGCAAAATGTGCTCCCCCGCTAAGGGAAAGAGAAGAACAAGAAAGATTGATTACCTGTTTAATGGAAGGGAAATTCGATATGATTTCTTCCGACCACTCACCATGCCCTTATGAGCTGAAAGATCCTGCCATACATAATATTTTTGAAGCGTGGGGGGGAATAAGTGGGGGACAATTTTCATTGATGTCGATGATTGAATTGGCTGTTTTACACGGTATCCCGCTTCATAAAGTCGCTGAGTGGACAGCTTCAGCCCCGGCTGAAAGATTCGGTCTCTCTTCTAGAAAAGGACAAGTTAAGGAAGGGAAGGATGCGGACCTTGCTATCGTTTCCCTTAATGGTAAGCATGAAGCTTCGGAAACGAATTTTTTCGCGAAACATAAGCAAAGCATTTATATGGGCCATACCTTTCCTTGCCAAATCACGGCTACCATTAATAGAGGGAAAATAGTTTATCAGACTGATGTAATAAGTGATAGGAAGCGTGGGGAGTGGTTAAAAGTAATAGATTCCAGTATTCAGGTCAATAGCTAATTTTCAAATAAGGTTCGGGGCAATTTAAAGGGAGGGGGATTCTGAATCGGGAATCCCCCTTTATTATCAGCTCTGCTTATGTATTCATGGGCAAATCAAGGGGAAAAGAAACCGGACAAGTGGATTGCTTGTCCGGTTTCAAATGATAATTATTCAACTAGGTCGACGAAATATTGATTTTTCCTGAATACCATCGCTTCCATGGTTGCGATCAATTCCCTTTCATTTAACACATCTATTTTATACCATGCAAGTTTATGGTTTTTCTTTATCTCTTGCGCTCTAGCAGTTAAAGTCTCCCCCTGTTTACCGGCTGATAAGAAATTGATGTTGTTTGAAACGCCAACCGCTATTTTGCCATATGAGTTGCTGGCTGCTGCGAACACGTAATCAGCAAGTGAAAAGATAATGGCACCGTGAACCGTTCCGTGTGCATTAAGCATGTGGTCACTTGGAATCAATTCTGCTTCCGCTGTACCGGGACCGAGTTTCGTCAATTTCATCCCGAGAAAAGAAGCGTATGGTTCGTCGGCCAGAGCTTGTTTGATTTGGTCATAATGCAATTCGTGAATATCCTGATCTAAATATGTGGTCATGGAAATCCCCTTTCTTTAATGGTCTTTTGCTGAACTTATCCCATATCCGGTGTTAGATTTGAACAGTACTTCAGGAAAACTGTTTTCCTCATTTTTTGCCTTTGACAAGATTGTACCTAAATAGGCTCCCATAAAGCCGAGTGGTACGGTGAAAATGGTCGGGTTGCTCATAGTGAAGAGGGGATTGCCTGTGAAAATACCCATTCCAGGTTCCGGATTCCACACATTAGGACTGAGCATGACCAGTATGATGGAGCTGAGTAACCCGAATAACATTCCTGTGATCGCTCCGGTTGCGTTGAAACGTTTCCAATATATTGTACAAAGGATGATCGGTAAATTGGCACTGGCGGCAATTCCAAGCGCAAGGACTGAAAGAAAAGCGACATTCAATGATTGTGCAAATAAAGCAAGTAAAATCGAAATGACCGCTACGCCGACCGAAGCCATTCGGGCAACGAGAATTTGCTGTTTTTCCGTAATGTTCCCGTCCTTGATGATTTCCCCGTATATGTCATGTGCAAAAGCGGATGCCGACGTTAAAACAAGTCCGGATACAACCGCTAATATCGTGGCAAATGCCACAGCGGATACGAAAGCGAATAAAAATTCACCGCCCACGGTTAATGCAAGTAGGGGCGCGGCCATGTTTCCGGCCGAGTTTGCTTCGACAATCCGGTCAAAACCGACGAAAGCGGCAGCGCCGAAACCGAGGAAAATCGTCATGATGAAAAATATCCCGATAAACCATGTGGAATATACGACGGATTTCCTTGCGGTAGCTGCGTCCTTTACTGTAAAGAAGCGGACGAGTAAATGCGGAAGGCCCGCTGCACCAAGGACAAGCGACATATTAAATGAAATCATGTCCAGTCCATCGGTGTATTTATTTCCGGGATTCAAAAAATCCCTTCCGAGCGGTGTTGCAGTTTGGACATGATGGAACATCTCTGAAATGTTGAAATTAAAACGGGAAAATACGATGAACGTCAACACAGCGGAACCGCCTAGTAAAAGAACCGCTTTGGTGATCTGTACCCAGCTTGTCGCTCTCATTCCACCGAAAATTACATAAATCGTCATCAATACACCGACAAGAAGAACGGATAGCCAATAATCGATGCCGAGCAACAGTTTAATTAATCCTCCTGCACCAACAAGTTGAGCAATCATGTAAAAGATTGAAATGACAAGTGTATTAGCCGCAGCTATCCCACGCACCTTTTTTGATTTAAAGCGCGCTGATATCATGTCTGCCAGCGTAAACTTACCTAAATTGCGAAGCGGTTCCGATACAAGATACAATAAGACAAGAAAGGCAACAAGGTTCCCGATGCTCATATAAAAGCCATCAAAACCAATAAGCGCGATCGCTCCTGTAATTCCCAGGAAAGAAGCGGCTGACATAAAGTCACCAGCTACGGCCAATCCATTTTGCCATGCTGTCAATCCGCCGCCAGCAGTATAAAAATCACTGGCATTTTTTGTTTTTTTTGAAGAGTAATAGGTTATTGTAAGCGTTAACAAAATGATGCCTAAAAAAAGCGTAAGGGATAAAATGCTCATTTGCCAAGCTCCTTCTCATATTTATTCAAGATATTCTTAGCCATCCTGTCGTACGTAGTTGCTTTTTTTATATAGACAATTCCTCCTATCCATACGACGGCAAATTGGAGAAGTGCATATACCCACGCCCAAGTAATATTCAGAAAGGCTTCACCTTTCAGTATCTCTGTGTATGCAGCTAAAACAGGCAGAACAAAATAAAAGGCAAGAAAGAAAAGAGTGACAGGTACGATAAAAGCTTTTTTCTTTTGAAGCAGATCCTTGAATTCTTCCGTTTCAATTAATTGACGATACTTACTTCCACTGTCATGACCTTCAGGTGAAAGGCTCACCTTAACAGGTTTTTCCATAATGATCCCCCTTTTTATTATAGAACGTTTTTGAAACGAACATTCGATAAAACGATATATCAATGCTAAAGTTAACATATTCAGAAAATTTAGTAAATTAAAACTTTATTTTTTTTGTTTACTCTGTCATTTTTGTTGAATTCAAAAAAACATGATTGACAACGTATAAATGACGTATTAATCTTGAAATTAAGCATAACGATAATTTTATTTCCGTATAATTAACGTTACGAAATGGAATCCTATGGGACCAAATGAGGGGGACTGAAATAATGTACAATCCGGAAGTTGAAACGGCTACGCGTGCTGAAATGGAAAGTTTACAAATGGCACGCCTTAAAAAAACGATAAGCCATGTATATGAAAATGTACCTTATTACAGAGGGAAATTTGAAGAGATGGGCCTTGATCCAGAAGAGATTCAAACTCTAAGCGATGTGACAAAGCTTCCATTTACAAAAAAACAGACTCTTCGTGATCAGTATCCATTCGGTCTATTCGCTGTTCCGATGGAGGATGTTACACGCATTCATGGTTCATCCGGAACAAGTGGAAAGCCTACCATTGTTGGGTATACGAAAAACGATTTGGAAAACTGGGCAACGATCGTCGCACGTGGAATTGTAGCGGCAGGGGGGCGGAAGTCGGATATTTTCCATAACGCATATGGGTATGGTCTGTTTACAGGCGGACTGGGTCTCCATTGCGGTGCAGAAAAGCTAGGGGTTGCCACCGTACCAATTTCAGGGGGGAATACCGATAGGCAGATTACGATCATCAATGATTTTAAACCGCGCGGCATTTGCGGAACCCCTTCTTATATTTTGAATATCGCTGAAAAGATGGAAGAGATGGGGATTGACCCAGCTGATAATGGGCTTGAGTATGGGATTTTCGGAGCTGAGCCGTGGTCAGAGGAAATGAGGGCGACCCTTGAGAGGAAACTGAATTTGAAAGCGATCGATATTTACGGACTAAGTGAAATCATGGGGCCGGGAGTTGCGATAGAATGCCGTGAAGCGCAGGATGGATTGCATATCGCAGAAGACCATTTCCTTGTTGAGGTCATTAACCCCGATACGCTTGAACCAGTAGAGGACGGCGAAGAGGGGGAACTTGTCTTTACCAGCCTTACAAAGGAAGCGCTGCCAATCATTCGTTATCGTACAGGTGATATTGCCTCCATTACCCATGAACCGTGTAAATGCGGACGTACCACAACAAGAATGTCCCGAGTTAAAGGCAGAACGGATGATATGATCATAGTCAGGGGAGTGAATGTATTTCCTTCAGAAATTGAGCGTGTGTTATTCCAAATGGAGGGAATCGTGCCTCATTATCAGATTCATCTCGTTAAGAAGGGGAAAATGGATAGTGTTGAACTGCATATCGAAATTGAAAGCGGTTTCTATAAAGAGATTGAAGAAGACTTAACACATGGAAATATAGAGATATTAAGGAAAACGATTCAGCATCATATGAAGTCCACATGTCTTGTAACGATGGATATTGTTGTCAACATTCCAAAAAGCATTCCTCGTTCAGAAGGAAAGGCCATCCGTGTCGTTGATAAACGGAAGGATGAAGTGATAAGTTTATAAATTACGTGCCCATGAAGATAGCGTTGAAAATGCGATTCTTTCGTTCTGTATTTGCCTGCTTATGTCCTGGCTGAAATACCCGGAGCTGAAGGGAATCGAACGATTGTTGTGAAAACGCGCTACATAAGGCGGATGCAATCGTGGTTAACTATGGGTTATCTATTAATGGAAGAGAAGATGAATCAATCATGAAATAGAGAAGGAGGAAAGCATCTTGGCTAAATATACAATTGTGGATCAAGAAACTTGCATTGCATGCGGTGCGTGCGGTGCCGCTGCACCGGAAATCTTTGATTACAATGATGAGGGAGTGGCATTTGTCATCCAGGATGAAAATGAAGGAACTGCAGAGGTCGCGGAAGATTTATTTGATGATCTGGATGATGCAATGGAAGGCTGCCCAACAGAGTCAATTAAAGTGGAAAGTACGCCGTTTAAGGTTTTAGTTGAATAAAAGAATCGTAGAATCCCTGATAATTTCCTTTTATTTCGAAAAAAAGACGGAATAGTCTTGCAATAAATATAACAGTAAAATATAATAACGTTATATAAACGTTATATAATAAAAAAGAGGTGATTTGAATGAGCGTTCTTTTAAATGATATGGCAGAACAAGAAAAACTGAACCAATTTATTGCCAGAGTCGAAGCTGGGAAAAAGATAGAAGCGGATGATTGGATGCCGGAAGATTATCGGGGCACCCTCATCAAGTTAATATCGATGCATGGCATCAGTGAAATCATGGGGGCGCTTCCAGAAAAGGAATGGGTACCTAAAGCCCCGACCTTAAATAGAAAACTTGGAATCATGGCAAAGGTGCAGGATGAAATGGGGCATGGGCAATTATTGCTTCGAGTCGCCGAGGATTTGCTAAAGCCGTACAGCAAAAAACGGGATGATCTTATGCAAGATTTATTTAAAGGAGATTTAAAGTTTCATAATGTTTTCCATATGGAAGCCAAATCCTGGGGCGATGCAGGATTGATTGGCTGGCTGGTTGATGGAGCTGCCATCATTTCCCAAACGAATATGCTTGGTGCTTCATATGGACCCTATGCCCGAGCTTTACAGAGGATTTGCGCGGAAGAAGTTTTTCACGCCCAGCATGGTGAAGCGATCATCATGGCTTTGGCTGAAGGAACGGAAGAACAAAGGAAATTGGTTCAGGACTCCATCAATTATTGGTGGGAATCTTTGTTACTTTTCTTTGGACCTCCCAGTAAGAATGAAGTGGGAACATCCAAACAGGATGTAACGATAAAGTACAGAATCAGAACCAGTACCAATGAAGAGCTTCGCCAGGGCTTTTTGTCTAAATATGTGAAGCGAATCCTTTCACTCGGTTTTACCATTCCAGATGAAACGCTTAGATTTGATAAAGAATCTGAAACATGGATTTACCAACAACCCGATTGGGGAAAATTGAAAATCATCGCAAGGAATGAAGGGCCCTGTTCGCAGGATCGCTTAAGTCTTCGAAGAACTTCTTATGAAAATAATAAATGGGTACGTGAGGCGTTAGCGCCAAAGGTCATCTAAGGGAGGGGGGAAGGACGATATGAAAACTAGACAAGAAAATTACTTTGAAGAATTTGAAGTGTTTAGCCGTAAAACGCAAACTTCACCCGTTCAATATCATTTTAGCCTGCTGGCCCCTAATGAGGATATTGCCATCATGATGGCACAAGAAAACTTCATGAGACGTGAATCGGTTGATGATATCTGGGTCATAAAAAGACAGAATATACGGAAAATGACGGCCGAGGAAAAGAAAACGCTTCAACGTATTGATAATAAAGATTACAGGACCACGAAAGGGTACGGGTATTTAAAGAAAAAATGGCGGAAGTATGAGCAAGGAATGCTCGATGAAAAAGAGATAATGTCTTGGGCGGGAGGTGTGAAAAATGAAGAGTGAATCATTGAAGAACATCGCAATCAAGGAATTGCTGCTTCAACTGGCGGATGATGACTTCATCCATTCTTACCGTGGTGCAGAATGGCTTGGACTCGCACCGCATATCGAAGAAGATGTTTCATCCGCTTCGATATCTCAAGACACGATGGGGCATGCAGCCATATATTATAAGTTACTAGATGAACTCGGTGAAGGGGATGCTGATAAGCTTGCTCACGACCGTCCAGCCAAGGAACGGCGCAATGCAATCATTCTCGAATTGGTCAATGGTCCTGGTTACTATATGAAAGACCCGGATTATGATTGGGCGTTTGCGGTAGTGCGGAATTATTTTTATACCCAAGCCAAAGCGGTTAAAGTTCAATCCCTTCATTCATGTTCATATGAACCGCTTGCGGAAGTGGCACAAAAGGTACAAATGGAACTGTACTATCATTTGATGCACTGGAAAACATGGTTCGTCCAATTGCTGGGATCTGGTCATTTGGAAGCGGTTTCGAGAATGAAAGCGGCGATTGGGAAAACAATGCCGGATTTTGCTGGCGTATTTTCACTGGGCCAATATGGAGAGGAAATGGTTGAGCTCGGCTTGATAGAGGGAGAAACTGACTTACAAAGAAAATGGATCGAGGCTATCACCCCAATTTTTGAAAGTGTTGGCTTGACAACAACTATTGAAATAGGAATGGCAAGAGGTGATGGTCGAAATGGCCAGCATACGGAAGATTTGGAAAAGGCGTTAGAAACCCTAAGTGAAGTGTACGCATCCGATAAAGCAGCTTCATGGTGAATCAATAGAAAGGGGAGGGGTACCATGTCGACCATACAGTTGAACACAGAAGAAATATATAAACTCCTGGAAGACGTTAAAGATCCAGAAATCGATACAGTGAGTATCCTGGATTTAGGGATGGTTGAAGACGTGACGTTTTCGGGCCATGACGTTTCGGTAAAAATGCTGCCAACTTTTCTTGGATGCCCGGCATTGTCGATCATTCAAAAAAATGTGGAAACAGCCCTTCGACAGCTGCCTTCCATAAAAAATGTAAGTGTGGAATTTTTACGTTCCCCTTCCTGGACATCTGATCGAATTACCGAAAAGGGGAAAGCTGGATTGAAGGTTTTTGGAATTTCCCCTCCTCCTCGACAAATGAAAAGTGATGGATCATGGCATGTGGATTGCCCATATTGTGAATCGACATATGTCACGATGGAAAATATCTTCGGTCCAACGGCCTGCCGCAGCATTTTATATTGTAAAGCATGCAAAAATCCGTTCGAAGCGATGAAACCTATGATAAAAATTATCTAATGAAAACTGGAGGTTTTTTAAAATGGTAAAGTTAATCGCCCTATATAAACAACCTGAAAATAAGGAAGAGTTCGATGAGCACTATTTCAATGTACATGGTCCGATAACGGAAAAAATTCCTGGTCTTCAAAAAATGGAGGTCACTAAAATTGTAGGGACCCCAATGGGCAAAGACTCTGAGTATTACATTCTTTGTGAAATGTATTATGAAGACCACGATGCATTGCAGCAAGGAATGCGTTCCCCTGAAGGAAAAGCATCAGGGAAAGACCTAATGGGCTTTGCCGGGAAACTTGTCACGATGATGATCGGAGAAGAAATAAAATGAATGCGCTTCAATTCATTGAAACAACAATTGCGGATGGCATTGGTTATATCACTTTAAATCGGCCGAAGCAACTGAATGCCCTTAACAGGAAAATGGTTAGGGAAATAGTTTCAACCATGGAAGAATTCGACCGGGACCCACAAGTGAAGGTGATCTTGCTATCGGGCAATGGAAAAGCATTTTCCGCTGGAGCTGATATTGACGAGATGGTGAACGACAATCCAATCAGTATGGAGTTAACGAACCAATTTGCCGATTGGGACCGAATGAACCTAGTCAAGAAGCCTGTGATTGGTGCGGTGAAAAGTTTTGTATTCGGTGGTGGTTTTGAACTCGCTTTATCCTGTGATTTCCTTATTGCTTCCAGCGACACCCAGTTTTCCTTTCCGGAAGTGACATTAGGGGTCATGCCTGGTGCAGGGGGGACCCAAAGGTTGACGAAATTGGTAGGCAAGACAAAGGCACTAGAATGGATATTGTCGGCTGAAAGGATAAAGGCAAAGACAGCACTACAATATGGTTTCATTAATAAGATCGTGGCACCTGAATTGTTAATGGAAGAAACGGTTGATTTTGCTGGAAAGATAGCAAAGCAACCTGCATTGGCTGTAAGACTGATCAAAGAGTCCGTCAATAAAGCCGTTGATTACCCCTTATATGAGGGGATGCAATTTGAACGGAAGAACTTCTATATACTTTTTGCATCAGAGGACCAAAAAGAAGGAATGAACGCATTTGTTGAAAAAAGAGAGCCGAATTTTACTGGAGAATAAGGGGTGCTCTATGTACGAAACGATCAAATATAGAGTTGAAAATGGAGTGGCATGGCTTACTTTGAACCGTCCTGATAAACTTAATGCCTTTACGTCCCAAATGAATAAGGAAATACAGAAAGCGATCAAAATATCTGCAGGGTCAGATGAAGTGCGGGCCATTATCATTACAGGGGAAGGCAGGGCTTTTTGTTCGGGGCAGGATTTATCGGATGTTGATGAGGGCATGAATTTAGGCCAGATGCTTCGCGATGACTACGGTCCGATGATGCAGCAAATAGCAAACTGTGAAAAACCGATCATTGCAGCAGTCAATGGAGTGGCTGCAGGGGCTGGTTTCAGTCTGGCGCTGGCATGCGATTTCCGCCTTGTTTCTGAAAAAGCCAGTTTTTTAAATGCTTTTGTCAATATCGGGTTGATACCTGATTCGGGGAATCTGTATTACCTTTCGCGGATCGTTGGTCATGCGAAGGCCTTGGAATTATCATTATTGGGGGAAAAGGTTCCTGCAGCCGAGGCGGAAAATATCGGGCTCGCTACAAAAGTGATCGATGTGGAGGAATGGAACGAGCAATTGAAAGCCTTTGCAGAGAATATCGCAAACAAACCAACGAAAGCAATCGGTTTAATCAAAAGATACTTAGAAGCGTCCTATCACCTTTCATTGGAAGAATACTTAAAAGAAGAAGCTGAGGGTCAGCGAATTGCTGGCTTAACGAAGGATTATGCAGAAGGTGTGGCAGCATTCACTGAAAAAAGGACGGCTCAATTCATAGGCAAGTAATATAGAAAAGGGAGTGGGATTACATGGTTAGAGTACAAGAGGCAGCATTTGAAAAAGCGGAAGTGAAGCGTGATTATTATCATCTGATCATCAATGGAGAAAGAGTGGAAAGCTCTGACGGTTCCACGATTGATGCATACAATCCTGCGACTGGTAAAATCATTGCCAAGGTTGCAAAGGCGACCAAGGAAGATGCAGAAAAAGCCGTTCAAGCTGCACGTGAAGCATTTGATAAGGGGAAATGGAAGAAAACTCCGATTAATAAACGGTCTCGTGTATTGAACAAAATTGCTTCAATCATGCGTTCACGTTTTAATGAATTGGTTGAATTGGAGGTCCTGAACAGCGGCAAATCCATTTCTGCAGCGCAAGGCCAAGTCATGCAGGCAATTGAGGATTTTGAGTTTTATGCAGGCGCTTTAGTTGCACACCGCGGATCTGTCAATAATGTTCCTGGTCAATTCCATAACTATACGGAAAAAGAGCCAGTAGGTGTTTGTGCTCAAATCATCCCTTGGAATTACCCTATGATGATGGCAGCGTGGAAAATTGCACCTGCAATTGCAGTTGGCTGTTCAGTCATTGTCAAGCCCGCTTCGTTAACGCCGCTGACTGCCATCGTATTAGGGGAAATCTGTTTAGAAGCTGGTGTTCCTTCCGGCGTGGTCAATATCATTCCAGGTCCTGGATCGGACGTAGGGAATTATCTTGTCGAGCATCTGAAAGTGAATAAGGTGGCGTTCACGGGTTCTACGCCAATCGGCAGGGATCTCATGGGCAAAGCTTCACAGACATTAAAAAGGGTGACATTGGAGCTTGGCGGTAAGTCCCCTAATATTGTTTTTGAAGATGCAGACCTTGAAGCGGCTATCGATGGATCATTATATGGAATTTTCTACAATACCGGGCAGTCTTGCGAAGCTAGATCCCGTTTATACGTGCACGAAGACATATATGATGAGTTCGTTGCCAGATTCGTAGAAAAAACGAAAAAATTGAAATTGGGCAATCCGCTCGACAAAGAAACACATGTCGGTGCAGTCATAGATCAAGGGCAATTGGATGTCATCGACAATTATGTACAATCTGCCATTACTGACGGAGCGGAAATCCTGACAGGAGGAAAGCCAGCGGTCATAGAAGGTTTCGAAAACGGTTATTGGTATGAGCCGACGGTGATTGCGAATGTCAATCATGAAATGGATGTAGTGAAAGAGGAAATATTCGGGCCTGTCGTTGTCATAATGAAATTCAAAGATGAAAAAGAAGCCGTGAGACTCGCGAATGATACGGAATTCGGTTTGGGTTCAGCACTATGGACAAAAGATGGCGGGCGTGCAACTAGAGTGGCCAATCAAATAGAAGCGGGAATCGTCATGGTGAATTGCCCATTCTCCGCATTTCCTGGAACACCTTTCGGAGGGTATAAACAATCAGGGTTCGGCCGGGAACTTTGTATTGAGACACTTGATCTATATACAGAAACGAAAAGCATCATTTCCTATCATGGAAGCCGTCCATTAAATCCATTTGGAATTTAATAAAACATAAAATAGGCGGCTGGCTGAACGGTATGTCGGAAAAGTGATTCAGGTATGGATGAATGCTGATCTGGTTATTCGTAGCCAGCCCCTATTTATTTTGTGAAGGAGGAATGAACGAATGATTAGAAATTTAGTGATTGTCGGATCTGGTGTCATGGGCAGGGGAATAGCTTATGTAGGGGCGACAGGAGGTTTTAATGTAGTACTGGTGGATGTGAATCAGGATGCTTTGGAAAGTGCTGGAAAAGAAATCGATGCCATTTTTGAAAAGGGTGTGCGCTACCAAAAAATCACCCAGGAAGAAGCGGCAGCCGCAAAAGGCAGATTTTCCTATTCTTCCAATTTGAAAGAATCAGCAGCATATGCCGACTTGATCATAGAGGCAGTTCCAGAAAAAGCGGAAATTAAGAGGGCAGTCTTCGAAACGATTGAAGCCCATGCAAAAGAAGATTGTTATTTTGCAACCAATACTTCCACGATGAGCCCGACGGAAATTGGTTCTTATGGAAAGCGTCCCGAAAAAACGATTGCCATGCATTTTTTCAATCCTGTACAAAAGATGCCACTCGTTGAAATTGTACGTGGTCTTGAAACCAGCGATGAAACGGCAGCCGTAATAAAAGAGGTAGCCGGAAAAATGGGAAAAGAAACCGTGGTCATAAATGAATTCCCTGGGTTTGTTACCAGCAGGATCAGCTGTCTGGTAGGGAATGAAGCGTTCTTTATGCTTCAAGAAGGTTTAGGAACACCGGAAGAAATCGATAAGGCAATAAAATTAGGGCTGAATTACCCAATGGGACCTTTTGAGCTAGGTGATTTGGTAGGATTGGATGCCCGTTTGAATAATTTGAAATATTTACATAGTAAACTTGGTGAGAAATACCGCCCGGCCCCGCTCCTTGAACAGTATGTTAAAGCTGGCAGGCTCGGCCGAAAGTCAGGTAAAGGTGTGTACGATTATACAAAAGATGGAGAGCTGATGAGGAAATGAAGGATGTTGTGATTATCGATGCTGTGAGAACACCAATCGGAAGATATAAAGGAGTTTTGAAAAGCGTCCGCCCGGATGACCTCGGTGCAATTGTAATCAAGGCGCTGACCGATCGCAATCCAGAGCTGCCCCCAGATCAGATTGAGGATGTCATCTTCGGGAATGCAAATCAAGCAGGGGAGGATAATCGCGATGTGGCCCGGATGTCCGCCCTTTTAGCTGGTCTTCCGGTAAACGTAGCTGGAACGACAATAAATCGTTTGTGTGGATCCGGACTGGATGCCGTCATGTATGCGGCACGTTCCATTGCTGTAGGTGAAGGCGATATTTATATCGCAGGAGGTACTGAAAGTATGACAAGGGCGCCGTACGTCATGGCCAAACCTGAGAGTGAATTTCCGAGGGGGTCAATGGAGCTTCAGGATACAACGATCGGATGGCGTTTCACGAATGAGAAACTTAAAGAAATGTATGGCGTGGATTCCATGCCTCAAACGGCTGAAAACGTCGCCCGGCGTTTTTCGGTTTCAAGGGAGGATCAAGATCGATTCGCGTATCAAAGCCAGCAAAGAGCGAAAAACGCAGTGGAAAATGAGCGTTTCATTAATGAAATCGTACCTGTTAGATACACGGATCGTAAAGGGAGTGAGGTCATTGTCGATAAAGATGAACACCCTCGTCCTGACACAACCATCGAAAAGTTGGAAAAACTCAAACCAATCTTTAAAGACGGCACTGTAACAGCAGGTAATGCTTCAGGTGTAAATGATGGTGCCTCGGCATTACTTTTGATGAGTGCAGAAAAAGCACGGGAGCTTGGATTGAAACCTCTGGCCAAATATGTTGTAGGGGCGGTAGCGGGCTTAGAACCATCCATTATGGGCCTTGGTCCAATCCATGCCACTAAAAAAGCTTTGGAGAGGGCAAGTTTGACGATTGAAGACATCGGGCTAGTGGAATTGAATGAAGCATTCGCTTCCCAATCCTTGGAGTGTATCCGCCAATTGAAATTGGATCAGGAGAAAGTGAATGTCAACGGAGGGGCAATAGCGTTTGGCCATCCGCTTGGTGCAAGCGGGGCGCGTATTTTAACAACACTTGTCCACGAAATGAAAAAGCGGAAAGTACGCTATGGTCTTGCGACGATGTGTGTAGGCGTTGGCCAAGGCATATCCGCCATTATAGAAAATATTGAAAAAGATTGAAGAGGGGCCGGCCCTTATTAGTTTTATCTTCAAAAAGGGTCATTTTTTTAAAAGGGGAGGAGACTCATGTCCAATGTTATTTATAAAGTGATGAATCAAATCGGATATGTAACAGTGAATCGGCCTGACGTATTGAATTGCTTCGACTATGAGACACTTTCTGAATTGCAGGAAGTCATCGATTCAGTTTATATGGACAGCGAAATCCGTGTCGTCATTTTCACAGGTGCAGGGGAAAAGGCATTCAGCGCGGGAGCGGATTTGAAAGAAAGGAAGTCTTTGGATGATGCGGAAGTAAGAAGGAACGTTAAAGCGATTCGCGATGTTTTTAATAGTATCGCAGGGCTTCCGCAGCCAACCATAGCTGCCGTCAATGGGTATGCATTGGGGGGAGGATTCGAATGGCTGCTTTCATGTGACTTTGCAATTGCTGCGGAAGGTGTTTCTTTGGGGCTCACTGAAACCAGCTGGGCCATTATTCCTGGGGCAGGCGGTACACAGCGGCTGCCGAGATTGATTGGGGAAATGAAAGCGAAGGAATTAATCTTCACCGCTAAAAAATTGACTGCAGAAGAAGCATGTCAATTAGGGATCCTTTTGAAGGTTTTGCCAAGGAATCAACTTATGTCAGCTTGTGAAGAATTGGCAGCAAATATCATGAAAAATGGGCCGATTGCAGTCAAACAAGCCAAATATGCGATTGACCAAGGAATGAATACGGACTTGCAGACCGGTATGGCCATAGAGGGAAAAGCCTATGAATTGACCATCCCGACTCAAGACAGATTGGAGGCGCTCCAAGCATTTAGTGAACGGAGAAAAACGCAATTTACGGGTAAATAATATTGCGGTTTCTTTATAAAAAGATATAATAATAATTATGTCGTCCGTGTGAAAATAGTAATAATATGAGAGTGAGGTGAGAAAAATAGGAACTAATACGCAATCCATGATTTTTACGATTTATGGAGATTATATCCGCAATTATGGAAGTAAAATCTGGATAGGCAGTTTAATTCGTTTATTAAAGGAATTCGGTCATAATGAGCAGGGCGTTCGTGTAGCCGTTTCACGAATGGTCAAGCAAGGGTGGATTCAGTCAGAAAAGCAGGGAAATAAAAGCTATTACTTTTTGACCGATCGGGGTGTACAGCGAATGGATGAAGCGGCCAATCGCATATACAAGATGAAACCAAATGAATGGGACGGTAAATGGCGTACCTTAATGTACACGATACCTGAAGATAAGCGGCAATTACGGGACGATCTCCGTAAAGAATTATTATGGAGCGGATTTGGCAGCTTTTCCAGTGGTTGCTGGATTTCCCCTAATGATTTGGAGAAACAAATCAATCGCTTGATCGAGAAATATGACATCAATGAATATGTTGATTTTTTCATATCGGAGTACAAGGGTCCAAAAGAAAATCAATCGCTTGTCGAGAAGAGCTGGCATTTAGAAGAGATTGAAAATAAATATGAAGAATTCATCGAGAAATACAGCAAACAATTCATCGTTCATCAAAGCATCATTAGCAGGGGAGAAATGTCCGATGCAGATTGCTTTGTAGAACGAACGAACTTGGTGCATGAATACCGTAAGTTTTTATTTATCGATCCGGGCCTTCCAAAGGAACTGTTGCCTTCAAAGTGGAACGGGAATCATGCTGCTCTTTTATTTAGCCAGTATTATCAAGTCTTGGCAGAACCGGCAAGCCGTTTCTTTGAAAGCGTATTTCAGGAAAACAACGATTTATGGCGGAAAGACGAAACCTATGATGCCAAGGATCATCCACTTATCATTAAGTGAAAGGAGCTTCAGCCAGTCGCTAATTCCGACTAGCTGAAGCTCCTTTCACATAAACATATTCGAACCTTTTATAAAATTAATCAAGGATCCCTTTGAAATCTTTTCCTTTTTGAACATATGTATCGATCGAAAGTTGGATCAATTCAAGATCTTTATCATTCAATCTGCGAACCACTTTCCCCGGGGAACCAATGACCAGAGAACGTGGAGGTATGCTTTTGCCAGAGGAAATCAATGTATTCGCTCCGATAATGCATTCTTCGCCTATTTCTACATTATCCAATATCGTTGAACCCATACCAATAATGGAGCGTTTTCCTATCTTACAACCATGCAGGATTACATTATGACCAACCGTCACTTCATCTTCAATGACAACTGGGCATCCTTCAAATAAATGAATGGTGGAGTTATCTTGAATACTGCATCTTTCTCCTATTGTAATTGAATCTTCGTCACCGCGCAGTACGGCATTAAACCAAATGGTCGAGTCTTTCCCAATCAAAATATCACCGATTAAATGAGCACCAGGTGCCACGAAAACGGTATCATCAATGGATGGTTTTTTATTCTTGTACGGAATAATCATAGTCTCGCTCCTTTTTGAAAAGTCAGAATTGTTTTTCTAATGAATATAGTATAACATTAAAGTGACAGGGAGGGATGAAAGTGAAATATATTTGTGAGCTTTTTTCGATAAAATATCCAATTATTCAAGGCGGCATGGGGAATATAAGCAATGCTAGTCTTGCGGCTGCAGTATCCAATGCAGGAGGCCTAGGGACAATAGGGTGCGGTACCATGAATCCTGAACAGGTAGAAGCCATCATTCTCGATACCAAAGATAAAACCAATAACAATTTTGCGTTGAACATTCCGATAAACGTTAGTCCATATACAGATGAATTAATCAATCTTGTCCTGAAGCATGATATACCTGTAGTTTCCTTATCTGCAGGAAATCCAGCCCCTATCATTCCATTATTGCAAAAAAAGAATATAAAAGTGATTGCCATCGTTGCGTCGGTTAAGCACGCGCAAAAAGCGCAAGCTGCCGGTGCCGATGTGTTGGTCGCTGAAGGGTTTGAAGCTGCCGGCATCAATTCGAACCTGGAAATGACGACCTTTACACTCATTCCGCAAATCAGCAAGCATGTGACACTGCCAGTTTTAGCCGCTGGCGGAATAGGAAATGGACAGGGATTGGCAGCTGCATTGATGCTGGGGGCTTCTGGAGTCCAATTAGGAACCAGGCTTATCGCTACACAAGAAGCACCGTTCCATCCGTCATATAAACAGAAACTCATCGAAGCGATGGGCAATGATACGGTAATTTTGGGGAGGTCACATGGCCAGGTCAGAAGGGTATTGAAGGACCCATATACCGAGAAAGTCCTGGATTTGGAAAAACAGGGGCTGTCTCCTATGAATTATCGTGAAATGACCTCTGAAGTCCATCATATTAATGGGGCGATGAACGGGGATGTTAATAATGGTTTCATGAACAGCGGCCAGGTTGCCGGATTGATTGATGATATACCCACGGTAAAGGAATTACTTGATGGCATGATGAAAGATGCAAAAAAACAAATGGAAGATGGTTTGAGCAGGGTCTCTGCCCCTTATATGATTTGAGAGTGGAGGCTATCGATATTCTTGTGTACCAGAGGTATTCGCTTGGTAACAGCTAAAGTGTGTAATAACCAATTGAAAAGGGGAAATCAATGACATACACTAATTATCAATTCATAACAAAGAAGGCGCCTTGATCAGGCGCCTTTTTGATTTATGTCATTATTAGTAGCCGCCACCGAATCCCCAACTGCATCCGATGATGATCAACAAGATGAATAATACGATCAGCAATGCAAATCCGTTATCGAAACCGCAGCCGCCACCGCCGCCATAACAATCATTACCATTTCCACCCATTTAATTTCCTCCTCATACATATTATGAATTACAAACCTAGCAAAACATCTTTACCAGGAATACTTCATACTATGTATTCTAGGCCGAAGTGTTTGCTTATTCATAAAAAATGGGCATGGGTATAACAGGGGGAATAAGCCCGAATATTTTTTTGATTTCGTTTTAAATGTTATAATATACCATGTGGATTGTTGGGGAAGGGAGCTGAATTAAGTCATGAAGGTTGCCATTATAACGGATGTGCATGGTAATGCATCAGCGTTAAAAGCCGTTCTTAGGGATATTGATCAAAGGGAAGATATAGATCGTCTTTATTGTTTGGGAGATATGGTCGGAATTGGCCCGGATACAAATGAAGTCCTTGAACTTTTATTTTCAAGAAATGATTTATCGATGATAACTGGAAATCATGATGAAGCTGTCCTGGCCATCATTAACGGGGAGCCGCATCCCGCCGGTCATATTCATGTAAAGGAGCATCATGAATGGATAGCGGATAGGATGCATCGGAAATTCTTAACCAAATTGAAAAAATTACCTCGTACCATACATCATATCATTAATGATCACTCCGTTTACTTCACCCATTATCACATGGAATCGAAGAAATTGGATGAGCACATAAGCCGAAATCCATTTAGTAAAATCGTTGAACCGAATTTAGATAACTTAGAAATGCTTTTCAGAGATCAACATCACGATTTAATAGGGTTTGGTCATCATCACCCTATCCACCTTTTTAAAAATGACCGAACGATATTTCTGAACCCTGGTTCTCTTGGCTGCAATGGTGAACCAGTTGCTCCTTATGCCATAGTTACGATTGAAAATACCGGTATTCAGGTTAAGCTTGAAAAAGTGGCCTATGATAATACATCATTCCTGTTATCGTATAAAAGCTTACAAGTTCCAGAGCATGAATTCATTATACGTGCCTTCCATGGCGGGCAGCAGGCCTAATACGTTAATTTTTGATGAAGTATGGGAAAATGTTGAGCATAAAGGTACATGCCTGTGGATACGATAATAGGCAAACATCATGATGCTGGAGGTAGGTTATGAAGGAAAAGGAACAGGTAAGTCAAGAGCAGGAAGAGATGGAGCGGCACAGTCTTGTCTGTAATGATGAATTGTTCAATAAGGATTTGCATGCCATTGTCGATGATACGATGCAAGAGGAAAGATAAAACGGGAAAAACGCTGCAGGAATTGTCTGTAGCGTTTATTTTTACTTTGAAATGGGAAGGCAGAATGTTGGTTTTTCGTAAAAGATCACGCCATGCCTTTTTCACCACCTTTTTTAAAGCCGGGGAATCCCGGAAGTGAATCATTTGAAACCATTCCGGATTTATCCCATACTATATATAAGTTTCAAATCCGAGAGGAGGGGGATGGCATGGGACATCATCATGGTCACTCCCATGATCATGGGCACGGACACCACCACCATCATTCCAATAATAAAAAAGTATTGTTGGCTTCTTTCTTATTAATCTCCACATTTATGATAGTCGAGGTAATTGGTGGATTCTTGACAAATAGTCTGGCTTTACTGTCGGATGCAGGTCACATGCTTAGCGATGCGGCAGCTTTAGGACTTAGTTATACAGCGGTAAGATTGGGGGAAAGGAAAGCAACATCGTCCAAAACGTTTGGATATAAACGTTTTGAAATCATAGCTGCTTGTTTGAATGGATTGACCTTGATCATCATATCCGTATTCATTTTCGTAGAGGCAATTAAGAGGTTCCTGGATCCCCCTGAGGTGCAAAGCATGGGAATGCTAATGATTTCAATCATAGGCTTACTTGTTAATATCATTGCGGCCTGGATTTTAATGAGCGGAGATAAGGAAGACAATCTGAATGTACGGAGTGCCTTTTTACATGTTATTGGTGATATGCTTGGATCTGTAGGAGCCATCGCTGCCGCACTCTTTATTTATTTTTTCGATTGGGGAATAGCAGATCCGATTGCCAGCGTCATAGTAGCTATCTTAATTATTATCAGCGGTTTTAGGATAGTGAGGGATTCTTTCCATATCTTGATGGAGGGCACGCCAGACCAAGTCGATATGGATGAAGTGAAAGCATCTTTGACAGATTTGGTTGGTGTATCCGAAGTCCATGATCTCCATATCTGGACGATCACCTCTGGTTTTTTGACAATGAGCTGCCATGTTGTCATAGATGAAAGCGGTGATCACGATTCCGTTTTAGCAGAAGCGCAAAAACTACTTCATGATCGGTTTGGAATCGAACATAGCACAATTCAAGTGGAAAGACAGGAAGCAGGATGCCCGAATCCACATGAGACATGTAATTGAAAAGGGCTGGCTCAGTTTAGAGCCAGCCTCTTAAGAGTGCAATAAGAGTTTCAAGTAATTTTATGTCCATTTCCTACTATGTGGTACATTCCTGTTAAAATGAATCCAGATCACTGGCATGAAATGACTAAGTGAAAACATCGGTGAATTTTACTGCGAACATAATCCTGACACATAATAAGGGTAAGATTGAGGGAAAAAGCTTGATGTTTTTAATAGTTAGCATATGCAACATGATTTCACTATAATTCAGGAAGGAGGAATCCATAAATGAAGAAAATTCTTGTAGTAGAAGATGAAATTGCCATTTCGATGGTATTGAAAGCATATTTGGAACGGGAGGGTTTTGTTGTAGTCCAAGTTTACGATGGGCTAAAGGCCATACCGGTGTTTGAAGAAACGAAGCCAGACCTTGTCCTGCTTGATGTCATGCTGCCAGGTAAGGAAGGCTGGGATATATTGAAGGAAATTCGGGAGGATGATACATGTCCGGTTATCATGTTGACTGCACTGACAGATGTCGATTACAGATTATCGGGATTTAAGTCAGGTGCGGATGATTATATCTCCAAACCCTTCGTTGCCGAAGAAGTCGTGGCCCGGGTGCATGCCGTTTTAAGAAGGTCCTCATCGGTTGTTACGGAAGATGGTCATGTACATGAGTTTGGAAGTTTAACCATCGATGATCTGTCTTATATGGTGCATTTGAATGGGGAAGAGATAAACTTGACGCCGCGTGATTTGTCACTTCTCGTTTTTTTCGCTAAGCACCCTAATCAAATTTTCACGAGAGAACAGCTGCTCGACCAAGTGTGGGGTTTGGATTATGACGGCAGTGACCGTGCGGTGGACCTGGCGATCAAACGAATCAGGAAGTCGATAGATGCATGGCCTGTAACTGAGGGGGAAATAAAAACATTGCGTGGATTGGGGTATCAATTGAGTGTCTATGAAAACTAAAAAAAGAACCACTTTGCAACGCTATTGGACCAAGAGATACGTATTGACCTTGATTTCGGGCTTGATATTATTATCTGTTTTTTCCTTATGGTGGATGGAAAAAACGGCTTTGGAATATAGGCTTAGCCTTCTTAAGTATTTAGCGGATGAAACATCCGATCGGGCGATTAAGGAAAATGGTCAGATTGTCATTGGCCCGATCCTTTCGGAAATTGTTGAGGAAAGGGAGAAAATCCTCCATCTGAACCAACAGCCAATCATCTATATCGTCGATCCCGATGCCACCATCATTTATACGATGCCACAATTGTATATAGATCCCGATGATAATAAACTTCCGGACGTCATCATGAAAAATACGGAGTTAATCCAGAAGGTCAAGATTTCCGACAACAAAGTATATGTAGTCAAGTCCCCCATTACGTTTAATGATGAAACGAGAGGCTGGGTGGTCATTGCACAGGAAGAAGGGGCATTGAAGGAAATCAACCAAGATCATGGCTTGTTGGCGATCATGATTGGTGGCCTTCTGATTCTGGGAACGGGAGTCATTTATTTTCTTTCCAGGCAGATTTCACGGCCCATTCAAGACGTTGCTAACGCAGCTGTCCAGGTTCGAGAAGGCAACTATGATATCCATTTTAAAGAGGAAGAGGAAATCAAGGAAGAGGAAATTTATGAACTGGTAGAATCATTTAAGGAAATGACCAACAGATTGAAGGTCATGGAGAAGTTGCGGGCGGAATTGCTTGCAGGCGTAACCCATGATTTGAAAACGCCAGTCACTTCCATCAGCGGACTGATACAGGCGGTTAAGGATGATGTCGTTAAGGGAGAGCAAAGTAAGGAATTCCTCGATATTTCCTTGAAGGAAACTCAACGTTTACAAGGGATGATAGAGGATTTACTCAATTATAATGCCATATCTGCAGGCGCTTTTAAAATTCGGGTGCATAAAGAGAATATCAATATATTCATCAAGGAAATCGCCCATCGCTGGCAGGTGACCCAGGATGATGATCAATCGTTCGCTTTTGAGGTAAGAGTTCCTGATGAACCGGTCTTTGGTCAAATAGATTCATTACGGATGCAGCAAATCGTCATTAATCTTTTGAATAATGCCAGACATGCACTTGATGGCAAAGGGAAAATATCGGTTCACCTTTATGAAAAGGATGAAGAAAGGATCTGCATTGATATACTGGACAGCGGCCGGGGGATCCCGGAACATGAACAACAATATGTGTTCGAACCATTTTATCGGGGTGAGAACAAAAAGTTGAAGGTACGTGGTCTAGGTTTGGGACTGCCATTCAGTAGAATGCTCGCAAAAGCGCAAAAGGGAGATCTTATACTTAAGGATAGCGATGAACAAGGGACAACCTTCACGATTGTCATAGAGAAAGCGGATCAGATATAAAAAAGGGTTGTCCGATGTAATGGACAACCCTTTTTTATACAGAAAGCTAACTAATTAAGCCAATTGGCTGATTGCTCGCCATAATTGTACATGACGGACTTTCCTTGGAAGGAAGCGTCCCATTTCTTCTTCATTATATCCTGCATGCAAGTTCTTATGGTCGAAAATGATTGGCCGGCGAAGTAAATCCGGGTTATCCTGAATAAGCTTGCAAAGATCATTAAGTGGTGTATTATTTATATCGATATTCAGGCTTTTGAATTTTTTAGAACGGGTTGAGATGATTTCATCTGTCCCGCCTTCCGTTTTACGTAAAATCTCTTTTATTTCTTCTATAGATAGAGGTTGGGAATATAGGTTACGTTCATTAAAGGAAATTTCGTTCTTCTTAAGCCAAGCTTTTGCTTTACGACAGGCTAAACTGCTTGGAGTAGTATAAATTGTTACCATTAAAATCGACTCCTTCAAAGTTTTCAAGTTTATTGGAATGAAATTATTTTTATATTTGTGATACTCTTACTTTAACGTTTCTTTGTGTCAGCAAGATGTCAAGAAAAATAAACTTAAATGTTATTTAAAAAAGAAAGGGAGAAACTGAAATGAAGCCTGCCTTTAATGAAAAAGAAACCGTTTGGGTAGTGGTGCCGAACAAGGGCCTGCATAGGCCGATATTTAACAATGATGTGCGGATAATATCATGACAGCGGATTTTTGGTCACCAGTCAGGCTATCGATACAAGTAGCGGGATTATCGGGTATCCTTGTTCTCTTTTTAGGAATTATCCTAGCGCGAATGATGGCAAAAAAGCGATTCAGGGGACGAATCCTGTTGGAAACAGTGTTTTTATTGCCGCTTGTTTTACCGCCTTCCGTCGTGGGTTTTTTATTGATTGTGATTTTTGGCAAGAATGGAATGCCGGGACAATTCATTGAAAGGGTTTTTGATCAGCCATTGATGTTCACGTGGTGGGCGGCGGTCATTGCATCTACCGTGGTAGCGTTTCCGCTTATGTACCAATCTGCTAAAACGGGCTTTGAAGGTATAGATGAAGAAATCGAAAATGCAGCAAGGGTAGACGGGGCCGGTGAGTGGAGATTATTCCTGAATGTTTCCCTTCCATTGGCGATCAAATCCATCGTCACAGGTGCCATCTTAAGTTCTGCGCGTGCGTTGGGGGAATTCGGGGCCACCCTCATGTTTGCCGGGAACATTCCCGGACAGACACAAACCATACCGACTGCGATTTATATCGCCATGGACTCTGGGAATATGACATTGGCCTGGCTGTGGGTTGCCGCAATTATCGCCATTTCATTCATTATGCTTTTTATCGTGACTTACATAAAATGAATGCTTTTGAAATTGCACCAGCTTAGGCATCACCCATTAAATAGCATAAAACGTTTCATGACAATGAATTGTTCATATGATTCCGATAGAGGAGGTGTTTTGGCAATGCTTGATCATTTCCGCTTCCACCTTATAGGCTTCCTTCTGAAGCTTAAAAAGCTGTTGGCTATAATCGGTGTCCAGGTCCCGAATTTTCATGATCAAATCCTAACACTCCCTTTCATTACCTTATATTGGAAGAGGGAGAGTGTTGTTTCTAATCAGTCTGTGTTATAATCGACAAACAATATGAACTAATGAAATGAGGAAGAAATTTGTTAACATTTGTAGAAAAATTGAGCATCATTGAAACTTTTCCGGAATTACAGCGAAAAGACGTTTCATTGGGACGTGTGAACTTCCATTATCCAGGTAGTGTCCAGGAGAAAAAGATCGTCGTTCAGCACTTGCATCCCAATGGAAATGGATTCGTTTACGCAGGGCATATGAGAAAAAAAGACACTGACCGTAAAGGGTTTATCAATATACGTGACTATAATGAAGCGGAATTAAAAGAATTGATCCAAAAAAGCGTGGATTACCTATCTGAACCTCCAGTTGAATTCGAAGAAGAGGAAAACGAGTTCGCTAGGTTGGAAGGGACATGGATTGGCCCTGAAAAGCAAGAGCTTACACTTGAAAGGGAAGACCTGCTTTGGAATGTGTATTCAGGGTCGAATCTTGAGGAGTGTTTCGAGAGTCCAGTAGAGGCGGAGCGCTACTTATTGGACGAAGGCTTCCGACAAAGCAAGAAGAGGAAAATGTAGAATTTTAGGATAATTTGTCGTTTGATTTACTGCGTTAATCTTGTTTTTTTAGGATTTCCCATGATATAATATAAGTAATTATTTTTGTTCGGAATAAGTTTGATAGAAGGATTTACTGTAATAGGATTCCTCTTGAAACATTATCCAGAACCAAAAATAGTAATAAAATGGATTTTTCCAAACACAGGAGGAACTATCATGGTACAAGGTAAAGTAAAATGGTTTAACGCAGAAAAAGGTTTCGGTTTCATCGAAGTTGAAGGCCAAGACGATGTATTCGTACATTTCTCAGCTATCCAAGGCGAAGGCTTCAAAACGCTTGAAGAAGGCCAAGAAGTTTCTTTCGAAATCGAGCAAGGCGCTCGTGGACCACAAGCAGCTAACGTTCAAAAATAATTGAACGCATATAAAAAAAGACTCCGATT
>NZ_JADILK010000019.1 GCF_017355165.1 Bacillus sp. SD075 | reverse complement strand
ACGCCCGCGGAAAGCGAGTGCCTGAAGTGGAAATCAACGTCCAAATTTGTACAAGCCAAAAAAACTGTAGACACACTCGATTTTCATCGAGTTTGTCTACAGTCTGAGACTTGCCGTTTTAAGGCAAGTCTTTTTGTCAGTCGCGCATGGATTCAAAATCATTCATGGCTTCCATATTTGATTCTTTTTGAATAATGAAAGCCTGTGAAGGGATGGCAATTTGTACTTCTTCCTGTTCCAATATCTCCATTATTTTGAAATTAACATCTTCCTTGATTGATAAATACCCTCCAAAGTCAGTCGCTTTCGTGAAGAAATAAAGGTAAAGGTTGAAACCAGAATGACTGAACTCATCAAATTTAACCAAAATCGTTTCTGGATGTACCTCTGGATGATCAATAAGCATTTTTTCTATGTCCTTAATGACATTTTTCAATTTTTCTTTTGGTGTCGTGACATTCACACCTAAATGGAAGGCAATCTGTCTTTTGCCCATTTTGGACCAGTTGATAATCGGTTCATTCGAAAGGGTCGCATTAGGGACGGTAACTAATGCTTGAGCAAAAGTCCGAACTTTGGTGCTTCGGAATGTGATGTCTTCAATGGTTCCCTCCACACTTGGAGTTTTGATCCAATCCCCTATGGTAAAAGGTTTTTCGGTAACGATGACGATACCACCAAAGAAGTTGCTGACTGTATCTTTAGCCGCAAGAGCAAAAGCCAATCCGCCCAAGCCAAGTCCTGCGACAAATCCATCGACATTAAATCCCCATTCTTCCGCAATGATGGAGGCACCAAAAGCCATGATGATTAGTTTAATGATTTTGGTAAAGAATGGCATGACGATTTGATCGACTTCCAGTCCGAATTTACTTACTAATTTCGGAAATAGGATGGTTAAGATCGAACTGATATTGAAAATCGTCCAAATTATTAAGAAGACAAAAAATGATCTATATAATTTTGACCTTAATTCAACTGAAGGTGAGTCAATCGGAAAATAGTGCATTGAAATGATAACACCAATCAAAACGATAAGCCATCTTACCGGCTGTTCTATAGCGAGCATTAAGTTGGCGGCAAATTCAACTTTACGTTTTTCTGCAATTCGATGAAAGAATTTGAATATATATGTAGTAAATACTTTCCGAAGCAAAAGGAAGATTAGAAAAATCCCTATGGAGATTCCTAATTTGGTCCAGGCTTCGACCCCATCAAATTGATGGAGAGAATCAGAAACTTCTTGCAATGTATTACTCCTCCAATGTATCTTGTAGTATTGTAGAATACTAAGATTATAATATATTCATGCTGAAAAAGGAAAAATAATCGATGATTACATTCTTCATTGGGATTTTTTCGGTTCTTTTTTCGGTTCACTGAATACTTTTTCAAGTTATTAATGGCAAGGATATATGGTAATATGGATGCAAAGTGATTTTTTAAGTTTGGAAGGTGGAAATATTGACTAAGAAAATAGTATTTACCGGAGGCGGTTCTGCCGGTCATGTATCTGTTAATGCAGCAATCATCCCGGAATTTTTAAAGCATGATTGGGATGTTACTTATATTGGTTCCAAAAAAGGCATTGAAAAAAATATCATCGAAACGGAATTTCCCGAGGTCCGTTATGAAACGATTTCCGTTGGGAAATTCCGACGTTATCTATCTGTTGAAAATATGAAAGACCCATTCCGAGTCATAAAAGGGATTTTTGATGCAAGAAAAATATTAAAAAAGACCAAGCCGGATTTCATTTTTTCTAAAGGTGGATTCGTTTCGGTTCCGGTTGTTTTGGCAGGCAGAATGCTCAGAATACCGATTGCGATACATGAATCGGATTATACGCCTGGTCTGGCTAATAAGATTGCCATGCCACTTGCATCGAAAATTTTCACTACCTTCCAGGAAACGGAAAAAGACCTTCCGAAAGAGAAGGCCATGTATCTTGGCGCTGTATTGCGCGATGGGATTTTTACGGGAAACGCTTCTGCTGGAAAGGCATTTTGTGGATTCACGAATAACAAACCGGTGTTACTTGTAATGGGCGGAAGCCTTGGGGCTGTTAAAATCAATAATTTAATTACAGATAACCTTGATGCTTTATTAAAGGATTATCAGATTATTCACATTTGCGGCAAGGGAAATGTGAAAATGGAATTGAAACAAAGGGGGTATGCTCCTTTTGAATTCGTCCACGAAGAATTATTCGATCTTTTGGCGGCTGCTGATGTCGTTGTGTCAAGGGCAGGATCAAATTCAATCTTTGAATTCCTTGGTTTGCAAAAGCCGATGTTGCTTATCCCTCTAAGTGCCAATGCATCCCGTGGAGATCAAATCCTGAATGCGTCAAGCTTTGAAAAACAGGGTTTTTGTAAAGTCATTCAAGAAGAAGAGCTAAATGACCGGGTTTTCAATGCTACGTTAGCGGATTTATTGAAACAATCGGATGAATATCAGGAGAAAATGCGTCAAAAACGCCCATTCAAAACGGCAGCTGAAATGTATGAATTACTGCTAAATGTAATGGGTGCAAAAAAATAAGTATCATTCCCCACTATGTAGCATATCTTTTTCGTGCAGAGGAGGGGGTAGAATGGCTTATGAATATTCCAAAGGATGGTTCATTAAGCAGCTAAAAGCCGCGGGGATTAGCTATCATCCAATTGAGAAAAAAAAACTCGAGCTGTATAAAACTTATATTTTAAGGCGTTTATACGACGATCTGCAAAAAAGATAAATCATAAAAAAGAACCGCAACTGAACTGCACCCCACTTGTTAGACAACATCTAACAAGTGGGGTGCAGTTTTTTTGACTAAAAATACGATAGACGAAACATCAAATGCAGTTTTATAGTACTTAGAAGGGACCAAATCCTATAAATCCATCGCTCCAGAAAGAAATGTAGGTGTATACCCTCGTTTCCATAATGCTGATAAAGCACTTGATCGCTTGGAATCGTAAGGTTTACTCCTTCTCCATTCAGATCAGGGCGGCATTATCAGATGAAACAATATTCGCATGATTTGAAGAGAACATAACATTACAAGCATGTCCCCGCAAAGGGTACGGTCATTGAAAACTTCATTGACTTATTAAAATCCGAATTACTCTATCTGCAAGAATTTGAAAGCATGGAGCATTTCAAAACTAGAGCTAGAAGAATATATCCCTTACCACAATCATCAACGAATCAAGGTAAATTTAAAAGGCATGAGCACGGTGGATTACCGGGTTCATGCCCTCACTGCTGCCTAAGTATATAAAATGTCTAACTTTTTGGATTCGCTCCAAAAGTCATTGGCGTTGCGGTTCTTTTTTATAGGAAATTACTGATAAAAGGAAAGAAACAGGAAATAAGGATCCCTGCGATAGCCATTGCCGCACCTGCGACAGCCCCGGTAAACTCACTTTCCTGGGCAGCTTGAGCCGTTCCGAGACCGTGAGCGATCGTACCATAAGCGATACCACGTGCGAAGGGCATCGTAATGTTTAGCTTATCCATCATTTTTGGAGCGATCATCGTACCCAGCACCCCAGTCAAAATGACGAAGGCTGCTGATATATTGGGATTTCCTCCATAAAGTTCCGTGATTTCAACAGCGATGGGCACTGTAATGGATTTAACCGCCAATCCTTGGAGTATGATTTGCGGAAGTGAAAATGCTTTAGCGATGGCGAAGGCTATGATCAATGTGACCAGAAGACCAAAAACCATGCCGCTAATTGCCGGCATTGCATATTTAACGATTATTTTTCTGTTTTTATAAAGTGGTACGGCTAAAGCAACGGTAGCTGGTCCCAGGAAATAGCTGATGATGTCTTTTCCTGGAGAATAATCTTCGAAGTCCAACCCGCTGATCAGCAGTGCGAGAATAATTGTAACCGTACTGAAAAATACCGGCGTTGTAAAAGGTGATGGATGTTTAGCATATATTTTCCTTCCAGTGAAATAGGCAAGGATGGTTATCAAGATGCTATATGTTGTGATGAACGCTGTCATGCTGCTTAACCTCTCCTCTATGGGATAGCTTCTGAACGGTCCAAGCTGAAACGATGAATCCAAATATCAGGCTGACTCCCAATGTAAGTGCCAATGGCAAACCAAATTCAATGAAAAGCCATCCCATGGTCATTAAACTGATGGAAATGGGAATGAAGAAAAAGGCTAGGTGCTTAACCAAAAATCCTGAAGTAAGTTCGATCCATTCGACTTTTATAACATTCGTCTGTAATAAACCGAATAACAGAATCATGCCGATGACGTTGCCTGGTATAGGTAAGTGAAGTAAATGGGCTAAATAATACCCAAGCTTGCAAATGATGAGCAGGAAGGTAAGCTGCACGATAAAAGCAAATGTTTTTTTCATGATTAAGTCCTTTCAATGACGCTTTGAATAATATCTTTGAATTGGTCAATTGTATTCATTATAAAAAAATATACCTAAAAAGAATAGGGATTTGCAGCAATCTATCTTAAACATCCTGTGAAAATGGAAAAAAGAGCTTTCCAGGTTTGGAAGCTCCGGCCATTATATGAAAAGATAAACAAAGCCATATTGACATGTTCTTCACTCTATGCTTCAAGTAACTGCTGGTCGTCATCATCATGCTGTCTAAGGATATGAAAGGTGTATAAATCTTTAGGAATTTCATACAAATCGTAGATATCCTCTTCATGATTGATCTGATCATAAAGGGATTTTCTTGTTTCGTTGGCATTGACGGCATAGGGAAGCTTTTCTGCGGCTTTTATAGAGCGGATATTTTTTTTGCGAATGCGCATGAAGACCGTTTCCAAACCGAGCTCGAAAAAAAGCTCTTTAAAGAAAGTGTCTTTTGCAATGGCATTATACCCTTTTCCATGATAAGGCTTGCCAAGCCAAGTGCCTAAGAAACCTGCACCATTTTCAATATCATATAAAGAAATACAACCGATGGGATTTTCCCATTCATCCAGGATTGTTCGTGAAATGAGTTGCCCAGCATCTTCGGCTTCGATCGTTTGCTTAGTAATGAAAACATATTCTTCATATGAATCTACCTTATGGCGCACGAAAGGGAAGACATCTGGATGCGTCATTTGTTCATAAAGAGAAAAACAATCTGAGAAATCTCTCTTTTTTAACATTTCCGTCCCTCCGTTTGAGGGCAGTTCTTATGCGTAGTCGCTGCCCACCCTCGAAATTTTTTAAGTCGTTCATCAAAAAATTTCGGGGTGGGAATCGAACCCACTAGAACCGGAAAACCGGTGGCGCACCATTTGCCTTCCCTATTTTTATTGTCAGAAAATATGCAAATCTGAAGAACCTTACGAAGGTATAATACTAAAAAAAAAACGGTTTGGGAATAGGTTTTTTGCCTTTTTTTTTCGTCAAATTTCAACTTTTTCATGAAGGGTGAAATTAGAAGGCAAACGCCTGCATTTTTCCATGGAAAAATGATTTTTTCGCCCGCTTTTTTCTTTAAAATTCACCTGTGAATTGCATGAATAAAATGATCGCGCCAATGGCCCATACATAAATGGAGAATATTTTAAGTGAACGTTTTTTTAAGAAATCGATCATCCATACTACGGCTATATAACCAAAGATTGCTGCTGCCAGAGTTCCGACGAAGAGTGCAGTGAGTGGAAGCCGTTCAACTTCTCCCGTAAAAATCGGTTTCATCTGAAATACAATGCCTCCGGTAATGGCAGGAATTGAAAGCAAAAAGGAAAAATAGGCAGCAGTGGCCCTATCCAGCCTGCAAAATAGGCCAGCGGCTATCGTGAGGCCGGAACGTGAAAGAGCAGGCATGATGGCAGCAGCTTGGAAGGTACCGATAATCACGGCATCTTTAATCGAAATTTCATGAAGGGATTTACCGCCTTTTCTTACTCCGTCCGCTATCCATAAAATCAGTCCGGTCGCTAAAAATTCCCAGCCAATGGTCACGCCTGTTTTTGAAAGTCCATCAAACCAATCCCCGAGTAGAATGCCGGCAATCACTGCAGGAATTGTCCCAGCAATGAGAAGCAGAGTCATTTTGGAGAAAGGGTTTTTCAAAATGGCAATAATGTCATTCTTATAGACGACCAATAAAGCCAGCAAGGTTCCGATATGGAGCATGGTATCCAGAAATATGCCGGCTTCGTCAAGATGGAAAATATGCCGGCCTAAATATAAATGTCCAGTACTTGAAATAGGTAAAAACTCAGTCAAGCCTTGAATGATCCCAAGGATGAAGGCCTGAAATTCGTTCAGCAAAAAAACATCACTCCTTTCCATATCGTATAGGACAATCCATTATTTAAACTGTATGCACAAGACGGATGATCATATTCGGATTTTTTTGACATGTGTATGGCAAATTTTGTTTAATGAAGAAAAGGCAGTCCGATTTTACCTTTTTCGAATATAATGAGAGGAAAAATGAAACTATTTTTCATTTGATTCGTAATAATTCATATGAGAAAGGAGGAGAAGACACTATGCCTACTAAAGATGAAAGAGTGTTTGCTGCCCTTATTTATGTGATCAGCTTTTTTACAGCATTTATCGGTCCTTTGGTGATTTGGTTATTGAAGAAGGACTCGTCACAATTTGTGGATTATCACGGAAGGGAATACCTGAATTTTTTCATTTCCTACACCGTATATTCGATAGTTGCAGGGATACTCACTATAGTATTGGTTGGATTCTTGCTATTGCCGGTTATCGGGATAGCTCTAGTCGTATTCACCATTATTGCTGCTGTTAGGGCTTATGAAGGTACGGACTACAGGTTCCCGTTGGTTTTTAGGATATTATAGAATGATGTAAAAGGATTCCGTTCATTTCGGAGTCCTTTTTTATATGAATCATGTCGGGAATTGCCTTTCATTAAGAAGGGAATAGATCATATTAAAGCGAATAAAGTATTATGGTAACTACTTCAATCCGCTTTTAGGAAGTAGGGCTGGGCGGCTTGTGGTACTGCTAATCAATGGCCGCCATTAAGGCGGCAATCTTTCTTGTAAGGAGTGAGGAGCAGAGCAGGGTATGAATATACGTGAATATTATCAGAAAACGAGCAATTCAAATTTTCATGCATCTTGGATATCTCTTCTTTTGGCATTTGTATTTTTCATTTTCCATATTTTTGCGATGATACCGGGCAATATATTATTGATAACGTCTCCATTTATTTTCTTTAGTATTGTCCAATTTGTCAGTCATCGTATATATGAAAATAGAATGAAGGAATTGCCTGATGAACACATCGGGACGAATGCCGGGTTATTTAAAAATGAATATATTTTATTGACTTATATGCCCGCACCGACATTGCGCCTGCTTCTCTTTGCGCCGGATGGGTCTCTAATGGGAGAGGTACGGGATTTGAATATGAAGTGGTTCATGTGGATGATTCCCAATTTCTTGTCGATGCTCTTGGCCAAGCGATATGAACTTGTGGACCATGAGGGGCGTTTGCTTGCTAAGTACCATATCAAAAGGGGACTTTTCAATAAAATGACGATCATGGATGATCAGGGCTGCATTATTGGATCGTATCAAGAAAATCGGTCATTCGTGAAGATTAATGGAATGATATATAAGGAAGATGGTACGGAATGGATGCCTATTGAAACGCCGGGAAGTGTGAATTCTTTCGAGATTGCCACAAAAGAAGGAGAAAAGATCGTTTCATACCAAGAAGGCTGGATGCCTTTGGAGTGGGGGAAACGATTCAAAACAAATACACCCATACTTTCTTTTTCATCAAATGTCGATGAAATTCCTAAAATCATCGTTTTTGGGTTCTGTGCAGCCACTTTAAATCATCGTTCAAATTGACTAGAATTACCCTTTAGCAAATCTTTTAAATATTTGATATAATCATAGTGGAATACTTAGATTAAATACATAATAAAAAGGTGGTAAATATGAGTTTACTTAATGAGATTCTTGATTTTAATGAACAGTTTGTAGAAAAAGGTGAATATGTTAAGTATAGAACAGATAAGTACCCTGAGAAACGCATGGTCATCATAAGCTGCATGGACACCCGGCTTGTTGAACTATTGCCAAAATCCTTGAATGTCAAAAATGGCGATGTCAAAATCCTTAAGACTGCCGGAGCAATCGTCTCACATCCATTCGGAAGTGTCATGCGGAGTATCCTTGTTGCCGTTTATGAGCTAAAGGCAGATGAAGTATTGGTCATACCTCACCATGACTGCGGAATGGCATCAGTCGATGCCGATTCTGTAGTAGAGAAGATGGTCGAACGTGATATACCAAAGAGCACCATCGATACACTTGGAGCTGCAGGAATAGATATCCGCAGTTGGCTTCGCGGATTTGATGATGTGTACGAAAGTGTTAAGAAAAGTGTGGAAGTGATTAAAGGACACCCTTTGATCCCTAAAAATATTCCTGTACATGGTCTTATCATTTCTCCCGATACAGGGAAGCTGGAATTGGTAGTCGACGGGTATGCGGAAGAACAAAAATAATAAATTCATCGAGACTGTCGGGAGTATATTTCCGGCAGTTTTTTTCAAATTTTGATCTTTTCTATTTATTTTTATCCTTTATTTTGTTAAAATCGCCAAGTGTAGTTTGTCACTAATACAAACGGGTGGGCGAGGGACAAATTTAATAAGGATACAACATGAAGAAATTAAACTTGGAAACGTTTTTTCATTTTTCCGACTATGGAACGAATGGAAAACGTGAAATCCTTGCTGGAGTGGTCGGCTATTTTACAATAGTCTATATTCTCATCGTGAATTCCCTGATTTTATCGGAAGCAGGCATTCCGATTAATGGTGCAGTGATTGCGACGATACTTTTATCTGCTTTAAGCTGTGTCATGATAGGACTTTGGGCGAATGTCCCAATCCTCCTCGTTCCAGGAATGGGCGTAAATGCCCTATTTGCTTATACCATGGTTCAAGGAATGGGTCTATCTTGGCAATCTGCTCTTGGTGCTGTGTTTATCTCAGGGGTTATCTTTGTAGTCATCGCTTTTACAAAATACTCTAAGGTAATCAGTGATTCGATTCCAAGTTCAATAAAAGAGGCCATATCTGTCGGTCTTGGCTTATTCTTGATGCTAATCGGGCTCGAGAAAGGCGGGATAATCACGGGAGGTTCATCATCTATCGTCGCACTGGGAGATTTAAGCGATCCAGCAGTGTGTGCAACCGTGTTGACCTTTTTACTGGCAATTACGCTGTTCATCAAGAATGTCCCCGGTAATTTCATGATTACCATCTTGGCAGGTAGCCTCATAGCCTATTTGTTCGGGACGGTTCAACTGTCAAAAATCCATTTTTCAGGAATAGACACAGCTTCCTACGGTGATCTCTTCTTTTCATTATCGTTCTTGGAAGCGAACAGGATCGAATTCTGGATAAGTGTATTTGCGATGACGATGGTCCTTGTTTTTGAAAATATTGGTCTTGTACACGGGCATGTAGACAGTATAAATCGCCAGGATGCCTATAAAAAGTCTCTGCAGGCGACAAGTGTGTCCGTTCTGTTTTCAGGAATATTCGGTTCGAGTCCTACCGTTGCTACAGTTGAAACGGCAGCTGGAATCGCATCAGGAGGCAGAACTGGTTTTACTTCAGTGGTGACGGGCGTGCTATTCATTCTATCCCTGCTATTTATACCGGTGATTAAAGTAATCCCTGATAGCGCCATTGCCCCTATCTTAATTATCATTGGCATTTTGATGCTCGGAAATATAAAAAATCTGGATTTCAGCGATTTAACCGAGAGCATACCGGCAATCATGATCATCACGATCATTCCTTTCACATACAGTATTGCGGATGGAATGGCATTCGGTTTCATCTTGTACCCATTCTTGAAGCTTGTAACTGGAAAAGCGAGAGAAGTGTCAGCCCCCATGTATGTGAGTGCCGGAATGTTTATCGTTTATTTCATCATTGGTATGATCGGTTAAAATCAAAAGAGCGGTTGGAATGAGTTACATCTTATTTCAACCGCTTTTTTTGTTTTTTCGTCGGAAAAAATGGATTTTTTGTGATTTACGCGATGACACATCCATCTTGAAAATGCTATGATATAGAATATTAAAAAAATGAGATAAATGATAAGCAGCATATTAGAGGATGTGACAGGATGATTATTGAAGGTTTAAAAAGCCATGGTTCAGGAAATGATTTCTTAATCATTGATGAATTGACTACGACCCTGACGTTTACTGAAGAAGAACGGAAAAATTTCGCTTTGGCACTATGCAATAGGGAGAGGCTTGGAGCGGACGGTATTTTGTTCGTAATGAAAAGTGAACAGGCTGATTGCCGGATGCGTGTCTTTAATGCGGATGGATCGGAAGCCTCGATGTGCGGGAATGGACTTCGCTGTGTTGCACGTTATGCGAATGACGTTCTTGGGCTCGGAAAAATGATCGTGGAAACAATGAAGGCAAATCTACTCGTGGAAAAAACGGAAGATATTTATGAGGGCATTCCGACTTTCAAGGTGGAAATTTCACCGGTAAGTTTTAATGTGAAGGATCTGCCGCTAGTATTGGCTAAAGAACAGTTGCAAAACGAATCATTGCCGGAACTTCATGATACCCTATTATTTTCGGCGTTGGCGGTTCCTAATCCACATTTGATAACGCTCGTCGACAGTGATGTTTTACAAAGTGATTTACAGGAAGAACTTTCCACAAAGGTCAATGAACCGAATGAACTTTTCCCTGATGGTGTCAATGTCAGCTTTGTGAAAGAACTGGAACCAGGGAGCATTTATGTGCGGACATTCGAACGGGGAGTAGGCTTCACGAATGCATGTGGAACCGCGATGTCGGCTTCTAGCCTAGTAACATGCTCAGTTGGTTTAAACGCATTGGAAAGTGAAATATCTGTCTACAATAACGGCGGAAAAGTTAAATGCGTGGTCCACCATGATGAAGAAAGTCAAAAGTATTCAATTGATTTAATCGGGAACGCAACCTATGAATTCAAGGTATCGATTGAAATGGACTTAGATCAGCCTGAAGAATTTGAAATACTTGAAAAAGAGGATTTTGAATTGGAAACAAGCTTATATGCCAAACTGCAGGATGAAGTGCAAAGCTATTTGAAAACAAAATTATAAAAGAATTTTCAGTCGGCAGGCAAACTCGAAGAAAAGCGAGTTTGCCTGCCGTTTTTTATTTAAAATATGTTTCAGTCGTTTTCAGGAATCAGCTCCCTTTCGCCGATTTTCTGCCAAACTCTTCGCTCCAGGCATTTATGGGAATTCGGCAGGAGTGTCGCAAATCACTTCAATTCAGGAAGGGTTTCATTAAACCGGAAACTGGAGTGTATAACGGAACAGTGCCTCCAGGAACTCGCTTTCAGCGGGCGGGTCCGCCCTCGGCGCTCTTTGCGCCAGCAGGGTCTCCCTTGGAAGCGCTTCCCCTCCAGGAGTCTAGTACCTTCGGTTCCAATAAACCTTGTTTTAAAATTTAGATTTAGAAAGAAACCCTTTTTGTTTACAAAATGGGCTCATCCCGAACCATGATTAAGACTAGGGTATATTTTATGTTTTTTTGGTCTTTTTTTGTTTTAAGAACGACAATACATCCAAAAAGGCTGGTCCATTATCGACGAATCTGTAATCGATAAATGCACATCCTTCCCTTTTTATTCTGTTTGGTATGGTTTCAATCGTATAGTCCTTTAACTGGAGACCCTCATCCACTTCTTCCCAAAACAAAGGTGTAGCCACACCTGCGAAAGAATTTCCCCGTGGGGAATAAGGCTGTATGATGGTTTTTCCTTCACTATGCTGCACAAAGTCCAAGTAAAGTCGATTATGCCGATTTATTTTCATTCTTTCTGTTGTAAAATCATTTGGGTTTGAACTTGTTAAGTAGTCACCGAGGAAGTCGGTGAAAATGCGTGTCTCCTGATAAGTAAATCTGTCTTCAGGCAGAGGGATGTGAATTTGCAGTCCTTTGTTACCAGAAGTTTTTACAAAAGCTATTATCCTTAAGGATTCCATCACGTTTTTTATTTCCTGTGCGGCCTTTATCGCTAAGGAGAAAAATTCGATGGAAGGGGGATCTAAGTCCAGGACGATTTCATCGGGTCGTGTGTTGCCCGCTTTCTGAAATGGGGCATGGAATTCCAATGCAAGTTGATTACCGAACCAAAGAAGCGTTTCAGTATCGTTACACAGCATATATTCGATATCCTCATCCATGAACGTTTTAATAAAGGTTGGCGCATAATCAGGTTTGTTTTTTTGGTAAAATCTTTCTTTATCCAACGTGCCATGAGGGTAGCGGATCGTCGTAAGCAGCTTATCCTTCAAGAAGGGTAAGAAGAAAGCTGAAACCTCACGTAAATAATGCAGGTATTCAACTTTTAACACGTGTTTATCCCCTGTTATCCAAAGTGGTTTATCCCTGGAAGTTATTTGAACAGTATCTGGAAATGTATATTGGCCTAGCACGAATTTCTCCCAGGTACATTCGTCGGGAGATGTTTGTAAAAGCCACTGCGAAAACTGAGGTTCACGCAATTCATTTTCCTCATATACGTGTAAGAATTGAACTTCGATGCAAATGGATGGATGGATATAAAAAAAATGTGCGTCTTCGTCTGATGCATTTTGCTTGATCAGTTCATGCAATATTCTTTTATCTTGAGCACTCAGTCCATTTTTAACACTTCCGATTGTCGTTACGGCACCTTCTTTGAAAACTGCGATTGAAACGTAACCATTTTCTTTGTGCAATGCTGTAATGAAACAAGAAACGGTCTTCCAATTTTTCACCTTAATCCAAGATGTAGTGCGTTTTCCTTCTTGCCATGTACCGTGAATTTCCTTGGCGACAAGCCCTTCGCCATCTAATAGGATGACCTCATTCAAGGCATTATCCAAAACGGCAAAACTCTCTATTAATTGTATCAAAGCCTTATCGATGGGATCAGGCGGCATGGGAAAGCCAAGTTTTTCCCCCATATTCAACATCAATTCCCTTCGTTCTTCCATAGGTTTAGCTGTTACGTCTTTTCCGCTGATGCGAAGCAGGTCAAACGCTAAAAACCGGCATGGGGAAAATCGGGCTATTTCTGAAATTAAGGATTGTTTCCCTAGGCGTCCTCGCCATTGTATTTGAAAAAAGTCTGCTTTCGCTTGATTGGTAAGCCAGACCAATTCTCCATCTAACTGAAGCGGGAGATAATCTTCCAGGTCCAGATCTTTGATGTATGCAATGATTTCCGGGAATTGTGGTGATAATTCCTTCTCGTTCCTACTCGAGATGTTTATGGTATCGGAGTCTATTGTTAAAATAGCCCTAAAGCCGTCATATTTAACTTCATAACGCCAATCCTTGGAGCTTGGGGCTTCGGGGTAATAGGTTGGCAGCATCGGTTTCATCTTTTTATTTCCCTCCGCAAATAGTTGTTTAACATTATTTTGCCAAAAAAACGAATTGTTAGAGTTGGCAATTGTTTTTTCGTTTTTTTTTGAACAAAGTGGAATAATAAAATTGTTCTTCTCTTTAAAAATAAGTTATGAGGTGACGAATATGCATACGATGTGGAAGGGGAGCATATCATTCGGTTTGGTGAACATCCCGATTAAACTTCATGCTGCAACGGAGGATAAGGATATTTCTTTAAGGACGTTGCATAAGGAATGTCATTCACCGATTAAATACGAAAAGGTTTGTCCGGTATGCCAGAAGGAAGTGGGGAAGGATGATATAGTCCGCGCTTTTGAGTATACAAAGGGGAAATTTGTTGTATTGGAAGACAATGAACTAGAACAGCTGAAAAAACAAAACGAAGAAAAAGCCGTGGAAATCGTGGATTTCGTTAAAATTGAAGAAATAGATCCCATTTATTTTAACCGGAGTTATTACATGTCCCCTAATGACGGAGGGATAAAAGCTTATTCTCTTTTGAGGCAGGCCCTCAAGAAGTCGAATAAGGTAGGGTTAGCGAAAATCATCATTCGCTCTAAAGAACAAATGGCGGTAATACGAGTCGTTGAGAATACCTTGGTGATGGAGACGATTCATTATCCGGATGAAGTCCGCTCAACAGCGGATGTTCCGAATATACCTGCCAATGATACCATTGTAAAAAAAGAAATCGATACCGCCGTATTATTGATAGATCAATTAACGACTACTTTCGATCCCTCAAAATACACCGATGACTATCGAACCGCTTTACTTGAATTGATTGAATCAAAGAAAACGGGACAGTCGACGATTGCAGCCAAAACAAAAGAACCAGTTTCCAACAATGTAACCGATTTAATGGAGGCATTACAGGCATCCATTGACCGTACGAAACATGATGAACCGGAAAAGAAAAAGACGACCCGAAAGAAAGCGGCACCGAAAAAAAAGAAACAAGCTTAAACAGGAAGCTGAGCGGAAGACGCATGATGTCGCTCGGCTTTCTGCTTGTTTTAACAAGGGACCTTGCCTACTAAAGGAAAGTGACGGAACAAGGAGGATTACATAGGGAAGGAAAGTATAAATAGGTAAGTGGGTCACGATATAACGAACTGAATGGAATTAAAAGAAAATGATGGATGGATATGAAGGATATGAAGGCAAAAAAATTCGCTCCCTAAAGAGCGACAATGAGGAATTCAATCGTGAAAATCAACATATAGGCGAACGGTTGTAGTTTTCGACTATATATTGTGTTCATATTCTACCATATTTAATTCTGAAATAGCAACAAAATTACTGAAACTAATCTATGAATTTTTCTGGAAATCAATCATATTTCGCTTGCTTAACGGTTCCTGTGCTTTTTCATTTTCAGATTTGCTATATTGTTATAAAAAACTACAGAATAAAATGGATTTTTAGTATAATTTATACATATAGGATGCTATTAATTAAATATGAATGGAAGATGCAAAATGGAAAATGGAAAAATCAAATCACTTCATGCCGCGAAGCCGCAACATGAAAGTTTTTCGAGTATCGATATCTTTTCAGCCATGGATAAACAAGCAAGGGATAATGTGACAGTGACAAAATCAGGCATAATTGGTGATGGGGTAGGCAATCTAAAGTTCCATGGAGGTTCTGACCGGGCTTTGTGCTTTTACCCCTTTGAACATTATTCATTATGGAATGAAACATTCTCTAAAAAGCTGGAAATCCCTGCATTTGGTGAAAATTTAACTATAACGGGGATGAGGGAAGAAACAACGTATATCGGCGATATTTATCAAATAGGCGATGTGATTGTTCAAATTAACCAGGGGAGGATACCTTGTTCGACCATTTCCCTCTTCAATCAAGAACCTAAATTTCTAGAACTCGTGCTGAAAACGAGTTTCACTGGTTATTTTGCAAGAGTACTTCAAGAAGGAATGATAAATAAACAAAATGAAATCGTGCTAATAGATCGTTTGCAAGAAAAAGTTTCCGTTCATTATGCAGCAGAGGTAATCCTTCATAAAAGGGATGGGCTTGAAGGGGTAAATGCTTTACTTACTCTAGACTCGTTAGCGGAAGACTGGAAACAAAGGATCTTGAAGAGGGTTCAAGCTGCTAAAGATTGAATGATTTTCGCAAATGTGAAAAAAATGTCGATCAGGTATTGAAATTGACAGATTATTAATGTAAATTAAGTATAATCAAATTTTGAAATCTTGTGAAAATTATATAAATGGATCTTATCGAGAGAGGTGGAGGGACTGGCCCGAAGAAACCTCAGCAACCAGCTTAGGCAAAGGTGCTAAATCCAGCAAGCAGAGCTTGATAGATGAGGAGAATGTTTCAATAAACCTTCTTCTTTGAGAAGGTTTTTTTTCCTTTTCTCTCATACTCTTAGAATACGACAAAAACAGGATTGTTTTTGAGAGAGGGTGTAATGATGAATTTTCGTAAAGAAGTGAAAGAAAGAATGTTGGTTGGGGAAGGGGCAATGGGGACCTTACTGTATTCTCATGGCATCGATCAATGTTATGAGGAATTGAACTGCACGAACCCAGATCAAATAGAGTCCATACATCGTGCTTATCTGGAAGCTGGTGCAGACATCCTTCAATCGAATACATACGGTGCAAATTTCAACAAATTGAAACGGCATGGACTTGAAGATGAAGTGAGTAGAATCAATCGCCAGGGTGTCATTCTTGCTAAAAAAGCGGCAAAAGGAAAGGCATATGTTTTCGGTACCATAGGGGCACAGCGGAGTATCAGGAAATCGGATTTAAGCTTGGAAGAGATAAAACGGGGTTTTCGTGAACAGCTATACAGTCTGTTGATGGAAAACCCTGATGGGATCCTCTTGGAAACATTTTATGACCTGGAAGAATTGGAAACCGTCCTGCAAATCGTTAAAAATGAAACGGGACTGCCGATCATCGCAAATGTTTCAATGCATGAACTAGGCAATCTTCAAAATGGAATCCATTTAAATGATGCCTTTCAAAAACTCGAGCAATTGGGTGCCGATGTAGTGGGGGTGAATTGCCGTCTCGGTCCACATCATATGATTCGCGCCTTGGAAGAAGTGAGTTTGCCAAAGCAAGCATCAATTGCCATTTATCCTAATGCCAGCCTCCCGGATTATGTGGATGGTAGGCTCGTCTATAAAGCTGTACCGGAATATTTCGGTTCAAGTGCCCTAGAACTTCGTGAGCAAGGTGCCGCAATCATAGGAGGGTGCTGTGGAACGACTCCACTGCATATTCAAGCTGTAAAGAATGCGATTGGGAGTTTGGCACCCGTGAAAGAGAAATTTACGAAATCCCGTGAAATAGAAATAATTGAAGTGAATGATAGGGAATTGGAGCTTCCCCTTTTCGAAAAGGCTAAAACAGAAAGGACGATTCTTGTTGAACTCGATCCACCGAAAAAGCTGGGAATAGAGAGCTTCATGACTGGTGCTGAGGTTTTGAAAAAAGCAGGGGTCGACTCCATTACATTAGCGGATAATTCACTTGCCTCACCAAGGATATCGAATGATGCACTTGCTAATTTACTGAAGAACCAATTGAATATAAAACCGATGGTGCATATAACATGCCGTGATCGAAATTTGATTGGCCTGCAGTCACATTTAATGGGTCTGCAGACGGTGGGGCTGGACGAAATATTGATCATCACGGGAGATCCTTCAAAAATTGGGGACTTCCCGGGTGCCACTTCGGTTTATGATTTATCTTCCTTTGACCTAATAAGCATGGTCAAACAATTTAATGAAGGTCTTTCCTATTCCGGTCAAAGTTTGGGCCAACGGGCAAATTTTAAAATTGCGGCAGCTTTTAATCCCAATGTGAAATATCTGGATAAAGCCGTACTGAGAATGGAAAAGAAGATTGCCTGCGGTGCTCAATCCTTTTTGACACAGCCAGTTTATTCGGTGGAGCAGATCGAAGAAGTATATGAGGCTACAAAACATTTAGAGACCCCAATCTTCATCGGTATCATGCCTTTGACAAGCACAAGGAATGCCGAATTCATCCATAATGAGATCCCAGGAATCAAATTGCCTGATAATGTTAGAAGGGCTATGGCTTTAGCGGGGGATGATCCTGTAAAGTCAAGGATTGAAGGGGTGAATATCGCACGGGAGCTAGTGGACGCGGCAAGGGAAAAATTCAAAGGCATATATTTAATCACTCCGTTCCTTCGCTATGAAATGACAGCGGAACTTACGAAATATATCAGAAAAGTCGATAGTAAACATACATCAGAGGTGGCAGTTCATGAATAAAAAAGCGATTCAAGATCAGTTAAATTCTAAGATTCTCCTTCTTGACGGGGCAATGGGAACCATGCTCCAAGCTGAGAATTTGACAGCAGAGGATTTTGGAGGGGAACAATTCGAAGGCTGCAATGAATATTTATCACTGACGCAACCAGAAATCATCCAATCCATCCATGAAAAATATTTAGCAGCGGGTGCAGATATCATTGAAACGAATACCTTCGGTGCGACCAGTATCGTTCTTGAAGAATACCAAGTAAGCACGATCGCCTACAAGCTTAATAAAATTTCAGCTGAGCTTGCCGTTAAAGCTTGTGAAAAGTATTCCAATGATGAATGGCCTAGGTATGTAGCTGGTTCGATGGGTCCCACTACAAAAACGCTTTCCGTAACAGGAGGAACGACCTTTGATATTTTAACCGATTCTTATGAAGAACAGGCACTGGGACTCTTGGATGGCGGGGTAGACTTGCTATTGGTGGAAACCTGTCAGGATATGCTTAATGTCAAGGCTGCCTTTTCTGGAATCAAAGCAGCATTCGCTAAAACAGGAAAAGATGTGCCGGTGATCATATCAGGAACAATCGAACCGATGGGCACGACACTTGCTGGGCAGTCGATAGAAGCTTTTTATTTATCGGTTGAACACATGAAGCCCGTTGCTGTCGGCCTTAATTGTGCAACAGGGCCGGAATTCATGATAGACCATATCAGGACACTTGCAGATATATCAAATAGCGCAATCAGTTGTTATCCAAATGCCGGGCTCCCTGATGAAGAAGGTCACTATCATGAGTCACCTACTTCCCTGGCAGAGAAAATGAAGCAATTTGCCGAAAAGGGATGGGTCAATATCATTGGCGGATGTTGTGGTACGACACCAGAGCATATTAAAGAACTTTCCAGGGTCCTTGAAGGCATGAAGCCACGTACAATTACAGAAACAGCCCATGGACATGCCGTATCAGGAATAGAACCGCTCATTTATGATGATTCAATGCGTCCTTTATTCGTAGGTGAAAGAACGAATGTCATCGGTTCCCGAAAGTTCAAGGAGTTGATTCGTGGAAAGCATTACGAGCCAGCTGCCGAAATTGCACGTTCCCAGGTAAAAAAAGGAGCCCATGTCATTGATATCTGTCTTGCTGACCCTGATGGGGATGAGCTTGGCGATATGAAGGAATTCGTAGAAGAGGTCGTCAAAAAAGTGAAAGTACCCTTGGTCATCGACACTACGGATGAAGCCGTACTTGAACAAGCACTAAAACATTCACAAGGAAAATCGATCATTAATTCCATAAACCTTGAAGATGGTGAGGAGCGATTTGAAAAAATAGTACCCTTCGTCCATCAATATGGTGCTGCCGTTGTCGTAGGAACCATTGATGAAATTGGAATGGCCGTCGATGCTGAACGGAAATTGGAAGTGGCTACACGATCTGTGGATTTGCTCGTTAATAAGTATGGGCTAAATAAAAGTGACATCATTTTTGATCCACTGGTATTTCCTGTAGGCACAGGGGATGAACAATATATCGGATCTGCTTTAGAAACGGTGAATGGAATAAGGGCGATTAAAGAAAAGTTTCCGGAATGCCTAACGATACTTGGCATTTCGAATGTTTCTTTCGGTCTGCCAGCGAGGGGAAGGGAAATATTAAATGCAGTTTTCCTTTACCATTGTACAAAAGCGGGTCTCGATTATGCTATCGTGAATACAGAAAAACTTGAACGTTTCGCTCTGATACCTGAAGAGGAAGTGAAGTTGGCTGAGGCACTCCTGTTTGAGACATCTACAGAAACCTTAGCGATATTTACCGAATTTTATCGTGGGAAAAAAGCGGAGAAGAAGGATAATGGTGTGGTCCTGCCATTGGACGACCGTTTAGGTAACTATATTATCGAAGGAACGAAAGAAGGATTGATTGATGATTTAAATAAAGCAATTGAGCGTGGTGATAGCCCATTGGAAATCATCAATGGACCATTGATGGATGGCATGAGTGAGGTGGGTCGGTTATTTAATGACAACCAACTTATTGTAGCAGAGGTGCTTCAGAGTGCTGAAGCGATGAAGGCGGCTGTGTCTCACCTTGAACCACTAATGGAAAACTCTGAAGATAGTGCTAAGAAAGGAAAAATCCTGCTGGCGACTGTCAAGGGAGATGTGCATGATATCGGGAAAAACCTAGTGGATATCATCCTATCCAATAATGGCTATGAAGTCATTGATTTGGGAATAAAGGTCGCACCGCAACAAATCATTGAAGAGGTTCGAAAACATGAGCCTACCATCATTGGCCTATCTGGGTTACTTGTCAAATCGGCACAGCAAATGGTTTTAACCGCACAGGATTTAAGGCAAGCGGGTATAGATACCCCAATTTTAGTGGGAGGGGCAGCATTATCCCGTAAATTCACCGATTTTAAAATATCACCTGAATATGAAGGTCCGGTTTTATATTCCAAAGATGCGATGGATGGTTTGGCTGTAACGAATATTTTACATGACGCTGATAAAAAAGTGGTGTATTTGGCAGAGTTAGTCGAGAAACGAGAAAGATCGAAAGCGAATGCCGCCATTGCAGCTACGATGGAAAAACCTGTTCGTAAGCAGTCCACAGCTGCCCCTTTAAGCGATGTTCCTGTTCAAAAACCGCGTGACATCAAGCGTCACGTCCTGAAAAACTATCCATTGGATGTGATCCAGCCCTATATAAATAGGCAAATGCTGATTGGTCATCATTTGGGGTTAAAAGGTAAAGTTTCCGAATTGCTTAAGCAGGGGAATGAAAAAGCAGTGCAGCTCAATGATCTCGTTGATGAATTGATTGAATTCCTAAAGACGGAACCGGATTATGGCTTGCATGCCGTTTATCAATTTTTCCCTGCTCAAAGCGAAGGAGATAAGCTATTGGTATACAACCCGGACAATCATCATGAGGTTTTGGAAACTTTCGACTTCCCCCGGCAAGATACGAATCCGCACCTTTGTTTAGCGGATTTCGCGAAACCGATCTCCTCCGGGCAAATGGATTATGTTGGCTTCTTCCTGGTCACTGCCGGAAAAGGAATCAGAAAATGGGCAGAAAAACTAAAGCATGAAGGTGATTTCTTGAAAAATCACGCCCTTCAATCACTTGCTCTCGAAACAGCTGAAGGGTTCGCGGAAAGAATTCATCAATTAATGAGGGATGATTTAGGTATAAGCGATCCGATTGAAATGACCATGAAAGAGCGATTTGCAGCTAAGTACACGGGGCAAAGGTTTTCATTTGGTTATCCTGCTTGTCCTAATCTGGAAGACCAGGAGAAGCTTTTCCGCCTGTTACAACCTCAAGATATTGGCGTGGAATTGACTGAAGGATACATGATGGAACCAGAGGCGTCCGTTTCAGCCATTGTTTTTGCACATCCTGAAGCTCGTTACTTTAATGTTGATCGATAACTCATTTAATAAGGCAGCGGTATTTTTTACCGCTGCCTTATTTCGCATGAAACCCCTTAATTGGTACATCTTAATGGTCAAAAGGAAGGGGATGCAACACCTATGAAGAAAATGCTAAAATTATTTCTTTCCATGGCGGGTTCTTTCATTATTATTTTATTTGGTGTGGATGTGCAGAACATTCAAGTACATGCGATGGTTCCCGAGGAGATGACACCGCTCCTAAAAAGTAGGGAAAATCAGAAAATCGCCTATTTGACTTTTGATGACGGACCATCTTTGAATACCATGAAGATATTGGATATTTTGGAACGCTATCATGTTAAGGCCACATTTTTCGTAAAAGGGAACGAAGAACCATACGCAAAGGAATGTTATCAGGAAATGATTTCCCGCGGTCATGAGATTGCCCTTCATTCATATACACATGATTATTCCATCGTTTATCGATCGACTGAAAGTTTTTTTCAAGATTTGAATAGGCTTGAAACCATGCTGCAAAAGGAATATGGGATAAAAAGCCGTATTGTGCGCCTTCCTGGCGGCTCGAATAATCAGCTGCGGCATCAGGCTGCATCGAGACCCATCATCAATGGTATCCTTCAACAACTAAAGGAAAAAGGATATATTTACATTGATTGGTCCATTGACTCGACAGATGGCTTCAGTCCGACAATAAGTGAACAAAAAATCATTACCGCTGTACAAAAAGGGACGAAAAATCAAAAGCATGTTAATATCTTATTGCATGATATCAATAGTATGAAAAATACAGTGAATGCATTGCCTGATATAATTGAATTCCTTAAAAAAGAAGGGTATGCCTTTGATACTATTGATGAGACAACCCCGAAAATCCAATTTAAATGATGAACAGATTGTTTATCTATAGTAAATTAAGGTATAGGGATAAGAGATTACAATGCGAAAGGATTTATCGTTTCTATGATGCCATCATTGTTTTTATCACATGGAACACCGCTATTAGCTTTGGAAAAGAATAGCTACACTTCTTTTTTGAAGGATTATATGCAAACTATGAAGAAACCTGCAGCCATCGTTATTTTGTCAGCACATTGGGAAAGTGAAGACCAAATGATTTCTGCAGCAGGGAAGCATGAGGTCATTTATGATTTTGTAGGGTATCCTGAAGAAATTTTTCAAATAAGGTATCCTGCTGCGGGATGCCTGGAGCTGTCCGATCGAATTTTAACCTTATTGTCCAGGATAGGTGTATTGGGGGAACTTGATGAAAGGCGCCCCCTAGATCATGGATCATGGGGGCTTTTGCATATCATGTACCCCGAAGCTGACATCCCGACCGTATCTATGTCCGTTAGTCCTGCGCTGCCATTGGACAAACAGTATGAAATAGGGAAAACTTTGAGGGAATTAAAGGAAAGTGATGTCCTGATCATCGGGAGTGGCGGGATTGTCCATAACTTCACCCAAATTCAGGAAGATATGCATGTTGCAGAAGGATGGGCAATCGAGTTTGAGAACTGGGTCGAAGAGAAAATCATGAAATGGGATTTGCAATCCTTGTTTAATTATGAAAAAATTGCCCCATATAGTACAGAGGCTGTGCCTTCCAAAGATCATTTCATTCCATTGGTCATCGCAATGGGGTTAGGGGATGATAAAAAAAAGGCAGCTCTCCTGCACAGGAGCTTTCAATATGGCAATCTGAGTTTAACAGCTTGGAAATTTGATTGAGCTGAAAGGGTTTTCAAACTAGTTAAATTTACCTGAAAAATAATCATTATACAAAAATACAAAAATCTTTTTTTAGCGAAAAAAGGGCTTAAATGAGCAAAAAAGTCTATTAAAAGCGTATTTTGACGAATTAAACAGAAATATAGTTTCAAAAAGGTTTCATAAAGTGGTTTAACCTTTGGATATTTCGACAAAAACATGTTAATATAACATCTGAAAACGTTTTATCCTTAAAATTTTATTATTCAATGGACCAAAGTTATTTATTATATATCTTATATATATCATATATTTGGGGAAAATTTAGAAGAAAGAAATTTGGGGATGGATAAAACGAAATGAAAAAAATTATGAGAAAAATTTGGGGGTTTACAAAATGACCATCAATGATGCTAAGGCATACGACCAATGGAAAACTTTTTCAGGTCCAAACCTTGGGTATGTCATGGAGCAATACGATCTATTTCTAGCCAACCCGGAAGAAGTAGATCCGGAACTGAAAAACTTTTTTGAAGTATCAGGTCCTCCTTCATTCGATGTATCGGCAGAAACAACGATTGGAAGTTCACCAACTGTACAAACTGGAGAAGTTCTTCCAATGAAGAAAATTATGTCTGCAGTAAAGTTAGCTGAAAATATCCGTGCTTACGGACATCTTGCTGCAAATATTTATCCTTTAAAAGAAGAAGCTCTAGATACTGAACAAATTCACTTTGAAAAATATGGCTTGACTGCAGATGATTTAAGGAAAATACCGGCTGACTTTATTTGTCCGGAATCACCTGAAGACGTGAAAGACGGATACGAAGCCGTACAATACCTAAAACAACTCTATACAAAAACGATAGCCTTTGAATTTCACCATGTTAATGACTTGGATGAAAAGCAATGGCTTACTGATATGGTCGAATCCGGAAGCATGTTCCCGGAAGTGGCAAAAGAGAAAAAAGAACTATTACTTAAGCGATTGAATGAAGTAGAAGGTTTCGAGAAATTCCTTCACCGCACATATGTAGGGCAAAAACGTTTCTCTATTGAAGGGCTGGATGCTTTGGTTCCGATTTTAGATGAAATGATTTCACAAACTGTTCAAAACGGAACGGGGAATGTGAATATTGCCATGGCTCACCGAGGACGTTTGAATGTGCTTGCACATGTATTAGGAAAGCCTTATGAGGTCATTTTCTCTGAATTCCAACATTCACCGAATAAAGATCTGGTTCCTTCCGAAGGTTCAACAGGCATTAACAATGGATGGACCGGTGACGTTAAATACCATTTAGGTCTGGATAAACAGATTACTAAAGCTAACATACAAAAAGCAAGGATTACACTTGCCAATAACCCAAGCCACTTGGAAGTAGTCGGTCCAATCGTGGAAGGGTATTCCCGTGCGGCTCAAGAAGACCGTTCAGAAAAAGGGTTCCCGGTTCAAGACATATCCAAATCTCTTGCAATTCTGATTCATGGTGATGCAGCATTCCCAGGTGAAGGAATTGTACCGGAGACGTTTAACTTAAGCCGTTTACGCGGATATCAAGTTGGCGGCGCTATCCATATCATCGCCAATAACATGATCGGTTTTACAACGGAGAGTGAAGATTCACGTTCAACTTTATATGCTAGTGATTTGGCAAAAGGCTTTGAAGTGCCGATCGTGCATGTGAATGCAGATGATCCAGAAGCATGTATGGCTGCTGTGAACCTTGCTAACCTATATCGTGAAAAATACAACAAGGATTTCTTGATCGACCTGATCGGATACAGACGTTTCGGCCATAACGAAATGGATGAGCCATTGGTGACTCAACCTGAAATGTATGCATTAATCCATAAACACCCAACCGTTAAAGAGCTTTATGGGAAAAAACTCATTCAATCTGGCGAATTCACTGAAGATGAAGTTAAAGCGATTGCTGAGCAAGTGGATACAAGGCTTGCAGATGCATATGCGAAAATTTCCGGAAATAAACCGGAAGCTTCTAAAGAGTGTAATCCTCCTGGGATTATTGAAAAAGGTCTTCCAGCCATTGAAACGGCAGTTCCGAAACAAGAACTTGTTACAATTAACGAAGAACTTGTTAAGTGGCCGGAAGGATTCACTCCTAATAAAAAATTAGGAAAGATTTTATCACGTCGCTTGGATTCCTTTGGTGCTGACGGAAAAATTGATTGGGCTCATGCCGAAACATTGGCATTTGCATCCATATTGAGTGACGGTACTCCAATCCGTTTGACAGGACAAGATTCAGAACGTGGAACATTCGCGCAACGTAATATCATGTTACATGACAGTGTTAATGGAAAAACATATTCACCACTTCACACACTTGAAACTGCCAAAGCATCATTCGCAGTTCATAACAGCCCGCTTACTGAAACGGCAGTTCTGGCTTATGAATATGGTTATAACGTATTTGCACCTGAGACACTTGTATTATGGGAAGGCCAATTCGGTGACTTCGCTAATACAGCACAAGTGATCTTTGACCAATTCATCGCGGCAGGCCGTGCAAAATGGGGTCAAAAATCAGGTCTTGTCATGCTGCTTCCACACGGATATGAAGGGCAAGGGCCTGAACACTCAAGTGCACGCCTTGAACGTTTCCTTCAATTAGCGGCTGAAAACAACTGGACAGTTGCCAACTTAAGTTCGGCAGCTCAGTACTTCCATATCCTCAGAAGACAAGCTAAGATTTTGGATCAAGAGCAAGTACGTCCGCTTGTCATCATGACACCGAAGAGTATGCTTCGTAATCAAGTGATGGCTTCTACAGCAGAAGAATTCAGTGAAGGCTCTTTTGAATCATTCGTAGAAACCAAAGCTTTGGGCAAAAAACCTAAATCGGTTGAACGCATTGTTTTTGCTTCAGGTAAATTGGCGGTTGAACTTCGTGAAAAAGCGGCAACTGAAAAAAATACGGATTGGTTGCAAATCATCAGTATCGAAGAAATTTATCCATTCCCATTCACTGGTGTTCAAGAAGCTCTGAAAAAATATACAAATCTTAAAGAAATCTTCTGGGCTCAAGAAGAACCTAAAAACATGGGTGCTTGGACATTTGTTGAACCTCGCTTAAATGCAGCGGCTCCTGGCAATCTTTCAGTAACATATATAGGAAGGAAGCGCAGATCAAGCCCGGCTGAGGGAGATCCACTTGTCCATAAAAATGAACAACAACGGATTATGAATCAAGCAATTACACGCAATAATGAGGGGGAGAAATAAAATGGCTGAAGTAAAAGTACCTGAATTAGCAGAATCAATTTCTGAAGGATCTATTGCGCAATGGTTAAAACAACCCGGTGATCACGTTGAAAAAGGAGAATATGTCCTTGAACTTGAAACGGATAAAGTGAACGTAGAAATCATTTCAGATTATACGGGTACACTTTCGGAACATTTAGCAGAAGAAGGGGATACTGTCCAAGTTGGACAAGCTATCGCTATCGTTGATGAAAATGGATCAGCTGCAGCAGCTCCAAAAACGGAAGCTCCTAAGGTTGAAGAAGCTAAAGCAGAACCGGCTAAGGCTGAACCAGCGGCTCCTGCTAAAGAGGCTCCTAAAGCAGAAGCGAAAGAAGCATCATCCACTCAACAAGTTATTGCTTCACCAGCTGCAAGGAAATTGGCTCGTGAAAAAGGGATTGACTTGAGTCAAGTGCCTGTAGCAGATCCACTAGGACGTGTACGTGTACAAGACGTAGAAGCAGCAAGTAGTGCACCTGCGGCAGCTCCAAAACAAGCTCCTGCAGCTAAAAAAGCTTCCGCTCCTGTTGAAGTGAATGATGACCGCATTGAAGTGGTTAAGATGACACGCCGTCGTCAAACAATTGCCAAACGTCTAGTTCAAGTACAATCCGAAGCAGCCATGCTTACTACTTTTAACGAAGTCGATCTTTCTGCAGTCATGGAATTGCGTAGCCGCCATAAAGATTCTTTCGTGAAAACAAATGATGTTAAACTTGGTTTCATGTCATTCTTCACTAAAGCTGTCATTGGCGCATTGAAAAAATATCCGTTATTGAATGCTGAAATCCAAGGCGACCATATCCTCAAAAAGAACTTTTATGATATCGGTGTAGCTGTATCCACTGATGAGGGCCTTGTCGTTCCGGTAGTAAGGGATGCTGACCGCAAAAGCTTTGCTGAAATCGAGAAGAACATTTCGGATTTAGCTGTTAAGGCGCGTAACAACAAACTGGGACTTTCAGATTTATCAGGTGGTACTTTTACCATCACAAATGGAGGGACTTTCGGTTCCCTATTATCTACACCAATCTTGAACGCCCCTCAAGTTGGGATCTTGGGCATGCATACAATCAAGACTCGTCCAATCGCTGTTGGAGATCAAATCGAAAACAGACCAATGATGTACCTTGCATTATCTTATGATCACCGTATCGTAGACGGAAAAGAAGCTGTTGGTTTCTTAGTGGCCATCAAAGATATGCTGGAAGATCCAGAACAACTTTTACTTCAAGGCTAATAAAATAATACGTACCCCCTCTGTCATCATGACAGGGGGGGTTTTTGTGTGGGGAACTAAAATGATATTTTCATAGAAAAAAAGATAATGGAATTTAAGAAAGGTTATTTCTAATCAATATGAATGTTTTTGAAGGTATTTTTGAATGAAATTGATTATTTTTAAACGTTTATGATTGATTATTCTTTCGTTTTCATATATGATGATGTTAATAAAGTGAGGTGGACGAAATGTTGACAACTGAAAGGCACCAGTTCATCTTATCGATCCTTAAAGAACAAGGAACGGTAAAGCTGCAGGAGCTTGTAGACCAGTTACAAGCCTCGGAGTCGACCATTCGGAGAGATTTAGTGCAACTCGAAGAAATGAAGCTCTTGAAACGCGTGCATGGCGGGGCCTCTTTACTTCAAAGAAAAGGCCTTGAACCAACAACTATGGAAAAGCAAAACAAAGCAAGAGCTGAAAAACAACTTATAGCAAAGCTTGCGGCTTCTTTCATAGAGAAAAATGATTGTATATATCTAGATGCAGGCACGACAACGGCGGAAATGATTCCTTATTTAAAGGATAAAAATATTACGGTACTGACAAATGGCCTTATGCATATTCCAAAACTCATCGAATTGGAGATCAAAACAGTGTTGGTGGGCGGAACGATAAAATTCTCGACCAATGCGGTTATAGGAAGTAGTGCTGTACAGTTTTTGGATGAATACCGTTTTGATAAATGTTTCTTGGGAATGAACGGCATCCATCAAGATCTGGGTTTCACAACACCAGATCCCGAAGAAGCTCTACTGAAGAAGATGGCATTACGCCTTTCTAACGAAACCTACGTGCTTGCTGACAGTTCGAAACTGAATGAAGCCACTTTTGCTAAGGTGGCAGATGTAAGCGATGCCATAATCATTACTGACAGCAATGATGAAGAGGTTGTTGCTCAACTCCATAAAAATCCAAAGGTAAAGGTCGTGACCATTTAATGATTTATACAGTTACACTCAACCCATCCATCGATTATCTGGTCGAGGTGGAGCGTTTTCAAATGGGCAAGGTGAATCGAACCAGTTATGATGCAAAATTCCCTGGAGGAAAAGGGATCAATGTTTCCCGAGTACTTAAAAGGATAGGGAATAGTACGACAGCTTTAGGATTCATCGGCGGACAAACAGGTGAATATGTAAAAAGGTTTTTAAGACATGAAGAGATTTTCACGGACTTTACAGAGATAGCTGGAGATACAAGAATAAACATTAAATTGAAAACAGGCATGGAGACCGAAATAAATAGCCAAGGGCCAGTCATTTCAAAAGGGAATTATCAACAATTATTTACTCAGATTGAACAGTTGAATAATAATGATATCCTCATTTTGTCAGGAAGCATCCCTTCGAGCATTCCTTCGGATGTATACGAAGCCATGGCAAGATCTTGTTCCCATAACGGCATTAAAGTGGTGGTGGATACGAGTGGCAAGGGATTAATGAATGTCCTTCCACACCGGCCATTTTTAATAAAGCCTAATCACCATGAATTGGGTGAGCTTTTTTCCACAGAAATCAGAACGGTTGAAGAAGCTAAAGAATATGGCGCTAAATTGGTTGAAGCAGGAGCACAAAACGTTATTGTTTCAATGGCGGGACAGGGGGCGGTGCTTTGCTCCGGCGGAGAGTCATATTCCGCAAATGTACCAAAAGGGAACGTCATCAACTCTGTGGGGGCCGGTGATTCCATGGTCGCAGGTTTCATCGGGACATATGAAAAGACAGGGGATATTCTAACCGCTTTTCGCTTCAGTCTTGCAGCAGGAAGTGCTACAGCCTTTTCATCTGATCTCGGTACATTGGATAAAATTGAAGAGTTAATACCGCAAATTGCTATCAATCAACTAACAGGAGGCTGACTCTATGAAAATTACAGACTTGTTAAAATTGGATACAATCATAATCAATCTTCAAAGTGCTACAAAGCAAGCAGTCATTGATGAACTATCAGGAAAGTTAGCCGAGGCTGACAGGTTAAACGATTTGGAGGGTTTCAAAGCTGCCATCTCAAAACGTGAAGAGCAAAGCACAACAGGGATTGGTGAAGGAATAGCCATTCCACATGCAAAAACAAATGCAGTAAGGATACCTGCCATCTGTTTCGGCAAATCGGTCAGTGGTGTGGATTATGAATCGCTTGACGGGCAGCCAGCTCATTTGTTCTTTATGATTGCAGCGAGTGAAGGAGCGAATGCAGATCACTTGGAAACCCTTTCCCGGCTTTCTTCATTACTGATGGATGATAAATTCAGAGCCCGATTGATTTCTGCTTCTTCTGGTGAGGAAGTTTTAGAGATAATCAATCAAAAAGAAATGGAAGCCGATGAAGAAGAAAAAGGAGAAGAGCAAACAGGTAATGCAGTCAGTGCCAGCGGTAACAGTAAAGGTAAAATCCTAGCCGTTACAGCTTGCCCAACAGGAATCGCCCATACTTATATGGCTGCTGATGCGTTAAAGGCCAAAGCGAAGGAAATGGGTATCGAATTCAAAGTGGAAACAAATGGTTCCACAGGCATCAAAAATGGTTTAACCGCCGCTGAAATTGATGAGGCGGATGCGATTATCGTTGCAGCTGATAAACAGGTGGAAATGGATCGTTTTAATGGAAAACATGTCATTATTGTCCCTGTAGCCCATGGGATTCGGAAAACCGAGGAGCTGTTAACAAGAGCCTTGAATCAGGATGCCCCTGTTTACAAAGGAGCAGGAAATGATAAAAGTGACGAAGGTGATTCAGCAAAAGGAGGATTGGGGATTTACAAGCACTTAATGAATGGCGTAAGTAATATGCTTCCATTTGTCGTTGGGGGCGGAATCTTGGTTGCGCTTTCTTTCTTTTTTGGAATCGAGGCAGCCGATCCTGCAAATCCTGATTATAATCCCATTGCCAAAGCATTAAGTGATATTGGCGGGGGAAATGGTGCCTTCTTCTTGCTTGTCCCTGTACTCGCTGGTTTCATTGCTTCAAGTATAGCCGACCGCCCAGGTTTTGCCCCTGGTATGGTAGGGGGATTATTGGCAGCACAGGCTAATGCCGGTTTTCTTGGCGGACTGATCGCCGGTTTCCTTGCAGGTTATATCGTCTTACTTTTAAGAAAATTGTTTTCCAGGTTACCGCAAACACTCGATGGCATTAAACCGGTTTTACTCTATCCTGTATTCGGGATGTTAATTACAGGGTTTATCATGATATTTCTCGTAAATGAACCAGTAACAGCAATTAACACGGGCCTGACCAATTGGCTGCAGGGCTTATCCGGCACGAACGCAATATTCCTTGGCTTGATTCTTGGGGGGATGATGGCCGTGGACATGGGCGGCCCCTTAAATAAAGCAGCCTTCACTTTTGGGCTTGCTGCCATTGAGGCATCAAGTTTCGGACCGCATGCTGCAGTAATGGCTGGTGGGATGGTTCCTCCTCTAGGAATCGCATTTGCAACTACATTCTTTAAAAGTAAATTCAGTGAAGTGGAAAGGAAATCCGGATTCACTAATTACTTCATGGGTGCTTCGTTCATTACAGAGGGAGCCATTCCTTTTGCGGCGGCGGATCCACTGCGAGTTATCGTCAGCAGTGTTATTGGGGCAGCGACGGCAGGAGCCCTGTCAATGGCTTTTAGTGTAACTTTGCCAGCGCCGCATGGGGGAATATTTGTCATCCCCCTAGTCAACCATCCATTCCGCTATTTGCTGGCTATTTTCATAGGGGCCCTCATTACCGCTTTAATATTGGGATTCTGGAAAAAGAAACAAAAATAATACACTTATTTAGGCGGGTCCGATAAATGGACCCGCTTTTTATTATATCCATTCCAAAATTTCAATCCGGTTGCCGAAGGGATCGGATAAATATATGCGATTCGCCCCTGGCAACCTCTCGTCATCTGTAAAAGAAATATGCTTAGCAATTAAATGTTGTTTAAAGTCATTAAGATTTTCAACTTCAAGTGCTGGATGGGCTTTTCTCGCGGGAATGAAATCATCCTCCGTTCCGACATGGATTTTGATCGATCCCGATTCGAACCATAACCCGCCATTGGCCCTTAAAGATGGAGGTTTATTCACTTCCTGGAACATTAATATCTCAGTGAAAAACTTCCTTGATTGGTCCTCGGTATTTTTAGGAGATGCTAATTGGTAATGGTCGATTGACTTAAAAATGAAGTGCATCTTGCTACCCCTCCTGATTCCTTATATATCCAATTTTAAAGGAAAAAGATCAATAAGAATAGGTTATTTTTTTAATTGCTATCGATTAGATTCCCTTATGTTTTTAATCTTGAATTGTTTATGAAAGCATGAATCTAATGTTTATGGGTAAATGAGTATTAAAATGAAAAAAAGGAGTGATCGTACATGCTGAAGAAAAATACCTTAAAAACGACGAAAAGGGATGATATGATTGATGTTACGACAGAAGTACAGGCATTCATAAAGGAAAATGGGATTCAAGAGGGGATAGCTCTTATATATTGTCCACATACGACAGGAGGGATCACGATTAATGAAAATGCTGATCCCGATGTCAAAAAGGATATGCTAAGAAGACTGGATGAGCAATACCCTTGGAATCATACATTGGATTTACATATGGAAGGAAACACGGCAGCCCATTTGAAATCAAGTACGGTTGGTTCTTCACAACAGGTGATCATCCATAAAGGGAGCTTAATCCTTGGTACTTGGCAGGGCGTATATTTTTGTGAATTCGATGGTCCCAGAGAAAGGCAATATTTTATTAAATTATGTGTCGAACGGTAAAATGGAAGATACAGCAAGGATGAAGTGGGAGGAAGCGGATTGGACGATGTTTGGATTGAAGGAAACAAATCATTATTGAGGAATGTTAAACAAGCCGATTTAAAACGTTTATGGAGCCTGAAATATGGAGAAGCCGATCCAGAATGGAAAAAATGGGATGCACCTTATCATCCTCTTGAACTCATTGATTTCCATACGTATATCGAAAAAGAAAAGATGCATAGAACCTATGATGAGAAAATGGGGGTTTACTCTGAGCTAATAATGGAAAAAAACGATCAAATAATAGGTTCTGTTGTGTATTACTGGGAACATGAACCTTCACGTTGGCTTGAAATCGGAATTACGATTTTTGAGCCCGAGCATTGGAATGGGGGTTATGGAACAGAAGCGTTAATGTTGTTCATAGGCTATTTATTCGAAAAAATGGAGATTGAGCGGGTTGGGCTGTCGACATGGTCAGGTAATGAACGTATGATGGCTGTTGGGGAAAAGCTAGGCATGCAAGTAGAGGGAAGAATGAGAAAATGCCGTTATTATGATGGTCATTATTATGATTCAATCAGAATGGGAATGCTACGGGAAGAATGGGAAACATCAAAATTTAGAAGTTAATTGCCAAGTGAAAATTTTTCCTTTATTTCCTTGGTAAAAATTTAGCACTGTTTTCTCCTATATGGTCTGTTATCCTAGGAAGATGCTTAACGAGGAGGTTACAAGATGAAATTATCAGTATTAATAACCGTGATAATGACTCTAAGTGTCATCGTACTTGGGATAGCTTTTCCTAAGGGAACGGCCAGTATAGCTTCTGATGGAGCAACCAAACATGTCATTAAACAAGGTGAATCGATATGGGATATTGCGAAGCAGTACGGAGTCCCTATCAAAAAGTTAAAAGAAGTCAATAATAATATAAATAATGTTGCAGAACCTGGTAAAACGTTGATTATTCCACATGTAATGAATGAAAATGATAAAGAATTATTAGCAAGGCTTGTGCATGCGGAAGCCAAAGGGGAGCCCTACAGAGGAAAGGTGGAAGTGGCAGGAGTAGTTTTGAATCGCCTTGATAGCAATGAATTCCCTGATACGGTGCGGGAAGTGATTTATCAAAAAAACCAATTCTCTCCCGTTGGTGATGGCAGTATTAACAAAGCAGCTGGAGAAGATGCCAAGAGAGCTGTCAATGAAGCATTGGCGATTCATGGCTATACAAATGATGCCTTATATTTTTGGAATCCTAGTATTTCGGACAGCGAATGGATGAAACAATTGGAAGTCATAAAAATCATCGGCGGCCACCACTTTGCCATATAAACGACATCTCAAGAACCGGCTTACCATTTGGGATGCCGGTTCTTTATTTATGCAGCCTTCCGCTAATCGATATCGGCCCCCATTTCACGGGGATTCAGTTCATAAATGCCGTTCTCACGATACATGATGCTTCCGAAAATGAATTCACGCCTTATCGTTGCATAATCATCATGGAATGACTTGATGAATTCATTCAGTTCTTTTTCTGGATATTTACGTCCCTTTTCCAAAAGGCTGGCAATATGATGAAGAACGATCATTTTCTTTTTTCTTTGTGCTGTTATGGTTTTTAGTCGACCATCAGGTGTTAAGAAGTTTTCAAGGATTTTTTTATGCTCTGAAATCAGCTTTTGAATAACCATTTTATTGGAGTCCCCCTTAGTTGAAACCATTTTAGGCAATGCTGAAGAATAATGTTGCAGGACATCTTCATTCAAAAAATAATAGGCAGTATTTTTTTCCTCCGATCCTTCACTAAATTATGTCTTTCAATTTCGTTAGATGGTCGGGGCCGTCAATTTTACTATTCCCACAAGTGCATGTCCGTGTTTTGGACCGTTTGCCAGAATGGATATAATCCTAATCCTGGTCACATCACCAATCGTTTTGTGGAAAGCGACCAATTTTTCTAGTTGCACTTTTTACCCTCCTAATTAGTGAATGATAATCAAGTTAATATTCACTTTCCTATATTGCTTGGCAGATCTGATGTATAATTTAGGTGAATATAAAAAAATTTCGGGATTAAGGAGCTGTAACATGGCTAATACACATGTTTATACTAAAAAAGAAGAAGTGGTCAATGCGATAACCCACGGTGTAGGTGTTTTATTGAGTATTGCTGCACTTGTGTTTTTAATCATATTCTCAGCTCAAACAGGATCGCCTTGGCATATAGTCATTTCAGTCATTTATGGTGTTTCCATGCTCCTTTTATACGTCTCTTCCACTTTAGTGCATAGTTTTCCAGAGGGAAAAACGAAGGATATATTTGAAATCTTTGATCATTCAGCCATATATATATTCATTGCAGGAACATACACGCCCATCATGCTTCTTGTGATCCAAGGGTCACTAGGCTGGACACTGCTAGGTATAATTTGGGGAGTTGCAATCATTGGCGTCGTCTTCAAAGCTTTCTATGTGAAAAGATTCCTCTTTCTTTCGACGGTTCTCTATATTGCAATGGGGTGGATGATCGTTATCGTTTGGGGACCACTTACAGCGACTATGCCTTCAACCGGTATCCAGTTACTGATTGCAGGGGGCTTGCTTTATACATTTGGAGCCATCTTTTATGTTTGGCGGGGGTTTCCATTCCATCACGCGGTTTGGCATGTATTCGTGCTTGGGGGATCTGTCACACACTTTTTTGCCGTATTGTTTTATATCCTTCCACTATGATCACTTGGTCGATTTGATGGATCTGAGAAATTCTTTTGGTTTTAAATGACTCCTATTAGGAAATAAATAAGGTATACAGACTAAAGGAGGAAAAAACTAATGAGCAGATCAATCAAAATATTATCAGTGCCGTTTGCCGCTATGCTTGTTTTGGCTGGATGCGGCGAAGAAAACGATGAAGTGAAAAACCCGCCGGTTCAGGAAAATGAAAATCAAGCGGAGAATAATTCTGAAACAGGAACGGATAATAATGAAAAACTGCCTTTCACTTATAAGGATTTTCAATTAGAAGTGGATTATACAGGTAATGATAACGAATACGAAGCTGAATATGATACCATGGGCGCTCAAACAGAAGCTTCGATCGAGGACAAACTTAATAAACATGAAGTTCACGGTGATGAAGCAATGAAAGAATTGACCCCGATCCTAGAAAAATTGACTTTCACCAAAGATTCAACAGAGGAGGAAGTCATTCAAGAAGTAACAAAAGCCTTTGATTTGAAGGATGACTATCAAGAATTTGATTTAGAGGTCGTTTTCGATGATGGTACGAAAAAAGTATATAAAGTGAATAATAAGTAACTAAATCCGTTACAATATTCTTTCTAAGCAATAAAATGGTAGCATGTTTATGTGGGTCCACAATAGTTGTCAAATTACTGTTCCTATAGTAAAATGATTACGGTTAGCAAAGGGGAAAATATACATTTGCTATTCATATTCGGACTTATGGGGATAGGACCGCAATAAATACTTGCAAAAAAGATTCTTTTTTAAGGGTCTTTTTTTTTCGTAAGTGTTCGGGAATTTGTAATTATGAGAAAAATGTAAATAAATGAAAGAGGGGGTACCACAAGCGGTACCCTCTCTTTCATTTACCCATCATTGGGAAAGTGGTGTATTTTTCTTTGGCAGCATATTAGCCGAAGCTAACCTTGAACGGATTGTAATGCCAAGCCAAGATGCAAGGAATGCCTTTAAAACCCCTACGATTATAAAGGGGGCAAAACCGCTGGCAAATGCCACTGGCCATGATAATGAACTCATATATTTTAACCAAACCGTACCGATAACCAAAGTAAGTATCATCCCGATTGTATTTGCAAGGAAAGCCATTGCAACTGAGAAACGCGTTTTTTCCAATATCAGACCTGTTATATATACTGTCGGGATATAAGATAATAAATAACCGCCAGTCGGACCGAATATCTTAGCTAGCCCTCCAGACATTTCAGCGAAAACTGGTACTCCCGCTGCTCCTATGAACAAGTATAATAAAACTGAAGAGGTTCCATAGCGTGAACCGAGTATCGTTGCTGCCAGTCCAACAGCTAGAGTCTGTCCTGTAATCGGTACTAAGGGCAGTGGAATTGTAATTTGGGCAAGTATCCCTATAAGTGCTGCAAATAAAGCTGTAATCATCATCATTCTTAACTTCTCATGACTTTCCTTCATCGTGCTTCCTCCTAATGTAAACCTGGTTGTGTAACGAGTTAACATATAATGAATTTTAATATGTTAAGCAAACACTGTCAATGATATTATGAATTTTATTTCAATAATGTTTTTTGGATGATATAGTCTGTAACAAGGGCGAGAAGAAAAAAGGTGAAGCTTAAAAACTTGGTAAATAAATGAAACTTTTTGAAGGCTTTATTCGTATGAATGGTAAGCAAAGTAAATGGAGGGGATTATAACCACAGACTATCAATGTTGGTAAAAAGCTTAACCTAGGTTCTTAAAGTAGTAAACGGCTTGGAAAAATTGAAGTTAAGGGATGAAAGAGATGGAGTTATTGGGGGTTCCATTAGAAACAGTCTATTTATATGGATTAATTATATTCGGGGGTCTAACATTCTTATTTATCTTGTTTAATGATATATTTTCCGGCCTTGAATTACCGAATATATTTAATCCAACTCTCATTTTTAGCTTTTTGACCGTGTTTTTTGCGAGTGGGTTTTTGCTTGAATCGCTTTCAGAACTTAATGCTGGATTAAATGCCGGCATTTCCCTGCTCGTTTCCTTTACCATCGTCACTTTACTGAATGTATTTGTTTTGATTCCCATCTCATCAGCGGAAGAAAGTTTGACATTTCATGATAATGACCTGAGAGGGAGGGTCGGCAGGGTTCTGACATCAATCCCGGTTGACGGGTTTGGGGAAGTCCTGATTGAAAGCATCAGTGGAAGCATCGCGAAAACTGCGGCCAGTTATAAGAATGAAGGAATTGTTTCGGATACAAAAGTCTTGATCATCGAAGTTAAAAATGGGGTTGTCTATGTTATGCCCCACCAGGATTAGAAAAATGGTAGGAGGTAGGGTATGTTTGATTTGATTTGGATTGTTGTCGCCATTGTTGCATTTTTACTTATCGCACTTATTGCTGTCTTTGTTACGAAATACCGCACGGCCGGTCCTGATGAGGCATTGATCGTGACCGGAAGCTACTTAGGAAGCAAAAATGTTCATATCGACGAATCAGGAAATAAAATTAAAATTGTCCGCGGTGGGGGCGCTTTCGTTCTCCCGGTGTTCCAGCAAGCGGAACCACTAAGCTTGTTGTCAAGCAAGCTTGAGGTCTCAACTCCTGAGGTATATACGGAACAGGGAGTTCCTGTCATGGCTGATGGTGTATCGATCATCAAGATTGGCGGTTCAATCACCGATATCGCCACTGCTGCGGAGCAATTCCTTGGTAAATCCAAAGATGACCGTGAACAGGAAGCTCGGGAAGTCTTGGAAGGACATCTTCGTTCCATCCTTGGTTCGATGACAGTCGAAGAAATTTATAAAAACCGTGAAAAGTTTTCCCAGGAAGTACAGAGGGTAGCCTCACAGGATTTAGCTAAAATGGGACTCATTATCGTATCGTTCACCATCAAAGATGTCCGGGATAAAAATGGATATCTTGAATCGCTTGGTAAACCAAGGATTGCGCAGGTGAAGAGGGATGCCGATATAGCTACCGCCGATGCAGAGAAAGAAACGCGAATCAAGCGAGCAGAAGCATCGAAGGAAGCTCAGCGAGCCGAGCTTGAAAGGGCGACTGAAATAGCCGAAGCCGAAAAAATCAACAAACTAAAGGTAGCGGAATTCCGGCGTGAGCAGGATATTGCCAAAGCACGAGCTGACCAAGCATACGATCTTGAAACGGCCAGATCTAAACAGGATGTAACAGAACAGGAAATGCAAATCAGGATCATCGAGCGTCAGAAGCAAATAGAGCTGGAGGAAAAAGAAATCCTTCGCCGTGAAAAGCAATATGATTCAGAAGTGAAGAAAAAGGCGGATGCCGACCGTTATGCGGTAGAGCAGGCAGCTTCTGCCAACAAGATGAAACAGATTACAGAAGCGGATGCAGATAAGTATAAAATTGAAGCCATGGCGAAAGCGGAAGCGGAACGTGTTCGTATGGACGGTCTTGCTAAAGCGGACGCACAAAGGGCACAAGGTACGACAGAAGCGGAAATTATCCGGTTAAAAGGGGTAGCGGAGGCAGAAGCGAAGCAGAAAATCGCTGAAGCTTTTGAACAGTTCGGGCAAGCCGCTGTAATGGACATGATTTTGAAAATGCTGCCGGAATATGCAAAACAAGTGGCTAGCCCGCTTAGTAATATAGACAAGATCACTGTAGTGGATACAGGTGGAAGCGGTGCGAATGGCGGGGCTAATAAAGTGACTGGATATGCAACGGATTTAATGGCAACATTACAGGAGTCGTTAAAGGCATCTTCGGGAATTGATGTCAAAGACCTGCTTGAAAATTTCTCGGGAAAGAGGAATTTACCTTTTTCAACCATCAATCAAGATAGTGTTGAAGCGAATAAGGACTTGGCAGCAGGCAAGGAAGAATAACAGGGAAAAATGTAAGGGGGGTAAGAGCACTATAAGCTCTTACCTTTTTTAAATCGTGTATTTTAAGAAATAGCCGGATCAGTTTACCTGAAATTTTATAATTAACAAATATGTTCATCATACTCGGTTCTCAAGAAATTTAACAATTTTTGTTTTTGATGGGAATAATGAAAACAATTGAAATAGAAGGAAAAGTCGTCAAAGAAGAGTGGATTTTTATCCTCGAAGCCATAATTATTTAAAAAATCAGAAATTATTTTCTCTTGATCCACTAAGGCGAACAATCCGGATACATATAAATGATAACTGAATTTATCATATAAAAAAAGGTATCCTGTATCATCAAAAATATTTTTCACTGTATGATCATCCAATTCTAACTCACTCCTTCCTTACCAATATACCTTTTTATCGATGAAATTATTCAGTGATCATCTTACGGGGAATATTATTATATTTAATGCTACGTGTTTTTTATACCTTCAATGCATTAAGGGTATGAAATAAATGCAGCTAGCAATTATCGGGAACGAAAAAAGCACATCCAATCAGGATGTGCTTTTAAAAAAAGTACTATTTGTACATTTCAGCCACTTGTTTTTGCAATTCGCTATTTTCAAGGTACTCATCATAACTCATTTGCTTATCGACAGTACCTTTTGGTGTAAGTTCAATGATTCGGTTCGCTATAGTTTGGATGAACTGATGATCATGAGAAGAGAAGATCATAGATCCTTTAAAGCTGATCAAACCGTTGTTCAATGCCGTAATCGACTCTAAGTCCAGATGGTTAGTAGGTTCATCAAGCATAAGGACGTTCGAACCGCTTAACATCATTTTGGAAAGCATACAGCGGACTTTTTCGCCCCCTGAAAGTACACTTGCCTTTTTCGTGACTTCATCGCCGGAGAATAACATTCTGCCCAAGAAACCGCGCAGGAAACTTTCGCTCTGGTCATTAGGAGAATATTGACGGAGCCAGTCGACAAGATTTAAATCTACACCTTCAAAGAATTCAGCATTATCCTTAGGGAAGTATGCTTGTGAGGTCGTAACGCCCCATTTGAATGAGCCGCTATCCGGTTCAATTTCACCTGCCAAGATTTTGAACATTGTTGTTTTAGCGATCTCATCTTTGCCGACAAATGCAATCTTGTCGCCTTTATTCATCGTGAAGCTGACGTTATCCAATATTTTTACGCCATCGATCGTTTTCGAGATTCCATCTACACGAAGCAGGTCGTTCCCGATTTCACGATCAGGTGTAAAGCCGACATAAGGATAGCGGCGAGAAGAAGGCTCTATGTCATCCAAGCTGATTTTGTCCAATAATTTCTTACGGGATGTCGCCTGGCTCGATTTGGATGCATTGGCACTGAATCGAGCGATGAAATTTTGAAGCTCTTTGATTTTTTCTTCTTTTTTCTTATTGGCATCTTGAGTCAGTTTAAGAGCAAGCTGGCTTGATTCATACCAGAAGTCATAGTTACCGATATAAACTTTGATTTTACCGAAATCAAGATCTGCGATATGTGTACAAACTTTGTTAAGGAAGTAACGGTCATGGGAAACTACGATAACGGTGTTTTCAAAGTTGATTAAGAATTCTTCCAGCCATTTGATCGCTTTTAAGTCCAAATGGTTGGTAGGCTCATCCAGTAAAAGAACATCCGGTTTACCGAATAATGCCTGGGCAAGCAATACTTTAACTTTGTCGCCACCGTTCAATTCAGCCATTTTCTTTGTATGCAGGTCTTCTGCAATGCCAAGGCCTTTTAAGAGGATTGAAGCTTCAGGTTCAGCTTCCCAGCCGTTTAATTCGGCAAATTCACCTTCAAGTTCGGCCGCTTTCATTCCGTCTTCGTCCGTGAAGTTTTCCTTCATATAGATGGCATCTTTTTCTTGCATGACTTCATATAATCTTTCATGTCCCATAATGACAACTTTAAGGACTTCTTCCTCTTCATAAGCGAAGTGATCTTGTTTTAGAACGGCAAGGCGTTCGCCAGGCCCCATATGGACATCACCGGATTGCGCTTCAATTTCACCTGAAAGGATTTTTAAGAAAGTGGATTTACCTGCACCATTCGCACCAATCAGGCCATAGCAGTTACCAGGCGTGAATTTTATATTAACATCTTCAAACAGTTTACGATCTCCATAACGTAAACCAACATTATTTACTGTAATCATTTATTTACATTCCTCCAAAATACTTTTGTTTCAACGTGTCCAATACTTTGTTTGATTAGTTTTACGCTGATTCACACAAACAGCAGCTTATGTCCAATAATTTTTTAAATGCCGTTCGTTAAATTGTATCTTATTTCTTAGGAAAATTAAAGGCAGATTAGCAAAAACAAACGTTTATAAGCAAAAATTACACAAGGATTTAATTTTGTTTATAAATTGTCACCAAAAATGTAAGGTGTTTTTCTTGCTTGAGAAAAATATGGGTATAAAGACTCATTACGCACCAACTTTATAATTGGTAATATTGGTAACTGTAACTAACGCAACGGGAGGATCATATATGAGCGATTCAGTAGGCTTTTGGAAACGTTTTTTTGCAGGATTTTTGGATGGCATAATAGTATCTTTACCAATAGCGATAATTTTCGGGTTGATTACCGGTGATTGGGAAAATGACAACTTTTCAACGTTTTTCAACTTTCTTTACATGCTGATTGTCCCGATATTATGGTATGGCTATACAGTGGGTAAAAGGATGATGGGAATACGAATAGTAAGGATGGACGGCAAAAAATTAGGAATAGGCACAATGCTATTGAGGTATTTTGTTGCTGCTTTGGTTTATGCCATTACATTAGGGATAGGGTTTATTGTTAGTGCATTCATGGTCGGATTGAGGAAAGATCATAGAGCGATACATGATTTCATTGCAGGTACATACGTGACATCAAATAAACCATGATTGATTGAAAAGCAGTTTAATAGCTGTTTCAGACTGTAGACAAACTAGGAAATCAAGTTTGTCTACAGTTTTTTTTAGGGTTTATAAAAATTCTACCGTTTGATTGGAACTTAGGGCATTCGCTTACCGTGGGCGATCTGCCCTCGACGCGCTTTCCCCGCAGGAGTCTCGCGCACCCGTTCCAATCAACTTCCATTTAACATATAGATAGAACTCCTTTAGCCTACATTCTTTTTTGTTTTAAAATAGAAGTATTAAACTAGGTGATAGGGATGCTTTCGGCAAATATCTTCTTTTGATACTCTTGGGCGGCCAGATTGTCATTCAGTTTGAGCAAAAGCTCGGTACCACCTTGAACTAATAATGATGATTATATTAGGAGCTATATGGTTTATACACGGACAAGAGGTAAAAAAATATCGTCGATAATTTCTGTGATTGCTTTATCAGATAACATCTCATGAGTTGTAAGCAGTTCGTATCGTAGTAAATCTGAGGGAAGTGAAATAACCCTCTCAGTGATTCTTTTCTGATTGACCTCTCCCCGTATCTCAGCATTTTTTAAAATTGTCCTCATGGCTATTGTCAACATGTCGTCAGTTCTCGGCTGTATAAGTTGTGGCAATGAAGAAATTAACTCCTTGCCATGATAGTCGACCATAATACCATGTATGGTTTCAGCACCGATCAATTGTAGAGGTTTCGCTATTCCGTGAAGAAACATAAGTAAATCCTTGCGCAGATCCCCTGTATTCGGAGCATCAATTGCGGGCTTAGGTACAAATTTGATTATTGCTGCAATGACAAGTTTAGCCTTATTTGGCCAGCGACGGTATATAGCATTTTTGTTTGTCTTTGCCCGTGTGGCGATTCCCTCCATTGACAGACGTACGTAGCCAACCTCGTTAAGTTCATCCCAGGCGGCCTGCAGAATTGCATTTTCCAGTATATCACCACGTCGTCGTTTGCCTACGTTTTCACCCTCATCACTAATAGATTTGCGAGGTTGAGAAAACCGTTCACTCTTTTTTTCAACCATATTTCTGACCTTCTTTCAATAATTTTATTATTTTCTATTGCTAGTTTGTGCATACATCATATCATATACACATTATGTATCAACACTCACCGTACCTTATATAGATCAGAGGAGAATTTATAAAACATGAAATAAGACTGAAACCGGCGATACTTAAGGTAGCCGTGTGTTTGTGTTCTAATCCTCATCATGAAAAGATTCCTGGGGTTTGAATAACTTCTCATACCTTGTTCGATCCGCACTTATTTCTTCCTTTCCTAAATTTTTCTATTGTTTTTCGGATGAAAATATAATAATATTGGCACATAGATACGGAACGTTCCGTACCTTAAATTTATTTATATAAACGAGAGGAGTATTTACATGAAAAAAAATAAAGCAAATACTACTGTATTAATCTCAGGAGCAAGTATCGCCGGACCGACCCTGGCCTATTGGCTTTGCAAATATGGATTTGATGTAACCGTAGTTGAATTAGCAGGGACGATCCGAGGCGGGGGCTATCCTATAGATATTCGGGGGACAGCCATCGATGTGGTCGAGCAGATGGGGATACTTGAGCAACTTCAGGCAGATCATATCAATTCTCAGAAGATTACTTTTCTCAATCCCGACGGTGGCATTGCCGGCGTTATCAAACCGGAGGAGCTTACCGGTGGCGAGGAAGGACGAGACATCGAAATGCCACGGGGCAGTCTGACGGAATCGCTTTTTGATCTGACGAAGAGCCAGCCGATCCGATACCAATTCAATGATTCAATCACCGCACTAAACGATGACGGCACAGGCGTGGACGTTATTTTCAAGAGTGGCCTACGTAGCAGATTTGACATCGTCATTGGTGCTGATGGCTTACATTCAAACACGCGTCGTCTTACGTTCGGTGAGGAAGAACAGTTCAGCAGATATCTCGGTTATTGTTTTAATGGCTTTTCCATTCCAAATGATCTAGGCCTCTCCCACGAGTCCGTCACCTACGCTACACCGGGTCGGATTGCCGTGTTGTCAGCCTCTGGAGATAGCGACACGCTACATGCCTTCCTAACGTTCGCATCTGAGCAACCGCCTTTTTCAAAGAAGCATGATGCAAACAAGCAACGTAAGTTGACCGCCGAGATATTTGCCGAAAGTGGCTGGGAAATCCCCCGTCTTGTAAAGGCGATGCTGGAATCCGACGATTTGTATTACGACGTTGTCAGCCAAATTCATATGCCTCGTTGGTCGTCGGGTCGTGTAACGCTGGTCGGCGATTCAGCTTATGCACCGTCTTTCATGGCTGGGCAGGGATCAAGTCTTGCGCTGGTGGGGGCGTATATTCTGGCCGGTGAACTGGCATCCCATGAAGAACACGGAAAGGCTTTCGCTGCTTATGAGAATATCATGCGACCGTTTGTTGAAGCGAATCAGGCCTTGGCTGGTCCCGGTGCGGCCTTCCTCTTCCCACGCACCAGTGAGGAGATCAAAGTCCGTAATCAAGCTCTTTCTGCTTTGCAGTCATCAGATCATGAAAATATGCCGGGCGATGGGGATGTGCACAGCTCGCTTCGCCTACCTAATTACGTTACAGGGCTCAAGAGGGCAGAGAAAAGAGACTAAAGTCCTTGAGAAGAAAAGAGGGTTGAGCGTCCTTTAAAAGTTCTATAAAGCACGTTATTTTATTAAGTAAATGTCACCGGTGTGGAATGTAGAAGTATTATGAAAGCCTAAAAAATATAAGGATGAAATTAGGCCACTGGTTAAAAAGGGAAAGTACATCTGATTAAAAGTGGATTAGGGAATTGTTGAGTAACAATAGAGTTGTTCCGAAACCTGATTAGTTATTGTGCTTATGATATATCCCCCATATATAGGGGTACTGGCCACATCGCCATCAAGCTAAGGTGAATTTGTACCATCATAACGAAAAAAACGCTATTCTTTTTGTAGAAATATACAGGAAGAATGGCGTTTTCTATGAGCTTTTCTGTTTCAGACGAAATGAATCTCTTTTCTCAAGAACTTCAAAACTACTTATCTCCGTCTTCTGTACAACAATTAGCTAAGGAAGTTGGTTTTGTTCAACGTACAAGTAAATATCAAGCACAAGAATTAATTGCTTTATGTGTGTGGCTTAGTCAACAGGTCGCGAGTACACCACTCACACAATTGTGTAGCCGTCTCGAAGCATCTATAGGTGTCCTCATGAGCCCCGAAGGGCTTAATCAACGATTTAATGGTTCAGCCGTACAGTTTCTTCAACAAGTTCTAGCTAATCTTCTCACTCAAAGAATTCATTCAACACAAGAAATACTTCATCCATACTCCACGACTTTTAAACGTATTCGGATCCTAGATGATTGTTTAGGAACATTTTTTAATTTTAAGGTGTCACGAAAAGGTGACACCCTCATTATTTATACAGTTTTCATCATATTTTTAAAAATATCAAAACATATGGGTTGGAAAGGGAAGGACGAGAAGGACGTTAAGAAGGCTTTAAAGCTGTATGATGAAAGAGAATCTAACAGTTTGAGCGTTAATGATATAGCCAAAATGACAGTGTCCCACGTTCCACTATTTATGCTTAAGTGAAAGCGATGACTAGCCATAGCTAATCGTCTTTTTTTTTGTGGAACTTGGTTGTGTAAAACAAGCGTTAAATCGTACTTAGGGCTAGTTAAAGCAATAATTGATCTTGCTGTTAACCTGATTAGCCTGTAATGGGGGTACGGAAACGATTCGCAGATTGAGAGACCACTATGGAAAACACAGCCAAACATGAACAATTAGACGTTAAAAGACAATAAAATTGCTCCATTAAAGGGCGCGATTTGAGGTTTACTGTTGTAGCAAGACTTCTAGACACATCTAACTAACTTTTCCAAAATTTGATTTGACACCGATTATAAATAGAAAAATTTATAATGTAAATTATAAATAAAACAATAATAATAAAATATGTTGATATAAATTATAAAAAAATTATTAAATTATAAAAAAATTTTTAGAATTTTCATTATACAATGAAAACAATTCAACTGGGAGGTAAAATGAAAGCGGAAACAAATGATAAAATTATATGTTATGGAGGTACAGAATTTCATACTTAAGGAAGGCAGGGACGACAGCTTGTGCAATGAAGATGGTATTATTTAAGGCGTCGATATATAAAGTAAAAGGATAATGGTGCAGGGATTGGGCAATGTTGGCGACTATCTTGCCAAATATTTGTCTTATCCCACTTTACAAGAATACGTAAAGGTGGGTTTTTATGTCATTTGCCACAGAAAAAGAGAATGCTACGGAAATAGTGACGGATGCGAAACTGAAAACACGTAAAGGTGTATTTTTGCCGGCTTTTCTCCTTGTAGGGGGAGGGGCAGTTCTTGGAATCGTTAACAATAAACTGTTGACTGACATTACTATGAACGGGTTTATAGGGTCTTTACGTGGGCTTGGATGGCTTTATCAAATTATATCCATTGTGGCATTAGCAATTGTAATCATCGTAACGTTTTCAAAATTAGGTAATATCCGTTTGGGTGGGAAAGACTCTAAACCAAAGTATAAGTTTTCTGTTTGGTTTGCGATGGCATTGACTGGTGGAATCGCAACAGGAGTCATAACGTATGGAGTGAATGAACCGATTATTTACTTTGGCAACATTTATGGTGAAATGGAGCAAACCGGAGTGGAACCAGGTACGAACCTCGCAGCGATCTATGCCATGGGACGCAGTTTTTACAATTGGACATTCATCCCGTATGCAATGTATTCGTTGAGCGGTTTAGTCGTTGCTTATATGTATTATAATCGTAAGAAATCATTGTCTGTAACGTCAACGTTAACGCCGTTGTTTGGGGATAAAGTAACGAAGGGAATCTGGGCTAGTATAATCGACACATTAGCTGTGTTAGCCATCGCACTCGGATTGGCATCTTCGCTAGGCGCAGGACTGTCACTGGTCGGGTCAGGTATCGAGGCGATATATGGTATCACCCAAGGACCGCTCATGTGGCTCGGGCTAACCTTTGTGATTACGGCAATATTTACTATATCCTCGTTAAAAGGATTAGATAAAGGGATTCGCTGGTTGTCAGATATCAATGTAAAAGTCTTTTATATCCTTCTCTTTGCACTCATAATTTTAGGACCAACGTTATTTAGCTTACGCACATCCACTGCTGGTTTAGCTTACTGGCTGCAGAACTTCTGGGGATGGGGACTTGATCCAGGTAATATAGGTGGAGAAGCCCTAGTGATGTGGTGGACATTGTATGATTGGGCGATTTGGATTGCTTATGCACCGGTAATGGGTATTTTCCTTGCCGTCATCTCGCAGGGCCGCACGATTCGTGAGTTTATGATTGTCAACTGGATTTTGCCTTCTGTATTTAGCATTGTTTGGTTCGGTGTTTGGGGAGGAACGGCCTTACACTGGCAACAGAACAACGTTGTTGATTTAGTGAAAACAATTAAAGACGGTGGAGCAGTGGCAGGTTTATGGGCATTTCTAGCCAATATGCCTTTAGGCTCAGTCATTATTCCAGTTGTGATGATCACATTGATTCTTTCCTTTGCTACGGCTGCTGATTCAATGGTCCGCACAATTGCTACGATGTGTACTGTAAATATTCGACATGACGAAGAGCCAGTAAAATGGAAAAAGCTTTTATGGGCACTATCTATTGGGACCATTGCGTTCGTTATGGTAGCCTACGCTGGTGGGGCACAAGGGGTTGATGGTGTTAAGTATCTAGCTGCACTTGGCGGCTCAGCCGTCCTGTTTGTTTTCGTGTTGCAAGTGGTGTCTGCTATTAAAATGTTCTTCATTGATAAAATTGAAAAGTGAAGTAAGGGAGGAGAAAAATATGCATGACAAAGATAAAAAAAAAGTAACCCTTGGTGAGCCGATTAGTCTCGAAGAATTTGTTGCTGTTGCACGTTTTGGTGCCTTAGTTGAATTTTCCGATTGCTACTGTCAACGGGTAGAATTGTCTAGTCAACACGTCGAAAATCGGATAAAAGAAGGAAAGGTAATGTACGGTGTCAATACTGGTTTCGGTGCTCTTTCTACAGAGTTGATATCCCTGGAAAAAACGGCTCAATTACAAAGGAATATCCTTCTCTCCCATGCCACGTCAGTAGGAGAACCGCAAGCGGTGGAAGTCGTACGGGCTACGATGCTCATGGTTTTGCAAAATTTGGGACAGGGGTATTCAGGGGTGCGAGTTGAAACTTTGGAAATGTATCGACAGTTTTTAAATCTCCACCTGACCCCTTTTGCCCCCCGGGAAGGATCTGTCGGGTATTTATGTTCGGAAGCCCATATAGCGCTTGTATTGATTGGCGAAGGAATGGCGTATGTGAACGGAGAGCTCCTACCTGCGAAGGAAGCTTTACACAGAGTTGGTATGAAACCGATTGTGCTTTCAGCAAAAGAGGGATTGGCGCTTATCAACGGGACAACAAGCCCTACAGGCATTGGAGCATTAGCATTGTATGATATGTTAAAGGCGGCTAAGGTCGCCGATATTATCGGAGCTATGACTCTAGAGGTGTTAAAGGGAACCACTCGTGCTTTTGACGACCGGTTGATGAGCGTTCGCCCTCATGAGGATCAAAGAAATACCGCGTTTAACATTCGAAAAATGTTAAGCGACTCCATGATTGCCAAGAAGTCCGTCGATTATCGATTACAAGATGCGTTGTCTTTGCGTGCTATTCCCCAGCTACACGGAGCCGCCAAGAAAACACTACACGATGCATGGAAAACGATCGAGATTGAGATGAATGCATGTTGTGACAACCCGATTTTATGGCCAGACGAGGAACTCGGCGGAGCAATATCAGGAGCTAATTGTGATTCGTCGTATGTGGGAATCGAGTTAGATTCCGCATGTATTGCTGCCACAGCAATTGCCAAGATGTCAGAGAGGCGGAACAATCGTCTCATCAACGGTCAGCTTTCCGGCTATCCTTCCTTTCTCATACATAAAGGGGGACTCAACTCTGGACTGATGATTCCGCAGTATACACAAGCCGGTCTTTTAAATGATATGAAAATATTATCCCATCCGGCTACAGTGGATAACATCCCGACCAGCGCTGATCAGGAAGATTATGTAGCAATGGGATACAATGCGGCGAAAAAAGCGCGCGAAGTGACTGAAAAGCTTGAATATGTGCTAGCCATTGAACTGTTATCTATTTATTCCGCCCATCAGTTCGTGGACAGCAATTTATTACCTGGTTCTGCTTCAAGGGCTGTTTTAACCCGGATTGCCCAATCGGTGCCAAAAATGGAGGAAGACACGTACCTTTATCCTCATTTACAAACGTTAAAGGAGATAATCCATTCCGGCGAAATCATCGGTTGCGTAGAAGATACAATTGGAAAACTACTTTAGGATCGAGTTGGGGTTTCCTTAAGGGTAGCGTCAAGGAAAAAGCGGATTTAAAACGGTGAAATTTTTCCATCATAAAAAATCCCGATTTATCTATGAAAAAAAGATAAAATCGGGATTTTTTTCTAGCGCTCACCGTTAACTAAATGATACCTACAAATACTTTTCTCTGATTCTAAAAAGGGCATCTACAATGTTTTAAACGGTCCTGGTGTAAAAACATTCACTAGAAACACAGTTCGACATTCTGTTCTTTCGAATTAGAGGATTAACAAGTTTATCCAAACAGTTTATGGATGAATTCTTTTTAATTATGGAAGACCTTACCGGCTGGTGAGTACCTGCCCTTTTTTATCATATGCATAGCTTTGTATGCTTTCATACTCCTAGTGTAGCTGTTACAGCATGTGTAAGTGGAGTTGATAACTCTGCTAATACTTATGCGATAGATGCTTACGAGGATGACGGTCTTAGTCTACCTTCAAAAAAGGTAGGTGCTATAATTGTGAATAGTAATCCTAATAGATGTGTTACTTTTCCAATAAAAGCGGTAGCTGATGGAGATAATAAGAAAGCAGAAGTACATGTTCGAATTGGAAATGTTTGATATTCTGATAGTTCAGTGAAAGCTGGAATTCCTGTTAATAAATAATGTGTTTGAAACCCCTAAGTGCTAAGGGGTTTTTTCGTTGCAACGATGTTCATTACTACCACTATTTACGCTAAAGTGAAAGAGATGACTAGCAATAGCTAATCGTATTTTTTTTCCACTATAAGTTTTTGAGGGTTCGTTTTTTAATTAAGTTTATTTCATGAGATCATAATTAATAGCTAGAACATATCTGGTATATATTCTTCTTCTAAACAATCATTTATGCCTATACAAAAACGGTTTTAATAGAAGTGAAAAACTCAATTGCAGATTCTCCTTGCTTACTATTACTTCTGTAACAGGATTAGTGTTTATTTTATTATTAGATGCATCCTTAATTATCTCGGGAGCAGTAATAATTCTCATTAGTTTAGTAGCAATATATCTCAGTATGTTTGACCGATCTAAGGATAAAAGAAACGCTTTGGAAGTATAAGGCATAAAACCTTCTGGAAAACAGGAGACGGTTTGAGACCAGTGATACAGTCTATATAAATAAGAAATGGAAGTTGATAACCTACTATAATAAGGTAAGACGGGGGAGGAAATGCCCGTAGTGATTGAAGAACAGCGAAATAAATTTATAAAGCTCGTCCAACAAGGTTTGCTCGATGAAGCAATTTCCGGGAGATTTACATAAGAGTAGTTTTTTTTCGTGGTCCTCATTGTGAGGACTTTTTTTGTTGCAAATATAAATACCCAATTAATTCTAGGTATATTTGGGATTGAGCGTATATTGTATTGGATGCATGTTAAAAGGATTATTTTAAAAATAAGCCCAATATACTATGGTTGGTTTGATATACAAGAAATGGAAAAATAGAGAGGGTCATTTTAATGAGTAATATCTGATTTGCTTTATTTTTATTAGTTATGGTTGCACTTGCAACATTCATCCTTATAGGTCTTTTTTTATTAATTTTAAAAAAACGGTAAAGCTAAGAAACGTTTTCTTTTTGCCGGAGTTTCTTTTGTAGTAATGGTAATAGGCGCTGTATTTATGGTCGCATTCCAATCGGATGAACAGAATAGGAAGAAGCTGAAGCCGAACAAAAAGCTAAAGAGGCTGCCGATAAAGGAGAAGCATCAATGGTGTATAAACCCTGTAATCGACTCACTTCCCTTTACCATATTTCGCTAATTATGTTAATGTTCAGTTAATGAAAAAGGGGGGTGAAACGAATGATGAAGAAATTCATATTTGCTATGATCTTTTCCGTCGTTTTTCTTTTCGGGATTACAGCATTTGAAAATGAAGCATCTGCAGATTTTCACGGATATTATAAATTTGCCACGGGGGACGGAAAATGGGATGGAAAAGTGTGGGTTCGTAATGGAGGAAACGTACGATTTGAAATACAAAACTACCAACATAACTACGTGGGCAAAGTTTCCGTACGGTTATGTAGTTCCTCAACAGGAAATTGCACGTCGTTTAAAAATATTGATGGCCCCGGAAGCGTGATGTTTAATAATATGGTGGGAGGAACATATTACGGGGACATCATCAGTAGAGAGTCAAGTGAAGTTAAGGGAAGAGTAGGCTTTGGTAGTTCTTAACAAACGAAATAGACCAATTTATGAACTGCATCCCCATTGTTAGACACCATCAAACAATTGGAGGTGCTTTTTTTATGACAAAATATTCATTAGAGTTGAAATTAAAAGCTGTCCTTGCTTATTTAGAAGGAATGGACTCATTCAGAACTGTAGCCAATCCATTTAATATCAGTTTGACTCCTTTAAAGCAATGGGGGGCGCATTATAAATAACATGAGGTAGAGGGGCTAATGTCACCAATACAAATAATGATATTAGCTTTAAGATGGATGTACTAAACTATATGAACAATTTTGGAGTGTATAGTACCCATGCAGCTGCTGTGTATAACATTGCTTCTCCTTCCACTATTCCTAATTGGCTAAAGCAATGGGAGGAGTACGGAGTTGACGCTTTTTAAACGAAGAAAAAACCAGTAGAAGGGTCATTAGAGGCATTACAGGCTGAAAATGAAAGATTGCGTGCAGAAAATGCATATTTAAATATTGTAAATTGTAAAACGGAGGGAGGCTTTAAGATTTATGGACTAACAATCATTTAAACTATGATAAACGGAAAAATTTTAATTTTTAATTCCGTCTCAATATTCAAGAATACTCGCTACAATGAGATTCAATAAAAAAAGCTTCTAAGGGAAAGAACTTAGAGGATATCGATGATGCAAATAAGAGCCAAACATCCAAGGGAGCAGAAATTAAGTTCAAGGTAATTGCTACGGTAGAAGGGAAGGAGAAGCTTCATGACATAAGAGCAGTAGCCGTGCCTGGGGATAGCGGAGAGCCAGTTGTAACTGTGATGTTACCTTAGGAAGATTAATCGACATCTTTCATATGGAGAAGGAAAAGTCAATTAAAGCGTGCATCACAGACATTTAGTACACCGACGATCAATCCCATTGACACCAAAGGGACTGAATTCTGCTTTTCCCAATAAATAAAGTAAGTAACAAGCAGGGCGGTAGGTATGGTTTCCCCCTAAGTAATGCACGATCAGGGTTCGCCTGCTTGATGGATTTGACATCTTTTTGATATACAATAATCTCACTGCATATCATATATGAGTAAAGAAAATAGTATAATTGCCATTATCATCATGCCATCGATAAAAGTGATATCCACTGATGAAATAAAAAACTTCCTATTTTCAGGATGGTAATGGTATTTTCCAAGATGTACTATTATATATTCCTCTTTTGAATTTCTGAAAAGTATTCAAAGCTTTTCCTCTTGAAAGCATCTTGGATGCTCTTTCATTAGCCAACGTATTATAGTAAAATCCAATCTGGAATATATGGTTTATTCTTCAAATTATTTGAAATAACAGAAAAGGTAAATTTCAACTATATCATTCTATGTCTCCAGATTTGTCAACCATTGGCTTTTCTGATAGTATAAATGTCCATTTCGTCTAGCATCGGCATTTATTAAATAAGATAAAAAGACAAGGAAGGGGAAGTGATTTTAATGGGAAATCACCCTGATTTTGAACAGGAACAACAGCGGCTGGAGTTTACGAAGCGTTATATGGACGTAGTCATCAAAACATCGGAAACAAGCAAAGATCAATTTCAGCGGAATATGCAAGAAGCTTTTGGAGATGCCGATTGGTCTGAATCAGGCTTATATTCTCAGTTGCTGACGACGGCCAACTTTTTTGAAATGTCCAAAACCGAACTTGAAAGTTTACGAAAAGCAAGTAAAAAGCCCTATTTTGCAAGAGTGGACTTTGAAAGGAATGACAGTGATAGTGGCGAAGTCCTTTATTTCGGAAAAACATCGCTTTATCAGAGGGAAAGCCAGGAACAGATCATCGTCGATTGGCGATCACCGATTGCAAACCTTTATTATGAGGGACGGATTGGTGAAATTGAATATGAAGCGGAAGGGGAAACATTCAGCGGGAACATCACTTTAAAAAGACAGCTTATGATAGAAGAAGGTGTTTTGCAGGAGATCAGGGACATTGATTTGACAACAACGGATGAATTGTTGCAGGAATCCCTATCTAAAAGTTCCAGCAATCGATTGACAGATATCATTACCACGATCCAGGAAGAACAAAATAAAATCATTCGTGCAGATTTGAATAAACCAATAATTGTCCAGGGCGCAGCTGGCAGTGGTAAAACTACAATTGCTTTACATAGGATCTCTTATTTCATATATCACTATAAAGACTTGTTCGATCCGCGGCAATTAATGATTCTTGCTCCTAGCCGGGTTTTCATTGATTACATATCAGAAGCTTTACCTGAATTGGGTGTTGAAAAAGTAAAGCAATTCACATTTTCCGAATATGTTCAGGCAGCAATAGGAAAGCAAGTGAAGCTTGTAGCGGATGATAAATTAACTCGATTGCTGGAAAAGGATGATGAAGAAATTGATTCAGCCGTCTGGATATCAGGTCTGAAGGGGTCGGTTGCATTTAAGACTATATTGGATGAATATGTAAAGGATATTTTCAGGGGTTTTCATCCGGATGCTGATTTTTATTGTGATAAATATCGCCTTTATTCCGCTAAGAAGTTCATTAGGTTATTGGAAGAGGATTATTGGTATTTACCGTTATACACCAGGCTGGACAAAATGAAAGCCATTTTACAAAATGAAGTGAAATTGAAAAAGAAAATAATGCTTGAACGTGCTGTTGATTTTTATGAGGCCAAAATTGAGAAGGCTCTCTATAAGAATATCGATCCAGTCATACGAAAGGATTTTGTTACAAAATGTCTTGATAAAAAAGAGGAAAGGATAGGACAGATCAAAAAGGCGATTCGTTCATCGGTAAAAGGGTATTTTAAGCAATTCAAAAGTAAAGATCTCCTGGATCACTATCAGGAATTGTACCAAAATCCGGAGCGTCTTGCCTTCTACAGCAACGGTAAACTAAATGTCGAAGATGCCAGAGTTTTATGTGAGTATAATCATAAATTATTTACGGCTAAGAGTTATGAGATGGAGGACTTAGGTGCATTATTGTATCTTCAGGAGCGGCTTTTTGGTGTCGCCAAAGAATACAAAGCAAAAAATGTGGTCATTGATGAGGCACAGGATTATAGTTTCATGCAGTTACAGGCACTCAAGACGGCAGTGGATACTGATATGTTCACCCTTGTGGGCGACCTTGCACAAGGCATACATTCATATCGGGGACTTCAAACATGGGAAGAGGTTCACAGTCGTATTTTCCCTAGGGCGACGTATACTGAATTACAAAAAAGCTACAGAACCACTGTTGAAATAATGAAAAGGGCTAATGAGATACTTCAGTTGTTAACATATGATTTTCCGGAAATTGAACCAGTAGTCCGCCATGGCATGGAACCAGAATTCATTTCCATTGAAAAAGATGGTTGGGAAGAAGAGCTGATCGAGCGTATCGAAAGTCTTAAAGGTGAAGGTTTTAAAACGTTTGCCGTTATTGCCAAAACGATGAAAGATTGCAAACTGGCAAACGAGAAACTTAGTGAATTCAATCAAAACTTCCATTTAATAGATGAAGCGGGAAACATCCCTAAAGATAAAACGTTGATAGTTCCGTCCTATCAAGCCAAAGGTCTCGAATTCGATGTGGTCTTTGCAATATCATTGGAAGAAGCGTATTGCCATGGAAATGAGCTTGATATCAAACTGCTGTACGTTACAATGACAAGGCCATTGCACCGGCTTTATTTTTTAGGCAATGAGAAAAAGGCTTTCCTTATCGAGACATGAAAAAGGGGGGATGTAACCGTCCTCCTCGGGATATGCTCACAGATGCAAAAGGATATCCTGAATATCTCCCCACCCGAAACCGACTTCGATGAGCTCGATGCCTGCCATTTTAACATTTTTTTCAGCTATCACTTGACCGCCAATGGCTCTGTAAAAACCGCATGAAGGATTATCCTTTAATGCCCATATTATTAAATTCTTATGTTTCATTTTCATAAGCTCATGGATGACCTCTTTTACCATTTTTCGGCCGTATCCCCGTCGCTGATATTCCTTTAATAAATAAATGGCATACACTTCACCTTGAATATGCGGATCATTCGATTGTTCAGGTCCACCGGCAGCGAAACCAACGATTTCCCCATTGTCGTTTTCCGCTACAAAGGTGGCATTATGCAGCATCTTTAAATTTCTTAGCCAGTTTTTCTTTTTGGCTTTCGGATTCAAGGAAAACAAATATTGATCCGGAAGGATTCCTTTATAAGTCGTTTTCCAGCTGTTTATATGTACATTTGCTATTCCATTAATATCTTCTTCCATTGCTTTCCTTATCTTCATAAAAACACCTTCTGATTTTCGTATTTTTCCTTAGGATATCATGGAAAAAGTGAATAAGCATTTAATTTATGTTTATAACTGCATGAGAAAGGATAAGAATTAAAAGAGTGATTTGATTCAACCAGATGAAGGGAAGGATGAGAAAGATGAAATTGAAAGTTGGTTTTTATTTTCCGGGCGGCAAAGAAATAGAGCATGAAGTAGAAGGCGATGACTCAACTCAAATGATTTCAAATATTCAAAAGCACCGTTATTATAATTTAGTTAAAGGCGATTGCCACTATGTCGTAGATACGGAAAAAGCAGCATATTTTTCTGTAACGGAAATATTGGATTGAGAATAAACCGCATTGGACTTTTGCTCCATTGCGGTTTATTCTTTTTGTTGTAAGGAAACCGGAAAAGGAGTATCGACAATGAAAATCAATTTTACCAAGAAACAGTATGAAACTTTATTCAAAATGGTTCAGTACGGATATTGGGTTGCCTCCGATACTGAAGATAATAAAGAATTCAGTGAGATGGAACAGTATCTCAATTCCTTTGCCAAAGATTTCGGCATGGAAGGAGTAAAGTTTGTGAAGGAATATGAAATTTATGATTTGAGCAGGGAGTTGGAGGATCAACTTCATGAAGTCATAGATGAGTATGAAGAAGGAGTGTTCAGGGATAAGCTTGCCTATCATATGGCTAGAAGAGAGTTCGCCGAGGAGTCGGAAAACCTTGAATACAATCAGGAGGAAGCGTTTAAACGTATCCTGGAGCTCGAAGAAAAATATCATCTTCATATTGAAGAACACGGATTAGTGAAATTGAAAATAGAACAATAAAAAGGGGGGACTTTATTTGTCCTCCCTCTAGACAAAACGAGTTTAGAATGGTTTTAATCCCTTTTTCTTTTTTATCGAGGGGATGAATATCAAAATATTAAAACAAGGTTTGGATATACTACATGGTTTATTTGGGATGAAAGCTCAATAGATTGAAAAAATTTGCGACACTCCTGCCGAATAACTGGCTAGCTGAGACCCCACAGGCGCTTGCTTTGATGAGGCTCGGCAGACAGTCGGCTGAAAGGGAGCGGATTTCTGAAATCAACTGGAACGTGTATTAAATTGGTTTTCATGGACTAATTTTTCAACTGTGTATTGGAAAAATGCCATTAAGTCATTTTGTGACGTAAAACCTGCTTGTGCAGTCTGTTCGTTTCCTCCGCCTTTCCCATTATACGAACTGAGTTCAGCTTTAAGAAATTGTCCGCAATGAAAGGGGATGGCCCCACTGTGTGAAAGGATGACCTTCTGCTCCTTTCGTGATGCAAATAATACGGTAACCTTTTCCTTTTTTACAATCGTACCTGCAAGGTAAAGCAATTCTTTCATTGAGCTATCTTCGAAAATATGAGAGATGAATCCCCCTCCATTTTCTGCAAGCAGGGAGTCAGCAAGGAAATTTGCATTTTCAAGTTTTAAGTTTTCGTTTGCTGATAGCAGCTGCTTATAGTCATTTTCCAGTTTCTCAACCCGATTCAGGATCTCTGTACGTCCGGTATTGAACTTATTCGATAATGCTGAAAGAATTCCTAGACTTTCAGAATAATCGTTCAATGCCCTGAAGCCGCACTTAAAATAGAGACGGGTATGTTCTTTGTGCTTCTCCGCTTTGAAAACTTTTATTAAGCCAATCTCACCGGTACGCCCTACATGGGTTCCACCGCAAGGGTTATATTCAATCCCTTCTATCTCAACAATACGGATATTCTCTGAAACTTTAGGCATTTTGACGACAGGAAGTGTTTGTAATTGCTCTTTTGTCACGTTATAGATAAGTATTTCACGATTCTCGATGATATATTGATTAACCAGCTTTTCAGCAGCACCCGTATGTACTTCAGTCCATTGAAACCCTGACATTATATCGATTGTTAAGTATTCCTTTCCAAGGTGAAAGCTGACCGTATTAGCGTCGTACAGTTCCCTGCAGACAGCGGAGAGTAAATGCTGGCCGCTATGCTGTTGCATATGATCGAAGCGGCGGGACCAATCAAGTTCACAGTGAACGGTCTCTGAATCTGGCCGGCTTTCCGTCTTATGTAGAATCTTTCCATCCTTGCTTTTTATAACATCAAGAACGGTGATTCCTGCTATATTACCAGTATCTGCAGGCTGGCCGCCCCCTTCGGGATAAAACGCGGTTTCTTCAAGAGTGATGTAGTAAAAGCCATTTTCTTCAATGATCTCCTGGATTTTGGTATTCCATTCGTAAATCTTGGCGGACGTGTAATACAATTTTTTCGTCATGGATGATTTCTTTTTCCTTTCAGTTGATGAGTAAATTATATCACCGGAATACCTGAGTTTGAAATTGCAGGTTTAGAAGAATAGTCAGGTAAATAAGTAAACTTTATGACAAATTTCAAATGAATTATGCAAGATGGTAATATTTTATTTATAGACTTACTCTTATGATGTAAAATATGCCTGAAAGAATGCACTTTAGACCTAATTCGGTGTAATTAAATCGATACATATAGTTAAAAAGTCATTGTTGGTAGGAATAGGATAACCGTAATATTATTTAGGTGAGAAAGGGTTAAGTGATAAGAATTGGACCTTGTAAATATGCAAAAATACAAAAATAGCTTATTTAGGAATATAAAAAACAAACTTTCAGATTGGCTAGAGTTGGATGTAGGGCAGTCCATTCCGGCCCAAGAGATATTCCGTTTTCTGCTTTCAATCAAAGGGACGGCTGAAACGTTGCAATTATGTGGACTTCTGGTCATTATCGAACAGCTATTGGAAGGAATGGATGAAGACAGTGAGCAGGTCTGGAATCGGACGGACCTTAGGAATTTCCTTTTTGAGCTCATTGAACATACATATGAATATGAGCATTTTGATGAAGGTGAAATAAAAGCCAAGCATGTCCGTGATTCACAAGCCCCGCTCATCCAGATCATTGATGATGATATTTCCATGTTGATTTTATTGAAAGATCTATTGGAGGAAAAGGGATGGATGGTCATAACGAATGCCGACCCTGTCAAAGCGACAAATCAATATTTTGAAATGCAGCCGGATTGCCTTATTCTTGATATTCAGTTACCTGCAAAGGATGGTTTTCAAATCCTTCAGGAGATTCACCTCCATAACGAGAAATATTTCATTCCGAAGATCATGATCAGCATTCAAAACGATAAACATTCCCGGATAAAAGCATTCAAGATGGGTGCAGATGATTTTATTGGTAAACCGATTGATATTGATGAGTTTATCGTAAAGATGGAAAGGCATATACAGCGGAAGAAAATCTTTGATCAATCGGTTCTTATTGATGAGTTGACACAGGTATATAATAGAAGATTTCTTGAAGATACACTACCTCGCTATGTTAATGACTATAAGCGCTCAGGGCGCCACTTATCGATAAGCATAATTGATCTAGATCACTTTAAAAGGGTGAATGATCGATACGGACATTCGGTGGGCGACCTTGTACTGGCTGAATTTGCTCAATTCATTAAAAGCAATATCAGGAGTTCGGACTTAATCTGTCGGTATGGAGGGGAAGAATTCGTCATTATATTCCCTGATACATTGAGTGATGAAGCTGAACGCAAGTTAACAGAATTAATCAAGGACTTTTCTGCAAAGGAATTCATCCAGAATGGTCAGACTTTTTCGGTTACATTTTCTGCAGGTGTTTTTACGGTTGATAATGAAAATATTACGCCCAAGGAGGCATTAGAGGAAGCGGACAAATCTTTGTTTGAGGCGAAACGCTCAGGCCGAGGAAGAGTTGAAGGCATGCAAAAAGCGGGATACAGCAAGAAATCCCTCAATGTGTCCGTTATCGATGATGATATCATTATCCGGACCATCTTAACTAAAGCCTTGCATTCACTTCAAATACCACACTTTGATTTGAATATCGCTGTGTATGAAGACGGTCCATCCTTTTTGAAATCCGATCGGGCCAAAGAAGATGTAGGGCATTTTTTAATCCTTGATGGAGTGATGCCTATCATGGATGGATTTGAAGTGCTGCAGAATGTGAAACAAAGCAGTAATGCGGAGTTTTTCACCATTTTAATGCTAACTGGATGGAAAAGTACGGATGATATTGCAAATGCATTGAAACTTGGTGCGGATGATTATGTAACGAAACCATTTAGCATTAGTGAGCTTCAGGCTAGGGTAGAGCGTCTATTGATGAAGTTAATTTAAATCTTGCCAAAACGATATACAGTGATGGAATATGGATGGAATTCTATTTGCAAAATGGAGTCTAGTAAACAGATATATTGAACATTTGAAAATAAATCCAGCACAGTATGATATTCGGATCCATATCGAAACCAAAGATTCCAGGGGATCGCTTAAAAATCAAACAAGCCCTTTCCAACTTGTTAAGTTATGCAATCAAATATTCTCCGGATGGGGCAGGGTTTAGGCATCACAAAAGAATCACAGCCGCATTTATTCCAGTAATTTTATAGGGTCGAAAATTCAGATCGCAAGCGTATTGGACGAACGGACTTTGGGTTGACGGAACTGGTAAACTATGAATTGGTGGACAGTGCCTTTAGGTCAGCTATTTCAAAAGTAGTAGAAAGGCATTTCAAAAGCTAAAAATCCCGCCTCCGGATGCCATCGTATCGGATAACTTTCTTGAAGAGGCAGAGATGAGCGGCTGGACGATGATGAGGGAATTAAAAGGATCCTCTAACTTGAATGAGTTGCTCGTTTTTTGTATCGACCGCACTTGACGAAAGAGAGAAGGGAATTTCCTTGGGAGGTATGGATTTTTTAGTTAAACCGTATAAAACGGGCCAAGTATCCAACGTGATCATGAATACCTTGTTAAGTAACGGTAAACAAGGGCAGTTTCTTGTCCCGCAGGCATTCCATGAAGATATAAGGATAAAAAATAAAAAACCGTAATAGGTATACAGAACAACAAAAAAATGATAAATTCAAATATGTTGGAAAAATAAATAATTGGGTACAATTGTAGGTAAAGGTAAGTTACAGGAGGATTTTTATACATGCAAAAAATTCAGGCCGGCATGGCTGTAGAGTTAGAAGTGGAACGTAAGGCTGATTTCGGATGGTTTTTAACGGATGGTTCAGAAGATGTCTTACTTCATCATAATGAAATGAGTGAAGGAACGGAACTTGAGCTTGGCGATGAAGTAACTGTGTTTATCTACCATGACAAACAAGCAAGGCTAACAGCGACAATGAAGATACCCGAAATTCAGATTGATCAGTATGGCTGGGCAGAAGTTGTCAATGTGAAAAGGAAACTGGGTGTTTTTGTGGACATCGGTCTTTCCAAAGATATTCTTGTATCATTGGACGACCTTCCTAATATTGATCGTTTATGGCCTGAGGTTGGTGATCGTCTATATGTATCCCTTAAGACAGATCGTAATGACCGCCTGTTTGGTAAACTTGCAACGGAAGATGTAATTCAGGAGATTGCAGTGACAGCTCCTTTAAAAGGAGTCCGAAACACCAGTATTAAGGGAAATGTCTATCGTTTGCTTATGGTTGGTTCTTTCTTTATATCACAAGAAGGATACCGCTGTTTCATTCACGAAAGTGAACGCAAGGAGGAGCCCCGCCTTGGTGAATTAGTTGAAGGGCGCGTCATTGATAGTAAAGAAGATGGAACGCTTAACGTTTCTTTAATCCCTTTTAAACAAGATCTGATGGGGGAAGATGCTGATGTCATTTTCACTTATTTAATGAATCGCGGCGGTGCAATGCCTTATGGCGACAAAACGCCACCTGATGATATCAAGTTTCACTTCGGTTTAAGCAAGGGAGCGTTCAAGCGTGCTCTCGGTAAACTGATGAAGGAAGAAAAGATTTACCAGGAAGATGGATGGACATATTCTTCAGACCGTAAATAAAAAAGGCAGCGGATTTTTCTCCGCTGCTTTTTTATGTGAATTTCATTAAAAAAACTTCTTTTTACCTTTTTCTTCTTTTAAAATCTCCACAGCTTCCCTAAACCTCATCGAATGGATAATTTCCCTCTCACGCAAAAACCTGAGTGAGTCATTGATATCAGGATCATCCGAGATGTCGATCAACCACTGATAGGTTGCTCTGGCCTTCTCTTCAGCAGCGATATCTTCATATAAATCTGCAATTGGATCACCTTTGGCTTGGATATATGTGGCAGTAAATGGATTTCCTGCTGCGTCATGATAAAAAAGGGCACTATCATGATTGGCATAATGGTCACCTAGGCCAGCTGCAGCCATTTGTTGAGGGGTGGCGTCTTTTGTAAGCTTATAAATCATCGTGGCGATCATTTCCAGATGGGCAAATTCTTCCGTCCCGATATCCGTAAGCAGGCCAATCACTTTATCAGGAATTGTATATCGTTGATTTAAATATCGGAGGGCTGCAGCCAACTCACCATCAGCACCCCCGTATTGTTCGATTAAATATTTTGCCAAACGAGGATTACAGTCTCTTACTTTAACTGGATATTGCAGCTTCTTTTCATACACCCACATAGATATCTCTCCTTATACCTGCCATGGCCAAGGGCCTTGGCCCCATTCCCATTTATTTTCATGGCTTGGACTGTTTCCAAAACCCAATAATGGACCATATTTAGGCTCGAAAACCGATTTCAATTGGTTGGAGTATTCATGAAATTGATTGAATTGCTGTAATGCTTGCTGATCGTTAGGATGTGTATCCAAATAAAGAGCCAACTCGACAAGCACGAAATCCGCAGCCTGTATTTGCTCAAGCAACTGATAATATTCATCATCCAGTTTCTTATTCATTTATGTCTCCCTTTCCCGATATGGATTATCATAAAAGTCATAAAAGAATTTCCAAAGTGTACCGTATTTCAAAGCTTCCTCAGGTGTGAACTGCTCCAGATTCGGCGGTTGAAAATTAATATACAAATTAGGAGGTGTCCTGTAGTACTTTCTCCCAATAGGCGGGCACGGATCGAATTTACTATGGAAAGGTTTATATGATTTAACTAAGGTAAAAGTCTTTTCGCGAGTCACAAAAAATACCTCCTTTGTAAAGATATAGCCTTTAATTCTTATGCCATGGTAATGCATAATATGACTTCCTAGATATGGAAAGGAGAATAATTGGAAAATGATTATATTTCAGAATATTATAAAATCTTGTTATAGTCCCGTTATCTTACTGTGATGTTTGTCATCTATTCTTTATCTGTTTGTTCTTTGTATGGAAAAGAACTATGTTAAGATTTAACTCGTAGCTTATAAAGTAGCTCACAAGGAGGTAACAACATATGAAAAAATCAATCTTATCGTTAGCGGCAGCGGCTGCAATATCCGGTGCATTCACAATTCCGGTACAAGCAGAAGATGTCAAAGTGAAAGATGGAGACACATTATGGGGGATATCTCAAACATATAAAGTATCAATAGAAGATATTAAATCTTGGAACGATTTGTCTTCAGACGCGATTTATGCCGGAGAAACCATACATATTTCTCAAGAAGAGCATTATAAAGTAAAGTCAGGGGACACATTATCGGAAATTGCAGACAAATATGATGTAGCGGTAGATGCTATTAAATCTTGGAACGGTTTAAATTCAGATACAATCCATCCTGGTCAAGAACTGGTCATTAAACCTGCAGCTAACAAAGTCGAAGCTGCAAGTGTAGAGCCTGCACAGAAATCAGAGCAAGCTGCACCCGTAAAACAAACAAAACAAACAAAACAAACAAAACCAGTAGAACAATCGGAACCAGCAAAACAAACAAAGCCGGTTGAAAAATCGGAACCAGCAGACTCATCAGAAAAAACAGTCACAAATGAGTCCAACAATCAAGCAGGAATCGAAAAAGAGATCACTGTTAGAGCAACTGCCTATACGGCTGATTGTCAAGGCTGCAGCGGTACAACAGCCACAGGAGTTAACTTGAAAGCTAATCCTGATGCAAAAGTGATTTCCGTGGATCCATCAGTCATTCCGCTTGGATCTAAAGTTTATGTAGAGGGTTATGGCTATGCGACGGCAGCTGATACAGGCAGTGCCATCAAAGGGAATAGAGTGGACATTTTTGTACCAAACGAAAAAGATGCCGTGAATTGGGGCGTTAAAAACGTCAAAGTTCAAATCCTGAATTAATTAAATCATGCAACATATGTTTATATATTGAAAAAAGCAGACACAAACATAATGTGTCTGCTTTTTTTGTCCTTTTGGTTCACGGGAAAAGCAGGTACAATGAAAGATATAGATCCTTATAAATCCTTACAAGGTAAATAGGAGGAGTAGTAAATTGATGGAAAAAGCACGTGATTATTTACAAGAATACTTTGGTTATGAGTCATTCCGAAAAGGTCAGGAACAGATTATCGAACAGGTTTTGGGAGGAATCAACACAGCGGGAATCATGCCTACAGGCGGAGGTAAATCAATATGTTACCAAATACCAGCCCTTCTGTTACCCGGTGTAACACTCGTGATATCCCCACTTATATCTTTGATGAAGGACCAAGTAGATGCCCTCGAACAAAATGGGATTGATGCCACATTTCTCAATAGCTCCATATCTGGGTTAGAATCATCCAAAAGAATGAACGATATTAAGCAAGGCAGATTTAAGTTGGTTTATGTAGCACCTGAACGTTTGGAAAATCCTTCATTTCAACAGGATCTTTTTAATGTGGAAATTTCATTGGTTGCCATTGATGAGGCCCACTGCATATCTCAATGGGGTCATGACTTCAGACCAAGTTACTTAAAAATCAAAACCTTATTGAAAAATATGCCATCAGCTCCGACTGTCCTCGCATTAACGGCAACAGCCACACCGCATGTGACCGATGATATATGTCAGTCGCTAGGAATTTCAGCGCAGCATACAATATCAACGGGTTTTTCCAGAGATAACCTGTTCTTTTCCGTTGTGAAAGAAGAAAATCGCGGACGGTTTTTAATGCGTTATTTAGAAAAAAACAAAAATGAATCGGGTATCATATATGCAGCCACTAGGAAAGAAGTCGATTCCTTGCATACCAAGCTTATTAAAGCCGGATTCAAAACAGGTCGATACCATGCTGGTATGAATGAACAAGACCGGTCGGAACAGCAAGACCAATTCATTCGTGATGACGTTCCCTTGATGGTAGCTACTTCTGCCTTTGGGATGGGAATAGATAAGTCGAATGTTAGGTATGTCATCCATTACCAAACCCCAAAAAACATGGAGAGTTATTATCAGGAAGCGGGCCGTGCAGGGAGGGATGGCTTGGATAGTGAATGTATCCTCTTATATTCCCCTCAGGATATGCAGATACAGCGTTTTTTGATTGATCAATCAAATCCCTCGGAGGAGTGGCAATCCCAGGAATTGAAAAAATTGAACAGAATGAAGGATTATTGTTTTACCGAGGGGTGCTTGCAAGCCTTCATCCTTAGATACTTCGGAGAAGAAAACCCAGACGATTGCGGTCATTGCGAAAATTGTACAGATAAACGTGACTCTGTTGAAGTGACTACACAGGCACAGATGGTCCTTTCATGCATGTTACGTATGGGTGAGCGATTCGGTAAAACGATGATTTCCCAAGTGCTTACGGGATCACGCAATAAGAAAATGGAAGAGTTCGGATTTCAGAAGCTTTCAACCTATGGAATCATCAATGATCAATCTGCGAAGGAGGTAGGTAAATTCATTGATTTCCTGACAGCGAAACAGTACATCGAAATGACGGGAGGCCAGTTTCCGGTCCTTAAGGTTACCAATGCTGGCAGGGAAGTGCTATTGGGACAGAAAAAAGTTCTGCGTAAGGAAATGAAAAAAGTAAGCAGCATCAGTGCGGATCATGGATTGTTCGAAGAGTTGAGACAGTTAAGAAAAGAATTGGCAAGTAAGGAAAATGTACCGCCCTTTATTATTTTTTCCGATGCATCCTTGAAAGATATGGCCCTCAAACTGCCGATGACGGAAAAAGAATTCCTGGAAGTTAAAGGTGTAGGCATGCAGAAGTTCGAACGCTTCGGATCCGTGTTCTTACAGGAGATTTCCCATTATGTACAGGCACATCCTGAATTAGAAACGAATACTATGGTTACAAAGGAATCAGTAAAGCGGGCTACTAAACCATCTCACTTAGAAAGCTATCGCTTATATCAGGAAGGCAAATCAATCAAGGAAATTGGGACTTTGAGAGGACTGTCTTCCATTTCAATTGAAAATCATTTATTAAAGTGTGCAGAAGAACACTTGGAAATCAAATGGGAAGAGATTTTCTTGGATAAAGAGTATGATCTAGTTTTGGAAACTGCGAAACAATTGGATTCTGAAAAATTGAAACCACTAAAAGAAGTACTGCCTGAGCATATTTCCTACTTCATGATTAAAGCGATCTTGGTTAAAGCGGGGTTGGAAAGCGAAAGGTGTTAAGGTTTTTTGGTTAATTTTTTCATTGAATAAATAAGAAATTGGTTTAATGCGTATACTAGGAATGATAAAAAGGTGAAATTTCGAGCCTTTAATCAGAGTCTATATATAAAAAGAGGAGGTTGCTCATGTATTTTGGTAAAAAGAATTCAGAGGAACCAGAAATCGTTATGGAAGATACGATAGTATATGCATGCGGATCAGCAGATTGCAATGGTTGGATGAGAAAAGACTTTGCCTCGGAAAACTATGATTGCCCAATGTGTGGAAGTCAATTAGTTGAGGAAGTAAGGGAACTTCCAAAAATTGAAAATGAGTATAATGCGTTTAAATAAAAGAGGTGAATCATAGCCTCTTTATTTTTTATTTTAAGAAAGAAGTGCCGGAGTGGTTTCATTCTGGATTAATGCTTTACATATAAAAATATGTATGGTACTATTAAATTTCAGTGTTATGAAAAGAATGCACTGGAGGGTAATTTAAAGTAACATTTTTATTAATAAAATAATTTTTCATCATTTCATGATGAAGTAGAAACAAGTTAAACACATCTAGAAAAAAGAAATACATGTAATCACCAAGTATTTTCCTCGATCCATTTCTGTTCTTCATTAACTTACTTCTATGTACCATTTATCTTTTGGAATTTAATCTACCCAATTGGAATTACGGACGGTTTTAATTAATAAACATGTACTTACAAGCTTTTATCTGATTCTCGCAGGCACGGTCTAGGAACCGTATGGATGGGAGAGAGGCAGGGCTTTCATTGTTTTAGGTTTTGGCACTAAAAATTACTCTCATGCTCAATTCGTTTTGAAATGTTCACCGAACGAGCAGGAAGAACCATATGGAATGGATTCTTAAACAGCACAGTCCCTATTATCTTGAAGGGTAGGTCAGGGACTGTGTTTCATTTTTTATCTGGATTAGAACTGACATTATAAAGGAATCATTTCTTATTTAGAATCTTTACTCATATATATACAGCATATATATGATATAATGGATAAAGAGATATTTAAAATTCATGTCGTAATCTCAAGTTCTTCCCATTCAAAGTTTGGATGAAAGAACAATTATCAAAACTTAGATTTGCGAATGGGTATTTACTCACGATTTAGATTAAACGCCATCTATTCTTCTTTTATCTTTATGGCTTGTGATCTGTTATTCAGGACGGAGTCAATTCAATTCTAAGGAGTGAGATATATGTATAGAAGAAATAATACGGAAGAAATCATTCCTGAAGAAACAAAGGTGTGGGAATGTACATCAGAAGATTGCAAAGGTTGGATTCGCGATAACTTTACAAGTAATGATGAACATGTTTGTCCGTTATGTAGCAGCGAGATGAAACCCGGCACCAGAATGCTTCAAGCAATTAACAATCCAAGAAACTATTAAGGCTGGATAAAAAAAGCTGAAGGGGAGTTCCCTTCAGCTTTTTTTATCTTTTTGCCAACCGGATGCGGCAAAAAGCAAGTGAATGATTAGTGGATATCTTTTTTCTTGAATCGACCGCCGCGAACTTCCGCAATGTCCCCTACAGCAAGAAATGCAGATGGATCGAAGCTTTTGACTATCTCTTTAAGTTTAGCTTCCTCAAGCCTGTTTATTACACAAAAGATGACTTTTTTATCATCACCAGAATAAGCACCTTCACCAGCTAAAAAGGTTACGCCCCGTCCAAGGCGATTCATAATGGCTCCACCGATATCATCAAATTCATCACTGATTATCCAAACAAATTTGGATTCGTCTAAACCTGCGATGACGATATCCATCGTTTTATATGCAACAAAGTAAGCTATGATCGAATACATGGCACGATCCCAAGAGAAAACGAAGCCCGCACTGCCAAGGATGAATAAATTAAAAAACATCACAATCTCCCCAACGGAAAAAGGAAGCTTCTTACTAGCGAGTATGGCAAGTATTTCTGTACCATCCAATGAGCCGCCATATCGAATGACCATTCCAACACCAACGCCAAGAATCATACCGCCGAAAGCGGACGCTAGGAGGATATCTTGAGTGAAAGCTGGTACATGATGAAGCAATGTAGTGGTAATGGAAAGGACTAAAATTCCATAAAGAGTAGAAAATGCGAAGGTTTTTCCGATCTGTTTATAACCGATAAAAAAGAAAGGAAGATTCAAAATGAAAAGAAAGATACCGAGCTTCCATCCAGTGATGTAGGATAACATAATCGATATACCCGTTATGCCCCCGTCGATTACGTTATTCGGCACTAAAAAAATCTCGAGGCCGACAGCCATCAAAACCGCACCGATTGTAATTAATAGACCTCTCTGTAATATTTGTCTCAGTGTTAATTTTTTATGCTGGGTCTTCTTCTGCATAATTTCTGTTGTACTTGCACCCGCTAGGTCTGACATAATCATGCCCCCCACTCCTTTTCTATCTATATAAGTTCTATTTAATTATAAACCGTAAGGTATAATTAAATAAAGTAATTAACATTCTTGAATAATTATTTCTGTATTGATAATCTCCCGCAATGATGTAGCAAGTTTTTGTGAAAGCTTGTCATTACATGTATTCCTATTCTACTCCATACAAAATAATAGTATTTCTCATTTTCTTGATTTTATGAAAGAAATCGTATTTTCTTGATAGATGGGGGGAGGAAATGAAAAACCTTTGATGTACTATGAAATTCCATTACAATATAGGAGAATAGAACGGTTGAGGTGATAGAGGAAAAATGGAACATTCAATTGTAGCATCAAATCCTGTCCTCTTTATGGTTGCAGTACTCTTGATAATAATGGCGTGTTTTACGGCGTTGGATTTACTGACAACATTATTGACGATAGAGAAATATAAACGTCTGGTGTATCTAGGGAGCAGCTGCTCTATGGGAGTGGCTATTTGGACGTTGAATTTTGTGATCATATTCACTCTCGATACTTCAGGAATGGCAGCGTACAACTTTTCTACAATAATTTTTTCGTTAGCTTTGGCGATTGCTCTTGCAGGGGTTGGGTTATTAGCCATATCGTATAAAACACAAGTGCTGCAAATCGTTTTTTGCAGTTTTATGTTTACGATGGCCATATTATCCAATTATATAATGGGAACATCTTCATTAAACCACTCTTTGCACTTTAGCCTATTGTCGGTCTTTAGTACGCTTTTCAGTATTTTTATTTTATTCGTAGCAGCGCTTGCAATATTATTCTATTTTAATAAATTAAGTCAATCTTCTCTGAAACCAGTCAGTACACTCGTGATGAGTGGGGCAATCATTGAAGGCTATTATCTTTTTTTGAGAGTATTACCGATGAACGTGAAGAATGAAACGGGTGAATTTGTTCCACTCACTCCACTTATGCTTTATCTTACATGCTTTGTTTCATTATTCATCCTTGCCAGCTTGATAGCGTCAAGTACGATTGTAGGACGGCGGTTGGCAAAAAGTGATAATACTGTGAGCGATATCCGTTATGCTTTAGATCAATCGGCGATCGTCGCCATCACGGATGCAAAAGGAATCATTACATATGTTAACGAAAAATTCCTGGAAATATCGCAATATGAAAAACATGAACTAATAGGGAAAAATCATTCCATCATCAATTCTGGTTATCATGGAAAAGAATTTTTCACTGACTTATGGTTGACGATCAGTCAAGGGAAAACATGGAATGGTGAAATATGCAATCGAGCTAAAGATGGTAATGTTTATTGGGTGGATACAACTATCGTTCCTTTTATGAAAAAGGGTAAACCATATCAATATATTTCCATCCGTTCGGATATTTCCAGTCGTAAAAAAGCAGAAAATGCTTTGAAGGGGTCAATTAAGGAACTGGAAGATATGCATTATGCAATCAACCAATCCTTGATTGTGGCGATTACCGATGATAAAGGAGTCATAATCGAAGTGAATGAAAAGTTCTCGGAGGTTTCCGGTTATGGAAGAAGTGAATTGATAGGTCATACCCATAATATGGTTAATTCTGGATACCACTCAGAGGAATTCTTTGAACAAATGTGGAAGACCATCCATGAACGGAAAGTTTGGAAAGGTGAAATTAGAAACAAAGCGAAAGACGGTAGTTTTTATTGGGTCGATACAACAATTGTTCCATTTTTCAGCGAAGAAGGAAAGCCTTTTCAGTTTTTGGCACTTAGATATGACATAACTGAGCGTAAACAATCGGAAGAGATGCTCCATCGGCAGGATAAATTAGCCGCGGTCGGTCAGCTTGCTGCTGGGGTGGCACATGAAATACGGAATCCGCTGACGTCCATGAAAGGGTATACGGAATTTTTGCAATTGGATGAAACGGACGAAAATAAACAAGAATATCTGGAAATAATCATGGATGAAATCGATCGTGTGAATGAGATAGTTGAAGAGTTCTTACAATTGGCCAAACCACAGGCCTTGATATTGGAAAGGAAGAATCTTGTGCCGATCGTTCAAAACGTTGTATCCTTGACGGAGTTTGAAGCCAGGAAGAAGAACATTACGCTGATTTCATATTGTAATGAAGAAGAGATCCTCGTTCAGTGTGATGAGAATCGATTAAAACAAGTCCTATTGAACTTCATAAGAAATGGGATGGAAGCTATGCCTGATGGCGGGTTCATAAAAGTCATTACTGAACTTAAAGAGGATAACGTGCATATATCCATTATCGACACAGGGATTGGGATGCCACCAGAACAGCTTAAGAGACTGGGAGAACCATTTTTCACAACGAAAAAAACTGGTAATGGGTTAGGTCTCATGATCAGCTTTAAAATTATAGAAAGCCATTTGGGAAATGTCTTTGTCGAGAGTGAGATCAATAAAGGTACAATCTTTAATATCGTCCTCCCTATTTAAAAGCCTTATTAGGAAGCAATGAAAAAAATCAACACTTTGTAGAAGATGTTTGCATGGGGGAACTGGATTTGGAAAAACAAAAGCATGTTAATATTATTAGTTTGAAGGTATTTTACCTATTTTCTTTTTTTGCAGTGGGAAGTTTAACACCGCTATTAAGCGTTTATTTGGCCAATGAGGCAGGTTTGTCCGGTATTGAAATAGGTACGATCATGTCTGTTGGACCGATAGTGATGATCGTTTTTCAACCTTTTTGGGGAGTTGTCTGTGATTGGAGCGGAAGACCAGCCAAAATTCTTGCAATAACATCATTGCTTGCTGGTATATTTGGTTTAGGCTACTTGCTGTTCGAGCACTACTTACTTATATTATCCATCGCAATCGCTTTGGCTATCTTTCAAAGTGCGATAATACCAGTGTCAGATAGTATCACTCTTCAATATACAACTAAAATCAAATCGAATTATGGGAAAATCCGTTTATTCGGTTCCCTTGGTTATGGTGTGGCGGTTTTTGTAATGGGAAAGTTATCTGAATCCTTCATCGGTCCTTCCGTTATATTTTATGCCTTTTTCTTCGGCCTGTTTATCGCGGCTGGTCTGGCTCTTCGTTTGCCCGAAGAGCCACCTGGGGGGAAGGTGGAACTTTTCGGTGGAATGAAAGAATTGATTACCATGAAACGTTTTATTATCTTTCTTGCTATAACATTTTTGCTTTTTGGGCCTAATCTTGCAAATAATGTATACTATGGTTTGTTTGTCGAGGCAAGGGGCGGAACATATACAGGAATTGGCATTGCGTTCCTATTAGCTGTATTATCGGAAATCCCCTTTATGAGAATGGCAGGTACCTGGATTCATAAGATAGGCCTGCTGCCAATTACCTTATTGGCTGGAACGGCTTCATTGGTCCGTTGGGTTTTGTACTTCACCGAACCAAGTTTGGCTACCGTATATGTGACTTCAATCATTCAAGGGTTTTCCCTTGGTTTATTCATTCCAGCAGCTTTACAATATATCAGGGAAGTTGTCCCTGCTCGTATAACAGTAACAGCAATAACGCTTTATTCCGCCATTGGCAATGGGTTGGGGAACTGGTTCAGTACCTTCAGCGGCGGGATAATCTTAGATAAATCAGGTATATATGCGGTCTATTTATTTTATGGTTTACTCACGATGATTGGGATGCTGCTTACAATATGGCTCATGAGGTTAGATAAAAAATTAAAAGTAGTGGAAAAACCCATAGGGATATTTTGAAAAATATGAAAAATTCATTTTGGGGATTTTTTCTTATTCAAAGCAAGAGACCTCTTCACCTTCCTGGTGAAAAGGTCTTTTTTACTTGTACAGGTTGGGGACGGCTCAATTAATATTAAATAGATTATACATGCTTAAATGAAAGCATCATTGTCATATGTCAATGTTATCACTTCCGGCCGTCCCGAGCGCCAATTTCGGTGTTTTGGCATAATATTTCCAGGCCCTTGCTTGCAACCGGCTGATTAAAAAGAGCAGATAATATCAAAGGGAATTCCGTGCAGGGTCAGTAATCAATTAGACAGTTATTCAAAAATGGAAGTTGGGATTATTAACCAAATCAATCAGTTTCTTGTTTTGGAAAAAATATGATTTAATGGAAGATAGAGAATGAATGGGAGGATGAGTGTTTTTGAGCAAACCAAAAGTGTTGGTTGTTACCATCGTATCAGCCCTTATCGGACTGTTTTTTTTATTTTGCCTTGGATGGGCTATTATTGACCATTATGGAAAAGGAACTTCCGATATGGAAGCCATTGAAGAAACCGCCATTAAAAATGATCTTCCTGATGATTTTACGGTAGTGGCGATAGGCGATTCATTGACACGTGGCACAGGTGATGAAACAGGCAAAGGTTACGTTGGGCTTGTTGTTGAAGATTTGAAGAATGAATATAAGAAAAAACCAATCATTCATAACCTCGGAATTAATGGACAAGTGTCTAAAGAATTGATGCAGCAAGTGAAACAACCGGAAGTGAAGCGCCAAATCCAGGCAGCTGATGTTATTTTAGTTACAATCGGGGGTAACGATTTATTTCAAAAAGGGCAGACCCTGCTTGAATATGATCGTAAAGCTACATCTATATCACAAAAGAATTTCTTGGGAAATTTACATGAAATTTTTAAAGATATCAATAAAATCAATGATACAGCTCCCATTTTGTTACTTGGCCTATATAATCCATTTATAGATTTGGATGAAGACTTTGATACGAACAGCATTGTACGGGACTGGAATAACGAAGCGGCAGAAGTCGTTGCTCTTTATGACAATGCCATTTTCGTTCCGACATTTGATTTATTCCAATTGTCGGTAAATGAGTATTTGTATTCAGATAAATTTCACCCTAATAAAAAGGGATATCGTTTAATTGCTGATAGAATTGCTCCTCTAATAAAATGGGAGGATGTGGAACGATGAAACAGGTGACATTGTCTGTCAGGGAATTGAAAAAAAAGATTGGCAAAAGGGAAGTTATTAAGGGCATAGATTTTGAACTGCGTGAAGGTGAGGTTTTCGGCTTTTTAGGACCCAATGGTGCAGGTAAGACGACGACGATCCGCATGTTGGTCGGTTTGATAAAGCCAACCTCGGGTTCCATCCATATATGCGGGTATGATGTTCGTCAGGAATTTACGAAGGCTATGAAGCAAATGGGCTGCATCGTTGAAAATCCAGAGTTATATCCATTTTTGAGCGGGTGGGATAATTTGCTCCACTTTGCAAGAATGTTGCCTGAAGTTGATGACACAAGAATGTTCGAGGTAGTTGAACTCGTCGGTCTGCAAGCGAGAATTCACGATAAAGTGAAGACCTATTCGTTAGGTATGAGGCAGCGTTTAGGGATCGCACAGGCAATGCTCAACAGCCCTAAGTTGTTAATTTTGGATGAACCGACTAACGGCCTAGATCCTGCCGGAATCCGTGAAATGCGACAATTCATCAGAAAGTTAGCTGAAGAAGAAGGTATGAGTGTTCTGGTTTCTTCACACTTATTAGCTGAAATACAGCAACTTTGTGACCGTGTCGCAATTATTAAAGGTGGGGGAATTATCAAAACAGATACAGTGGAAAGTTTATTATCCACGCAGGAGCGGATAGTTTGGAGGGTGGAACCTATTCTAAAGGGTGTGGAAATTCTTAGTAGATTCACTGATGTTACCCTAGATCAAAAATATATCATTACAGCTTATGATGAACTCAAAACACCTGAATGGAATGCAGCACTTAACCAAGCAGGGGTGAGGGTGCATGAAATGAATCGAAAGCTCCCAGGATTGGAAGAGCTGTTTTTGCAAGTTACCGGTGACGGGGGTGCAGGCATTGAATAACTTGGTTCAAAATGAAATGATGAAGTTGTTGGCAAAAAAACGGCTAATCATAATCGGTATCATCGTTGGTATTTTAGTGCTGATGTTTACATATGCCCAATACAAACAAGTGGAAGAGCAGCGGGAGAAGTTGGGAACTGATGATTGGCGTGCAGCGCTTCAGCAGCAAATCATCGATACTCAAAATCGTTTGGGCTCGAATAGGATGCTGGATGAGTGGCGTGAACAGCTGCAGGTAAGTTTGAAGCAGCAGCAATATTATCTTGATCATGATATCAATCCTTCAGAACCAGGTGCAGCCACTTTTACACGTATGTTTTTGGAAAATGCAATTGATTTATTCATTCCGTTGTTGATCATGATTGTTGCTAGTGATTTGGTTTCTTCCGAAAATGGTCAGGGCACGATCAAGCTGCTGCTGACAAGGCCAGTGGAGCGCTGGAAAATCCTATTAAGCAAATATGTAACATTATTATTATCGGTTTCGATTATCGTGGCGATGACTGCCTTATTGTCTTATCTTTTATCAGGAATCGTTTTCGGATATCAAGGATGGGGGGCCCCCGTAATAACTGGATTCGAATTGAAGGGGGCTGATGTGGATGTCAGTCAAGTTAGGATAGTTGAACAATGGAGATTCCTGATGATGGATTTGGGGCTTGTCTGGCTGGTGGCGGTTGTTGTAGGGACCCTTTCTTTCATGCTTTCGGTTTTAGTGAGAAGCACACCTGCAGGCATGGGCATCATGCTGGCTGCATTGATTTCCGGGGCTATATTGAACAATATGGTGTCATCATGGGAATCAGCGAAATATTTCTTTATGGTGAATTTGAAGTTGACCGCTTATATTAACGGGACAGCGCCTCCGATAGAAGGGATGACTTTATTATCATCTGTCATTACCTTGCTCGTTTGGTGGGCTCTTGCTTTAATTGTATCTTTTACAGTGTTTACCCGGAAGGATGTATACTGAGAAACGGTCTATATAATAATTATTGGATGTTTAACTGTGTTTGTTGACAAAAGGGGGGCGAGGTGTCGCACTCCAAACCATGTATTTAAAAGAAGACTCGGTTTAATCTCAAAGCCGAGACCCCGCTAGATGCTTGCGGCAAAGAGGGCTTGGTAGACAGTTGGCGGGAAGGGAGCGAATTTCTGAAATCATCTGCACCTTTTTAAAATAAAAAAACTGCAGGCAAACTCGCTTTTTCTTCGAATTTGTCTACGGTCTGCAGCCTATATAAAATATAGGTTGTTTTTTATTTTCTTGTACAGGGTATCCTTTTCAAAAACAGTATGTTCAAAATTAGGAGGATTATAAATGGATGATAATCATTTGAATGAAAAATTAATGCCAATGACTTCAGTTTCAAGTGGAGATGTACAGATAATTAATGAGGATATATATTGCCTGTCCGTCCAAATCGTTAATGTAATTTTTGTAGGGTCACCCAAAAATGAAAAATGGGTATTGATAGATGCTGGGATGCCACGCTCAGCAGAGGTGATTAAGAAAACTGCTGAAGAAATCTACGGACCGCAAAATCCACCTGCTGCCATTATTTTGACACATGGACATTTCGATCATGTTGGTGCACTGATTGAGTTAATGGAGTATTGGAAGGCTCCTGTTTATGCCCACATTAAAGAAATGCCTTATTTAACGGGACAGGAAAATTATCCCGAACCGGATCCTAGTGTTGAAGGGGGGATTGTCGCAAAAATTTCATGGATATTTCCAAATGAGGGAATCAACCTTGATGAAAAAGTTCAGCCATTGCCTGATGATCATAGTGTTCCCGGGCTACGCGATTGGAAATGGGTTCACACCCCTGGCCATTCAAAAGGACATATTTCACTTTTCCGCGAAAGTGACCGAAGTTTGATTGCTGGAGATGCTTTTGTGAATGTCAGGCAAGATTCCCTATACAAGGTTATCACTCAGTACAAAGAAATAGCAGGTCCACCGCGGTATTTGACAACCGATTGGGAGGCAGCCAAAGAATCGGTAAAATCATTGGAAAGTCTGAAGCCGTCTGTTGCCATAACAGGCCATGGCTATCCTGTAGAAGGGAAAGAACTGGAAATGGGTTTATCAAAGCTTGCAAAGGAATTCGATACATTAGCTAAACCGGATCATGGGAAATTTGTAGAATGAAGCCTGATCGTGTTCATGAATAATTTCTCTTCAGAAGTCAAGAATAAACAAGCAACTTATGAAAAATGGAGGGATATTCGTGACTAAATTAAGAGATATCATGACAACAGATGTGGACTGTTGCACTGCGGAAGATAATATTTATGAAGCAGCAGTCAAAATGAAAAATGATGATGTTGGTGTCATTCCTGTATTGGAGAATAACCATTTAATTGGTGTCATTACAGACAGGGATATCGTCATTCGCTGTGTTGCCGAGAAAAAGCCGAATTCGACTAGAATTACCGATGTTATTTCCACCAACCTTGTAACAGGCACGCCTGATATGTCAGTGGACGAAGCTGAGGAGTTAATGGCTAACGAACAAATCAGAAGGCTCCCTATCATTGAGAATGAAAAGCTGGTCGGAGTCGTGGCATTAGGTGATCTCGCTGTACATCATCAGACAAATTCAATGGCGGGGGATGCTTTAAGTTCAATTTCCGAGGACAGAGACCAAATTCAACACTAAAAACAAAAACTCTGTTAGCTTTTGCTAACAGAGT
>NZ_JADILK010000018.1 GCF_017355165.1 Bacillus sp. SD075 | reverse complement strand
AAGCACAGATGCATAAGCACTGTGCTTTTCTTTTTGCCTGGTATTTAAAATGGTAAAATGGTAGAAAACGATAAGGGGAATTTTCTTATGGGAGCCAGTAAAACGAATGCAATGCGAATTCTAGATAACAAACGTATAGAGTATGGCATGATGAGTTATGATGCCCGCGATGGAAAGATCGACGGGATCACTGTTGCGGACAAGATTGGAAAAGCGCCAGAAACCGTTTTCAAAACGCTTGTTACCCACAACGGACCACAGCAACTTTACGTATTTGTCATTCCTGTAGCAACCGAACTGGACTTGAAAAAAGCAGCGAAGGCGGCAGGTGCCAAAAAAATTGAAATGCTTGCTGTTAAAGATCTTCAAAAATACACAGGGTACATTCGGGGAGGCTGTTCCCCTATCGGAATGAAAAGGCAATATCCGACCTTTATCGATGAAAGTGCAACAAATCTGCCTGAAATCATCGTAAGTGGAGGGAAAATCGGTACACAGATCGTTTTAAAACCGTCAGAATTCCTGGAAATCACTCAAGCGGAATCTGTAGCCCTAATAAAATAAACTGCTTACTTTTAGGTATTCACCTATTGGGTCTTTTCTTCATACGCTGTCTTGAAGATCACATCTTTATTGTGAGGGAGAGTGTGGAAGTGACAGGGAAAATGATGAATTATTTCGCTGGAGGCAATACGGCTAAAGGGTTTTATAGTTTATATGATTCCAATTTAACAGGTCTGGAAAGATTATTCATATTAAAAGGAGGACCTGGTTCCGGTAAATCGACCATTATGAAAAAAATCGGCCAAGAATGGCTAGATAAAGACTATGACATCGAGTATTTACATTGTTCATCCGATAATGATTCCATTGATGGAGTAATCATACCGGCTTTGAAAATCGGAATCGTGGATGGGACCGCGCCGCATGTGATTGAGCCGAAGGCGCCGGGGGCCATTGAGGAATATGTCAATCTAGGGGCTGCCTGGAATTCCCAACAGCTGGCTTCTGAGAGAGCGGCCATCATAAGATTGACGAATGCGAGAAGCAAGAGTTTCGAGAAGGCATATGCCCTATTCGCTGAAGCATTGAGGATACATGATGAATGGGAAGACATTTATAAGGCAAATATTGATTTCGCTAAATTGAATGGATTGACCAATAAATTGATAGAAGGCTTTTATAGAGATATCGTCCTTAATAAGAAGTCGGATGTTCGTCACCGATTCCTAGGAGCAGCTACACCAAAGGGTGCAATTGATTTCATCCCCAATATTACTGAGGGATTACAAAAACGGTACTTTTTAAAGGGGCGTCCAGGTTCAGGGAAATCAACGATGCTGAAGAAGATTGCAAAGGCTGCGGAGCAAAGAGGCTTTGATGTGGAAGTATATCATTGTGGTTTCGATCCGCATAGCTTGGATATGGTAATCGTCCGGGAGGCAGGGATTGCCATTTTTGACAGCACATCTCCGCATGAATATTTCCCGAGTTGTGGAGGGGATGAAATCATTGATATATATAAAACGGCCATCCTGCCAGGAACAGATGAAATATATGCCGATCAGTTAAAGGATGTTTCCACAAGGTACCGGACGAAAATGAATGAAGCGACAGAAAATCTGGCTAAGGCAAAAGAGCTGCATGACGAACTCGAAAAGATTTATGTAAAAGCAATGGACTTTACAGCCATCGATGACATTCAAAGGGACATCCACGAACAGATTATTGAACGGGCACAAGATGTCGATAGTAAAACGCTTTTACATTAAAAAAGCAAGCTGCACCTATCTTAATTAGGTGCAGTTTATTTATATACATAATAGGAATTTTAATGACCGAAATCGCACCAATGATATATACGGGTTTGTTAAACGTGTTTATCCATGCTCTTTCGGTTAAAATAGGGATTATATTGAAATAAAGGGGCGGTTGAATTGATAAAGACGATTGCGATTGATATGGACGGAACATTGCTAAACAAAATGCAAAAGGTCAGTGAGGAAAATAAACATGCTATCCAGAGGGCACAAAGCGAGGGGGTGGAAGTGATCATTGCTACTGGAAGATCTTATGTGGAAGCAAGGTTCGCTTTAGATGAAGCAGGTATCGATTGCCCTGTCATCAGTGTAAATGGTGCTGCCCTCTTCACGGAGGACGGAAAGATTGCCGCTTCCAATCCAATGTCAGCTGCCACTGCTAAAATGGTAGCTGGATTCCTCGAAGAACAGGGGATTTATTTCGAAATATATACGAGTCAGGGAATTTATTCTAAAGACTATGAAAACGCAATATCTGTTTTGGTGGATGTATTCGTTACAGCCAATCTAGACATTGATCCTGAGAGCATGAGGAAATATGCGGAGAAGCGATTACGACTTGGACAGGTAACTTCCATTTCCGATTACTCCGAGTTATTCAGCCGTTCGAATGAGGAATATTATAAAATTCTCAGCTTCTCAAAGGATTTAACTTTATTAAATCAAATTGCTTCGAAATTGCAAGGACAGGGAGTTACAGTCACTTCATCGGGGCGTGAAAATGTGGAAATCATGAGTGAAACAGCTCAAAAAGGAACGGCACTTGAAACATATGTGAAGGGAAAATCCGGCTCGATGCAGGAAACGATGGCTATTGGGGATAATTATAATGATGTATCCATGTTTGAACGGGTAGGTTTGTCAGTCGCGATGGGAAATGCCCCGCTCGAAATTAAAAAACTATGTGATGAAGTAACAGGAATGAATGATGAATCGGGTGTTGCGGAGGCCATTTTAAAGGTACTTAAACAGTCAGCCTATTAAACTCATGAATCGAAGGAGGAAAGACTTTTGAAAAGATCGCTCTTATTTTTCCTCATGGCTACATTGATTTTAACTGGTTGTAACAGGAATGATGACGACAGCAAAACAAAGCCGAATCCTGACGAAGAAGTGACGGGCAACTTAGGGAAAGATCTGGATGTGCTGGTTACGAACCTGCATGCCCCATGGTCGATTCAGAAGAATGGGGACATCATGTATGTGTCAGAGCGGACAGGAGCCATCGTTGAATGGGACAAGGATAAGATGACAAGGCAAAAGGTCAACCTTAAAAAGCCATTGTCAGCTAAAGCGGAAGCGGGGTTGCTTGGATTTTTGCTGGCTCCCGATTTTTCTGAGAGCGGGCAAGCTTTCGCCTATTATACCTATGAAGCAGGCGGGGATTCCATCAATCGAATCGTCATTTTAGAAAAAAATGAGGATAAATGGCAGGAGATGGAGACCTTGATCGACGGAATACCAAGCGGGGACTACCACCATGGCGGCAGGATCAAGATTGGACCGGACGATAAGCTATACGCAACAACAGGTGATGCAAGAAAGCCTGAGATCGCACAGGATATAGATTCTTTAGGCGGGAAGATTCTGCGCATGAACCTGGATGGCACCATTCCGAAAGATAATCCTTTCGGGAATTCTTACGTCTATTCATACGGTCACCGCAATCCACAAGGTCTGGCCTGGGATGATGCAGGACAATTGTATGAAAGTGAGCACGGAGATTCGGCTCACGATGAATTAAATAAAATTAATCCAGGTAAGAACTATGGCTGGCCAGAGATAGAGGGCGATGAGCAAAAACCAGATATGGTGAAGCCATTGATTCATTCCGGTGAAAATACATGGGCTCCTTCTGGCGTGGCCTATTTTGACGGAAAGCTCTATTTGGCCGCCCTACGGGGTGAAGCGCTTAAGAGTTATGATGTAAAGAGCGGAAAAATGACTAATGTCATTACGAGCCCAGGAAGGGTACGTGACGTATTTGTCGATGAAGAATTCCTTTATTTCATAAGCAATAATACGGATGGCCGAGGAAATCCTGATGAAAAAGATGATAAACTTTACCGTTTGCCACTTTCTCTGTTAAAGGGATATATGCCCTGAAGTTATCAATGAGAAGTTCGGGGGTGCGGTATTTATGTGGTTCAAAATAGTTTCGAATGAAATCATTTCGTAACGCAAAGAGCAAATAGTGGAAGCCTCGCTTATATTCGCGGAGTTTCTTTTTTTTGGCCTCAAAGTAACGACCACATAGAACATGGCATGGCCCGGATTTTCCCCATGCCATTTCGCCCAAGCTCACGAGAATTTCCTCCCCATTCAAAAGTTAAATCCCGGATCTCCTGAATAGGATATTTTTTTGTTTCGGAAGCAATGGAGAGGCTGGGGAAACAATGTGCATACGATTATTTTCGTTCAGCCGAAGGCTAGACAATTCTAATGAATAGGTGTATAGTTACCTAGGTAACTAATTTACAGGAGGAATACCTTTGTCCTTTCAAAATGGTTTTTTTCATCATAACTTACAATTTTCAAGGTCATTTACCAAAAAGTTAAATGAACAATTGGCCAAGGTTGATCTTTTTCATTCCCAATGGTCGATTGTATATTATCTGTCTCAGTTTGGCTGTTCTACGCTTGTTGAAATAAGCACTTATCTAGATGTGGAGAAACCGACGATAACCAGGACGGTAAACCGGTTGGAAGAACTTGGTTTGATTGAACAAATCCCAGGAAAAGATAAGCGGGAACGGAGAATACAGTTAACGGAGTCGGGACTAAGGACTTATCAAGAGGCCAAAAAGGTAGTTGAAGAATTTGAACTTCAATTAATGTGCGGTTTGGCTGAAGAAGATCGAGAAGCAACGTTACGAACGTTGATTTTCCTGAAGGAAAAATTAAAACAATAGTAAGGAAGAAGGATTGAAATGAATCTCAAACCGAAATTGTGGACGAAAGACTTTCTGATTGTCTCGTCTGCGAACTTTTTTTTATTTTTAACTTTTTATGTCTTGATGGTGACATTGACCATTTATACGATCGATAACTTTCATGCGTCGCAAGCACAAGCAGGACTTGCTTCAAGTATCTTTGTACTCGGGGCAGTGCTTGTCAGACCGATTGCAGGGAAAAAAATCGACAAGATCGGCCGCAGAAAGATGTTGCTTGGATCGTTGGTTCTATTCCTGATTGCATCCATTGGCTATTTCCTGGTGAATGGTTTATCCCTCTTATTGATCGATCGGCTTATTCACGGTTTTGCTTTCGGCCTTGCCACTACGGCAACTGGAACGATTGCTGCAGATATCATTCCGAATGAAAGACGCGGGGAAGGTACAGGTTACTTTGCCATGAGTACAAACCTGGCAATGGCATTCGGTCCGTTTATTGGATTGCTGATAACACAGCATTTCAGTTATTCCATCATTTTCTATGCAGCCTCTTTATTTGCCGCATTTTCTTTAGTAGCATCATTATTCATGAATGTGCCTGAAGGGGAAAAGGGAGCTTCACCACAAAAAGGGTTCAACATCAGTGATTACTTTGAAAAAAGGGCACTGCCGATTTCCATTTTCATCGGATTTGCCGGATTTACCTATTCGAGCATCTTGTCCTATTTAACGTCTTTTGCAAAGGAAATGGATTTAATGGACGCGGCGAGCTTTTTCTTTGTCGTATTTGCTGTATTCCTATTGGCGTCCCGTCCGTTTACAGGACGGATGTTTGATGTGAAGGGAGAAAATGCAGTTATTTACCCATCACTCCTCCTATTTGCCGTCGGTATGGTCATCCTCAGTCAATCCCATCATGGTATCACTCTTCTGATTGCCGGCGCCTTTATCGGAGTGGGGTATGGTACGTTCCAATCTAGCTGTCAAGCGATTTCCATTAAGGAAGCCCCATCAAATCGGATGGGATTAGCCACATCTACGTTTTTTACAATGTATGACTTCGGTATTGGTGTTGGCCCATTCCTATTGGGATTCCTTATTCCATTTACTGGGTTCAAAGGGTTATTCATAGGAATGTCGATCTTTGCATTCATACTTATTGGCATTTATTACTTGGCGCATGGAAAAAAAGCTTCGGCAAAAAAGAAAATGCAGCATGAGAAACGCTTGTCTGCCTAATTTTTTGAATATGATTGTATAATATGAAGAATCTTGGGGATGCTTATATTATGATTGATTTCCAAAGTATCCCCCTTTTCTCCGCCTGTAATCCACAGGCGTTTTTTTTATGCCATAAACAAAAAAACCGCCTTATGGGCGATTTCTTTAAAATTTATAGGTCCATAATCGTTCTTTACGGATCCAGTCTAGAAAATCTGCATCCTGATTTTCGAATTTCTCTTTCCAATCGATCACCATTGCCTGTGTTTGTGAACGGTGGGCAGTGAATGTTGCTACCTTCTTTTCTTCGACGGCAGAAATATCATGGATGATGTCAGGCTGTCCCAATTCGTCAATGCAGTTATTCGAGAAGGCGACACAATGAAGTTTAGGTCTCTCTTTCTCTTTCATTCTTTCCACGGCCCGAACCACAGCCCGTGCTGTCGCTTCATGGTCTGGATGGACACTGTAACCTGGGTAAAACGTAATGATCAATGAAGGATTCAATTCATTGATGGCATCGGTAAATAAGGAAGTCAGCTTTTCATCATCTTCGAATTCAATTGTCTTATCACGCAATCCAAGCATGCGTAAATCTTGGATGCCGATCGCATTTGCTGCATCGATTAATTCCTTTTTACGAATTTTGGGTAGCGATTCCCTTGTCGCAAATGGAGGGTTTCCTAAATTACGTCCCATTTCTCCTAAAGTTAAGCATAAATAGGTGACAGGAGTGCCGGCTTCTCTATGAAGGGCAAGCGTTCCGGAGACCGAGAAGGCTTCATCATCGGGATGTGGGAATATGACTAAGACATGGCGTTCTTTTTCCAAGGTTTATCTCTCCTTCCGTTCTACTTACAGTGAGTATGGTTATCGGTGAATGGGAGTTTTCATCGGAAATATATCAAGCAAGTTGTCATCATTCAAAGGGAGTAGGACTGAGCTGCATGGAGACGGCAAGCTTTCCGGAAAAATCAAGGCCTGCCAATAGCAATCTCCCATGTTCATCCATTTCAAAGTGGTTAACGCCTTCTGCATATACCCAGCCAATATTGAGCTTCAAGCCGATGCGGTAGGGTCCATCGCCAACTATCTTCCCATGTTCATACTTTATAAAAGCATTCCGGATATAAGCACCTGCCGAAAAGAAAGCTTCATCTACATGAGTGGCATAGGCACCATTTGTCGTTTCAAGGTGAAGATATACATCTTGTCCGGCGAAAGAATCAATGGCATTTTGCACCTCTGTACGGTCTATAGGTTTCATTCTATAATTTCCTCCTTAACTGGGCGGCTAGATAAGCTTTTCCTTCTTTCTATTTTACTAAATATAAACAAAAAAAGCGAAAAAGGCCGCTCGATGAATTTGAGCGGCCTTTAAACTTGATGTTTTATTTTTGTGTTTTTTCAGCAATTCCATATTTATGGTATGCACCATGATTGACAGGTCCAACATAGTCATTCATCTTCCAAGAGTGGCGAACCGCCTCAGTAATGAAGTCTTTAGAAATGAGGATAGCCTCTCGCGGGCTTTTCCCTTCAGCCAATTGAGCTGCTATCGCCGCAGAAGATGAACAGCCGGCACCGTGAGTATTTGTCGTTTCGATTTTCTCTGATTCAAGGATTTCAAATTCTTTTCCATCATATAAAAGATCGATGGCTTTATCATGATCCAGTTTATTACCGCCTTTGATCAAGACGTATTTTGCACCTAGTGCGTGAATCTTTTCAGCTGCAGCCCTCATGTCATCAATCGTCTTGATAGGAGCAGTTCCCGCTAACTGAGCGGCCTCGAACAGGTTCGGAGTGACTACAGTTGCGCGTGGAACAAGCAGGTCGCGCAGAGCTACAGCCGTTTCAGGGTGCAATACTTCATCTTCACCTTTACATACCATAACTGGATCGATAACGACTTTGTCCAGTTTCAACTCGTCTATTTTACGGGCAACAAGTTCAATGATTTCCACAGATCCAAGCATTCCCGTTTTCATGGCATCAATGCCGATTGACAGGATCGTTTCGATTTGGGCTTCCAAAACTTCGACCGGTGTAGGGAATACATTATGGGACCAGCCATTCTTCGGATCCATTGTCACGATTGTCGTTAAAGCGGACATACCGTAAACGCCGAATTCTTGGAATGTCTTTAAATCTGCTTGTAGACCCGCGCCGCCGCTCGAATCCGATCCGGCAACTGTCATAGCTCTTTTCATAGTCATTATGTGACCTCCTCAGGAGAATTAGATATCGATATTATCAGCATACTAGGTAATATCCTATTTTTAGAATATACCAAAATTTCTTTTATGTAAAACTTGTTTTCACCCAAATATGAGTGCCTTAGAGTAGGTAATAGGATGGCCCCGCATAAGTCATTTTTCGGACCTGGAATTCAGGAAATAGGGTGGATGGATGGCTTGTTCTTTAGCTTTGTATCCCATTTTCCACCTTTTGATATACAAAGCAAAGTTTGTGAAAGTGTCATTCTTTTCAAAGTTGATTTAAAATACTTAAATATAGGGGACACATTTAGTATAGCTTTACCGTTTGCTGCTGGATTAAACCAAAAATGGGAGGGTGATTCTTATGGAATGGACAATGCTGCTTTTAGCTGGTGGGAAATCAAGCCGGATGGGAGCCAATAAGGCCCTCTTGACCATAGGTGGCGTTGTGAACATTTCAAGAGTGGCATCCGAATTGAAAAAGGTGTCAGAAAACATTATGGTCATTACGAATACAATTGAAGAATATCATTTTCTGCAACTTCCGCTAATTCCGGATTTACATAAGGATCAAGGCCCTCTTGGCGGATTGCATGCAGGGTTGACCTCATCGGAAACGGACCTTCATTTCCTTGTAGCCTGTGATATGCCGTTTGCGAGTGCAGATGCCATAAAGGATATCATTTCCCATTATGAACCTGAATTCGATGCTGTCATTCCAGAAATAAATGGCAGGCTCCAGCCGCTTTTTGCTGTTTACCATAAAAATTGTCTTCCTGTACTGACGGAGTGCTTATTAAAGCAAGAATTAAAAATGAGTCTATTTTTAGAAAAGATTTCGGTGAAAATCATGAAAGAAACCGAATTTAAGTTATACCGCGAGAATCCTGAACATTTTCAATACCTTTTTTTCAATATGAATACAAGGGAAGATTATCAAGAGGCAGGTTATATTGATCAAACTGAATTATATATAAAGGATGGTAGACATGAATTATAATATTTCGAAAGAGCCCATTGTGATCCAGGAAGTGATTGATAAAGTAGTCAATCGAAATGCAGGTGCCGTCACGACCTTCATTGGTACAGTGAGGGAAATGACGAAAGGAAAAAAGACTCTCTTCCTAATTTACGAAGCGTATGAACCGATGGCTATCAAAAAATTGGAGCAAATCGGATCTGAGATCAAGGATCGGTGGCTTGATGCAGAAACGGCGATCACCCATCGTGTAGGTAAACTTGAAATCACGGATATCGCAGTGGTCATTGCCGTTAGTACGCCACATCGAAATGATGCATATGAGGCAAATAGGTATGCGATTGAAAGAATTAAAGAAATCGTCCCGATCTGGAAAAAAGAACACTGGGAAGATGGGGAGACTTGGGTCGGAAACCAGTTGGAAACCGTTCCATATCCAACGGGTGGACCGGAAGAGGGGGATATGGATGATTAATGTACTTTTATTTGCCCAATTGAAAGATGAGCTAGGCAAAGAGACTCTATCTATAGAAGGAAATGGAATGAGTGTAGCCCAGCTAAAAGGAAAAATGAAGGCGGATTTTCAATTGGAAGGTCTTGAAACCGTGATGACAGCGGTCAACGAAGAATTTGCCGATAATGACACAATTCTCTCTGATGGAGATACAGTTGCTTTCATTCCACCAGTCAGTGGAGGCTAAAGCGTTCGGAAGGGGAGGGATCACGGTGCAAGAGCGATTTTCCAGGCAGACTTTATTCGCCCCCATTGGTGAAGGGGGCCAATTGAAAATTATGAAGAAGCATGTCTTGCTTCTTGGGGCAGGGGCTTTGGGATCTGCTAATGCCGAAGCCCTTACTCGTGCAGGAGTGGGGAAGCTTACCATTGTCGACAGGGACTATGTCGAGACCAGTAATTTACAGCGCCAACAAATGTATACGGAACGGGATGTCGATGAGAAACTGCCAAAAGCAGAAGCGGCAAAGCGTCATTTATTCGATATCAATCATGAAGTTGAAGTGAATGCCATTATCATGGACGCTACAGCCCAGAATCTCGAAAATCTGCTTGATGATGTTGATTTGATATTGGATGCAACCGATAATTTTGAAACACGGATGATTATTAATGATTTATCACAAAAGCTTCATATACCGTGGATTTATGGGGCATGTGTAGGGAGTGTGGGCATGACTTTGACGATCCTTCCCGGACAGACTCCATGTTTGCACTGTTTGCTTAAAGCAATCCCCATTCAAGGAATGACCTGTGACACAGGAGGAATCATATCACCGGCTGTAACGATGGTGGTGGCACACCAAACTGCCGAAGCATTGAAAATCCTTGTTGAAGATTGGGAATCGGTACGGCCTGCACTGGTCACTTTTGATCTGTGGAGAAATCAATATCAAACCGTTAAATTAACAAAAGCGAAAAAGAAAGAGTGTCTCTCATGCGGAGAGCAGAGGACATATCCCTTTTTAACAATGGAAAATGCAACGAAAACGGCTGTTCTTTGCGGGAGGGATACTGTACAGGTAAGACCGCCAAAACCTTTGGGACTGCAACTCGATAAATTAGCCAAAGATCTGATCGGCAGCGGTTATTCAGTGAAATTCAATCCATTTCTTCTCTCTTGTGAAAAAGCTGGGGAGCGTATAGTCATTTTCAAGGATGGCCGGGCATTGATTCACGGTACGAAGGACATGGTCCATGCAAAGGCCACATACCAAAGAATCCTTGGATAATGAATATAAAAAACGAGGCTGCCGGTTAAGGAGCCTCGTTTTTTATATTCATATAGGGTAATGGCTATCGGGAATTAGTGTGTAACCCCGTCTTTATTATCTTGTTTGGAAGCCACGATGACTACTTTTCCTTCGTCAAGCACTTCCTCGTAACGTTCTGCCTCCATATCACTAAGGCCAAGGTTGCTCATTCGGTTACGAAGTTCATCTCCGCGTGATTTAAAGAGATTTCCGACGGTATCAAGGAACCCTTGTTCCTTCATGCCTATATCTTCTGTATTTGTATTCTCGCTAAGATGCTTTGAGCGTGTTTTATCATGGGCAAACAAATATACATCGTCTTTCGTATAACCTGATGTAACTAATTCATCGATTTTTTCCTTTGCTTGTAAACCGTTTTCTACTACATGTACTTGATACATATAAACTCCTCCTTGAATTTCAGTAAGATTCCCTTGAATATAGGTAAATGGAATCTTGCTTATTACTGTTGATGATTGGCTATAGTAGTATATATCCTAATTTGGGCACTGATAAACATTTATATAGACGGGAATTTTAGTAAGTGGTGAAGCGGAACACCTTCTGGATGCGGTAGGTCAAGTATTTAAAGACAGGCAGTTTCTTCTGATATTCACTGTAATCCACCGTGTATGCTCCATTTTGATTTGTCCAGAGTCTTTGGAAATAGCTATCGACATCCTTGGAAACACCCGCATCATTTGGAGCATGGATTTCAACATTCGCTTCAAGATTATAGTCATCTAGATTGCGTGAGGTATAATTAGCCGATCCTCCAAGGATAACTGTCTCATTAGTCTTCTGGATCATCATCAACTTCGTATGGAACTGTTCTTTATCCGTTTTGTACCAGCGGATCGAGATGTTTTCATCCCCCAGTTTTTCGAATTCGGCGGCAACCGGAAGATTGGGAAGCCCGATTTTCTCACTTCCGAAAGCGTTTTGATTCGGATCCAATATCATTTGAATCTTCACACCCCGTTTAGCTGCATCGGTTAATGCTTCGACAGCCTCGCGATCGGCAATGTAGAACATGGCAAGATGGATGTTGTCTCCCTTTTTTGCATCCTTAATTGCCTTAAGGACATGTTTATTGATTTTTCCTTCTGTTAGCAGTTGTACCGATATCGGTCCTTTATCTGCTGAAGTCCCTTTGAACTCAGGAAATGACTTTGGTCCTCCCGAGAATTTCGAAGCGGCTTCTTCAGCTTTAATAAAATCGCCGATGATATTCCCATCCATCTGGAACGCAATATTGGAATGGAATCCACTTGCGTCATGAGGATTGGCAGATGAGATAATGGCCGTTTTTTCAGTAGCGACCACTTTTCTGTGATTGGCTTTGATATTCATCAGTCTAAGATAAGAACGCAAGGTGACCTTTGGTGCGCTTTTAGCCATTGGATTCACGATCCAGCCTTTTCCGCTTTCACCGAACCATTGGAAAAAGGTCCGATACACACCTGAATAGAGAGGGTTCGGATCCCGGAGGCGGTCTAAGTTGGTAACAATGACTTCAATTCCATTTTTCCTCATCGTTTCCAATGCCTCTAACTGGTAGGCATTATAGGAAGTATTCACTTCATCAGTAATGAATATAATCTGGAGGTCAGGTTTCCTTTTTTTCTGTTCAACCAGATTATCCTTCAGAGTCTCGGTTAACTTCGGGAAGTTTATCTTTTCGTCATAAAAAGCATTAAACAAAAACATATCGATTACGATATAAGAGTCAGCCTCTTCTATGGCTTGATTTATCGTTTGGAAAATTCGCTGCTCATGCTGCAGGTTCCCTTGTTCATCGTGATAGGAAAGGTCATAGATGAAATCGACATCCTCGACATGATGAATCTTCCCTTCATAGGAAACACCATCGGGGAGAGGCTTGTAGCTGTTATAGACGATTACGATTGCAAGGACAATCAAAATGCTGACAAGCAGATAAAATCGTTTTCTTTTGTACCATTTTTCCATAGGGAATCCTCCAACATGGTTAAATTGCTTGCTGACTATCTATTTTCCCACTTTTGGGGTATATAGAAACATAAATCATAATCTATGGAAAAGGCAAGGCGATTAAGTTTGATATAATATAGTTTCAAAAATGGAAAGGGGCTGTGGCACATGGCAAAGCAGTTATTAACAAATGATTGGTGGCCTCTATTGAAAGAGGAGTTCAAAAAAGAATATTACCAGGAGCTACGGGAATTTATAAAGCAAGAGTACAGTCAGCAAGTCATTCATCCGGATCAGGACGATATTTTCAATGCGCTTCACTATACTCCTTATGAAGACGTAAAGGTTGTCATCCTTGGACAGGACCCTTACCATGGCCAGGGTCAAGCGCATGGCCTTAGTTTTTCAGTTAATCCGGGGGTTCGCATCCCACCTTCTTTAAGAAATATCTTTAAAGAGTTACACAACGATCTAGGCTATGAGGTTCCTGATAATGGTTACTTAGCCGAATGGGCAAAACAGGGAGTGCTTCTATTGAATACCGTCTTGACTGTACGTGAGGGAGAGGCACACTCACACCGTGGAAAAGGATGGGAAATCTTTACGAATCAAGTTATTCGCCTATTGAATGACCGTACGAAACCGGTTGTATTCATCCTGTGGGGGAAACCTGCCCAAACCAAAATCCCTTTGATTGATGAAACCCGACATAAAGTCATTAAGTCTGTACATCCGAGTCCGCTGTCGGCTTCCCGTGGTTTCTTTGGCACCAAACCTTTTTCCAAAACAAATCGTTTGCTGATGGAAATGGGGGAATCCCCAATTGATTGGAAAATCCCGAACCGATGATATGGGCAAGATAACGCAACGGGTGAATTGTATGGGGTGCCGTCATTTCTATATAACTTGGGATCCCAGTTTTCCAAAGGGCTGCCGTGCTTTTCAATTCAAAACATCAAACCAGCCTTCTCTTGATGTCTTTCATTCTTCAGGACAGCCATGCTTGAAATTTCAAGCCAAGCCAATGAAAAGGTAGGAGATTGCAAGGTGTTTTCTTCTCTGATTTTTGCTATGCTAGTAATGATAGTTTTGACCTGTATATAGGCGAGGTGGTAAAGTTGGATATTTCATCAAGACAAATGTTAGATAAAATCGAGGAGCTTGTTTTGAAAGCGAAACAGGCAAATGCAGAGGATAAGGTGCAGGGGTATATAATTGCCATTAAATCCCTTTGTGAAGTGATGGTGGATGAAAAAGCTGCTAACATCAGCATACCGAAGCCAATCACATTGACCCAGCCCGTTATGTCGGCTACACCGAAGGTAGAACCGGTTAAAATGGATGAGGCCAATGGGGAGTCCTTGTTCGATTTTTAAATGAGGGAAGGGGAGCGAAATAATTGAAACTGTTCATCATTTTTGGTGCATTGAATGGGTTTATTGCTGTGGCACTTGGTGCATTCGGCGCACACGGACTGGAAGGGAAAATTCCTGATAAATATTTAGAAACCTGGCAAACGGCTGTTCAATACCAAATGTTCCATGCGGTGGGTTTATTGGTTCTCGGCCTATTGGCTGGGAAAATTTCAAGTCCGCTGATCAACTGGTCCGGCTGGCTTATGCTAATAGGAATTATCCTGTTTTCCGGAAGTCTATTCGTCCTAAGCGTTACGCAAATCAAAGTCCTGGGAGCCATCACACCGCTTGGCGGAGTATCTTTCTTGGTTGCTTGGGTCTTGATGATCATTGCTGCATATAAATACTTGTAATGAAGGTAGCTGATCTCTTGGGTCAGCTTTTTTTGGAAAAAAGTCATCCCAATATAAGAAGAGCCTCAAAATCAAATAGATTCTGAGGCTCTTCTTAATTGGATTTTCTTCACCTTGGCGAATAGGTGGCAAGCCCGGCGCCTCCATATGGATAGTCATATTCGATTTCTTCATCAAACGTTATATAATCTAAGTATACCATCGGGATTAAGTATCGTTTCCCCGTTTGAGGGTCGCTTATGATTAAATGATCGCGTCCTGCTGCCTCGATGAGCCCTTTGAAGATTTTGGCATTCCATTCCTTATTGTTTTCAAATGTGGTATAAACAGTGGCTAACTTCCCTTTATTCAAACGCAATATGTTCTCGATATACGACGCTTCGACCGGAAGCATGCCAGGTATCTGTGGTCCGGAAGTGGCTGGATTCATCTGCATCGGCACTTGTTGTGGCGTGCCCGCCATAGTGGGCTGTTGTGGCTGGTATGATGGTTGTTGGTATCCTTGCTGCTGGTAACCTTGTTGCTGGTTAGGATTCTGCTGGCGCAGGTCAGCCTCATTATTCTCATAGGGGTAATAAGGGCTTCCTCCGTAAGGGTAATTACCATAAGGGTTATTTTGTGACATTGCATTCCCTCCTGAATTCAAGGTTTATTTGTTACTGTGGAATTTGGACAATCCGAGAGTATGGACTGGGAGAAGCAGTGCGATTTATAGCGACCGGTAGTATTGTATATGTTTTCTGGACAATCCCCGGGTGGCTTAAAAAACCACAATGAATAGTAAGTGAAACATAACGGCTGCCGTTCATGATATAAGTCCGATCCTCTTGCCGGCTAATGGGTAGAAGTAACGTTCCTTCACCTCGCTGGAGTCAGGAATTATCTTGATCAATTTTCCTGAAGCTGAATGGGACTGTGAAAAAATAAATTCATCACTATTGAAAATGTATGGGAAGTGGATTGGATTTATTCCACAGACGGGGAAAAATAAAAAAGAGGGACGCAAAAAAAGCTTCCGGAAACCGGAAGCTCATCGTCTTATACGTATAAGAAAGAAGGAACGTTTTCTTCGGGCAGGATATTTCCTACAAAGAAAGAACCAAATGCAGCGTAACGTGCACTCACTTCATCAAAACGCATTTCATAGATTAATTTTTTAAATTGAAGGACATCGTCTGCGAATAGAGTAACACCCCATTCATAATCGTCAAAACCGACGGAACCGGAAATGATTTGTTTTACTTTACCGGCATAACTGCGGCCAATCAAACCGTGGGAGCGCATTAAGCCTTTGCGCTCTTCCATGGAAAGCATATACCAGTTATCATCGCCATCACGACGCTTGTCCATTGGATAGAAACAGACATGTTTCGCTTTTGGAAGTATCGGATAAAGTCTGGAACGAACGTGAGGATTCTGGTAAGGGTCCTCACCATCTCCACCAGCTAAGTAATTGCTTAATTCCACGACGGAAACGTATGAATAAGCTGGAATTGTATATTCGGCAAGCTTCGTTTTGTTGAATTCGTTTTCAATTGCATTCAATTCTTCCATGGTTGGGCGGGCAAACATAAGCATGAAGTCCGCTTTCTGACCAACGATGGAATATAGGGCATGGCTGCCTTCATTGTCGCTTTGTTTCATATTCCATTTATCCAGTAAACCTTGGAATTCTGAGATGGCCAATTGGCGTTCGTCACTTGATAACGTTTTCCAAGAAGCCCAGTCGATCAGACGGAAATCATGTAAACAATACCAGCCGTCCAGTGTTTGTGCTGCTTCACTCATTACGATCACTCCTAAGTCTTATTATAACTTTAATATAACATAGTTTCAGTATAAGGAAATTTATATCAACCCGCAAACACCATCACTGTTTTTCAATGTTTCTGCAAATTTCAAATTTGCGGGTTGGCAGGCAACCCAAGTGGCTGGAATTTACCTGGCTGCTAGAGTATTCTTAAAAGAAGACGACAATGGATTAGCACCGGATGGTTAAACATGGAAAAAACGGGGGAAACGTATCTAAAAAGGAGGAAGAGCCAGTGGGTGATTTATTTGAAATATTGGAATCAAAAGTTATGGGGCATAATTTAAAGATCGTTTTTCCAGAAGGGTTGGATGAACGGATTTTGGGAGCAGCGGGCAGGCTTGCCAAAGCTAAACTAATGACACCGGTATTGATCGGGGATATCGGGTTGATTCAAGAGAAGGCAAAAGATTTGAAAATCTCCCTTGAGGCAATCGAAATATATGATCCGAACAATTATATCATGATGGATGAAATGGTTGAGGCGTTCGTGAAGGTCCGTGATGGTAAAGCGACAGATGAACAAGCTCGTGAAATATTATTGGATGAGAACTATTTTGGAACCATGCTCGTCCATATGAAACTGGCACATGGAATGGTGAGTGGCGCTACGCATTCGACTGCCGATACGGTTCGTCCAGCCCTAAGGATCATCAAGACAAAGCCAGGCGTCCAAAAAACATCGGGAGTATTCATCATGGTCCGTGATGAAGAAAAATATGTGTTCGCGGATTGTGCGATCAATATAAACCCCAATTCCCAGGACCTGGCTGAAATTGCTATAGAAAGTGCGAAGACTGCACTAATGTTCGATATCGAACCGCGTGTGGCGTTGTTGAGCTTTTCGACGAAGGGATCGGCAACATCCCCCGAGACCTTAAAAGTGGTTGAGGCTGTTGATTTGGCAAAAGAAATGGACCCTGAAATCATTCTTGATGGGGAATTTCAGTTTGACGCGGCTTTCGTTCCTTCGGTAGCAAGAAAAAAAGCACCGGATTCCCTTATTCAGGGGGATGCGAATGTTTTTATTTTTCCAAGTCTCGAAGCAGGGAACATTAGCTATAAGATGGTACAGCGCTTGGGTGGCTTCGAAGCGGTTGGTCCGATCCTTCAGGGGCTGAATCGTCCGGTGAATGACCTTTCGAGGGGCTGCAGTGAAGAGGATGTATATAAACTGGCTGTCATTACAGCGGCACAGGGGTTTGTGGCGCAGTATCAATAGGCAGCTTGAGGATTAAATGTAGAGGGAGATTCGTATGGGTGAGACAGATTCATTATTAATGCAGCAAGAGTGGAGGATTATTGATCAATCTTCCGTTGGACCTCAGTTTCCTGCTCTGGAGTCCTTTGCGATGGATGATACATTTTGCGCTTCCGTTGGGTCAGGTAAATCAGCGGCAGTAGCCAGGGCGTGGGTACATCATCGAACCATCGTCATGGGTATACAGGATACGAAGTTGCCTTTTCTTAAAAAGGGTTTGGAACATTTAGAAGAACATGATTTCCAGGCCATCGTCAGGAATTCCGGAGGGCTGGCGGTCGTGCTGGATGAGGGGGTCCTGAATTTTTCGCTCATTTTTCCTGAAAATGAGCAGAAAATTGAAATCAATCGTGGTTATGATGCGATGTGGGAGCTTGTCCAATTGATGTTTTCCGATTTCCCAGTCACGATGGAGGCAAGGGAAATCGTCGGTTCCTATTGTCCTGGTAGTTATGATTTAAGTATAAAGGGGCAAAAGTTCGCTGGAATATCCCAACGTAGGATCCGTAATGGCGTAGCGGTGCAAATCTATTTGTGTGTCAATGGAAGCGGGGCTGAACGAGCCAATCTCGTGAAGGGTTTTTATGAGGCAGCTAAAGGAAATGCAGAAACCAAATTCGCTTATCCTGATATCGTCCCTTCGGTAATGGCATCCCTAACGGAATTGTTGGGCGTGCAATTGAGTGTTCAGGACGTTATGCTCAGATTCCTACATGTATTGAAGGAACATAGCGGAAGGATATTCTCTGACACTCTTTCCGGTCAGGAATGGCCGATGTATGAGGCATACTTGACAAGAGTGGTGGAACGCAATGATAAAGTATTCAATGTACTAAAGGATTGATAGGAAAGAAGAAGCCGCTCCAGTAATTCAGGAACGGCTTCTTCCATTTAATACGACTTTAGCATTCACTGAAACTGTAAAAGGCCTGCATGATAGACAGCGACGCCCTGGGAGATATTCTTCCATCTTTCTTGAAACAATGAAAAAAAGAGCCAAGTTGGCTCCCTTTTCGGATAAACATGGGTGAAACGGCCTTTGGCATGTGGTTGATCTATATAACTGAACCCCACATTATCTTATTACTCGGCCATTTTTTCCAAATTGCCATTCCGGTCCATCTTGAACTTAGTTGCCGGGCGTTCTTCTTCCTCTAACAAGACCAGCTTTCTTGCTCGATTCATGATATTCATCAAAGTCTCATAATCTTCCTGCATCAAGCCGCTGTTTTGTTCTAGGTGGCTGATTTTATTCTCCAATTCTTCGTTTCGCTTTTTCAGCCCTTTAATTTCAAGCTTCAATCTTTCATTTTCGGTTCTCAATACTTCGGCTTGAAGAATGCGGCCGTTCATAGATTCCAAATAGGCGATGACGGTATCAAGGCTCATGGCTGTTTCCAAAGTTACGGATGTGTGCTGTGTCTTAGGTGCGAGGGCTTCAGTCACAACGAATTCCTCTGCTGCTTCATAATTGGTAGTGTCGACTTCGGATTTCAACTCTAGTTCCTCTTCTTGTACATGGGGGACCATTAAGTCGGAAATCGTTGGGGACGGCGGTGTATAAAGTAGCCGTTTTTTCCCTCCTTGATCTTTTCCAAGGATCCTTTGCCGCTGCTTACGCTGCTTCTTGGCAAGGGAAAGCGCTTTGTCATAATTATGGCGGACAACCGCATTCCAGCGAAACCCGCATGCCGCAGAGGTGCGATTCAACTTATCTCCTACCTCTTCAAAAGCATTAAGCTGAGTGCTGCCTTCCCGCACATGGCGCAATACCGTTTCTGCCAAAAGCAAATCATCTTCTTCTGTCCAGGCATCTTGACGAACCTTCATTTCTACATACTCCCTTTCTGGTAACTTTTAAAATAAATAACTATATAAAATATTGTGTGGCAGTGATTTATGGAGTGTTCTACTAGCATTTTGGACAAAATCTGGATTTTTTATACAAAAAGGTTAAAAGGATACTAGTTTTTTGGCTGATTATATCCTTTTCCAGCGGCTGCCCTTTCTTTATCACATCATTCAGCCCTCTTGATATTCATAATTAGAAACGGTAAAATACCATTTAGTCATAATGAAAAATAGTTTGTCATGGAAAGGATGGTGACCGGAGGATGTCCAATGAATTCAGAGTGTGCGATGATTGCTTGGCGGTAAACATTAGAACATTGATCCCGCGTCTTGAAAAGCTTGATCCCGACGCGATAATTGAAGTGGGCTGTCAATCCTATTGCGGTCCTGGCAGAAAGAAGTCTTTTGCCTTTGTCAATAACCGTCCAGTTGCTGCACCGACAGAAGACGAGTTACTAGATAAAATCAATAAAAAACTAAAGTAGGATCCATTAGATATAGTTAGAGTGGATTGTTCGCTTTTGATAAATGGAACAAGTAATCATCACCCAGATTCAACACACTGCGGTGATTTTTTATTTCCTTATTTTCGAGATGAAATCGGACGGGAACTTCCGTTTTCTTACAAAATGACCTCTCTTACTAGCAAGGTGGGTGTTAGGGTTTTTTGTCAAAACGCGCTATAATGAGTGCATCGAGATTATGAAAAAGAGGGTAGTTCATGGAATATTCCGGCGAAAAATTACAAGAAGAAAAAGTATTCAAGGACCCGGTGCACAGATATATACATGTTCGTGACCGGGTTATATGGGATTTAATAGGGACGAAGGAATTCCAGCGTCTTCGAAGGATCAAACAGCTGGGAACGACTTATTTAACCTTTCATGGTGCGGAACATAGTCGGCTTAGTCATTCGCTAGGAGTATATGAGATTGTCCGGAGAATCGTGGATGATGTTTTCGAGGGCAGACCGGAATGGAAACCTGAGGAACGGTTACTATCCTTGTGTGCAGCCCTTCTGCACGATTTGGGTCATGGTCCTTTCTCTCATTCTTTTGAAAAAGTGTTTGACCTGGATCATGAGCAATTCACGCAGCAGATAATCGTCGGCGATACGGAAGTGAATAAGATCCTCCTTAGGGTCGGGCGTGATTTTCCTAAGAAAGTGGCAGAAGTCATTGCTAAAACCTATAAAGGTAAATTAGTAGTCAGCCTGATTTCAAGCCAGATCGATGCAGATAGAATGGACTATTTACAGCGTGATGCTTACTTCACCGGCGTGAGTTATGGACATTTCGATATGGAAAGGCTTTTGCGTGTAATGAGGCCAAGGGAGGAACATGCCGTCATAAAGCAAAGCGGGATGCATGCGGTTGAGGATTATATCATGAGCCGCTACCAAATGTATTGGCAGGTTTATTTCCACCCAGTTACAAGAAGTGTGGAGGTCATACTTACCAAGATTCTACATAGAGCCAAACATTTATATGAATCCGGTTATGAGTTTGCTCAAGAACCGCACCATTTTTATTCATTGTTCAAGGGAGAAGTGACTTTAACGGACTATTTGAAAATGGATGAATCGGTGATGCTCTATTATTTCGAAGCATGGGAAGAGGAAAACGATGCGATTTTAAAAGATTTATGCACTCGCTTCGTTAACCGTAAACTATTTAAATATGTGGAATTCCATCCATCGAACAGTCAAATGAACAGATTGATGGAATTAAGGACGCTATTCAAGAAGGCAGGCATCGATCCGGATTATTATCTTGTCGTCGATTCTTCATCAGATTTGCCGTATGATTTTTACCGGCCAGGTGAGGAAGAGGAGAGACTGCCGATTCACTTGCTGAAAAATAATGGCGAAATTCGTGAATTATCACGTGAATCCGAAATTGTCGATGCAATTTCCGGGAAAAGAAGAACGGATCATAAGCTGTATTATCCAGCGGATTTATTGCGTGATGAATCTACGAAGAAAAATATAAAAAAACAGATTCGTAAGCTTTTGGAGCTATCGGATTAAAGTGGTACATTTTTGGTGAGGAGTGACGAGCCTTGTTTAAGGATCATGCAAACATTATCAATGCAATTTCTACTGCCGGTGAAATCTCGGGTCGGAAAAAATTACAAAAAATCGTTTATATTGCAAAGAAGCTGTCCTTTCCCTTTCATGAAAAGTTTCAGTTTCACTTTTATGGACCTTATTCGGAGGAGTTGACCTTACGGATTGAAGAGCTCTGCGAAATGGGTTATTTGAATGAAGTAAGGGAAAAAAAAGCAGGTTATTATCAATATTGTTATTCGATAACGGATGCGGGCCAGGATTTCCTATCCATACAGGAAGTGGAGATGCCGGCACTTGAGGCATGCTTACAGGATATGAACGAACAGAATGCCAGGTTTTTGGAGCTGGTTTCAACGGTATTATACTTCGACACGCTTGAAAAAGAGGAAGTCACCGAGAAAATTTTCACGCTGAAAAGCAAACAAAAATATACGCTTGAAGAAATTGATGAGGCATATGAATATATTGAGCAGCTAAAAACAAAAGCTAAGCCGAATTGATGGCTTAGCTTTTCCCCATTATGTAAATCTTATAAATCGCTTTTACGGACACCGGCTACTGCTAAATGATTTTTTGACATTTCTTCAATGAAAATCGTCACGGCTTCAGCTGGCGCTCCAGTTGTTTCCGTAACGGCTGCAGTCACCTTTTCGACTAAAGCCCTTTTTTGTTCGTCTGTACGGCCTTCAAGCATTTTGACTGTTACATATGGCATCTCTTTTCCCCCCCCTTCCTCTCTTATCTTGTAGTGTTTCACAATGGAAAAAGAATTGCAAGACACGGAAGTCAGAGTTTTTTCACTTCTTGAACTTTTGATGTATACTAACGGTAATAAACAATGGGGGAGTAGCTATCGATGCAATTTTTTGATCAAATAGAACGGTTTTTGGCTTATCCTTTGGAAAAGCTTCCATATGTCATAGTGTCACTGTTAATCGCATTTACGGTTCATGAATTTTCGCATGCCTATGTGGCCTATAAGTTCGGTGACCCGACTGCAAAGAATGAAGGAAGAGTCACATTGAATCCGATTTCCCATTTGGATCCGATCGGAACATTGTTGATATTAATAGCCGGATTCGGTTGGGCGAGACCTGTACCGGTTAATCGTTTCCATTTTAAGAATCCAAAGTTGGCAGGAGTGCTCGTCTCTTTTGCCGGTCCGTTCAGTAATTTAATTGTTGCAATTGTAGGGTATTTGATTTTTTACGGGTTGCTTGCGGCAGGCGTTGGACCTGATTTACCGTTTTTCGTCGAGCCCTTCTTAAATATACTCATAAATTTAAATGTCCTTTTATTTGTATTTAATCTGATACCGCTGCCGCCGCTCGATGGTTATAGGGTCGTCCAGGATCTTGTTTCCGCAGACTTACGGGCAAAAATGACCCAGTATGAACAATATGGCTCCCTGATTTTTTTGATTCTGATCATCACACCGCTGAGCCAATATACAATAAGGCCGATTTTGGATACTGGAATTCTATTTGTGGGAGGCACCTTGAGTCAATTTTTTTCACTTTTGTTTTTTTAACCAATAATAAGGAATGACAAACGATAAAGGGGGATACAAACATGGAAGAACAACCGAAGAAAAAGGTAGGCTTCAATATTATAAAAAACGACCCGACAGAAGGTCATGGAGGATATGGGGCAGGGGTATTAACGCTCGATAATATTTCTCCGGTCATCATCGATGTGGATGCAGGTGAAGCAGAGGTCGATATCGGCGCGATGCATGCAAGAAGTGTGGTGGAAAAAGGGATCAAGTTTTTAAAGACTAAAGAAGAAGTCCCGAATGCCAAACCCTATTGGCTTGTATGGGTGACCATTGAAGCTACTCAAAATGGTCCGCACTATGCAGGTGTGACAGCATGTGAAATGATGGTCGACAGGTCAATTAGACGCGGTTACAAATCGCTTCCGGAGCATGTTAACCGGATGGATAAATCGCTGAAACGACAAATCATCGTCGAGGATATGGACGATAAATCAAAACGTGTGCTTGCAGACTTCCTGAAGAACCATGATGCAGGAATGTGGGAGCGTTCTTCTGATCAGCTGAAGGATTCATTGACGGTTTGACTCTCGTTTAATGGATGAAATATGAAGTTTAGTGAAAAATGCACTTGTAGGAAAGCGATAAAATCAGTAAACTTAAAGACAGCAGTTTAGTCACTGTGGAACTAGGACAGAAAAACCCCCGAAGCCGCTGCCGGCTTCGGGGGTTTTTCGTTATCCCCAAGGTTTTAAGACTTTTTTGTACCACGGGGCCTTTTTATGTTCCTCTTCGTTTGGGGCATGTTTCGGATTATCACCCTTAAAGTGCTCGGCACAGTATTCGACGGGTTCGGTTCCTTTAACATAATAAGTCAATCTTGAGACAGGGCAATCCTTTGTGGCCAATTTTCCGCTAACGGGATTCACGTTTACCCCGATTACGTTTTCGGTTTCCTTAAACGATTTTGCCGGTTTCCCTTGTAGGCCCTTTTCCATATAGGAAGCCCAGATTTTCTTTGCATAGCCTTTTTCAGCAGGGATTTCGATTTTTTTGCCTTGATCATATCCAGTCCATACTCCTGCTACAAGCTCCGGTGTGTAACCAATCATCCAGCTATCAGTCGGGGTGGAGCCTGATTTGCCGGCATATGGGCGGGTCAGCTGGGAACTGATGGTGCTGCCCGTCACTTTCGTATAACCATTTAAGGTTTCATCGAAAACCCCTGTAAGCATCTGGGTCATGACAAAGGCCTTGTCCTCATCCAGAACCTGTTCCAGTTTCTTATTCTCATCAAAAATCACTTCACCTTTTTGATTTTCAACCTTTTTGATAAACACGGGTTCAACCTTCTTGCCGCCGTTAGCCAGAATGCTGTATGCATTCACCAACTCAATCGCCCTTACACCTGACGTACCGAGTGCCAGGGAAGGAACCGCATCCATCTTTGCCGTGATGCCGAAACGATGCGCGGTATCGACTAATGATTGTTCCCCAAGGAACAAGTGCGTTTTTACGGCGAAGATATTATCGGAAAGAGCAATGGCCTGTGCCATCGTAATTTCGCCTTCCGCATATTGATGGTTATAATTATGCGGTGTGTAAGATGAGTGGCCATCATCAAAAGAAAATGTAGTAGTCTCGCTTTTTAAGGTGGTGGACGGTGTAAAACCATTCTCCAGCGCTGAATAGTATAGCAATGGCTTCATGGTTGAACCAGGCTGGCGAACGGCCTGTGTAGCTCGATTGAATGGCGACTCGGAATAATCTTTACCGCCGACCAGCGCACGGACCTCCCCGGTATCCGGATCCATTGCCACTAACGAGGCTTGAATGCCTGAAGATTTGGGTATGGTATTGGAAAGAACCTCTTCGGCAGCGTCCTGCTGGGTTTCGTCCAGTGTGGTATAGACCTTAAGCCCGCCCAGTTCGATCGTCCGGTCATCTAAATGAAGCTGGGATTTTAAAGCTTGCTTGACGGCATCCTGAAAATAGGGAGCGGTCTTATTGGTGACCGTTCCGTGCTCACCCTTTAATGTCAGGGATGTACGCAACGCCTCAGCGATATTTTTTTCTGAAATGTAGTTTTTGCTTTTCATGGCTTGCAGGACAACTTTCTGCCTTGATTTCGCCTTTTCAAAGTTATCCAATGGAGAATAGTTTGACGGCCCTTTTGGTATTCCGGCCAGCATGCTAGCTTCAGAAAGAGTCAAATCCTTGGCATCCTTGCCAAAGTAATATTGACTTGCAGCCTGGGCTCCATATGCACCATGGCCGTAGTAAATCGTATTTAAATAGCCTTCTAGAATTTCCTTTTTGGAATAGTTCATTTCTAAACGAATCGTATAAAAGGCCTCATTAAGTTTACGCGCCCATGTTTTGTCATGCCCAAGAAACAGGTTCCTTGCATACTGCTGGGTAATGGTGCTTGCCCCCTGGACTTTGGACATTGCCTTAATATCAGCAAGGATGGCACCGCCGATCCGCTTTATATCAAATCCATAATGAGTGTAAAATTGACGGTCCTCAACGGCGACAGTCGCTTTGATGAGCTGTGGTGAAATGGACTCCATTCCGGCCCAATAACGTTTCTGGCCATTATCTGTTTCACCGATCACATTTCCACCATCACTATAATAGAGAGTGGACTGCGGCACGACCAAAGGAGGCGGACCTAATATTTTTGCATAAATCAGTAAGGAGAGAAGCAATACAAAGAGTATTGTGAGCCCGATTGTGGCAAGGATGATGAAGGCCCGTACATATTTAGTTGTCCTTTTAAATCGTTCGCTTGGAATCAATTCCATTGCTTTCACCCCTCTTATCACGTAAGAATCTATCATCTATTACTATTATGGAAAAAAAAGAAAATTTTAAACATAAGAACGACATTTAAGAAATTTATCTTGCAATTCTGCTAGATTCGTCTATAATTTTTCTAGCTAATGACTATACCGATTTTGGGGAACCTATAAGGTGACTGACAATATGAAATGGAAAAGGAGCGTTAATAAATGAGCATTTGGTTTACTGAAAAACAAACAGAGAATTTTGGTATTACGATGAAAGTGAATCGTACTTTACATACGGAGCAAACTGAGTTTCAAAAGCTTGATATGATTGAAACGGAAGAGTGGGGCAATATGCTATTGCTGGATGACATGGTAATGACTTCACAGCGCGATGAATTCGTTTACCATGAAATGGTAGCCCATGTTCCTTTATTTACCCATCCTAATCCTGAAAACGTTTTGGTTGTAGGAGGAGGGGACGGAGGAGTGATCCGGGAAATCCTAAAACATCCAAGCGTGAAAAAAGCTACATTGGTGGACATCGATGGAAAAGTCATCGAATACTCAAAGAAATTCCTGCCTGAAATTGCAGGCATGCTTGAAGATCCGCGTGTAGACGTACAAGTTGGGGATGGCTTCATGCACATCGCAAAAAGTGAAAATGAATATGACGTGATCATGGTTGACTCAACTGAACCAGTCGGACCTGCTGTCAATTTATTCACAAAAGGTTTTTATGCCGGGATTTCCAAAGCTTTGAAAGAAGACGGGATTTTTGTGGCACAATCCGACAATCCTTGGTTTAAAGCGGACTTAATTCGCGATGTACAACGTGATGTGAAAGAAATATTCCCTATCACCAGCCTTTATTTAGCGAATATCCCAACTTATCCAAGCGGTCTTTGGGCGTTCACGATTGGATCGAAAAAATATAATCCATTAGAAGTGACTGAAGATCGTTTCCATGAAATGGAAACGAAATATTATACAAAAGAACTTCATAAAGCAGCTTTCGTTCTGCCTAAATTCGTTCAAGATTTAGTGAAATAAGGGAGGCATGGACCATGAAATTCGATGAAGCCTATTCAGGCAATGTATTCATTAAAAGTCACCCTGTTTTTGAGGAATCGGAAGCTGTGCTATACGGAATGCCGATGGACTGGACGGTAAGTTTCCGCCCGGGTTCTCGCTTCGGACCTACCCGGATTCGTGAAGTTTCGATTGGCTTGGAAGAGTACAGCCCGTATTTAGATCGTGAATTAGAGGAAGTTAAATTCTTTGATGCCGGGGATATTCCATTACCATTCGGCAATCCGCAGCGAAGTATCGATATGATTGAAAAATTTGTCGACAGCGTGTTGGATGCAGGTAAGTTCCCAATGGGTATGGGAGGGGAACATCTTGTCACATGGCCTGTCATTAAAGCCATGTACAAAAAGTATCCGGATATGGCCATCATCCATATGGACGCCCATACAGATTTACGTGAGGATTATGAGGGGGAGCCGCTTTCCCATGCGTCCATCATTCGTAAATCCGCAGAGCTTATCGGTCCGAAAAATGTATACTCTTTTGGCATTCGTTCCGGTTTGAAGGAAGAATTCCAATGGGCAAAAGAAAATGGCATGCACATCTCTAAATTTGAAGTTCTTGAACCTTTGAAAGAAATACTGCCGCAGTTAGCTGGCCGTCCTGTATATGTGACCATAGACATTGATGTTCTTGATCCTGCTCACGCGCCGGGAACAGGCACTGTAGATTGCGGAGGCATCACTTCCAAAGAGCTTTTGGCTTCGATTCATGAGATATCACGGTCTGAAATTAATGTAGTCGGCTGCGATTTAGTAGAAGTCGCACCGATTTATGATCCATCCGAGCAAACTGCGAATACGGCGAGCAAGCTGATTCGTGAAATGATTTTAGGATGGGTGCAAAAAGGTTAATGGATGGAAATCTTGACTGTTCCTGTTTTTTAGCGGGAATGGTCTTTTTTTATCCATTCCGAAAAGAACTTTACATCTAAGGACTCTTTTTGAATAATTCCGCCCCAATGAGTCATTATTGCGTTAAAATCAAATCAATTGCAACAACATGATGTCGACACTTTATCCTCACTAATTTGGATTCACACTTTATTTTCCGCTCCAAGTTGAAACTTCCTTGAAGAATATTTATACTTATAAAGTTAAGAACGACATGATGAAGGAAGTGTAGCTTTGACTCTTCATGATATAGATAAGCAGGCCATTAAAGTGTCTTTACAGACAAAAATCAAGCACGGCTCAGAAACGGAAATGTATGAGCTGGTCACATTTGGTACAAAAATGTATAAAGGTGCAGATTTATATTTGCAATATAAAGAGGAAAATGAAGTCGGTCAAACACAAACGACCATCAAGCACAAACCGGATGAAACGATCCTGCTTAGAAATGGTGCCATTAAAATGAGGCAGCTTTTCCGCCTGCAGGAAGCGACAAATGGACATTATGAAAGTATATATGGCAGGCTAGGATTACGGACGACCGCGAAGAAGATACATCATCAATGGGATGAGCAGACCAAACAAGGGAAACTCGTCCTTAAATATACATTACATATGCAGGGAAGCGAACCCGGTCAATATGAGATGACGATTTCCTACAAGGAGGAAGCATAGAGCATGAATATAGTAAAAGAGGTACAGGAAAAACTGAAAGAGGAGATTAAATCGGCAGTCATTAAAGCAGGTTTAGCAACGGATGAGCAGATTCCCAATGTTGTTTTGGAACTGCCAAGAGATAAGACACACGGAGATTATTCCACGAATATGGCCATGCAATTAACCAAGATTGCAAGGAAAGCGCCAAAGATGATAGCAGAGGCAATCATCGAAAACTTTGACAACTCAAAAGCATCCATCGAAAAAATTGAAATTGCAGGACCTGGTTTCATCAACTTCTACATGAATAATACCTATTTGACAGAATTGGTTCCTGTCATTTTGGAAGTGGATGAAGCATATGGGGAAAGTGACTTTGGTAAAGGTGAAAAAATCCAAGTGGAGTTCGTTTCCGCGAACCCGACCGGTGATCTGCACCTTGGTCATGCCCGCGGTGCAGCAGTAGGGGATACTTTATGCAATATCCTGTCTAAAGCAGGTTATGATGTTTCACGTGAATACTATATCAATGATGCAGGAAACCAAATTAATAATTTGGCCATGTCCATAGAGGCCCGCTATTTCCAGGCACTTGGCCTTGAAAAGGATATGCCGGAGGGCGGTTATCATGGCGAAGATATCATTGGCATCGGTAAGACGCTTGCAAGTGAATTTGGTGATAAATATATAAATGCCGATGAAAAGGAACGTTTTGAATTTTTCCGTGAGTACGGCTTGAAATACGAAATGGAAAAACTGAAGACGGACTTGGGTAATTTCCGTGTCGGATTTGATGTATGGTACTCCGAAACCTCCTTATATCAAGACGGTAAAATTGATGAAGCTCTCAAAGTGTTGAGGGAAAGGGGCCATGTTTACGAGGAAGATGGGGCTACATGGTTCCGCTCTACGGAATTAGGCGATGATAAAGACCGGGTTCTCATTAAGCAGGATGGGTCTTACACATATCTGACACCGGATATTGCCTATCACCGTAATAAATTGGAGCGCGGCTTTGAAACGCTGATCAATATCTGGGGGGCAGACCACCACGGCTATATCCCGCGTATGAAAGCAGCGATTGAAGCATTAGGGTACAATCGTGAGCAGCTTGAAGTGGAAATCATCCAGCTTGTTCACCTGTACAAGGATGGCGAGAAAATGAAGATGAGTAAGCGTACCGGTAAAGCAGTTACGATGCGTGACCTTATTGATGAAGTAGGACTGGATGCAACACGCTATTTCTTTGCGATGAGAAGTGCGGATACTCATATGGACTTCGATTTGGATCTTGCGGTATCACAGTCCAATGAAAACCCGGTTTATTATGCACAGTATGCCCACGCCCGTATTTCCAGCATTTTACGACAAGGTGTGGAACAAGGGATCAGCTATGAAGGAGTCACGGATTTCTCTGCCCTATCCACTGAAAAAGAAGTGGAGCTTTTGAAGAAATTAGGAGAGTTCCCGCAGGCAATAGCTGAAGCAGCCGAAAAACGGATGCCTCACCGCATGACGAATTATATATTCGATCTTGCCTCTACATTCCACAGTTTCTACAATGCAGATAAGGTTTTGGATGTTGAAGAGATGGAAAGAAGTAAGGCGCGTCTAGGACTGGTCAAATCCGTCCAAATTACTTTAAAGAATGCATTAGCTATAATCGGGGTTTCTGCACCGGAAAAAATGTAATGGATAAAGCGGCTGTTTCTAGCGAAACAGCCGCTTTTTTTAAGGTTAATTAGCACTCGACGGCACCGCCGCTCACCCTTTTTACACCACGTACCTTGGCTATATCTTCAATCAGCTGCAACATTGCCCGGTCCTTCATCTTTGCCTCGATCATGAAATCCACGTCCTGTCCAAGATCCTTAAGGACTTTAAAAAGGGGCATGATGAAGTCCAAATCGATATAATCTGCATGCGAGCGAAATTCACCTGCCGATTTTGGGGATGAAATATGAATCTTTGGTACCACCCCTGCCAGACTCCAAGTGATGAATACCTCACTGAGCAGCTCGTTAAGTGGCTCAACTGAAAGCTTTGCGAGATGATGGTGGTAATCGAATACAAGTGGAATGCCTTCCCGCTTACATACGCTCAAGGTTTCAGATGCTGTATAGGTTTTATCATCATTCTCCAAAGTCATTCTTTCCTTGACGTGCATAGGCAGCGATTTAAGGTTGTCATGAACCCTTACAAGGGCTGACTCTTTATCACCATAGGCCCCACCGACATGGATATTGATGAAAGAGGTGTCCGCAATGCCCATTGCATCAAGCATCTTATAGTGGAATTCCATATCTTTTACGGCATTTTGTGTAATCTCGGGCTTAGGGCTGGTAAACAGCGTAAACTGATTGGGATGAAAGCTGATCCTCATCTTGTGGGCAGTGGCCCAATCGCCAAGCTGTTTCCATTCTTTTTTTAAAGGAGTGACGAAATCCCATTCTATTTCGGGATGTGTGGCTAAAGGAACAATGGAACTGGACATCCGGTATATTTCTATTTGGTGTGCCGTGTTATATTGGAGGACCCTTAAGGTATTTTCAATGTTCTGCCTTGTCACATCCAGAAGTTTTTCCAGCCCTTTTTCTGTGCCAAGTATGTTATATCGCTTGAAAGTAAGTGTCTTAGCCGGAGAAGCTTCCCATAGACAGGTGGCATTGGATACAAATCCAAATCTTATTTTCATAATATTTTTCTCCTTGAGCAACAGGATGTCATAGAAAAGGAGAAAGGATGGAGGCCAGCGATTCCTTTGCAGAACGGACTACATTCATGTTGGAAAGCGCGTCCCCGTTTAGAGGCTTCGATTCGGCCAGGTCCACTGCCAATTCCTTCTCTACATCTTCTATAAATGTCCGGTCAAATACCATACAATTGATTTCACTATTTAAAAAACAACTGCGTTTATCAAAATTAGCCGTACCGATATCACACATTATGTCATCAATCAGGATCACTTTAGAATGGTAGAACCCCCTTTGAAATTGCATGATTGCAGCCCCTTCTTTTAATAGTACCCGGAAGTAGGGAAAAGAAGCTTCCTTGACAAGGGCATGGTCAGAAATTTCAGGTACGATGACCGTGACTGAAACATTGCGTGCAAGTGCATTCCTTAATTCTTGAAGTAAATTATCACTGGGAATGAAGTATGGAGTGCCGATGATGATTTTTTTATTGGCTTGCTTAATCATCTGTGTCAGTGATTGTTCAAGATCACTGCCATTCGTGACGACAAACTGATGGGCCTGCGTCCCGGGAGTCAATGTAGGGAAATAGGCAGGTGTTCCCCTGTAATCCTCGTTTGTATCATAGAACCAATCCGAGAGGAAGACTTCCTGAAGGTCCTTTACCCCTTCCCCGGTCATTTTTAAATGGTAATCTCTCCAAGGGTTCAGCTTCTCGCCTTGGTTTATATACTCCTTACCGATATTAAAGCCGCCAAGGTAGCCGATTTTTCCGTCTATCACCGTGATCTTGCGGTGATTTCTTTTTTGTATTGTATAGAAAAGGAAGGGAAGTTTCGGTTTAAAGCTGAAAGAAAAATGAACGCCGCTTTTAGTTAGCTCCTGAATGGTTTGGCGGGACAGCATTTTACTTCCTACCCAATCGACTAAAAGCCGCACTTCCACGCCCTCTTCCGCTTTTGACTGCAATAATTTCAAAAAGTCCTTGCTGAATTTATCATTTTTTACAATATAAAAAAGGATATGGATGGAATCCTGAGCTTGCTTGATTTCCTTCATGAAATCATCAAACAGGATTTTCCCTGATGTGAATACAGTCATGTCACTGTTCCGAGGTGGATATTTAATATTGGTTGCGTGCTTCAAATAACGCTTATGCCCTACCTTAAGATCAACCCAGCACCAAGAGAAGATCAATAAAAATATAGAGGCAACCGTAGTGATTATCTTCAAAAAAAATCCCCCCTAAATGGATTATATTTAGTTTGGCTCTAATTCCCTGTTAGTAACCATTAAAAAGCGGAGAAAGGGATCTCATTTTTTTAGAATGCAGAAGGGTAATACAAGGAATTGTCGAATTATATATTTAGGGGAAGAAAAATTAAAAAGCTTTTAAAAAGAAAAAAGTTGACTGAATGCTCATTCATTATATAATGGAATTAATCAAATTTCAGAAAAATGCCAAATTTCCCAAAATGGCACTTGGCATTTTGCAATTTACTAAAGAGGGGGAAAGACTGCATGGAAATGAATGGTTTACTGTGGATCAACTTAGTTGCGTTTCTGCTTGTAACCGCTTACGCAGCCGGTTTGTTTGTCTATTTGATAAAGACTCGTATAGCTTATATAAAACTTGGCAAAAAAGTGGAATTCGATAACCGTGTGAAAGATCGTCTTGTTAAAATAGGGGTCTATGTATTTGGACAGAAGAAGCTCTTTAAAGATAAAAAGAGCGGGATCATTCATGCGATGTTATTTTATGGTTTCATATTAGTACAATTTGGTGCACTTGACTTTTTCGTTAAAGGCTTAAGACCGGGGTGGCATTTACCGTTTGGCCCTGTTTATCCGGCCTTTACTTTCTTCCAGGAAATTGTGACGCTGACCGTTCTTGTTGCAATCCTTTGGGCGGCATACCGCCGTTATGTCGAAAAGCTCGTTCGCTTGAAAAGGGATTTCAAAGCAGGTTTGGTTGTCATCTTCATCACCGGCATCATGATTACCGTATTACTGGGGAATGGAATGGGAATGATCTGGCATGGGCACGATGCAACTTGGTCAGAGCCAGTCGCATCTAGCATCGCTTTCCTATTCGGCTGGATGGGGACAACAGCGGCAACAGTCGTTTTTTATGTAGCTTGGTGGCTGCATTTAATGATTATATTATCTTTCCTTGTTTATATCCCGCAATCTAAGCATGCTCACTTGATTGCCGGTCCGATAAATGTATTCCTGAATCGCCTGGACAATCCGGGGAAATTGAAACCAGTTGATTTGGAAGAAGAGGTCCTCGACAAGGAAGGCAACCAATATTATGGTGCCAAATATATCGAAGATTTTACGCAGTATCAAATGGTGGACCTCTATGCCTGTGTGGAGTGCGGCCGTTGTACGAATATGTGCCCGGCTACAGGTACCGGTAAAATGCTGTCACCGATGGATATCATAATCAAGATGCGTGACCATTTAACAAATACAGGCGCTGCCGTTACAACGAAGCAGCCATGGGTGCCATCATTTGTTTTTGGGAATGCGGAGGGAAATAAGATAGCTTTGGCTGGTGCCACGCAGGGGGCGCAGGAATCTGCTGCAGCAGCCGAAATTTACAGTCCGAGCTTGATTGGTGAAGTCATTACGGAAGAAGAGCTGTGGGCTTGTACCACATGCCGGAACTGTGAAGATCAATGCCCGGTAATGAATGAACATGTCGACAAAATCATCGATATGCGCCGTTATCTAGTGTTGACAGAGGGCAGACTCGATCCTGATGCGCAACGTGCCATGACGAATATTGAGCGTCAAGGAAACCCGTGGGGATTGAACCGTAAAGAGAGAGAAGGTTGGCGAAGCCTTCGGGAGGATGTCAGTGTCCCTACCGTGAAGGAATTACAAAAGGCAGACGAGGAATTCGAGTATTTATTCTGGGTAGGTTCAATGGGATCGTACGATAACCGTAGCCAGAAGATTGCCCTTTCCTTTGCTAAATTATTGAATGAAGCGGGCGTCAAATTTGCAATTCTAGGAAATAAGGAGAAAAACTCAGGGGATACTCCCCGTCGATTGGGCAATGAGTTTGTTTTTCAGGAGCTTGCAATGAAAAACATAGAAGAATTCCAGAAGAATGAAATAAAGAAAATCGTAACGATCGATCCGCATGCATACAATATCTTCAAGAATGAGTATCCGGATTTTGGCTTGGAAGCGGAAGTGTATCACCATACTGAACTGTTAGCCAAACTTGTCAGTGAAGGCAGGTTAGTGCCTCAGTATCCGGTGAATGAGACGATTACATTCCACGATTCCTGTTACTTGGGAAGGTACAATGAAGTTTACAGCCCGCCGCGTGAAATCTTACAATCCATTGATGGAGTGAAACTTATTGAGATGGAGCGTAACCGTGAAAAGGGTATGTGCTGTGGAGCTGGAGGCGGTTTGATGTGGATGGAAGAGGAAACAGGAAACCGCATTAACGTGGCCCGTACCGAACAAGCGCTAGCCGTCAGTCCAACAGTGATCAGTTCAGGATGTCCTTATTGCCTGACCATGCTATCTGATGGAACGAAAGCAAAAGAAGTTGAGGAAAATGTTAAAACGTATGATGTAGCTGAACTACTCGAAAAAGCGGTCATTGGTGAAAATAAATCGATAGCCTCTTAATTTAAAATGGAAATGCCTGCTTCTCCTATATGTGATGGATTAAATGGAAGCAGGCAATATTTTCAATATTTATAAACTAAATATTTTAATTTTTGAGAATAATGTGTAATATAATATAATATTAAGCGCTTACAACACTATTTTTTTAACTCCAAATTGAGCGAGCGTTCAATCAATGTTACTTATAGGGGGAAATAATGATGGCAAAAACAGTGATTATTAGCGGTGTGAGGACACCTTTCGGAAAATTTGGCGGTGGTCTTAGCAGTTTGACGGCATCACAACTTGGTGGAATAGCAATCAAAGAGGCTCTTGTTCGGGCAGGGATTGAAGGAAGCCAGGTAGACGAGGTCATCATGGGGAATGTGCTTCAAGCGGGGCAGGGCCAAATACCGTCCCGTCAGGCATCCCGTCAGGCTGGATTGCCTTGGGAAGTGAAAACGGAAACGATCAATAAAGTGTGCGCATCAGGACTTCGCAGTGTCACATTGGCTGATCAGATCATTCGCTTAGGTGAAGAAGAAATCATTGTTGCCGGAGGGATGGAGTCGATGAGCAATGCACCATATATTCTTCCAAAAGCGAGATGGGGCTTAAGGATGGGGGATGCACAGTTGAAGGATACCATGATTTCGGATGGTCTTAGCTGCAGCTTTACAGGCGTTCATATGGGCACTTACGGAAACAGCACGGCTGAGGATCTTGAAATCTCCCGGGAGGAACAGGATAGCTGGGCTTATGAAAGTCATCAAAAAGCGATAAAAGCCATCGAAGGAGGCATTCTTGCGGAAGAAATCGTTGCCGTACAAGTCCCGGTTAGAAAAGGCGAACCCATCACGATTGAACATGATGAAGCCCCGAGAAAAGATACATCTGCTGGGAAGTTAGCTAAATTAGGCCCAGCTTTTAATAATGGGGGCACCATAACGGCAGGAAATGCACCAGGCATCAATGATGGGGCAGGAGCACTTGTACTGATGAGTGAGGAACGTGCCGAAAAAGAGGGGAAAGCGCCGTTTGCTTATATATTAGCTCATGCTGAAGTGGCTGTGGAAGCGAAGGACTTCCCTAAAACTCCAGGTTTGGTTATAAATGAAATCCTGAAGAAGACAGGTAAATCGATAGAGGATATTGATCTATTTGAGGTGAACGAAGCATTTGCAGCTGTGGCACTCGCCAGTGGGAAAATTGCCAATATTGAGACGGGAAAAGTGAATGTTAACGGAGGGGCTGTTGCATTAGGCCATCCGATTGGGGCAAGTGGTGCCCGTATCATCATCACGCTGATGCATGAATTGAAACGCCGTGGAGGAGGATTAGGCATTGCAGCGATCTGCAGTGGCGGCGGACAGGGAGATGCCATACTAATCGAAGTGCCAAAGCAGGGATGATAGTTTCATAGATAATGAGGAGGGGGATTTTCATGGGCATTCAAAAAGTGATGGTCATTGGCGCGGGACAGATGGGTTCGGGCATTGCCCAGGTTTGCGCAATGAGCGGTTATGAAGTTCTTTTACATGATTTAAAAGATGAATACGTAGAAAAAGGCTTAGGGACAATTTCCAAGAACCTATCCCGGCAAGTTGAAAAAGGGAAAATGGAAGCAAAGGATAAAGATGCAACACTATCTCGGCTGACTTCTTCGACGGATTTAAAAAACGCAGCTGAGGCTGATTTAGTAATTGAAGCGGCTGTGGAAAATATGGAGATAAAAACAAAAATTTTCGCAGAGTTGGATGAAATCACGCCACAACATGTCATTCTTGCGTCCAATACTTCTTCACTTCCGATTACAGAGATAGCAGCTGCCACGAAAAGACCGGATAAGGTAATTGGCATGCATTTTATGAACCCAGTGCCAGTTATGAAGCTCGTTGAGATCATTCGCGGACTTGCTACAGCGGATGCAGTGTATAAAAAGGTTGAAAAGATGGCCGAAACCTTGAATAAGGTACCGGTGGAAGTCAATGATTTCCCGGGTTTTGTAGCGAATCGGATTTTGATGCCGATGATCAATGAGGCCATTTATACCCTTTATGAGGGCGTTGCCACAAAAGAGGCGATTGATGATGTGATGAAGCTAGGAATGAACCATCCGATGGGCCCGCTTACGCTAGCTGACTTCATTGGGCTCGACACATGCTTATACATAATGGAGACCCTTCACCAAGGGTTGGGAGACGATAAATACCGACCGTGTCCGCTCTTAAGGAAATATGTAAAAGCTGGATGGCTAGGCAAGAAGTCAGGTCGAGGCTTTTACGAATATAACTAATCATAGAATGATGTGCAGCTAGGGAGGAATGAAGGATGGATTTAAAGTTTACAGAAGAACAGGAAATGATGCGGAAAATGGTAAGCGCTTTTGCGGAGAATGAGATTACCCCTCATATCGAGGCAATGGAAACGGGCGTGTTTCCAAAAACGATTCTGCAAAAAATGGGTGAGCTTGGTTTGATGGGAATCCCGATTTCAGAAGAATACGGTGGCGCGGGTATGGACTTCATGTCTTATATCATCGCCATCAATGAGATTTCCAAAGTTAGTCCAACTATCGGTGTCATACTGTCCGTTCATACTTCTGTTGGAACAAATCCAATCGTTTATTTTGGAACGGAAGAGCAGAAGCGAAAGTATGTGCCTAAGTTAGCCGCCGGTAAATATTTAGGTGCATTTTGCTTGACTGAGCAAAGCTCAGGTTCCGATGCTGCGAGTTTGAAATCGAAGGCAGTGGCAGTAAAGGAAGACGGGGAGTATCGAATAAATGGGTCCAAGGTTTTTATCACCAATGGTGGGGAAGCGGATGTGTTTATTGTTTTTGCCTCAACCGACCCTCAGAAGGGAAGCAAGGGAATCTCTGCTTTTATTGTCGAAAAAGGGACGCCAGGCTTAATCATCGGTAAAGATGAACGTAAAATGGGACTTCATGGATCGAGCACCGTACAGGTGACGTTCGAGGATATGAAAGTGCCTGCTGCCAATCTCTTAGGCAAAGAAGGTGGAGGCTTTAAGATCGCAATGGCCAACTTGGATGCCGGAAGGATAGGCATTGCTGCTCAAGCTCTGGGAATTGCGGAAGGCGCCATGGAACATGCTGTCCAATATGCAAAAGACAGAGTTCAATTTGGCAAGCCTATTGCAGCCCAACAGGGGATTGGTTTCAAGCTTGCTGAAATGGCAACGAGTATAGAAGCTTCAAGGCTACTCGTCTATCGCGCGGCGTGTTTACGCTCACAGGGGTTGAAGTGCGGTAAAGAGGCGGCAATGGCTAAGCTATTCGCTTCGAGGACGGCTGTTGATGTGGCGATAGAAGCAGTCCAGGTGTTCGGAGGGTATGGATATACAACGGAGTATCCAGTCGAACGCTATTTCAGGGATGCAAAGATCACCGAAATTTATGAAGGAACCAGTGAAATACAGAGAATGGTCATAAGTAAGAATCTATAATACAACGAAAAAAACGGGGGAAGATAGCCATGCAATTTAAACTAACGGAAGAACATGAAATGATCAGAAAAATGGTACGTGACTTTGCCCAGAATGAAGTGGCTCCGACAGCTGCCGAGAGGGATGAAGAAGAACGATTTGACCGTGAGATTTTTGATAAAATGGCTGAACTTGGATTGACAGGGATTCCTTGGCCGGAGGAATACGGCGGGATTGGAAGCGATTACTTGGCGTATTGTATAGCGATTGAGGAACTTTCCCGCGTATGCGCGTCTACTGGAGTGACTTTATCAGCCCATACTTCCCTTGCAGGATGGCCGATATATAAATTTGGGTCTGAAGAACAAAAACAAAAATACCTTCGCCCGATGGCACAGGGTGAAAAAATCGGTGCATACGGCCTGACTGAACCTAGCTCAGGCTCTGATGCAGGCGGAATGAGAACGACTGCAAAGCTTGTAGGTGATGAATATATCATCAGCGGTTCAAAAATTTTCATTACGAACGGCGGGATTGCTGATACCTATGTTGTCTTTGCTTTGACTGATCCTGAATCGAAACAAAAGGGAACGAGTGCCTTTATCATTGAAAAAGATTTCCCGGGTTTTAGTGTTGGTAAAAAAGAGAAGAAGCTGGGGATCCGTTCATCACCGACCACGGAAATCATTTTTGATGAATGCCGAGTGCCTAAAGAAAATCTCCTTGGTGAAGAAGGAGAGGGCTTTAAAATAGCGATGATGACACTTGATGGCGGACGTAACGGAATTGCTGCCCAGGCCGTTGGGATCGCCCAAGGTGCATTGGATGCCGCGGTGGATTATGCAAAAGAGCGCGTCCAATTTGGCAAGCCAATTTCTGCACAGCAAGGAATCGGTTTTAAATTGGCGGATATGGCAACCGGTGTCGAGGCATCTAGACTATTAACCTATCAGGCTGCCTGGTTGGAATCTGTGGGGCTTCCATATGGAAAAGAGTCGGCCATGTCCAAACTTTTTGCTGGAGATACAGCCATGAAAGTGACGACAGAAGCCGTGCAGGTCTTTGGAGGTTATGGATATACAAAGGATTATCCTGTAGAACGGTATATGCGTGATGCGAAAATCACCCAAATCTACGAAGGTACACAGGAAATTCAAAAGCTGGTCATCTCACGGATGATTACTAAATAGGATTGAAATTGAGGTTTTCCGATGAGGCACCCACCCTTGCCGGAATACCCTTTTCAATTTCTTTGGAAATAAAATGATGGGATTCAAAAAGGAGTTTGAAAATGGAAAAAAGAGAAGTTCTTGCATCGGTGAAGGATGAGCGGTTGGTAGAAAAAAGGCGTACTCAAATGATTAAAGGGGCGGTGACCCTTTTTAAGGAAAAGGGATTTCACCGTACGACGACCCGGGAAATAGCCAAAGCGGCTGGCTTTAGTATTGGCACGCTATACGAGTATATCCGAACCAAGGAAGATATATTATACCTCGTCTGTGACTTTATCTACGATGAAGTTCAGGAAAAGCTTCAGAAAGAAATAGATCAGAGCGATGGGACACTTGAAAGCTTGAAGCTTACGATCGCCTATTTTTATAAAGTGATGGATGATATGCAAGACGAAGTGCTGGTCATGTATCAAGAGGTGAAAGCACTGACGAAAGATGCCTTACCTTATGTATTGAATAAAGAACTTCGGATGGTCGGCATGTTTGAAAAGGTTATAACGAAATGTGTTGAGAATGGGGATCTCCTGTTGACGGCAAAACAAATAAGTCTTGTATCCCATAACATTTTTGTTCAGGGACAGATGTGGAGTTTTAGAAGATGGGCATTGCATAAAGAGTATACACTTCAAGAATATGTTGAATTGCAGACACAATTATTGATTCAAAATATATCGCTTCAGAAAAACACTGAAATAAGTTCGTTTCAATAAGGAGGAGCTCAATGGGTACAGTTGAGGTGTATAAACCGAAAAACCATATCAGATTCGTGACAGCTTCGAGTTTATTTGATGGACATGATGCATCTATCAACATCATGAGGAGGATTCTTCAGTCCAGCGGCGCGGAAGTTATTCACTTGGGACATAATCGCTCGGTGGAAGAGATCGTGAATGCGGCTATCCAGGAAGATGTCCAAGGCATAGCGATGTCATCCTATCAAGGCGGACATGTGGAATATTTCAAATATATGTATGACCTGTTGAAGGAAAAGGGGGCCGAGCACATTCGGATTTTTGCCGGCGGCGGCGGGGTCATTATTCCGAGGGAAATCAAGGAACTCCATGATTATGGGATTGCCCGTATCTTCTCCCCTGATGAAGGGCGGGAATATGGGCTTCAGGGCATGATAAATGTATTGATGGAGGAGTGTGATTTCTCGACTGTCAAACCATCTTTACAGGAGCGCTTTGATGAGCTGATTGCAGGGGGGACAAATGCCATTGCCCAATTTATTACCTTTGCCGAAAATAGATTGGATGCTTCACAGGAATCAGCGGCCGCGGTGGAAATCCTTTTTGAGCAGATCAAGACTTCCGAAAAGAAAGTTCCTGTTCTGGGAATTACAGGAACCGGCGGCGCTGGAAAAAGTTCATTGACTGATGAATTGATACGAAGGTTCATTAACGAAATTCCAGACGAGAGGGTCGCCATTCTATCTGTAGATCCGACCAAACAGAAAACGGGCGGTGCCCTGCTTGGTGACAGGATCCGAATGAACGCGATCTTTTCTGAGCGGGTTTATATGCGGAGCCTAGCCACGCGCCATTCAAAAAGTGAGTTGTCTTTGGCAATAAAAGATGCCATTTCAGTCGTGAAGGCAGCTGGCTTTGATTTAATTATCGTAGAAACGAGCGGAATTGGTCAAGGAGATGCAGAAATTGCCGAGATATGCGATGTATCCATGTATGTAATGACGAGTGAATTCGGTGCTCCTTCGCAACTTGAAAAAATCGATATGATTGATTATGCAGACTTGATAGTCATTAACAAATACGAGCGTAAAGGCTCCGAGGATGCAAAAAACCAAGTGCAAAAGCAATACCAAAGAAGCCGTACACTTTTTGACCAAGATCCATCTGAAATGCCGGTATACGGTACAATCGCTTCCCAATTTAATGACCCAGGCACCAATGCCTTATTCGCTGCCCTGATTGAAAAGCTTAATGAAAAATCAGGGACGGGATGGAATACATCCTTTTCGAAAGAAGCGGATGTTTACAAGCAAAATGTCATCATCCCTACTGACCGTCGGTATTATTTACGTGAAATCAGTGATACGGTCAGATCGTATCATAAGCGTGCGGCTGAACAAGTACGTATTGCCCGGAGGCTTTTCCAGCTTGAAGGAGCAATTGATGCAATTAAGGAAAATGATAACAACGACGATATGGTGGCTTCTTTAGAAAAATTGAAAAAGGAAACCGCTTCGAATTTATCACCTGAATCTAAAAAAATCCTTTCTGGATGGAAGGATTTAAAAGAAAAGTATGCAGGGGAGCAGTTTGTAACGAAAGTCAGGGATAAAGAAATCGTCACAAAGCTGAAAACTAAAAGTTTATCTGGTTTAATGATTCCGAGAGTATCGCTTCCTAAATATGTGGATTATGGAGAGATTTTAGGATGGGTATTCCGTGAGAACGTACCGGGCTTCTTCCCTTACACAGCAGGAGTCTTTCCATTCAAGCGTGAAGGGGAAGACCCGAAGCGGCAATTTGCAGGTGAAGGATCGCCCGACCGGACCAACAGGCGTTTTCATTATTTGTCAAAGGATGATAATGCGAAACGGCTAAGTACGGCTTTCGATTCTGTAACGTTATATGGCGAGGACCCTGACCACAGGCCTGATATCTATGGAAAGGTCGGGGAAAGCGGAGTCAGCATCTGTACGTTGGATGACATGAAAAAGCTGTATGCAGGCTTTGACCTTTGCCACCCCTCAACCTCTGTATCCATGACCATCAATGGACCGGCACCGATCATTTTGGCCATGTATATGAATACTGCAGTCGATCAGCAGATTCAACGGAAAGAAGAAGAGCTAGGCCGTCCACTTACGGATGCCGAGGCCGAAGAAGTGCAGGCTTATACCCTTCAAACGGTTCGCGGAACTGTTCAAGCGGATATTCTGAAAGAGGACCAAGGCCAGAATACATGCATCTTCTCTACTGAATTTGCTTTAAGGCTAATGGGGGACATTCAAGCGTATTTCATCGATCGGAAAGTCAGGAACTATTACTCTGTATCCATTTCGGGCTATCACATTGCAGAAGCGGGTGCCAACCCCATTTCACAACTGGCCTTTACATTAGCCAATGGATTTACTTACATCGAATATTATTTAAGTCGCGGAATGAATATTGATGACTTTGCCCCGAATTTGTCGTTCTTCTTCTCAAATGGGCTCGATCCGGAATATACGGTTATCGGGAGGGTGGCAAGACGGATTTGGGCGACAGTCATGCGGGATAAATATGGCGCGAATGACCGTAGCCAGAAACTCAAATACCATATACAGACTTCTGGGCGCTCCCTTCATGCGCAAGAAATCGATTTTAATGATATCAGAACGACACTTCAGGCTTTAATGGCATTACAGGATAACTGTAACTCCTTGCATACTAATGCGTACGATGAAGCCATTACGACGCCTACTGAAGAATCCGTGCGCCGGGCAATGGCGATACAAATGATCATTACAAAGGAGCATGGCCTCTCAAAAAATGAAAACCCGATGCAAGGTGCCTTCATCGTAGAGGAATTGACGGATCTGGTTGAAGAGGCCGTACTGCAAGAGTTCGATCGCATCAATGATCGAGGCGGTGTGCTGGGTGCAATGGAGACGCAGTATCAGCGCGGGAAAATCCAGGATGAATCGATGCATTACGAAATGAAAAAGCATACGGGAGAATTGCCGATCATTGGTGTCAATACGTATTTGAACCCAAACCCTCCATCCGAAGAAGCAGTGAACAGCATGGAAATTGCCCGTGCAACAAAGGAAGAAAAGGAAGGGCAAATCATAAATCTCCGGGCATTCCAGGAAAGAAATCAGGAGTTCACGGATGAGGCGCTAACTAAAATGAAATTGGCAGCCATGAATGGGGAAAATATCTTTGCTGAACTCATGAACTGCGTGAGAGTGGCCAGTCTGGGTCAGATCACGAGGGCGCTATATGATGTAGGCGGTCAATATCGAAGAAATATGTAAACTAAGAAGGGGGCTCCGAACGTTTAGGGGCCGCTTTTTTTTATAATTTCCGTCTTTTTTAACAAAATGGAGATTTTGCCTTATAATTATTTGGAAAAGGGGCAAAAATGAAGAATCAGCCCTATTGGAGTTGAGAAAATGAACCTGAAATTGATTGGATTAATCATAGGTTACATTCTTGCCATCATTTTTTTATTTGAGCTGTATGAGCATCAATTGGGTGCCATTTCATTTTTTATCCTGACTGTTGTCTTTATTACGGCAGCCTATCGTCAGAAATCCAAAAAGAAAAAGGAATGATTTTAAGCTTTGGGTTTCCTGTGAATGATAGACAATAAGGTAAATCTGTGAAAGTATCATATAGAACTAGCATAAACCCATTTAGATTGTTTATAATGGAGTATATGTCTAGCAGGAATTGTCGTTATTTTATCGAACTACTGTTTTAGATTATTTTTTTATGTGAAAAAACACGGAATTCAGTGTTTGAATAGAGAAGGGAAGTGCGGAATTTGAGTTTAAAACAATACTCAAAAGAGCAATTATTGGAAATGTCCTTAATAGAGATGGCTTATGATTTGTTAGTGGAAAGAAATGAACCGATCCCATTTAAAGAGTTAATAAGTGAATTAGCTTCGCTGCACCATTTATCTAAAGCGGAAGTGGAAAAGAAAATTGCACAATTCTATACGGATTTAAATGTGGATGGCCGCTTCACATCACTTGGGGACAACCGCTGGGGATTGAAAACATGGTACCCGGTTGACCAAATCGAAGAAGAAGTCGTACATGTTGTAAAACCTAAAAAGAAAAAGAAAGCAAAAAAAGCCGCAGTCGTTATCGACGATTTCGATGAACTTGAAGACGAAGACCTTGACTTTGAAGAAGATATCGATGATCTGGACGAGGATGAAGATGATGACGAGGATGATATTCTAGGTACTCCAGTCATAGACGAAGTGCTTTTGGATGATGAAGTGGATGATGACGACGATCTGGAAGAAGAAATAATCGAAGATGATGCATTTGTCCTGGAAGATGATGAGGATGAAGACGAAGAAGACTTGGATAAAGAGGATGAGAAATAAATAATCGCCCTTGACTTTTTGAGGCGAAATTTGTAGAATCATTTTTGGGCTCCTTAAAAAAGGACACAATGATTAAATTATATCGCTCCCTTACTTTTATTGTAAGAGGGGCGTTTTTGTTTTTAATGATGGAATGAATAAATGACATCATTTTTTTATTTTTAAAAATGATTTCTCGTAGAATTGTAAAAACTATAGAGAACCTATTTATGTTTACTGTCATTTAAGGAAATTTATTCTTGTTCATGTATCCTGCATGACTCTCACTAAAGGCCTTTAAGTGATTAATGGTTTGTACGGGATTACGGTTTTTAGCTTTTAACCGCTCATGTGGCGGAAGATTTGATTCAGGTTCCGATTTAATGATGTGAAGAACAGAATTGGAAGAAAACATTCTATAGGAGGATATAAGATGACAAAATATATTTTTGTGACAGGTGGGGTAGTTTCTTCCTTGGGAAAAGGGATAACAGCCGCTTCTTTAGGTAGATTATTAAAAAATAGGGGATTGAATGTTACGATCCAGAAGTTTGACCCTTATATCAACTTGGATCCTGGTACGATGAGTCCATATCAACATGGTGAAGTGTTTGTAACGGATGATGGTGCTGAAACGGATTTGGATTTGGGGCACTATGAGCGTTTCATTGATATCAACCTTGGTAAACACAGCAATGTGACTACGGGCAGAATTTATTCAACCGTCCTGAGAAAAGAACGCCGTGGCGATTATCTAGGCGGAACGGTTCAAGTCATTCCCCATATCACGAATGAAATTAAAGAACGGGTTTTCCGTTCAGGTAATGAAACGAATGCCGATATAGTCATCACTGAAATTGGCGGTACTGTAGGGGATATCGAGTCTCTTCCATTCCTTGAAGCGATTCGCCAAATCAAGAGTGATATCGGCATCAATAATGTTATGTACATCCACTGTACACTGGTTCCTTACATCAAAGCTGCTGGTGAAATGAAAACAAAACCGACACAGCATAGTGTAAAAGAATTACGCAGTCTGGGCATTCAGCCAAATATCATCGTTGCCCGTACAGAAAGTCCGATTTCACAAGATATGAAGGATAAAATCGCTTTATTCTGCGATATCGATAAAAATTCTGTTATCGAATGTCTGGATGCGGACACGCTTTATTCCATCCCTCTTGCGCTTCAAGCACAAAATATGGACCAAATCGTTTGTGATCACTTGCAATTGGACTGTGGCGAAGCGGATATGGAAGATTGGAAGCAACTGGTTAAAAAGGTTACTTCTTTATCAAAGAAAACGAAAATCGCCTTAGTTGGAAAATATGTTGAATTGCAAGATGCTTATCTTTCTGTAGTGGAGGCACTTAAGCATGCTGGTTACGCATTTGATGCAGATGTTGAAATCGACTGGGTGAATTCCGAAGATGTAACTAAAGAAAATGTTGCTGAACTTCTTCAAGATGCAGATGGAATCCTTGTCCCTGGCGGTTTTGGAGATCGTGGAATCGAAGGGAAAATTGCAGCCACCGAATTTGCCCGCACGACAAAAACACCATTCTTCGGAATTTGCTTAGGCATGCAGTTAGCGTCCATTGAGTATGCACGCAACGTCCTGGGATTGCCAGAAGCACATTCAGCTGAAATTAATGAAAATACTCCAGATCCAATCATCGATCTTCTTCCTGAGCAGAAGGATGTAGAAGATTTGGGCGGTACACTGCGTCTTGGTCTGTATCCATGTAAGCTTATCGAAGGAACTAAAGCATACGAAGCGTATAATGACGAGGTTGTTTATGAACGTCACCGTCACCGTTATGAATTCAATAACCACTACCGTCAGGCTATGGAAGAGGCAGGATTCGTATTCTCCGGTACAAGTCCAGATGGCCGTCTGGTTGAAATCGTTGAACTGAAAGATCATCCTTGGTTTGTGGCTTCTCAATTCCATCCGGAATTCACGTCACGCCCTAACCGTCCACAGCCGCTATTCCGTGACTTTGTCGGTATGTCATTAAAGAGCGGCAAGAACCTTTAATAAAGAAAAAAACAGCCCATGGGCTGTTTCAGACTGTAGGCAAACCCGATGAAAATCGAGTTTGCCTACAGTTTTTTTATGGCTTGTACAATTTGGACGTAGTTTCCATTTCAGGAATCGATTTCCTTGGGGGGCCATGGAGAGCCTCCTCGGCTTGCGCCCTTGTGGGGCCTCCCCCTAAACGCTCTTTCCCCGCAGGAGTCTCGCACCTTCTAAGCTTTAGATGAATTTATCATTCTTCATCTTCATATTCTTTTATGATTTCTTCAAGAGTGAATTTAATTCCGTAATAAGCGAAAAGAGCGGCAATGAGGGTAGGGAACCCATAGCGATTTCCGGTTTCATCGGGAATCAATCCCCGTTGGATACGTAAATCAATATGTACGTCAGCCAACTCCAAAAGTGAATCTTCTTCAGAAGAAACGGATGTAGAAACCGCAACAAAAGGGATATCTTTTTCCTTTAGTTGTCTTGCCAGCAACACTGCTTCCGAATCATCCGAATGGCGGCTGAATAGAAGAAATCGATCCTCCCTGGAAATAGTTTCTCCTGATTTATATCTTTTTGCCTTAGGAAAAAGTTCTGCCCCATCCAAAGCCTCGTCAGTGACGCCCTGCATTTCCCTAAAACCATGGATGAAAACGGAACCATCCCCAACTGCAGCCTGAGCCAGCAAGCGTCCGGCATCTTCCATTTCAAAGACTTCATTTTCAATCATTTTTTTAAATAAACCGCTTATCTGTGTCGAGAAAATTTTTAACATGATTAGGGACTCCTTTAAAAATAATATACTTATTATAAAGGACTTTCCTTTGCATTGACAGGTTTCAGGGCTTTTGATAAGGAAGGGCTGAATTTACTAAATCGGTTGAAAAAACAAAAAAATTAAAATTCCTTTTAGCCATACAGCAGGAATTTTGTTACAATTAACGAATATGAACATAGAAACCATGATGGGAATATAAATGCGTTGGAGTAATTTAACGCAATCTATGTAACTACCCTTTTCGGGTACTATGGACGAATAGGCTAATATATTTAAATGATGGTTCGGGAAGGGGAGAGGTGATAAAATGTCAGGGAAAATATTGATTGTTGATGATCAATTTGGGATTCGTATTTTATTGAACGAGGTTTTACATAAAGAAGGGTATGAAACATTTCAAGCCGCTAATGGCATTCAAGCCTTGGAAGTGCTAAATAATCATTCACCTGATCTTGTATTGCTGGATATGAAGATTCCGGGGATGGATGGAATTGAGATCTTGAAAAGGATGAAAGTCGTCGATCCGGACATCCGTGTCATAATCATGACGGCATATGGTGAACTTGATATGATTCAGGAAGCAAAGGATTTAGGGGCAATGACACATTTTGCAAAGCCGTTTGATATTGATGATATTAGAAAAGCCGTTCGTGAATACTTGCCGATTCAATCAAGTTGACGGTCTTGAAAATTTAATATTATTGACGGAGAAATTGCCGCGGCTATCTTTTTTTAGATGGGCCGTGTTTTTTTGGAATAAAATTTGAGGCTTGGTATAGTGTAATTGTTGCTGTTTTTTTGATGTATTGATATGCTAAAAGAGGAGAGATATTCTGATTTATAAGCGTATGCTACGTTGGTTTTAGGGAATATCTAGAAAGAAATGACTTTAAAAATTATAACATCCACTAGTAGGAGGAAATCAAATGCCTTTAGTTTCTATGAAAGATATGCTGAATAAAGCCCTTGATGAAAAATATGCAGTAGGTCAATTCAATATCAATAACCTTGAATGGACCCAAGCTATTCTAGCTGCTGCTGAACAAGAAAAATCTCCAGTCATCCTTGGTGTTTCCGAAGGTGCTGCCCGTCATATGGGTGGTTTTAAAACGACTGTCATGATGGTTCAAGGATTGTTGGAAGACATGAAAATCACTGTTCCTGTGGCCATTCACCTTGACCATGGTTCAAGTTTTGATAAATGTAAGGAAGCTATCGAAGCCGGATTCACTTCAGTAATGATCGATGCTTCACATCATCCAATCGAAGAAAATATCGAAACAACCAAGAAGGTTGTCGAATTCGCTCACGCACGGAATGTTTCGGTTGAAGCGGAAGTGGGCACGGTTGGCGGACAAGAAGATGATGTAATCGCTGATGGAGTCGTATATGCAGACCCTCAGGAATGTGAACAGTTAGTTAAAGAAACGAATGTCGACTGTTTTGCTCCAGCTTTGGGATCCGTTCACGGACCATACAAAGGTGAACCTGACCTAGGCTATAAAGAAATGGAAGAAGTACGGGATTTAACGAACAAGCCTCTTGTTCTTCATGGCGGTACAGGCATCCCTACGAAAGATATCCAAAAAGCGATTTCTCTTGGAACATCAAAAATCAATGTGAATACGGAAAATCAAATCGTGTTCACACAAGCCGTTCGTGAAATTCTGAATAGCGATTCTGAAGTGTACGATCCTCGTAAATACATGGTTCCTGGCCGTGAAGCCATTAAAGAAACCGTCATCGGCAAAATACGTGAATTCGGTTCAAACGGCAAAGCATAATTTTAAACGTAACATAAGGGTTCCACCCCTGATGACAAAGGCGATATTTCCATTGGGGGGGGTTCCCCCAATGGTTTCTTTTAGATGCAGGGCTGAATCCGCGCTCTATTTTTCGAACAATTAGAATTCAGTATATAGAGAAATAAAAAATCGATTACATACGGAGGATATTTTATGAAATTCTTTATAGATACAGCAAACATGGAAGAAATCAAACAAGCTCACGAACTTGGCGTTTTAGCAGGTGTTACGACTAACCCATCCCTTGTTGCAAGAGAAAAGGGAGTTTCTTTCCATGACCGGCTAAAAGAAATCACAAGCCTTGTTAAGGAATCCGTTTCTGCTGAAGTCATTGCGCTTGATTTTGAAGGAATGATGGCTGAAGCCAAGGAACTCGTTGCGATTGCACCTAATATCACGATTAAAGTGCCAATGACTCCGGACGGCTTGAAGGCTGTTTCGGCACTTACAAAACAAGGTGTCAAAACAAATGTCACGCTTATTTTCAGTGCCAACCAAGCCTTATTGGCAGCTAGGGCAGGAGCAACTTATGTATCGCCATTTTTAGGACGCCTGGATGATATCGGCCAAAATGGTTTGGATTTAATTTCGGATATTGCTGACATATTTGCGATCCATGATATCAACGCCGAGATCATTGCAGCTTCCATCCGCCATCCGATGCATATTACAGAAGCGGCTCTTAAAGGGGCACACATTGCAACGATCCCTTATAAAGTATTAATCCAATTATTCCACCACCCCTTAACGGATAAAGGGATTGAAGCTTTCTTGAACGATTGGAATTCACGTACTGAAGCATAATGCCTTGCCGCTAAGTCGCTATAGATTGCACCTTTTTAACAAAATTAACATAAATTAGAAATTTTTATCTTTTTTTTACATGATTTTTCTACTTTTGTGTAAACTAAAGAACTAGATAGTAAATGTTGTCGGATTATGCAATTTCTTTGTGGTAAAATATTACTTTTTTAAAGTAGCTTCTAAGTGCTTAGCGTGGAAGGGAGTTTATTATGGAAAAACTTAAAATTGCCGGTGGCTACCCTCTAAAGGGAAGCATTCGTGTCAGCGGAGCAAAAAATAGTGCGGTTGCCCTTATTCCGGCAACAATTTTAGCGGACTCTCCCGTAACGATTGAAGGTCTGCCTGATATCTCGGATGTACAGATGCTGAAAGAGTTAATGGAGGAAATTGGCGGTGAGGTATCCTTTGATGAAGGAGAAATGACTGTCAATCCTAGCAGGATGATTTCAATGCCTCTTCCCAATGGAAGGGTCAAGAAGTTACGTGCCTCTTATTATTTAATGGGGGCAATGCTTGGTAAATTCAAAAAGGCAGTGATCGGCTTGCCTGGAGGCTGCCATTTAGGACCCCGTCCGATAGATCAGCATATTAAGGGCTTCGAAGCACTAGGCGCACAAGTGACGAATGAACAAGGAGCCATTTACCTTAGGGCGGACGAGCTACGGGGAGCACGCATATATTTGGATGTCGTAAGTGTGGGGGCAACGATCAACATCATGCTTGCCGCCGTTTTGGCCAAAGGCCGCACTGTGATTGAAAATGCTGCGAAAGAACCGGAAATCATCGATGTTGCCACACTGTTGACCAATATGGGAGCGAAAATAAAGGGCGCTGGAACGGATATCATTCGTATTGATGGTGTGGAAAGCTTGCATGGGTGCAAGCATACGATCATACCGGATCGGATTGAAGCCGGTACTTTCATGATTTTAGCTGCTGCTGTCGGTGAAGGGATACTGATCGATAATGTCATTCCCCAGCATTTGGAGTCATTGACTGCTAAATTGAGGGAAATGGGGATTAATATTGAAGCGGGTGATGACCAGATATTTGTCTCACCGGGAGAAAAATATAAATCCGTTGATATTAAGACGTTGGTTTACCCTGGATTCCCAACAGATCTTCAGCAACCTTTCACTTCCCTTTTAACAAAAGCTAGCGGTTCTAGCATGGTGACCGATACGATATACGGGGCGCGGTTTAAGCATATCGATGAACTGCGACGCATGAATGCGAAGATCAAAGTCGAGGGCAGGGCAGGCATCATCGATGGTCCCGTCCAACTTCATGGGGCAAAAGTGAAGGCTAGTGATTTACGCGCCGGTGCAGCTCTGGTAATTGCCGGTTTAATGGCTGAAGGGATTACAGAAGTGACCGGGCTTGAGCATATAGATCGCGGATATAGCCATCTTGTTGAAAAGCTTTCAGGTTTGGGAGCGACGATTTGGCGTGAAGAAATGACCCAAGAAGAAGTGGAGCAGCTTAAAAGCTGATCCCTTTTCTTGTTACCTCATTGTGTTACTATATATGATATAATGTGTTATACTAATATATAAATAAATCATGCTAGTGTACATGGGGGGAACCGGAAATGGAAAGAAGTTTATCGATGGAGCTTGTCCGCGTAACAGAGGCGGCTGCACTGAATTCAGCTCGTTGGATGGGAAGAGGAAAGAAAGACGAAGCAGATGATGCAGCGACAACTGCAATGCGGGATGTTTTCAATACTATTCCCATGCAAGGAACGGTTGTAATCGGTGAAGGGGAAATGGATGAAGCGCCAATGCTTTATATTGGCGAAAAACTTGGTACAGGTCTTGGGCCACTAGTGGATGTTGCGGTTGATCCTTTAGAAGGTACGAACATCGTTGCATCTGGTGGCTGGAATGCATTGGCGGTCTTGGCGATTGCCGATAAAGGGAACTTGCTTCATGCCCCGGATATGTATATGGATAAAATAGCCGTTGGACCCGAGGCTGTTGGTCAGATTGATATCAATGCTTCCGTGTTGGACAACCTGAAAGCAGTAGCCAAGGCAAAAAATAAAGATATCCAAGACGTGGTTGCAACAGTATTGAACCGCGATCGTCATTCGAAGATCATTCATGAGCTTCGTGAGGCGGGAGCGCGTATCAAGTTGATCAACGATGGAGACGTAGCAGGAGCCATAAATACGGCTTTCGATCTTACTGGTGTTGATATCTTATTCGGATCTGGAGGAGCTCCAGAGGGAGTTATTGCAGCAGTTGCCTTGAAATGCCTCGGAGGGGAAATTCAAGGTAAGCTGGTTCCTCATAGTGATGAAGAAGTGGAACGCTGTGGGAAAATGGGCCTTGATTTAGGAAAAGTCCTTAGAATGGAAGATCTTGTTCGCGGAGATGACGCAATTTTTGCTGCAACAGGTGTGACGGATGGAGAACTTTTACGCGGTGTACAATTTAAAGGGCATTACGGCGAAACACAATCCGTTGTCATGCGTGCTAAATCTGGTACCGTTCGATTCATTGATGGGCGTCACAGTCTTAAAATTAAACCGAATGGTTTGATCGATTGATTGCGTTTTTTAGAAAAATCACTTTTAAAAAGCGAGCGGTTTCATCGCTCGCTTTCTCTTTTAAAAAATTTAAGTTGAATAATTAAAATAAAAAAAGTAAAATAAAGCTTGGTCTACTATTAATTATTTAAAATCTGCCTTTCACTCCAAACTTCAAGAAGCCTTCAAATAATTTTCTTCTTTACATGTGAAAATGTATCATCCTTTCTAAGAAAACTCTGGTCGGGTACATGGATTGCGGTTTTTCTTCCATCTAACAAACCAATTCTTTTTCAGTATGGGTGAAAACGTTTAATTAATAAAAGTGTGGTGTCATAATGAATTTAACTATTTCTAATTTAGAAAACATGAAACTAAAGGATCTCTATGAGCACGCGCGTGAATATAAAGTTTCCTATTACAGCAAACTTTCAAAAAAGGAACTTATTTTCGCTATCCTGAAAGCACAAGCTGAGCAGGATGGTCTCCTATTCATGGAGGGCGTTTTAGAGATCATCCCTTCAGAGGGCTTCGGTTTCCTGCGTCCAATTAATTATTCTCCAAGCTCGGAGGATATTTATATTTCTGCTTCACAGATACGCAGATTCGATTTGCGAAATGGAGATAAAGTGTCCGGTAAGGTAAGGCCTCCAAAAGAAAACGAGCGCTATTATGGATTGCTGCATGTTGAAGCGGTCAATGGCGATAATCCGGAATCAGCTAAAGAGCGTGTCCACTTTCCAGGCTTAACGCCGCTGTACCCAAACAGGCAAATTAAACTGGAAACCACACCGAAGAACTTATCAACCAGGATTATGGATGTTCTGGCACCGGTCGGTTTTGGACAGCGTGGTCTGATTGTCGCACCGCCAAAAGCCGGTAAAACGATGCTCATAAAAGAAATTGCCAATGCGATAACCACAAACCATCCCGAATCGGAATTGATTGTGCTGTTGATCGATGAACGCCCGGAAGAAGTGACAGACATTGAACGTTCCGTTGCGGGAGACGTGGTAAGTTCAACCTTCGATGAAGTGCCGGAAAACCATATCAAGGTTGCTGAGCTAGTATTAGAACGGGCCATGCGCCTTGTGGAGCATAAACGGGATGTCATCATTTTAATGGACAGCATCACTCGACTTGCCCGTGCATACAACCTTGTCATTCCGCCGAGCGGGCGTACACTATCAGGGGGGATTGACCCTGCTGCATTCCACCGTCCAAAACGCTTTTTCGGCGCTGCTAGGAATATCGAGGAAGGTGGCAGCCTGACGATCCTTGCTACAGCATTGGTAGATACGGGTTCAAGAATGGACGATGTCATTTATGAAGAATTTAAAGGTACGGGCAATATGGAGCTGCATTTAGATCGTGCCCTTGCCGAAAGACGCATCTTCCCGGCAATTGATATTCGTCGCTCAGGCACTCGTAAAGAAGAATTGTTAATTCCGAAAGATCGCTTGGATAAACTATGGGCCATTAGGAAAACAATGTCAGATTCACCTGATTTTTCGGAGAAATTCCTTCGCCGTCTAAAACAGACAAAAGGTAATGAAGAATTTTTCAGTAAACTGGATGAAGAGATGTCAGAAATGAAAAAGGGGCCAGCGAGCGTAAAACGTTCTTAAACCCTGTAAGAAACAAACAGTTGCACAACTAGTCTTAAGTTGTTATAATGAGTTCATGTGTTTTTACAATAAATGTGAGGGTGTTTTTCCCCTCAACTTGAAGTATATAACTCTGTTTCGAATGATTCAGGGCATAAGGAGCTGAAAAGAATGAAAACTGGAATTCATCCAAATTATAAGCTTTCAAAAGTAATTTGCTCTTGCGGAAACACTTTTGAAACTGGTTCAGTTAAAGAAGAGATCAAAGTTGAGACTTGTTCAGAGTGCCATCCATTCTATACTGGTCGTCAAAAATTCGCTGAAGCTGGCGGACGTGTTGATCGTTTCAACAAAAAATACGGTATTAAATAAGCCGGACTTTTTAAAAAACAGGCAAGTATTCTTCTTGCCTGTTTTTTCTTTTCCATAAACAAGTAAGAATTTATATAAAGCCGGGTCGACTTCAATTATGGCCAAGGGATCGACAGGTGGAAGGGAGTAGCTGTTTCCATGTATGTAATGAAACAAACAGGCTGGATCGAGCTTATTTGCGGAAGCATGTTTTCAGGTAAATCTGAGGAATTGATTAAACGAGTCAGCCGTGCTCAATTTGCTAAAGAGCAAATAGCTGTATTTAAACCAGCTATTGATAATCGCTATGCGGAAGAGGCTGTCGTATCACACAATGGCTCTTCTGTGATGGCAAAACCGATTGCCCATTCAATGGATATTTTAAAGTATTTGGACAAGCCCCTGGATATCATTGCAATAGATGAAGTGCAATTTTTTGATCATGAAATTATCGGGGTTGCCCAGCATCTTGCGGACAGCGGTTATCGAGTGATTATGGCTGGGCTTGATCAAGATTTCAGAGGTGAACCATTCGGTCCTATGCCTGTTCTATTATCGCTTGCGGAATCGGTGACTAAGCTCCAGGCTGTGTGTGAAGTGTGCGGATCACCTGCGAGCAGGACACAGCGCTTGATAGATGGGGAGCCTGCCTCTTATGATGAGCCGATCATCCTTGTGGGTGCATCGGAATCATACGAGCCCCGCTGCCGCCATCATCACGAAGTTCCGGGTAAGCAGGCTGTTGTGATTAAAGAACATATTTGAATGATGGTGCCCTATGATCCAATGAGATCGTAGGGTGCTTTTTTATGTATGATCATAAGGGAGGGGGAATCTGCTGGAGTTATTCAGGGGGTATGACCAATACATGGAAGGGAAATAAAAGATAAATCTTGCCCCATTTTGGGAAGGTTAATGAGGAAACGTTCTTGTTAACCAGTCAAAATGGAGGGGAAAATATGAAATCAAAACTGCTTATTGTGACGGCCATTATGCTTGCTGCACTATCGGCATGCGGTCAGACTGACAATGCAATAAATAATGATTCGGAATATGGGGATCAATCCCGGGATGGCAGGGATTTTGTTGGCAATGGTTTAAATAAGGTATCCAATAATGATTGGGACAATGAAGCGGAACGGCCATCGGATCAAATCCTCAACACACCGCATCATACATCCAATAATTCTCCATCCATGGGGCAGCAAATTGATGATATCCGAGGAGTCATTGAATCGGAAACCAATTATGAGGCGGGCTCCGTTTGGTTTAATGGAAATACCATACATGTTACGGTCCATGATAAAGGCAATATCAAAACGGAAAAAGAAAGACATGAGGAAATGCGGCGAATACAAGGCATGATAAACAGGGCTGTGCCTCAATATAATATAGATGTGAAATTAAAGAAATAACGACATCTTTGAATCCTCTTTGACGTTGATTATTCACCTATACTATAATTAACCTAGAAGTGAACTGAGCTGGGGCACTGAACTACTTATTTATAGTTAGAAAAGATGGATTACTTCCAATTCGTTTCAGATGTTTTGGAAAATTTATGAGGTGAATAATTTGTTTGATCGATTGCAGGCAGTAGAAGATAGATATGAAAGATTGAATGAACTATTAAGTGACCCGGAGATCATTAATGACTCTAAGAAGCTAAGGGAATATTCCAAGGAGCAATCCAGCATTCAAGAGACGGCATCGACTTATAAAGAATATAAAGCGGTTCGTGAGCAACTCCAGGAAGCAAAGGCGATGCTGGAGGAGAAACTAGATGCGGATATGCGTGAAATGGTGAAAGAAGAGATCAATGAACTTGATGAGACGATACAAGGCCTTGAGGATAAACTGAAAATATTGCTTATTCCGAAAGACCCCAACGATGATAAAAACGTAATCATGGAGATCCGCGGAGCGGCAGGCGGAGATGAGGCAGCCTTATTTGCAGGTAGCCTATACCGAATGTATAGCCGTTTTGCCGAGGTGCAGGGCTGGCGGACTGAAGTCATTGAAGCAAGTCCTACAGGGCTTGGCGGCTACAAGGAAATCATATTCATGATTAATGGCAATGGGGCATATTCAAAATTGAAGTTCGAAAATGGGGCACATCGCGTTCAGCGAGTACCTGAAACTGAATCTGGCGGACGGATTCATACGTCTACAGCCACGGTAGCCGTTTTACCCGAAGCTGAGGAAGTGGAAGTTGAGATCCATGATAAGGATGTTCGCGTCGATACATTTGCATCAAGCGGTCCAGGAGGACAAAGTGTCAATACGACAATGTCAGCAGTGCGCTTGACTCATATTCCGACTAATACGGTTGTATCTTGTCAAGATGAAAAATCACAAATCAAGAACAAGGAAAAAGCAATGAAGGTATTGCGTGCCAGGGTGTACGATAAAATCCATCGCGAAGTACAGGCGGAATATGATCAAAATAGGAAGCTTGCCGTTGGAACGGGCGATCGATCCGAAAGGATTCGCACATATAACTTCCCGCAAAACCGCGTTACCGACCACCGTATTGGTTTGACGATTCAAAAACTGGATCAAATCATGGAAGGTAAACTGGATGAAGTCGTCGATGCGTTAATCATGGAAGACCAATCTTCAAGGCTGGAAAATGCAGATGAGTAATTCTGCCGTGAAAGTGTTTGAAGCCCTTAAATGGGCTTCTTCTTTTTTAAAGGAAAATGATCGTGATGCCAATGCTGGGGAAATCCTGTTACAGCACTTTTTAAAACAAACCCGCTCCCAAATGCTGGCCAACCTTCATGATGAGCTTAGTGAAGCCGACTATGGGCAATTTAAAGCGGCTATTGAGATGCATGCTGATGGAACGCCCATCCAATATATAATCGGCAGTGAAGATTTTTATGGACGGACCTTCTTTGTGAATGAAGAAGTGCTTATACCGAGACCTGAAACGGAAGAATTGATTTATTATACATTACGTAAACTCCCGGCCATTTTTATGGAGGGACAGAAGCTCCGTTTAGCTGATATTGGGACAGGCAGCGGCGCAATCGCCATAACGATGAAACTTGAAAAATCCAACTTGTTGGTGACGGCCACGGACATAGCGGAACCTTCACTTGAGGTGGCGAGGAAAAATGCCGAATCACTAGGTGCGGAAGTGCAGTTCATGCAAGGTGATTTGCTTCAGCCTTTCATAAAGATAAACCAGAAGGTGGACATCCTTTTATCGAATCCGCCATATATACCAGATGCTGATCATAAATCCATGTCAGAAGTCGTAACGGGTCATGAACCACATCGTGCATTATTTGCCGGTATCGATGGACTGGATTTTTATCGCCGATTTATGGAACAGTTACCTCTGATCATGATGGTGCCGGGGCTGATCGGTTTTGAAGTGGGCACTGGACAAGGTAAGGAAGTGGCCGATTTATTGAAGCGGACCTTTCCTGCCGCAGAAGTATCCATTGTAAATGACATTAATGAGAAAGATCGAATGGTCTTTGCTGTATTAAAATGATCCGTCTCCCCTAGGTGAGACGGATTTTTTTAGGGACACCACCCTCATATTCTCTGGAATCTATTTTTCCGGCTATCAGCTTTTTTTGTTTTTACTAGTTTAAGATAGCTGGAAAATGGTGAGACTAATTCATGTGAGGGGGCGAAGGCGATGAAAACTAAACATTTAGCCATTATTTATCTATTAATCTTAACTATAGGAACGATCGTAAGTATATATATGCCTAAAGCGGAGGTGGTGGGTGCAGAAGATACGCAGGTGATCCCGGATGAGGCGATTCGTCTGCGGATACTCGCTAATAGTGATGCAGAAGAGGATCAAGCGGTTAAACGGCTGATTAGGGATGAGGTAAATAAGGATATCACAAAGTGGGTCGAGGAGCTTACTTCTTTGGATGAAGCGAGGGATGTGATCACCTCGCATCTACCCGATATCCAGGCGACGGCTGAGGCGGTTATAAAGGAACAGGGTTTGGAGCAGTCAGTAAAAGTGGATTTTGGACAAGCGGAATTTCCGACAAAACTCTACGGGCAGTATTTATATCCGGCAGGGGATTATGAAGCAGTGATTATTACACTTGGTGAAGGGGAAGGCGCTAATTGGTGGTGTGTGTTATTTCCTCCCTTGTGTTTCTTGGATTTTTCAAATGGGACGGCTGTAAGTCAAAGTCCGATTGTCGAGGATGAGGGTGAAGGATCTTTGAATTCGGAAGGAAAGGCGTATGCTGCAACGAATGAAGAGAGTGAATCTGTTGCAGAGGAAGAAGTTGAAGAGGAAGTAATGGTTGAAAAGGAAAAAGGGCCAGAGGAAGTAGTTGAAGAAAAGGTAATGGAGGAGAACGTAAACGAGAGACTATCGGAAGAAACGGTAAAAGAAGAGGTTGTAGAGCCAGAGGTAAAAGAAGAAGTAGCAGAAGTAAAAGATAAGGGACAAGTGACAGAGGAAGTCATTGAAGGGAATATTGAAGAAAACAAGGTTGAACTTGCGGCATCCAATGAACAAGGTCAACAATTATATGAAGGGGAAAAGGAGCCTGAGGTGGAAGTGAAATCCTTGTTTGCTGAAATCTTCAATGATCTATTTTAAAAAAGGGGGCAGCTGCCCTCTTTTTTAAAATCAGACAATTTAAAAAACATATCCACAGGGTTATTAACAAAAAATCAAAAAAGTCTGTCATTAATTATTAATATCCACAAACTTATCCACGGATTCGATATAGTTATCCCCAATTTGTGGATAACACTTGAATTATGTGTATACTTCTTTTATACTTTCAAAGTATATTTTTAGTGGAATTAGTACGATAGGTTGAAAATATCGTTCATATAAAGCGATTATATAAAATAAGAAATGTTAAAAGGCGATGGTGTTTAAGATGAAAACAAAAATTTGGTCAGTGGATAAAAATGTGGATAATTTACAAAGTTATCCCCAGATCACACAATCAGCTGAATTATTAAAGGCTAATCAAGTGGTTGCCTTTCCTACAGAGACCGTTTATGGGCTAGGCGCGAATGCCAAAAATGACGAGGCGGTCAAAAAGGTGTTCGAAGCAAAAGGGCGTCCGAGTGATAATCCTTTAATTGTTCATATAGCCTCCGATGAACAATTGTCAGGTATTGTAGAAGAGATTCCTGAACAGGCCCGGAAGCTAATGGCGGAATTTTGGCCGGGTCCTTTGACTTTGATCATGAAACGAAAACCGGGTCAACTATCAAATCTTGTGACAGCTGGATTGGATACGGTCGCTGTCAGGATGCCAGATCATCAGGTTGCCCTAGGCCTTATTCGTGCAAGTGATTTACCCATTGCGGCTCCGAGTGCTAATACTTCTGGGAAACCAAGTCCGACTTCAGCAAAACATGTTGAAGATGACTTGATGGGCCGGATAGCAGGCATAGTCGATGGCGGGACTACGGGTGTGGGCGTTGAATCCACAGTACTTGATTGCACTGTGGAAGTCCCTGTTATTTTAAGGCCCGGCGGGGTGACGCTGGAACAGCTGGAAGCGGTAATAGGAGAAGTCAGACATGATGACGCATTGAAGAATCAGGAAACGGCGCCAAAGGCCCCGGGAATGAAATATACCCACTATGCTCCTAAGGCACCCCTATATTTAGTCAAGGGTAATCAAGCTTTCCTTCAGAAGGTTGTGGATGAAAAAAGAAATGACGGGTTAAAGGTGGGCGTCATAACGGCTTATGAACATCAACAGGATTATAAGGCGGATTATGTGGTTGTCCCAGGTTCATTAGCGGATTTGCATTCTGTTGCGACAGGATTATATGATGCTTTAAGGCAGTTTGATGAGCTGGAGGTCGATGTCATTTATAGTGAAATGTTTCCTGAGCATGGAATAGGAGCTGCGGTCATGAACCGGCTTGAGAAGGCTGCAGGTCATCAAATCATCAAGGAACATATGTAATAAGGGCCGATTTATCCTTCTATTTCTTTTCGGACATGCATAACATGTAGTAGGCACGTCCGAGGGGGATTGGAATGAATACATTTGCTGGAGAAATCATCACCTTAATGCTAATGGCATTCGCGTTGGGAATGGATGCCTTTTCAGTCGGCCTTGGAATGGGAATGTTTAAGCTGAGGTTGCGGCAAATCCTTTTTATAGGGCTGACAGTAGGCGTTTTTCATATTTGGATGCCCTTGCTTGGAATGGGGGCAGGCCGTTTCATTTCCGGAAAATTCGGGACCTTTTCTACATATGGCGGAGGTCTATTGTTGATCATTCTTGGTATACAGATGTTTATCCCCGGTAAAAAGGATGGAGCTGGAGCCATGGAAAATAGGATGCTGGCTCCTGTAGGGAAAGGTCTATTCATCTTTGCTTTAGGGGTAAGCCTAGATAGCTTTTCGGTGGGATTAACACTGGGGATTTACGGTGCAAAAACGATTTTAACCGTTCTTTGTTTTGGGTTTGCTGCCACTCTATTAACGTGGGCAGGGCTTTTACTGGGTCGAAAAATGCAGGGTTTGCTTGGCGTATATAGTGAGATTCTTGGCGGAAGCATCCTGTGTGCGTTTGGATTGAAATTATTGTTCTCTTTTTGATCCAGTTGAATTCATGCTATTCCTTCCTCCAACTGTTCCGATTAACGGGGCGGTTTTTATTTTTTTGGGAAATATAATGAGAGTGATTTTTTGACTATAATAAACGGGCGATAGCTTATAATGAATGAAAAAGGAGGCGTTAAAAGTGATCCGAGTATTATTTGTATGTACAGGTAACACATGCAGAAGCCCGATGGCAGAAGCGATATTGAAAAATAAGAATATTGCGGGTGTTGAAGTGAAGTCCGCAGGCGTGTATGCTTCATCAGGCCAGGATGCTTCGATGCATGCTAAAAATATCTTGGTTGAAAATGACATAGTGCATAATCATCATTCAACGCCTTTATCCGAGAAGGAAATGGAGTGGGCAACTCATGTTTTCACCATGACGGAAGGGCATAAATCTGTCATTACCCGTGCATACCCCCAAATGATCGATAAGACTTTTACTTTAAAAGAATTCATTATTGATGATAAATATGATAGAGACATAATAGATCCGTTTGGTGGTTCTGAAGGCATTTATCGTGAAACGTTCAGGGAGCTGCAGGAATTAATAGAGGAATTAGTAAAGAAACTTAAAGAATAAACAGGGTACATAATGTGGTCGCTGCAGTAAAAGATATGACTAAGCTTGTTGACCGTCAAATGTAAAGTGTAGGATCAAGGCAGTCCCAAGAAGTGGCTGCTATCGCAGGAGAACCATCTGCTGGAGCGGAAGAAGTGACGGGTACGACAAGCGATAATCATGGAAAATGTCGAAAAATCGGCAATGGAATTTAAAGTGCAAGCGCAAAAGTTGAACGGGACAAGTATCCGCTTTCGCACTTGACACTTTACAGCAGGAAACCCGAGCTGGTTTCCTGCTTCTTTGCGGGGAAAAGGATGGACATCCTTTATCTTTTCATAATTATGTGACACAATAAAATCAAATGAAAAAGCTAGAGGAGGATTATGATGAAAGTTGCGATTGCTTCGGATCATGGTGGTATACATATCCGTGAAGAAATAAAGAATTTATTGAATGAGTTACAGATTCCATTTGAGGACTTTGGATGTGAATGCAGTACGTCGGTGGATTATCCTGATTATGCCTTGCCAGTTGCTGAAAAAGTGGCAGGGGGTGAGTTCGATCGGGGGATTCTAATCTGTGGAACTGGAATCGGAATGAGCATTGCCGCTAATAAGGTCAAAGGAATAAGATGTGCATTGGTACATGATGTTTATAGTGCGAAATTGACCCGCCAGCATAATGATACCAATATGTTAGCCATGGGGGAACGAGTCATTGGCCCGGGTCTTGCCAGGGAAATTGCACAAACATGGCTGACTTCGGAATTTGAAGGTGGGCGTCATCAGAACAGGATCGGTAAGATCGCGGAGTATGAAGGTAAGCATAACTAATTCTTATGGTTTTTGAAAAGGATCTGGAGAGACCTCTCTTTTCTTCCGATAGCAAGTTTTCTTATTGAAAGGATGCGTTTTCATGACAAGTGATGCTACATTTTCAAATGAGCTTGAGATATGGGAAAATCAGTTTCGGGAACTATTAAATGAGTTTCAGGAACAGACAGCTTTAAAAGAGAAACAGCTACTGGTAATCGGCTGCAGTACAAGTGAAGTGATCGGGAAAAGGATCGGTACGGAAGGGACACTCGATGTTGCGGGGATGATTTTTTCCGTAGTTAGGGATTTTCAAGAAAAAACGGGTGTTCAGGTTGCATATCAATGTTGTGAACATCTAAACAGGGCCTTGGTTTTGCAAAGGGAAACCGCAGTTCGATATGATTATGAAGAAGTTTCGGTTGTACCTGTAAGAACAGCTGGGGGATCGATGGCGGCATACGCCTATAGGCAATGGAAAGATGCTGCCGTCGTTGAACATATCAAAGCGGATGCGGGGATAGATATTGGGGACACTTTCATTGGCATGCATCTGAAGCATGTGGCGGTTCCGATTCGCTCTGCCATTAAAGAAATTGGACGTGCACATGTGACCATGGCAAAATCCCGCCCGAAATTGATTGGCGGGGAACGGGCCGTTTATCAGGACATCTCTGAAAACAATAGTTGTACTTAAAGGGTAAGTGAGACAGCATTTCTCGGATGGGGAATGCTGTTTTTTGATTGAATGCGAGCAAAATCGAAAAGCTCAAGATAGGCTCCATAAGAAAAATCTTTACTTTGTAGTGCAAATAGAATGGCTATTTCACTAATGAAATATAGGATTTAAGAGCTATTTATCATAATTTCGTTGTTAAATACGAACGTTTTTAAAAGAAAAAACATTTAATGTTCGATAAAATTAGACTATCACTTCTAAATTAGACATGTTAAAATGGAGTAGAATTTTCTAATAATTATTGGTAAGGCTTTTTCATGCTTTTTTGAAGCATGTTGCACATAAATACAAAAAGCGAATCACGCATAATTTGAGGAGGAATTACGGAATGAATCGTTTAGCAAAGCAAGATGAGCAAGTGTTTAAAGCAATTCAACTGGAATTAGGGCGTCAAAGAAGTAAAATTGAGCTTATTGCTTCTGAAAACTTCGTTAGTGAAGCGGTCATGGAAGCGCAAGGGTCGGTCCTGACTAATAAGTATGCAGAAGGATACCCTGGAAAACGTTACTATGGCGGATGTGAGTATGTAGATATCGTTGAAGATCTAGCACGTGAGCGTGCGAAAGAAATTTTCGGAGGGGAGTATGTGAACGTACAGCCACACTCTGGGGCTCAAGCCAATATGGCCGTTTACTTTACCGTGCTTCAAACTGGCGACACAGTGCTTGGGATGAACCTTTCGCATGGTGGTCACTTAACACATGGAAGTCCAGTTAACTTCAGTGGTGTTAACTATAATTTTGTTGAATATGGTGTAGACGAAAAAGATCACCGTATCGATTACAATGATGTATTGGAAAAAGCGCGTCAGCACAAACCGAAATTGATCGTAGCGGGTGCAAGTGCATATCCACGTGAAATTGACTTCAAGCGATTCCGTGAAATTGCAGATGAAGTCGGGGCTTATTTAATGGTCGATATGGCGCATATTGCAGGTTTAGTTGCGGCTGGATTACATCAAAGCCCAATTCCTTATGCTGACTTTGTAACGACAACTACTCATAAAACACTTCGCGGACCACGCGGAGGGATGATCATCTGTAAAGAAGAATTCGGTAAGAAGATCGATAAATCCATCTTCCCTGGAATTCAAGGCGGTCCATTGATGCATGTTATATCCGCTAAGGCTGTTGCATTCGGCGAAGCGCTTCAAGCTGATTTTAAAGAGTATGCACAACAAATCATCGACAATGCCAAACGTTTGGGTGAAGGTTTGAAGAAAGAAGGGTTTACCCTTGTGTCTGATGGTACGGACAATCACTTAATTCTTCTTGATGTGCGCTCTACTGGATTAACAGGAAAAATCGCAGAGCATGTTTTGGATGAAATCGGTATTACCGTGAATAAAAATGCGATTCCTTATGATCCGGAAAAACCATTTGTTACCAGTGGTATACGTATTGGGACTGCGGCAGTGACTTCACGTGGCTTCGGATTGGAAGATATGGACGAAATAGCTGCAATCATCGGACTTGTTTTGAAGAATAATGAAGACACAGCTAAACTTGAAGAAGCAAAACAGCGTGTTGAATCATTAGCGAACAAATTTGAATTATATCCTTCATTGTAATATCGGAGCCGCTCCCTTTTTAAAGGGAGCGTTTTTTTTGTACCTCATGAAGATCAGTATGTTAGAAGAATCCGAATAGTGAAAATAGGTCTGACATCTAAACCTTTATTGAAGATTGAAACATTTTTCTGTAAAATAGGTTGAAGTGAATTTTAAAAGACACGAAAATTTTTCTATTCGATTAGGGAAATCATAAAAGAGCGCAAAACTAAGCAATGGAATTGGAGAGATGCTAAATGGGAAAAGTTTATGTTTTCGATCACCCGTTAATTCAACACAAATTAGCCTATATACGTGATATAAATACAGGAACAAAAGAATTCCGGGAACTAGTGGATGAAGTTGCATCATTGATGGCATTTGAAATCACGAGGGATATGCCGCTGGAAGAGGTGGAAATCCAAACACCTGTAAGCACAGCGAAAGTGAAAATGCTTTCTGGTAAAAAAGTGGGAATCGTCCCGATTTTACGTGCAGGCATAGGGATGGTAGATGGAATCATTAAGCTGATTCCTGCTGCAAAGGTCGGACATGTTGGTCTTTACCGTGATCCTGAAACATTGAAACCGGTTGAATATTATGCGAAAATGCCAAGTGATTTGGCAGAAAGGGAATGCATTGTCGTTGACCCGATGTTAGCCACTGGCGGTTCAGCCATCGAAGCGATCCATTCCATTAAAAAGCGCGGTGCAGTCAATATTAAATTCATGTGTTTGATTGCAGCCCCAGAGGGAGTAGAAGCATTAAAAGAAGCCCATCCTGATGTTGATATTTATATTGCGGGTCTTGATGAAAAACTGAATGAACATGGTTATATCGTTCCAGGTCTTGGAGACGCAGGAGATCGTTTATTCGGCACAAAATAAGGAAGGAAGAAACTGAGGTGTCACGAATGAACAAACCGATAAAAGTCATGACCATTTTCGGAACGAGACCAGAAGCTGTCAAAATGGCTCCCTTAGTACTCGAATTTCAAAAACACCCAGAATATTTCAAGCCGATCGTTGCTGTTACGGCTCAGCATCGCCAAATGTTAGATCAAGTTCTCGAATTATTTTCCATACAGCCAGACTATGACTTGGACATAATGAAGGAAAGGCAAACGCTTGCTGATATTACAACAAGAGCATTAAATGGTCTTGATTCCGTAATGAAGGAAGCTCAGCCTGATATTGTTCTTGTGCACGGTGACACAACCACAACGTTTGTCGCAAGTCTGGCAGCTTTTTATAATCAAATTGTCATTGGGCATGTAGAAGCGGGGCTGCGTACATGGAATAAGTATTCCCCTTATCCGGAAGAGATGAATCGGCAGCTTACCGGTACGATGGCGGATTTGCATTTTGCGCCGACTTCGAAAGCGGAGGGGAATCTGCTGAACGAAAACAAGAAGGATAATATCTTCGTGACGGGAAATACAGCAACCGATGCTTTAAAAACGACTGTACGGTCCACTTATTCCCATCCGGTTTTAAATGGGCTTGGAGAAGACAGACTCATTCTGCTTACCGCCCATCGCAGGGAAAATCTAGGGGAACCCATGAGGAATATCTTCAGGGCCGTAAAGAGAATCATTGCGGAACATGATGACGTTCAAGTGGTATATCCAGTTCATTTAAATCCGCTTGTTCAGGAATTGGCTAATGAAATTCTCGGGGACGATCCGAGGATTCATCTGATCGAACCGCTTGATGTTTTGGATTTCCATAACTTCGCTTCAAGAGCCTATCTGATTTTGACTGATTCTGGAGGAATCCAGGAAGAGGCACCGTCACTTGGTGTTCCTGTACTGGTCTTAAGGGATACGACCGAGCGCCCTGAGGGGATTGCGGCTGGAACCTTAAGATTGGCGGGTACTGATGAACAAACCATCTATAATTTGGCACATGAATTGCTCACCGATCAAAAGGTGCACGACAAAATGTCCAAAGCTTCAAATCCATATGGGGACGGAAATGCTTCGGTCCGCATAGCGGAAGCCATCCGTTACTATTTTAAGCAAGTAAATATGCCGCCAACTAGATTTGACTCTTAAAAAAGGAAAAGCCACGCGCTTTTCCTTTTTTTTGCATACTCCAAGGTTGTTGAGAAAAGATAATTGCTAAGGGGATGATTATGTTGGGAAAGAAAACGTTCATTGTGTTAGTTTTCCTTTTTATATTTATTTATCAAAATGAAAAGGGAGTGGCATCGGTCATTCTGCCGCCTTTACCAAATCTATCTGAATCTAAAGAAGTAACGGTTGTTGTCACGATGGATAAGGCGTTTCAACGAAAAAAGATCGAAAAATTTCTTGAAAAATATCCATCCCTTCAATTACGGAATGTTTATTCGGTTGCCCTGAATGGATTTTCCCTTCATGGGAAAATGAATGAAATAGAACAACTCAAAAAGGAGGATGAGATTCAGGCTGTAACAGAAATATCCAGTTATCATGCCGTGTTGGATAAAAGTGTCCCATACATAGGAGGAGGCAGGGTCAGGGGTTTCTTTGATAAGGAGAATCACCGGATCACCGGGAAAGGGGTAAAAGTAGGGGTAATCGATACCGGTATCGATTATACACATCCGGATTTGCAACGTGCTTATAAAGGAGGGAAGGATCTGGTCGATGGTGATGAAGATCCGATGGAAACCAAAAATCAAGGCGACTTGGATACATTACATGGTACTCATGTGGCGGGCATCATTGCAGCCAATGGAAAAATGAAAGGCGTTGCACCAGAAGCAGAGATTTACGCATATCGGGCTTTGGGTCCAGGTGGTGCAGGTGATACAGATCAAGTCTTGAAGGCTATTGAGTCAGCCATGAAGGATAAGGTGGATGTATTGAATCTCTCTCTTGGTAATAACGTCAATGGTCCTGATTTACCTATCTCCCTTGCGTTAAATAAGGCTGTGGAAAGCGGCATTGTTGCCGTGACATCAAACGGGAATTCCGGTCCGGCTGTATGGACCGTAGGCTCACCCGGAACAGCGGAAAAAGCGATTTCCGTCGGGGCATCGACTCCTCCCTTAAGGGTTCCGTATATGATTTACGGCCTTGGATCGAAAAAGTATCAATCGCATTTAACCTTGTTTCAAGGCTCCGAAAAATGGAACCTGACGTTTTCCGAGGATGTCATATATGGAGGACTGGGTTATGAAAAAGACCTGAAACATGTTAGGGATAAGATTGTTTTGATGGAACGTGGGACACTTACCTTCCAGCAGAAAGTATCCAATGCAGAAAAGGCAGGTGCAAAAGGGGTGATTGTTTATAATAATACGAGTGGAACCTTTACTGGAAGCCTGGAAAAAGCAACGAATATCCCAGCTGCTTCTATTAATAGAAGAGATGGATTGCAGCTTAAGCAAATCATGGAGCAAGGGCAGAGCAAAACCGTTCAATTTGTTTATAAGAACGAGCAGGATAGGCTCGCAGATTTTAGCTCAAGGGGACCGGTGACCGTATCATGGGGAATAAAGCCTGACGTATTGGCACCTGGGGTGGAAATTGAAAGTACCATTCCAAAAGGATATATGTCACTGGATGGAACAAGTATGTCCGCGCCGCATGTTGCGGGAGCATGCGCCTTAATCTTGCAAAAACACCCGGAATGGACTCCTGATCAAGTGAAATCTGCATTGATGAGCACTTCCAAGCCATTGAAGAAATCCGTAAATCAATTGTATCACACGTATGAACAGGGGGCTGGACGCATCCAGATAGACGAAGCATTAAAAGCGGACACGCTCTTGAATCCAAGCTCATTGTCCTTTGGAATGTATACAAAAAAAGAAGGAATAGAAGAGCATCATGAAACGATAATCATCGAAAATACCGGAACGAAAAAGAGGAAGTATTCCTTTATGGTCCCGTTAAAAGAGACGGGACTGACTTGGGAATTGCCAAAATCCCTTACTTTGAATCCGAAGGAAAAGAAAAAGATTAAAGTGGGGCTGCAAGTCAACCCAGCGGAGCTTAAAAAGGGAGTCTTTGATGGATATCTTCTTATAATGGAAGGAACCAAAAGAATATCCCTTCCTTATTTATATGTAAAAGAGGAGCCAGATTATCCAAGGATTATGGGATTTGACTTTGGACAAGGGGACCGGAAAGGCACATATCGATACGAAATGTACCTTCCGCGAGGGGCTGAAGAATTCGGTATTGCTCTTTATGAGGAAGATAGCCTGAAATTCGCTGGATATTTGGACTGGTCGAGATCGGCACCTTCCGGTTTGATCAAAAAAGATGTATTAAAAAAGAACTTGCCGCCTAAAGGAGTATATAAAGCAATAATCTTTGCGAGAAGGGGCGGAAGGGAAGATCGGATAGAAAAGACGTTACTTATTGAGTGAACAGAGGACAATAAGTAAAATAAAAAGGATGTCAATAGTATAAAAAAGATAATTTGTGAACAATTCGTTAATAATTACAAACCTGTGACAAATTTCACTAACCACTCATTGACAATGATTCTTGCCTATTGTATGCTAACTAAGGATGTAAAATGAGAGGGTTTTCAGGAGCCCGGCATGCAGATTTTTACAGCATGAAATGTTTTCTATCCTCCACCAAATTCAACCGCGAGGATGCAACTTACGTCAAATGATCGCCGTCTAAAATGGCTCTGACTTTGATGTCAGCGATTCTTTCTCAAATAGTCGGATCAGTTTTGCTCGGTATATTCTTTTACTCGTCAGAACCTAGATTCGAACCGCTGCTATTAGTAATTGGCCTTCTTTGTGGACTTGCTAGGTTTACAAGCAATGCTTCATTCAGTACGAAAATATTTCTCAGGAGATTAAATGAAAAATGCCAGAAATGAAAATCATGTTCAACAGGCAGAGTAAATATATAATTTTTCTTCTGGCGGTTTATGTTGTTGGATGGGGACTTACGAGTTATCAAGCCGTTTTTGCTGGGCTTATACTGGGTACGAGTTTGAGTTTATACAATTTATGGCTGATCAATCAGAAAATGAAAAAGTTCAGTCAGGCGCTCGATGAAGGAAAGAAAACGAAATCTCTTGGGACGATGACACGAATGGCATCCGCAGGTCTAGCGGTACTCATTGCATTGGAATTTCCGGAGCATTTTCATCTGATAAGTGTTGTATGGGGATTAATGACAGCTTATATTGTCATTTTTATAGATTTTTTCATCCAATTAATACGTCGATAGCGGGGAAGAGAGGTGAATATAGTTGAATCATGAAGCACCCTTACAAGAATTTATGGGTCTTACCTTTAACTTGAGTAACGTCCTAATGATTACAGTTGCCAGTCTAGTTGTGTTCATACTTGCTGTGCTTGGTACACGTAAGATTGCCATGAAGCCAACCGGCATGCAGAATTTCATGGAATGGATTATGGATTTCGTTAAGGGTATTATTAATAGTAACATGGACTGGAGAACAGGTGGTCAGTTTCAACTGCTTGGTATGACTTTGCTAATGTACATTTTTGTGTCCAATATGCTAGGTCTTCCGTTTGCAATTAGTTACGATGGAGTGCTTTGGTGGAAATCACCAACAGCCGACCCAGTTATCACATTGACTCTTGCAGTCATGGTTTTAGGTTTAACGCATTATTATGCTATAAAAATGAAAGGCGCCAAGGGTTACTTTAAAGCTTATAAAAACCCAATGACACTTGTAGAGGAATTTACAAACTCCTTGACACTTGGTCTGCGTCTATATGGTAACATTTATGCTGGTGAAGTTTTGCTGAGTCTATTAGCGGGCACCCTGGCATTTAGTGGAGCTGCCGGATTTATTGGTGCAATTGTGCCTACATTAGTATGGCAAGGCTATAGTATTTTCGTCGGTAGTATCCAAGCGTTTATCTTTGTCACGTTAACAATGGTTTATCTGTCTCATAAAGTCAGTGACGACCATTAATTATAAGTTCATTTAGAACTAAAAAAATAATAAATTTTGATACAATCTAAGGAGGATATTTATAATGACAGGTTCAGTAGGTCTTCTTGCAGCAGCAATTGCAATTGGTTTGGCAGCACTAGGTGCAGGTATTGGTAATGGTCTTATCGTTTCAAGAACAGTAGAAGGTATCGCTCGTCAACCAGAAGCTCGCGGTATGCTTCAAACAACAATGTTCATCGGGGTAGGTTTAGTTGAGGCGATGCCTATCATCGCGGTAGTAATTGCGTTTATGGTATATGGTGGTTAATAGAACCTTCAAAAAGTTCAAAAATGGCGAAGTTCGTTCCATGTGAACCTTCGCCTTTCCTTTATGTCCACAATCCTGTTTTTATACAGTTTAAGAGCATAGTTTTCTAAAGTTCATATAATGAACGCTTTAAGAAGTGAAACTCGTGAAGGGAGTGAACCAAGCGTGTTAACAAGCAGCTTTGTACTTGGGTCAACGTCTCATGGCTTTAATGGCGGAGACATGTTATACCAATTAGTAATGTTTATCATTTTGTTAGCGTTGCTGAAGAAATTTGCATGGGGTCCTCTAATGGGCATCATGACTCAACGTGAAGAACATGTTGCAAATGAAATTCAAGCAGCTGAAGCTAGCAGACAAGAAGCACTTAAATATTTAGAAGAACAACGTGAAATCGTAAAACAATCTCGCACTGAAGCGGGACAACTTATAGAAAACGCAAAACTTCAAGGTGAAGCACAGCGTGAAGAGATCGTGAATCATGCACGTCTTGAAGCTGAACGCGTCAAAGAAACGGCTAAGCGTGAAATCGTACAGGAAAAAGAAAAAGCCATTACGGCATTACGCGAGCAAGTGGCATCTTTATCCGTACTTATTGCTTCTAAAGTAATAGAAAAAGAACTATCCGAAGCAGATCAAGAACAATTGATTAATGACTACATTCAAGAGGCAGGAGAAGGGAAATGAGCGATATAACAGTAGCAAAGCGTTATGCCGTTGCCCTTTTCCAAATTGCGAAAGAGCAAAATCTCATTAACCAACTTGAAGAAGAGCTTCGCATAGTGAATGAAGTTTTTACAAAAGATAATGAGCTATTAAGCTTCCTGGCTCATCCTAAAATGACTAAAGGTGCAAAAGGCGCTTTGATTGCAAATGCATTTGCAAGCCTTTCTTCTTCCGTTCAAAACACTGTGATGCTGATGGTGGAGCGTCATCGTACAGATGAAGTGACAGCAATGGCACAAGAGTTCATTGAACTTGCGAATGAAGAAAACTCAGTAGCTGATGCAACGGTCTATACAGTACGTCCATTGACTGAAACGGAAGTGGAAGCTGTGTCTTCATCTTTTGCAGCAAAAATCGGCAAAAGAAATTTACGCATTACTAATATTACGGATAGCAATATCCTTGGCGGCATCAAATTACAAATCGGTAACCGCATTTATGACGGGACGATTAGCGGTAAGTTAGATCGCCTTAACAAACAACTATTAGGTTAATATTCACAGATAGGGGTGAAATTCATGAGCATCAAAGCTGAAGAAATCAGTGCGCTGATTAAAAAGCAGATTGAAAACTATCAGTCGGAAATTAAAGTAAGCGATGTTGGTACGGTTATCACTGTTGGTGATGGTATCGCACGCGTTCATGGTTTAGATAATGCAATGTCTGGGGAGCTCTTAGAATTTTCCAATGGGTCAATGGGATTAGCACAAAACCTAGAGCAAAATAACGTAGGTGTTGTTATTCTTGGACCATTCAGAGACATTAAAGAAGGCAGTGAAGTACGCCGTACTGGCCGTATCATGGAAGTGCCAGTTGGAGAAGAATTAATCGGACGTGTCGTGAATCCGCTTGGACAACCATTAGATGGCCTTGGCCCGATCGCTACGACAAAAACTCGTCCAATCGAAAGCCCTGCAACAGGTGTAATGGACCGTAAATCTGTTCATGAGCCATTACAAACAGGGATTAAAGCAATCGATGCATTGGTTCCAATCGGTCGTGGACAACGTGAGTTAATCATCGGTGACCGTCAAACTGGTAAAACATCAGTTGCAATCGATACAATTCTTAACCAAGCTGACCAAGATATGATCTGTATCTATGTCGCTATCGGTCAAAAAGAATCAACGGTTCGTGGAACTGTTGAAACACTACGTAAAAATGGTGCTTTGGATTACACAATCGTTGTATCTGCATCAGCTTCTCAACCAGCACCACTTTTATACCTAGCTCCATATGCTGGTGTAACTATGGGTGAAGAGTTCATGTTCGCTGGCAAGCACGTTCTTGTGGTTTATGATGATCTTTCTAAACAAGCATCTGCATACCGTGAACTTTCCTTGCTACTTCGCCGTCCTCCAGGTCGTGAAGCATTCCCAGGGGATGTATTCTACTTGCACTCCCGTTTACTTGAGCGTGCAGCAAAATTGAATGACACTTTAGGTGCCGGTTCAATCACTGCGCTTCCATTTGTTGAAACACAAGCAGGCGACATCTCTGCTTACATTCCAACAAACGTAATTTCCATCACAGATGGACAAATCTTCTTGCAATCCGATTTGTTCTTCTCAGGTGTACGTCCTGCGATTAACGCTGGTCTATCCGTATCCCGTGTTGGTGGATCTGCACAAATTAAAGCGATGAAAAAAGTTGCCGGTACATTACGTCTTGACTTGGCTTCATACCGTGAATTGGAAGCATTCTCTCAATTCGGTTCTGACCTTGATGCTGCTACACAAGCAAAACTTAACCGTGGTGCTCGTACAGTTGAAGTCCTTAAGCAAGATCTAAACAAACCGATCAAAGTAGAAAAACAAGTCATGATTTTCTATGCATTGACTAAAGGTCATTTAGATGATATTCCTGTATCGGATATCCTTCGTTTTGAAGAAGAATACTATGTGTTCCTAGATCGTTCTCATCCGGAATTATTAGATCACATTCGCACAACTAAAGGTCTTCCTGAAGACGCTGCTATCGTTGCTGCAATTAACGAATTCAAAAAGAACTTCGTTATTTCTGAATAATAAAGGTCTAACTAATTTATAAAGGGTGGTGAGAATGAATGGCCTCTTTACGCGATATTAAGTCTCGGATTACTTCAACGAAAAAGACGAGTCAAATTACAAAAGCGATGCAGATGGTATCTGCTTCTAAAATGAACCGTGCGGAAGCTAATGCTAAAGCATACGTTCCATATATGGAAAAAATTCAAGAAGTGGTATCCAGTATTGCGAACGGAAGCACGGATGCATCGCATCCAATGCTTACTTCACGTCCAGTTAAGAAAACCGGTTACTTGGTAATCACATCGGACCGTGGATTGGCTGGGGCATACAATAGTAGCATCCTTCGCCACGTTCATAAAACCATTCTTGAACGCCATAAATCCAATGATGAGTTCGTCATTATCGCAATCGGAAGGGTTGGCCGTGATTTCTTTGTCAGCCGTAACATGCACGTAGAGCTTGAAGTAACTGGGGTTCCTGATCAGCCGTCTTTCGCTGACATTAGCTCCCTTGCAAAGTCGACAGTGAATTTATATCTGAATGAGCTGTGTGATGAGCTTTATATGTACTATAACCATTATGTCAGCCCAATCCAGCAGGATGTAACGGAAAAGCAAGTCCTTCCGTTAGCTGACTTCAATACTTCCAATGCAACATTGACTTCTTATGAATTTGAACCGAATGCAGAAGAAATTCTTGAGGTATTACTGCCTCAATACGCAGAAAGTTTAATTTATGGTGCTTTATTAGATGGTAAAGCAAGTGAGCACTCTGCACGTATGACTGCAATGAAAAATGCGACCGATAATGCAAAAGAGTTGATCGACTCACTTTCATTACAATATAACCGTGCACGTCAGGCAGCGATCACTCAAGAAATTACAGAGATTGTCGGCGGTGCAGCAGCTTTAGAATAAAATCATTAAAGGGGCGGTCGGCCCGGACGAAGCTTGGCCGTTCCATAAACTCGATAGTCGTTATAAGCAACGTTAGGAGGGAAAACGATGAATATAGGACGCGTTACTCAAGTTATGGGTCCGGTTGTTGACGTGAAATTCGAAGACGGACAACTTCCTAAGATCTATAACGCGTTAAGAATCGAAAATACAGCGTCTGGTACAGGACTAACTCTTGAAGTGGCCCTTCAACTAGGTGATAATACAGTTCGTACTGTAGCAATGTCTTCCACGGATGGTTTAACTCGTGGTGCAGAGACTGTTGATACAGGAGCTCCAATTTCAGTACCTGTAGGTGAAGTTACTCTAGGCCGTGTTTTCAATGTATTAGGGGAAAACATTGACTTATTTGAACCACTTACAGCAGAGGTGCGTCGTGATCCAATTCACAGACAAGCACCAACATTCGAGGAATTATCAACATCTGTTGAAATCCTTGAAACGGGTATTAAAGTAGTAGATTTACTTGCACCTTACATCAAAGGTGGTAAAATCGGTCTCTTCGGTGGAGCCGGTGTTGGTAAAACTGTACTTATCCAAGAACTAATCAATAACATCGCACAAGAGCACGGCGGTATCTCAGTATTCGCTGGTGTAGGTGAGCGTACTCGTGAAGGGAATGACCTTTTCTACGAGATGACTGATTCTGGTGTTATTAAGAAAACGGCGATGGTATTCGGACAAATGAACGAGCCACCAGGTGCACGTATGCGTGTTGCCCTAAGCGGTTTGACAATGGCTGAATATTTCCGTGACGAACAAGGACAAGACGTTCTTTTCTTCATCGATAACATCTTCCGTTTCACACAAGCAGGTTCTGAGGTTTCTGCCCTATTAGGACGTATGCCTTCAGCGGTTGGTTACCAACCAACGCTTGCTACTGAAATGGGTCAATTACAAGAACGTATCACTTCAACAAATAAAGGTTCTGTTACATCCATTCAAGCGATCTATGTACCTGCCGATGACTATACGGATCCGGCTCCAGCTACAACTTTCGCTCACTTGGATGCAACAACTAACCTTGAGCGTAAGCTTTCTGAAATGGGTATTTACCCTGCAGTTGATCCATTGGCGTCTTCTTCTCGTGCCCTTAGCCCAGAAGTCGTTGGCGCTGAGCACTATAAAGTGGCTCGTCAAGTTCAATCAACATTACAGAAATATAAAGAACTTCAAGATATTATTGCCATCTTGGGTATGGACGAATTAAGCGAAGACGAAAAAGTAATCGTTGCCCGTGCTCGTAGAATTCAAAACTTCTTGTCACAAAACTTCCACGTGGCTGAACAATTCACTGGTCAAAAAGGATCTTATGTACCAGTTAAAGAAACAGTCCAAGGATTCAAAGATATCCTAGCTGGAAAATATGACGAACTTCCTGAAGATGCTTTCCGTCTAGTTGGCCGCATCGAAGAAGTTATTGCTAAAGCAAAAGAAATGGCTTAATTAAAGGGACCTAGGAGGGAATGAAATGAAGACCATTAAAGTCAATGTTGTTACTCCCGATGGCCCAGTATATGATGCAGAAGTTGAAATGGTAAGCACTAAAGCTAAAAGCGGTGAGCTGGGAATCATGGCTGGACACGTTCCAACTGTAGCCCCGCTTACCATTGGTGCTGTCCGTCTTAAAAATGGAAGCAACACAGACTATGTAGCTGTAAATGGTGGCTTCTTAGAAGTTCGCCCTGATGTGGTAACCATTTTGGCTCAATCTGCTGAAAGAGCTGAAACTATCGATCTTGCACGTGCTCAAGCAGCAAAAGCCCGTGCTGAACAAAGATTGCAGAACAATGATGGATCAAATGATGCCAAAAGAGCTGATTTAGCGCTTAAACGTGCAATCAACCGTATCCAAATTGCAGAAATGTAATAACTTTAAATGAAGGGACACCTGATCAAACCATTCGTGGTAGGATCAGGTGTTTTTTTATCCAAAAGGTTTTTGAATAGTATTGACACAAATATCGGAATTAGGAAAAAAAGGTCGAATTATAGAGTAAAGTATTTTCCATATTAATCCTTAACTCGTCGACATGCTTTTAACCTAATGTTATAATGTATACGCTTACATCTATTGCTTCATACCCCCTCCTTTCACGTTACTTCTAAAAGAATGTTACCCTGCATAATATTTAAAACGGTATCCAAAAAGAAGACAAGCAAAATTAAATTGCATCCATTTAACATGATTTATCCATAAAGGGAGATGAACATGGGACAGCTGCATATTTACCAAAATAATTATTTAATTGTATTTGTTTTCCTTTGTCTAGGCATTTTATTACCTGTGATTGCTTTATTTCTTGGTCGACTGCTAAGGCCGTATAAACCGACAGATATGAAGTATACGACTTATGAAAGTGGAATCGAACCTTTTCAGGATTCAAGGGTTCAATTCAATGTCAGGTACTATCTATTTGGATTGATGTTCGTCATATTTGACGTTGAAACGGTTTTTCTTTACCCATGGGCGGTAGCCTATGATGAACTCGGGCTGTTTGCATTGATTGAAATGCTGTTTTTTGTCCTGATCCTTATGCTAGGGCTAATCTACGCATGGAAAAAGAAGGTGTTAAAGTGGAATTGAAGCTGGATGAACTTACCCCTAAAGAAATGGAAGAGATGCGCCATAGTATTTTTTTATCCACACTTGAACAAATAAAAGGATGGGCTAGAAGTAACTCACTCTGGCCAATGACTTTCGGTTTGGCATGTTGTGCAATTGAAATGATGGGTGTCGGCTCCTCACATTATGATTTGGACCGATTTGGTTCATTTTTTCGGACATCACCCAGACAATCTGATGTCATGATTGTTTCAGGAACAGTAACGAAAAAAATGGCTCCCATAATAAGCAGACTATACGAACAAATGCCAGAACCAAAATGGGTTATTGCAATGGGATCCTGTGCAACTGCTGGCGGGCCTTATGTCCACTCTTACTCAGTGGTCAAGGGTGTAGATCAAATTGTACCTGTCGATGTATATATACCGGGTTGTCCCCCAAACCCAGCTGCGCTCATTTATGGGATCAATAAATTAAAAGAAAAAATCCGTTACGAGGCGAAAACCGGAAAGCGGGTGATATAGATGAGTGAAAAGGAAGACATAGCGAAGCAAAAGGCAGCGGCAGCGGCCAAGG